>NZ_JACJTT010000023.1 GCF_014698825.1 Richelia sinica FACHB-800
ACTGTTATTCAAATGTCTTTTTACACTCAATATGTCTGTTTTTATTCTCAATTAGATGTTTTCTCTCCGTAATTTCCCTCTGTGACAGTTAGGGGGCGGAAGGTGGGTTATAATCGATTTGGCTTTGAGCCATCTGTGAACTATGAAATTGCATCTCCCTTTCCAGTACCAGAAGATGTGTTTATGGTTAAACCTCTATCAGGTTATAGCAAACATCATAGAGGTAAAGTTATTTATCCAGCAGCCTTTAACAACGTTTGACGGTTATGAAAATTCCGATGAATTCTGAATCGTCAACATCACTAATTATGCGTAAGTAAAGGTATTTGAGTTAGGTAATTTCTGGGTAAGTCCTGATTTATTTAATAAAAACTGAGTTTAGTTTAAGGATATTTTTGAAGTCAATCAACGAAAGAACAGGCTTTCTAGTCTAGACAAGAATAAGAGTTTCAGCTTATCCAGAAATGACGTTAATAAAGATATTTACCCTGAGTTCAAAAATCTTCAATGATTACAAAAATGAAATTTTGAGAGATGTTATTACCTAGAATATATAGGGTGTAAATTTACCATGGGTGGTGATATATGATTATTTATCTCACCTTGATCAGGAGCAAATTCTAATTGAATTTCTTCAATGTGTTCTTGAGCAAATACAATACAAATTGTAATTTTTAGTTGGCCTTTTTGCCAACCTTGGCTACCTACCTTTAATAATTGACAAGAATTGATGGTTTCAAACCGGAATTCTTTTGTGTATAAATAAGTCTCTCCAACAGAAAAGATACCTAAAGTATTAGCCATGATTCCTTGGCTTTGATTTTCAGCATTATATATTTGCTGGTTTAACTTATCTTTAATTTGCCGCTTTAATATTTCCTTTAATCTACTGATGATAAATGTATCTTTGCCAATAAGTAAAACATCATTATCTGAGTCTAATGGTATAAATAGGTGGTTCATATCAGTATCAATGAATGTTAATTCTTAGGTTTCAGTGCAATTGACCTGAATAATTGCCTTAGTTAAAAGAGTATAAGATTTTGACGTGATGAAATATAGTGCAAATACGCAATATAAGTAATTTATTTTACAAATGTCTTTTTGTGAATACATAAAAAGAGGAATTATCTCGAATATTTAATTAAAATGCCTCAAAAATAGAAAATGTTGTTGAGGTTGAATCTATTAAACTGGGGACATTAAAATGACTGTATTGCGACAAAGATTATTTTGCGAAACTAGTGATCATCAATATCAAAATTAAGTATTTTCATGCTAAAATACTAATAAATTTATACTTCATAACGCAATTATATTGGTATTGGCGAGATTAAAAACATTAAATGCGGAGCATTTACAACGCTGGGTACAAGAGGCGAAAATTCAATCTGTAACAGGAAATGTTCTAGATAGGATTCCACCTTTAGCTATGGTGAATCCTCGCTTATTTGGAGTATATATCTGCTGTCAAGGTGAAAAAACTTACAGTGCAGGAGATACAGGTTGTATATTTCCCTTGATGAGTACCATTAAGCCATTTGCATTACTTTATCTATTGGAGCATTTTGGAACAGAAAAAGTGTTGCGATGGGTTGGAGTGGAACCGTCAGCAGCACCTTTTAATTCTTTGGAACAGCTAGTTAGTGATGGTGGATACCCTCGTAACCCAATGATTAATAGTGGTGCTATTACCCTAGCTGATAAATTTCCTGGAGAAGATGGGTATTCTCGCTCTAGCCTTTTCTATACATGGTTAAATAATTTATCTGGCTCCGAACTACGATTAGACGCATATATACTAGATTCGGTTCGCTGTAATACTTCTAATAAAAATCAGGCGATCGCTCATTATCTACATCAAGTTGGACGCATTAATGATGTGCATCTATCTATTGATACATATGAGCAAATATGTTGTCTAGTAGGAAAAGTGAAGGACTTAGCGAAACTGGGAAAATTACTAGCTTGTGAAAGCGATGCAATCAGTTCTCAGCATCGAAGAATTGTTAATGCTGTGATGTTGACTTGTGGGTTATATGAGGCTTCTGCTGAATTTGCAGTCAAAGTTGGTTTACCAATGAAATCAGGGATAGGTGGTGGATTAGTAGCGATCGCACCAAATCAAGGAGCGATCGCCTGTTATAGTCCTGCATTAGATAGTGTGGGTAATCCTGTAGCTGGACTAGCATTTATGGAAACTCTATCTCAACAACTACAGTTAACTATCTTTACTTAATCACAACCAGACACAAGAATTTAGTCATTTCTTGAAAGCGCTACGATGTTGAAAGTATCTTCCTAATTCTTTCAATTCCGTTAATCCTGTTTTCTTCTGTTCCACCTCTGGAGTACGTAATGGAGTAGGTTCTACCTCTACTTCTGGAGTAGGTGAGGGAGTGGGTTCTACCTCTACTTCTGGAGTAGGTGAGGGAGTAGGTTCTATCTCTACCTCTGGAGTAGGTGATGGGGTAGGTTCTATCTCTACTTCTGGAGTAGGTGATGGGGTAGGTTCTATCTCTACCTCTGGAGTTGGTGACGGGGTTAGAGGTTCAGTAGCTTCTTTTTCAGGTAATTGTGGAACTTCCGTTTTTGGAATTGGCTTTTCTTCAATTGTAGGTAAAGATTCTACAGGAGGAGTCTGGGTTCTGTAATCTGGGTCTACAATACCTCTGACTTGATCAACAGTTAGTTCTCCTCTGACAATTTTTGATAGGGTATCTTTCCCTTGCGGATTGTAAGTTATTAATCTGACTGTTGTATTAAAGGCATTTTTGACAGGGATACCTTGATTGTCAAGAAACTCCAGTTTTACCCAGTTTTTACCAGGTTTAAAGCCTTTAAGATAAATGGGTTGCCAACGGTCTAAAACAAAGTTTTCACCATTAATTGTGCAACGAATCCGCCAATCACTAAATTGATCCCCTGCCTGATTTGGCGATTTTATATGTAAAGGTGCATTAGTTAAGTAAAAATCTAACAGAATGGGTTCTGCACCGTAACTTTCCTGAGGGCGACTGTAGGTCAGTAAAGGTAAAGTGCTATCAGGGTGGTTGTCATCCGTTTGAGTAAAAATGTGAAATGTGCTTTGGGCATAAGCACCCTCATTTTTAAAGCTTTCATGCCAAGGACGAACAGCGAAGACACGTATAGTATGTGTACCAGGTGTTAAGTCTGATATTGTTAATTCTTCATTAACATCATATACATTTTTAAATGGCTCATTATCTAACATTACGTGTAGATAAGAGCCTAATTGCCATTGGAAATCCTTATAGAGAGGTAAGTCTTGAACTTTTAACCTTATCGCTACAGTATTATCTTGGATAATTTCATCATGATGAGGTGTAACTATTGTTACTTGTGGCTGATAAGACTCTAAGAAAGAACGAAGTTCTTGAATAACTTCTGGGGGTGCTGTTTCCGAAAAATTACCAGCAATTTGAGAGTTTTGGGGTGCTGTTACTTGATTACTAAATATTAATTCTTGGCTTCCCGGCTTGTCGACACAACTACTTAAACTCAAGACCAGCAAAAACGTCATTACCCATTTCAAAAGCGGGAAACCTCCACTGAGAAGTTTCTCGAAAGCTGTTTTGCGCTCAGAGGCCATGCTTTCCACCCTGTCTAGATTTAAGTCAACTTTCTGATAACTGAAAGAATATTGTGGCTTAAACATTAGCTGACGAACCATAGCCCAAATGAGAAATTTTCATTGAGAATGGGACAGGTAAATTTTTTAGCTAAAGACTTGACAAAAAGTCACTTATTCCCCGCATTAAGGACTACAAACCTAAGGTTCTCCTTTGTAAAAAAGTAACTAGTCACGAATATCTAGTTCATGACCATAAATTTTACGAATTGTTATTCTTTGTAAATTAAATGAAGAATCTATTGACTTTTTTGCAATTGCTTTCAAGTTAAAAGGCAGATTAGACAACAAATTTGGGGATTTTGAATTATTGTTAAAATGTCTCCAACAAAGTACAAGTACAGACTCTATAATTCAACAGAAACAACTATCCAAACAGTCTCTTTCCCCAGACTCTAAAAAATACCTAGAGACGCGGAGCAAGATTAACTGTATGGTAATCATGATTCCTCATTCCTGATTAAGAGAGGAGGTCGAATGACAATCAGTCCTCCGGAGCGAGAGGAAAAAAAGGCAAGAGTGATTGTTGACAATGATCCAGTTCCCACCTCCTTTGAGCGTTGGGCACAGCCAGGACATTTCGACAGAACCTTAGCTAGAGGTCCAAAAACCACAACCTGGATTTGGAACCTGCACGCCCTCGCCCACGATTTCGATACACATACAAGCGATTTAGAAGATATCTCCCGTAAAATCTTCGCCGCGCACTTTGGCCACCTGGCTGTAGTGTCTATCTGGTTAAGCGGGATGATATTCCATGGCGCTAAGTTCTCCAACTACGAGGCTTGGTTAAGCGATCCTTTAAACGTTAAACCTAGTGCTCAAGTAGTTTGGCCAATCGTAGGACAAGACATTTTAAATGGTGATGTTGGTGGTGGCTTCCACGGCATTCAAATCACCTCTGGCTTGTTCCAAGTATGGCGTGGCTGGGGTATTACCAACTCCTTCCAACTTTATTGCACTGCGATTGGTGGCTTGGTATTAGCAGGCTTATTCCTATTCGCTGGTTGGTTCCATTACCACAAACGCGCTCCCAAACTGGAGTGGTTCCAGAATGTGGAGTCGATGTTGAATCACCACCTGCAAGTATTGCTAGGTTGCGGTTCTTTGGGATGGGCTGGTCACTTAATCCACGTATCTGCACCAATCAACAAGTTGCTGGATGCAGGTGTTGCGATTAAGGACATCCCCTTGCCCCATGAGTTCATCTTGAATAAGGACTTGTTAACAGAGCTATATCCCAGCTTTGCTAACGGTTTGACTCCTTTCTTCACCTTGAACTGGGGACAATATGCTGACTTCCTGACCTTCAAAGGCGGTTTAAACCCAGTAACAGGCGGTCTGTGGTTGACTGATATTTCTCACCACCACCTAGCGATCGCTGTTCTGTTCATCATCGCCGGTCACCAATACCGTACTAACTGGGGTATTGGTCACAGCATCAAGGAAATTCTCGAAAACCACAAGGGCCCATTCACCGGTGAAGGTCACAAAGGTCTCTACGAAAACCTGACCACATCTTGGCACGCTCAATTGGCTACTAACCTGGCCTTCTTGGGTTCCTTGACCATCATCATCGCGCACCACATGTACGCGATGCCTCCATACCCCTATTTGGCAACTGATTACGCTACTCAGTTGTGTATCTTCACTCACCATATTTGGATCGGTGGATTCTTAATTGTGGGTGGTGCTGCTCACGCAGCAATCTTCATGGTGCGTGATTATGATCCCGTCGTTAACCAAAACAACGTGTTGGATCGCGTCATCCGCCATCGTGATGCTATTATTTCTCACCTGAACTGGGTTAGTATTTTCCTTGGCTTCCACAGCTTCGGACTATACATCCACAACGACACCATGCGTGCCTTGGGCCGTCCCCAAGACATGTTCTCTGATACTGCGATTCAATTGCAACCAGTGTTTGCTCAATGGGTACAAAACCTGCACACACTGGCTCCCGGTGGCACAGCCCCCAACGCTTTAGAACCCGTTAGCTACGTATTTGGCGGCGGTGTTCTGGCTGTAGGCGGAAAAGTGGCAGCAGCAGCTATTCCTTTAGGTACAGCTGACTTCCTGATTCACCATATCCACGCCTTCACCATTCACGTCACCGTTCTCATCCTGCTGAAAGGTGTACTGTTTGCCCGTAGTTCTCGTCTGATTCCAGACAAAGCTAACTTGGGCTTCCGCTTCCCCTGCGACGGTCCAGGCCGTGGTGGTACCTGCCAAGTTTCTGGTTGGGACCATGTATTCTTAGGTCTGTTCTGGATGTACAACTCTCTGTCAATTGTAATTTTCCACTTCAGCTGGAAAATGCAGTCTGATGTCTGGGGTACAGTAGATGCAGATGGTGTGGTATCTCACATCACTGGTGGTAACTTCGCTCAAAGCGCAATTACCATCAACGGCTGGTTGCGTGACTTCCTGTGGGCGCAAGCTTCACAAGTAATCAACTCCTACGGAAGTGCGCTGTCTGCTTACGGACTCATGTTCTTAGGCGCTCACTTCGTATGGGCATTCAGCTTGATGTTCCTGTTCAGTGGTCGCGGCTACTGGCAAGAACTGATTGAGTCCATCGTTTGGGCACATAATAAACTGAAAGTAGCACCAGCAATTCAGCCTCGCGCTTTAAGTATTACTCAAGGTCGGGCTGTAGGTGTAGCTCACTACCTATTAGGCGGAATTGCCACAACCTGGGCATTCTTCCACGCACATATTCTTTCAGTAGGGTAACAATTCAGCTGAGTTTTGGATTTTGGATGGACGCAAAAATCCAAAATCCAAAATCTAAAATTTTCGCTGATAGCTGATGGCTAAAGGTCAGAGGAATCATCAAACCTATGGCAACAAAATTTCCAAAATTTAGCCAGGATCTCGCACAGGACCCGACTACTCGTCGGATTTGGTATGCGATCGCTACAGGCAATGATTTTGAAAGCCACGATGGCATGACGGAAGAAAGTCTTTACCAAAAGATTTTCGCCACCCACTTCGGTCACTTGGCAATTATCTTCCTGTGGGCATCCAGCCTCCTGTTCCACGTAGCCTGGCAAGGTAACTTTGAACAGTGGATTAAAGATCCCCTCCATGTCCGTCCTATCGCCCATGCGATTTGGGACCCCCACTTCGGTAAACCAGCAATCGAAGCGTTTACCCAAGCTGGTGCAAGTAATCCTGTAAACATTGCTTACTCTGGTGTTTACCACTGGTGGTACACCATTGGGATGCGGACAAACCAAGAACTTTACATCGGTTCCTTAGGTCTACTCCTATTCGCCGCTCTGTTATTGTTCGCTGGCTGGTTGCACTTACAACCCAAATTCCGCCCCAGTCTTGCTTGGTTCAAGAGTGCTGAATCCCGCCTGAACCACCACTTAGCTGGTTTGTTCGGTGTTAGCTCTCTAGCTTGGGCAGGTCACTTGATCCACGTTGCTATCCCCGAAGCTCGCGGACAGCACGTAGGTTGGGATAACTTCTTAACCACCGCGCCCCACCCAGCAGGTTTAACCCCCTTCTTCACTGGTAACTGGAACGTTTACGCTCAGAACCCTGATACCGCTGGTCACATCTTCGGTACATCCCAAGGTGCTGGTACAGCTATTCTCACCTTCTTGGGCGGCTTCCATCCTCAAACAGAAGCTCTGTGGTTGACTGACATCGCTCACCACCACCTAGCGATCGCTGTACTCTTCATTGTTGCTGGTCACATGTACCGTACCAACTTCGGTATCGGTCACAGCATCAAAGAAATGATGAATGCCAAAACTTTCTTTGGCAAACCCGTTGAAGGCCCCTTCAACCTGCCTCACCAAGGCATTTATGACACCTACAACAACTCTCTGCACTTCCAACTAGGTTGGCACTTGGCTTGCTTAGGTGTTGTTACCTCCTTGGTAGCACAGCACATGTACTCCCTGCCATCCTATGCGTTCATCGCTAAGGATTACACTACACAGGCAGCGTTGTACACCCACCACCAATACATCGCCATCTTCTTGATGGTTGGTGCTTTCGCTCACGGCGCTATCTTCCTAGTTCGTGACTACGACCCTGAACAAAACAAGGGCAACGTACTCGACCGGATGCTACAGCACAAAGAAGCATTGATTTCTCACCTCAGCTGGGTATCTCTCTTCTTAGGCTTCCACACCTTAGGCTTGTACGTTCACAACGACGTAGTAGTTGCTTTCGGTACTCCTGAAAAGCAAATCTTGATTGAACCTGTATTCGCTCAGTTCATTCAAGCTGCTCACGGTAAGGTACTCTACGGCTTAGACACCTTGTTGTCTAACCCCGACAGCGTAGCTTACACCGCCTACCCCAACTACGCTAACGTTTGGTTGTCTGGCTGGTTGGATGCTATTAACTCTGGCACCAACTCCCTCTTCTTAACAATTGGCCCTGGCGACTTCTTGGTACACCATGCGATCGCTCTAGGTCTACACACCACCACCCTCATCCTAGTCAAAGGTGCTTTGGATGCTCGTGGTTCTAAGCTGATGCCCGATAAAAAGGACTTCGGCTATGCCTTCCCCTGCGACGGTCCTGGTCGTGGCGGTACTTGCGATATCTCCGCTTGGGACGCTTTCTACCTGGCTCTGTTCTGGGCATTGAACACAGTAGGTTGGTTAACCTTCTACTGGCACTGGAAACACCTGGGTATTTGGCAAGGTAACGTTGCTCAGTTCAACGAAAACTCCACTTACCTGATGGGCTGGTTCCGTGATTACCTCTGGGCTAACTCTGCTCAGTTAATCAACGGTTACAACCCCTACGGCATGAACAACCTGTCTGTCTGGGCTTGGATGTTCCTCTTCGGACACCTAGTTTGGGCTACTGGTTTCATGTTCCTCATCTCTTGGCGCGGTTACTGGCAAGAGTTGATCGAAACCTTGGTTTGGGCACATGAACGTACTCCTCTAGCGAACCTGGTTCGTTGGAAAGACAAGCCTGTTGCTCTCTCCATCGTTCAAGCTCGTTTGGTTGGTCTAGCTCACTTCACCGTTGGCTACTTCGTAACCTACGCAGCGTTCCTCATTGCTTCTACTGCTGGTAAGTTCGGTTGATCCTAACTGCTAGTTTTAGGTAAGTAACAAAAAAATCCCCTACCGCAAGGTGGGGGGTTTTTTTATGGGCGGGCAAGATGCCCACACCACAAAAGTTATATCAATTACAAGAAATATACAAATGGAATTTTCTGTTTGGAGAATGGGAAATATGGATTATGGGCGGGCAAGATGCCCACCCCACAATAAACATAGAACAATAAAGAACTATCAATATAGTTATGGAAGAAGCAAGGTTAAAAATTTACCAGAGGACATTACCTCATTGGGAGTTGGATGGATCAACTTATTTTATTACTTTTAATACTTGGGAAAAGTTAGAACTTACTCCAGAGGCTAGGAGGGTAGTTTTTAATTCTTGTCTATTTTTTAATAATAAAAGATATAAGATATTTGTTTTTGTTGTGATGAGAGATCATGTCCATCTACTGATGCAGCCTTTACTAAAGTCTGAAAATGAGTATTGGCCACTCAGTAGTATTATGAATAGTATCAAAAGTTATAGTGCTAAACAAATTCCCAAGGTGATGAAACATATAGGAACTGTTTGGCAAGATGAGCGATATGACAGAATTGTCAGAAATGAAGATGAGTTTCAAGCATATTGGCAATATATCAGACAAAATCCTGTAGAAGCAGGTCTGTCAACAATTCCAGAAGATTACCCTTATTTTTGGCAAAGTTAAGAATAACCTCAATAATTACACATCCTCTCTTGTGGGGTGGGCATCTTGCCCGCCCTTGGCCATAAATGACAAGATTAGGCTAATTTAAGTGTTAGCACAATTTATACTGTAATAATTGGGAGTGAGAGGCGGTTATGACTGAAAGCACAAATCAAGCAAATGCTGGAGTTAATAGAGAAGAAGCTAAAAGTATTCTCAAGAGATTTTTTGAGAATGAAAATTATAGGGTTTTAGCTGTTAACGGAAAATGGGGTATTGGAAAAACCCATCTAGTACAAACTTTTTTAGAGGAACATCACAAAAACTATTATTTGTATGCTTCTGTTTTTGGTATTTCTTCAATTGAACAATTAAAAGCAAGGTTAATAGCTAATAATCAATCTTCTCAAGGAAAAACTGAGTCAATTGTTAGTTCTGCTAATAAATCTATTAATAAATTTATATTTAATATTTTTGAGTGGTTCAAGCGTATTTCGCAAAAATTAGAGAAAACTCCAAAACTAGACTTAAAATTATCAGAAAAATTCTCAATTCCAATAACAGGATCATTAATGTCTATCGCTGGTGATTTAGCACTTGAGATACTTTTTAATTTAAACGTTAGAGAAAATTCAATTATATGTATTGATGACCTTGAAAGAAAATCTAAACTACCACTAGATGAAATACTTGGGTTTGTTGAGTATTTAGCCCAGGAGTTAAAATGCAAAGTTGTTCTAATTTATAATGAAGATAATTTAGCAGAAATAGATAAAAAGGCATTACAGGATTATCGAGAAAAGGTAATTGATAGAGAATTTAAGCTTGATCCAACAGTAGAAGAAAATTTAGTTGTAGGACTGAAAGACATTCATAATTTAGAACATCGTGATTTAGAAGTATTTAACGAAGTATTTATAAAGGCTGGTACAAATAATATTCGGGTTATCAAAAAAACTGGATGGCTTATTAAGGAACTTATTCCCTTAATGAAGAATTGGGAGGATAGTTTACGTCATCAAATTATAAGAAATTGTATTATTATAAATCTGGCAAAAATTGACACAGATTTTTGTAAGCATTTTTCTATTACAATAGATACTATATTATCTTTAATAGACTCTAGATATGCAGATAAAAATAATGACAATTCTGAAAATAGAACAGTAGCTATTAATTTACTCTCTTGGCTGGGTTATAATATTATAAGTCTTGATAAAGAAATAATTCAGTTAGTAGAAACATCATTATACATCTCTGATACTTTTATTAAAAAAGGTGAGTTTCTCAATCAAAGAGAACTGAAAGATCAAATTATTCAAAAACTTTATAATATTGAAGGACTATTTTATATTTCATTTGCAGATAATGAACAAGAAATAGTTCATAAAATTGAAGGTTTCATTAAAGAGCATCATCTAGATTTGAGTATTTCCGAATTTGAACGAATTGAGAAATTGGCAGCAATGATAATGATGAAGTTGGATATCTCTTCTTATGAACGTTCGTTGTTAGAAAAATTGCTAAAAGAACATTTAGAAAGATATTATTATGATGATTTTAATTCTTTGAGAGTTAAGTTACATAAATATCCTGATTTGGAAATATGTTTGCAAGAAAAAAAGAATCATTATCAGCAAACTCTAAATATTAGTACAGCTTTAAGTGAAATAATTAGAGTTAATAACCAGCTATCATCCCTTAAATTGGAAGCAGCTAATGAATTTATCAATAATTGCACTGTTGATGAATTCTCTAAATGGCTTCAGAACGGTGATTCTGATTTATACTTAATGGTTAAAAAATTGCTGAGGATGGATTTACCTGCATCCAAAAATTTAGAACAAGCTATTCGTAGATTAGCTGCCAAAAGTGACCTAAATAAAAATAGAGCTAAGTATCTTTACAATATAGATATATATATAGATATAGATATAGATAATCCTTCTAATAGTGATGATGCAAATTAATTATTGATAAATCTATTTATTCAGCTTGTAGAATAGGGGCGGGCAAGATGCCCGCACCACAAGAGTTTCATTATTCAAGCCTGTACACCATTAGGACGAAATCTGCTGTAATTACACTGCCTGGGCTGCTGAAGATTCAGATCATATCAAGGCTTTTCACAAAGTGTAGGTGAAATCCTTTACCAACATACCAGGAACAAAACTACCACCTAATTGCCGACTATCGTATGTACCAACTTCCGGGATGAATTCTTGAAAGTTGGTCAAATCAACTAAATTATCTTCACCCCAGAAGCGATAGAGGCTTTCATCGAACCGTAGGTTTTCGATGGGAGCAACTATTTCACCGTTTTCTACCCAAAAGCAAGCGTAGCGGGTCATACCTGTGATTCTACCACTGGGGCGATCGCTCCAATTTAAATAATGTAAATTCGAGACGTATAACCCTGTATCTAAATTCGGTAAAATCTGCTCAAAGGCTAAATTTCCTGAGGCGATTTCTGGCGCACGTAAGCTTTCATAACTATTAGCACCATTGGCGATTTTTCCATATTCTTTGGCTGTGCGAGAATTGATGAGAGTGTTAACTAAATTGCCTTGGTCAATTAAGATTAGTTCTGGTGCGGCAATTTCCCCTAATTCGTTAAATCTTGGCACTAAACCTTTAGTGAAATTCTCTTTTAAATTAAATTTAGGTGAAAGATTTTTTTCTTGCCGTGATAATACAGCTAAAGCACTATTGCCTTGTTGAATATCAGCTTCACTAATTGCACCCCAAGACAGCATTGCCAATAAATCAGCGACCGCAGCAGGTGCAAAATAAGTTTTGTATTGTCCCCTGGGTATTTTTTTGGGTGGGAGAGACAGCATTTCTAATTGTTTTTTCCCATCTTTAATTTTGCCAAGATAAGCTGATTCATCCCACTCGTTACCCGCAAAAGTACCTTTTACTGCTTGTCCTGAAGGAATAAATAATGAATAATCTAAATTAAAGGAATCAGTAGCAAACCAATGTAGCTGGCCATTGGAATCTCCATAGGCTCTAACGACAACTCCACCTGCGTAAATACCAGTGAAATCTAAATCAGCTACTGATTCTAAAATTCGCTCAACTACGGTTTCTGTAGTTAATAAGTTGCCTGTATTAATTTCTCGACTGGTATGATTGCCTGAAGGTAAAACTAGATAGGGGTCTATGGGTAATAAAGGTATTTCGGCGCGTAATTCTTGTAAAGCTGTATATGCTAAATTTCCATCAACTTCCCAGTTACCTGTAAAAGGAAACTGACTGAAAATCCGGCGTTGTTCCGCCATTAAAGTTAATTCAATCCATCCATCTGCGACAAAACCAGTTTGTCTAACTTTGGCATGATTAAAGCGAGTAAATTGACTCCGCTCGCTTTTAAGTCTCACGGTGAATTGTTCATCTTCTGCTTTTTTCATCAGCAGAGTTTCTACTAGTTGATTAAAACTGGTTTCTAAAGCAGAGATTTCGTCAATCATCATAATTTTTATTGCCAAAGTTGATTTTATCAATTGACTTTAAGCACCACCGCCAAAAACTTCTACATTCGCAAATACACAAACTGGTGAACCATGTCCGACTGTAATGGCTTGGTTGGGTTCACCTTTGCCACAGTAAGGAGTGCCGTAAATTTGCCAGCTATGAACATCTCCAACTTGAATTAAGCTGTGCCAAAATTCTGGTGTGGTGGCGCGATAATTGGGATTACGAAGAGTTTTGGTAATTTTACCGTTTTCAATTAATTTAGCGTACTCACAGCCAAACTGAAATTTATAACGGCGATCGTCAATAGACCAAGAACGGTTAGACTCCATATATACGCCGTGTTCTATATTGGAAATCATGTCATTAAAGGTAGCGGTTCCTGGTTCTAAATTTAAGTTGGCCATACGGTCAATTGCTGGACGATTCCAAGAACAAGCACGGGCACAAGCTACTCCCGGTAAACCTGCTCTCTCTTGACTTTCTAAACTACCTAAACCCCTTTGTAGTACACCTTCTTTGATTAAATATTCTTTGGTGGCCACAGCACCAGTATCATCAAACCCATAGCTGGCAAATTCACCTTCAACGGTGGGGTCAAAGGTAATATTCATGAGTGATGAACCATATTTTAGGTTGCCAAAGTCTTCTTTGCTGACAAAACTGCCGCCGGCATAGTTGCGTTCATCTCCTAAAATGCGGTCAATTTCTAAAGGATGTCCCACACTTTCATGAATTTGAAGCATCATTTGGTCGGGGGCTAAAACCAAGGTGGTGCGAGTATTTGGGCATTCTTCGGCTGTTAGTAATTCTAAGGCTTGTTCACCTACTTGCTCTACTTGATGCCATAAATTATCTTGTCTAAATAGTTCCCATCCCCCTTGATAGGAATTAGCATGAGGGCCATTTTGAGTCCGCTGTTGTACTATGGAACCATCTTGAGCCGTGACTCCAAAATGAGTGACTAGAGCAATAATTTTTTGATATACCTGTGAACCATTACTGCTGACAAACCAAGTTTCTTTTTCACTGGTATTGGTACTAGCTGTAGTTTGAACGATTTTGTCATTCAGTTTCAGTTTGTGAGAAATGCGAATGAGTAAGTCATTGATTTCTCCTGTACTCAGTGCATCTAATGGTTCCAGAAAGGGTGAATTAAATTCACCGACTACTTTGGGACGCTGATTTTGACTAAAGGGATAAATCCACCATTTACTAGCAGCTATTGCTTGTTTATAGGCGATTTCTGCGGCTGTTTGCAGTCCCGGCAGTGTGAGGGAATTGGTGGCAGCATAACCTAAACAACCGTTGACCATGACTTCTAACATGGCTCCCATTGTCATTGATTTACCGTTACTTTCGGGTAAACCATCACGAACATAGTTAGTAGTAGCTGTTTCCTTAACTGCCCGAATACCAACCCAGTCAGCCGGAATATTCAGGTGAGAAATTGCAGTTGTTAGTTCTTTCCACATAGAATCAATTAAAAATTGAGACTTTATATTATGTTTTTCACGCAGAGACGCAGAGGCACAGAGAGAATTTTTAAATCGTTTATCTGTGCCAACGTGTACCTTCACGGCTATCAATTAAGGTGATTCCTTGTGCTTGCAATTCATCCCGAATTCGGTCTGATTCAGCAAAATTCTTGGCTTTTCTGGCTTCCTGGCGCTTTTGAATTAATTCCTCAATTGCTGCATCACTAATTCCATTTACGGTTGGAGTTTCTACTGTAGGCGTTGCAGTTAAGCCTAACACATCTGCTAAAATTACCAAGGTTTGCCATGTCTTCAGTAATTCATCTGCTGAGGTTTCTGTTTTCCCTTCATGTACTAAAATGTTTTTCTCCCGACGTAGTTCTTTCGCTAATTCAAATATTGTTGCTAAACCACCAGGAAAATTAAAGTCATCATTGACAGCTTCCTGAAAACGCTCAACAAATGAGTTTTCAATGTGGGAGGGATGGGGAATAAGTGAAGATGCTTCCCAACCCAATTTTTGACCATATTCATGGCCAAACAGTAAACCCTCTTTCAGGGTATGCCAACCGTTGGTTGCTGCTAATATAGCTTCATCGGTAAAATCTATAGGCTTGCGATAATGGGCCATCAAGACGAATAACCTTACTGCCATGGGGTCAACATCACGGTCTAGTAGTTCGCGAATGGTGATAAAGTTGCCCAAGGATTTGGACATTTTCTCCCCGTCTACCTTCACCATACCGTTATGTAGCCAGAAATTAGCTAAGGGTTTACCTGTGACGGCTTCTGATTGAGCAATTTCGTTTTCGTGGTGAGGGAAAATTAAGTCAGCACCACCAGCATGAATATCAATGGTATCACCCAGGCGATCGCGCACCATAGCCGAGCATTCAATATGCCATCCTGGACGACCTTTACCCCAACGGGACTCCCAAGCAGGTTCTCCTGGTTTCGCAGCTTTCCACAAGGCAAAATCAAAGGGGTCTTTTTTCTTTTGATATTCTGGGTCTTCTACATTTACCCTTTCACTCGCACCAGCTTGCATATCATCCAACTTACGACCGGATAATTTGCCATAATCAGCAAAATTCCGCACCGCATAATAAACATCACCCTCCGATGGATAAGCAAAGCCCTTGTGTTCTAAATCATGAATTAATCTTTGAATACCATTCATCGTGTGGGTAGCGCGGGGATACTCATCTGCTTCCTTAATCCCCAATCTTGCCATATCTTCAAAATACGCTTGGATGTAGCGTTCTGCTACCGCTTCCATCGTCGAATTTTCTTCCCGTGCGCGTTTGAGGATTTTATCATCAATATCGGTAAAATTCTGGACATAGCGCACTTGATAGCCAATGAATTGCAAATATCGACGCACCACATCCCAAACAATACACGCTCTGGCATGACCCAAATGGCAGTAATCGTACACTGTCACACCGCAATAGTACATCTTAACCTTTCCTGGTTCGACGGGGGAAAATTCTTCTTGACGGCGGGTGAGAGTATTGTAAATAGATAGGGTCATAACAGAGTAATGCTGCAATCTGACGATAAGCAATGATAACGTAAGTTGCGAGTGGGGAGATAGGTTGAGAGTAAAGAGTTTACTGTTACTTAACTCACAGCCATTAATCCACGACTGTATTTATAAGTGTAACGATATCCAACAACTGTTAGCCGACTATGGCAAGTAATAAAGTTAGTATATTTTGACTTACATACCGCTGACTTTATCTTTGCCTTATTAACATTGCTTTTTCAATGTCTTGCTTACTCAATATTTGGTAAACCTGACCGCGACAATAGTAAGCATCTGCGTATTCAGGATTAATCTTCAAAGCTTGGTTGCAATCTTCTATAGCACCAAAATAATTTTCTTGCCTAATTTTAGTCCATGCTCTGTTCAAATAACCAGGAAGATAATCAGGGCTAATTTCTAATATTTTATTAAAATCAACTAATGCAGATTGATAATTTTTAGCCTCTAGATTTTCTTTTCCTGCAATCATTAAATTTTCCACTAATTTTACCCGAATTTCCTGGACTTTATCTTCCCTTTCCGCTATTATGTATTGTTCATAAGCCAATAACCAATTCTTTTGTCTTTCAAAACCTCTAGCTCGATATCCGGCTTTCTTAACTTCATTGTTACTGTTCATCCAGCAACGTTCTTCTTCATCCAAACGACGTATCTTTCGCCATTCCTGTGCAGCTTCATCCCATTTATTTTCAACTTCTAAATATCTAATTTCACAGATTTTTTGGTTTTGCTGATACTTCTTACCAGCTTTCTGCCAACAATTAGCTGCTTCTAGCCATTTTTGAACTTTCTCAAACGCTTTGGCAGCATCTTCATACTTTTCTATATATTCCCATGCTTGTGCAGCATCTTGCCATTTTTCTATACATTCTAAATGTTTAATTTCACAACATCTCTGTTTTTGCAAGTTACCTATTTTCTGCCAACAATTAGCAGCATCCTGCCATTGTTCAACTTGCTGAAATAGTTGAGCCGCTACTTGCCAATTTGCTAATTCTACAAAAATATTTGCCGCTTCTTTATAACTACCTTCTTTTTGTAGTAATTTAGCTCTAGATTCTTTCTCTTTGATTTGATCTCCGGATTTTTTAAAACACTCAATCGCTTGTAAATAAAACTCAGCAGTTAAATAATATTCCCCTCTTTGCTGCCAGTCTTTCTGTTGAGAACCAACTCTATTTTCTAAAACGGTTTGTATATCTTTTTGTTCCCAATGTGCCTTTAATTCTCCGTCTTGCCAAAATTGAGAAATTTCTGCTTCCCAAATATTTAAAATTCGTCGAGCGCGAGTTATAGCCACATACAACAAGTTAAACTCTAATATCAGCGCAGGTTTTTCATTTTCCTTTAATCTGGCAGGTGTATTTAAAGCAGTGTGCCATAATTCTGAACGATATTGGAAAAAATTCACCAAGAATACAGTATCAAATTCCAGACCTTTCGCTTCTTCAATTGTAAATATTAAACTTGATTTTAATACTACCCTTAAATGTTCCTTGTCTTCATCCGTTCTCACTAAAATTGCATCACCTGGATGCAGTTGATTGAGGTAGGTTTGTATTTCATTTAAAGAAGCTTTCACAATGCGAGCTTTTTCACCATAATTACTCACAGGTTGAGAAATATTTCTTGGTAAAGACTTAAATAATAAATGATAACGTATTTTCAAAACTTGATTAGCTAAATTAACAAGTTCACCTACACTACGGAAATTATTCTTTAGTTCCTTTTCCTCAGGTATTGTTAGTTGGTGATTATGAAATATATTTGTCAAATTTTTCCAATCAAAACCACTGGGACTAATCATTTGATGTAAATCACCAGCAAAGTAAAGATTAGCTTGATGTGTCGTTAATTGAATTAAAGTTTCTAACTGTAAAGTTGCTAAGTCTTGAACTTCATCACAAACGATTAAATGATAAAGTTTCAGATTTCTCTGCACAATCAATCTCAGTGCTTGTCTAGTTAAATCTATTTCATCAAATCTTTT
This sequence comes from Richelia sinica FACHB-800, assembly GCF_014698825.1. Classification (GTDB taxonomy): domain Bacteria; phylum Cyanobacteriota; class Cyanobacteriia; order Cyanobacteriales; family Nostocaceae; genus FACHB-800. Next base: position 17,881 of record NZ_JACJTT010000023.1, read on the forward strand.
ATCTTGTCTTAATTTATTTTGATACTGATTAAATAATCTATAAATAGTTATACGATGCTCACCGGCAATAATATTTTGGCATTTATGACTTAAGTTATTATATTCCTCTTGATTTAGACAACCTACTTGTAAATTTAACTGCAACCCTTTAATGATGCTACGAATTTGATCCCAAACCAATGCAGATGGATATTTTTTAATTTCTCTTTGACGTATATACCATTGTTCAAAAACTTGAAAGTCTACTTCATCTTCTGGTGAATAATTTTGACCATGTTCTCGGAGTATATCTAAGCATAGTTGCCTGAAGGTTTTAAAATGGAAAATATGATCAATTTCTGGATTATGACTACCAACTAATTTATAAAACTGTTCTCTAACATTATTCACCAATAAAGGATTGTAAGCGACATAAAGTCTTTGACTATGATGGGGATTTTGCTGATAATCATGCAAAAGCCGATATAAAGCTACAGTTGTTTTGCCAGTTCCCGCACTACCTTTGAGGAGGATATTATTTCTTGATGTAGCAAGTCTATATTCTTCTGCTGTAATTTTGATAGGTAAATCTGCATCCTGATTAATAATTGCTTGATACCATTCTGTTGGTGATTCTACAACTTGCCATTGAATATTACCGAGCAATTCGTCTTTATAGATGAAATTGGGATTATAATCTTCTTCTTCAAGTTGACTAAATTCGATTCGATTTCTTTCTTCTATGGATAAATCAATCCAATTAGATTCAATATTACCTACTGCTTCAATAGTTTCTGCATATAACCACTCTGCATCTGGTGTTCTGACTCTCGCAGCTGTTTGATTCAGATGATCATGATCACAAATATCTTGAACAGCAATATAAACTTCTATCTCTCCTGTTTCCGGTCGTCTAGATTTGTTGTAAGTGAAAATGAGACGACTCCCGCGATTAATTCTTGCTTCCCAAACTCGCTTACTTACTCCCTGAAGTCGTTTAACTCGCAACCCACCAGTAAATTGTCGTTGTTTCAACTTGTTAATACAATCCCATGTTTCTAACTGAAGTCTATCACTAGTAGTATTTTTACGTAGAAATTCTACGACATCTGGATGCAGAACGACGGAAACCATAGTGTTTGAGGAGCTTGGGTAGATGGGTGGTATCGAAATATAGTATATATAATTGATACCAGATTCATCTGCATCTGCCTAAATATAAACAAGATTCTTTAAATTAATCTCTGCTAAATCAGCAATGCCAAGTAGTCAAAATCAGGCTACCATTCAAAATAGACGAAAAGCCTACTGTATAACTATGCCATCAGCAGTTATTTCTGAATCTCAAGCAATGGATGCACCCAAACACGGTTTACCAGTCACAATTATTACGGGGTTTTTGGGTAGCGGTAAAACAACTTTACTTAATCATATTTTGACTAATCAGCAAGGTGTCAAAACTGCTGTTTTAGTAAATGAATTTGGCGAAATTGGCATCGATAATGAATTAGTAGTTTCTACCGAAGATAACATGGTGGAACTAAGCAATGGTTGTATCTGCTGCACTATTAATAATGATTTAATTGATGCTGTTTATCAAGTTTTAGAACGGGAAGAGAGACTAGATTATCTAGTTGTAGAAACCACAGGTTTAGCCGATCCCCTTCCCGTAGCTATGACATTTTTGGGAACAGAATTAAAAGATTTAACTCGCCTAGATTCCATTATTACTGTAGTAGATGCTGCCAATTATAGCTTGGATTTGTTTAACTCCCAAGCCGCTTTAAGTCAAATCACTTATGGCGATGTTATTCTGTTGAATAAAACAGATTTAGTTGATGAAGCTACTGCCAAAGATTTGGAACGAAAAATTAATGATATTAAAGAAGGTGCGAGAATCATTCGTACAAATCGTTCTCAAGTACCTTTACCATTAATTCTCAGTGTTGGTCTGTTTGAATCTGATAAATATTTTGATCAGACAACAGATAAACATGATCATCACCATCACCACAATCATGATCATGACCACGACCATGATCACTCAACCTGTGGTCACGACCATCATGACCATTCTCACTGTGACCATGACCATGACCATGACCACCATCACCATCATCATTCTCATCACCTAGAAAATGATGGTTTTATTTCCATCTCTTTCCAAAGTGATCAACCTTTTGCCATTAGAAAGTTTCAATATTTCTTAGATAATCAACTACCTACCAATGTTTTCCGCGCTAAGGGAATTATGTGGTTTGATGAAAGTCCACAACGTCACATTTTCCATTTGTGTGGTAAACGCTTCACCATTGACGATGATGAGTGGAAAGGTGAAAAGAAAAATCAATTGGTATTAATTGGTCAAAATCTTGATCAAGAAACCCTACTTCAGCAGTTAGAAAACTGTCTTTGTATTCCTTCTACCAGTCGAGGTAAAGGTTTTGGCAAGTAGTGATTAATTCAGTGGTGAGTATGGGTGGGGTCTTCCTACCCTTACACTGTTAAAGAAAGAATATTGACCACTGAAAATTAACAAATTATGCGTGTCATCATCCAACGAGTGAAATCATCTCAAGTAACTGTGAATGGAGAAGTTATCGGTGAAATTGGCCAGGGTTTAAATTTGCTGGTGGGTATTTCTGACCAGGATACTGACACTGAACTTGATTGGATGGTAAGAAAGTGTTTAGAACTGCGTCTGTTTCCAGATGAAAATGGGGAGGACAGGTGGCAAAAATCTGTTTTAGAAATTGGTGGTGAGTTGCTAGTAGTCAGTCAATTCACTCTTTATGGTGACTGTCGTAAAGGTCGTCGTCCTTCTTTTGACCGTTCTGCTGCACCTAAATTAGCAGAAGATTTGTACGATCGCTTTGTAGCTAAATTGAGAAATAGTGGTTTGCGTGTAGAAACTGGTAAATTTGGGGCGATGATGCAAGTATCAATTGAAAATGATGGCCCTGTAACCTTGATTTTGGATAGGGAAGCAGATTAGGGCACATAAAAGAGCAGAAAATAATATATCTTTACATTTTTCCTTTAGCTCAATGTCTAATGTCCAAATGATGAGAAAATATTAAACAATACATTACAAAATTTTAACTTCATTCATCATGGCAAAAATTCAGTTTTCTAGAGGTATTGACGAGGATGTCATCCCAGATGTACGTTTGACGCGGGCGCGTAATGGACAAAGTGGTACCGCAACCTTTATTTTCACCAATCCGAAAATTTTGGGACAAGACACCAACGAAGAAATTACTGGTATGTACTTAATTGATGAAGAAGGTGAAATCGTTATTCGCGAAGTCAAAGCTAAATTCATCAATGGTAGACCAGAATCATTAGAAGCAGTGTACCTGATGAAATCTGACGATGAATGGGATCGCTTTATGCGCTTTATGGAGCGTTATGCTCAAGAGTACGGTTTAGGTTTTAGTAAGTCAAAATCATAATCTAGTCATCAGTCAGTGGTCAGTAGCATCGACACACAACTGACAACTGACACAAAACTAATATGTCTAAACAGCCACACCCAGACTCATCAGCTATAAAAATTAGTTGTGCGGTTATGACTGTGAGTGATACCCGCAACACAGAAACAGATAAAAGTGGTCACTTGATTCAGGAATTACTGGTAGCAGCTAATCATCTTGTGGCAGCATATAAAATTCTGCCTGATGAACCTAGTCAAATCAAAGCAGAAATAGAATTCTTGGCTCAAAATGCAAATATAGATGCAGTTATTGTCAATGGTGGTACAGGTATTGCTCCCAGAGATACCACATATGATGCAATTGAACAGCTTTTAGACAAGACTTTGCCAGGATTTGGCGAACTATTCCGATTTTTAAGTTATCAAGAAATTGGTTCACGAGCGATCGCATCTCGTGCTGTAGCTGGTACATATAAAAATAAGCTTATCTTCTCTCTCCCTGGTTCTAGCAATGCTGTGCGTCTAGGAATGGAAAAGCTAATTTTACCGGAACTAGTTCATTTAGTGAATCAGGTAACAGGTGACAGGTGACAGGTGACAGATAAGAGTAAGAGACTTCTGTTCGCGCAGCGTGCCGTAGGCATACTCCTGAACTCCTGACCTCCTGCAACTTCTGCAACTTCTGCAACTCCTGCAACTCCTGAACTTCTGAACTTCTCACCTCCTGACCTCCCAAAGAAAAACCCCCAGTTTCCTGGAGGTTGATTTGTCTTCGATGATGTGTCAACAAAACTTACATTTTTATAGTTGTGATACAGATGAGGGCTAAAACTGCGGAGATAACGTAGAATGCAGCGACTACTTGCAGTTCTGTCCATCCAGATAATTCTAAATGGTGGTGTAAAGGGGCCATTTTCAACAGTCGTTTACCTTTGCCATCTGGCCCTTTTGTCGCTTTGTAATAGCTAACTTGTGCCATTACAGATAGGGTTTCGACAAAGAATATTCCACTTAAAATAAATAGGGCGACTAAGGTATTAGTTAGCAGTGCAACTGAGGCTAATGCACCACCTAAGGCTAAGGAACCTGTATCCCCCATAAATACGCGGGCTGGGTTGCGGTTATGAGCTAGAAATCCTAAACAACTACCGCTTAAAGCCGCACAAAAAATCATTAATTCCGGTGATGTGGGTGAAATTAATGCGCCTAATGCGAAGATAGCGATCGCTACTGTACCCGCAGCTAAACCATCGATCCCATCCGTTAAGTTAGTGGCGTTACTTTCCGCTACCAAAACGAAACCAGCTACAGGCCAAAATAAGAATCCTAAAGGTAAAGACAAACCCAACCAAGGCAAAGATATATTTGTTATATTAGTTTCACGGCTTGACATCAACCACAGGCAAAAGATAAGTGCAAATGCTATTTGCAAAGCTAGCTTCATTCTAGGTGATATGCCTTTATTGGACTTGCGGCGCAAAATTTGCCAGTCATCAATCCAACCAATCAAGCCATAACTGAGTGTTAAAGCAGATACAGCAACTACATCTTGAGCAAAGTTAGCAGCGATGCAAGCAACTACTACAGCTACAGGGATGAAAAAAATACCACCCATAGTGGGTGTACCTGCTTTTTTGAGATGGGCTTGAGGGCCATCCTCACGGATAATTTGCCCAGTTTTCAGTGCTTGTAGTAAAGGGATAACCCATTGACCTAAAACGGCTACACCCAAAGCACATAAAACCATGGGCAATGTTAATGAGGTAGCCTGCCAGGGTATCCTGTTACCCATCCAATCTAAAATCAAGGCGGCTGTAGTTAGCAATAGGGCTAACAGAGAGGCTAGCCCGATCCCAGAAATGTTTAATCCTTGGTCAGGTGATAATTTAGCGTCCACGAAAAATTTCCCTTCACTCCACACTTAATAAAACTGAACAAACGGGGCTGTTGATCAAACTTTGCCCCTGGCTTTCCTCACTTAATCTTCGTCTATCACAATATCGTCGTCATCATCATAATCAATATCGCCAATTCCGTCTTCTCCCCCTAAGAAATCAGCTATGACTTCCTCTTCATCATCGGAGAAATCTGGTTCATGAACGTCACGAGCGATGAGACGACCACTTGCTTGTAGCCAATCTAAAATTGAGGTCTCCTGCTTTAAGGGGATCACAGCAGCTCGTTGGTTGCGTGGTGCTTCACGAAGTGGAGAGTTTAACATATCTACGAAGACAAGAAAAGGTTTATGTAACTAGTCATTAAGAGTCTATCATTTGATACGGGCTAATTTAGTTCTACATTCAACTCTTTGGTTGCCCAATCCGAATTAAACAAGAATTTTAATTAAGTAGCCCAACGTCAAACAGGACGGCACTTTGAGTGACTTACGTATTTCCCCAACCAGAACATTAATATTTTCTTAATGCTGAGTAAATACTCATAGATTTGAGGTAAAGGCGATGATCGGAAAAGCTGCTCTCATGGATGCGATCGCAGGAACTAATCGCGGTTTACTAGCGACTGACCAACAAAAACAAGCTATTTTAGCAGCGATCGCTAATTTAGAAGACTACAATCCTACGCCACGTCCTATAGAAGCAAGTCACCTGCTAGAAGGTAATTGGCGTTTACTATACACCACCAGCAGAGCTTTGTTAAACCTAGATAGTTTGCCCTTATGTAAACTTGGTCAAATTTACCAATGTATTCGGGTAGAAACTAACAGCGTTTATAACATAGCTGAGATTTATGGTCTACCTTCCTTGGAAGGAATTGTCAGCGTTGCCGCTAAGTTTACCCCAGTTTCCGAAAAACGGGTCCAAGTGAAATTCCAACGTTCTATTGTTGGTTTACAACGATTGATTGGTTATCAATCACCAGCTAGTTTTATTCAACAAATAGAATCAGGAAAGAAATTTACTGGGCTTGACCTCCAGATTAACAGCGATCGCCAACAAGGCTGGTTAGATATTACATATATCGACCAGGATCTTAGAATTGGCAGAGGCAATGAAGGAAGTGTATTTGTACTGAGTAAAACATAAGTTAATCAAAAGTAACCGTTTGCGAACGACCTTATTGTATTACGGGTACTTTGTCAAGATGGTTGAATACATTTTTTCGGTATTCAGCATCAAGAAGCCAAGGAATCAAGGGAAGGCAAGGGAAGTAGATCAAAAATGGAGAAATCAATACTGTTGCTGATCATCTATGACTTGTCACCTCTCCTTACTCCACAACCTGACAAATAACTTAACAAAACCACAAGCACAGACCTTCAGGTTGTAGAGTGAAATCAATCAGCCCTAAATTCATTGGCAATTGATAACTCAAAGGGAAGATACAACATGGTTCAACGTGGTTCTAAAGTCCGTATTCTCCGCCCTGAGTCCTACTGGTTTCAGGATGTTGGTACAGTTGCTTCTATTGACCAAAGTGGCATCAAGTACCCTGTAATCGTCCGTTTTGACAAAGTTAACTACTCCGGGATCAACACCAATAACTTTGCCCTAGATGAGTTACTGGAAGTTGCTCCACCACCTGCTAAGGCAGCTAAAAAGTAGAAATTAGGATGGTACTGAGTGCTGAGTTTAAAACATCAAAATTTCTGATGGCATCAGTAAGTTTTTGGCGATCGCCTGAATACGCAAAACATAATAGTGTTGTTGCCAGGCGCATAGTGCCAATAAACTTGGTATGCTTGTTGGGTTCCTATCATTACATTGATAGGCAACAACTCTAAACTCAGCACCCAGTATCTATAAAGCTCTCAATGCCTGAACTGCCTGAAGTTGAAACAGTCCGGCAGGGTCTAAATCAACTGACCCTGAATCAAGGAATTACGGGTGGAGACGTGTTGCTAGCACGCACCGTCGCCTACCCGTTTTCTGTCGGCGAATTTGTCGCCAATCTCCAAGGCAGCGCCATTAAATCTTGGTATCGTCGCGGTAAATATCTTTTAGCTGAACTTTCTCCCCATCACGGTTGGCTAGGTGTACATTTGCGAATGACAGGTCAACTACTGTGGCTAAACTGCAATGAGCCTTTACACAAGCATACAAGGGTAAGATTGTTCTTTGGGGATCAGCAAGAATTGCGGTTTGTAGACCAGCGCACCTTTGGGCAAATGTGGTGGGTTCCCCCAGATGTGTCCGTTGAAAAAATTATGACTGGTTTAGCTAAACTAGCCGCAGACCCCTTTGCACCAGAATTCACCGTTGAATATTTAGCAACTAAACTGCAAAAGTCTCGTCGTCCTATTAAAACAGCGTTGTTAGATCAGTCTGTAGTCGCTGGTTTAGGTAATATTTATGCTGATGAGGCTTTATTTAAAAGCGGCATTTTACCAACCACCTCCTGTCCTGATTTAAAACCACAACAAATTGAAAAGTTGCGAACAGCCATAATTCAAGTTTTAGAAGCCAGTATTGCGGTGGGTGGAACTACCTTCAGTAATTTCCTGAATGTGAAGGGCGTAAATGGTAACTATGGTGGAGAAGCTTGGGTTTACAACCGGGCTGGGGAACCTTGCCGAGTCTGTGGAAATATCATCCAACGCATCAAGCTAGGTGGGCGTTCGAGTCATTTTTGCTCCCAGTGTCAACATTAGTTAAATTTAGTCTCATGATAGAAATACTCTCATAGTGACTTTGCTGCTTTCAGCCTTGGTGCAAGATACAATCCTGATAGAAGCGTTAACGAACTTGAGAGGACAAATCATGGCAGTAAAAAAGGGAGATATGGTTCGCGCTGTGCGTGAAAAGTTGGATAATAGTTTAGAAGCTAAAGCTAGTGACTCTCGTTTCCCTGCTTATTTGTTTGACACTAAGGGCGAAATTGTAGATATCAAAGGTGATTATGCCTTAGTGAAGTTCGGTAGAGTGCCAACACCAAACATTTGGTTAAAGTTGGAACAACTAGAACAGTTTAATTAAGCAATTAATTCATCAATGCCCTCAGACCAAAGTCTGGGGCTGAACCACAGAGGGATTATGGTTACTTCCAATCCTTTGGATGTGATGACATATTTAGCCTTACAAGCCACTGGTCTCCCCAGACAGCGCGTGATGGGGATGGCAGGGTTATGAGATGCAGCCAGATTGCAACCTTTATCACTTTAGACTTGGGCCTTTTACCTGAAGATGTGAAAGCGATGGTATTGGGTAGTCATGGTGATTTAATGGTTCCCTTACCTAAATATGCCAATGTTAATGGTATTCCCATCAAGGAGAATATCGTTTACCTGATGTTGTCATTGGTTTTCCCTGTCGCTTGGGATGTAGTGGCATTGAAAAAATTATCGAAATTAGTATTAGTGAAGCAGAAAAAGCGGCTTTACTCACATCAGCGGAGTCAGTTCGTCGCAATATAAACCAAGCACAGAAAATTTTAGATTCGCTGTAGTCAATTAGCAACTAGGAATAAATCTTCTTGTTGTGAATAACTGAGCCATCCTCACAACTTCCTCAAATTGTTGCTTTAAGTTAAGACTAGATCATAATCTGGTGCCATATATCTTCTCCACTCTATATCTATAGGTAGACGAAATTAACAGTAGAATGTCAACCTCATAAAATAGAGTAGAAACTAGATATTTTCTTTCTACGGGACTTTTTTCTGCTACAAGATCAGGGAAATATACCAAATACCCAAAAAAGCTTAATAACTAAATACTCCAGTGAACCATTAACACAATTCCAGAGTGTCTTCATGGATTGCTTTGGTCGTGTTTTATGATGTTTAATTTAAGTCACAAAAATACAGAATATTTCATTCAAATGAGGGACAAAATGGCATCAATCATCAAACTCTTGTTATGCGGTTATCTTGCTCGCTAAGTGTATACCTGATCTCTTCGGAAACTACTGTATAGAAATCACATTGAATAAATTTAATTATATGGATATAGAGCATAAATATAAAAAAGCTTTGCATTTTGGCTTGTTAATTACCTGTCCGAGAAATTATCCATTGGTCTTTGATTTTAACCATCAACCATTTAATTAACAATGTGAATAAGATGGATATTTTGATGAAAATTAATCAAGATTTAGCGATTACAGGACAAATTGATTCAGAACAATTACAACAAATCCTGGATAAAGGTTATAAATCTATCCTGAATTTGCGATTTGGTGATGAAATTGGTATTTGGGAGCATGAACAAGAAAAGATTGAATTGCTCGGCATAAATTATGTTAATTTTCCTACTAAAATAGAGGAATTAAATCAACAATCAGCCCTAGAAGTATTTAACATAATTAATAAATTACCTAAACCTGTAGTCATACATTGTGACAACTCCCTTCGTTCTGCGACTTTAGTATTGTTATATATCGCCACTAAACAGGGTATAGAGTTTGAACAAGCTCGGCAACATGGGATTAAATTAGGCTTAATATAGATAATCAACCCTAGGAGAAAGGGTGTAGGGTGTAGGTAGTAATGATTAAACTGAACTAGGGAAGGAAGTTAAAGCCGAGGATAGGAATGATCACCAATGCTTTATAACCTCACCCTATACCCTATACTCAAATCCAAAAGCTATGTTTCTGGTAACTGGAGCAACGGGAGGAATTGGTCGCCGAGTAGTGCGACTATTACGCCAACAAAAGAAACCTGTGCGGGTGTTTGTCCGTCTCACATCCCATTACAGCGAGTTGGAACACCGAGGCGCTGATATATTTATTGGTGATTTGCGAAGGGAAGATGATATCCAGAAAGCCTGCCAGGGAGCAAAATATATTATCAGCGCTCATGGTTCTAATGGAGATGCACTATCTCTCGATTACCGCGCTAATATTGAACTCATTGATCAGGCAAAAGAGCAGGGTGTAGAACACTTTATTTTCATATCTGTGCTGGGAGCAGACCGAGGATATGAAGATGGGCCTGTTTTTAAAGCCAAACGCGCGGTGGAACAATATCTGCAAAGTAGTGGCTTAAATTACACTATTTTACGTCCGGCTGGATTAGCATCAAACCTGCTACCGTTGGCGGAATTATTTCGAGAATCGGGGTTGTATCTGTTGATTGGCGATCCTAAACACCGGACTTCTATTGTGAGTACAGATGATTTAGCAAGGATGATAGTGGATTCTTTAATTATTCCTGATGCTCGTAACCAAATATTACCCGTGGGAGGCCCAGAAATTTTATTGGGAGAGCATATTCCCCAAATTTTTAGCCGCATTTTTAACAAAGAACCAATAGTCATTAATGCTCCTTTATTAGCTGTAGATGGGTTACGTGGTGTTTTGGGTTTATTCAGTTCTCAAATACCAACAGCTTTAGGAAACTACCGAACTTTGTTAGCTAATGAGTTTTTCTGTACACCTGAAGAAACTACCAATTTAGAAAGAATCTTTAACTTTCAATTGGAACCATTAGAAAAATTTTTGCGCCGCTATCTAGCAATTTAATTCTTGGTCGGTTGTCAATATCAGCAATCAAGATTTAAGGGTGTAGAGGAAGGAAGAAATTTTCTGCTATTGATTTTTGATGTCGAATTGATTTGCTTTGATATTGGCAACTGTGAGATATTATTACAAATTTTCTCTGGGGGATTTTTAAAACATACTATTTATTGTATGTGCAGTCTCAAATCCTCTCTGAAAAATCATCAAATTTCCTATTTTTGTGGTCAGGGTCAATTCAAAATCTAAAACTTATTTACATCTCACACCTGCACTATTAACACAGTATGAAATATTCCCTGGCTGCAAATGCTGCTCAAGCGCGTCAAACAAAAGAGAGATTTGCTAAACCTGAAGAACAATTATCTTTCGAGTTGGGTAAGGCCGTACAGGATTTACCACCGATCTATACTAGATTATTGGCAGGTACAATTAGTGTGATAGTATTTGGAGCGATTGCTTGGGCCCATGTCTCAGAAATAGATGAAGTGGCAACGGCCCCTGGAGAGTTGATTGCTTCTAATCAAGTTAGACCTGTCACATCCTTGGGTGAAGGCTTCATTGTCAGTGTTAAAGTCAAAGAAGGCGATCGCGTCACCAAAGATCAGGTATTAGTAGAACGTGATCCCAACTTAAAATTAGTAGACGTAAACCGTCTAGCTAAGGCGAGTAAATTAATTGAAGATGATTTACAGCGGTTACAAGCAGAACGCACAGGTGGCAAGACTGCGGGAACCCAATTGCAAGACGAATTATTAAACTCTCGGTTGCTAGATTACAAAGCCAAACAAGCAGCGGCAGAAGCAGAAGCAAATCGCCAAAAATCAATTATTACTCAAACCCAGGTAAGATTAAAACGTCTGCAAGAAAATTTAGCGAATGCCAAAATTGTTCTTGCCAATACCCAAAACAACTTAATTAACGCGAAAAATGTCCGCACGCAAGTAGAAAGTAATTTAAATATTGCTCAAACAAGAGAAGCTAGTCTCCGCAACTTACTTCATCCTGGTGCTATTCCTAGAGTCGATTATTTAGAATCTCAGGAAAGATTGAATCGAGCTAATACTGATGTTATTCGCGCTCAAGATGAAATCACCAACTCCCAAAATCGTTTGACAGAAACACGAGATAAAGTAGCATCCTTACAAAAAGATATAGCTGCTCAAGTTCAAGAAATTCGCCAAGCAGAAGCAGCCTATCAAGCAGCTAAAAATCAAGCTATCCGTTTAACTTCTGAACGCCAAAGCGAGATTTTATCAGCAATTAACAAACGTAAAGAAGAATTAGCAAATATTGCTGGTCAACTAGAACAAGCCAGAAAACAAGAAGCTGGAGAAACTATCAAAGCACCATTTCCAGGCATCATTTATCGCATCAAAGCTACTAAAGGCCCTGTGCAAGCTGGGGAAGAATTGCTATCAATTCTACCAGAAGGAGAAGAAATGCTCTTAGAAGTAAAAGTTCTCAATCGGGATATTGGTTTTATTCGTCAGGGAATGAAGGCAAAAGTGAAAATGGCAACTTTCCCTTTCCAAGAATTTGGTGCAATTGATGGTGAAGTTGTACAAATTAGTCCTAATGCCATTGTGGAAAAAGAATTGGGTTTAGTGTTTCCAACGAGAATCAGATTAAAGAAACACTCCATTAATGTCAGAGGTCAAGAAGTAGAATTTACGCCTGGTATGGCTGCCAATGCAGAAATTGTCACCCGACAAAAATCAGTTTTAACCTTTATTATTGAACCAATTACTCGCAGATTTAGCGAGGCATTTTCTGTGAGATAATTTTTCTGTTTTAAATTCAAGGGTGCATCACTACTGACAATTTTTTTAAGTTAGATTCTCAGGTAATTTTTGATTTCCTGAACAATGACATCTACATCCTGTGATATATCAATGTAGATAGCTTCTTCTGCGGTTGGTGCTTCCAGGACATCAAACTGGCTTTGTAAAAGATTGGCTTTCATGAAATGGTCAATGCGATCGCACAATCTCTGCTCAATCAACTCATAACTACCTTGGAGATACACTAACTTTACCCGTGGATCATTACAGTAGAGAATCTGACGATACCTAGCTTTGAGTGCGGAACAAGCAAGGATCACACTTTCGTCTGCTTGTAGACACTGGGCAATCCTTTCTCCCATTGTTTGTAACCAAGGTATGCGATCTGTATCAGTCAGTGCTTCTCCCCGACTCATTTTTTCCTTAGCTACGGCTGAGTGAAATGAGTCTGCATCATGAAATTCCCATCCCGTTGCGGCAGCAAATGCTTGACCAACAGTGGTTTTACCTGTTCCTGCAACTCCCATAATAATTACAATCATATTTCTTGATAGAAATGATGACAGAGATTCAGGTAGACCGAGTTTTTTCAACAATCAAGTAGAATGCCGATAATAGTGCTGGGAGTCGCTCTAAAAGAATTTTTGTGAAAGTTAAAACTCATTGACTTCACAAAATACATCAAAGGAATATACCCTTTATTACTAACATCCTGCCAGCCAATTATTGGCGTAAATTATTTTTCGTTAAAAGGTACTTTTTTATAGTTTTAGAAAGCTAAATTAATTAGCAAACACACATCCAAGCAAGTTTTGTCATTAATTTGTCAACAGGCAAAAATTTGGTAGATGCGAAGTTTTAATCACTATCTAACTTTGCAACTTAAATTCCTGCTCAGTTCCTGTATAATTAGGCATCCAACCTTCCACAGTCGTAAAGTAACGCACTACTTTAAAATGTAAGGATACAGCAGGACTGCACCAATGCTCAATTCCCGCGGGAATATGTAGATAATCTTGTCCTTGAATTAACAACTGCACCTGTCTTCCATCAGGTTGAACAAAACCGTAAATCATCTCCCCTGCTAATAAATAAACTGCTTCTGGTGCAGTGTGGGTATGGTAGCGGTTATAGGTAGCTATCCAGGTTTCTAATTGGGGTGAACCAGGGTGTACATTCAGCAAATCGCACCACAGATAACCATTATCTTGCTGGAGGAACTCAAACACACTGCTATGCAGTCCGACAATATAACGTTTCTCCGACTCTGTAATCACATCTTGCTCTAGCAGTTCTGGAAACAAGAGAGAGGTTCCTGGGTCATAATGTTTCAATTTAATCCCCATTGGCTCCAGTTCAGCCACTATCTCACTCAAATCCCTTTGGATACTGCCATCATCCAGTAGTAAATTTGCCATAACAACATAGTAAAATATCTGTTAAGAAGAGTATACTTTAAATTTAAATAAAAAGCCACTATTGCCGATAGACAAAGTGGTGTTTTTCAATATACAGATAGATTTTCCAAAATAATTTGCTACAGGACAAAAAATAGAAAAAAGCTGGTCAGAGATAGGAATCTTGCTATCTGACTTCCCCCTAGTTTCTTGAAAAGTGCATAAAATCTCCAGACCCGAACCTATTGAGTAATTGTCAGACATTCATGAAGACAAAAACTGGAGAAAACAATGTTTAACAAGAGTAATCACAACGAAACTTTAGCAAAACAAGCTGTTGTGGCTTTTTCCTTACTCGGTATTGTTTTAACTACTACTATAGCTCAAGCTAGTAACGCAATTGTGGTAAAAGGCACAAATTGCCACCCCGGTTCTCCCGTGGGATTGTGTTGCCCTAATGATGGTAGTTCAAGTGGCCCATATTGTCCTGAACGTCGGATTAGTCTCTAAACTCAAATTACCAGAATTATTTTCACCCAAAAACACAAAAAAGCTCGCACCAGCGAGCTTTTTTGAGATGAAATAGCTGGCAATTACTTCACATTTTGATGGTAAGAAGTGTAGTAAACCTTATCCCCTGTATCTGGAACAAAATGGCAACTGATAGCAGAACGCCATAAAGACTTCCAAATTGGTTCTTCAGACCGATGATAGTAATCACCCAAAATAGGTTTAATGGCTTCCGTTGCTTTCAACAAATTGTAGTGAGGAATATTCAAAAAGATGTGATGAGCAACGTGAGTACCAATATCGTGATGGATGTGGTTAACTATGCCATAATCACGATCAATAGTGGAAATTGCACCTTTGAGGAAAGTCCAATTATCACCACGATACCAAGGTAAATCTTGCTCTGTATGGTGTAAAAAAGTCACCAAATCTAACCAAATCACAAATACGATGTAGGGAGCAGCATAGTATTTCAGTAACCACATCCAACCCCATTGATAGGTGAGAAAACCTAGCAAACCTACAAAACCAATCCAAAGGGTAGTGCTAGTGATGATATCCCATTTTTCTGAAGGCTTAAACAGGGGACTTCTGGGGTCAAAATGTGAACCACTTTTACCAGGAGTGCGTTGAAACAAATAGATAGGATAAGCTAGTGGCAGGAAGAGATAATATCGAACTACTTTTTGTAAAAAAGGTAATTCTTGATATTTAGATTCACTTAAAGGATACCAGCTTTCATCATTTTCCAAGCTACCTGTATTTTTGTGGTGAGTTCTGTGGCTAATTCTCCAACCGTGATAGGGAACGAGAATAGGAATGTGGGAAAGATGACCGACTAAATCATTCAGCCATTTATGCTTAGAAAAAGATTGGTGCCCACAGTCATGACCAACTACAAATAAAGCCCAAAACATGGTTCCTTGCAGTACCCAGAAAATTGGCCAGAAGTACCAAGAGTCTAAATAATGGGCAACTGCATATAGCAAACCAATAATGAAAATGTCCCGAAAAAAGTAATACAGTGATTTGATCACACTGGGCTGAAAACATTCAGCAGGAATAGCAGCTTTTAAATCCTGAAGAGTAAAAGGCAGTTTATCCTGCCCCAGAGATGATTCAACGCTGTTGTTCTGGTTTAACTGAACTGAGTCTAATTGCACTGGATTTGTGATGAAATGTAATCGTAACTGAATTTTGAGGTAATCAATATCCCCACAGGGATGAAAAGATTTAGAAACTTTTATTGATAATTGAATTGTTTAAACACAGGTGATATTGGCACTTTTTCATCACAAGTATATGAAATTAAATGCCAATATTTTAGGAAAGAATGACTAAATGAATCTGACTTTCCTATTTACCTGCATAATATTCATCAAAAGTCTTATAACCAACACCTGTGTAATAGAGTTGGCAGTTATCAGTAATGTCCTTCATTAATTGCCAAGAAAACTGACACTCATCATGGAGATAAGGTTGCCAATTTTGCTTAATGCTGTCGTAAGCTAGCCGCAAATTATAGGAAGGAATAGCTGTGGAAATATGATGAGGGACATGAACATTAATATCGTGACAAAGAATTTCTATCCAACGAGGATAATCACAATGAATTGTTCCTGATAGCTGTGCTAAAGCTGCATTCCACTTGTCAGCAGGAGAAAAGGGAACATCAGCAGCAGTATGGTGAACAATTGTGAATGTACTCATCCAGAAATGATAAACCATCCAGGGGATAAACCAGTATTTAATAAATCCCCAAACTCCAGTTGTAATAATCAAAGTTGGAAAAACTACTGCTGCAAAAATCAGCACTACAGCAACAGAAAGTTTCACACTTGCTTGGTCTTTGGGTTTAAATTTGCGTGCATCAAAATGTACTACAGCCCAATGACCAATGGAACCTATCCACCATAGACGTTTCCGCATAAAGAATTCAAACGCAGATTGTCTATTTTTACCCCAACTTGCAAACACCTCTGGTCTGATGGGATGCCAAGCATTATCTTCTTCCAGTTTGTTGGTATGTTTATGGTGATGGTTATGTCCAATTCGCCAACTATGAAAGGGATAAATTAAGGGCATCATAAATATATGCCCTACTAAATCATTTACCCAACGACGGTTAGCAAATGAGCGATGACCACAATCATGTCCAATAACAAAAAAGCCTGTTAATGCAGTTCCTGTAAAAATCCAAGCTATAGGTAAAAGAAACCAAGGAGAAATGGCCAAAAAATAATAGCCTAACGCAGCCATTGACAAACTAAGTATGATAGTTGTCCAAGCTTTGCGGCTATTTTTCTGAAAACATTCCTTGGGCAGACTTTTGATAATATGTTTTAGTTTGATTTGGTCTTTACCAAGGTCTGTGGAGACCAGAGTTTTCTGGCTTTTAATTGCTGATGTAGTCATGAATACCTGAAAAAACAACAAACTGTACTACCAAGTCACTAAAAATAGCAGCCTGCCGTAAAGTTTTGTAAAATCAATCTTTGGCATTATAGCAACATAAGCGACTAAATTGCATTTACAAATCCCTATTGCCAGCTATTTTCAGATTTAGTGGAAAGATATTTTGAGGTAGGGGAAAATTTGAAAATATATTGCATATAAACAGTCAATAGTCCAAAGCCAAGGATAATAAATTGACTGTTAGACTATTGGCTATGCAACTATCGAGGATGAAATTAGGATTTTCTTTCTGCTAGTTTGACATTTGTGGCTAGACCTAACAGTTGTAGTAATTGAATTGTCATCCAAGTGATATCAATCTCCCACCATTCTAAGCCATGACGGGCTGAATATTGAAAAGCATGGTGATTGTTATGCCAACCTTCACCAAAAACTAGGAGAGCAACCCACCAACAATTAGTGGATTTATCACCAGAGTCATGAGTGCGGTAGCCGAATTTATGGGTAGCACTGTTCACTAACCAAGTGCAGTGATAAACCCAAACGATGCGGGCAAAAATACCCCACACCACAAATGACCAGCCACCCAAAAGTAACAAAATTATACCCAAAGCTATTTGGATAAATATGAAATATTTTTGTAAAAACTGATAAACTGGGTCTTCTGCAATATCTTTTGTAAACCGGGGAATTTGAGAGTGAGCGGGAGACTGATAAATCAGCCAACCAATGTGACTCCACCAAAAACCTTTATTAGAATCATGGGGGTCGTTTTCAGTATCAGAATGTAAATGATGGATGCGATGTGTACCTACCCACTCGATCGGGCCGCCTTGACAGGCGAGTGTACCACATAGCACCAGGAAATACTCCAACCATTTAGGAGTTTGAAAACTGCGATGGGTGACAAGACGGTGAAAGCCTAAGGTAATACCTAAACCACCACTGACCCAGTATAGGAATAATCCGACACCAACTGCTGTCCAGCTAAAGTTACTAGGTAGAAAGGCAAATAAAGCTCCGATGTGCAGTCCAATGAAAAACAGGGTATTTACCCAGTTAATTTGAGGTTTAGTTGAGGTAGCAATTGTCATGCAGTAACCTGAATAGGAATGGTTCAGCCTAATCTGCGTGATCCGTGAATCCGCATTTTTAGTAATGTTTTAATTTATTGAGGAAATAATGAACAGCTTGGAACAGCTGCGGCAAGCAGAACAGGCACTATTAGAGATTTTTTCTGGTATTGACGCTCAGGTCAAGCATAATCTTCAACGAGTGCTAGATGCCTTTCGTCATCATCGAGTAGGTGCACACCATTTTGCAGGTGTAAGCGGTTATGGGCACGATGATTTAGGTCGAGAAACTTTAGATAAAGTATTTGCAGAGGTAATGGGTGCCGAAGCTGCGGTGGTGCGAGTGCAGTTTGTTTCGGGAACTCACGCGATCGCCTGTGCGCTGTATGGAGTGCTTCGTCCTGGAGATGAAATGTTAGCAGTAGTCGGTTCTCCCTACGATACGTTGGAAGAGGTAATTGGCTTGCGAGGACAAGGCCAAGGTTCCCTAATTGATTTTGGCATAAAATACCGGCAATTAGAACTAACTGCCGCAGGAAAAGTCGATTGGCAAGGTTTAAGCACCGCTATTAATGAAAATACTCGCTTAGTTTTAATCCAGCGTTCCTGTGGCTATTCTTGGCGCTCTAGCCTATCCATTGCCGAAATTGAAAAAATAGTCCACTTAGTCAAACAGCAAAATCCCAACACAGTCTGTTTTGTCGATAATTGCTACGGTGAGTTTATTGAAACCCAAGAACCCACCCATGTAGGGGTTGACTTAATGGCCGGGTCATTAATTAAAAATCCTGGTGGTACATTAGTCACGGCAGGAGGCTACGTAGCCGGACGAGCAGATTTAGTAGAAGCAGCAGCCTGTCGCCTCACTGCACCAGGGATTGGTAGTGCGGGGGGTGCCACCTTTGACCAAAATCGTCTGTTATTTCAAGGCTTATTTTTAGCACCACAAATGGTCGGTGAAGCAGTCAAGGGCACTTACTTAACAGGTTATGTATTTGACAAACTGGGATATCCTGTCAACCCTGCACCCCTAGCGCCACGAGGGGATGTGATTCAAGCGATTAAATTGGGTTCTGCCAAAAAGTTGATTGCCTTCTGTAAAGCGATACAACAGTATTCGCCTATTGGTTCTTATTTAGACCCCGTTCCCGATGAAATGCCGGGATATGAAAGCCAGGTAGTGATGGCTGGGGGGACGTTTATTGAGGGGAGTACCTTGGAGTTATCAGCGGACGGGCCATTACGTGAGCCTTATATTGTGTATTGTCAGGGGGGTACACATTGGACTCATGTATCTATTGCTTTGCAAGCTGCTATTGAGGCTGTAGGGGAGACATGAGGTAAGATTTTTATCACGCAGAGGCGCAGAGGCGCAGAGAGAATGATTGAGAATGAGATTTCGGGAGTTATCGTTGATGTGGCTTACAAGGTTCACACTACTTTGGGGCCTGGTTTGTTGGAGTCGGTATACGAAACGGTGATGGATGTTGAGTTAAGAAGGCGAAAATTGGAGGTGAAAAGACAGGTCATCATTCCCATCATTTATGAGGGTGTGGTTTTGGAGGAGGGTTTCCGTGCTGATTTGATAGTTGAAGACAAAGTGATTGTCGAACTAAAATCAGTGGAAACTGTCCATCCTGTACATCAAAAGCAACTATTAACCTATCTACGCCTTGCCGATAAGAAAATCGGACTACTAATCAACTTTAACGTCCCACTCATCAAAGACGGCATCACACGCATCGTTAACAAACTCTAAAAACTCTCCGCGCCTCTGCGCCTCTGCGTGAGCTATCATTCCGGTAACTTATACTGCCCCACGATCCGCTTTGCAAACTCCGGTACGTGCGCTTCCAACTTCTCAGGATGATTCCGCTTCACATACAGATAATTCCTGGCAAAATGTGAATCTATAGAAAATCGCCCATATTCCAAACCCTTCGGCCCGATTTTATCAATCACCACTCCCATTAATTGCGCTACCCACATTGGTAATGTCACCGCATCGTCGTATGCTTTTATCCCTTGTTGTACAGCAGGTTTACGGTTTCCTTGAGACATCACAGGCTGGGTTTCGATTTGGTCTTTCACCAATTCCAACATTTCTTTTCCGGTATCATTTCTGACTACTATCCATTGCCAGGGGTAGGGTGCGCCCATATACCCAACAACTAAATCAGCTAAGGAGTTGACATAATCAAAGCAACTCATACAGGATGGAGCAAAGATATCTTTGAGAACGTTGGTTTTCAAGCCGAAGAAAGGTACTTTTTCTTCGGAACCATCTTCGTGTTTGAAGTGTACCCGGAAGTCTTGCATAAATTCATAGCTGACAACTGTTTCCGGGGAACGGCTGGTAGTTTCTAAGAATTTTTGCAGTCCAGCACGGGTAACGTTATCTACGCATGGTGTGCCAAGTACGTAGAGTTTTTCTAAGCCGAGTTTTTTTTCTACAGCCCTTAGTGCTTGGATTTGGCAACCTACACCGATGACTAATAACCGCTTCATCCCTGATTGTTCGATTTGTTCTAATACTGATAAGTTGGGAGATAGGGTAGGTTTATTTACTTTAGCAGCTAGTATTTCTTCTGGGGTACGGGCGATGATGGGCATGGGTTGAAAGCGGTCTTCCTTGGTATTTTGGACACAGACTACGCCTTCCACTAAGCCACGGTTGAGCATTTCTATGGCTATGGTGCTAACTATACCTGTCCATTGTGCGCCTTCGATAGGCTGTAGTTTCCGTGCAGCCATCATTTCTTGATGCACACCAAAGTATAGTTCGTTTTCGTCTTCTAGGTTGCGGGAACGTGTATGAGTTTGAGTTTCTAGGGTGTCTATTTGTTGGGTGATGAAGGCGCAAGCTTCTTTAACGTAGTGGATATAGTAGGTGTCACATAGTCCGCATTCGCTACAAAGTTCTTTAGCGGGACGACGGCTTCCAGGTTTGAGGGCTTTGGCTTTCTTGTGTTTGCTGGAATCTATGGAGGTCATATATTTTGTTTATTTTTGTCCAATATCGCTTTTATTACGATACCGTTAGGGGTTCTGAAGTGGGTGTTTTAAGTTGGACAAGAGTTTTTGTATCAAAGTACAAATATGTAAATCAAGACCAACAGCATTATTTTTTATACACGCCAAATAATATAACTTGTATAATTATGTCTTAAAGTTCACAAACTAATTGTAAAAAAGGCACATCTATTGTGGGTAATTCTGATACTAAATGGTCTGCTGATGGTAAAGAAATTCCTTTTGTAGAACAGCATACAAAAACAAAACATCTACTTACCGAACAATATGTAACTGATTTAATTTATACGCTGTACGGTAGTGGGCAACGTGGAGTTACAAATTTCACTATTATTGATGGTTTTTGTGGTGGAGGTATTTACAATGATAAAGACTCAGATAATATCTGGTTTGGTTCTCCTATTCGTTTGATTAAAGCTGTTCAAGAAGGTTATTTCAAATCAAAAAGAACTTATCCTTTAAATGTTAAGTTTATATTTATAGATAAGAAAAAAGACCATTTAACATGTTTAAAAAATATTGCTATGTCTCAGGGAGAATTGGACAATTTATCAGACGAAAAACAGCATATTTTTAAGACAGAATTTGGTGATTTGATAATAGAGTGTGAATTTATTAATGATGAATTTGAAAATAAAGTAAACTATTGTGTTTTGCAATCTGAAAACAGGAAGGGGCATTCTTTGTTTATTCTTGATCCCTATGGTTGGTCTGATGTTTCGATGGAGAGTTTTAGAAAAATCAATAGTCTAAAAAAATCAGAAATAATTTATACCTTTATGGTTGATTTTATCAAAAGATTTTTTTATGATCCAAAATGGCAAGCAAGAGAAACTTTTACAAAAGTATTAGAAACAGATGGTTATTTTAATCTTGATCATTTTCAAATGCTAGATACTTTTGGAGAACAAGCAGAATTTAGAAATGATTTTATGAAATTATTAAGGGATAAAGGTAATGCAAGCAAAATCATTACATTTGCTATGATGCCTAATAATAATGATAGAGTATTATATTACTTATTTCATATTTGTAGTCATTTAAGAGCCTTAGAGGTAATGAAAGATGGAAGTTGGAAGTTTAATAATTTAAACTATCAATATCACTATGATATTTATGGATTTGGGTTTAAAGCCGCTTTGTTTTATGAAGATAATCAATTAGAGTTAAAATTGGATATTAACCAAGATAGTCAACAATCTTGTATAACTAGATTAAGCAAGGATTTAGATAAAATTATACAAAATTCTCCAGATGGAATTACCTTTAAAGAATTATGTAATAAAACAATGGAACTCAATCCAGCAACTAGACAACAATATTTTGAATATCTCAATTTATTAAGAGATGCTAAAGAAATAGAAGTAATTAGGAAGGGTAAAAAAACAGATAGTACAAATTTACAAAATGAAGATATAATTAGAAGACCATCACAACGTACCTTATTTAATTTACTTAATTACATATCATAAATTATTTTATACACAAAGATCAAAATATTATAATTCAATTATGATTACTGGAACTGAAAAAATAATAAATCCTCTGCAAAAGAGTGCATTAAACAAGAAAGGCTTATGTGACTATGTGATTAATATTGCTTCCGGTTGTTTGCATGGATGTACATTTTGCTACGTTCCTTCAACACCAAGTATTAGAACTCAACAAAAAAAATTACATCAAAAAGGTGTGGAAAATCCTCAGCTAGACTGGGGTAAGTATTTATTCATGAGGGAAGAAGTTCCTGGAAAATTAGATCAAATATTAAAAAGAAAAAGAAAGTGGGAAGAAACACCTTCTGGTAAAGGAGTAATTTTGCTTTGCTCTGGAACAGATCCATACCAAAATAAAAAAACAGCAGAAATTACTCGTAAAACATTAGAAGTTCTAATTGAACATAAGAAAAAAGTAAGAATTTTAACTCGTGGACTGTTATGGCAAAATGATTTGGACATTTTGACTCATCCAAACATATCTCTAGGGATGAGTATTCCTTGTATAGATGATGAATTACTAAAAAGAATTGAACCACAAGCGCCTTTATCATCTGATAGATACAAAGCATTGCAAAAAGGGTATGAAGCCAAATGTCGTTTATATGTAGCTATGGCTCCAACTCCTCCTATGATGACTTTAGAAAATTTTAAGTTTAATTTAGAACAATTTATGAAAATTAACCCAGAAGTAATCTTTTGGGAACCCATTAATGCTAGAGGAACAAATGGTAAAAGAATGTTATCCGCAGGATTAGAGTTTGCAAAATCAATTATGAGTAGGCAATCTTGGGCAGATACCTTTATTCAACAATGGAATGATATTGAAATAGCTGCTCAACAGGTAGGATGCGTGGATAAACTACACATTTGGCCAGATCCTTCTTTAAAAGGTTTTGTTAGTAAAGAAAAAATTGATAATTGGTTATATAGACCAACTATAGAGAAATGGAATAGCAACTAGACAAAGATAGCCCATCAGTATGGAATACTATTTATAGTACATGCTCGATTCCTCTCCGCGCCTCTGCGTCTCTGCGTGAGGCAAAAATAAATGTAGTTTAACATACGCTTATTAAACAATACATCAAGCAATATCTAGGTTTAGGGAACTAAACTAATTAATCGGAGAGAGTGCGTTAGCGTAGCTTACCGAAGGTATCGCTCACTAAAAATAATACTATAAAATAAACTATATCAACAAAGTCTCCATATCCAAATTAGTAGAGAATTTAATGTAATAATTGAACGAGATGCTGATGGTTACTTTGTCGCATCTGTACCTAGTATTCCTGGTTGTCACACCCAAGCGAAATTTTTAGATGAACTCATGGAACCTATTCGAGAAGCAATAGAACTATGTTTAGAAGTAGATGAAAATCAAATATAATCTTTGGAATATTTAGGCGTGCTATACTGGGAACACTAGGATATTAATAATATAAAAAACATACTAAATGCAAGCAGATAAATATCCCTTTGCTCAAGAATTGATTACTGATATTGACGGTAATATCAGAAAAGTAGTTATGGATTTTCAAGAATACCTACGGTTGCTAGAAGCACTGGAAGATGAAGGACTTATTCTAGCAATGAAAGAAGTAGAAAATGAAACCCCATTAAATTTTAATGAAGCATTAGCAGAATTAGAACAAGAGTGAATACCTAATATCTACCCAGTTTTATTAAAGACTTGAAACCACTCAAAAGTACACCTTACTATGAGTCTATTAAGAGATTTGCTTTTGAAGAAGTAATTGAAATATCAACTCTTGAAGAAATAACCAATCTCAAAAAGCTTCAAGGATATGATAACGCTTATCGAATTCGCATAGGTGATTATCGTCTTGGTGTTATTTTTGATGGTGAAACATTAATTTTTGAAAGAGTTTTACACCGTAAAGAAATATATCGCTATTTTCCTAAATAGAGAATTGTGAAATAGCTATCAACTACATCCTGAATAAATCTCTTTCTTCCTTTGCGTCTACTATTACGAGATCGCCTACCAGCGATTGCGTGAGACAAAATAATATTTACTTCATCCCCACAATAGCTAACAGACATTTATCAGGTTTTCTAAAATCCCACCCAAATTAAACATCCTTCTTCCCAAAAGCTGAATTCTATTCTTTCCCCAAGTTTCATATATACTTACGCTACTCACTCAACATTTTTAAAAATTTTCTTATCTCTGTTTATGCTTCTTCAACATAAAACTTAATTTTTTGTCATAGGTGTCTATTCCAAATTTAGGAAACTTTCTTGCAGATATGACAGTCCTTAAAGAAAAGGACAAACACAGAGTTATAAAGTTATAACTCTGACAGGGACTGCAAAAGCAGTGCAATTCTGAAGGTAAATAGCAATAATGACTAATTGATGAGATACCAAGACTATGAATAATATTGCATCCAAATCTTTAATTATGGGGACAAGTATACTTTTATTGTCCCTATTTTCTTGTTTAAATGTTCAAGCACAAAAGACAAAAAATACAATTGAACTGAAAGTTTATAGTCAAAATGAGCGCAAACAAAACTGTCCAGATAAAGTGATAGTAACTGAAGTTCCTCGTCCTTATCAAGAGGGTGGATTTGCTAGTGATGGTTCGGTAAATTTAAGTGAATTTGCCAATAATATTACTATTAGTAATCGCAATAGTTTTAGCACTACATGGGTAGGAACATTAAAGCCTAAGTATAGTAAGTGTTTGGCATCTGCTGGTATTTCCAAAGTAGATGGTCAAGAATACACTGGGAATACCAACTATTTGCGATTGCATTTTTGGCAAGGCAAAGTTTACTTTCTGCTGGATTTAGCAGGTGGTTCTGATCCTAATCAATATCCCTTGATTGTTGTGAAACAAGGGATAAAAAAAGGTAATCCTGTGTGGACTTGGGGTGGAACTGATTAAAAACTCATTTGTTCTTCTTCCTTGGCACTGGGACTATTTCTGAGTGATAGTTGAGTGAATAGATAATACGAATCAACCATGAATTCCAATTCCTCAACAGGTGCAGCATTCATTACTACTGGAACCCTCACTGGTGCTGGTATCTCTTCGGCTGTTGGGGGCATTGGACTAGCGGGAAGCTTTGGTGCGGTGGGAATAGGCACAACTACTTTCATGGCTGCGGGTAGTCTAGCTGGTGCGGCTGTATACGGTGCTGTGAAAGGTATAACAGAGGGAGATGCAGCATCTGTTGTTGCGATCGCAGTAGGTGCTTTTGGTGGTGTTGGATGTGCTAGTTTTGTTGGTAGTATCGGGTTTGTAGCACCAAAAGTTGGTTTAGCGTTTGGTATTGGGACAGTACCAATGGCGGGAATAGGTGCGATGGTGGGACTTGCTGCTTATGGTATTTCTAAGCTGCTAGATGAATCACAGTTTATGGAAACTCCCATGCAGGTGTTTGAACGTATGGAAGCAAAGGTTTTAGATAGGGAATACTACAGTGCGGCATTAATGGAATTATTGGATGAAGATATTGAGCAAAAATTTGTGGCTTTGGCAGTTGAGGAGGAGTTAGAGAATCTGAAGGCTAAACTAAATATTGATGCTGTTGCCCAGGTTTTAACAAACCCTGTCAAAGTTAAATCTTCCCCTTCCATTCAAACAGAAACCCTATCTTTGACTAATCAAATTTCTCGCAGATGGCAATGTATTAAAACTATTAAGGCCCACAGGGGTCAAGTGAATGCCCTGGCTATTCATCCCAATGGTAAAACATTTATTAGCGGTAGTGATGATAGAGAAGTACGTTTATGGGATATCACCAATGGAAAATGGCTATATACCTTCTCTGGTCAAGCGGCCGCAGTGTTAGCTGTGGCGATTAGTCCTGATGGTAAGCAAATAATTAGTGGTAGTGTAGACCGAACTATTAGTAGTTGGCAATTAGAGTCGAAACAATTTCACCGGACGTTTTTTTATTTAAATTCTCCCTATAGCCACAACAGTTTTGTGAATGGATTAGCATATAGTGATGATGGCAAAATTATTGCTAGTGCCAGCACAGACCACACCATTAGGCTATGGAAAAGCCAAACTGGTCAAGTGAAACAAAATCTCACTGGACATAGTGAAGCCGTTTTAGCTGTGGTTATTAGCCCTGATGGTCGAGTTCTAGCTAGTGCGGGTCAAGATAAAACTGTAAGAGTTTGGAATTTACCAACGGGTAAACAGCAGTGGATTTTTACGGAACATACTGACACTGTTCACGCTTTAGCCATTACCTCCAATGGTCAAACTTTGATTAGTGGCAGCGCAGATACCAACATTAAAGTGTGGAATTTGACGACAGGTAAATTAGACCAGACTCTAATTGGACATTCAGCTGCGGTTTTGTCTGTAGCTATTCACCCAAACGGTGAGATGCTGGCTAGTGCTAGTCAAGACGGTGTGATTAAAGTTTGGAATTTATATAGAGGTGAGGTGATGGAAACTTTAACAGGTTTCAGTCCTCTAGCTTTTAGTCCCGATGGTAAAGTTTTGATTTGTAGCGGTGTAAGCGGAACCATTAAGATTTGGAGAGCATTACAACAGGATGGTTTACCTTTAACTGGGGAATGGTGGGAAATTTTAGGAGTGGAACCAAACGCGACTTTTGAGGATGTGAAACAGGCTTATCGCCGATTAGCAAGATTATATCACCCAGATATTAATAATTCAGCTAATGCCAAAGCTGTGATTCAAGCAGTTAATCATGCTTATCAGGTGTTTCAGGAACAATTTAAGTCTTCTTGATATGCTGAAGTTAGGAGATGTGTGAGAAACACAGACAAGAGGTAACAGGTCTAGATCATTATCGATTTTGATTAGCCTTTATTCAGTAGGAAGAATCACGTAATATCTATCTGTGGGTATATTGACATTAGTCACTAATTGGCTGTTAGTGTTGCATATTTAGAAAAAACATTATAAATTGTAAACTGATAGGGGAATAAATTAATTAGTAATTTTCATCACTAAATTCAATTACGGTAGATTAATTTTTAGGTAGTTTAAACTACTACCTGACAGGGTGAAAGAAATATATTGTTGTCAATATTATGCCAGTTCCCATCTCAATTTATGGAACAAAGTCGCTTTCAACAGCAAAATCAGATTGATCATGACAATCTGGTTCATAATTATGCAAAATTCACGTTTATCGATACAAAATCATTGATAAACAATTAATTGATATTTAAGAGAGAAAAATAATCTTTGTTATGATGGGCAACATCATAAATAAAGGCGCATCTACCGCCAATACACCATTATTTTCAGGAGTTATTATGGCGATGGAATTAAATGAATTAGACACAAATAAAAATATAGAAACGGCAGCTTGGCAGGCATTGGAAAATTCTATTCTTTATTACCGTGGTCGTCCTGTTGGGACTGTGGCTGCTTATGATGCTTCTGTGGAAGCGCTTAATTATGATCAATGCTTTATTAGAGATTTTGTTTCTTCAGCTTTGCTGTTTTTAATTAAAGGTAGATTTGATATAGTCAAAAATTTTTTAGAAGAAACATTAAAATTACAACCAAAAGAAAGGGCATTAGATGCTTACAAACCTGGACGAGGTTTAATTCCTGCCAGTTTTAAAGTAGTAATTGTTGATGGTGAAGAATATTTAGAGGCTGATTTTGGTGAACATGCGATCGCTAGAGTTACGCCAGTGGATTCTTGTCTTTGGTGGCTAATTTTACTACGAGCTTATGTAATTGCTACTAAAGATTTCTCCCTAGCCTATCAACCTGAATTCCAAACAGGAATTAGGTTAATCATGGATATTTGTTTAGCAAATCGCTTTGATATGTATCCAACGTTACTTGTTCCTGATGGGGCATGTATGATTGATAGACGCATGGGAATTTATGGTCATCCCTTAGAAATTCAAGTCCTATTTTTTGCGGCTTTACGTGCAGCAAGAGAGTTACTCGTGTGTAAAGGCAATCAAGATATAGTCAATGCTATTGATAATAGATTGCCCCTATTATGTGGACATATTCGTCAGCATTATTGGATAGATATTAATCGTCTGAATGCAATTTATCGTTTTAAAGGTGAAGAATACGGTAAAACTGCTGTCAATTTATTTAATATTTATGCTGATTCCTTACCTTATTACAAATTAGATAAATGGCTACCCCGAACAGGTGGTTATTTAGTAGGAAATGTAGGGCCATCACAGATGGATACTCGTTTCTTTACTTTGGGTAATTTAATGGCTGTCATTTCTGGGTTATCTACAGAAGAACAGTCTGAGAAAATCATGGTTTTAATTCAGGAAAGATGGGATGATTTAGTAGCAGATATGCCAATG
The DNA here is from genome assembly GCF_014698825.1 of Richelia sinica FACHB-800. Taxonomy (GTDB): domain Bacteria; phylum Cyanobacteriota; class Cyanobacteriia; order Cyanobacteriales; family Nostocaceae; genus FACHB-800. The sequence goes on from NZ_JACJTT010000023.1 coordinate 46,731, forward strand.
AAAATCTGCTATCCTGCCCTAGAAGGTGAAGAGTATCGATTAGTCACAGGTTGTGATCCGAAAAATATTCCTTGGTCATATCACAATGCTGGTAGTTGGCCAGTGTTGATGTGGATGTTAGCAGCAGCAGCGATTAAAACCAAGAAAAAATATTTAGTAGAAAAAGCTATAGGCATTGCTTTACCAAAAGTATCTGATGATGAGTGGCCAGAATATTATGATGGTAAACAGGGTAGACTGATTGGTAAACAAGCTCGGAAGTATCAAACCTGGACTATAGCAGGTTTCTTGTTGGCAAAAGAATTAACTCTTCATCCTGAGTATTTACCATTAGTAAGTTTTGAAAAACTGCCAGCAGATTTGGTTTCTCAAGCTTGTGAACTGGAACTCAGTAGCGTAGATTCATGAATATATAGGGGGTGGCAGTGCTAAAAGTCTTTGGGTGTTTCAGTTTTAGTTAATGTCCTCACCGTCTTGTCTATGGCTATAAATTCAGTTCCATGCGAAGAGGGGTCTTTAAACCCCTCGCTAGCTATCTAATATCAAGCTTTTAAGCCTCTTGTATTCCCTGTATAGATTGAGAGTGAAGACGGTGGAATATATCCCACCTATAAAAAACTAAAACTGGGGAAATTTAAAAACCTATTTCCCATGTTGAATTAAATGCAGAAATATAGCTTGATTATTCATCAACCACCATAGCGGTTACGATAATAAGCCAAAATTTCCTTGGTGTATTGTCTAGTTGTTAAATCAGTTTCTGGTGGCCAAGTAATGGTTAAACCACTAACTTGGCTTTGATAGTAATCAAAGTGTGTGGAGGTTTGGGGGATTAAATCCACTTTTACCCCTTCTACTTGACGCAAGTGAGCAGCTATTTCCCGATATACAGCCAAAGGTAAACCGACAAATTCAATTTTTTCTTGAATTTCCATTCTCTACAACTCCAAACACATCTTAGAGTGGTGTAACCATGGAAATATCGTTATTAGCGGCAGCTGTGGTTGATGGCTTAGATTTGTCATCCTTAATAGCAGGTGGTTCTCCTACAGTTCTAGCAACTTCAATTCCATATTGCTCTAAGATTACCACTGGCTCTGAACCTGTGTTCATTTGAATGCGTTTAATTAAAACACCATTGACCAATCTTTGTCCGGCTTGGACGTAACGGCTTGTTGGTTCATCTGGTACTTTAATGATTGCCTGGGGTTCTTTACCTATTAATACTACACCACTAACAAATACGGCTCTCGCTCCATCTGGTTGTGCTGGTGGGGGCAATACAGGGGCTAAGGTTGTATTAGGAACTACTTGGGGTAGATTTTTGGGACGGACAGAGATTTGTGTGGGCTTGGGTTTAGGCTTGACTAGAGTTGTAGGTGCTTTTGCTAGTTTTGTTGTTTTCTGAGGAACTTTGGCAGGAATGGCCACTGGTAAAGGAGGCAGTTTTGGTACTACTTTGTTATTTGTAGGAGTGAAAGAAGGTGAATCTGCGGGAGTAACAATTTGGGCAAAGGGATCATTTCTGCCCTGTTTGATGGTTTTTACATAGGGGCCAGCATTAGTAGGCGTGATCAAACTTGCCACTACTGGAACAGCAGGTGCGGTAGTTTGTTGACCTGCTACTACAGGGTTACTAAAGGATGGAGGATTGGCAGCTTGGGACTTAGCTGTTGTTTGGGGAGTTGGTGTAGGACTAGGTGTAGAACTAGCTGTGTTAGAGGCTTGTTCTGTGTCTCCTATTGTGCATCCAGCGATAGCTAGAGCTACAATTCCAGTGGCTGTAATTTGTAATGTTCTACCCATTAGCTGTACTCAAAAGCTATAGGAAATTTACTGATGGACATCGACTTACCTGAAATTTTCATTACAGGTGTAGTCTGTTTCCGTTATAACCTACATTTTGCCATTTCCAGAGTTATTTTTAACACTGCTAGTCCAAGAGACTGAGTTGCCATCTTTTGAGGTGATCAATCTTCTGGTGTACCCATCAGTTTTTTCAATAAGTCCAACCCTTTCTTCACTCGTCGAGAAACGGTGACTACACTGATGCCTAAATGTTCTGCAACTTGTTTTTGTGTTAAATCATACAAAAATACACACTCTAAGACTTCACGGGTGCGCTGTTCTAGTTGCACTAGTGCTTGTTGCAAACGAATTTGGTCTTCTTGAGCTAGTTGGAAACTGCGATAGTGGGGGTCTGGGACTAATTCACCTAAACAAGTTGCCCCTTCTTCTCCATCTTGAATAGGAACATCTAAACTTAAGGGGGCGCGGTTAATCCAAGCTAATTTAATTTCCTGCCACTCACTCAGGGATATATCTAGGGCGCTTGCTAATTCGGCATCACTGGGTTGGCGGTTATATTTTTCTCGCCAAGAACGGGAAACTCCGATCGCTTGCTGTTGTAGTGCTAACCACCGTCGGGGAATGCGTACAGTCACACCTTTATCGCGGAGGTAGTGTTGAATTTCACCACGAATATAAGGAATGGCGTAAGAACTAAAAGCATGTCCTTTGGAGAGTTCAAATCTTTCGATCGCTCTGATTAAGCCTAGACAGCCGACTTGGACTAAATCTTCATAGCTTTCATGGCATTGATTAATCCAGTAATAAGCTTCTTTTCTGACTAATCCAAAGTTGATGTTTACCAATTGATTACGGACTACTTCGGAGCGAGTTTTTTGATATTCCCGCAGTAAGTCGTAAATTTCTTGTTTTAGTTCAGTGGTGGCGGTAGTAGGCATAGCACCTTGATATTCCAGCAAGTAGTTGATGCTTTAAATCGCGATTCAAGAGCTATGTGATTGTTTTTGTCGCTTTTACCTAGCGGGCGATCGCTTCTAGAAAGACCTTCTTGTCTTCACTAGCACTGTTGCGGCTCTATCCACAGGTCAGTTGACAATCTAGAGCAATTGAGATCAGCGATTTATAGTTCCTGATTATTTATTGAGTCTGGGGATGTTTTGTAGCTGGGTGAACTGCTACTTTAGAATCAAAATATACAATTAGCCACCAAGGAGAAAACCGCAATTGTACCTAATTTAACATAATTACTTATGATATTTACTTATATTGCGTTGGAAGTAGTTTTTATAAAGAAGGTAAAAAAAAATAAACAGTAATAACACCCAATTCCATTTAAAGACTTAGGGTTAAGAGTTTTATAGCCGTAGACAAGGCAGTTAGGACATTAACTACAGCTAAAACTGAGATACCCAAAGGCTTTTAGCACTGTCACCGTTCGGCTGACGCGGTAGTTGAGCGTTGTCGAAACTCACTGTGAAGCCTGTCACCATTTTGGTGTGAGGAGAAAAAGTTCACACCTGATCCATAGTTGTTATCCCCATAAAAAAACTGTCCCTATGGAAAAGGACAGTTGGGTTAACTATGGAAATGATACTTCAGCTTCACAGAATCTTAATTCGTCTTGATGAAGACAGATTAGGCACGACCTGGTTCTACCCGACCGTAGAAAAGACCACGAATTTTCACTTCTTTAGGTTCACCAGCACCCAAATCAGTATCAGATGGCTGTTCACTCTCGAAGGTTCCAGCTATTTCACCTGTAGTGTTATCTACTTTTGCTACTTGTAAGGAAATCTTACCCTTCAAAATTTCTGCCCGCTTCAAGTTAGCACGCAATAAATCTTCATCATCAGCCTGTGCGGGTAGTGCAACAGCATTATCATAACCACTCACAACACCACGACCTTTGGGGTCTAGGAAGGCAGCACCACGGTATGAAGGTACTTTAAAGTTTCCTTCAAAGTCGGTGGAAGTATTGATGCTATTTAAACTGGGTTGTGTTTGAGCTACTAAATTTTTGATGGTAAAGAGGAAAGGTACTCGCTCACCACCAGGAAGTTGGACAGTGATAGCTTGGAAGTCTAGACCATCGGTTTCTACAAAGGTCAAGCTATTATCTGGATTAATTTTCAGATCGCCTTGTACTTGGTCAATTGTAGATGTATAGCGAGTCAATAATTTACCCGCAACAAATTCAGCTTCTTGGCGTTTGTTAGCAGGTTCTTCTTTGACAAAGAAGTTGGTTGGCTCTAAGCACAGTTCTTTAATGCTATAGGATTTGCTGCTATCCAAAGGAATAGAACCACGGCTAGTTTCTGCCAATTGAGGACACTTGTTTGCTAAACCAGTGCCGCGAATTTGTTCATAGGTGAGTACATCTCTACTGCTAGAAGCGGGAGCATCACTACAAGCGGTGATGAAACCCAAGCATAAAGCCAGGAAAGCAACAATTAAAGCGCGATACCTCATGGTCAACCTCAATGTCGGAAATTAATAGCGTTGTCAAATTGCTCTACTAAACGAACTTAAACAGTTTCCTGTCTAGAGTCTGGAGTTTAAATTCTCGACTAGGCAACACAATACATCCAGAAAGGAGATGAGTTACTAGAACGTGAGAAGCCAGCAGTTTGGCTGTTGGTGGCATTTAGTAGCTTTTGAGCAAATGAATGGTCTCCTAGCTGCATCATTGCAAACTGTGAGTGACGCGAAGTTAGGTGGGGCTTCGCGCTGCACTTTTACCCTTGGTAAAAGCCGCATAACCCAGTTCATTTTGTATTATGTATGTATTGCCACTACATACACGTAGTTGTTAAACTAGGGAAATCAGCCAGATCATACGATTTTTTTTCACTTAAAATCAAAGCACTCTAATGGCAAAATCCCAGTCAAAACTCATTTCTTAGCTGGAATAGAGGTGATTATCTACGATAAGCCCCGTTATGAAATTCCCAAACACGTTTGAGGCAAAGGTTTTAGGGATTTTACAGGGTGAGGGTAGGGAATAGGAGTTGACAAGAGAGAATTTTTTCCGGAACGGCCTTTTGGGGTGAATAACAATTTTGGATTTGGAAGTTGAGATGGCATCTTGACTAAGGGACTCTTGCAGTGGGTGCACACCACAAGTTCTCCTGCGTGCTTTTAAAGATTGATGAGAGACGGTAAAAGATGGGTTAATTGTCTATTTTTTCCGGTATCGTATTAGTTTTATGGAGCAAAAAGTGCATGAGCAACGACCAAAACTTGCCATCAGCGGATCTGCCTAGTAAACTGCAAGCGATCGCTAGTTCTGTTCAAGATGCCGCCCAAGCTTGTCAAGGTGACATCATAGCTATTTTGTCACTACTACGGCAGTTGGAGCGTTTACACCGAGAAATTCGCGATGGAGTCTTTCAAGAAAACCTACCAGATAATCGTCAAAGACTCTATTCGTTACTGAGGGATATAGAGTCTGAGGGTGGTTGGCCTTATATTGAACGGATGAAATTACAAGCTTTTTTAAATAATCTCCTCACGGAAGAGAGTGAGAAGAATGATTTAACCAGTCATAACCATCATAATTTACGACCGGATGACTCTTTAGGATGGTGAGGTGGAGATGGGGGAAGGATGCCTTCACAAAGCAAGCGATCGCTCTCCTCAACTTTTCGATTATGCTGGAGATAATTATTGACCCAGCTACAACCACGCACCAACAAATCATCAAGATTGAAGTTCCACAACATGATTGTGTTGTCATCACTAGCTGATGCCAATGTTTGACCATTAGGGCTAAAGCTAATGTTTAAGACTGGGAGACGATGACCGGTGAGGGTGTGAATTAATTTACCCTCACGGCTCCAAATTTTCACACTTTTGTCCCTACTGGCAGTGGCTAGAAGTTCACCATTAGGGCTAAAGGTTATAGCATTGACGTTATCGCTATATCCCTGCAACCAGGTTTTGACTAAAGTTCCATCCCTACGCCATAATTTCACAGTGTTATTCCAGCTAGCAGAAGCAATTAGCTGGTCTTGGGGAGTAAAACCCACGGCCATGACCCAGTGGGGATGGGGTGAAAAGCTTTTGAATAATTGTCCATCCCGTTGCCAGAGTTTGATAGTCTGGTCATCACTCCCAGAGGCTAAAAGTTGACCATCGGGACTGAAACTGAGACTATTTACCCATCCTTGATGTCCTTCTAAAGTTTTGAGTAGCTGACCGCGACGGTTCCAAAGTTTGATAGTTTTATCTTGGCTAGCGGAAGCTAATAATTCTCCATCGGGGCTAAAGACGATACTAGTAATGCTGCCACTATGGCCAGTTAGGGTTTTGAGAAAACTGCCATCCCTGCGCCAAAGTTTGATAGTTTTGTCGTAGCTGCCAGAGGCTAAGAGTTTACCTTTGGGGTCAAAACTGAGACTGGAAACTTTATCTGTATGTCCGGTTAATGTTTTGGAGAGTTGAGTGTCTTGCTGCCAAAGTTTAATGGTGCGATCGCTACTCCCAGAAGCTAAAATTTCACCATCAGGACTCCAAGCTAAACTCAGGACGTGATCTGTGTGTCCTCGTAAAACCGTTGTGCTGGGAGGGTTAAGACTCCAGAGTTTCACACTTTGATCATCGCTAGCAGAAGCTAAAAGTTGTTGGTCAGGACTAAAAGCTATATTATGAATGCGATCGCTATGTCCTGGCCAAGTTTTCAGTAAAGTTCCATCCACATTCCACAAATTCATCTTCCCATCACTGCTAGTAGCCAATTTTTGACCATCACCACTAAAACGAACACTGGCAACAGCACTTTGATGGTTCAGAACAGTTTTTTCAACCATCTTCTCACCGCCTTTTTCTTTCCACTCCCATAACTTCACAGTTTTGTCATCACTAGCAGAAGCCAGAAAGTCTCCTTGGGGACTAAATGCTACAGAAGTTACCCTCTGTTGATGTGCGGTGAGAGTAGTGAGTAGAGTTCCATCCCGATGCCAAATTTTTACTGTCTTGTCATCACTAACAGAAGCTAGAACATCACCTTTGGGACTAAAGGCCAGGTCATTAACTCCACCTTGATGTCCAGTGAGAGTTTTCAGTAATGTACCCTCTTGACTCCACAATTGGATAGTTCCATCTTGACTACCAGTGGCAAATAACTGGCCATCGGGGCTGAAATTGACCTTGTACACCCCTATTGTCTCCGTCAGGACAGTTTGATGGGGTAAAGAGTTAAACTTGCCTGTATCGGCATTTTTGCGCCACAGTCGTACAGTTTTATCTAAGCCAGTAGAAACTAAAGTTTGACCATCGGGACTGAAACAGATACTAGTAACAGCATCAGTATGACCTGTCAGGGTTTGTTGTAAGGAACCTTGAGCACTCCAAAGTTTAATAGTTCTATCTAGACTCACGGAAGCCAGTAGTTGACCATCAGGACTAAAGGTGACATCCCATACTGGTTTGTTGTGTCCTGAGATGCGATTAACTTCTATCACCCCATAGACCGCTTGCTGCATAGCTGTGACAACTTGCATTCTCGTTGCTGGTTGGACTCCATCAGCCTGTTGTAGTTGTCGCCAAGCCTGTAAACTGGCTAATAAGGCATCAAAATTTTGATGAGCAGCAGATAAATTTTGACTTTGAGTTGCCACAGCACTAATTTTGGCGTTGATTTCTGTCGGTTCATTGGGTTGATTTGTCAAAAAATCCACATATTTTTGACCATAACCTTGCCACCACAACGCCCCTATTATTCCTGCCATCATTGCCATCATCACACCTGCAACTCTCGTTTCTTGCAGTCGTTGTGTTAAAGCTAAATTTAACTGTTCTTGGCTAAGTTGTTGAGCAAATTCAGCTTGGTCTTTTTCAAATTTAATTTTTGCTAATTCTGCAATAATGCCGTAGTTATTTTTGTGGCGGATTAATTCAACTAAATAATCATGTACCAATTGATAACTGTAGTCTATTTCTTCTTGCCATTTTAAAATTAAGCCTGATTCTACTAAGATGCTAATAATTAATTCCCAAACAGAAGATGTAAAAGACTCATGAATCTGTAACTCCTTGATTAACTGATCTGTAGTTTTAATTGGTCTTCTGCCTTTTTCGTCAGTTAATGCAAACAGTAAATGCCAAGTTATTTGTTCATTTTCTGATCCACAATCTTGAATAACGGATTCTAACCAACGCTCAACTAATTTTTCCCAGCCGCCACAGGTTTCATATTCTTCTTGCGTAGTAATATTTTCAGCTTGTAATTGAGCGCCAACTATTTGTAATTCAATGGGATGGATTAATTCTGTATCTCCAGCTAAATCATTAACCAATTGCCATATCAACTCAGGATTGATATCGTAATGAGTGTCTTTGGTTAATTGATAAATCACACTAACTGCATCTTGTTTAGAAAAATATCCTAGATAATAACGAATATCTTTGTCAAAAACATTGGTATTAATAACACTTAAATTATAAGATGACTGAGATTTATCCTGGCTTAATCTTTCTAATTCCAGCAGGCAATGTAAATAATCTTCCCGCAAAGACAAAATAATTTTTACAAAAGGTAAATTTAAACATTGACATAAGAATTGATAAAATTCGTATCGTCTTTCAGAACATTGAGTATGAAAAAAAAATTCTTCAAATTGGTCAAAAATTAAAATGACAATATACTTTCGTTCTACGGCTAACTGAATTTGCTCGATTAATATATTAGGCGTAATTGCTTGTTCAGGCGCTAAGGTTGCTTCTCCTAATACCTGATGGAGATTTTGAGCAACATTCACAACCCAATCAGTGTAAATAGAAATAGCAATAGCTAAAGGAATTCTTTCACCAATAATTTTGTCTTGTAAGGTAGGAATTAAACCAGCTTTGAGTAAGGAGCTTTTACCTACTCCTGAAGGCCCGTGAATCACTGTCAGTTTATAATCTGCACGGGTAATTCTATTAATTAAATGATTAATATCTTGCTGTCTACCAGAAGCAGTAATTTCTGGAGGAACTGCTGCTAAACTTGGGTCGATTTGATGACGTTGGGGTTGTAATTGACTTGCACCGATGAAAGCACGAAAACCATATTGATGTTCTATTTGGATTTTTTCTTGCTTAAGTATAAAAGCTTCTGCGTAATCACCCAATTGCTCGAAGTAGAGCGATCGCAATTCCTCTACAATTTCTAAATATAAAATTGGGTCATAATGTAGCTCACAGAGCATCTTGGCCCATTCCAAATGATTAACAGCTTCTTCCCACTCACCCAAATAACGCTGAGTTTTACCAAGTAGTAAAAAGTACCAGCTTTTCCGTTGTCTGGAAACTCCTGTAGCTGTTTCTGATATATCAATAACTTTATGGGCTAATTCAGATGCCAATTGCCAATGATAATTAGCCACAGCCACCGCAGCTAAAAAACCATACATTTGGGCAATGGCAACATCATCAGTAACTTGATTTAACTCTAAAGATTGTGTAACTAATTTCTCTAAATCTTGCCAAGCTTTTAAGCGATAAAGCATTTCACATACAGGCAAGATAAACTGAGAAATTAACTCTTGTTGATCACTATTTTGGACACAAATTAAACCTTGCTGAAAACAGGATAAAGCATCTTGCCAATATTTATGATTATCCCGGCGATGAATTTCTCCTAGCCGCCGATAACATAAACCCAGATGAAATAAAACAATTGCTTTTTTTAATAGTATGCCAGCATTATCTGTTGTACTTCCTTGTTTCCATAAAGCTAGGCTAATTTGATAATGAGAGATAGCTGAGGCAACTTGGTCATGAAGATAATCATCATATCCAAGTAAAAATTCTAAACTACCTTCTAAATCAGCATCTAATTTAATTTGATATAATTTCCATAAATCAGTACGAGCCGCTTCTATTTCCCGGCGATTTTGACAATGAATATCAACATCAACAAGATGAGTTTCTAAAAACTTGGAAGCATCAGCAGCTAAAAGTTGATTAAATAAACATTCTGTGGCTTCTCGAATTAAACTGAGTAAATCATCTGCCTCCATTTCCACTTTAATCGTCGTTACAGCCCAACTTTTAAAATCGGGTGCTAAACGAGCCAACAAAGATAGGGTATGGTCTGGCAACCACAATACTATAGGCAAGGGAAAAGTAGCAGCGTAATTATCTCCTGCTTGATTCAGTTGCAGCAAAACATTTTCTAAGGCAATTACCGACTCTAAACCAAACACCATCACCGCAGAAATTGCCTTTTCCATTGCTAATTCTGGATGATGAATAAATAGTTCATTAACTAAAGTATGACGAAGAGAATGTGTGTGATGAGGTAGAAAAACAAACCGAATATGCAGATGTTCACTAATATTTTGTAATTGCTGCAATACTCGTTCACGCAGATGACCATAGTTACACCTGACCAAAATCAGCGTAAACTGACCTTGAGAGAGAGTAAGCGATCGCATCAACCTCTGCAAAGCTGAAGAATTATCATTGACTATTCCCGTGGGAAATTCCTGTTTGGTCATATTCCCTGTGCTTTCCCAGACCTTCAGCTTAAATGAGGACTACTATATCTCTGTTTCTGCCAAGTCAAGACTTGTTCTGTCTCCGCTAATGCTGGACTAATACCAAACCACCTCCCCTGACTATCACGATATTCAAATAAATACATACTGCGTAATAAACTCTGATAGTCAGCTTCTCCATTCACACTTTGCTGCTGCACCACTTCAAACAGTAATTGCCATTGATACTCATCAATTGCTAACAGTAAATCATCGCGATAATCTTTAATTACTGCCTCTAAACAATCTCTAGAAAAGGGTGGGTCTTGTCTTTGCAAACAGCTATAAAGTAAACCCAATAAATTGCGAATATGTCCACCACTCACCCGGCACAATCTATCTAAGGTTGTGGGATGGTCAAATAATTTTGTCATTAAAGATAATCGCTCATTCCAAGGTACTTCTGGAAAAGCTCTCGCTAATAGTAACTGCCGTAATAACCACATACCTGGTTCATAATCACTCCCATCTCTTTGCCTCACCAACACCATGGGTAAAACCTTAGGAGCAATACCACCTCCTAATCGGTTTTTGAGGGTTTCATATTCATTAGAAAAAATCAATGCTAAAGGAATGGTATAAACCAGATGGCATTTTAATCTTCTTAACTGCTCACCTCTATCAATAAATAGATATTCTGGTTGGGTACGGCCAGAGACAACCTGACGCATATCCACCCGATCTAAATTATCAACAATAACCACCAAACCTTTTTGACCGCGTTTTTTTAACTCCTTAATTGCCCTTTCTAAAATCTCCTCATTAATTGCCTGTAAAATGCTGCTAGTGCGAGGTTCTAAATATTGTCTGAGTTGGTTCCGCATCTGGGTACTATCTTTAGTTCTGGCCGTAATTCTGGCAATACCTAAAGACAATTCTGCTTCTGCTAACTCTATAGGTGTTTGTAAAAAATCACCAACTTCTTTAAACAAATTGACAAAAAAACTTGGTTTAAGTTTAATGCCAATTCCTTCTAAACTCACACTTACTTGACGAGCTACACTCAACAAAATATCGCTAATATCTATATCTGCCATGTCCAGGTCTTGACTGGACTCAAAATAAACTACATGAAATCCTGCTAATTGCAGTTCGGCTTTGAGACGTTGTAATTCTGTAGATTTGCCACAACCAATATGTCCTGTGAATAATTGGCAAGTTGGTTGATCAGGAGAAATCCGCGTAATTGTTCGCTGTAATTCTTCAACAATTTTACAACCACGAACATTAGAAAAATCTATATAATACTGCCGATCCAGCGCCTCACTCATATTGAGTCCATAGCTAGGATTACAGGCTTTATAAAAGCGCGGCAAATGAAGTGGATTGTTCATGTAGATGAGATGTAGATGCAATTGATTACCCCTTTTTTGCCTGAAGATTATTCTTGAGGCTCAAAAGAGTAGAGAGCTTTTATTCACAATCAACATGGTGCAAATTACCAATTTATTAACTGATAATCTTCACCACAATTGGGACAGGATTTATGTTTTCGGTATGTACCTTAAACATATTTGAATTACCAAATTTTGCTTGTTCTCTGAAGCTGGTTTTGTATCATTTTGAATTGAGGATGTCAAGGGGAGTTAGGGGTCTAGGGGTCTAGGGGTGTAAGGGTCTAGGGGTAACAAAGAAAGAAATTATTTACTCCTAAACTTCTTCTTGACGATTGACTATACTATGTACTCAATGAGTTAAATTAACATCATCAAGGGGTATGCATGGCTGGTATAGTATCAGTTTCTCGCGCCGATTTAGCCCAGCGTCGTCAGCAATTACGTCGTCAAAGGCAGGTCAAAATATTCCAGGCTCTTTGGCGGACATTAGCTGTTACTGGACTGGCCAGTGGATTATGGTGGGGAGCAATTCAACCAATTTGGGTGCTGAAAACGCCTAAACAAATTGAAATCAAATCTGGTCAACAAGTATTACCAGAGTCAGTGATTCGATCGCTCCTAGCTTTATCCTATCCCCAATCCCTATGGCGAATTGAACCATCAGCGATCGCTACCACTCTCCAGAAACAACCAGCGATCGCTGAAGCTACTGTTAACCGTCGTTTATTTCCACCCGGTTTAATTATCGAAATCAAAGAACGAGTACCCGTAGCAGTGGCACAAATGCCCAGGCCCGAAAAATCAACTACCAACAATAAGTCTCAAAACAATAATTCATTAGCCTTAATAGATGATATTGGTGAATGGATACCCCTAGAAAAATACACTGCTTTGAATCCCAACATTAAATTGCCCAGCTTAAAGGTGATTGGTTCTGCAACCCAATGTCGTCCCCACTGGAACCAAATTTATGCAGCTGTCAGTCAAAGCCCCATCCCTGTATCAGAAGTTAATTGCCAAAATCCCAACAATTTAATAGTGAAAACGAATTTAGGGAATGTTCATCTTGGTTTGGCCGATCAAGAATTACCACAAAAAATGCAAATGCTGGGCAAAATGAGTTACTTACCCACAAAAATGAACTTGGCACACATTGACTATATCGATCTCAAAAATATCGATTATCCAACAGTACAAATGAACTCCAAATCTAAAAATTCCAGCAGTCAAGATGCTCAAAGTCTGGTTAAGCCACGTTAAACTATCAGAATTGGATAAAAAGCAGAGTAATAGGCAAATCTCAAGCCTCGTGATTCATTGATTCTGAATCAACACATTAATAGTACATTTGCTCTAAATACCTTGAACTTTTGACCCTAGCTAAGAATGACTGATACATGAGAGATTGTTATTCTCAGCCATAATTTGATTAATTTAACTTCTCATCAAACCCTAACTAAAATGGGGATTAAGTTTTAATTAAAATGAGATAGTCCGCCCTAGCAACTTCTCTCTCCCAGCTTATGTACTTTCCCAACAGTAATGATAGTCATCATCAAAATTCCGATCCCCTATAAATCTTGACTATCAGGAGAGCAAACACTCTCTATTTCAGTTACTGTTGCTTATGGGGTATTAGTGCTCACCTTTCTACCCTGACCTAGTTTTAACCAACTCAGTTGATCTGTACCTGCTGGTGTATTAACCCTACTATTGAGGTTTTTTATAAGATAGAATATTGCTTCAACACGATAGTCTGTTAATTACTATTTAATTGGTTTATAGTTGAAAATCTCTCAGTCAGTTCATTTTTACTACAGCTAAAACCCAGGTAAGCAGCAGCTAATGTTTGCGTATCCACTGGCAATTCTCTCTCATGGTGAAATCTACTAATCAGACAATTCAAACTTCAGATCACAGAGATGACATATTCACTCAAAATATGTCATCCTCGTCTGCTTTGAAGCGTCGATTTACTCTCACCATCTTCAATAGTATTGTTAACTACCAGCCACTGCCTGGGAATATCAATTCTCTACCCAAACCTATTTGCTACCCAAGCATCAACAAAAATCAATGGGAGAGGATAAAAAGTCAATTTTTTGTTATTAATATTCTCCACTTACGGTGGTTGAATGTAACAAAAAAATCCAGTTTTATGTATTTTTCTAAGAAAAAGAGTTATAGGCTATACAATAAAATCTGGAAAAATCTAGGGTTTTACATTGAAAACACCACTGCTAACTGTAAAATTGATAACCAATGCTACCCTTCCATCATCGGATGGGGTGAAGATTGGAAAGACAAAAGATACAATGAGCCAAATTGGCACACAAGCAGTCAAGATATGAAAGTGAGGCGGAAGTTATACAGAACAATTTGCGGTAAATGTAGGTATACTTCTCTAGAATTAAACATGCCTGAAGCGCTTCAGGTAGCTGATGTCATCAAAATCCCCCTCACTGCTCATCCTAGAGCTTTAGAGGTAACAAACACAATAAATAGCCTTGCCATGAAAATGGCATTGTCCAACTATAGTTGACTATTAGGTGAACAACACCAGAAAAAGCCGTTTATCTAAAATTTCCGAATCCAATGACACTTGATAATAACCAAGGGCTTACCTATACAAACTCCCAATCTGGGGGACAGCCAGGGTTCTCTCTCACTGTGAACTCCACAAATCCATTTAATAATACCGGCATAAACATAGGTCAAAATAACGATAATAAAAAAATTCCTGTGGAAAGCAGTCGTATCGGTGATATTGTTCCTGGCCGAGTTGCCAATATTAAAGTGATTGGTGTTGGTGGTGGCGGTGGTAATGCTGTTAACCGCATGATTGAGTCTGATGTTTCTGGAGTAGAGTTTTGGTCAATCAATACAGATGCTCAGGCTTTGACCTTAGCTGGCGCTCCAAGCCGCTTACAAATTGGTCAAAAATTGACCAGAGGTTTAGGTGCAGGTGGTAACCCAGCAATTGGTCAAAAAGCTGCGGAAGAATCACGGGATGAAATTGCCACGGCCTTAGAAGGAGCAGATTTAGTATTTATTACCGCTGGTATGGGTGGGGGAACTGGTACAGGTGCAGCCCCCATTGTGGCAGAAGTCGCCAAGGAAATGGGCGCTTTGACTGTGGGTGTGGTAACACGTCCCTTTGTGTTTGAAGGTCGTCGTCGAACTAGTCAAGCGGAACAGGGAATTGAAGGCTTAAAAAGTCGGGTAGATACCCTAATTATTATTCCCAACAACAAGTTATTGGAAGTGATTCCAGAACAAACACCTGTGCAGGAAGCCTTCCGCTATGCCGATGATGTCCTGCGTCAAGGTGTGCAAGGCATTTCCGATATTATTACGATCCCCGGATTGGTCAATGTGGACTTTGCCGATGTCCGGGCAGTGATGGCAGATGCAGGTTCAGCACTGATGGGAATTGGAGTCAGTTCTGGCAAATCAAGAGCTAGGGAAGCAGCAGTTGCAGCTATTTCTTCACCCCTATTGGAATGTTCTATTGAAGGTGCTAGAGGTGTTGTTTTTAACATTACTGGTGGTAGTGACCTGACTCTCCATGAAGTTAACGCGGCGGCAGAAACTATTTATGAAGTAGTTGATCCCAATGCCAATATCATTTTTGGAGCAGTTATTGATGACAGGCTCCAGGGAGAAGTGAGAATTACAGTCATTGCGACTGGATTTACAGGTGAAATCCAAGCACCACCTCCGCAAAATGCTGCTACACCCAGAGTTGTCACCCCTGCGACTAAGCGACCTGTACAGCAATTACCGATCAATCCTCCTGCCTCCACCCCAGAACCTAGAGAAAAATCATCTGGCTTGGATATTCCCGATTTCTTGAAAAACCGTCGCCCAACGAAAAACTAATTGACTATGAATCTAAGTTTTTAGATTCTATTTACAGTCTCACTCTCAATTGAGTTCTGTAAACTGATTTTCTCTGTTCAATGCTTAATAAGGGAGGTGCCAGCAATTGAGTTGTCGCCCAATTTCCCCTTTTTGTTTTTGGTTTTAGTCACAAATGAACATAGAGCCGGTAAGGATGGTTACACCTGATTTTGTCACTTTCTTCCCTCTCTGGATGGATAGCAAGTGACACTATGGCTAACGCCACTCTCCGCAAAGGACTGTGCAGTTATACTTCGACCTAGCTGTGTACAAGTCGAGCGTAGTCGAGATACAGTACATCCCAGGAGACAGGTGACAGTGTTGTAAAAAGATCATGTGAGAAACTTTTTGGTATTAAACTTTTGAAAAATTCATAAAATTAGGAAAAAACTTAATCCCAACTATAGAAGTAATAAAAATTTATTTTTGTTGAAAGAAACTATATTATTGTATGCATTTTTTATTGAACAAATTCCTTAATTAAGAGGGAAAATCCCCCAATAGGGCATTGTAAAACTAGAGAAATTTTAGTTTGTTATTAATTTGATGCCTGAAAAATATTCCTTGATGTAATTGACAATCACATTAAGAATTTAGTTGGGGAAATTATGCATATTCCTGATGGATTTGTATCTGTACCAGTGGCAGCAGCTACCAGTGTTGCGAGTATAGCTGCATTGTCTATTGCTATGGGGCGATCGCAAGTCGCTTTTGGTATTCGTCGCGCTCCCATCCTGGGGTTGACCACTGCCTTTATCTTTGCTGCCCAGATGATCAATTTTCCTGTGGCTGGGGGAACCAGTGGACATTTATTAGGAGGGACTTTAGCGGCCGTTGTCTTGGGTAGTCCTTGGGCAGGGATGTTATGTATTGCCACCGTTTTGATTATTCAAGCCGTACTCTTTGCTGATGGTGGCATTACTGCCTTGGGCGCAAATATTTTGAATATGGCAGTCATTGGGGTGTGGACTGGCTGGATATTAACCCAAACCTTACAAAGGTTGCTTGGTGGCTACAAAGGACGTTTACCAATCGCTGCGGGGATTGCCGCTGGTGTGAGTGTAGTGGTCGCAGCGATCGCTTGTGCTATTGAATTAGTCCTATCTGGCACAGCCCCTGGTACAATAGTTCTACCCTCCATCACTGGTATACATATTTTGATTGGTGTGGGTGAAGGCTTAATTACTGGTAGCGTCCTCACCTATCTCAGCACCACCAGACCAGACTTATTACCAGGAGATGACCAGAAGTTTCGCGGTTGGTTAGTCCCGGTGGTCAGCATTTTTCTTGTGGCTGGTGTCTTATCCCTATTTGCCTCAGCCTGGCCCGATGGTTTAGAAAGAGTGGCAGAAAACTTAGGTTTTATCAATTTAGCAGAGCAAGTTAGGGTCAGTATCCCTACTCCCCTAGCTGAATACGGTATTGAAGGGTGGGGACAAATTGGTACAAGTATCGCTGGTTTAGTGGGGGCTACGGTTTGTTTTGTAGTGGCCTTCGGAATTGCCAAAGTTATGAAACCGAAAAATGCTTAATCTGTCTTTGCCCCTGCGCTTACAGTTGTCCCTAGTGATGGTGATCGGGGCAGCTTTGTTAAAGCACTACGCTTGGCTAAGTTTAGGGATATATGGGGCGATCGCTGTAATTTGGGTATGGTTATTACATGCACCTGTACGAAATTTAACCCACTTACTCGGCGGGGAATTGATTTTTCTCTCCTTAGTAGCCCTACCATTGGGATGGGAACGAGCAAGTTTTTTAATGGTGCGTTCCCTGATTTGTTTAATCATCATGAATAGTTTTCTCTTAACCTTACCTCCCCACAGTTTTGGTATTGCCCTCAAAATTTTACCCTTACCAGCACCATTAAAAGAAAATTTGCTTCTAGCAGGTCAATATTTAGAAATTTTGCTCTCCGAAGTCACCAGAATGCAGCGTAGCGCCCAATTACGAGGGATAACAGGTGCTGCTGGCTGGCTGCGTTATACCAGTGCTGCCATGATTGGTGCTCTATATCTTCGCAGTTTAGACAGGGCAGAGCGAGTTTATACCGCCATGGTAGCCCGCGGTTATCGGGGTCAATTACCCATTGATTCTCTCCTCAAACCAAAAGAACGCCTAACTTTGTTTGCAGCTAGTGCAATTGCCACTTCCATCACCTTACATTCTTATTTTTCGGTGTGAATTTTGACTATTCTAGTTTCTCATCCTCAAATTCCCATTTCCCAACCCCACAGGGCTGTAGTGGAGGTGCAGAACTTAGTTTATGCCTATCCCCACCAACAACCAACCCTCAAAGATATTTCTTTTAGCTTATGCTCAGGCGATCGCATTGCCTTAATTGGTGCCACCGGTTCCGGTAAAAGCACCCTCTTGGAAAACCTCATTGGTCTAAAACAACCCCAAAGCGGCAACATTTGGATTAATGGCATACCTGTAGAACCAAACACCTTGCCCCAAATTCGCCAGCAAATCGGTTTTAGTTTCCAAGATGCTCACGACCAATTATTCATGCCCACCATCTTAGAAGACATTACCTTTGGCCCCCGCAACTATGGTGTTTCCCCAGCCGTAGCCATTGATAAAGCCAGACAACTGTTAGCGGATTTTGGCCTAGCAGCTTATGCTCACCGTTCTGCTCACGAACTATCGGGAGGACAAAGGCGTTTAGCTGCTCTCGCGGCGATTTTAGCCCTAGAGCCAAACATTCTCATCTTAGATGAACCAACCAATGGACTTGATCCCGCATGGCGAAGACACCTAGCACAAGTCTTATTAAAGTTGCCAGTGCAAGTCATTTTAATCGCCTCCCATGACCTGCATTGGTTGGGAAAAGTCACACAACGGGCCTTACTCCTCTCGGATGGACAAATTCAAATGGAGCGGAATATGTCAGCATTATTGCAAGATGGGAAAACTTTAGAGCAGTTTGGCTTACCATTCGATTGGTAAGCTCATTCCAGCTAGCAGTAGGGTAATTACAACGAATCGTGTGCAAAAGTATTGAGTTTTCGGTGTGGAAGGTGGCTTTAATTCATCCAAACAGCAGCCAAAATCACTGTCATTACCGTCAAAGGTACACCAAACCGTAAATGCTCCCAAAAAGTGAGATTGTATCCTAAATTTTTTGCTGCCTCCACAACAATTAAATTTGCTACTGACCCAAATAAAGTTAGGTTACCTGCTAAGGTTGATCCCGATGCTAATAATAGCCAAAACTGTGTATTGTCATTGGGGATCAATGGATGCAAGAGTAATACCGCAGGCACATTAGATATTAAGTTAGATAAAATTACTGTCACACTCAAAAAGCTGAATGGGGAGTTGACAGCTTGGGTGAATGGTTGCAATAAATTTAATTTCTCTGTCACCTTGGTTAAAATAAACAGTCCAGAAAACATTACTAATAAATTCCAATCCACCTGCTGAAGAATGCGCTGGGGTTTGATCCGTCTGGTAATCAGCAGCAAACTAGCAGCCACTAAGGATGATTCGGCTAAGGGTAAACCCACGGCAAAGGCGATTAATAAGCCGATAGTAATGATGCAGCTTTTCTGGAACAAGGGTTGATAGATTCGGTCTTTAGTTATAAGTACCTGCTGGCAAGGTTGGCAAGAGCGTACTTCTGGGTATAACAGCCACAATAACCCGATTTGCATCAATAGTCCGATTCCTGCCACTGGTGCGAGGGCACGTAAAAATTCTAGATAAGGAATTTGAGAAAAAGAGCCAATTAATATATTTTGAGGGTTGCCACTGAGAGTGCTAACTGAACCAATGTTAGTTGCTCCTGCAAGCGCTAATAGGTAAGGAATAGGATTTAAACCCAATCCTTGAGCCAAATTGAGAGTGAGGGGTGTAAAAATTAAAGCGATGGTATCGTTGAGGAAAACGGCCGAAAGTAAGCCGCTACTGAAGGTCAGGGCTATGATTAAACCCAAAGGAGAGCGGGTAAAACTCAACAATAAGGTCAATGCTCTGCGGAAAAAACCAGAATAGGCCAAGTTGGCATTGACTACCATCATGCTCAACAGGAAAACGATGGTATTGACATCTATTGCCTGCCAAGCTTCTTGTAAATTCAAAACTCCTAAGCCAATGAATAGGGCAGAACCTACTAAGGCAATGGTGGCCCGGTTCATGCGTAACCCTGGAATATACCCTAAGGCTAAACCCAAGTAAGTCAAAGCTAAGAGGCTATAGATAGCAAATTTGTAGAGAATCAATAGCTAAAAAGACCTATTAACAGTGTTTTTGGCGTTGGGCATTATTGAGAATAATGAGCTAAGTTAAAGTTTGTAAAGTTTCCAAACAATTCAGTCCACAGCCAGATGTCTTCACTAGAATTTAAACTGTGTCAAGCTATGAACAAGATTGTAAAGTTACACTAGCCTTTCTGAGGAATTTGCGCTTAACTTGACGTAGTAATACATAGACTCTGACACCAAGTGGCTACTTGAGCAAAGTGAATAATTTCCGTCAGAGTACGATTCTTACGGGAAAGGTTGTTGCTTTATTGTATATATTCATCAGACAGGTGAATATCCTCATCAAGACAGAGGAGTAATCATGAAGGTATTTGATAATACCACAAAAAAGATTTTTTTGGCAAGTTGGGTGTCGCTCCAGCAACCAGAAACAAGTACAGTTAATGCTACCAATCTACAAGGTCATACTTACCGCCGTTATTGGGATATTTTCCGGCCATTACGCCGCAAGATAGACAGCATTCAAGTGAGCGATCGCCTTTTTGCCCATCGCATCTGCCAACTCATCCCGGCTCAATGCCCATTTGAACGTGATGTGAAATTATTTGGCATGACTTTATTTCACATTCCACCCATGTGCAAACTCAATCCTGTGTATGAGGAAGTGGTGAGTTTACGTTTTCGAGCCTTGTGCTATTTAGCCGATGAATGTGGAGAAGATGTATCCCGCTATTGCTAGTTCTTAACAGGTGAAGAAGTTTTGGATTTTGGATTTTGAATTTTGGATGATGATTGATTGCCGTTCGATCTAAAGTTGAAAATCTAAAATCTAAAATTATCTAATTTCTCTTCTTTTGTTGCCATTTTTGGATGGCATCTTGAGCGTCTTCGTAGGCTCCTGTTACTTCTGGGACTAAAGTGGCAGTATCAATAGCCGCCTGGAAATCGCCTTCTGCGGCGCGATTTTTGGCTAAATCTAAGATTTTTTCACTCCATTGATTAATGGTTTTTTGGGCTAGTTCAAACCCTGGTTGTCCTGGTGGAACTTTTTTAGCAACTTCAATAGCTCGATTGTAACTAGAAGCTTGTCCTGGTCGAATTAGTCCGCTAGCGGCTTCTAATAAGGTTTTGTTACTGAGATAGACTCTTGCTTCCTGTCGCCATTGCTCAATGGCTGTTTGAGCCTGGTTGTAGAGGGAATTATCCTTGGTGATTAATTGAGCCGCAGCGATCGCACTGGCATATTTCCTTTGTTTGACACGAGATGTGGCCAAATCTAAAATCATCTGACTCCAAATTTGGATATTCTCCTGGGCCTGGGCGTACATTGGTTCACCAGGCTTGATTTTTTGGGCAGAGGCGATCGCTGTACTCAAATCACTGGCTTGATTGGCTTGGAGAGACATTTTCTCTAGCTCTAACATAGCTTGGTTGCGTTTGTTAGAGTCTGCTGTGATCTCTGGCGATGGTAGAGATTGGTTAGTGGCAGGAACGCCTGGAGGATTAGATGGCAAAGCCTGGGGCATTTGCTGAGTATTATTGGGGATCGTTTTCGATATATGCTTGAGGCGAAAAGTTGCTTGATTCCGCAGCACAAAGGTAGCAATGATACCCACTACAATCATGCTGCCACCACCCCATAAAATGAATTGCTTCCAAATGGGAATTTCTCCTTGATGATTTTTACTAGTAGAAGGAATAAACCGCCCACTATGGTGATGGGAGAGGGAGTTACTGTCTCCAGAGGATTTGGGAACTGTAGCTAAATTTGTGATTTTTTCCTTGGTGGGAGGTGCAGGAGTGAGGGTTGTTTCTAGTGCACTATTCGCTGACCAAGTAGGTTTGCTGCTGTCAGGAGTGGTGGATTTAGTTTCTCCTAAAGGTGGAGCAGCAACAGCGATGGCAAAACTTTCTTCTGGAAAAATCACTGCTTCTGTGTCCGGCTGATTCTCTGCTTGTAGACTGGGGAGAATCACTGGTTCCAGGAAAGGAATAAAAATCAAGGGGATTTGAATTGGCCGCCAATGGTGTTGGCACAATTGGGGTGTGCGGGAAATCAGATAGTGATCTAAATCCGCCAAGTTTTTGATGGTTTCAGAACGCAAAGCTTCTAGTAAGGCAGCTGTAAATAATCCATAACCTAGTTCGCTGCTTTCATGGGAAAATTCCTCTGGTTGGCAAGAAAGAATGGTGGCTATTTGTAGCTCTTGGGCTAATTCCATGATTTCTTGACCCACAGGAGCATCAGCTTGGGTACCAAAAGCACGGTTAATATCGAAAATCAGCAAGGGCTTCAATCCCGCTACTTGTAAGCCTTGCATCAGCGATCGCACCTCTATCCCTGTTTCTGCTACTAAGTCGGGGTTGCCTTCTATAGGCATGAGGTAATCTTTATCGTTGTAATTAACTCCATAACCACTGAAAAATAACCAGATATGGTCTTCTGGTTGCCAAGATTTAGCTGTTAATTCTTCCAGCCAAGAAAGAATGTGCTCCTTTGTGGGATATGTAGATTTATCGCTAAGTGGTGGCGAAGTGTTTGTCATCAACAGGCAGTTTTCCGGTAAAAAGCCTGCTTCTACCACCAAAAAGTCCTTAATGGCTTCAGCATCTGCTTGAGCACAGGTTAAAGGTTGGAATAATTGATATTGATTGATGCCAATAGCGATCGCCCAGTAATTTACCATCCCGCTATTTGTCGGTTGTTGTGTACTTACCTAAAATTGCGGTTGGCTTTGCTGAAATAACAAAGCTAACCTATGTCTTATAGTCTAAGTGATTTTCTACTCCCATCCATATAAAATGTAATAAACATTACATTTATCTGAGCGTAAATATCTGTAATTCACCTTAATCCATCATCGAGGAGCTAAAAATTTATGAACCAGATTTACCCTCATCAACTATCTTCGTCCATACCTCTTTCATTTATTGGCCAAATTGGCAAAACAATCCGGACAATTCCCGGTTTAATGCTGTTGTTGTGGGCATGTCCATTATGGTTGACTACGGAAGCGATCGCCCCCCAAATTGTCCAAGCGTATACAGCAAGAGTTGACCTGACCATTGACCGATTACCAGATGAAACCTACGAAAACGTGGTCAGAAGAGCAGAAACAGCAGCCAGAGCAGCAGCCCAACGGAGTTTTGACCAAGATATTTTAGTTACACAAGTAAATGTCATTGTCTCTGCCCAGAACTATGGAGCTATCGCCCCAGTTTTGACCTTAGATGTGAGTCGGCTGCAATGGAAAAAGCGTCCAGATCCACAAAGATGGTCAACTTATTTTAAAACTGCGCGATCGCTACTCTTCTTTGAAAAACAGCCAGTAGCACCAAATCCTATTCCCCCCACCCTCTCCAATCCCACCTCTAACCAAAAGAACAGCCCCACCCCAAAAGCTCCTGAATCCCAACCCCAATAGCTCCTGAAAATTTTTGTCGCGATTCCCCACATCAATACCATTACTAACGTCAATTGATCGCTTAGAATAGAAAGGTTGTCAAGAATCGCTATATCCGCTATCATGGCTGTTCCTAAGAAGAAAACCTCTAAATCCAAACGAGATAAACGTCGCGCTACCTGGAGACATAAAGCTGCAATTCAAGCGCAAAAAGCTCTCTCTCTCGGTAAATCAATTTTGTCTGGACGTTCTACATTTGTTTATCCAACAGATGAACAAGAGGAAGAAGAATAAGCCTTTCCAGCAACAGTGTTGATGTCAATCATGGGGCATTGGTAAGAGGTAATAGGCCATAGGTGATTGGTAAGCAAAAGGGAAAAGTTGAAAACAATATTGCTCCCTTTTACCTTACCGCCTTCCCACAGGATAAAAATTACCAAAAAATCGGTCTCTATCTTCCCCTCACCCCATTTGATTAATCAGCATTTAGCTCAACTTAAATTTATTTTGCTGTTGCTATGCTAGGAAAATTTTTTCAACCCCCAGGAGAGGAAGATAAAAATCGCGTTCCTCCAGGCCAACATCTAGCGAAAGGCTTTCCTGTATTAACCTATGGAGCAACTCCCCAAGTCAGCATAGAAGAATGGGAGTTTAGTGTGTGGGGTTTAGTCCAACCTGCTACATTTACGTGGGCAGATTTTATGGAACTACCTCAGCATGAATTTAGCGCCGATTTTCATTGTGTCACCCGGTGGTCAAAACTGGATGTGAAGTGGACAGGCATCAAGGTGACAGACTTCATCAAATTAATTACAATCGATGCTAAAGCTGCTCATATCATGGAACATTGCTATGGTGGCTACACTACTAATATCTCTCTTCCCGATTTTCTCAGAGAAGAAAACTTTTTTGCCGTCAAATTATTTGGTGAACCATTACCACCAGAACATGGTGGACCCCTACGCCTAGTAGTTCCCCATCTCTATGCTTGGAAAAGTGCCAAATGGATTAATGGTTTGGAATTTTTAGAAAGAGAAGAATTCGGTTTTTGGGAACGAAATGGTTATCACCGGCGCGGGGAACCTTGGGCAGAAGAACGTTACAGCAGTATGTAATTTTATCTTTACTGCTATTGAGCAAGGGAGAAAATCCGTTTTACATTGGGAATACTTTTTATGTAAATGGTGCGTTCACGACAATCTGACGCACCATTCATATTGGGGAGAATTGATGTTTTTATCCTCTCAATAATTACTACTTCAACTTAAATTCCATAAATCCTGGCAAGCCAGGATAGATCATATTCCGGTCTACCACGGACAGGACTTTTTTATTAGCAGACGGAGACTTGAAACAACGGTAAACTATTTGGGCGACATCGGCTCGATGAATACTCCCAATGACATGGGTATCTTCTGTTAAAATTGCATTGCCTGTGGCTGGTTCAGAAATTAATCCACCAGGACGAATAATTGTATAGTTAAGCCCACTTTTAATTAAATGTTGTTCAGCCTTATTTTTTTCTATTAAAACTGGTTTTAATGCAGCTAAGGTTTGGGCAGGTAAAGCACTGGCACTATTGCCAGTACCAATAGATGTAACGAGAATAAATTTCTTGACTCCTGCTTTCACTGCGGCATCAATCAGGTTTTTATTGCCGATATAATCAGGTTTTACCTCATCTGCTGGAAACCCACCCACAGTGCTAATCACAGCTTGAATAGGTTCATCACCTAACATTGCACGTTCAACATCATCAACATTCATTGCATCTCCTATGACGGTACGAATACCCAGGTCTGCAAGTTCAGCTTGAGCAGCCTCTGTTCTCAGAAGTGCTTTGACTGGGAAATGTTGCGCTGTGAAACAATTGGCAATTTCTCTACCTACGCCGCGACTTGCGCCAGCCAGAAAAATGTAGGATGTATTGGTCATAGATACTGTCTTAGATAGATGCAGGATTGTCACAGATAATTAATATATCTTAGATTGATAAATATTCATAACCTAATTAATTAAAAATATTGTGGTCTTTAAAAAAAGCTTGATAAAAAAATAAAAAACCGAGACAAAATTTACTTTTTAGCTAGAATTATTGTATAGTGGTATTACTATTTAATTTAAGAAAATAGCGTAATAAAAGCATATAACTAAAACTGGTTTTGGTCTGAAATATTAGGCACATCTTCCTTAATCATAACTGTTTCTATAAGAACAGCAGATTGTTTTATATTTTAGTTAATATTTATTTCAATCATTGAAAGTTTTCTATTTATTTACCGAGTTTAGTAAATGTTTAAACTAATCTCTGAGGGTGGTATTTACCATAAATATCAACCTGGATTTGTGTTTTATTTTACATTTATAATTACTTACTTTTTTGCCAATCAAGGTTATAAAATTGTGTAATTTCATGGTTATAACTGACTGTAAGTATGCAATAGTTTACCGCTGTCATGCAGATGGATTGGATTAGCTTACTCAAAACTCAACAAGTTGACTTCCTACAACGAGTCAAAAAACCTAAGACTGCCGATTTATCTCTATTAGAGAGTTCAGTTAAAGGTTGTCATCGAGAAGTCATGGCATTTTGGGGTGAACCACTGGCGAAAATTTTAGAATTGTCTCGTCAGCAAGCGGAAATCATGGCCAAAAATCCGCCCCCCATACCACCTGAATATCCTGAAGCACCGGATTGGACTATTCCTTTTCCTAAATATTTTCAGCGTCAAGCAGAAGATTATTTAGTGCGTGAGCAAATTGTAGAGCGGTTAATTACAGAACGCTTAGGTAAATTGGTAAAAAAAGTGCCGCTCGACACTTTGGAAAACATGGTGTTAGATGATGAGGGTAATTTGCGGAGTGAAAGTAAATTTGCTTACTACTTAACAAATAATCCTCAAGTGCGGATACAAGTTCACGTAGCAGATGGTGAGAGTTTTAATGGCATCAAAAAGGACAAAATTAAATGGTCTGTGCATCAAGAAGATGTCAAAAACTATCAAGTTTTAATTTTTCTCTGTTTGTTTTATCCATCTACGACTAAGTTAGGTTATGAAAAGCAAACTGTAATTGCTGGTTTTTTACCGACAAATAATCTAGAATTTGCTGAACCTAAACTATATTTATCTCCTAGTAATTTGTTGTATGCAGGGGGATTGAATTGGTATTTAGAATCTCTGACTACAAAAGAAAATAAATCTGCTGTCCATCATGAGAAAATATTGACAGAGACAATCCAAACTTTATCTGCCGACCATCCGCGTAAACATATTATTGGTGACTGGGAATGCTGGCAAACTTTGAGAGGACATACAAGAGGCATTAACTGTTTAGCATTCTCTACTAGAATGTTGACCACCAAAGTTTCTGGTTGTAGAACTGCTGTGAAAACTTTGCCGATTTTGGCTAGTGGTAGTCGGGGAGAGACAAAGTTATGGGACTTAAGCAAAGGTGAGTTAATCGAAACTTTGTCAGAGTATCCCTGGACTATGTCTGGACTGGTGGATGAGGTCAATTCCCTAGCGTTTAGTGCAGATGGACAAACGTTAGTGAGTGTGGGTGCAGATTCAACGGTGAAAATTTGGCATACTGGGGCCTTAGATTTAATTGATATTCTGCACAAGCATAATGGTGGAGTGCGCTGTGTAGCATTCACCCCAGACGGAAAGATGTTAGCGACTGGTGGTGATGATAGAAGAATTTTGTTTTGGGATTTGCGCGATCGCCAAGTAGAAACTGCTTTATCCTTGGATGATACAGCTGCCCATTCCCTGGTCTTAAGTCAAGATGGACAAATTTTGATTACCGGCAGCTATCGGAAAATCAAAGTTTGGCGTACTTCTAACCATGATGGTAAGCCAAACCTTAAGGATAGTTATCTGCTGCACAGCTTAACAGGACATTCTCACGTTGTTAATTCTTTGGCCATTAGTGCTGATGCCAAAATTCTGGTCAGTGGGAGTCGAGATAAGACTGTGAGAATTTGGAATTTAGAAAGCGGGGAATTACTGCAAACCCTCAAAGGTCATCGAGATGGAGTGTATGCAGTTGCACTTTGTCCCAATGAGCAAATTATCGCTAGTGGCAGTGCTGACAAAACTATCAAGCTATGGCATCTGGAATCAGGAGAACTTTTAGGTACTTTCACAGGTCATACTGATACAGTGACAGCTTTGGCATTTACAACTTCTGGGGAAATGTTAGTCAGTGGTAGCTTGGATAAAACGATCAAGATTTGGCAACGTAGTTAATTTCTAGTCTTGGAACTGAATGGACAAAAAAGACGGAAGGAGAATTTCTCTTTACGTCTTTTTGGTTAATCCAATTAGGTAAGTTCTTCAGTATTCAAGAATTTTGCTTAAGCAGAATAGAGCTTTTTCTTTTTTAGTAGTACACTCGCAGCACCAATAAGTACCAGTCCTCCCAGTGTTGCAGGTTCAGGCACTTTTCTCTCTATAATACCGTATGTTGACTGAAAGCCTGGGCCTGCGTTTGGTAAATCGTTCCATCCACCACTACCATCACTCACCCAGTTCATTGCTATATAATCCTCACCATCAGGAGGATAGGGAGTATTGTTTGGTTCACCTAAGGCCCAGTTTGTATAGGTTACAGGTTCTCCACTTACCCAGGCGTAGGAACCTTCTGTAACTCTATCTGTAAGTCCTATCCAATATCGGGTTGTAGCACCAAATGTAC
Organism: Richelia sinica FACHB-800; assembly: GCF_014698825.1. Taxonomy (GTDB): domain Bacteria; phylum Cyanobacteriota; class Cyanobacteriia; order Cyanobacteriales; family Nostocaceae; genus FACHB-800. The sequence goes on from NZ_JACJTT010000023.1 coordinate 74,612, forward strand.
TGACGAGCCAAGCCTGTTCAGCAGCATCATTAATAGTAACCAGATTACCACCAGCAGACTGAGCTTGAGCTTGAGCACCAGTCCATGTATCGAGAGTGGTTAAGAAGTATTCGTTTCCTCCATAGGTAAAGGTTGCAGCAGAGGCTGCACTACTTACTCCTAGAGATAAAGCGGCTGTAGCTGCTACTACAGATAAGTTCTTCATTAATGCAGAAGTGGTATTTTTGAAGCTGATCATGGAAATTTTTCTCCTACTATATTTCCGTATTCAGTGATTTAACTGAATCAAAATGAATCGAGCTGACTAATCATATTTGTAGTATTAATTTTTTGGCTTTAACCACAGTATTCACAATATATTTACTTAAATTTCATAGTTTTTTACCCATTTCTCTACAAAATCGATATTTTGCTTTATCTAAAGTTCATTTTAAATTTATAAAATAAAGAAATATTAAATAAAATTACTGAAAAGTTAATGAGGTTTTAGCGTAGTTAGTAAGTTTGAACTTACACCAACCAAGTTAATTAGATTAGGTATAGTGATAAACTGGCATCTCATCAAGAACATCAAGACACTGTGGAGACTCTATAATAGTTAGATGCGATCGCTATATAAATAAGAAATTACCCTCCACACACAGATTGAGTTGGAAGGTATTTGTAAGATACGCGGATTTTGATTAAGCTCTGCCGATTTTAACGGAATATTTGAAAAATGGTTGCACCCTCATACCCTCACAGGTAATTACACCCCATCCTGTACTTAAGTATATGGGGTTAATATATATTTGCTCACCCCGAGAGCCAAAGTCCCCCAATGGTAGTGAATGGGGGATTTTGGTTTTAAGGTCGAGTATCTCCCCGACTTCTCCCCTTTTTGTGAGTAAACTTTAAACAGCGAAATAAGAAAGCTCACGCTAGCCCTGGTTCAAAGAGCAGGGCTTTTTACTGTAAATTATGATATGGGGTCAGGAATTGTTTACAGTGGAAAAGCAACTTTTTTTAAAACATTGATAGGCCCAACTTCCTTGACAAGTTGCATTTGTTCTGAATTTCTGACTAATAAAGCACCAGCAAAACCCAGCGCGTTGACAGAGATAGAAGTAAATTCTTCAGCTGAGCGCGGTACAATTAACATCCATTCTCTAGTTGCGAGTAAATTGTAAGCACCTGATTGGAGATTGTCATCAATTGCTTGAATACCTACCTTTTGTAATAGCTGATGGTATTTGTGCAGGGTAATTTCTGCCTCTTCATCAGGGTTCAATATGGTAAAAGCGTGGACAAAAGGTAAACCGGGAATAGTTGCTAGAGAGTCTGCAAATTTGGCCGTTTTTAATAGTGGTGTAATGGGAATTTCTGTGTCAGCAACGGGAATGATTTGTAAATGCTTGTGTCGCTGACTTGCACCGGCAATTTTGCCCCCGTTATAAAATACTAAACCAGGAAAATCAGCTAAACAAGCCCCCATCGCAGCAAAATCTGCTTGAGTTAGTAAGCTTTCCTGTTCTTCAAAGCAACGGGTAATAATTAGTAAATGATGATCTACAACGTTGAATTTATTTAAAATACATACATGGGTAGGAGAGATATCAGCAACGAATAAATCTTGTTCGTAAGGTAAGAAAGGATTAAAGTCTGGACTCTGTTTTTCTGTAGCAGCTTTTTTACGGTTGAGATTAGCTAAAATTCTGACTAAAAATTTAACTCCATCCTGTTCAATCAATTCAAAATCTGTGGGGATAGATTGTAATGCCCCACATTGTAAAGCATGTTTTGTAGTTTGTTTGACACTTGTCCATAAGGTTCCTGGTGGCAGTAATATTTGCTCCTGAGACATCTGTGTTTATAGTGAGGTGGTGCAAGATATTAGCATACCAACTTTTTCACCAGTGACTATATAGCAGGTGACAGGGAACAGTGCTAAAAGTCTTTGGGTGTCTAAGTTGTAGTTGTAATTAATTTCCGCACTGTCTTGCCTACAGTTATAAATGATCGTGATCAACTAGAGAGATATGATAAAAATGTATTAGCGAGGATGGCAGCTTGAGTGCGATCGCGCAAATTTAATCTGTTTAAAATATTGGTAACGTGATTTTTCACTGTCCCCTCAGAAATATACAGCTTTTTGGCTATTTCCCGGTTGCTTGCACCTGTTGCAATCAAGCAGAGAACTTCTTTTTCCCTCGGTGTGAGTTCGGCTAAATTTTGGGGAACAGAAGGTTCCTCATGGGTGACATTTGCGGGGAATTGAGTTAACAGTTTTTTGACTATTCCTGGCCCAAGTTGAGAATATCCTTTCGCAACCGCACGAATTGCAACTGCTAATTCTTCTGATGGTGTATCTTTGAGTAAATAACCCATTGCACCATTTTGTAATGCGGCTTTCACATATTCTTCATCATCAAATGTGGTTAAAACTAAAATCTTAGTTTTGGGAAACTGCTGTTGAATTTCTTTACTTGCTGCTACTCCATCCATAATTGGCATTCTAATATCCATTAACACCACATCCGGTTGGAGTTGACTAACTAATTCAATCGCTTTTTCACCATTTTCCGCTTCACCCACAATTTCTAAATCTGTTTCCAATTCTAATAAAGCTTTTAATCCTTGACGAATCAAACTTTGATCATCAACTAATATCACTTTAATCATAATTTTTCTCTGGATAAAGGCACAGCTACAATAATTTGACAGCCATCACCTAAAGCACTGTGAATTTGAAAATTTCCATCTACAGCTAAGGTGCGATCACGCATACTTTTTAAGCCAAAACCAGTGGAATTCTGCTGCACATCAAAACCTCTACCATTATCCTGAATAAGTAATATTAAATCTGCTTCTGTCGTAGTTAATTTTAATTCAACTGAGGATGCTTTTGCGTGTTTAGCAATATTTGTCAATGATTCCTGGACAATGCGGTAGATGGGGGTACTGATATCAACAGGAAGGACATGTGTCAATTGGATTTGACACTCTATCATCACACCTGTAGTCCTCTGAAAATCTGTTGCTAAACTAGCAATTGCTTGCTCTAAAGATTGTCCTTGCAATGGATGGGAACGCAATGTTGAAACTGAGTGACGTACATCTTGTAAGGCTTTAGAACCCAGTTCTTTAGCAGTTTCTAAAAAAGCCAATGCCCTGGTTAAATCTGTTTTGGATAACTTTAAAGCCGTTTCTAATTGTAAATTTAGAGCTGTCAATGAATGACCCAAGGAGTCATGAATTTCTCTAGCGATACGGTTACGTTCTTCTAAGGTTGCTTGATATTCTATTTTGAGGGCATATTGGCGAAGTTTTTCATTAGCGATCGCTAGTTTTTCTCGGCTTTGTCGTTCCGATAAAATAGCATTCATTAATAATAATACAAATAATAAGCTTAAGCCAAATAAAACGGCTGATATGAACACAAAAAACCGTAATCTATCTTGAGCAATGGGCGGAATTTTAAAGTTAGCAGAACGATGATTTAAATTGATTAAAAATAACACGAATGAGAGAGTTGTAACAACTAACCGCCCCTGTAAATCAAAAATTAAACAACTGCGAGTTACTAACACTAAATAGAGAAACGGAAAAGAACGGGAGTTGATTCCTCCTAAAGAGCCAGTAATTAAAATTAAAATTATTTCTATAGCTGTATATATGATTTTTATCGGCTGTCTACCCAGAGGTAATCTTAAGCCCATGAAACCAAAACACAGGAGACAAAAAATAGTTAATTCCGGTAATTTAGATGAAAACCGTGGTAATGGTGAGGGAATGACTGCCGTTAAAATGGAAATTCCCAGTAACACCCATTCTAAATATAAAAGAAATCTAAATGGATGGTTCTTAATTTGAATATATGAATTATTCATAAGTGATGATGAATAATGCAGGTTGTGACCCAGATAACATCTGCAAGGTAGTCTGATGTTAAACAGAAAGTTATCACAAAATTTATCAATTGACCCTAGCTTTGATCAGAAATTAATACTAAATATGGATAATATGACTTTTGTCACGGTTTGAGTGTGACTTTCTCCTCATGTGGATGGAAGATGACAATATTTATCATGGTGGCATCAATCAAAGCCAAATCACAAGGTAAATTATGAAAATCAAAACTCCCACATTTATGGCTGTAGGACTGACCAAGTATGTGTTGTGTATTCTGACTTTGACTATTGTCGCTGCACCCCTGACAGTTCATGCACAAACTTCTTCTCCAGCACCAAATACAGAACTAAAAGAAAAAGGCCCATTTTCACGTTTGGGACTGACAGATGCACAAAAAGCGAAAATTAAAGAAATTCGTTTGAATACCCGTACCCAAATCGAAAATGTTCTAACTCCAGAACAAAAAGAAAAATTAAAAGCTGCATATCAAGCACGCAGAGAACAAGGTCAAGGTACAGGTCAACGTTTAGGCAAACGTCAGCGTCAAGGTGGGTTAGCTAGCTTGAATTTAACTGATGATCAAAAAGCAAAAATTAGACAAATTAGAGAGTCATCAAAACAACAAATAGAAGCAGTTTTAACTCCTGAACAACAAGCACAACTCAGACAATTGCAGGAAAATTGGAAAGCACGTCGTCAACAGCGTAACTCTCAATAATTGCCATTAGGTAACATCAATTTTCGGGAATGGGGAATGATAAGTTATGAATATGATGATGCTAGCAATCGCAGCAAGTCAGACAAAACCTAATTTAGACAAGTTTTTACATCAATTAGACCAAATTACAGAGAGTCAAGGGTTAAATGTACCTCCAATCGTGAATATCGATAAAATGCGATCGCTCCCTCAAGGCACATTTGGTAGAATTTGGGCAGATTTACTGGATGCCAATCATTTACAACCCTTTACTACAGGTACTCGTCGAAAACAACTCCATGACGGTGTTCACGTCCTCACAGGTTACGGAACAGACCCCATTGGTGAAATAGAAGCGCAAGCATTTCTCTTAGGGGCAAAATTTACAATCTTTAATCTGATGTTAGGTTTAGGACTACTGCGAATGATAGCCCAAAACCATCAAACTCAGACCCATCAAGTTAGTTGGGAGAGAATTTGGCAAGCTTATCAACGTGGTGTTAATTCCCAATTTGACCCAGATACTTGGCAACCAGAATTACTCTGGCATCTCCCTCTCCAAGAGGTACAAGCATTATTTGCCCTAGTCTAGATTAGTTTTTCTCTCTCCCCAAAACCTGCTAAAAGTTAGGAGTGTTCAAATTTAAAAACTCCTAACTACCTCACCATGTCCAAAGAATTCCCCATAGGTAGCAAAGTACGTGTTGTTGCCCTTCCACCCTACATCAAAACTGCCGATCCTATGCCGATGCTACGTCCACCTGATGTGATTCACCTGGGTGAAGAGGGTATAGTCATTGACCGTCGTCCTGGAGGGTATTGGGGTATCCGCTTTACCAGAGGTGCTTTCCTCATTGATAGTCAATACATCGAAAGCACAGAAAATTCTCCTTCTCAGCCAGAATAATCACATCTGCAACCAAGAATTGTAAACTTATGTTACGAGTTAAAATTCTGGTTGACACCATGATTCACCGTCGCAATTTTATTAACATCTTTTTCGCTGTTTGTTTTACCTTCATTAGCTGGTTGCATATGACCCCTTCTGTTGAGGCATTAGGTGGGATATTACCAACAATTAATCAACCAGCACCTGAATTTACTTTACCAACCAACACTGGTGACGGTAAGATTTCCCTCTCTGATTTTCGTGGCAAATGGGTAGTGGTTTATTTCTATCCCAAAGACTTTACGTCTGGTTGCACATTGGAAGCAAGACGCTTTCAGCAAGATTTACCCAAATACTTAGAAAAAAACACTCAGATTCTGGGTATTAGTGCTGATGATATTGATTCCCATGCTGAATTTTGCAATTCTGAAGGTCTAAAATTTCCACTATTAGCAGATACCAATGGTGAAGTTAGTAAAACCTATGGTTCTTGGATAGGTTTTGTTTCCATGCGTCATAGTTTTATTATTGATCCCCAAGGAATTCTCCGTGATACCTTTGTTAAAGTTAATCCAGTAATTCATAGTCAAGAAGTGCTAACTCGGTTGGCAGAATTACAATCTCAACCAGCCTAATTGATGAGCAAATGCAGCGGGCTTTCTGGCCCGCAATACAATTCTGTTACCTGACCTCACAAAAATACTGTTATGCTTAACAGCACGCTACGCGCACAGCCAGCCCTACTTAGTATCAACCTGTAAATTTGTAATCAATGAAATTCAAAGGCAATTGAACTGTAAAATTTGTCCAACCTTGACTGCTGTTAACATCTATAGTTCCTTGAAGATATTCAACCATCTTTTTCACCAATGTTAACCCTAATCCCGTTCCTTGATGTTCCCAAGGATTGTTTTTCTCTGTTCTTGCATTACTGGGATAAATTTGGTAAAAAGGTTCAAAAATTCTGGTAATTTCTTTGGTAGGTATTTCAATTCCGGAATTGCTAATAATAATTTGTAAAAAAGCATTATCAATATCAAAATTATTAACTTCCTCGTAGTTTGATGAAAAAGATTCTAAGTTCTGATTGAGTTGAACTTTAACAACAATCCATTCATTAACAGGAGTGTACTTACAAGCATTGTTTAATAATTCTGATAATATTTTGATCAAAATATTTTGATCAGAAGTAATAGATGGTAAATTAGGGGAAACCTTAACCTTGAGAGTTTGACGATTGTTGTAAGCTAGAGTATGAAATACACTAATAATTTGTGGCAATAAATCTGGCAATTTTATAACAGTCAATTCCAATGGATAGGCATTGGCATCAATCATACGTAGATTGAGTAAATCATCCATTAAATTGAGTTCATGCTCACATTGCTCACGCAAGATTTTCAGATAATAATCAACAGTGCCTGGTATTAATAAAGCATTGGGATTTAATACTTTTTTTTCCTGCAAGCTATTTTCTAGCAGAGACAGGGCCATTTTCATGTTTGATAACGGAGTGCGGATAGCATGGGAAGTAGTAGCGAGAAAATCTTCCCGTAGTTGGTGCAGACGTTGCAGTTCTGCCATTTGAAATTCCAGTTGCCTGGCACGTTCTGCGGCGCGATCGCGTTCCTCTGCTAATCTCCGTTGTGTTTCATCCCGAAACACTAATACTGCACCTGTAATCTGACCACTCTGGTCTTTCAGGGGAGTGGCACTATCCGCTACAGGAATAGTAGTTCCATCTTTAGACAATAATAAGTAATGATTCGGTAAATAAACCGTGGTTTGTTGTTGAAAGGCGGTAACAAGAGGATTTTCCCCTGGTAATTGGGTGTGTTGGTCGATTAGTTTAAATATTTCTGTTACCTCTTTCTCCCTAGCTTCTGCTAAAGTCCATCCTGTCAGAGCTTCTGCCACATGGTTTAAATATTGGACTCGCAATTGAGAATCTACAACAATAACTCCATCTCCCATCCCTTGCAAAATAGCATGGAGAAAATGTTCATGGTCGTATCGATAAAGTGCTGTTTCAATTGCCACATATAATTCTTGCTCCTTGATGGGCTTGAGAATATAGCCAAAGGGATAGGTCAGGGTGGCTCTTTCCACCGTTAATCTATCGGAATGCCCAGTCACATAAATTACTGGAATCTGCGCTAATTTCCAGATTTGTCCTGCTGCCTCAATGCCATCTAATTCTCCTCGCAGTCTGATGTCCATCAAGACTAAATTGGGGCGAAGTTGAAGAGCTTTTTCAATGGCATCTGCCCCAGAATCGACGATATCTAAAACCCTGTAACCTATTAATTCTAAACTTTCTTTTAAGTTAATAGCCAGAATATACTCATCTTCAACCACCAAAATATCAATCATTTTGTTTGTCTGTTTGGTTGATGATTGGCTAAATATATTCATACCCTGCTTTTATGAAAAACAATTTTAAATTCTGCTCCTGGGAGAGAGTTAATTTCGATACTTCCTTTTAACTGCTTAACTAAGCCTTGGACTAGGGTTAAACCTAGAGTTTGGGCCTGTTTGCTATCAAAGTCTCTAGGTAAGCCAATTCCGTTATCTTGGACAACCAGTATGTATTTATCTTCTAACTTGTCGAGTCTAATTTTAATTTTACCTTCACAATTGTTGGGAAAAGCGTATTTTAAAGCGTTAGAAACCAGTTCGTTAATAATTAAACCACATGGGATAGCCATTTCAATGTCTAAGTTCACGTGATCTACCTGGATGTCCATTTTAATTCGGCTAGTAGAGATGTTATAGGAATAAAATAGATGACTGCTGAGATCGGTAATGTACTGAGCAAAGTCAATATGAGCGAGGTTGTCTGAGAAGTAAAGTTTTTCGTGAATCAGCGCAATAGAACCTATTCTATTCTGACTATCAAGTAAGATGGACTTGGCCTGAGCATCTTGTGTCCGTCTAGACTGCATTTGTAGCAAACTGCTGACAATGCCTAAATTGTTTTTCACTCGGTGATGAATTTCTTGGAGTAACACTTCTTTTTCTTTCAAAGAAGCCTTAATTTTTTCATCTGCTTGCTTATGCTCTGTAATATCCTGTTGCACAGCTACCAATATCTTGCCATGTTCTAAGTCTTCAAAAACGGATGTGGTAGCTCTACACCAGAAAGGCGTACCATCTTTTTTGATGTTGTTAACTTCATAGCTGGCCTCATCATTTGTAATTACAGTATGAGCGATCGCTTGATGAACATCTGTAGGTGAAATCTCTGCTTGATGGTAGTTGAGAACAGAAACATGTTGACCAATTAATTCACCAGTATCATAACCAAATATCTGCTCAAATTTACGATTGGTGTAGACTATGACACCATCAGCTAGTCTGACTAAGCAAATACCTTCAGCCATATTCCGGGCAATAACCGCTTGTAGCTCTAACTTTTGCTGGGCGTGTTTTTGCTCCGTGATATTAACGCTATTACCAACGATTCGATAAACTTTTCCCTGTTCGTTTCTCAGGGGGGTCAAGCTGGTAATCCACCAAGTTTCCTGTTCTTGTAAAGGGAAACATTCTTCGTAACTAATATTAGTTCCCGCATCCACACAATCTTGATAATGACGACGCACCTGGGCCGCTAAGATTGGGGGCAAAACTTGCTCAGGGGTTTTCCCTTGTAAATTACTGGTGAGAAGGCCTGTGACTCTTTCATGGGCGGGATTTAAGCCAACAAAGCGAAAATCATCATCGACCACATCAACCACAAAAATAGGCTGTCCTACCCCATCGTAGATACTGCGTAGAAACGTTTCTTGTTGTTGGAGGGTAACTTCGGCTCGTTTGCGATCGCTAATATCTGTGACCCGCACTAAATTCATGGTCTGACCAGCTACCTGGATTTGTTTGACAGCTAAGTTGCCCCAAAAGGAATTACCCTTTTTAGTGAGATATTCAAGTTCTTGACACCAAAACCCCCGTTGATTAATTTCAGTCACTAGGGAGTTCAACTCCTGGGGCGTAAACTGGTTTTTCTGCAAAGTTTGGCCTTCAATGCCAATGAGTTCAGCTTTACTAGTAGCTTCAAATAGTTCTACTGCTCGGTTATTACAATCTGTGGTCAATAAAGTTTCTGTACTGACCAAAAACAAAGCATCTGTAGATTCATTAAAAATCGCTTCCCGTAGGTCTCGGCTGCGAATAATTTCTAACTTAGTTTTTTTGATATCACTAATATCCCGCCCTTCTGGCAGCAGAAACACCACTTTACCAGTTTTATCTTTGACAGGTTTAAGGGAAAAGTCAATTGTCGCCACTTTGTCCCCAGCACCAAGAATATCAACCTGGTAACGGATAAATTCACCAGATGCAGCTTGAGCGATCGCTAATTTTAATTGCTCTTGAGTGGCTGATGAAATCTGCCACCATTTAGTTAACCAAATTGGCTGATTAATCACATCTGCCAGTTGCACACCAGCAAAATTTAAGGCTGTTTCATTGGCTTCTAACACTATGCCTTCTGGTGTTAGTAACCCCACAAATTGAAACGTCAGGTCAAAAATAGCCCGGTATCTTTCTTCACTTTGACGTAATGCTGCTTGAGTTTTTTTATTTTGAGTAATGTCACTACTAATCCCTGTAACCACCCAGTAGTTACCATCAGCTTCATAACGTGATGTATAGGTAGCACCAATCCAACGCAGAGAACCATCTTTGTGGTGAAAGCGAAACTCTACCTTAGCTGTGCCACCAGCATATAAACTCTCAAACAAAGGTAGGATGACTGCTTCTCTATCCTCCGGCTCAACTTGTGACATCCATAAGGTTTTATGGCTGACTATTTCCTCTGCGGTATAGCCAAAAAGAGCTTCACAGCCAGGGGATTGATAATCATATTCCCAATCTCGATTAGGGAAGAGACGAAAACTCACAATGGATGTAGCCACTGCACTATTGAGAACATCATTGAGTCGCGCTTGTGATTGACGATAGCGGGTTTCCCGATCTGAGAGTAATTTCTGGGTCAACTGTCGATTGGCGATTTCCTTTTCTAATTGTGCCGTCCGCACCTCTAGTGTCTGGTAGCAGGTTTCCATCAATCCCCCCAGTTGATTTTCGGAAGAGATTACCCCTAACACCTGCCCTTGGTCATCAATGATTGGTAAGTATTGATAGTGGCACTGACGCAATTTTTCGATGATTGTGCCCTTATCTTGAATTTCTGTTATGTCGATGGTGACTAGAGGTTGATTAATCAACTCCACCGCGATTATCTTCTGCAAATCATGACCCTGAGCGATCGCTCTGACTAAATCTTTGGCCGTAACAATACCCACTAATTGCTGTTGTTCCATCACCAGCCCATAGCTAGTGTTTTGCTGGCTCATTTCATATATTATTGCCAATCCAGTCAAATCTGATGCAATTTTCAGCCAGTCTTGCTGATGATTTGCATGAACAATATGCAAATTAGGAATATCCATCAGTATAATTTCTCCTTCAAGACCAAAAGCTGAATTTGTATGTATAGCAGGTGAAATTGCTAAAAGCCTTTTGGTATCTCAGTTTTAGCATGGATTATCTCCTAACAGCTTTGTCTATTGCTATATCTAGCATCGTTAGTAATTTGACCTTCTTCATCACCAGCAAAACTCAATCTGATACCATCATTATTTGATTATGAAGAATAATTAAATAAACAGATGTTACTAAAAATCATGATTTTGATGGAAACCTGGACGGAAATTGCTGCCAAATTGCCAATAAATTGGAATTTATTCCCTACATGCTTACAGTTTGCCTTGTGGGGCTTGTTCTCCTTACTACTCGCAGAAGTGCTAAGAGACAGTTACCATGCTTTATGCCACCAATTTACCTGGTTAGGAAAATGGCACAACAAACACCACATGGCCTATCGTCGTGATTTATCAATTGTGTCCCCAAAAGTCTATCAAGACTCCCAACTTTACAACGATATGGTTGAGTCGAGTTTAATGATCATCATATTAACCATAGTGGCTGTACTGGGGCGGCAATGGGGATTATGGTTAGGAGTATTTTATGCTTCTACCTTTTTATACGGCGCATCTGTGCGGCATTTTCAAGGCAAAATGGATACTGATTACAACCACACACCAGGGCCATTAGACACTATCCCTTCGACATTGTGGGTAAATCGTACTTATCATTGGCGGCACCATTTTGATGATGTTAATGCCTATTACAGCGGTGTATTTCCCCTTGTAGATAAAATTTTAGGGACAAGTTTGTCATTAAAAGGTAAAAGCGTAGCTGTGACTGGTGCATCCGGCGCTTTAGGACAAGCTCTAGTTGCAGAATTACTCAAACACAATGCCAAGGTTATAGCTTTAACGACTAATCCCGATCAATTGCTGACTCAACCAGGGTTAAAGGTACTAGCTTGGGAATTGGGTAATGAAGAAGAATTGAAGAAAAGTTTAGAGAAAGTTGATATTTTAATTATCAATCATGGTGTAAATGTCTATAGCGATCGCACCTCCACCGCTATTCACAATTCCTATCAAGTCAACACTTTTTCCGCCTTACGTCTCATAGATATATTTGGTTCTACAGTGACCGGGCCAGATGCTAAAGCCACCAAGGAAATTTGGGTAAATACATCAGAAGCAGAAGTATCTCCAGCCTTCAGCCCCCTCTATGAACTCAGTAAACGTGCTTTAGGAGAAATAGTCACACTCAAACGTTTAGATCGAGTTTGCGTCATTCGTAAGTTAATTTTAGGCCCATTTAAAAGTCAACTCAATCCCTACGGTGTGATGTCAGCACCACAAGTTGCTCGTGCCATTATCTTTTTCGCCAAGCGCGACATCCGCAACATTATCGTCACCATCAATCCCCTAACTTACTTATTATTTCCTCTCAAGGAATTTAGCACTTGGTTGTACTATCGCTTTTTTAGCAAAGCGGCATAGTCATTACCCCTAGTTGTAAAAACTATCCAAACATCTGCTGATTACCGTAATTCAGCACAGCATAATATCCAAAGAAAGAGCAGCAAAAAGGAAAAAGGCTAATGCTTGAAGATAACGGGTCAGTTCGTACCCTATCAGTAGATATTGGTGGTAGCGGTGTTAAAACAATGGTATTAGACATCACTGGAAAACCATTGACAGAAAGGGGACGCTTAGAAACTCCCCAACCCGCAACTCCAGAAGTAGTTATTAATGCTATTGCTGTGTTAGCAGCAAATCAAGGTGAATTTCATCGAGTTTCTGTAGGGTTTCCTGGTGTGGTACGTAGTGGAGTCACAGAAACAGCAGTGAATTTACATAGTAGTTGGGTAGGGTTTGATTTAGCCACAGAACTATCTCACAGACTCGATAAACCTGTGCGAGTCATTAATGATGCAGATATGCAAGGACTGGGTGCTATTGCTGGTAAAGGAGTGGAATTAGTGATCACCTTGGGGACTGGTTTTGGTTCGGCATTATTTGTCGATGGCAAGTTAGTTCCCAATATGGAAATGGGGCATCATTACTTTCGCAAAGGCAAAACCTATGAACAACAATTAGGACGTGCAGCATTAGAAAAAATTGGTGAAAAGAAATGGAATAAACGCTTAAAAAAAGCGATTAATAGCTTGCAACATCTTTTTAACTATGATTGCCTTTACATTGGCGGTGGTGAAGCGGTACGGGTGAATCTGGAATTACCACTCAATGTCAAACTTATCCCCAATATTACAGGATTGTTAGGTGGTATTGCTTTGTGGCGAAATTAGTGGGTAGTTGAATTGAATCATCAAGCGATCGCTTTCAATGAGAAGATGATGAGCGATCGCTATCTTTACCTATGATAAAAAACAGAATAAAAAACCAAAAGCCCCCGCATGAAGAATGAGGAGGCTTGGGAGAAGAGAGAACCTGGCATCGAGCTATTGTGACAATCGGCTACCCGAGAACTATCGTCGCCGCAGCAGCGTTTCACCTCTGAGTTCGGGAAGGGATCAGTGTGGT
>NZ_JACJTT010000024.1 GCF_014698825.1 Richelia sinica FACHB-800
CCATTTGGTGCGGTCAATTACTAGATATAGTATTTCTTTCTCTTCAAAGTATGTCTCTAACCACACTTCAATTAATGGTAGCCATATCTTCTTAATTGTCAATTTTGGTAACGATAAAAATCTTTTAACTTTTCTCCGTCTGCTTTCAAATTTTATTGGGATTGGTAGGGCATTTGCTAAACTCTCCAGGTTCACCTGTTTGATTGATTGCAGAATTTGGAGCAGGATATTTAGTAACAGGTATTCTGAACGGTTTAGTTGACTTTTGAGATGGCTTTGATAGAATGTCGGTATCATTTTCAATAGATTGGTCTTGTTGAGAATATAAGACCTATCTTTTTTTACCATACACCTTCACATTCTTTACTCTGTCTCTTTTTCAGCTCGGGGGGAACACGTAGATTATTTACCCAATGTATTTAGTACAGTTGGTGATGAAGATGGGGGTTCTGGTTCACTTTCTACCTTTGCTCAATATAGCCCAATTTATCGCATTATTTCCCAAGGTGCGGGTGTGGGGTTGAATTATGAATTGAGTCCTGCAATTAACTTGAGTTTAGGTTATTTAGCGCCAAATGCTAGTAGTCCAGAAAATTTAAGTCCTGATAGTAGCAATGGTACAACGGCTGGAGGTTTATTTAATGGCCGTTATTCAGCATTAGCACAATTAACTATCCAACCAACCAAAAATTTAGCTTTCGGTCTAACTTATGTTAATGCTTACACCGCTGGCACACCCACCTTTCTCAATGATGTGGGAACAATTTCCGCAAATTCGCCAAGTTTAATTGCGGATAATTCCCGAAGAAGCATCAATGCTTACGGTGTAGCAGGATTATGGCGAGTTTATCCCAAATTCGCTATTAATGGTTGGTTTATGTATACCAATCAACAAGGCCAATCCGCTGGGGAAGATAATGAAAGTGCAGATGTTTACAGTTATGCGATCGCTCTAGCTTTTCCAGATTTGGGTAAAGATGGTAATTTAGGAGGTATTATCGTCGGTGTTCCTCCCTATGCTACTCGTTCCGGTGTCGTTCCCTTATATAGACCATTTTTAGGTGGTGCAACGGATGTGATCAGCACTATACCTAATCGCGCTACACCAGTGCATATAGAAGGCTTCTACAAATATCGACTCAACGATAATATTTCCATTACACCGGGTGTAATTTGGTTAATAGCTCCTAACCAAAGCAATGATAACCCTGATGTCGTCATAGGTACAATTCGCACTACTTTTACTTTTTAATTCACCTGTCTAAGCTGTTGTGGATTTGACAAAATAGTGCGTTATGGCTCATACCATAACGCACTCTGGAATAGTTGGGACTTTTCAATTTAGTAATAGAAATTAAGCTTGCTTATTTCTCATTTGACGTAAAGAACCACTGCCAATTGCAGCTACTCCTAGAATGCCTAAAATAGAAGTAGGTTCGGGGACGGACTTAGGTTCTGGTGGTAGTCCTACTAATTCTCCAACTGTAGAACGAGTGCGGAAGATGGTGTAGTTTTTGTTGGCAGAAGTTCCTCTAGCTTTGCTATCAGCCGTAGTAACATTGAGAAATTCGGCTGTTGAATTAATTCCTGGAATCTGTCCCCAAGGGTTGTTCTTTGTAAGATCAACTTTATTTGCATCTTTACCCCATGATTTTCTGTCTGTGCTAAAACCACCTTGAATTTCTCCAGCCAATTCTGCTAACCCTGGAACATTACCCTCAAATCTTTCTCCACTCTGAGTAGAAAGATAACCTGCATCACGAATAGGTTCATTACGAGTAATGGGGTTTGAGTTTTTGGAAATTATGTAATCCCAATCTGGTGCTTTACTCAAGAGATTCTTACCATTGTCAAATTGAAATTGACCAATCCAAGATTCATCAACACTTTGATCATCCCAGACAACCACATACAGATAATCTGTAGACTTCAAATTAAAGTTCCAAGTTTCTGCATTAGACCAGTTATAAGTACCTTGACTACCAAATCTGCCTAATTCGTTGCGACCAACAAAATTTAAGACACTACCGTCATTGTTTCCATAGAAAAGTCCATAGTGATTATCTGCTGTCAGAGTTGCAGTTACAGATGCAGCTAGGGCATGACCTGCGCTCATCAAACTCAGACCAATGGAAGCCAGTGTACCTGCAAATATTGTCTTGAATGAAAAGGACATATAAGTATGTATGAGGTGAGTTTTCAAATGTCAGTATGGCATTTTGAAAAGGAATTGAGAATCAGTAAAATACGGTTTTTGATGAA
Organism: Richelia sinica FACHB-800; assembly: GCF_014698825.1. Lineage (GTDB taxonomy): Bacteria > Cyanobacteriota > Cyanobacteriia > Cyanobacteriales > Nostocaceae > FACHB-800. The sequence goes on from NZ_JACJTT010000024.1 coordinate 2,263, forward strand.
AATTACAATAATATTCTGTCTTTTTGTTTGAATTATTTTCATATAATTTCTATCCCGCCAAAGCCTTGTATTATAGTTATTTCAGCCATTAGTTCGTAATTATCCTTAAGAGAAAATACCTTTTTTATTAGATGTAAAGTAATTATATTTAGAAATCAATTTCATATTTAATCAATAACACAGAAAAAACTCTATTTATTAAATCAATTGTCGGCATTAAATACGTAAATACTAGGAAAATTTTTATAACCCTATTAATACTTTGCTTTAAATTAAGAGCAATAACACGCATTTCAGGGAAATTTTGGGCACTGTTAACACTAGAGATGTGTCAATTGACAGAAGTTGTGATTGCAATCAATGAACATGGATTAAATGGTCGATTATTGGAAACGCCTAAAAATGCAGCATATTTACTTAGGTAAGAAGATGTCATAGCCATACTTGCACAGTTGTCCTAATAGTTGAACCTTGTTTGCACTGCTCATAATACTGATCATGCCTTTAGTCCTTTACTTAGGTAGTAACTGATAGAGAAAAATATGAGCTACAGCTTTTAAACTCTGTATACGCAAAAAAGTACCTGCATATTTATACGGTGAGGCACAATGTGCAGGCCTGTGGAAATCACTTCCTCTATCTCATCATCAAGGTTACTATTTGCTTCACTTCAGGGACTCGCAAATCAAAAATATCCTTTGGAATAGCTATATTACCTGCTTATTGAACGAAATGAATCTTTGCATAGTTATTGAGTTAGAGTCTAGTTATTTTTTCATATTAATAGTGATATCACTTAAGTTTTATCCAATTTCTCCATTAGCGTAAAAATACGGTGATTTAGTGAATGATTATCCAAAGAAATTGATGGATTAAATTATTGATGAAGTTGCTATAGAAGACTAGATAAATGGAATTTACTGCTGTATAAACGGTATTAGTAATCAAAAGATCAGAATTTTTATTGAAGCTAATAAACAAGAATCAACACTATATGTCAGCAGCATCTACTCATAAACTAACAGCTTATTTAACTGTCGGGCTTTCTTCCGTAGCCGTAGTCATGGCAGCACAAACACCTCAAGCCTATGCTGCCACTTTAAGTTTTTCAGCAACAGGCACTAATACTGATACAACTAATGCTTTAGGAGCATCAGTAATATTTGATGATTCCATTAGCGGAAAGTTGAAAATAACCCTCAGAAATACAGGGACTGGAGCATCAGCACCTTCCGATGTGCTGACAGGAATATTTTGGGACATCACTAACAATCCAAAATTAAGTTTAGACAGTGCTAGAGCCGCTAGTTTATTTGATAATTCAAAGATCATTACCCCCTCTCAACCCATTGATCTCACACAAGTATCAGGCAGTAATAAGAAAGAATGGATAAAAGAATGGGGATTTGCATCCACTACATCTAGCAGTGGACTAGGAGGTTCTGTTAATCAAAGATACGGTCTAGGTACAGCTGGCTTTGGTATCGACCCTGGATTCGGTTTATCTGGTGGACAACAGATGAATTACGGTATTATTAGTGGCTACGCTAATAAAGCCAATTCACAAATCACTGGTGGTACTTTTGTCAAAGATTATGCAGAGTTCATTTTATCGGGTTGGAGAACTGGGTTCAATTTAAGTCAGATTACAAATATTCGTTTCCAATACGGTACTGCACTCAGTGAACCTAGCATCAAACCTGCAACACCCACACCGACTCCAACCCCGACTCCAACCCCAACTCCAACCCCAACTCCAACTCCAACCCCAACCCCAACCCCAACCCCAACACCGACTCCAACCCCAACTCCAACCCCAACCCCAACCCCAACACCGACTCCAACCCCAACCCCAACACCGACTCCAACCCCAACACCTACTTCACAACCACCTTATTACACACCAACTCCCCAACCTAAAAAAGTTACTGAACCTAACTCTATGGCAGCTTTTGGCTTATTGACTTTAGGGGCATTAAGACTAATGAAAAAGAAAAACTTCCTGAAAGACTAAATCAATAACATTGGTTGCCAGAGAATTGAAATATTGCATCAATTCCCAAATATGCCTGAGAATAATTCAATTCTCAGGCAATTTGGTTGGTTAGTTTTGCCGTAATTATTTTCTAGAAAAGTAGGTGACTGGTGAGAAGTTGCTAAATCTCTAAATGTCTACTAACAATAACTATAGGCAGTTTAAATTTCACTCAAATGTAACCCTTGTAGGGTTTGTGGGGTATGAACTGAGTCAAGTTGTGAAGCTAAAAAATGGAAATATAGAGTTAGCCAATCCAGACCGGGAACAAACAGCATAGAACTAATTTTGTTGATATTTCATGTAGTGTTAGAAATATCAGACTGGATTGACTTAAGTGAAGGAGTAAGTTTACTAATTTAGTTGTCTGGTCTAACTCGATTGAGTTGAGAAAGATAATATTGTGTAACTAACGTTGGTTGTTCTGATTGCATCAGTGATCGCACTACTGCTACTCTGGGTGCACCTGCATCAATTACCGCATTAATATTACTGGTATCAATGCCACCAATGGCAAACCAAGGAATAGAACAATTTTTCGCGGCATAGCTAACATACTCTAAACCTGCTGCGGCTTTACCTACTTTGGTCGGAGTTTCATAAACTGGCCCCACACCAATATAATCGGCACCCTCAGCAATGGCAGCTTGCATTTCTTCTGCATTGGTGGTGGAACGCCCAATCACCCGCTGTGGGCCTAGTATTTGTCTAGCCACGGCAATAGGCATATCATTTTGACCTAAATGTACCCCATCGGCATCTACCGCCAAAGCTAAATCAACTCGATCGTTGACGATGAACAACGCGCCATAATTTTGGCATAACTGCCGTAATTTTTGAGCTTGTTCTAGACGCACTTGATCATCAGCATTTTTTTCTCGATACTGTACAAGAGTTAATCCGCCTTTGAGTACAGCTTCCACCATGTGGTATAAATTTTCCACTGGGGCTGTAACTAAATATAAACGCGATCGCCACAGGAGTTGATGACGTTGATAACCCATCAAATTACTTTCTAATGTATAAACCTGATAGCGCATCAGCTTAAAAGCCTTACCCATATTGGGGTGATAAAGCTTGCCATACTCCTCTAACACCCTTAAGGCTTCTTGCACACGGCAAAAGTTAGCTTGCAACAAAGAAGAAACATTTGCTCGCTGTTCTTCTTGGGGGTGCGTTAAATCGGTGCCAGTATCGCCAGCCGTATCTCGTGCTGCGCGAATTTCCGCTGTATGCCACTGTGCGATTTCCTGACGGAGGCGCTTGCATTCTCCAGCGAAATGGGGGTTATTCAAGCCAAACCGACACCACTCTTCAATAATCCGCAAGCCTTCACGAGTGCGATCTAAATTAGCATCTAAAATCCGGTGAATAACGTGCTGCATTTGCTGTTTTTGGCTATTTGGCTCGACCATTACAACAACCCCGTTGTTAGTCTTTTCATCGTAACAGCCAGCCTGTTTCATATTGACATCATTAAATAATCACTAACTACTTTGGAATAACCATAATCAATTGGTCAAGATATGATTCATCTTATCGACATTTTTTATTCATAGAGTATAAAGAAGTATTGTAGATTTACTTTTTACAGAATTGGTATAAAACTAATGCCTCCTCATGAATGTGTTAAGTACCCTGTAACAAATCTCTATCCGCAAAATGTTTTTTCTCCTTTGGTGGGATTGACCTTGGGCGTAGGCATAATTAGTACCGCCTGTTTTGACGCTCACTTCAGTATTGCCTTAGCTCAGTTCCCCACAGTAACACAGACCAACCAGAGTGAAAAGACTTCATCTCGGATGACGGTGTTATTTGTCAATCCCCTGAGAGGAGATGATCAAGTCGGTGATGGGAGCGAAATTAGCCCTTGGAGGACTATAACTCAAGCTTTGCAAATAGCTCCACCCAACAGTGTTATTATGCTTGCTCCAGGTACATACAGTGTACAAAACGGTGAGAAATTTCCACTGATACTCAAGTCGGGAGTGGCGATTCAAGGTAACAATAGTAACCAAGGTAGAGACATTAAAATTGTCGGTGGTGGTGAATTTCTCAGCCGCAGTTTTGGCGGTCAAAATGTAGCAATTGTTGGTGCTAACCAAGCGAGTTTAACTGGTGTGACGGTGACGAACACTAACCCTCGTGGTTATGGTGTGTGGATTGAATCTAGTAATACTGTGATTCGGGAAAATACCTTTACTGGTAGTACCCAAGATGGGGTAGCTGTAACCGGTAATGCAATTCCCAGTATTCATAAAAATTATTTTTATCGTAATGGTGCCAATGGCATGACCATTTCTGGCAATTCACGTCCAGAAGTCAGGGAAAATCTGTTTCAACAAACTGGGTTTGGTGTCAATATTGCTCAAAATGCGGCCCCAGTTTTGGTTGCTAATCAAATTCAAAATAACCGGGCTGGGATTTTAGTTCAAGCTAATGCTCGGCCTATCTTGCGGAATAATGTGATTCAGGGAAGTAAGGAAGATGGTTTAGTGGTGATTGCTCAAGCTTTACCTGATTTGGGAAGTCCTTCAGACCCTGGCAGAAATGTATTTAATCGTAATGGTCGCTATGATATCAATGCAAGAACTGCCAAGCAAGCGATCGCTGTACCGGGTAATAGTCTCAATCGCAATCGCATTGCTGGGAGGGTTGATTTTAGTGGCACCACAGCACCTGTAGCCCGGAATCTTCCCCCTAGTTCTTTACGCAGTAATTCAGCTTTAAATATATCCCCTCGCAATAATTCCTTTAGTAATAATTCTCCCCGTGCCAATTCTGTGCAAATGCCAGAAGTTGCCGTTGGTGGTGAAATTGTTTTTTCTGCTCCTACCGTACCGAAAACTGGTAGACAGCCAACCAGATTAGTGAATAACAGAATTAGTAATCCTCGACAATTGCCACCAGTACCCAATAATGCACAAGCTGTTCCTGCCAGGACTAATTTACAAACCATAGCGGCATCAGAACCACAACAAACGCCTCAATTAAACTACGTCAACATTGAGCCAGGAGTAATTGAGTTTACTGCTCCTCAAGTCTCAGCTACGAGAAACACTCCTACTAGAAACTTACAACCAATATCTACACTGAGACCCCACAGTAATGACCGTCCTGGTGTTCGTTATCGGGTGTTGGTGTTAGTAGAAAATAATCAACAAAGAGACTTATTACGGTCTTTAAATCCGGGGGCATTTTCCACCGTTTGGCAAGGCCGTCAAGTCATGCAAGCGGGAGTTTTTAGTAATCAATATAATGCTGATGAAATATCCAGGCAACTTAATAGTCAGGGTTTAAAAGCAATTATTGAGCAATTAAATTAATAAATTAGGGGTTGGTGATGGAGATTATTTTCCATTACCATTTGCACCAGAAGTAGCATAAACAGGTTCGGGTAAAGTTGCTGTCATCGCTTTGAGTTTAGAGGTAAAGGACTCAGAGCGATCGCTCATTTCTGGGGTAAATTGTCCAATGGGAGGATTATGGGCTGATGTTGGTGGTGTAGTTTGGGTGATTGGGGGAGAAATAGCTACTCTCGCCATTGGTATAGGTGGGGGAGTCACATTTTTAACTACTGGGGAAGTACCTCCATTGACTGTTCTGGCCCCTGCACCCACTAAAACAGGTTTTTCTGCCTCTGTTTGTGAGGGGGTGGAGTTAAATACTTTTTTCTCTATTACCGGGGGTAATTGCTCATTTCTAGCTGGTTCTAGCTGAGGTTTAGGTTGGGCTGGAGGTAAAAGAGGTGCTGAGAGCATTGTCAGTCGTTCGGGAAACTTGCTGCAAATCATCCGCTCAAAGTCGAGGTTGAAATGATAACTGACCTGTCCCCGTCGATGCCAAAAGTTTAATATTTGTTGAACTGATACTGCTTTATAACGACCTTGATACAAAGCTTCTATCACACCTAAGTGTAACCAATCAGCAGGGAATTCCCTCTGCCAACGGTCAACTAATTGACTGGCAGTGTACCCACTCAGGTCAAAACTATAGTGAATTAATAAATTTTCTGCTAGTTCAGCAGAAGGGTTTGGGGCTTTTTTTAACATGGGATGAAAATTCCTATTATTAGGTATAAAGAATCACCCATCAGCTTACAAAGATGTTGTTTTCGTTACATGAGTGCTGCGCTCGCAGGCAACGAAATTGTGCGTCAGTGTTTCCCATTCTACTTGTCAATTGCTGATATGCAAAACTATGTATGGTGAATTAATTGGTGGTGTGCGGCCAATAGCTACTAATGCTTGATAAACCATTGCAGCTACTTCCGCCCTTGTAGCTTCTCTGGTGGGTGCGAGTAATTTGGGGTCAGGGTAGTTAACGACGATTTTCTGTTCTGTGGCAGTAGCGATCGCTGTTTTAGCGTATTCAGGAATAGTTTTGCTATCGCTGTAAACTGATAAAACATCTTTATCAGTGGCTGGTAGTGTCAAACCATTAACGAGAGACACCATTACCTGTAATCGTTGCACATTTTGTTGAGGACGGAAGGTGCGATCGCTAAAACCACCTACAAATCCCCCACTAGCAGCAGTTTGAATCGCACTAGCAGCCCAAAAATCCTTACTCACATCAATGAATTCTGGTGCAGGTCGTTTAGGGGTGGGGTTAAAAGCTGCGGTTACTAAAGCTGCGTATTGACCCCTAGTCATGGGTTGGTCTGGTCGATAACTACCATCGGCAAAACCTTGGCTGAAGTTCATACTCACCAAGGCCCGAATAAATGGTTCTGCCCAATGTCCTTGTAAGTCTGTGAAAGAAGGAATATCTATAGCTGGTTTAACAATGTAGGGAGAAGCAATGGCATCAACTTTGCCCATGGTCACCAAGGCTTGATAAATAATTGCTGCCACTTCAGCGCGAGTAATTTCCCGTAATGGTTCCAACTCCTCTAGGTGGGGATAATTCACCACCAACAGTTTTTGTGTAGCTACAGCGACGATATTAGTAGCATAACTGGGAATTTGGGCGCGATCGCTATACACACTCAAAACATTGGGATTACCACCAGTTAGATTTAACCCATTCACCATGGAAACTAAAGCTTGTACCTTGGTTAAATTTTGACCAGGGCGAAATGTGCCATCAGGAAAGCCAGTTAAAAAACCAGATTCTGCTGCACTAGCAATGGCAGAAGCCGCCCAAAAATCAGGACGAACATCGACAAATTGATTGAGTTTTTGACTAGGAGAAAGTTGAAATGTTTTGGCAATTAAAGCTGCATATTGAGCGCGGGTAATTGGTGTGGCTGGTTGAAAAGTACCATCAGGAAAACCAGTAATTAAACCCTTATTCACCAAAGCTTCCACAAAAGTCGCCGACCAATGGCCATCCATATCAGAAAAACTGCTATTAATTGCCACTTGGCTAGGAGTTTCTGCCGTCGCTGCCATAAATTCTACTAATCCCTTGACCTGGGTAGGATTTAATTGATTACCAACAGAAACTAAAGCTTGGGAAGTCAAATTTTGTAAGTCAAATTCTCCTTGGTCACGAAAAATATTATCAGCCGGGTCTTGGGCTAGGCCTAAATCAGGTAAAGCTTGCCCATTCACCAACAAACCACCTTGAGTATTACCCACAATTAAATTCCGACGCAATACTGGTTTCGCTTGGCGAGAAAGAGCGATCGCGGTGCCATTGGTTGATAATTTGTTATTAGCTACTAAAGGTGCAGCAGAGTCACTAATAGCGATGCCTAAAGAATTATTTTGAAATACATTGCGTAGCACTTCTCCTTTGCTATTTCTCGCCATAACTAGACCACTGGCAGTATTTTGGACAAACAAATTATCAACAATGGCAGGTTTAGCGTTACCACTAATAAATACTCCTTCCCTGCCACAGTTACTAAATGTATTGTTAGCCAGAGTAGGCACAGCCGACTCAACCCATACACCAGTACCTTTGGTAGCAGAATTGGTAATAGTCACTCCCAACAGACTAGCATCATCCTCTAAAACCAGGGTGATGTTCTGCACCCCAAAGGTAGGACTCTCATATTCACCACTACCGGAAATAATTATTTCCTTTCCCTTGTTGGACTCATTACCCACTAACAGCACTCCACCAGGGATAATTAACGGAAATACCTCTCCACTAGTCTTGCTGTAAAGACCCGGTGCTAGCTGAATAATTCTGGTTGTGGTAATTTCTTTCAGAGCGCGAGTAATAGTTTTAAAAGGACTTAACCGAGAACCAGCATTTTTATCATTCCCGGTCATGGGGTTGACATACATTGTGGCGACAAGAGTAGAGTTGACCATTGATGATGAAATTTGATTGTTTAAATGAAGACAAGCATAGTTAGTTAACAATAACTTGTAACCGATTTTTAATCAGTGGTCAGTAGGGAGGAGGGAATAGGGACAGGGAACAGGTGACAGGGAACAGGTGACAGGGAACAGGGAACAGGGAACAGGTGACAGTATTTATTTCTCCTCTTCTTTTGCGTCCCTTGCCTTGTCCCCCTAGTCTTAAAATCCCCTGCTAAGATTGTTTGGGTATTCTATAACAGGCGATCGCTTCCAGACAGAATGATTGAAGTTGAACATCTGAGTAAAATATACGGTTCTACTCCAGCGATTACTGATGTGACTTTTAGTGTGGACCAAGGGGAAATTTTGGGGTTGTTGGGGCCTAATGGTGCAGGAAAAACCACCACCATGAGGATTTTAACTGGCTATCTCCCGGCTACCAGTGGCACTGCCAAAATCGCTGGTTATGATGTCCATGAAGATTCTTTGGCTGTGAGGCAACGAATTGGTTATTTACCAGAAACACCGCCTTTATATCCAGAGATGACCGTAGAGGGCTATTTACATTTTGTGGCCCGGATTAAGGGAGTACCAGCAGGGGATCGCCCTCAGAAGGTACAAGCAGCGATGGCACGCTGTAGTCTACAAGACAAGCACCGTGTGATTATTCGTAAGTTATCTAAGGGCTATCGGCAAAGAGTGGGAATTGCCCAAGCGATCGTTCATGACCCCCCAGCGATTATTCTGGATGAACCAACTGTAGGGCTTGATCCCCGGCAAATCATTGAAGTCCGCAATTTAATTAAAAGTCTGGCGGGAACACACACAATAATTCTTTCTACCCACATTCTCCCAGAAGTAAGTATGACCTGTAGCCGTGTTGCCATTATTAATCGCGGTAAGGTTGTCGCTACCAATACACCAGAAAATCTCATGACCCAGTTAACTGGTGGTTCTGGTTATGAATTAGAAATCAACGGGGAAGCACCTTTAGCAAAACAGGTTCTACAAAATGTACCAGGGGTGATTTTAGTGGAATCCCTACCTACCAGTCATCTCCACCCCCACCCCCATCATGCTTATTTACGGGTAATTTCCCAACCAGGAAAAGAACCAGGAAAAGATATTGCCGCTGCCTTAATTAAAGCTGGATTTGGTTTATACGAAATGCGTCGAGTTAGCGCTACCCTAGAAGACGTGTTTTTGCAACTGACCACAGAAGAAAAAAATTTGCCCCTAGAGGTAGACTCAGGTACTACAGAAGGAGAGGCTGCATAGATGGGAATCGTCCTGGCTAATATTATTGCCATTTATCGTCGTGAACTACAGAGTTATTTTGTTTCCCCTTTAGCCTATGGTATCGCCGCTGTCTTTTGGTTTTTGGCTGGGTTGTTCTTTGTGATGATTTTGCTAGGCCCAGACGGAATTTTAGTGACAGTTGCTAGCTACGATTTACAAGGGCAACAACTAGGTGTGCCAGTCCCACCGTTTGACGTTCCCTATGAATTTATCAGGGCATTTTTAGACAGATTGGGGTGGTTACTTTTGTTTGTACTGCCAGTTCTATCTATGGGACTTTATGCAGAAGAACGGAAGCGGGGAACCTTAGAACTTTTAGCCACATCACCAATTACCAATTGGGCTGTAGCCGTCGGTAAATTATTAGGGGTGTTAACCTTTTTTGTCACCATGCTTGTACCCTTGGTAGGATTAGAAGCGATCGCTCTGAGTGGGGCAAATCCTCCCATGTCACCTGTGATTCCCTTATTGGGTCACATCGGCTTAATCTTACTAGCAGCAGCAATATTATCCTTGGGGATGTTCATTTCCTCCCTCACAGACAGCACCATTCTTTCTGCTGTCCTCACCTTTGGACTAATTATTCTCCTCCTCTTCCTGGATTTACTCGCTAAAATTATCCCTGGCCCCATTGGTGAAGCCATCAGTCATTTATCCCTACTCAAACACTACAATACCCTTCTCCAAGGCATTTTTGATACCAGCGCCTTAATCTTATTTGCCACTTACATCCTGTTGGGCATCTTCCTCACAGCCCAATCAATTGATGCACTGCGTTTTCAGCGGCAGTAGGAACTGTTTCTTTCCATCCTATGATCACGTAATCAAGACCAATGCCCATGCCCAATGTCCCATAATGACCAATGACTAAAAAATCTAAAAAACAACTTTGGAAACTGATATTTTTATTAGGCCCCTTCCTGTTGATTGCCGGATTAACAGCAGGATTAATATCAGAAACTTGGGGTGCAATCCCATTAGCATTGATGATTATCGGTCTTGTCATCACTGGGATATGGTTAGTATGGCAAAGCCAAACCAATAGATGGTGGAAACAACGTTCTACCCAAGCAGGTACTAATGCCCTCGTTGCCACCTTAGCTGTATTCGTGATTTTAGGCTTGATTAACTTTTTAGGTACTCGCTACCACCTACGCTTAGATTTAACAGAAAACCAATTATTTACCCTTGCCCCTCAGTCTCAAGAATTAGTACGTAACCTGCCTCAAAATGTGAAAGTCTGGTTATTTACTAAAAATCAAAATCCCCAAGACCGAGATTTACTAGATAATTTCCGCCGACAAAATAACAAGTTTCAATTTGAATATATAGATCCCCAAGCTAGACCAGGGCTAGCAGATAAATTTGGTTTTCAAGATGATGGGGAAGTTTATTTAGAATTTGGTGATAAAAAAGAATTAGTACAAACAGTTAATGAAAATGAACGGTTATCAGAAGTTAGATTAACTAACCGTCTGCAAAAAGTTCTGAGTGGCAAAATCGCTAAAATTTATTTTGTCCAAGGCCATGGTGAACATCCCATTACACCCGCTAAAGGGGCAATTTCCCAAGCAATTCAGGCGTTAACTGACAAGAATTTTACCACTTCTGCCCTGAACTTGGCAGAACAGCCAAAAGTTCCAGAAGATGCTTCTGCTGTAGTTGTAGCAGGGCCCCAACAAGAATTATTTGCTAGTGAAGTTAAAGCCTTGCAAGACTATCTCAAAGGTGGTGGTAATGTACTGCTAATGATTAATCCTAATACCGACCCCAAAATTGACAGTTTGCTGCAAGAATGGGGCGTGCGTTTAGATAATCGGTTAGCAATTGATACCTCTGGTGAAAGTGTTCAACTAGGCCCGGCTGCACCTTTAGTTACAGAATATGGACAACATCCCATTACTAAAAAATTTGGGAATGGTTTCTCATTTTATCCCCTCTCTCGACCATTAGAAATTACGCCTGTACCTGGTGTAGAATCTACTCCTTTACTCAAAACTAAACCCTATCCCAGCAGTTGGGCAGAAAGTGACCAAAAAAGCGAAAAATTAGAGTTTAACGAAGGTAAAGACCTAAAAGGGCCTCTCACTTTGGGTGTGGCTTTAACGAGAAAGTTAACAGACCAAACAACCCCAACAACGTCTCCCAGTCCTACAACTACATCAAGTCCCTCACCTTCTCCAACCACTGCACCAACCCCAACAACGTCTCCCAGTCCTACAGCTACATCAAGTCCCTTACCTTCTCCATCCCCTAGTCCAACCACTGCACCAACCCCAACAACATCACCCAGTCCTACAGCTACATCAAGTCCCTTACCTTCTCCAACCACTGCACCAACCCCAACAACATCACCAAGTCCATTAGCTTCACCAACTCCTACCACCTCCCCAACCACTGCTAATAATCCAGAAAATACTAAAGAATCTCGATTAGTAGTATTTGGCAATTCTGAGTTTGCTAGAGATGGTTTATTTGAACAGCAATTAAATGGCGATGTATTTCTCAACTCAGTAGCTTGGGTCAGTCAACAGGATCAGCAAACTCTGTCTATTCGTCCCAAACAACCTAACAATCGACGTATTACTTTATCTAGTCTACAAGCCAATTTGTTAACCTTACTGTCCTTGTTGCTTTTACCTTTAATTGGGTTAGCAACTGGGGCTATTATTTGGTGGAAACGCCGTTAAAGGAAAGAAAATACCTCACAAGTAAAACTAACAACTGACCAATAATGAAATTTCCACGCACGACTTTAGTTTTGGTACTGATGGCGCTGGGTTTAAGTGGTTTTGTTTATTTTCATGAAATTAAAAATTCTGCCCAGCGTGAAGCAGTTAGTGAGCAAAAAAAGCAAGTTTTATCTTTGCAAATAGATGATATTCAATCTTTAATTATCAAAACTAACAACTCAAATCTGGAGTTGGAGAGGAAAAATACTGACGCAAAACCCCAATGGTCTATTAAGTCTCCTGTATCTGAACCAGCTAATGATGCTATTGTTTCTTATTTACTAGATTTATTAGCTAAAGGTAAAACTGAGAGGATTTTATCAGTTCCACCTAATCAACTAGCAGAATTTGGCTTAGACCAACCCCAAGCGACGATAGATATTAAACTCAAGAATCAGCAAAGTCATCAAATCATTTTGGGGAGGGCAGATTTTACAGGCAATCTTGTATATGCTCAAGTTGATCCTGCTACACAAGTCAATGGTAATATCAATGTGTTGTTGGTATCTAAAGATTTTGGTAATGCAGTAAATCGAGATTTATCAGAATGGAAAAACCTGGAAAATAATCTGAATCTATCTCCTACACCTTTACCAAGTCCAACTTCTCTACCCACTCCAACGGATATCAAAAAATCTCCATAAGTCTAAAAGTCTAAAAAAATATATATGACCAGTCCCACCGCAACGTTACTCATTTCCTGTCCCGACCAAAAAGGATTAGTAGCTAAAATTGCTAACTTTATCTATGCCAACGGTGGTAATATTATTCATGCAGACCAACACACAGACTTTGAAGCAGGTTTATTCCTAACGCGGATAGAATGGCTGTTAGAGGGGTTTAATTTACCTAGAGAAGTAATTGGCACTGCCTTTAATGCGATCGCACAACCTTTAAATGCTAAATGGGAATTACATTTTTCTGATACCGTTCCCCGCATTGCTATTTGGGTCAGTCGTCAAGACCATTGTTTATTAGATTTAATTTGGCGACATCGTGCTAAGGAATTTACAGCCGAAATTCCCCTAATCATCAGCAATCATCCCCATTTAAAAACCATTGCTGAACAATTTGGCATCGATTATCACCATATTCCTATTACTAAAGAAAATAAACTTGAGCAAGAAGCAAAACAACTAGATTTACTCCATCAATACAATATTGATTTAGTTGTTTTAGCCAAATATATGCAGATTGTCACATCTGATTTTATTCAAAAATTTCCACAAATTATTAATATCCATCACTCATTTTTACCGGCATTTATTGGTGCAAATCCTTACCATCGAGCTTTTGAAAGAGGCGTGAAAATTATTGGTGCAACTGCCCATTATGCAACTACTGAATTAGATGCTGGGCCAATTATTGAACAAGATGTAGTAAGAGTTAGCCACCGGGATGATGTGGAAGATTTGATTAGAAAAGGTAAAGATTTAGAACGAGTAGTTTTAGCCAGAGCTGTACGGTTACATTTACAAAACCGAGTTTTGGTTTATGGTAATAGGACAGTTGTATTTGAATAGGGAACAGGGAACAGGTGACAGGTGACAGTGTTAAAAGCCTTTGAATATCCTGATTTATTAATCATTATCTAGAGATTTATCCTATGTAGGGGCGGGTTGACAAATATCTTGATTTATTAATCATTATCTCGATAAACCCGCCCCTACTAATGTAATTTACTAAATCTGTTGAGAATCAAGGGATTTCTGTGGCTGCATTTGAGATAGACTAGGCACTAGGTTGTATTGTCCAAATAATTATGTCCTCAACTTCCACCCCTTCCCTGCGTGAGCAACAACATCCTCTAATTCGCAGTTTAGCAGATACAATTGAGGCTGTTTGGCATAGATACTTAGAGTTATCGCCTTATCACTTACCTGCGGAATTGGGATATGTGGAAGGTAAGTTAGAGGGTGAAAAACTGACTATCGAAAATCGTTGCTATCAAACACCCCAGTTTCGGAAAATGCACTTGGAACTGGCTAAGGTGGGGAATAATTTGGATATTTTGCACTGCGTGATGTTTCCCCGTCCAGAATATGACATTCCCATGTTTGGTTGTGATTTAGTCGGGGGTAGGGGTCAAATTAGTGCAGCGATCGCTGATTTATCTCCTGTAAACTTAGAACGTATCTTACCTGCGGGTTATAACTCTGCGCTACAAGCCTTAACATCAGTGGAGTTTTCCCAACCCCGCGAATTACCCACATGGGGAAATATCTTCTCGGATTTTTGTCTGTTTATTCGTCCGGCATCCTCTGAGGAAGAAGCCAAGTTTCTGGCACGTGTTCAGGATTTTCTAGAAATTCATTGTACCCAAGCGATCGCTTCAACTCCAGCAACACCAGAAAAAATCGCACAGATTATTGCTGGACAGCACAATTACTGTACCAAACAACAGCAAAACGATAAAACCCGTCGTGTGCTAGAAAAAGCCTTTGGCCCAGAATGGGCAGAAAACTACATGACTACAGTTTTATTCGATTTACCAAATTAACCTACTTCCCGCCATAAAAGTTAATAACTAACAATTACAATCCCAATTTATTGGGATTTGTACTTTTGTGATTATCATAGCAGGTTATACCAATGATATAGCATTTCCTAGTCTAATAAAGTACAAAATTATCTGCGTTAAATTATGATTGATTTTACCTCACTGGAATGGGAATAGCTATAAAATAGAACATCTTGTGTAATCAGCATTTTAAATTTTTGACTTTTATTTTTTCATCGTGTATCTCTGTGGTGGACATCTTACCCTTAAATCTTCTGTAAGCTGCGTTACGTTTTCCCTCAAGTAATAAATGTAGAATTCATCCAAGCAGAGTTAATGGAGTTAAGATCAGCTAGTAGGGAAAACTATATATCTCTTATTACTTTGTGTGAATCTACTCATTATTTATCATCTACCCTAGCAGTCAATTAACAATCAAGTTCAAAAAACCTGATGTAAGCAATTGTTGATTTGACATCAGTTTGTTCTTGATGAGCTTCAAAATATTGAGGGCGATGGCATGATGTCATTCAGCCACAGTCGTTTTTTTCATGTTCTTTTGTAGAATTTAAACTTGCTTATTTTTCTTGTCCAAAAATTTCACAATAAAACGACGGGGTGTAAGCTGCAATTGCTAACCAGTAACAGTTATAACAGCCAAATGGTAACAATTGACATGATAAAAGTTCTTTTGTTATCTAGTTTTTATTATCAATTGATGACCTACCACAGGCAATTGCTATACCTGGAAAATTGGGAGGCAAATAAATTTATCAACCTCACGTTAAATTGATGATTAGCAATAGAGTTGGTGAATTCAAAATGTAAGGATTCTAGGGTTAGGTGCAAAGATTAAAAAAATCTACTTTTAGTGATAATTCAGCATAATTTGGTCAAATCAGGAATTAAGAGCATCAAAGTTACGTAGGAAAAAATCTGAATTCTTACAGAAAGATTTTGAATTTGTTCCACTCTGAATCAAACCCAGAAAATCGCAAAGTCATAGCCTTTGGCAGTTAATTAGTTACTGTTCAGTCAACTGAATGGGCACAGGTTGATAAGTCTTGTCCAAAAAGTTCCAGACTGGTTTTTTCACTAATTCCACTGCGACGAATTTGCATTTGTATTTTCATCAGCACAATTCAGATAAATGGGCAAAGTATTATGTCTAGGGTGACTGAGAAGCAAAAAGTGACAGAACAGCCACTAGAACAGCCTCAGATTTGGTTGGGTATTGCTGTAGCTTTACCAGTAGCGATCGCAGCTGGTGTACTTGCTACCGTGAAAATTGAACAACTGAAAAAGATTGCCACACCGGTTCCTGTGGTTCCAGTGAGTAACACTGTCAGTGCAATTGGCAGATTGGAACCACGAGGAGAAGTGATTAAAGTCTCTGCCCCTGCAACTGGTGTAGCTACACGGGTTCAACAACTCTTGGTCAGAGAAGGGCAACGGGTACAGCAAGGTCAAGTCATCGCTATTTTAGACAGTCGTAACACTAATCTGGCTGCGGTTGAAGAAGCAAAAGCCAAGTTACAAGAAGCGCGTGCCAATTTATATCAAGTCCGGGCTGCTTCACCAAGGGATCTACAAGCTCAACAAGCTGTCATTGCCCGTCTAGAGGCCCAATTATTAGGGGAAAATCAAGCCCAACGTGCCCTCATCTCCCGTGTGGCTGCCCAATTAACTGGGGAAAGAATTGGCCAACAAGCTACAGTCAAGCGATTAGAGGCTGAATTACGAGGGCAAAGAGACAGTTTAAGAGCGGTTGTGGCAAGAATCAGGGCTGAAGAACGCAATGCTCAAGTTGATTCTGGACGATATGAATTCTTATATAGACAAGGTGCCATTTCTCAACAAGAACGAGATAGAAGAAGATTAACTGCCGTTACTGCTAGACAACAGCTAATTGAAAGCCAAGCTAACTTTCGTCAAGCAATAGCCACACTGCAACAGCAAATAGCCCAAGCCAGAGCTAATCAAGTGCAGACTTTGGCAGTTTTGCAACAGCAACTAGTAGAAGCAAAAGTCAATCGAGAAAAAACTATTGCCACTTTGCAAAGGCAAATTGATGAAGAAAAAGCCAGATTCAGACGGATTTTAGAGGTGACTCCTGCTGATTTACAAGTGGCTCAAGCTCAAGTAAGTAATGCGATCGCTCTCGTGCAAAAAGCCCAAGCTGAACTCCAGCAAAGTTATGTGAAAGCACCCATTACTGGTGAAATTCTCCAAGTTAACACCAAATCGGGTGAAATCATGGGTAACAATGGCATTGTGGAAATTGGCCAAACTGACCAGATGGTTGTCGTGGCAGAAATTCCCGAAGATAGCATTGGTAAAGTACGCTCCGGCCAAACGGCAGTTATTACCAGTGATAACGGTGCATTTGAAGGAGAATTACGAGGCAGAATTACAGAAATTGGCAGAAGAATTGGTAAGAAAGATGTCCTCAATACAGACCCGGCTGCCGATATTGATGCCAGAGTTGTAGAAGTGAAAATTGCTCTACCTCCAGAATTTAGTCAACAAGTTTCTGGTTTAACTAACGCAAAAGTAGTAGTTGAAATCAATACTAATCAAGGAAATTAATCATAGTTAAAATGAACCAGAAAATACCTTTGTCTTGGCTACAACTGACTAGAGAAAAAACTCGTTTAGCCGTAGCTTTGTCAGGTATTGCCTTTGCTGATATTTTGATGTTCATGCAAATAGGTTTTAGAGACGCACTCTATTACAGTAACGTCAGAATGCACAGCAGTATCATGGGCGATGTGGTTTTAATTAACAGCCAATCTAATGCTGTGCTGTCAATGAAATCCTTTTCCCAACGGCGACTTTATAAAGCCTTAGACTTGCCCGCAGTCCAGTCTGTCCATCCTATTTATCTCGACTATACTAGCTGGAAAAATCCTGTAACTGGTCGCCCCCGCAGTATCCTCGTTTTTGGCATTAATCCCGACACCAATGTATTGAATTTGCCGGGAATAGCCGAAAATTTGAATCAATTAAAACTACCTGATGTAGTTCTCTATGACCGTTCTTCTCGTCTGGAATATGGGCCAATTGCTGCGGATTTTGACCAGGGAAAAACCGTCAATGCTGAAGTGAGGAGAAGAAGAATTAAAGTCGGTGGATTATTTACTTTGGGTGCTTCCTTTGGTGCAGATGGTAACTTAGTTACTAGTGATGTTAACTTTTTAAGAATTTTTACAAACCGTCAACGGGGATTAATTGACATTGGTGTCATTAAACTAAAACCAGGGTCCGATGCTAATCAAGTAGCTCAGGCTTTGCGGAGTTATTTACCACGAGATATCAATGTCCTCACCAAACAAGAATTTATCGATTTTGAAAGAAATTATTGGGCAAGTAGCACAGCGATTGGTTTTATTTTTACTTTAGGTACCATCATGGGTTTCATTGTGGGAACCGTAATTGTTTATCAAATTTTGTATACAGAAGTAACAGATCATTTATCTGAATATGCTACGCTCAAAGCTATAGGCTACACACAAAACTATCTTTTATCTGTAATTTTGCAAGAAGCATTAATATTAGCAGTCATCGGTTATATTCCTGGGTTAGCTTGCTCATTATTAATGTACAAAGTTGCTAGAGATGCGACACTTTTACCAGTTTTTATGGATTTATCTCGTGCTATCATGGTGCTGATTCTGACCATTTTAATGTGTTTTATTTCCGGCATGATTGCTATTAGGAAATTAGACTCTGCCGACCCTGCTGATATTTTTTAATTCATCCATCTATTTTGATTACAAAATCACAAATGATCAGCAAAGAACCTGTAATCGCCATTAAAAGTCTCAACCATTACTATGGAAGAGGCTCTCTGAGAAGACAAATTTTATTTGATATTAATCTGGATATATATCCAGGTGAAATTGTCATTATGACTGGTCCATCTGGTTCCGGTAAAACTACATTACTGAGTTTGATAGGCGGATTACGTTCTGTACAGGAAGGTAGTCTCAAGTTTTTGGGTGAGGAACTATATGCAGCTAGTCAAAGTAAACTAGTGCAAATTCGCCGCAATATTGGTTATATTTTTCAGGCTCATAACTTATTAGGATTTTTAACTGCCAGACAAAATGTGCAAATGGCAGTAGAATTAAGTGAGAACATTTCCCAAGCTGAAGCTATTAAACAGTCAGAAGCAATGTTAGCATCGGTGGGTTTACAGGAACGAGTTAACTATTATCCGGATAACCTTTCCGGTGGGCAAAAACAAAGAATAGCGATCGCTCGCGCCTTGGTTAACCATCCTCCTCTCGTCCTCGCAGACGAGCCTACAGCCGCCTTAGACAAGCAATCAGGACGGGATGTAGTAGAAATTATGCAGAGGCTAGCTAAAGACCAGGGAAGTGCTATTTTGCTCGTTACCCATGACAACCGGATTTTAGATATAGCTGATAGAATCGTGCAAATGGAAGATGGCCTTTTAACTCGTGACGCTCAAAATATTTCTACCAATCAGCATAAATAGGGTTGGCTGAAAAAGTTATGTGTGAGGGGTAGGAGTATGGCTACGCCACGCTACGCGAACAGAAGTATGCCTACGGCACGCTACCGCTGATTATTATAGCTTTTCGGTTTATTTAGCAAGCTCTAAATAGAGCACCAAAAATAGAGCACCAAATCTCTACACCAGCGGTGTAAATCATCAATTATGAGCAAATGTAAATGGTATTACTAATTTCAGGTAATGCCTAATTCCCTGGTTAAATATATTAATTTGCACCCTAGAAAATGGAAAAAACCGAAAGATAATTCAGATTTTTAGGTGTGTAATACCCATGTCAACAATTAGGGCAATAGAGCTAATTTATCAACTTTCAATAAGTCGATATTTAAGTTAATCAAAGCCAAAATTGCTAATCCCAATGGTATGACACCAGTCATATCTCATAATTGATTAACGGTTAGTACGGAAAGTAACATTCACCCCTTCATTGGATTGTTCTAGCACCAACAAAGGTGTGGGTTTTGCTTTTTGATCCCAGTGCATATAGACAATTCGTCCTTGTAGTGTTGGTTGCCAAGTGTCATCCTCATCTCTAGGACTTAAATAGGTTTCAATACAATCTATTAATTGACTAATGGTAGTTGAAGTTGCTTGTGTAGGTAGTTTAGTTAAGCGGATTTGAATCCGAAATAGAACCCGTTTAGTAATATTTGGCGGTACACCTGTTTCATATTCAACATCAAAAAGTTCTTCTACCTGCCTAGCAGTATTACTAGCAATTCCTACCATACCTTGATTAGATTGGCTAGGACGCAATGCTTGAGAAAGTGTTTCTTTTACCTTGATTTTAACTTGATTTACAATTCCAAAATGGAACACTTCTTCTGACATCCGCATCCGCAGATAGTCAAGGTTAAAATCTCTGGAGTGCACTAAGTCCGGGTTAGTTTCCATGTTCCGAATGGTTTCTAGGGCTAATTTGAGCTTTTTCTCTAGTTCCCTGGTGCGAAATTTTTCAAACTTAACCTTTTTCTCCAGCTGCGTCTTTAAGGTTTTTCCATAAATAATCAAGGCCACCAAAGCTATTAGCAGTCCTCCACTACTAAACATTAAGATGACTGGTGGGATGGGAAAATCTGGCTGAGAAGCAGGTACTTCAGCCTTGGTTTTTTTGGGCTTTGCTCCTGTAGCTTGAGCCAGAATGATTGTATTGACCATATTTAGCAAATTAATCCTCCATACTCTCTGATTTTTAGGATGCCCAAATCATTGATGTCAATTGACGGTAGTATTAAGATTTTTTTATAAATTTTTGTAATGTAAATATGAATTTTCCGTTAGTTCCTCCTGTCCATCGTCTCATCAAATTAGAAGAATGTCAGCATGTATTTAAAGAACTCAGCAAAATACGTCTTGTTGCGACAGATATGGATGGAACATTAACTAAAAATGGTAAATTTACATCTGTACTTTTACAAGCATGGGAAAAGCTAGCTTGTGCTGGTATTCAAGTCATGATAGTCACAGGACGTTCTGCTGGTTGGGTGAATGGAATCAGTAGCTTAATGGACATTGGGGGAGCGATCGCAGAAAATGGTGGTTTATTCTATCCACCAGGAAATCTTGACCCAATCACCTTAACACCCATATCAGATTTTACCCACCATCGTCAGCAACTAGCAGCTGCTTTTGCTCAACTACTCAACTCCTACCCAACATTGTGCGAGTCTCACGATAACCGCTTTCGTCTCACAGACTGGACATTTGATGTCGCAGGTTTAACTCTCCCAGAACTCCAACACATCGACTATCTTTGTCAACAGATGGGTTGGGGATTTACTTACAGTAATGTGCAGTGTCATATCAAACCCCAGCAACAAGATAAAGCCACTGGGTTAAAACAAGTCATCAATCAATACTTTCCCAGCTATTCACCAGCACAAATTATGACCGTGGGTGACAGTCCCAACGACGAAAGCCTATTTAACCCAGATGAATTCCCTTTATCGGTAGGTGTAGCTAATATTCTCAAATATGCCGAACAATTGCAGCATCAACCCCTTTACATCACTGAAGCAGCTGAAGGTGAAGGATTTTGTGAATTATCTGAATATATATTGACCAGTCTTTCCCATCCAAAAAGCTAATTAGCTAAAGCGCATCTAGTTTGCGTGCCATAAATGCCAATAGGTCAAACCTGATCCTTTGGGGTTGTATAGCAGGTGATAGAGAACAGGTAAGCCATCTCTTTCCCAATTAGTCTAATCAATACAAATGCACTATACTAAAAGAGTAGCAGCACCAGCAGAACTTCCTGACTATAGGTCTGTTTTCATGCTGCTAACTGGTTGGACATTAAACTTGCAGATTCAACCATTTCTAATCATGGGTTTCTCTGTCACTTCTATCTCAATACCGTATTTTTACTAACTAAAAAAACTATATTTATCAGAACTTTATGGAAATCCCCAAATAGTTAAATACTAGTTCAGTATTTATTCGCAATTTATCCATAAAATAGATGGGACTGATTAGACAAAATAAACAGTCCTAAATTTTGCTGCCATACCAACTCAACTTTTGAAACATCGTCAATACCTGCTTCACAAACTTATTGATTATTTTTTGATGATGCAGCAGTAATCACAACGCAAAATCTAGTATCTATAAGGGTTTAACCAATTGGCATTTGCCATTTAACTATCTCTACATACTGCCATCTAATACATCAATTAGGTTGTACTTATCAAACACTTTTTGTCCCTAATTAGATAATAACAATAATAACTTTTGTATCACAATAGACATTTTTTTTGATACTGGGTACTCTAGAATCAAGTTCATCAAGATACAAAACACAGTGAAACCCCGATGAATTAAAGGTTATAAGCCCTGATTATCAGTCGGATTTTTATGAAATCACTGTGCATTTTCACAACCAAACCTGAGGATTTAGTATATGAAAACGCAATCTCCGATATCAGTAATCAATAAGTTTAAGCAATATCATTTTTATATTTTCTTTGTTATTTTGTATTTAACGGGACAGTTCTTCAAGAAACCATGAGTTTAAATAGCATTAGTTAAACCATATCTTTCCGTTATCAGTTTCATCACAACAGGTTTACAAATATGATCAACACAAATACTCAATCAATGATTCTCCCGAGTTTAATTAATTCTTTAGGAGAAAACCATGCAAAAAATCCTAAATTTGATGTATTGCAACCCCTGCGCGAATGGTTAGACAACATCCAAATTGACAACCGCAAATTTGCCAAATTGATTGCAAAATTGATTCCTGCTCAATGTCCCTTTGAACGTGACATCGTTCTTTTCGGTCGTAAGATAGCTCACATTCCTCCCATGTGCAAGCTCAACCCCTTCTATGACCAATTCGTAGGCTTGCGTTTTCGCGCATTATGTTATTTAGTGGATGAGTGTGGAGAAGATATCCAATCCTACTGCTAAATTCATCAAACCGCATGGAAATTAAAGTCGAGCATCAACCTACTCAAGAACGTCTCAATCAGTTGGGTGTATCCAAATGGGCGATTTGGCAAAAGGAAGTATCCAAATTCCCGTGGACTTATGACTCTCAAGAAACTTGTTACTTTTTAGAAGGAAAGGTTATTGTCACCCCTGATGGTGGACAGCCAGTGCAAATCGGTAAAGGAGATTTAGTTATTTTTCCAGCTGGTATGTCGTGTATTTGGGAAATTACCAGCGCCGTCAAGAAGCATTATCTCTTTGATTAATTCCTCACCAAACACCAAAAGAGAGCATTAACAAATATTTACTAGTTAGTTTACAGTCATTGCTTGCTGACCAGAAAACCAACATTTCAACACAGAATTGGTTATTTATGGAGTTTCGCAACGAGTTACATTAAATAACTAAAGTTGCAGAATCGTTAAGTTGCTGATTACCTGAGTGTTAAACTTCTGTTGCGACTCCATCCCTGAAAAGTATTTATCTATCTCAATAGTCATGAACCTTAATCTGCATCTGTGCAAAGATGTGGAAACCCTATTGCCTTCCTTGATGAGCAAATTAGTAATTTTTAGTACCAAAACTCAAAAACCAGCCTAAATCCAGATTTTCGCTGCAAATCACTTCCCATAAGCAACATCAGGCAGAAGTTGCGATTACATTAAAGACAATTCAAACGTTTTCTTACCTGATGGGGTTAAATCATGCTGTTACATTTAAGCACTTGGCAGGAAGTTGAAACTTATTTACAAACATCCCAAGGAATTATTCTTCCCATTGGTTCTACAGAACAGCATGGGCCTACTGGTTTAATTGGTACGGACGCAATTTGTGCAGAAGTAATAGCACGTGGTGTGGGGGAAGCAACTCAAGCCATAGTAGGGCCGACTATTAATGTGGGTATGGCATTACATCACACTGCTTTTCCTGGGTCAATTAGTTTACGTCCTAGTACCTTGATTCAGGTAATTCGAGATTATATAACTTGTTTAGCAAAAGCTGGTTTTAGCAAGTTTTATTTTATTAATGGACATGGTGGAAATATTGCCACTTTGAAAGCTGCTTTTTCAGAAACCTATGCACATTTAGAAGACTTACAATTAGCTCATGCTGCCAAGGTGCAATGTGAAATTGCTAACTGGTTTATGTGCAGTTCTGTATACAAGCTAGCTCATGAGTTATATGGTGACCAAGAAGGATCTCATGCTACCCCCAGTGAAGTAGCTGTGACTCAATATGTCTATCCCGAAGCTATTAAATCTGTGTTGATTTCACCCACAGCACCAGCAGGGCATAAGATTTACAGTGCTAATGATTTTCGCCAACGTTACCCTGACGGTAGAATGGGTTCAAATCCTGCTTTAGCGACTCCAGAACATGGTAAGCAATTTTATGATTTGGCAGTGGAGGAATTAACTAAAGGATATTTGGCGTTTTTAAGTCAGGAATAAGAATTGAGAGAATATCCTTAAATATCTGCTGCTAAAGGTTGTAGAGACGAGATTTTGATTCAGCGTCTCTACAGGGTCACTATTAACAGTGGTGTATGGCACTTAAAAAACCAGCAACTAGCTAAATCTTATCCCTTGCCAATCACTAATGACTAATGGCTCATGACTATTAAAATAGTCTGGTAACCGCTCAATCAACAAAGCGGTGATTAGAGATAACTAACTGATAATTATGGGTAAGCAGCGCGTTCTGTCGGGAGTTCAACCAACTGGTAACTTACACTTGGGTAACTACTTGGGTGCAATTCGCAACTGGGTGGAAATTCAAGACCAGTATGAAAATTTCTTTTGTGTGGTCGATTTACATGCGATCACTGTACCACACAACCCCGCCACTTTAGCGGCTGATACTTACACCATCGCTGCTCTTTATTTAGCCTGTGGCATTGATTTACAGCATTCTCACATTTTTGTCCAATCTCACGTTTCGGCACACAGTGAACTGTGTTGGTTGCTAAACTGCATTACCCCCTTAAATTGGTTGCAAGATATGATTCAGTTTAAGGAAAAGGCACTCAAGCAAGGTGAAAATGTTGGTGCAGGGCTGTTGACTTATCCAGTTTTGATGTCTGCGGACATTTTGCTTTATCAAGCTGATAAAGTACCGGTGGGTGAAGACCAAAAGCAACATTTGGAATTAGCACGGGATATTGTCAACAGGTTTAATCATCAATTTGCTAAGGATAAACCTGTATTAAAATTACCTGATCCTTTGATTCGCAAAGAAGGTGCAAGGGTGATGAGTCTGACTGATGGGACAAAGAAAATGTCTAAGTCTGACCCATCGGAGTTAAGCAGAATAAATGTTTTAGACCCACCAGACCAAATTGCCAATAAGATTAAACGCTGTAAAACTGACCCAGTGAGAGGGTTAACTTTTGACGATGTAGACCGTCCAGAATGTAATAACCTATTAACTCTCTATATGCTGCTGTCTGGCAAGACCAAGGAAGCTGTGGTCGCTGAATGTGCAGATATGGGTTGGGGTCAATTTAAACCTTTGCTGACCGAAACTGCAATTAATGCCCTCAAACCAATTCAAGACAAATATCAGGAGGTCATGGCAGAGAAAGGTTATTTGGAGTCGGTGTTGCGAGATGGTCGGGAAAAGGCAGAGGCTATAGCTAACCAAACTTTGGCAGATGTGAAGGCAGCTTTAGGCTATACCGTCCCCCTCTAAGGTTTACTCTTGAAGGTGTAATGTGTTTTACCCTTTAAGAAAACCAAATTGATCATCAATTATGCAGGATACCCATAGCACCAGTGCTGTAAATAACTTCCGAAAAGCGGTAGCAGCAGGAGATTTTCTCGTTACTGCTGAGGTCGCACCCCCGAAAGGGGCAGATTCTACACATATGATTGAAATGGCGGCGACTCTTAAGGGGAGAGTTCATGCTGTCAATATTACTGATGGTAGCCGTGCTGTGTTGGGGATGTCGTCTCTGGCAGCGTCTGTGATTTTATTGCAACATGGTATTGAGCCAATATGTCAGATGGCTTGTCGCGATCGCAACCGTATCGCTCTACAAGCAGATTTGATGGGCGCTCATGCTTTGGGTATCCGCAATATTTTAGCTTTGACTGGCGACCCTGTAAAAGCAGGTGATCATCCTGATGCTAAAGCTGTATTTGATTTAGAATCTGTGCGGCTGTTGCAGTTAATTAGGAAGATGAATCAGGGTGTAGATTTTAATGATAAAGCCTTGAATGATGGTGCATTAGATTTATTTACAGGTGCAGCAGTAGACCCCCAAAGTGCCAGTTGGTCAGGTTTGCAAAGCCGATTTGAAAAAAAGATAGAAGCCGGAGCGCAATTTTTCCAAAGTCAATTAATTACTGATTTTGAACGCTTAGAAAAGTTCATGGATAAAATCGCTTCTGGTTATAATAAACCAATTTTGGCGGGAATTTTTCTGTTGAAATCAGCCAAGAATGCTCAGTTTATTAATCGCATGGTTCCAGGTGTAAATATTCCTGACCATATTATTGATAGGTTAGCAAAAGCAAAATATCCCCTAGAAGAAGGAATGAAAATTGCGGCTGAACAGGTGCAGATAGCCCGCCAATTATGCCAAGGTGTACATATGATGGCGGTAAAGAAAGAAGATGCGATCGCACCGATTTTGGATTTAGCGGGGGTAGAGAAGGTTAATTAAACAGAAAAGCGATCGTATTGAAGTGTAGGATGCGATCGCTTTTTTACCCCTAATAACAAGAGGTTTTAGCATCTAGCTGCAAAGGTGCCAAGTTTGGGTATGACACCAAAAGTTGAATTTTTCTATTGTTCTAGAGATATAGGAATCCTACTTGAATATTGTTCAGTATACTGAGATTCAAACTTTGCTTTGATGGTGCTTCCAGTTTGGAATTTGTATGGCTTACGCCACGCTATGCTATCAGAAATTAAATAGAAGTCCTATCAGAAATACAAGTTTTTCAGAAAATCATAAATCAACTATTTACTTCATGAAAAAAATATATTTAACCGTACTAATACTTAAACAAACATTTACTATTGACAAAAAAATAACTTTTGTAAATACTGTTTAGTTGTGATTAAAAATTAATTCACACATAACATCAGGGATGCAATATATCTATGCTGACTGGCTCGCTTGTCAATCGACAGTTGAAAGCTGTTGTATTTATCGATTCGTCAGTTTCTGACTATGACACTCTCAAATTAGGAGTTGTAAAAGATGTAGAACCAATCATCATTTCCTCTAACCGAGATGGTATTCAGGAAATAACAGAATTTTTACAAAAGCATCCGCAAATATCTACCATACATATCGTCTCTCACGGATCTCCTGGATGCTTGTATTTAGGAAATAGCCGACTGAACTTGAATAATTTCAGTCAGTATGCTGAATTATTGGAAAATTGGCATAGACAAAGTATTTTACTCTATGGTTGTAATGTTGCTGCGGGGGATGCAGGTGAAGAATTCATTACTAAGTTGCATGATATTACAAAGGCAACGATTCAAGCATCCGCAACAAAAACTGGAAATGCAACATTAGGTGGAGATTGGAATTTAGAAGTAACCCTTGGTTCTATCAAAGCTCCTTTGGCATTTAGTGATAACTTTCTAGAAAGTTACAACTATACCTTGGCTGCTACAGTTGGCTACTATGATATGGACTTGGGTCAAGGTAATAGTAATCAAGTTCAAGCAATTAACAGTTTGGGTCTGAATGCTGTAAATCTCAGTGATTTAAGTGCTATAGATTTGAATGGTATTGATGTTCTTTTGATTCAAAATCCTAACAATTACGGTTATGGCACCGAATTTTTAAGCCGGTTATCTGTAATCCAACAAGCAGTTGCTAATGGCCTAGTTTTAATCATCCATGATCGCTATGTAGATAATGCGGAGTCTATTTTACCAGGACTGAGTGGAGACTTTATTTTTAGAAATTATGGTAGCGATATCAATGTTCTTGATAATAATACTCTAGCCACTCAAGGGCCTGCTGGCACTGTTACTAGTTCAAATTTAGATGGAGGAAATTCTTCCTACCATGGTTATGCAGATATTTCTAGACTGCCCATAAATACTCAAACTCTTCTCTCCACTGGTAGTTCAACCCAGGCAGTAACGTTTGCTTATTCCTATGGTAAGGGTTATGTTGTTTACTCCTCAATTCCCTTAGACTATTATTTAACAGGTTATTCACCAACCGCTTTTGGTAATACTTATGCCCCTAATATTTTGTCCTATGGGGTGTCCTTACTAGACAATGTGCAAGACAATTTTAACTCAGGGTCGGTAAATAATAGTCTTTGGGCAAGTATAGTTGGTGGTGCAGCGAGTTCCTTACCTCCAGGTAGTTCAGGAAACTCTCTTTATTTCAATGGTATTTCTCGTTCTGCTACAACTGTGGCGCTCAATGTAGTCAATGTTGGCACCATATCCTTTGATTTGGCTAGAGGTGATAGCAGCATTATTGGATGGGAGACATCTGATTATGGTGAAGATGTAATACTGGAATACTCTATTGATGGCGGTAGCACATGGACGCATATTGCTTCCTATGGTACAGGTAGTCTTCCTTGGACTAATTACAATGTTGTCATTCCCACCGCAGCTAGAACAGCAGCTACCCAATTCCGTTGGCAACAGTTATCCAATAGTGGAGCCAACTTTGATAACTGGGCTATAGATAATGTGGTAGTTTCTGCCGCGACTAACGACGCAGCAGTAGTTACCACTAGCAGTAGCTTTGTATCCTACCTAGAAAATGCAACAGCAACCATTGATTCAGCAATTACAGTCAGTGATGTAGATTCAACAAATCTCATTAGTGCTACCGTCAGCATTACTTCGGGCTTCGTTGCTGGGCAAGATATCCTCAGTTTCACGAATCAAAATGGGATTACTGGCAGTTATAACAGCACGACCGGGGTTTTAACTTTAACTGGTGCATCTAGCATTGCTAATTACCAAGCGGCTTTACGCACTATTACCTATCGTAATACCAGCGATAATCCTTCTACTACCACTCGCACTATTGGCTTTAGTGTCAATGACGGTGTTATCAATAGCAACCTTGCTAGTCGCAACGTTACCATTACTGCTGTAAACGATGCTGCGGTAGTTATTAGTAGCGGCAACAATTTATCCTACCTAGAAAATGCAACAGCAACCATTGATTCAGCAATTACGGTCAGTGATGTAGATTCAACAAATCTCATTAGTGCTACCGTCAGCATTACTTCGGGCTTCGTTGCTGGGCAAGATATCCTCAGTTTCACGAATCAAAATGGGATTACTGGTAGTTATAACAGCACGACCGGGGTTTTAGCTTTAACTGGTGCATCTAGCATTGCTAATTACCAAGCGGCTTTACGCTCCATTACCTATCGTAATACCAGCGATAATCCTTCTACTACCACTCGCACTATTGGCTTTAGTGTCAATGACGGTATTGTCAATAGCAACCTTGCTAGTCGTAACGTCACCATTACAGCTGTTAATGATGTCCCCGTATTAGGACAAGAATTGGGAACCAGTAATACTGCCTTCAATATCCGAAATGATAATGGTGCAATCCAAAATCTCTCCTTTAGCGGTAATGAATTTTATCGTTTAGGAACCTATTTTGCAGACTGGGGTTTGCAAGCGGGAACCGATACCAGCAGTTTCAGTTTATTTTCTACCAATGGAGGTATACCATCTGGGGTATCAGGTCTTTCTGTTACGAACAATGCTTCTCAGGTATTGGTTAAAGGCACTTATACAGGTGGTGGTACAAATATTGGTTTTTTGCGTATCTATTCCTTAGTGACTGGACAAAACGCTGTTTTAGTAGAGACGCGATTAACCAATAACGGTACCTTAGCAGCGCAACTAAGAATTTTTGATACTTTTGACCCAGATCAACTAAACAACATCACAATTAACGATACAACAACCCTAATTACTGAAGCAGGAACAACGAATGTTGCTGAATCTTCCAATAGTGGAGGTCTTTCAGTTGTTATGGGTGGCTTAACTAATAACGCTACTGTTGGTTTCCAACCTAGTTATCTGGGCATTAGGAGTGGAAGTGAATTAAATAGCTTCTTTACCAGTCCTACAGACCCTAATGATAGTAGCTATGATGGTGGGTTAAATATTGGTACAGAACAGACTATAGGTGCGAATCAAAGTGCCACCTATTCCTATATCCAAGCCTATGGCACGACCTTGAGTGCAGCTGAGTCCACTTTCATTAACAGTATTGCTCAACAACTCCTCGTTTACACCGAAAATTCTAGTGCTACAGTAATTAGTTCCACAGGCTTTGGCATTAAAGATGTAGACAACACAAATATTATCAGTGCTACTATCCAAATCACAGGAGGATATCAAAGCAGTCAAGATCTCTTATCAGTAGTTGGCATCTTACCATTGGGAATTGCTGCTAGTGCATTTAATGCAGCTACAGGAACATTAACTCTATCTGGTAGTGCAACTTTAGCTAACTATCAATTAGCTTTACAACAGATTGGTTACAGCAATACCAGTGATAATCCTAATACGACAACTCGTACTGTCAGTTTTACTGTAAACGACGGTTTTGTTAACAGTAATACTGTTACTCGTAATATTTTTGTTACTGCTGTAAACGATGCTGCGGTAGTTATTAGTAGCGGCAACAATTTATCCTACCTAGAAAATGGAACAGCAACCATTGATTCAGCAATTACGGTCAGTGATGTAGATTCAACAAATTTAGTGAGTGCTACCGTCAGCATCACTTCTGGTTTCGTGACAGGGCAAGATATCCTCAGTTTCACGAATCAAAATGGGATTACTGGCAGTTATAACAGCATGACCGGGGTTTTAACTTTAACTGGTGCATCTAGCATTGCTAATTACCAAGCAGCTTTACGCTCCATTACCTATCGTAATACCAGCGATAATCCTTCTACCACCACTCGCACCATTGGCTTTAGTGTCAATGACGGTGTTGTCAATAGCAACCTTGCTAGTCGCAACGTCACCATTACTGCTGTTAATGATGCTCCTGCTGGTCTAAGCTTAGATAATATGGCAGTTGCAGAAAACCAAGTAATTGGGACAGTAGTTGGTAACTTTAGCAGCACCGACCCAGATATAGGTAATACTTTCACTTATAGTTTGGTTACTGGTACAGGTGATACTAATAACGCATTATTCACCATCATCGGTAATCAGCTACGAACAAAAGCTGTTTTCGACTTTAAAACTAAAAACAGCTACAGCATCTTGGTCAGAACTACTGATCAAGGTGGTTTATTCTACAATCAACAATTTACCATCAACATCAATATGAGCAGTAATCAATTACTACAGGGAAGCACTGGAGACGATTTCTTTATTGGCAATGACGGTTATGATACTATCATTGGCGGTGCTGGTGTTGATACAGTCGATTACGGACAACTGGCAACTAGTATTACCTTAAAAGCCCAGGGAATAGTTGATAAAGGTCATTTAGGCACAGACATTGTACAAGCAGAAATATTTATCGGTAATGCTGCTTTTACTAATGCTATTGACGCTTCTTCTAGCTTTACCAATGCAATTAATGTCAACTTATCAGCAAATACCTTAACCGTATTTGGTTTACCTTCTGGTGATGCAACCTTTGATGTATATAACTTCACTGATGTTAAAGGTAGTCAATTAGGCGATGAAATTATTGGTGATGAACAAAATAACCGATTAGAAGGACAAGGTGGAGACGATCGCATTTATGCTACTACAGGGAATGATACAATTATCGGTGGAGATGGTTTCGATACTGTAGATTACAGTTATGTTGATTCAGCTATTACCTTAAAATCTCAGGGTATAGTTGCTAAAGCAATAGGTGGTACAGATATTGTACAAGCAGATCAATTTATTGGTAACGCTGCTTATCGCAATAGTATTGATGCTTCTAGTAGTACCACTACTTCCATTAACGCTGATTTATCTCTGAATAGTTTGACAGTCTTTGGCTTACCTTCAGGAGAATTGACCTTTGATGTAGCAAATTTCCAAGATGTAATTGCCTCTCAATCTGATGATCAGTTAACTGGTAACGAGCTTGATAACCTTCTTGACGGTCAGGCTGGAGATGATCTGTTTTTTGGAACTGTTGGCTCAGATACAATGACTGGAGGCAGCGGTGTTGATACTGTAGATTACAGTAATTTGGCAGGAGCAATTAAGATTAAACCCACTGGTTTCATTGAAAAAGATGAAGGTTTATTAGGGGTTGATAAGGTTGCTGCTGAAGTTATCATCGGCAATGCAGATTACATCAACATTATTGATGCTAGCTCCAGCACTACTGCTTCCTTAGAGGTTGATTTATTCAACAATAGTTTCAAAGTGTTAGGAACTGCTGTTGGTAATCTGAGTTTTGAAGCGCAGAACTTTTCTAATGTCATTGGTTCTCAGGTAGCAGATATCATCAAAGGTGACAGTGGCAATAATAATTTGAGAGGTGAAGGGGGAAATGATACCCTTACTGGTGGTGCGGCTAGTGATGTTCTCAATGGTGGTACAGGAATAGATACTGTATCTTATCTAGGTTCCACTTCTGGTGTAACGGTGAATTTAGCAACTGGTATTGGTAGTGGGGGAGATGCGGCGGGTGACTCTTTTGCGTCGCTTGAAAATGCTACAGGTTCAGGGTTTAATGATAACCTGACTGGTAATACCTTGAACAACATTCTCAATGGTGGTGCTGGAAACGATAACTTGAGTGGCAGTTCTGGTAACGATTCGGTCTTGGGTGATATCGGTAATGATGTATTGATGGGTGGTTTAGGAGCTGATACCCTAGATGGAGGAGCAGGAACTGATACTGCTTCCTATGCTACTGCTAGTGCTGGAGTATCTGTGAATCTGTCTATTGGTAATGGTACTTTGGGTGAAGCAAATGGCGATCGCTTGATTGGGATTGAAAGACTCACAGGTTCTAACTATAGTGATAACCTCATTGGCAATACTGCTAGCAACACTTTAACCGCCAACAATGGTAATGATACTTTAAATGGCGATGCTGGTACTGACACCCTAATTGGTGGTTCAGGTAATGATTTCTTGGTTGGTGGTTTAGGCAATGATTTCCTCACGGGAGGCACAGGTTTAGACAACTTCCGATTTAATAGTAAGAGTGAAGGAGTAGACCGCATTACTGATTTCTCAGTTGTTGATGATACTATTAGCATTTTAGCGTCAGGTTTCGGTGGCTTAACTGTAGGTACATTATCTGTAAGTAGATTTGTGATTGGTAGCACTGCCACTAATTTCAATCAACGCTTTATCTACAATAGTAGCAACGGCAATTTGTTCTTTGACCGCGATGGTGTGGGTACAAGTTTCAGTAGCATACAAATCGCAACTTTAAATACTGGGTTAGCTTTAACTAACACAGATTTTCAAATTGTGTAAATGGCTTGAATCGGAAGAACCCCACCCCGCCAAAGCTGCGCTTTGTCTCCCTTCCCCGCAAGCGGGGAGGGGATTAAGGGGAGGGGTGTAAAGACTGTAGTCACCATAACTAATTTCCCGGACATGATAAGTAGTCGTGCAAAATAAATTTTATATTTGGAAGAGGGAAAAGAGAACACTATGGCTAACGCCACGCTCCGCGAACGACAAGCTCAGTGCATCGCAGGGAAGAGGTAAAAGATAAGGAATACAGAGATTTTTGGTTGTTCCAAAAATGTTAAATTAATTTTTCCCAGGTAGTTATAACCTAAAAATAAACCTCACAACACGCGAGGATATTATGACACCTGATGGTTGGTGATGTAGGTGACGACTAAAGGCGTTAATTCCCTTTCTAATCGAGTGATAACGGTATGGTCATAATCTGACCAAATTCGCTGCTGATTAAAAACACAAGGCTGCAAAATTCCCCAAAGTTGACCATCTTGGCATAAGTGAGCATGAATCAAGGCCCGGTGTCCAAAGTATTTGCGTTCAAACTCTCGATTTACAACTTTTGGGTTAGCAGTTTCCACATCTTCAATATAAATAGAAGCTTCCGTTCGCAGTGCCGCAGCAAATAAGGGGTCTTCTTGAGGTAATGATGCTGGTTCTAACTGCCACTGGCAGTCTGTAATATCTGGAATATTTTGATTGCGTCGCCAGCAATAGGCTATTTTACCAAACTTAGTTTGAGGATTTCTCAAGTAGAGAAAACAGCGATCGCACTGTAATACTTCTCCAACTGCTGGAAGTATGGCACAAAAAATGGCATCTGGCTCAATATATTTTTCTAAAATGCCTTGTATGCTGTTGGGTAAAGCTAAGTCAGTCATTAGCGGGTAAGTCCTAAAGTTGTATTTTCGCAATGACCCCTTACCAAAAACATCATCCTACCGACACACAGAGTACACCTGTTATAGATTTATCAGGGTTTGAGCTTAATTCGCAGATATGTGGGTAGAAAACGACAAATTATTTTGGTGATTAGTGGTTGTCTAGCCAGTTTGGGAGGTGCTTATCTGAGAAGCTAGAAAACAAGAGTGCGATCGCTTATGATTATCTTTAAGCTAAATATATTTAATTCTTGGCTATTTTTATCTATTCTTGCTAATATTTAAAATTTCTGGTTAACCTCAAAACAAATAAAACAGAAATATACATCTTAGTTGGATACAGATTTTTTGAAGAAGCATTATTAATCTAAATAATAGAACCATCATTATGAACTTGATTGTGACGAAAAAAGTTCGTCAGAGGTATTTATGAGTTCTATTAACATTGATAATCTTCCTCTTTGGGTACAACATCGAGACACAGTGCTCAAATATAGCAATAACGTTCAATGGCGCTATGGTGAGAAGCCAGATTACACTCGTTCCAATCAAAAGTTAGCCCAGGAAAGTCAGTACAATCATCCCCAAAATTCGCTGCCCGGACTTGTGCAGAATTTAGTCCGTAATTTTGATATTGAAGCGAACTTTAAAAGTAACCCCGCCCAGTGGCTAACTGTGGTTCAAGATAAATTTCGCATGAGTACAAATGGCGGACATGGCTACACACTACCAGAATTAGTCAATTCAGGAACTTATAAATTGTTGATTGGTAATACTCAATATTATAAGGCTACTGAAGAGAATTTTGAAACCTCAACTAATCTCTTCCATACAGCATTTCCTGAAGGGTTTTTGTGGGAAGTAATCGATGTCTATTCTCCACCACCAGTAATCACTTTTAAATGGCGGCATTGGGGTTATTTTAAAGGTGCATATAAAGATTATGCTCCGACAGGTCAAATGATTGAGGTAGTGGGGTTAAGTATTGTTACTGTTACAGATGACCTAAAAATTCTCACTTTGGAACATTATTATGACAATAATAAATTCCTCGAACAACTAACATCTGCTGGTAAATTAGGTACATCATCCCCAGCTGCGTCTAATAGAACTGTGCAATCACCGACTTTTCTCCAACAAACATTGTTAGGTTTTATCAAGAAACTATGGGGGAAAAAAGAGGAAGCAGTTACACCTAATCTTGCAGCTAGTCGTTGTCCTTTTGCTGCTTTAGTTAGATAATTGACTCAAGATTTGATAGATAGCACAAATACATACCAATAAATTATTCATTTATATTTGTGCTATTTATTAACTATTGTTTAATTGGCATTATTTTTTGGCATTAATAAGTTAGGATTTGATATTGTATATAGATAGATATGACAACAGGAAATAAGCCCAATCATTGATTAGGGTATTTACAACTATTTAAAATAACTTACATTTTATCATTCGAGATATCTATTTAATATCCTAGTCGCTATAATCAAAATAAATTTTAAAAAACAAGGTGTGGGCTTAGAAACAGAAATATTGTAGGTTGGGTTGAACAAAGTGAAACCCAACATTATAAATGTTTTTCTTGGTTTGCCCTGTCGCTTAACCCAACCTACTGATTTATACAGAAATCAAATTAGCTGAAACATTCACCTTTTGATTTAACCAGCTATACCATTCATCCAACCCTGCACCAGTAGTAGCAGAAACTTGAAAAATTTGCATTTTGGGGTTTACCTGTTGCGCGTATTCAATGCAGCGTTGGACATCAAACTGCACATAGGGTAATAAATCAACTTTGGTAATAATCATGATCTCGCTAGCGCGGAACATGTGAGGATATTTAATTGGTTTATCTTCCCCCTCTGTCACTGAAAGAATTACTACCTTTGCCTGTTCTCCTAAATCAAATAAAGCTGGACAAACTAAATTACCGACATTTTCAATCATCACCACAGAATTTAGTGGTGGGTTGAGTTGTTGTAAACCTCTATCAATCATAGATGCGTCTAAATGACAGCCTGTACCAGTGTTGATTTGCACCACTTTACAGCCTGTTGATTTTATTTTTTCCGCATCGTTTGTAGTTTCTTGGTCGCCTTCAATGACGCTAATAGTTAGTTTGTCTTTGACATCATTAATGGTGCGAGTTAATAATGTGGTTTTACCAGCACCAGGAGAACTCATTAAATTTAAAGCGAGGATATTTCTTCCTTTAAACCAGCCCCGATTTTGGGCAGCTAATAAATTATTTCTAGCTAAAATATCCTGTTCTAAAGATATAGTTGTGTTATGAATATTGGCGTGAATATGTGCTGATTCTTCGTGACTATGATGGCTATGATTTTCATGATGATGAGAATGGGTAATCACAGTGCCATCAGGTAAAGTGTGAGTATGGTGATGGTGGTCATGTTCAATTACACCATTTTCTAAATTTGTTATTTTTGCTTCTCCATCATCGGAACAACCGCAGGTTACACACATAATTCCTCTACTTCTATTTCCTTGATTTTCAGTTCTTCACCAGTGATTAAATCTAACTGCACACTACCACATTCACAAATGCCAAAGGGTTTTTCTAAAGGAATTGTTGCACCACATTGACGACATCTGGCCATGCCCGGAATTTCCCAAATTTCTAAGATTGCACCTTCTACTATTGTACCTTTAGCACATATGTCAAAGCAAAAACGTACTGCATCTGGCATAATGGCAGAAAGTTTACCAATTTCTAATAAGACTCGTTGTACTTTTTTGCCTTGGGCGTGTTCGCTGACAATGGCGATGATGTTTTGAGTTATTCCGAGTTCGTGCATAATTTTTTTGATTTTATCTCACGCAGAGGCGCAGAGGGCGCAGAGAGATTAACAAATTCTTGGGAGTTGGTCGCCTACTAGCATATCAACTATTCTTTCTGCACCGAAGGTGGTTTTTAATAGGACTATGCCTGGTGGTGTGGGGATAATTTCACCGATGATAGCGGCTTTTTCTCCGGCTGGATGAGTTTGCATGGTTGCTAAAATCATGTCGGCTTTTTCTTTGGGTGCAACTATGACTAGTTTGCCTTCGTTAGCTAGATATAAGGGGTCTAAGCCCAGTATTTCACAGGTTCCTTGGACTTCTTCTCGTACAGGAATGGTGCTTTCATTGAGGCGTATTCCTAAGTTTGCGGTCTGGGCAAATTCATTTAATACTGTGGCTAAACCTCCTCTTGTAGCATCTCGCATGGCATGAATATTTGGGCAAACATTGAGAATAGAGGCTACTAAATCATGTAATGGTTGACAGTCACTTTCTATATCTGTTTCTAATGCTAATTCTCCCCTAGCAACTAAAATTGCTGTACCATGATTACCAATTTCGCCATTAATAATTACTACATCTCCCACTTGAATATGACGAGGAGAAATATCAATACCAGAAGGAATTACACCAATACCAGTAGTGTTAATAAAAAGTTTATCAGCACAGCCACGATGAACAACTTTAGTGTCGCCTGTGACTATTTGTACTCCAGCTTTTTGGGCTGCGGCTTGCATACTAGCGACCACACGCCGTAATGTTGCCACTGGTAAACCTTCTTCTAAGATGACACTACAGGTGAGATACAAGGGCTTTGCACCACTTACAGCTAAGTCGTTAATGGTGCCATTAACAGCTAATTCACCTATGTCTGAACCTGGAAAAAATAACGGGTCTACTACATAAGAATCTGTGGTAAAAGCTAATCTATTTCCATATTGAGAAAAACTGGCTAAATCAAAACTGGCTTGGTCTTCTAATTGGGACAAAATGGGATTATCAAAGCTGGTGACAAAGACATTATCAATTAAATCACGCATGGCTTTACCACCACTACCATGGGCGAGATTGATATGAGTATCACGGACTTTAGCCGGACGACGACGAACCTGTTCGATTTTTTGAAAAAATGGATTTTGATGAGGGTTAATAGTCATTTTAAAATTGTTTTATAAGTATATTCTTATGTCAGACAAGCAAAATGCCTGTCTTACAAATTATTTATCTATTTCTATCTTCCTGCTTATTGGAGTTTTTATCATAGTGTAAAACTCCACCAACTGCCCAATCTTCTCGTTCAACTTCTTCAAAATTAATAATTACTGACTCAGATTTAGTATCTAAAATAGACACTAAAGCTTCGGTCATGGCTTTGACTATTTTGCGCTTTTTTTCTATGGAGTTGTTTCTAGGAATTCGCACTGTTACATAAGGCATATAATTTCCTCAAGTTGTGTAATTTAGACTGATAGAGGTTGTGGAAATACACCTGATTGATTTCTTTTGTCCATAGTAGAAAGTCGCCCATATTTATAATAGGCAGCACAAGCCCCTTCGGAAGAAACCATACAAGTACCAATGGGTGTTTCAGGAGTACAAGCTGTGCCAAATACTTTACATTGCCAAGGTTTTAATACTCCTTTGAGAATTTCCCCACATTGACAAGCTTTATGGTCTGCTACTTTTAAGTTAGGAATGGTAAATTTAACTTCGGCATCGAATTGGGCGTATTCATCCCGAATTTTCAAACCAGAATTGGGTATTTCTCCTAAACCACGCCATTCAAATTTTTCCCGCACTGCAAAAACTTGATTCATAGCTGCTAGTGCATTTTTATTTCCTGCTGGTTCAACTAAGCGGTTATATTGATTTTCAACTTGGCAACGGTTGTTAACTATTTGTTTTAGCAACATCCAAATTGATTGGAAAATATCTAATGGTTCAAAGCCAGAAATAACGATGGGTTTACGATATTCTTGGGCAATAAATTGGTAAGGGTCTGTACCTATAACCATGCTGACATGACCAGGCCCAACAAAACCGTCAAGTTGTAAGTCGGGGTTGTCTAAGAGTGCTTGGAGGGCAGGGATAACTAAGACGTGGTTGGAAAACATACTAAAGTTAGTGATGTTTTCAGCGGCTGCTTGGAGGATAGTAAAAGCGGTACTGGGGGCGGTGGTTTCAAAGCCTAAGCCGAAGAAGACTATTTCTTTGTGGGGGTTGGCTTTGGCTATTTGCAGACTATCGAGGGGTGAGTACACCATGCGGATATCTGCGCCTTTTGCTTTGGCCTGTAAGAGGCTGGTTTGGGAACCGGGTACGCGCATCGCGTCGCCAAATGTGGTGAAGATGATGTTGGGGTGTTGGCAAAGGGCGATCGCATCATTTATTCTACCTCTAGGCATAACACACACTGGACAGCCAGGCCCGTGGATTAATTCGATATTATCAGGTAATATTTCTTCGATTCCGTATTTAAAAATAGAATGAGTATGTCCGCCGCATACTTCCATGATTTTGAGATGTTTATCTATTTGGCGGCTGAGTTTTTCTATTTCTTTTTGTAGGGCTTGGGCTTGTTGGGGGTTACGGAATTCGTCTACATATTTCATATATTTTTGTTTCGCGCAAAGGCGCAAAGGCGCAAAGGAAGAAAGGGTTTTAAATGGTTTGGGCTGCTGCTAGTTCTTGGAGAAGTTGCAATGTTTCGGCGGCTTCTTGTTCGTTGATGCGGTTCATGGCAAAGCCGACGTGAACAAGTACCCAGTCTCCTATACATTTTTCGGGTGGGTGTTGTTCGTCAACGATACAAGCGATGTTTACTTGTCTTTTGACTCCTCCAATATTAACCATTGCGAGTTTATGTTCGGGGTTGGTTATTTCAACAA
This sequence comes from Richelia sinica FACHB-800, assembly GCF_014698825.1. Taxonomy (GTDB): domain Bacteria; phylum Cyanobacteriota; class Cyanobacteriia; order Cyanobacteriales; family Nostocaceae; genus FACHB-800. Next base: position 42,060 of record NZ_JACJTT010000024.1, read on the forward strand.
TTTGTCCGGGAATTCCTAAGCACATTTTTTATTTTCCTTTTTTAAGATTAGTACGGGGAGTATGTATATTATTTTTTAAGTTGTTAGCTGCTGTAATTACGGCTTGTCCTAGTGATAAGCCACCGTCATTGGCAGGTACTATACTATGAGTTAGGACAGTGATATTAATTTGTTGTAAGCGTTTACTTACTTGTTCTATAAGAATACAATTTTGAAATACTCCTCCTGTTAGTGCTACTTGATTAAATTTGTATTCTTGGGAGAAAACTTTCACTATTTTAGTGATTAAAATAGCTAAACTAATGTGAAATTTTGCGGCTATTTCTGAGTTGGAAATTTGCTGCTGTATGTCGTTTAGTATCCCCAGCCACATAGAGCTAGGGTCTATATAATAGATATTATCGAAATTTTCAAATTTAAAGGGATAATTTAGAGTTTCTTCATCATTGTTTAAAATTTCCCTATCAGCTATGGCTTCCATTTCTATTGCGGCTTGTCCTTCATAGCTGCATTGTTCTCGACAAATACCTATGGCGGCTGCTACTGCATCAAATAATCTACCTACTGATGAGGCTAAAGGTGAGTTAATACCTTTGTTGATGATTTGGTTCAGTAATTTTAGTGGTTTTTGTTCGAGAAATTTGATAATTTCTAAATCAGGATATTGCTGTTTTAATTCTTCCCAGTCAAACGCAGTAATTAATTGGGCATAGGTATTGCGCCAAGGTTGATAAATTGCTTGTTCTCCCCCTATCATCGGTATAGGTTTAAATGTTGCTATGCGTCTAAATTCCCGATAATCAGCAAGTAAAAATTCTCCGCCCCAAAGTGTACCATCTTCACCATAACCTAAACCATCGAAAGCAACGCCCAAAATCGGTGATGAATCTAAAGGTATTTGATTTTCTGCCATACAAGCTGCGACATGGGCATGATGATGTTGAATTTGTTGGAGAGGGATTTGATTAGCTGTAGCTAGTTCTTTACCTAATTTGGCAGATAAGTATTCTGGATGTTTATCTATAGCAATGATTTCTGGTTTATGGGCAAATAAGTTTAAATATAAATTCAGGGTATCTTGATAAGCATTAAAGGCTGCGGCGTTTTCTAAATCTCCTAAATGTTGTGAAAGAATTGCTTCACCTTCACGTAACAAGCAAAAGGTATTTTTTAACTCGCTCCCCATTGCTAAAATTGGTGGTATTTGCTCAAATCCTGGTGGTAATTTAATTTGTGCTGGGGCATATCCTCTAGCCCTTCTTAGGGTTTGAATTTTACCATCGATGACCCGCACCACAGAATCATCTACTCGGTTAACAATATCTCGATTATGAAAAAGAAAATAATCAGCTATTGTTCCTAGTTTACGTTTTGCTTCTTCATTATCTATACATTGTGGTTCATCAGAGATGTTGCCGCTAGTTAATACTATTGGGCGATTCATACGTCTGAGAATTAAATGATGGAGAGGTGTATAAGGCAGCATAAAGCCCAGAGTATTTTGCCCTGGTGCAACTGACGATGGTAATTGGTTTTCTAATTTTTGCTTTAATAAAACTATGGGTGCAGCCGGACTAGTTAATAATTTTTTCTCTTGGTCGTTAATATAACAATATTCAGAAATGATATTAATATCTTTTGCCATTAAAGCAAAAGGTTTATGATAGCGTTGTTTACGTTCTCGTAATTTTTGTACTGCTGTTTCTTGAGTGGCATCACAAGCTAAGTGAATACCTCCCAAACCTTTAATAGCAACAATTTGGCCTTTTTGTAATAAGGTACAAACAGCGTCAACATCATCCAACATCGAGAACATATCAGCGATAACAGGTTTACCATCAGCCCTTTCTAACCATGCACGGGGGCCGCAAACATGACATGCTACAGGTTGGGCATGGAAACGCCTATTTTCTACATCTTGATATTCCTGTTCACATTCTCCACACATAGGAAACTGGGCCATGCTGGTGTTGTTTCTATCGTAGGGAATAGCGCGAATAATGGTGAGACGTGGGCCACAGTGGGTGCAGTTGGTAAAGGGATAACGAAAATAACGACTAAAGGGGTCAAAAATTTCTTTTTGGCATTGGGGACAAGTAGCAGCATCAGCAGAAATTTCTGTTTTAACTGCACTGTTTACACTATGGGAAATTACAAAATCATCAAAGTTAAATTCCCCTAAATAAGGAGTGCGAATTAATTCCTGAATTCTGGCTAAAGGTGGACATTCTCTATCTAAATTCTCGATAAATGCGGTGATTTTTTCCTCGCTTCCCGCAACCCGAATTAAAACTCCTTCTCCATCATTACAAACATCACCCTTCAAACCTATACTTTTCGCTAAACGATACACTGTAGGACGAAAACCCACACCTTGTACAGTACCACGCACTCTAATCTCTTCAACAGACATCTCTCCTCCTCTGCGTGAGATAACTAAAGCCTCCAAATCAAAACCCGATTATTTCCCGAATCAGCTATGACTGCAATATCATCACAAACCTTAATTCCATAACACCAATTTAAACTTTGTCTAGTCGGTAACCCAAAATTACGATTTTCACTTTTACTGGTAAAGCTATCTTGTCCAACTACACCATCAGCATCTGCACCCTGTAATAACAAAATCGATTCAGGCTGTTTCCATCCTAACAAACGAGAATTAGCCGTATCCGCAACTAATAACCATTCTCCAGCCACATCTATGCCGTAGGGCATACTTAAACTACTAGCATTAGGAAAATAAACTCCTTGATTTAATTCCACACAATGAAAATTTTTCTGTCCTAAAACAACCGCACAAGGGGTATTGTTTTCTGTGGGTATGCCTGACCAAATCATCACTCGGTTATTACCTGCATCGGTAACAACTAAATTGCCATCCCAAAGAGTAATATCATGACACCAACGCATACTAGCAGCAGTGGGAGAACCACCACCATTTTCATTACGAGATGTCATGTCTGGTTGACCCAAAACTATATCGGCAGGTTGACCGTTTTCTGTGGGTAATTGATGCCAAATTAATAACCGACGATTTCCAGTATCTGCTACAAACAACTGACCTTGATGATAAAAAATACCATAGGGCCAATGGAAAGTATTAGCCTCAGGTTGCTGACTTCCTCGGTTAGGTTCATTATCAATGAAATTAGCTTGTCCTAACACTAAATCTGCGGGAACATTGCTATCTTCTGGGATATTGTGCCAAATTAAAACGCGGTGGTTCCAAGCATCTGCAACTGCTAAACCTTGACCACATTTACAAATACCTGTAGGAACGCTGAGGGTTGATTTTCCTGGTGTACCTTTGGCATTTTGTCCTTCATGATGAAAGTCTGGTTGTCCTATCACCCAGTCCGCAGGTTGATTATCTGTTGTGGGTAAATTTCGCCATCCTAATAACCGATGGTGTCCTGTATCTGATACCCACAGGGGCCCAGTTGGTGAGATTAAATAAGCACCACGAGGGCCAAACATGGTGGAGGAACTGGGGGCAAGAGGTATAGCTAATTGTTCCGGTGTTGTAGTGTTACCTAAGATTATTTCTGCACCCTCAGAGGAGAGAAATAATCTATTATTAGCTGTTATGTTATGTTGCAAGTTAGATAATAAATTAATTTGACTAGAGGTTTATCAATGTAGCGAGATGCTGTTAATTATTGAAAGTCATACAGTGGGATATATATGTATCCTCGATGACTTTTTGTCGGAAATGTCAATATTTTGCTAATTTGTTGATTTTCTGGTGTATCGATGTTTGACACCGATGGGGAAATATTCTGTATCACCTGTTAACTTTAAGGTGATTTTTGGCATTTGATATTCTAGAGGTACATAATTAGCAAATTCACTGTTGAGACGTTGCAGTTGAGTGAGAATTGCCTCAGCGATAGTTTTTGTTTTTTCTTCATTACCTTCGATGCCTGGGGCTAACTCTACTACTACAGATAAAAATCTATTTTTATCTGTATCTTCTTCCACTTGCAGTACAAATTTGCCTGTCACCCATTCTCTAATTACTGGTTGTTCTAGTCCAACGGTGACATTTTCCGGGTAAATATTGGCACCAAAATAGGATACTGTAAAGTTAGATCGTCCAAATACATAAACAAAAGGTAGTTGATGAATACCCCTGTTTGCTTCTAATTGAGATAAAGGATTAAATCCCCATTGTGCTAAAAATTGAAGCATCTGATCATAAGTAATTAAACCCCCATGATCTAAGATGTTATAACGGATTAAAGGAATGCCATTATTACCAGAGAATAATAATGCTCCTGATTCTACTTCAAAAAAGCGGCTACAGGGGTCATATTGTACTAGGGTAGGTAAGCGAGATTCTCCAAATAATGCCTTAGCTGCTTCAGGATTCTCGGCTAAAAAACGACGAATGCAAATACTTAAAGGTGTTTCATTACCTAATACACCTGCATCCGCTGTTCCATACATGGAAGCAAAATCATAACAAGGATTTTGTGAACCTATTCTTTCAGCTACTAAGTTTCGCCATTCTTCGCTGAAAACTTCTCCTGCCATGACTAATTTAATGTGATATTGATGCCATCGCACACCACGACTAATGCCTGTATCGATTACGTCTTTCAGAAAAGGTGGATATCCTAATAAAACGACTTGCTCAAAGTATGCACCTAATTCTTGAACTACTCGCAATATCTCTTCTTTATTATTACCAGGAGTAATGACGGTGAGGGGATAACCTTTGCTGGCTAAATAACGACAGCAGTTAGTGGTAAACATGCCACCGACCCAGGTTCCTAATGTGAAACAGACTACAGCTAATGTGCGGTGATTTTTGGCATCAAAACTATCATGAAAAATTTGTTCAAATCTTGTAGCTATTTGTAATTCGTCGGTGAAAAAACGTGGCCAAAATGTGGGTTTACCAGTAGAACCAGATGAAGCCGCAATCATATCACAGTTTTCTAATTGCCCATGGCGACATAAACTAGTTAATGGATACTGGGAAATATAATTTTCTTTATTAATCGGTGGTAATTTTTGAAAATCTGCAAAGGTTTGGATTGTCTGGGGCTGTATATTTGCTTGTGCTAAAAAAGCTTTGTAAGCTGGGACTGTATTGGCGACATCTTGGAATAAGTTGATAACTGCTGTTGTACTGGAAATATCAAGATGCTGGGTTAATTTATTTTCTAAAGGAGTCAATAAAAAATTGTGAAATTCTGTAATTGCTCTTTGGGTTTGTGGTTGCTGATTCATAAAAATATAGCTTTTGGTTTAATTTCTGCAACCTAGATTTCTGCAACCTAGATTTGTACAAAAATTATCACTGGTAACTCCAGAGAACGATAGAGTAAAAGGTGCAGAATTAACAAAATTAAACCTATGGCACTAAAACGCTTTATTATCGAAATGGGAATGGGTGTAGACCAGCATGGACAGGAACCGACTGTAGCAGCTGCTAGGGCTGTGAGAAATGCGATCGCTCACAATGCTTTACTCGGTATTATGGAAGTAGCAGGCTTAAAAGACCCCAATGAAATGATTGTAGAGGTGAAGGTCGCAGTACCCTATCCTGAACAAGTCAGAGAAGAGGAAGTATTAGCTGTACTGCCCTTTGGTCAGAAAACCCTCACCGTAGAAACAGGGGGAATGGTGGTAGATGGGTTAGCAATTCCCTCTCTCAACGATAAAAATGACGAAATGTTGATAGCGGTGGCAGCAGTGACAGTTTTAGTAGAAACTGAATAACTCTATCTCTAAGCTGAAAGTCTCCTGGTTTGCTGACGTTGCTGTAAGTGATGCATGTGATGAAACAAAGACCAGCAATATTCTTCTGGTAGCCCGCAAGTAACTGCACCCCTCATGACGACATTAAAATACCAATCATTGGGTGCAATTTCTTCTGTTAATTTGTTGACGACTACATAGGTGCGGACGTTTTGATAAATCTTGTCTCGACAATGAATATTCACTAATTCGTGTCGATATAAACCTTGGGACACTCCTTCCCGTTGGTCTAAATATTCACTGAGTCGATAAGGTAGCTGATAAAGAACTCCTTTAACGCTGTGTTTGGCATCTGTCACTACATCTAAAACCCCACATTTGCGGTTGGGGGAATAGAGATAAAATCCTAAGCGATATCCACGCAGTATACCAGTGCCAATGACATAATGGTGTGTATTCTCGCCAAGCGATCGCTTTAAATCTACTGGACACATACACGAACCATAGGCAAAATAATAAAACATTGGTTCGTTTTGTAGCAGTTGTTGCTGTTTCCAGTCTGACTTGGCAGAATTAGGTTCTACCCATCGATGGTGAGGTTGTCCACTTTGATTAGTCATCTATCCCTGGACTGATTGACGATGATAGCCAAATATAGCACCTGATTTTTGAAAATACAAATCTAAGTTTATCAATCTATTTTCATAAATAATGAAAATAGCCAATTTTTCCTTTGATTAAATCTGGGTTTCTTTTCATTATATAAATTTAAAACATTGTCTTTATTTATAATCATCAGCATTTATGAAATTGCCTATGATAATAAAGGGCAAAAATATCTGGTTATCACAATAGCAAATATAGAGTTTTGGTTGGTTATTTAGAGAATTTATCAGTTACTACAATCGCTAATTATATAAAGTCATATATTGTACTCTGTCAAAATCGAAAATTAACGTTATGCAATTAAATCTCAATTATAAAGAAATGCCATTCTTGCCATATCATCAACGTAAGGATTTACCAGCAAAACCAGGTATTTATTATGTTGGCAATGGTGATTATCCTGTTTCGTATATAGGATTTTCTCATAATTTGAGAAATCGTCACATAAATCATCATCGTCAATCAGAATTTGCTGAAATTGCAAATGCTGTTATACATTATCGAGTTGTGACCGAAGATTTATTAGATAGAATTTACAACCTTACAGAAAATCTCAGGAGATTAGAAAAGCAAGCTATTAATTATTATCAGCCACAACTCAACAAAAAAGCTGTCAATACTCAGCATAAATTATCCCTTGGAGGAGTTTATGTTCAAACTCATCAAGTCGCAACAGCAGGATATTGTTCACATTTTGATGCGGAAGATGGGGAAGAATTAGCCATTAATACAAGTGCAAGTAAGATAAGTTTAATAAATAAAGCTATTGCAAATCAACGTCCTATTTTTTTAATAGCCTCTGGAAATTATGATGATTATGTAAGAGCAAATTATCATAATTTTTCTGAGTTGATTATGTTAAAAAATGAAAAAGAAAAAATTTATATACTTATAAGTTGCTTTATTCCTTATGGTTGCGAAGTTAACCTCAGTTATGAACTCAGTCATATTGTATATGGTGGAAATTATAAAATATTTATTGAACCTTATATTATTCTTAATAATCAACCTGGATTTAAGGAATTTAAAAGAAGTTATTTGACAGTAGGATTTACTAACTGTGAAAAATCTCCATTCGCTCAAATTTTGTTAAACTTAGGAGGTTTTCAATGAATTTAAATTATTTAAAAAATTAAATAATTTAAATAGAGAGGGAAATAAATTTAGAAACTAGACCAGATTGCCAAGCATCTCCCAGAGACACCACAAATACAAAGATTATTACTGTGAGAAAATATAAACTTTGTGTAGGGTGAGTTATGCCATAGGCTAACGCACCGTCAATAATTCAAGGTATGTTGTGCTGCGCGACAACTGAATCTTAATTTATTTATTTTTTATTGATTTTTTCAAATTAATAAATTCATGCGCGTACTTTTCAACTGAGGTTCTATTAGAAATTATATTAAGGTTTTCATGATTGAATTGAGCTTTTTTTGTCCAATTGTAAGAGCCATTGATCACAGTACACAAATCAATTACACAAAACTTATGATGCATTATGTTATCAAACTTACCACTTTTAGGAATTCTATAAGTTTCAAAATTCTCTTCAAATTTCAAATTATTATTAATATTATCATCGCTAATAATTACTTGAACATTAATTCCTTGTGCTTGCTTATCTATTAATTTGTTAAACAAAACCTCATCTGTAAACCAAGCGACAGCAACCCATATCAAGAATTTAGCCTGATTTATGGCTTTAATTATTTTTCCTTGATTCTCTTCAAAAGAAACTTCTATTTCTATCTCTTCATCATAAGAATCTTGGCTTATTACACTATAAATACCATCGGTTTCGTCTAAATAATAATTATCATTTTTGATAATTTCATTGATTATATTGGCAATTTTTTCTTTATCATCATTATCATTGACAATCTTTTCAAGAATATTTTTTATGGTTTTTGTACCGTTTAATTGTTTAAATTTATCAACAATAAATTTTTGTCTAGAATAGAATTTATCATTGAAAATAGTATCATAAACATCTCTTTCCCCAAACGAGTTAAAAAAATACACTAAATCTTTACCAGTTTTAGGCTTTGTTAATTTTAATTGGTGATCACCAGATACTATTGTTTTAAGTTGATTTATTGTATATTCTGAAAGTTTCATTGTTTTTACCTATTTTTTTGATAAGTATTTTTAAATAATCCTGATTATAAAATCTGAGAAATAATAATATACATTATGTTTGTATCTATAGGTTTTGTTTCTGTAGACGGTTTTAACTGTAGCCATTCATGAAAGCTAATTCCGATTTGTGATATTGCTTTCATTTCTGTCTTGTAGCATTCAAAGCGGTTATTAGTTTCAATTATTATCTCAATTTTTTCCAGTGCTTGAGGAAAATTATTTTTACTTTCTTGTTGATAGCTTTTATCTACACTTCCTAGTAACGGTACGAAAGGTATAAATGGTAATATCACTTTAGCAACATCAATCATGTTAATGCTAACAGGAGGAGGGGTAATAATTGATGGAGGAAACAAATTTAAGTATTTTTTGTACAGAAAATTTCGTTCTTCCTCTTCCAGAAACCGCAACATATTATAAGCATATCTACTAACTTTATCATTCATAAAATCAGCACTTTCTTGTAAACAAAGCAGCGCAGTATCAATTGCTTCTAAATTCCAAATAGCAACGCGCTATAGCTACATAACTTAAAAATAATGATTTAAGATATTCATCAGCAACTTGAATATTTGGTTCTAATGATCTCTCAAAATAATCTGCATAACTATGTTTAGCGTCTAAAAATCCTTTAATAGCTAAATTTACTTGATTATCACGAGTTTCAGATTTTTTGATTGTAAAAGCATAACGAGCTAAATCAAGGGATGCACGAAAATTAGAATAAACAGATAAATCTAATTTATGATTCGCATCCTGAATATCTTTTTGTAAAATGTTTAGCTGATTTTCAATTTTATCTAATTTGTGAATTACTATAGTAAATCCTATACTCGAAACAGCTAAATTCAAAATACTGGCAACTGAACCAAATTGAGAGAGTATTTTACCAGTTTCAGGAATATCAGGTATTGTTTCACGCAACATAGCAACTATGGACTTTGTTCTTGAATTACGAATAACACCTCCATAACGTTCGTATGTATTATTTATCAAACCATCTTCGAGCCAGTCAGGAATTGAAAAAGTAGCTGTAACTGTTTCCATTATTTTTCCTATTTGTCAAAAATTTAGCTATGCCATATTTAACAATAAAATTTTATATTGCAACACATAACAATCCTTAGTTAATTATCCTTGTTATCTAGATTTGACATTGTGTTATTACTCCTGTTCAATATTATAAACTATTAAACAAATTTAATTTGTTGATAATAAATCAAATAAAAATAAGGGCAAAAAGTATTATAAATTTTAATAAGCACCGATGAATATAAAGCAGATTAAATAGCTGCAATGGAATTGAGAAAATACACATCCTAATATTAATTTTGTTTTTCTTGACAACCAATCCCCATAACTAATAATCCAGGCCAATATAAATACACCAATATCTCTAAATTCTCTCCAAATGTATAGAGAAATAAAATCATTACTACACTCAAGCCCACTTTAGCCGCTGGACATTTGCTATCCATGGATTTAATTAATAAATAGCCAAAACTTGTAGCCATAGGGATGGCTAAAGCAATAAACCCAACTATTCCTTTGACAAACAGTACACCAGCCCAGGTATGGTGTGAGCCAATGGGCATATGTTCAACGATATGGGGCCCATCTTCAACTACTCCATGGCCCCAAATGGGAGCTTCGGCTTGCCAACGATAAACAGCAATTCGTTTTAATGCCATTCTGACTCTTGTTGAACCGGCTCTCGCAGCTTTGAAGCCTTCCCAAAAGTTATTTAAGGCCAGAATAATAGAGGGGGAGAAAATACCACCAAGATAACTAACAAACCCTAGTCCAATCAATATTTTTGGTCTATTCAATCCCGATAGAACGTTGGTAAGTAGGGGAATGATGACGATACATACTTGAGCGAGACGGGACTTGCACACAAAACACATTAATATAGCACCTATTAAGCCAAAGGTGCGCCATTTTTTGTCTTTCTCTTGCAAGGCCAGCATAAAGTAAACATTACCAACAAAACCTAATGCTGGCCCCCAAGGAGTAAATAGTCGCCACCGTAAGTCACCGGTACTACCATCAATTTCGTAGAGAGGTACATCAAAAAACTCATTACCAGGCCCTCCTACGGCTTTGAGTGGGGATACATAGAGTATTTGGGGCAGATGTAGGACGGGAGTTAAGAGTAAAAAAGGAGTGATGATGAGGGTATGAAAGCCGACAATACAAGCGGCTCGATAAACTATTTGTGGGCGAATTTTTAAGCACCCACCTAAGGGATAGAGAGCTAGTGCCGCCCAACCTTTCGCCCAGCCAATGGAGGATTTGATAATCAAGCCTGTGGGTAAATTGTAGTCTAGGTGCCCGGCGATTAAGGCTACTTCCATCGCTATCATCCCAATGACCCAAATCCAAAGAGGCCAAGAGATGGAGATTTTTTCTGACTCTGGTGTGTCTTGGGTTTGAGCCAAGATTTTAATGCAGAGAAAGATGAGCAGTATCCAACAGAGGATCGAACCAACAACGTATAACCCACCAAAAACCCAGATGAAATAGGTATTAGTTATCGCCCACCACACCACTTTTTCTGGTACATTCTCTGGTTGAATATCATCGGCTTTGGTTTGCTTGAACATCAATTTCCTTTGCCAATTCTGGATTTATCAAGACAGCCATTTAGCTAGTTTGTCTATCCAAGGTTTACGAATCCATAGCAAGCACAGGCCCAAGGTGGAAAATACAGAACCTGCTGCTGCTCCCGCTAAAACAAAGCCTTTTTTGGGTGCTGTGGGTTGTTCGGCTAAACTTGGTTCGACTAACATTTGGACTAAAGGATAGGCAGCAAAAATATCTCCTTGTCCTAAATCTAATTTGGTGAGTGTAGATGCAAACAAGGCTTCGGCAATTTGTTCATCACGTTTCAGGTTTTCCAATTTGCTTTGCTGTTGTGAGAGTAGTTCTAGACGTTGCTCTAGACGCTTTATCTCTAAATCTAATGCGGTAATTTGAGCTTTGTATCCTTCTAGGTCTGATTGGTAAGACACTAAACTTTGAAATAAGGCATCTCTGCCTGAACCATTTACAGCTAAAGCTAAACGATTTAAGGTTTCTATGGTCAGAGGTTTATTTAACAGTGATTTACTTTTTTGTAGGAGAGCAGTTAAGGCTGATTCCTGCTGTATTTTTTCTCTAATAACTTGGGGATGGTTAACACCAAATTTAGTGATGAGAATTTCCAACTTGGCACTGGATGCACTGTAATCTTTGAGGTTTTGTTGAAATATTTGGTCGGCATGGAGTAGAAAGGCATCTGCGGCTTCTTGGGGAGAAAGTCCCAAGTTATTGATGAGTTGTTGAAGTCGGCTATTGGTTAACTGTGCTTGGGCTTGAGCTTCTGCTCTTTGTCTGCGTAACTGCTCGATGTTGGAAGACAAGTTACCCAATTGTTCTGGATAGCTTAGACCAGAACGCATTTTATAATCGGAGAGGCGTTTTTGTGCCTGTTCTAGTTTGCGTTGGGCAGAAAGGAGGATTTTTTCCGTGGGGCTTTTGCGTTGATTAATTTCTCCGGCTCTTAAGGAATTGATTTGATTGACCATGGCTTGATATAGGGCCAGGGATTTCTTGCGTGCATCTTCTGGACTTTTACCGGTGACTTCAAACTTCATGATAGTGGTATTGTCTAACAGTTTAATTCGCGGCTTGCTAAATTCCTTGACAGGCATTTTGGCGATCGCTGCTGCTGCTTCTACAATGGGTTCACTAGTAAAAATATATTCATAGTTGGCTCTAGGGTCATAAGTTGAACTACCTAAGGCAGAACCGCTGGAAGATGTGGCCTGACCAATACCAGGTAAGTTGACGTTTACACCAAAACTAGCGCCCGTCAGGATGAGAGCAAATTCGCTCGTATAGACTGGTTTAGTAACTTTCAAATATTGCAGGGATGAACCCCAAATCAACGTGTTACCCAAGGCACTGAGAATGAGATAGCGCAGCCAACGGCCTTTGAGCCAATTTCCCAAATTTCCCATCTTGAACATGAATAGCGGCTGTGTCATCTGAACAAATCTCGAATGATGGAAAGAGGATTTAAGATCGTGTTGAGGATGTCCCGAAATTCCACAACCTTGGAGTCATAACAGGCGACAATATCGTTAGCCTGAAGAAAAGGGTTGTTGGCATCATTGGTGGAATTGACGAGTATGTCGTTGATTGGACGTTGCAAATATTTAGTTTTGCCTGTTAACTGTTCGGTGGTGACGAGGATGGCTCTGCGTTCAGCGTTAGTACCTCTAGTACCCCCTGCACAGTTGGCGGCTGTGACTGCATGGGAAAAGCGAGAGCCATAGGGGAAGGATGTGGCATCACGACCAATACCAGACACTGCATTACCTGTGGCTGGTACGGTGAGGTTAGAAAGAAATACTTTCACACCTGTGGGGGTAATTTGGGAAGGACGCACCAGGTCATTTTGCATTTTCCCAGAATCGGGGACGATAATGCGATCGCCTGCAATTAACGGTATATCTGCAAAGGGTTCGCCTGTTAATACACCAGATAAATCCACTGTACGGGCTTGACCATCGCGGATCAGTTGAACGTTTTTGAGATCCGCTGTGGGTTTGACTCCACCAGCATCACGGACAGCGGCTGTCAAGAAACGGTTGGGGGGATATTGTCCAGCTACGGGTACGGGTGGTTGGGTTTTTTCTCCGGGAGACAGTTCATTAATCACTACTCTGCCTGGTAAAAAGGTAGACCCACTCACAAATACTTCTATGGTAGACCACTGCACTACTAGCAAATTGACGCGGAGGAAGGAAGGTTGAAAAAAAGCGCCATCAATCAAAGCTGTGGTGAGATTCTCCTCTACTTGCTCTGGTTCTAAGCCCACTACAGGCAAGGGTTTGAGATAGGGAATTTCTAAATTGCCTTCTACGTTCACTTCAAAAATTCCACTGAACTCTTCTCCCTCCGGGATACTTATCTTGACGCGATCGCCTGGAGATAGGGGTAATGCCCACGCAGGTGTGGTCAAAGCTAAGGTTGCAACGATGGTATTAAATATTAAATGTTTCAGCATTGCCGGAAACAACCCCTAAGTAGCTACTGCGGAAATTCGTGCAAATTTAGACATTAATCATTAGTAATATTGCTAGGGAAAAAAGTAAGTCGCAATTAAACCTAGAAATTAAAATTTATTTTACTGTATTCGTTGAGATGGAGAATACGCTTTCTACCAATTTAACTAACTGTCCAGCTAGTTCGGAGGGGTGTAATTACGTAATTACCGCTAATAATTAATGATAGTAATCCGGGAAAATAGTGAAATTCAAGACTTATAGCCTGAGGGAATTAATCAAAAAAAATATACAAATTTTGTTTGACAATTTAGTTCCATTAGAGATATAAAAATAATACAGGGTTTTTAAAAGAACGCATCTCTCCTCAGTAACGCTGTTTGCTATCTTAGGAAGTGCTGAACATCTACTAATCACAAGGCAATCAGCGATGAAAACAACCCAGTGGCTTTTCAGGGGGAAAGCCATTTAGCTGGATTTTAAATCCCTATTTATTTCCGTCTGGGTTAATTAATAATTCTTGGAATCTACAAACTCCTGGATTTATCTAAGGGGTCCATTCAACATCCAAAATCCGAAATTGGATGAACCATAATTCTTGGATAGTCACAACTCCTGGATTTATCTGTGGGGTAAATTTCACATCCTGAAAAGGGATAATATCAGGACAGCCAAATCATCACAGCTGTTGTTGGGTAGCATGGTTGCTGAACCTAACAGATTTCTATCGGGCATCTACCAAATCAATTAACTCTGAGAATCTCCATTTATGGGACTCACTATTGGTCTGGTAAACACTTATTCAACTCTTAATATTGGGGATGCAGCTATCTATAGTGCCTTAACTGCTTTAGCCGGGGATGCTAGGGTTGTGGCTCAATTTCCAGATGCTGTACCGAACTATATTCCTGGTCTGCAAATTTTGCCGCACCTGGGTCATTGCGATGCCTACATTAGTGTCGGTGGGGACATTTTTAATAATGCCCGTGAAGGTTTGATTACCAAAGCTTTCATTCGCAATTTGCTTCAGTTAAGGCGATCGCCCAAACATACCTTTGTGTTTGGTCAGTCTATCCCTCGCTCATGCCATGGTATCAGTTTTCGTGCCTTGACCTTATGTTTGCGTCAATTGGCAGCGGTTTGCGTGCGAGATAGTGAAAGTCATCACCGACTCACCCAAGCTGGTGTACCAGCAATTTTGTCCTTTGATGCCGCATTTGCTTTAGCGGTGAGTGAGGAAGCTAAAGACCTAGCACAACAACTATTCCAAGCCCTGGATGTCCAACCAGAATTAGCAGCTTTGATTTCTCTGCGGACATTTGACTCCATGTACCCCCATGACAATCAGCAATTTCTACAGCAACTTGTATCCGTAAGTCAGCAATTCCACCACCAGGGATATCAACCTGTATTGCTGATTCAGTCCCAAGCCTACGGTGCTGATAACGATTTGCTGATGGCAGAGGAAATTGTCAAACAAGTACCGCAACTGAAAATTTTTAATCCCTTTACTTTGCCTCATCCACTACCGAGTTGGCAATTGGTCATGGGTGCATTGGCGATTTCTCGTTTGATTGTGGCCATTAGATATCACACTTCCGTATTAGCCTTGGCTAGTGGTCGCGTCCCCTTTAACTTGTACTACTCAAATAAGGGCAGAGATTTAACGAAACGCCTAGAAATTCCCGGTTGTAGCCTCGAAGAATTTCACCCAGACACCCATGTAGATGCGATCGCTGCCACCGCTACAGCTACTTTTGACCATGAAGCTATTCGTCAACGGGTCAAACAGGATTTTCAACAATGTTATAGCCGAGTCAGTCGTTAAATGTTGATGCACATAGATATAGGCAGAACTCCTATTGAACAGTTCAAAAAATCCAACTCTATGAAACCCAAAATTTGCCATTTTTTAGGTGGTCAAGGCATGGGCTGGACTGGTGGCATTAAAGCCACATTAAAAAGTCTAGAAATGTCCTGGCTGGCAGAAAAATTTGAGTTTATCACTGCACCTTTATCAGCAGCAGATAGTGTGATATCCCAACAACAGCCAGATGTGATGATAGTTCATGCGGCTTCCTCTTGGCGGGGGTTAATGCCACTGTGGAAGCTGCATCGTCGGGGCAAATTGATTATTAATGAACATCACTACTGTGCAGGATTTGAAGCCTTTAATGTGCCTTCAGCGACTCGGTTTCATACCATGTTGAAGCTGGCATATGGAATGGGCGATCGCATCGTTACTGTTTCCCAGGCCCAACGCCATTGGATGCTGAAAAACAAATTAACCACAGCGGCAAAAATTTCTGTTATTCCCTTCTCCCGCTCAATTTACCCCTTCTTCAATACCCCTGCCAAACCCAGATTGTCCCACCAACCCTTGGTATTAGGTGCCTATGGTAGATTTTCTCTGCAAAAAGGCTTTGATGTTCTCATTCATGCGGTCAAACAACTGTCTCCTGACCAAGTGGAATTACAAATTGGTGGTGGAGGCAACGACGAAAGCAAATTAAAGCAACTAGCTGCTGGTTGTCCCCACATTAAATTTGTGGGACGCATTGATGATGTGCCTGGTTTTTTGAGTCAGTGTGATGCGGTGGTGATTCCTTCCCGTTGGGAACCTTGGGGTAACGTCTGTTTAGAAGCTAGGGCAGCTGGTAAACCGATTATCGCCTCAGCAGTAGATGGCTTGAGTGAACAAATTCAAGATTTTGGTCTACTGATTCCCCCAGACAACTCAGTGGCATTAGCGAAAGCAATTCAGCAACTCATTGATTTACCTGCGGTGGAATTAGAACGTCAGGGTCAACAGGGAAAAGCTTCAGCCATCAATTCTTGGCAAAATTACCTGACTAACTGGGAAAGGTTGCTGGAGGAGATGATATGAAAGCCATTGGGCAAACCTTAGCAGCTTTCAAAACCGACCGCTTTATCCGCAATATTGGCTGGATGGGTGCATCGGAATTAGTCATTAGAGTCTTTCGTCTGGTGACGACAGTGATTCTTGCACGGTTTCTTAGTCCAGAAGATTATGGTTTAGCTGCCATAGTGTTGATGACCTATGAATTTATTCGTGTCTTCACCCGCAACGGTATCGCTGACAAAATCGTGCAAGCAGAAGAAGGAGATGTAGAGGAACTATGCCGGACTGCCTATGGCTTGAACTGGTTAATAGCATTGGTCTTATTCACAATTCAATGTTTGGCATCACTAGCGATCGCTAAATTCTACAACAACTCCCATCTCATTCTGCCTATCTGTCTCATTGCCATTACTTACCTCATTTATCCTTTGGCAATGGTACAAACAGCTTTAATTAGAAGAGAAAATCGTTTAAATATTCTCGCCCTCATTAGTTCCGTTCAAGTTTCTACAGATAATGTCCTGACAGCTATCTTGGCACTGTCAGGAATGGGTATGTGGGCAATTGTTTTACCAAAGTTATTAGTAGCACCAATTTGGATTATTTTAACTTTTAAATATCATTCTTGGCGAATGACCAAATCTTTCACCTTGGATAAATGGCAAAAGATTACATCCTTTGCTAGTCGAATTCTGGGTGTAGAGTTACTGACAATCTTTAGAGAAAATGTTGACTATCTGTTAATTGGTCGGTTTGTAGGTGTGCAAGCCTTGGGAGTTTATTATTTTGCCTTTAATGCTGGTTTAGGAATTAGTTTGAGTATCATTAACGCCATCAGAGTTTCCCTATTTTCTGACCTGTGTAACCTCAATCATCAACCAGAAATATTTATCCAACGCTATTTACAAAGTATTCGCAAAATCGCTTTTATCATTGTACCTTTCGTCATCTTACAATCCAGTTTAGCTCCCTTTTATGTGCCTCTGGTATTTGGTCATAAATGGGTAGAAAAAGGAGCAGTTTCTATCTTAATTGTCATTTGTTGTTCAGCTTTATCTCGACCATTCGCTGATGCTGCTTCTTTAATGTTTAGGGCTTTTGGTCAACCACAAATTGAATTACGCTGGAACATCTTGTTTACCGTATGTTTAGCCTCCGCTATTGGTGTAGGGACACATTGGGGCATCTTGGGTGCTGCGGTAGCTGTGACAGTTACACATTTAACGTTACAACCCTTGTATACCATCTGGGCAACTCGGCAAAAATTAACCCAATTATTGCAGGAGATTAACCCATGACCAATATTTCTCCCCTAGTCACAGTCATTATTCCTGCTTACAATGCTGCTCGATTTTTACCAGCAACCATCAATTCTATTCAACAACAAACTTACTCAAATTGGGAATTATTAATTATCAATGATGGTTCTACAGATGATACTGTAGAAGTAGTCAAAAAATATCAAGAAAAAAATCCTTGTATTCAGTTAATTAATCAGTTCAATCAAGGAGTTTCTCAAGCTCGTAATTTAGGAGTTGAAAAGAGCAAAGGTCAATTTATTGCTTTTCTCGATGCAGATGATCAATGGCTTCCTGATAAACTTCAACAACATCTCAAGCACTTTCAATTTCACCCCCACTTAGGAGTCAGTTTTTCTCAAGTAGAAATTCTCAATCAAGCAGGTGAACCCACTGGACAGGTTTCTAGTTCCCGTCTCCATCATTTAAAACCAGAACATTTACTATCTGAAAATCCTACTACCACTACTTCTAATTGGGTAGTACGTCGAGAAGTATTTGCTCAAGTAGGGGGTTTTGCTCCTGATATGAGTTATTCCGAAGACCTGGAATGGTTGTTGCGGGTAATTTGTACTGGACTGTGGGAAATTGAGGGAATAAATCAAGTTTTGACTCGCTATCGGACTAGTTCAGGTGGGTTATCTTCCCATTTATATCGGATGGAAGATGGGTGGAATCAACTAGTACAAAAAGCGAAAATTTATGCTCCTCAATTAGTTGAAGATCATTTTGCTTTAGCTCAAGCTTTGCATTTGCGCTATTTAGCTAGAAGGGCATTTAGATTGCATTTACCTGCGGAAGTAGGGGTAGATTTTATGACTCGTGCTTTGGCTTCTGATTGGCGTTTATTATTTCACCAACCACATCGGACTGTATTAACCTTAATGGCTGTGTTTGGGGATTTATTAATGGAGAAAATTCTATTTATATAAAAACCTAAGAACATCAATGATTAAATAAACTAATTTTCACCTTCCATCTATTAATTTTATGCCAAAAATATCCGTAGTTATCCCTGTTTACAACTCTGAAAAATCCGTAGCAGAAACCCTAGCATCTGTTATCGCTCAGACCTACCGAGATTTAGAGATTATTATTGTTGATGATGGTTCAACTGATAAAAGTATAGAAATTTGTCAACGATTTAAAGATGAGCGTATTAAAATTGTTCATCAACAAAATCGCGGTTTGGCTGGAGCTAGAAATACTGGTATTCGTCATGCTCAAGGAGAGTTTATAGCTTTTGTTGATAGCGATGATTTATGGTTGCCAGAAAAGCTAGAAAAACATCTACACCATTTACAACATTCACCACAAGTAGGATTAAGTTTTTCCCGTTCTCGTTTTATTGATGAGCAAGGTACACCTTTGGGTATTTATCAAATGCCTAAGCTGATCAATATTACTCCCGGATATTTGTTTTGCCGTAATCCTATTAGTAATGGTTCTTCAGTAGTAATTCGTAGGGAGGTTTTAGATGCAATTAAATTTGAAGCGAATTTGTATGGAGAAATCGAAGATTTTTACTTTGATGATCGATTTCGTCAATCTGAAGATATTGAATGTTGGTTGCGGATTGCACTGACAACTAATTGGCAAATAGAAGGTATTCCTGAAGCACTAACACTCTATCGTTTAAATCGTAGTGGGTTATCGGCTAATATTTTCAAACAATATGAATCTTGGGAACAAGTTCTCATTAAAACTCAAGCTTATCAGCCTGAGTTTATTGAAAAATGGGGTGATAAAGCCAGAGCTTATCAATTGCGATATTTATCAAGAAGAGCCACAAGAGAACGAGCAAATGCCATAGCTGTTGATTTAATCAATCAATCTTTAAGGTTACATTGGCAGATGCTATTGGAGGAACCTAGACGCACTTTCATTTCTATAATTGCTGCCTATCTATTATGGTTATTACCCAAATCAACCTACCAATGGTTGGAGAAAGTAATCATGCAAATTACTGGCTCAAATCAGCAAAAACGAATTCAAAAGGAACAAATTAGTTAGGAAAAGCTCACAATCTAAAAATATCTAATTTTTTACACCCAAATTAGCAAATCAAGGTAAATCTATGAAATTTTTATTAGTTTGTTCTTCCGGTGGTCACTTTAAAGCTCTACAACAATTACATCCTTTTTGGGAAAACCAAGAGCGCCTTTGGGTGACTTTTCGCACTGCAACTACAGAAGCAGAATTAACTGAAGAAAAGGTGTTTTGGGCTTATAGTCCGACCAATCGTAATTTCCCTAATTTTTGCAGAAATTTACTGTTAGCTTGGCAGGTAATTAGAAAAAATCGACCAGATGTAATTATTTCCACTGGTGCGGGTGTAGCTGTACCTTTTTTGATTCTGGGTAAATTATTCGGCAAAAAAACTATATTTATTGAATCAATTACGCGGATTAATACTTTAAGCCTCTCAGCTAAATTGACTTTGCCTTTCTTGAGCATTCTATACGTACAATGGCCGCAATTACAAGCCCGTTATCCTCAAGCTGAACTTGTACTTCCTCAAGAGTTATAAAGTTATTGGGAATGAACAATTGCTCAAAAAATAGAAAAAATATTGCACATTATTTGCCCCCTCAATCCCTGTCAAAATTATGATTTTAGTCACAGTTGGTACAGAACAATATCCTTTTAATCGCTTGATGCAATGGATTGAAGTATTGTTACAAACAGACTTAATTAAAGAAGAAGTGGTAGTCCAGTATGGTAACTCCACAATTTTACCTGCTGGTGCTAAAGTGTACCGTTTTCTCAAGGAAGAAAAATTTCAAGATTTAATTCAACAAGCGCGAATTGTGATTGCTCATTGTGGTGAAGGAACTTTATTGTTGTTGGATGCTTTGAATAAGCCTTACATTTTGGTTTCTCGCAGTCAACAATTTAAAGAACATGTTGATGATCATCAAGTAGAACTGGGTTTAGCACTATCACAAATTAATGTGCCTATAGCTTGGTGTCCGGGGGATTTGGTGCGGTTTATAGAGTCTCCTAGAAAGGTTTCCGTAGCTGATGTTTCCCATGCTAGTGCGATCGCTATTTGCCAAAGTTTACAATCTCGTTTTGGGCAATAAGCAATATCGGATAGTAAAAAATCCTACTCATATATTTTCTATTTCCTTGACTTGACCCTTTCAATCCTTACATTACTGAAAACTATGGCTCCTTCAACCAAACCAATTACCCCTCTGGTAACTAGCCGTTTAAATAATACTCTGCTGGTGCAACTACCATCTAAATTAACAGTGGTAGAGGCTGTGTCTTTTCGTCATTATTTTCAACAATATTTAGAAGATAGTAGTATCGAAAAAATCATTTTAGATTTTGGCCATACGACCATTATTGATAGTAGTGGTATTGGTTCATTAATTACTAATATCAAATCAGCGAAGGCTAAAAACATTCCTTTAACTGTTTGGAGTGTCAACCCCCAAGTCAAGTTAGCGTTTTCCTTGGTTGGTTTAGACCAAATCTTGAACATTGACCCCAATACAGAAGCTATTATCCCTACAGTCAATCGCAAATTGCAGCAACGTCCACCTCTGACCCATCCTTCCGTGCGATCGCGCGTTAAACGGACAATTGACATTGTTGGTGCTATCCTGGGGTTAGCTGTAACTGCGGCACTATTTGTACCGATAGCGATCGCTATTAAGCTAGACAGTCCAGGCCCAATACTCTTTAGTCAAACTCGTTGTGGTTGGATGGGACGACGGTTTCGGATTTGGAAATTCCGCTCAATGGTAACTAATGCAGAAGCTCTTAAATCTGCAATTCCCAATCAAGCTTCTGGTGCTTTTTTCAAAAATGATCACGACCCCCGCATTACCCGTGTTGGTCGTTTTCTTCGCAAAACCAGTTTAGACGAATTTCCTCAATTTTGGAATATTCTCATCGGAGATATGAGCTTAATTGGTACTCGTCCACCCACTCCAGATGAGATAGAACAATATGAAATTCTTAATTGGCAAAGATTAGATGTCAGACCTGGATTGAGTGGGGAATGGCAAGTTAATGGTCGTTCAAAAATTCGCAATTTTGAAGACGTAATTAAACTGGATTTACGCTACCAAGAAAATTGGAGTCTGTCCTATGACTTTCAACTCATCCTGAAAACATTTATTGTTGTCTTTAACAAGGATTCAGGTGCTGTTTAATCGGGATCATTCCCATTTTGCAAAATTTCACGACAAAAAATTACCAGCAGTTTAAATCTGCATACACTTTGACTAAATTTTCATGGAAACAAATTTATTGCTACAGAATTATAGATTACAAATTGCCAGTGACCTTGATGCAATGGCAGCGGTTGTTGATTGGTTTGATCAATTCAACAATGGACAAATACCCTATCAAGTCTGGGTAGAAGCGCAAACTGCTTTACTTGAGGGCTTTACAAATGTAGTGCGTCATGCTCACAGACACCTTAGTCCAGAAACTCTTGTTGATTTGGAAGTACAAATATCTCCCGAATATTTTCAAATTCGCATTTGGGATCAAGGGGAAATTTTTGATTTAGAAGCCGCTTTAGACCAATTCAACCAAGAAACTAGTAATCTCACATTTAATCCTTTAGACCATGAACTACAATGGGGTTGCATCTTTTTGCTTAAACTGAGAAAAGATTACGGCTGGATCATTAGTTATACCCGTGAGCTAGACACCAGAAACTGCTTATTACTACACAAAAAATTAGCTCGGTAATGAGCCTACATATTGGTGGACTAATTAGGGGTATTTTCCGTAATCAATTAGTTCAAAAATCCAAGAATTTTTCCTACAACATATCGTAATATATATCTTCCCACAGAATTTATGGATTTGCAAATGAAAATCATTAGACCCCAGGGAATTTTAAATAGTAAAAGCGGTAGCCAATTACTTGCAGAAATAGACGAATTAATTGGATCTGATGTGAAAACGATTTTGATTGATTTTCAAGATGTCAATTTTATGGACAGTTCTGGATTTAGCACGTTATTAATCATGCTAAAAACACTGAAAAAACACAATATGCGTTTAGTGCTTTGTTCAATTAATGAGCAAATTAGAATGGTATTTGAGATGACTAATAGCAGCCAGATTTTTGAGGTGTTACCTAATCCAACATCATTTATTTCTACTTATAATCAGGAGGAAGTAGAAAATGGAGTAATGGGGTAGAGAGTTTAGAAATATCTGCGTTTTCAATTTCTAGCTGTATTGGTGCGTTAAGTATTGCTATAACGCACCCTATAATTTCAGCATGATTAAATCCTATTTATAATAGTGCAATACAGCAATTAACTTTAGGTAAATTTTATTTCCAATAAAGAGCAATCATCAGTAAATCCTTTACTACCAGTAGCAGTTTTAATTTCTGCCAATATTTGGTCTAAATCCATGGATTTGTGATGACTATTTGCCAATAAATTCATAAAATCATTCAGTTTCCATAAATTACCATTGGGTTGTTCTACTTCATAAACTCCATCGCTAAAAACATAGACTTTACTGGATGATTGCACCTCACAAACAGAATTTTTGTATTCTATTTCTGCAAAGGCTCCAATAGGCATACTAGGAGTAATTAACTGTTTGATATCTATACTAGAATCTGTTAATTGTGACACTAATAAAGCGGGTGGGTGACCGGCTGTGGAATAGGTGATTTGAGAGGAAGTACGATTAAACACTCCATACCAAATAGTAAAGTAACGAGCATTATGTTTCTCCATGTTGAAAATCTGATTCAACGCATTGAGAACTTCCGCCGGTTGATGAAAATCTGCCGGGAGAAGATTGGGAGAGCGTAATAAATTATGCACAGAAATAGAAGGTAGTGCAGCAGCTAATCCATGTCCAGAAACATCCAACAGATAAATCACTAAGTTATCTGCATCTAACCAATAGTAATCAAAGCAATCACCTCCTAATTGATGTGAGGGAAAAAACCGATAATTGATATTTACTAATCCTGACATTGGTTCAGGTAAAATAGATGTCACATATTCAGCCGCTTCATGCAATTCGGTTTCTAAAAGCTGTTTTTGAATTTGTAGGTCTTTTGCTAATCTGAGTAGTTCTTGATTACTTTGATATAATCTCAGTCCGGCCCGAACTCGTGCTTTCAGTTCACTGATTTCAATTGGTTTACTTAAAAAATCATCTGCACCATTATCTAACCCTTCAACCTTGTCTTCAACGGTTGTACGTGCTGTGAGTAGGATAAAAAAGGTTGTTGATAAAGACGGTTCAGATTTAATCACACGGCATACTTCCAGACCATCCATTTCATCCATCAGCCAATCACAAATAATCACAGCAGGATGATGCTGATAAGCTTGTTCTATACCTTGTTTACCATTAGAAGCGAGGATGACTTCATACCCTTGTCCTTGTAGTGCTTGTTTAAGAACTATTTGGACAATCCTATCATCATCAATCACTAAAATTTTGATAGGAGAATTGGTTGTGTTAATCATTATTTCGTCTGTTTGCTTGTTTAAATGAGTATGTTTGAGCTTTAACATATGCGATTCTATTTGAAAACAAAATTACTACAAAAAACGCAATACTTTTACAGTAATTAGTAAATAGATACACCTGATTGATAAAATTGTATGCCTACAAATTTAACCTGCAATACCTAATTAAATTATACATTTTAAATACCTTGCTCGATTTTTATGGTGAAAAATTTAAGGGAATATATATAATTTCTGGTCAATCAAAGAAATTCAATACATTAAAAAACAAAATAGATTAATTTCTGTTGCTATTGCCTTAGATAAAACATGCTGTAAATTTACATTTCACAATTCATTTGTAAAATCTCAAGAGCCGCGATGACATTTTGATATTCACTTTCTAACTGACTAACTAGACTAGAGATTTGCTCTAATGAATGTGCTGGTGTGATGTATTCCAAAGTTTCGCAGAGATTACCCAAGTTAACTGCACCGATACTTACACTAGGCGATCGCAAAGCATGGGCAGATTTTTTCAGGTTGGCTAAGTTCTCAGCGGCCAAAGCAGAATTAATTTCCTGTATAGTAGCTGGGGTATCTTCCCGATATACTCGAATCAATTCGGCAATTAGGCGATCGCCCTCACTTCCTGCCATCGCCCGTAATTCCTCTAATATGCTGGTGTCAATAGGTAATTGTTGATGCTCACTTGGTAATACCACTTCCTGTGAAGTTTCATTCCCTTGATGCTGAAGCCCATAGCGTTGCAAAGCTGCTACTAATGCTTCTACACTAATCGGCTTAGTAATGTAATCATTCATGCCGATACCCAAGCTTTTTTGACGGTCTTCTAGACGTGAGTAAGCCGTCATGGCAATAATCCAAGGTTGAGCATCAGGTGACAAGTCTCCACGAATACGCAAAGTTGTTTCCCACCCATCCATTTCTGGCATCTGGATATCCATCAACACCACATTATAAAGTTGCCGTTGTAAAGCAGCTAAAGCCTCCTGTCCATCATTGGCAATATCTGCTCGATAACCCAAACAATTGAGCATTTGCAGCGCAATTTTCTGATTAACTAAGATATCCTCAACTAAAAGAATCTTCAGGGGTAAAGTTTCCCCTAACTTAGTCTCAATGGCAGGTAAATCAGGCTTTGGTAATCGAGAGTAAGAGGGAATAATCGATTGGTCACTTACATGATTCAACCAGCTACCACGTACAATTTGTAACAGGGTATTGCATAGCTGGTATTGACGCACAGGCTTATGTAAAAAAGCCGTAAATTCAGCCGCAATCTGTTTGACTTCTAGAGTGTGTTTCCCCCTGGAACTCAACATTACCAAAGGTAAACCTTGTTGCTGGGGAATAGCACGAATTTTCGCTGTCAGATCCAGGGCATTAAACTTAGGGCTGTCAATATCGAGGATGGCTACAGCAAACGGTTGTTGTTGTCCCAGACATTGGAGAATTTGCTCCTCCGATTCCCCCCCTTGGACATCTAACCCTAAACTTTGTAGTTGCCAGGTTAAGCATTGTCTCAAATTTCCATTACCAACACCTAAAAGTAAACGTTGACCAACCAGTTCTGGATCAACAGTTGGGGAATTATCAGTATCTGAAGCCGATAAAATCACAGTGAAATAGAAAGTAGAACCTTGATCAGCTTCACTTTCTACCCACATTTTCCCCCCCATAATCTCACACAGACGCTTACTGATCGCTAGTCCTAAACCCGTACCACCATAACGTCTAGTTGTCGAGACATCCACCTGACTAAAAGGTTTGAAGAGACGATGCAAGCGATCGCGAGGAATGCCAATTCCTGTATCTCTAACCGCAAATTGCAACTCATAGCGACCATGACAAACTAACTGCCGTGCAGTCATCGTGATTGCCACTTCACCTATATTTGTAAACTTCACTCCATTACTAATTAAATTCCAAAGAATTTGGCGCAACCTGGTAATATCACCAATAATATCTGTGGGTACACCCGCGTCTATTTGGTACATTAATTCAATGCCTTTAGCAGCAGCTTGGGGAGCCAATAAATCCAGAGCTTCTTCCACACATAGACGTAAATCAAAAGGCTGGTCTTCTAACTCTAAATTGCCAGATTCAATCTTAGAGAAATCGAGAATATCATTAATAATTGTCAGTAAAGCATTGCTACTATTACGAATAGTTTCTACACAGTCCAGTTGCTCGGAATTTAAAGCAGTATCTAACAGCATTCCACTCATACCAATAATGGCATTCATGGGAGTACGAATTTCATGACTCATAGTGGTTAGAAAATTACTTTTAGCCATATTGGCAGTTTCCGCTGCTTGCTTGGCTAAATTTAGCTCTTCATTTTGCATCGCTAACAGATTAGCTTGATGGGTTTCTTGAGCTAGTAACTGCGCTTGGGTAAGGGCAACACCCATTTGGTCTGCCAGATGTTGGAGCAAATCTAATTCTAATTCAGTCCACTGGTGAGGACGATAGCTAGTGCTACCTACACATTGAAAAACAATTAATAATCCCCATACATCTTCCCGAATTAAAATCGGGACAATGACATTAGCTTTCACCTGAAACTGGCGTAAACAATCCACATAACAAGCTGGAAATTGATTTTCCTCCTCATCAGAAATCACAGTCATTTGCTTGTGATCATATAAATTGTGGTAAATATCCAGAAGACAAGAATTATGAATATTTTCCCCCATGATGTTTAATATTTCTGGAGTTACTGCCTGTTGCACTACTTGACCAGTACCATCAGAGTTGATTTGGAAGATCACAACCCGATCAGCCTGCAAAATTCGCTGTACTTCTGTTACCGTGGTTTGCAGAATTTTCTCTACTTGCAAAGACTGACGAATTTTTTCCGTGATTTGCTTGGACAACAACGCCCGTTCATATTGCTGTGTCACTACTGCTTCTGCTTGTTTACGTTCAGTAATATCGCTATATTTCCACAGATGACCATATAATTTTTGGTTAACCCAAATAGGTATATAGTTTTGTTCCAAAACCCGCCCATCTTGCAACTGCCATTCTTGATCCAGAATAATTTGATTTTTGCTAATTATTTCGTCAACATTTACCTGAAATTTGTCTGGTTCAACAAATAGTTGTTGACCTGTCTGGATAACTTGCCGACAATCCTGACCTGCTAATGTTTGTGCATCTACAGGTATGTTAAACAATTGACAAAATTCTTGATTAGCTAAAATAATTTGTCGATTTTCATCTTCTAATAACACACCACCCTGTAAACTTTGAATGACCGTTTTCAAGATTGATGCTGTGGCCCGTAATTCAGAACGCTGAGATGTGAGTTTAGCAGTCAGTTTTTTAGCATCTGCTAGGGCTGAATTTTTAGCTTGTAAAAGCAATAAATAATCGGCAACAGAATCGTAGAGAGGAAAATCATCAAGATGCAAATCTAGTTTTTGCAAATCTCCAACATCAGTCATCCAGGGAGAACCAAGAAACATCAGATGATTAGATGCTGCCAAATGTACCATCTGTCCCTTTAGCTGCATTTCTTGATGATGAGATTGCAAAAGAAATAGGGAATGTGTTTGTTGACAAATATCTGCAAACTTGACTGAACAGTGAGGACGACTGATCCGAAAATGTTCCTCTATCGAACTACCAACTATGACCACTGGTTTCAGAATCCGCTGAATTACAGCACCAGCTTGGACAATCTGCATATTTTGATCCATCACTAGATGAAAAGGAAACAAGATTGCAAATTGTTCGGGGTCAAGACTAAATTTTTGTGGTTCAATCCCCTGTTCTCTGGTCATAGGTTTGAGAATCATCGTATTCAATAGAGAAAATATCGTGAGACGCACCCTGTTCTCGAAAACTGATTTGAGTCACATCTACCTTGGTATGAAAGCGTTTTCCCAGTCCGTGGAGTAAACCAATCACCATTGGTGCTAAACCCTGGCGAGTAGATTGATAGTGGAGTTCCATCGACTTGTCGCTGGTGTGTTCGCAATCAAAGGCAGGGGGACGGAGTTGGGGGAAACTCAATCCTACTCGTGCGTGTAGGTTGTCGAGATTTTCCACAAATTGCCCTAAAGATTTACCAGCACTAGCTAGCAGTTCTCCATACCCTTCTTCGGCAGTGTATGTTACCCAGTATTCCCCAAAAGCCTGTAATATTGCTTCCGTTTCCATACCCAAAACATCACAAGCAGCTGCGACCAAACGATAGGTAATATCATCGGTATAAGCATCCATACCTACGAAAAAATCTATGTCTTCTAATTCTGCTTTTTGCTTGATGATTTCCCAGGTCTCTTCACCATGGTGTTTGCAAATCATGTCTTGAATTGCTTTGTTCACTAGACCATACATTGATTTAGCTCCTAAGTAATGATTTGTACATGCAAAAAATTCTTGTCTTGATGAGTATTTTGAGAATCTAAGTTGAGCAATTACCTATGTGATACCAACTTGATTGAGTGGTAGGAATGTATTTACGCTTCCAGTTCAATTGAAAAACCAAATCAATACTTTTGTTGGGTGGGATATGAAACTAAGTAAACTTGTCTATGGAGGAGATAACAATCATGGTGGCTATGCTACCTTGTTTCCACCAATGTATCCCCATACCCCTACACCCCCACACCCCTGACTCCTCTTGACGGGACAGAAGCGGAAAATGTTATAACGGCATCAGGTGATGGATGCAAAAAGGGAAACACTATCAATAGCTAGTTATTTATTCTGGGAAAGAGTTAAACTTGGCTGTGAAAGGAAATCCTGAGCAACTGCACGCAGTATATCGGTGATGCTAATACAAGCACGGCTGACAATTTTTAAGCAGGTGGGTCAAGAGTGATGAATATAGCTGACTCCTCGGAAGATAGCACTGTAATAGAAACCCAAAATTCTGCTCATCCGCCACAGTTGGAGCAGACAAATTGTCCTTTCTACTCAGTCCTCCCAGATAGTGGTTACTCTATTATCAACGTCCCCATCCTCCAGCCAGCCCCAGAACAACATAACCTAGCGATAGTTATGGAGAATTCAGAAGATAGCACTCGATTAGATTGGGTTGCAGAACCTGATAGTGAACAACAAGCACAGGTAAATTCCGAATTTCAACAAATGTTGACTTTAAATGAAGAGTTAAGGCAGGCTAATAGCGATTTATACACGCAAGTAGAACACCTAAAAACAGAGTTAGCAGAGGCGGAAAAGATTTTTCAGTGGCAAAAAACTCGTTCTAGTGTCACTGAGTCGATCTTTGAGCAACAAAATCAAGAGCTTGCTGCTGCTCAGGAACAAATTCGCTTATTATCGGAAAATTTAGAAAGTGCCCGTCAAACGGTGCAGCATCAAGAAATATATATTGATACCTATAAATCCCAATTACAAATTAGCCAACAACGCATTGCCCAATTGGAGCGGGAATGTTCTTCGTTACAAACTAACTATACTGAACAATCTCAACAGTTATTACATCTAGAAAACACCTGTCGTGAGTTGCGTGCGAGATTAATGCGCCAACAGCGTCAAACTTTACAATTCAAAGCAGCCTTAGAAAAGTGTTTAGAAACATCTATTCCTCAGGAATCAAGCGAATATCCTTCCGGGATTCCAGACATACATAAAAAACATAGTCGATTTTCTCAAAAGGCGCGATCGCTCTTTCCCAATGCCCAACCCATTAAACCTTGGTCAGCAGAACCAGAACTAGAAACCAATCCCCTCAGCAATTCTTGGGTTGAACCTTCCACACCCCCCCTCGATACCAACTCTGCTACTGTTACTCCTCCTGTTTCCGAACCCCATACATCACCTTCACCTAGTCCCTCACCCCAGGTCAGCGAATTAGCAGCTGATTCCGAAATTTTTACAGCAGAAAGTGTCTCGCACCTGAATCAGCAAATAGATAGTCTGATTCAAATGTTTTTTGTTTCTCAATCACCATCCTCTCCCACGGAGTCTGTGCCTCCACAGGCTGAGGAAACATTAATTGTGGATCATGCTGTAGCTGCTGAAAAGGAAGAGGAACCACAAACCCCAATTGTAGAGATACCCGACCATACTCACCATTCCTCACCATCTAATCAGACTGTTTCTGTTGTCAATGAGCCTATTATTCTCTCGACTCAACCAGAACCCCAGAATATGACCGTAGAACTTGAGGATTATTGGTTAGATACCTCAACCGCTACACCACCAATATCAACAACTGAGGCAATTCCAGATAGTTACTCACCTTCTCCCTTGATTTATCCAGATCGTCCACCCAAGGGCCGCAAGTCTTTAGCATCTGTGGAATTACCAAATTTTCGTCGTCCGCAGATGAAATAGCCATAGCAACTTAGGAAGACTACTTACCAATGGTAAGTAGTCTGATGAAACTAGGAATAACTGATGGTGCGATCGCTCACCGTTACCGATGTTTTGGGTCTACCTGTAGAAATTGCATAGTTAATAGCTACTAATTGCAACCATAACCCAGGCCAGCGAGATTCTAGCCAAGATTGGCTGGACTTCAAGAAACTGGGAAACCATCCACTCAATAAAACACTAACGCAAGCATAGAGAAAGAAGTTAAAATAGTTACTTAACCATCGGACTAAATCTTTCATACCCGCCAGTTGCCAAATCCACAACAGTAAAGCCGGATTTTTGATAGCGGCTTTAATCGCCAAGCGATTGAAGGTGAAGAAATCGCAGCGGTCTTTAATAAAATTATCTGCCACTGCTGGTGGTTCATCTGCCAACAAACCAAAGAAGGTATTGAGCATAGCATTTACCTTCTGAGGGGCAATAAATTTGCCCGTGGGCACCATCATACCTTTAGAAAATAGCCAAGTCACGGCCACATTGCTTTGGTAGGCACGGATTTTATTTAAATGCTCGGCGGTGAGTAAGTTATGCTTGAGGGCAATATCTAATAGTGTGGTCAGTCGTTCCAAGTTCCGCACCAGGGAACCAAAACCTGTGAATACCAAGGGAGATTGAAGTGAAGCGGCATCGCCAATAGCAATTAATCGATCAAAGGCAACAGTGCGATCGCTACCACTGACACTAAAATGCCCTGGAATATAGCCAAAAGTCGCCTTTTTCCACACCAATTTATCTAAATCACAACGGCGATATTCCGGCAGAATTGTAAAAAAGTCCTCATACATTTCTAATAATGAACCAGGATTTGTGGGATTTACTTCATGGTAATGAAATAAATAAATTGTCAGTTCTTCCCCCGCACCAGGAAACAACTCCCAAATCAACTGTCTACCACGGGAAATATCACCATGACTGTAGAGAACATCTCCATATTCAGAATCCCATACACCAGGCTCAAAACCTTGATCAATAACTGCACCTACCGTGGGACAAACACTATCAAATGCCCGACCACCATTTAATTGCCAAGCAATAGGAGAAGCAGTTCCCATCGCATCTATCAACAAACGACCACTGACTTGTTGTTGATTACCACTAGGCAAATGCTTAACAGTTACTAAAACTTGTGAATTACTAATATCTGCTTGAATAAATTCTGTTTCATCCCAGATTTCTCCACCGCTTGCCCGCAGTTTTTGTCCACATATTTGAAGTAATTTTTCTGAATCTAAAGCGATATTCAAAACCTTCGGCGTGTGTAGAACTGCTGCTTTTAAATGGGCAGGATTATTAGCATCAAAAAACTTATTAAAACCGTCTTTATACTCTCTGGTAATAATACTTTCTACTTCCGCAGGCGTTAATACACCCAGATTAATTAAACTTTGAATTTCATCACGGGAAATATTCCACTCACGATTCATCCGCCCAAAAGGCAAACGTTCCACCAATAGCACTTTATATCCCAATTTTGCCATGACTGCGGCATGAATGGAACCCAATGCCCCACCAATATAAATCAGGTCATAGGTAGTCTGTGTTGCGGCTGCCTTGGTTTCAATGCCACCTTGACATCCACCAAACAGCACTTGACGGGGCTGTTGGGGATTTCTTACCCCCTCTCGCCAACGTTGCTCCCACCAATAAGCGCGCTTTAAATCATATTCTCCATTAGGGATTTGCTGAAAATACTTGACAGTTAGAGGATAATAAGATTCTAGCTCTGCAAATATCGATTTTTGGGAATCAATTGCTGGTGGTTCTGGATAACGATAGGGAAACCTATTTCTAATTGCTGTCGTTAGCTGGCCAAGAATATCTCTTTCTGCGGGAAATGGTTTCTCTCCCCACCGGAATACCTTCAAGTAGGTAGTGCGTTGTACAGACCAGACAAAAACAGACAGTTCCGATGGTAAATTTTCGGAAATATTTTTGTCAGCAGTTGTATTGTTAACAGGGATTCTCAAGCGGAAACCATCTGGAGTCACCTGTTTTTCCCCAATTTTCGGCACAAAATCTGCTTGGAGCCATAACCGTACTGATGCTGTATCGGTTGTAGGTACTTCTAAATAAAGAATTTCTTGCATTCCACTCACATCTCCCATCAATCTACTAACTCGGACAGATTTGACGAAGGCAGAAAGTACGCTAGACTCCGCCCTATTAGTTTCGTTAACTTTCAGTAAAGAAATCTTAATAGTTTGTCAAGTTTGTTATCCATATTGTAAATTTTGTAAATCCACGCCATGAATTATCCTATCCCAGACAGTCCCCAAGAAATTTACGCTCTCAGGCAACAGCCAGTTGATGAAGAACTTGTAGCTGCTGTTATTGCTGGAGTAGTTAAACTGGTTCGCGCTCAAGGCCAAACTTTGGAAGATTTAACAGCCCAAGTGCTAGCAGATGACCCTGTATTAGATCGTCAGCAACGGCGGTGGCTGAGTCAAGTGGTTACTCAAGCCTGGAAAAGTTTTGACTAGAGAGAGTAGGGTGACAGGTGACAGAATTGATGTTTTATCTTCCCCTGCTGGTCAAAACCCATGTGTTTGCAGGGAAATTTGTGTCAGGAGCGATCGCATCCGCCTACATCTCATCTAGAATAAAGTCTACTCCGCAAGTAATAGAATAATTTTTTCTATATTTCACAATCTAAATTCAAAAAGGATATCCCCGTCAACACTGTTGCCGTAGGAAATCCTTGCCATGTCATTATTTTATCTAAATCGAGTGAAGAATAAGTCCTAGAACTTATACGCTCTCCCTAACCAATATTGCCAATCTTCAAGAGCTTGTTGAGTTTCTTCATCCACATCAATAGCTTCAATTTCCGATAACTTTGCGGTATGGATATCATCATCTTTACCGCCTATATAACCAACTTCCACATACATATCTTTTAGACAATCATCTTCTGGTGCCATTCCCAGGACTTCCACCAGCTTTTCATCTATAGCCCCAGTTTTGCGATTCTTCTTCTTCCACTTGCCCATAAAGGGAAAATCTAGGGTGTCGTCCAGATAATAGTACCAGCCCATGGCCCGCTCTTCCTTGTCTTCAGCATCGACAAGAATTTCTGTTTTAATCCGATTTTCGCGATTTTCGTCAATATCTATGGTCGGCATAAAATTATTTTTGAGTAGAGATGAATTTGCAAATATGGTATAGCGTCATCACTCGCGGATGTCAATTTTTTATCTGTGGTCTTAATATAGCCAAAAACAGTTAAATTAGCCTAATATCCCTGCTTTTTGGCATTTACTCAATAAAATAGCTTTTTTTAAAGATTAATAACCATCTCTAGGGGATGAGATTTGAGTAAATGGGATTTACATACATTTGTTCTCATGCAAAGAAATATGCGTTAATTAATAGAATTGTTACTTAAAACCACGCAATGATTAATAAGTGTAAAATTCTTGTCGCAACCTGAGCGTGGGAAAATCAAAGTAATGCCAAAAGTAGAGTCTAGAGAGGAAAACCCTATAATATGCATCTGAGTGAAATTACTCATCCTAACCAGTTGCATGGTTTGTCAGTTCGGCAATTGCAACAAATTGCTCGTCAAATTCGTGATAAGCACCTACAAACCGTAGCAGCAACTGGTGGTCACTTAGGGCCAGGTTTGGGAGTAGTAGAATTAACTTTAGGACTTTACCAAACCTTGGACTTAGATCGAGATAAAGTGATTTGGGATGTTGGTCATCAAGCTTATCCCCATAAACTGATTACAGGACGCTACAGCGATTTTCATACCCTCAGACAAAAAGATGGAGTTGCTGGTTATCTCAAGCGTTGTGAAAGCAAGTTTGATCACTTTGGTGCAGGACATGCTTCTACAAGTATTTCTGCTGCATTGGGTATGGCCATGGCCCGTGACATGCAAGGGGAAAAATTTAAAGTAGTAGCTGTCATTGGTGATGGTGCTTTAACTGGTGGGATGGCACTAGAAGCTATTAACCATGCTGGACATTTACCTAAAACAAATCTTTTGGTAGTTCTCAACGATAATGAGATGTCCATCTCTCCCAACGTTGGTGCTATTCCCCGTTATCTGAATAAAATGCGTCTTAGCCCACCGATGCAATTTATCACCGATAACTTTGAAGAACAGTTCAAGCACATTCCTTTTGTGGGTGACGAACTAGGTCGCATCAAGGAAGGGATGAAGCGGTTAGCAGTTCCCAAAGTGGGTGCAGTTTTTGAAGAACTGGGCTTTACCTATATGGGGCCTGTAGATGGGCATAATTTAGAAGAATTGATTGCTACTTTCCAACAGGCACATCAAATTACTGGCCCTGTATTGGTGCATGTGGCGACTGTGAAAGGAAAAGGTTATGAAATAGCTGAAAAAGACCAAGTAGGCTACCATGCCCAAAACCCATTTAATTTAGCCACTGGTAAAGCTATTCCTTCTAGCAAACCCAAACCCCCAGCATACGCTAAAGTTTTTTCTCACACTCTGGTGAAATTGGCTGAACAAAACCCGAAAATTGTCGGTATTACCGCAGCCATGGCCACAGGTACAGGTTTAGATAAATTACAAGCAAAACTTCCTAACCAATACATAGATGTAGGTATTGCAGAACAACACGCTGTCACCTTAGCAGCTGGTTTAGCTTGCGAAGGGATGCGCCCTGTGGCAGCTATCTATTCCACTTTCTTACAACGTGCTTACGACCAAATCATTCATGATGTCTGCATTCAAAACCTACCTGTCTTCTTCTGTTTAGACCGAGCAGGTATTGTTGGTGCTGATGGACCCACTCACCAAGGAATGTATGATATTTCCTATCTGCGCTGTATCCCCAATATGGTGCTGATGGCTCCCAAAGATGAAGCTGAATTGCAACGGATGGTGGTGACAGGTGTAGAATACACCGACGGACCAATTGCCATGCGCTTCCCCCGTGGTAACGGCTACGGTGTGCCTTTAATGGAAGAAGGTTGGGAACCTCTAGAAATTGGTAAGGCGGAAATTCTGCGTAATGGCGATGACCTCTTAATTATCGGCTACGGCACAATGGTTTACCCAGCCATGCAAACGGCAGAAATTCTCAGTGAACATGGCATTGAAGCAACTGTAATTAATGGCCGCTTTGCCAAACCTTTGGATACAGAATTAATTCTACCCTTGGCTGAGAAAATCGGGCGTGTGGTGACATTGGAAGAAGGATGCGTCATTGGTGGCTTTGGTTCTGCGGTAGCTGAAGCTTTACTAGATGCAGATATCGTTGTGCCGGTGAAACGTATTGGTATACCAGATGAATTGGTAGACCATGCTACCCCAGAGGAATCTAAGGTGGAATTAGGTTTAACCAGTCAGCAAATTGCCGACAGAATTATGCAAGCTTACTTTAAAAAGCAAGCTTCGGCTGTGGTTTAGCTGATAGTTAATGTGAGGGTGGGCCTTCCCACCTTTCAGTTGAGAATTTCAGAAGTTCATCCATGTCACAATAAAAGTGCGATCGCTACAGATTAACGACACATACCAAACTTAATCAAAAATTTTTCCCGACAACTGTAAAGAAATATTAAGCATATGAGTAAATGCCACTGGGGCTGATGAAGTATCAACAGCACTGCTTGTGCTGTCTTAATGGGCATCTAACAAAATTTTGATTGAGTCTTCATTCACTGTTTCTTGGCAAATGTGGCAACCATATCATTTTCAGCATATTTTTACCCTGATTAAATAAATGCTGTTTTTTGAATGGGTTATAGCTATTGGTGTCACAATTACTCGTGACTAAAAAAATTTCAGATATTTGGATCTGAAAGCGTCATAAGAACAACAACTTAGATCAACTCTGGAGAATGACCATGAATTTTTTGAAGAAGTCCATTTCATTGGCCAAAATTTTTGCATTTGCACTGTCATTGTTAATTTTCTTTGGTGCTAGCACTGGAACAGCAAACGCTGCTTCTGGTCAGTTCTTTGACACTATTTCAGAATGTGTGCCAGTGATCAATGGATCATTTAATGTGAATTTGCCTGGTCCCGTTGATAACACTACAATTATTCGTTCTGCCCTGGTTTCCTTAGTACCTAGTGGTCAATCTGGATTAATTAATTCGATTGTGATTACTGGTCCAGATGGCTCTCGCGAATTTGGTTGTGTCAACACCAAGGTTCAAAGTGGTACAGACTTAATTAGAGCTTGTGGAGGCCCTGCTATTCTGGAAGCTGGAAACACTACATATGAAGCCAAAGGGACTAATTTTGGACCTAGTTCTAAAATCAAGTTTTGTGTGAATTTAAGTTCTGATTTTCAATAGTCATTTTTCTGCGTCTTAAGTCAAAGTATAGGCGTTATTTTTAACGTCTATACATAATTTATGTGACCTAATATGAATAAAATTTTGTCTTTGATATATTCTTTGGGACATCTCATTCTTGCTGGTATGGAATGGGTTTTATTAGGTTGGGCAATTCGTTTATATCGCCAATCTAGCAGCCTAGCAATGATTGTTTTACCCATAGTTTTAGCAAGTATTAGCTATGATAATTTGATTCTAGGAATTGGCAGTTTTATTGGAGAAGGTGAACTACTGAAAAATTTGAGTATGGTACGCTTTCTCATCCATTATTTAGTTGTGCCATTATTTATTGTTGTTGGGGTTGAATTGGCACATCGTGCTGGTGCTAAGTGGGCTAATAGTGTAGTGCGGATTTTATCTTGGTTTGTTGCCTTTACATTAGCGGGAATAGATGTTTCCACCCATTATATTGGTTTAGATTTAGTTCCAGTCAGATTTGCTGGAATGCTGCGTTATACCGTAGCTCAAGTTAGCGGGCCACCAATTATTACTATTGTTGTGAATATCTTTATGCTGTTAATTGGTATTGGTCTCTGGTTCAGAATCAAATGGCCTTGGTTATTTGTAGGAACTTTGGTGGCTTTAATTGGCAATGGTATTCCTTCATCTGTAGTGGGGACTCTAGCTGGTAGTGCATCTGAGTTTGTGATGGCTTTTAGTTTGTTGCTCACTGAAGAATGTTCACAGTTTTTAGGAAAACAAATAGAATCTTTAGAAACTAAAAAAATAGAAGCTGTTATTCCCAAATAAATAGCATTAAATACAAATTATTAAAAATAGGTGAATGCAGAGAATTCGGGAGCATAAATAAATGTCGAATGAGCGAAATTGTCATGGAAATTCAAACTGGAAGTGTTGCCCAGAAAAGGGATATAAAATTTGTCAATCAGGTAGTCATATTGATGGTAATTTTATCCGAGTTTTTGTACCTGATACTCCTTACTATGACGAAGAAGGAAAATTGAAATTAATTACTTATTTACATGGCTTTGCTTTATGTAAACCAGAATTTTATGAAGCTCATCTAGAAGAATTAGCTCGAAAGGGTTATTACATATTCTTTCCTGATTTTCAAAAAAGTGACTATCCAGATGAATTAGAGAAGAAAAAAGTCTACAAATATCAATCACCGACATATCACTTGTCATTTTGGGTTTCTCAGCTGATCAAGAGTATTACAAATCAAGAAAAGCTAGACGAAAGGTTTTTTAATAGTGCGGAAAAAAAGTCTGCTCAGATTCCGCAAATTACTGGTAAACTCAAACAACCCGAAAAATCTAGCTATTTTCGTGTGTCTCTGGGTTTAGTCATCTTCATTAGACATCTCCGAAAACAAGGAAACCCTTACCATGACTGCTTTTAAGAGGGGTAAAGGCTAAGTGCAAAGATAGTCAAATTATACGCTAAAATCAGTGTTTGAAATGCGTGCTGTTGCTAATTAGCTAAAAAATAGCAATCCTTAGATGAAACTTTATTCTCTGGAAACACAAGTTTTCAT
>NZ_JACJTT010000025.1 GCF_014698825.1 Richelia sinica FACHB-800
ACTGTTATTCAAATGTCTTTTTACACTCAATATGTCTGTTTTTATTCTCAATTAGATGTTTTCTCTCCGTAATTTCCCTCTGTGACAGTTAGGGGGCGGAAGGTGGGATTTAGGACTTAGGTGTAGTCTAGAAGAAATTGATTTGAGGTTGCTTTTCTGTGGTCGCAATAACGAAAATACATTAATTTCCTGTAATATCAAATCGAAAAATATTTGCAACAGATGATTACCCCACCAACGCTGTCCCGCACCCTCCCCGCTTGCGGGGAGGGTTGGGGAGGGGTTTACTCAATGTGTTGGTTGCTGTTGGAGAAGGGGTAATTATGCCTTTACTGAAAATTTGCTAAACCACAATTTTGTTCAGATCATCTTCCTCTAAGTAAGTATTGAGCAAACTCCACAGTTGTAGGTCTGTGAAATCAGGAATAGTGATAAACGCACCTACTTCCTTTAATGTTTGGGGTTCATGGGTGGAAGCAACACCCACGGTTGGAATTCCTGCACCCACAGCAGCACGAATCCCTGGGCAAGAATCTTCTAAAGCGATCGCTTGATTAGCTGTAATACCTAGTCTTTCTAGTGCTACTCTATAAGGTGTAGGGTTTGGTTTAGGTGCAACACAATCTTCTGCTAAAACAACCGTATCAAATGCTGTTTGAATTCCCAAAGTAGATAGCATAAACTCGACATTCAATCTCGGTGCATTTGTCACCAAGGCTCGTTTTAAGTTATGTTTTTTTGTCCAGGATAATAATTCGCTAAATCCTGGTAAAGGCTGAAGATGAGATGCTAATTGTCGAAAAATAGCTTCTTTTTCATCTGCAAAGTCTTCGGCTTCTACAGGAGATAATTGGGGTAAGATATCTTTGATAATTTCTGGATTTAGCTTGCCACTAATTCGTGATTTGTAAAATGCTTCATCAATTTCTACACCATAGTTTAAGAGTATTTCTCTCCAAACTTGGTAATGGATGGGGTCAGTGTTAGCAATAGTTCCATCTAAATCAAAGAGAATAGCAGCCAGCATGATTTTTTGGTAAGATATAAACCAGTATTCAGTTAGTTTACATAATTTAGATCCTTTTGCTCTTCATTTTCCGTCGCAGGTTGAGTCAGATTTAATACGAAAATGATTAGGCTAAATCCTGTTACCCATATGCAAGGGGGTGTATATGGGTTATGTCCGGCAAAATCATTAACCTTCTGTGTAAGCAAATGCCAACTGCTACAAAATCATTTGATGTCGATTCTCTCTCGGTGGAGATTTACAACTCGTCAGGAGAAATGGCCATCGGTGTGGCCGAAATTGTCCACAAATATTTAACAAATTTACTGCAAACACAGGCAGAAGTAGCTATATTACTAGCTACAGGTAATTCACAAATTCAATTTTTAGATGCCTTAATTGCCTTGGGTGGAATTGATTGGTTAAGGGTGACTTTATTTCATCTAGATGAATATTTGGGGATTAAGGCTGACCATCAAGCCAGTTTTCGCCGTTATTTACGGGAACGGGTAGAAATAAAAGTATTACCACGCCATTTTCATTATCTAGAGGGTGATTGTTTAGAACCAATTAAGGAATGCGATCGCTATAGTAAATTACTCCAAGCCCAACCAATTGATTTATGTTGTTTGGGTATAGGAGAAAATGGACATTTAGCCTTTAATGACCCTGCTGTTGCTGATTTTCAGGATACTTCTGGAGTGAAACTAGTCAAACTCGATTTAGACAACCGTCAGCAACAAGTCAATACAGGCCAGTTTCCCAATTTAGAAGCTGTGCCTCAATAT
The DNA here is from genome assembly GCF_014698825.1 of Richelia sinica FACHB-800. Classification (GTDB taxonomy): domain Bacteria; phylum Cyanobacteriota; class Cyanobacteriia; order Cyanobacteriales; family Nostocaceae; genus FACHB-800. Next base: position 1,795 of record NZ_JACJTT010000025.1, read on the forward strand.
GCTTTTACTGTCACTATTCCGACCATTTGTGCAGCGAAAAAAATAATCTGTCTGGCACCAGATCAGCGTAAAGCCAAGATAGTCAAGGAAACACTGCAAGGTAATATTACTACTAATTGCCCAGCCTCTATTTTACGGCTTCAACCTCAAGCCACTTTATTTTTAGATATAAATTCTGCTCATTTACTCTAGTAATTCTATCGGTTGTTGCCAGGATTTAACAAGCGACTGCTGGTTGGTTAAAGTGTGAATAAGTAATAGCGAGTGCAGCACTAACACCAACCCTTCCCCTCAAATTAATCAATTTTATTTGGCGAAGATTTTCTGTAGTAAATTCATTTTTATTTTCCTATTTTTACTTAAATTACTATTGATTTTTTTTGGTCTAAAATATCATCAATAAATAGACCAGCGCGATGCACATCAGCCGGCAGTTCATGAGGTTCTAAAGTGCCTTTAGGTAAGTAAACTAATTCTCTCAAAGGTGTTACCATTGGGTCATCTGTGACTTTATAAGGTAGTCTTCCCATGGCTACACTATCTAGGTTTAATTGATGGCGGTCATAAACAGATAGTTCATATTCTTCGGTAAATGATATGCAGTTAGTCGGGCAAAATTCCACACAATTACCACAGAAAATACAAACTCCAAAATCAATGCTGTAATGATTGAGTTTTTTCTTCTTATTTTGTTTATCAAATTCCCAATCTACTACTGGTAAATTAATCGGACAAACCCGTACACAGACTTCACAAGCAATACATTTATCAAATTCAAAGTGAATCCGTCCTCGGAATCGTTCCGAAGGAATCAGTTTTTCATAAGGATATTGGACAGTGATAGGACGACGCTGCATATGGTCAAAGGTTACAGCTAATCCCTGTCCGATATATCGACCAGCTTGAAAGCTTTGTTTTGTGTAATCACCAACTTGTTGCAGAAATTTAAACATGAGTAAATTATTGACAACTCATAATCTAATAAGCAAGGTAAGAGTTGCTGTTGGTGATTACTTCCATCAAATGGAAGAATTATCAATTCACTTTATTGAGGAACACTAATCAAGATTTTTGACTAAAATCTCTGGAGAATTCCTTAATGCTATATTCAGGATCGGTAAAATCTCTCCTTAAGTAGATGATATAAATTTGAAATCAATCTTTATGCCTTTAAACAACCATCCTCCATTTCGATAATACGGTCAGCAATATCTAAAATACGATGGTCATGGGTGACAATTAAAATCGCACAATTTTGCTTTTTTGCTAGTTGCTGCATCAATGTCACAACATCTCTGCCAGATTTGCTATCTAAAGCTGCTGTTGGTTCATCAGCTAACACTAATTTAGGATGATTTACTAAAGCACGAGCAATGGCAACTCTTTGTTTTTGTCCACCTGATAAATCTGAAGGGAAATAATCAATTCTATGTCCTAATTTAACAGATTGTAGCATAGCTTCTGATTTGAGGCTAGATTCCCATGATGAGATATGGTTGTGTAATTCTAATGACATTTGAACATTTTGTTTAGCTGTCAGAAAATCGAGTAAATTATGACCTTGAAAAATATACCCGATTTGCCGTCTAATTTGGACTAAATCTTGATCACTAGCTCTATTTAATTCTTGACCTAAATATTTTAAACTGCCTTCTTGTACAGAACGTAGTCCACCAATTAAGGTGAGTAAAGTGGTTTTACCTGATCCAGAAGGACCAGTCATAATTACTATTTCTCCACCATAAATATTAAGATTAATATCAAACAAAATTTGATGTTTACCAAAATATTGATTGAGGTTTTTAATTTGGATAACTGGCGTAAATAGCATATATTATTGGTTATTTTATCAGACATTAAAAAATATCGGCAGGATTGACTCTGCGTAGCTTAGTAGTGGAAAAGAATCCAGAAATTAGACACATAAAAATTACGGAAATTAAAACCAATATCATTTTGCTAATATCCATCAGCACAGGTAGTTTTGTAGCACCTTTAGCTACATCATAGAGAATGGTAGAAATAGCAAAACCAGGAACATAGCCTAAAATTGCTAAAATCATGGCTTGTTTAAAGACTACATTCAAAAGATATTGATTTTGAAAACCCATGGCTTTAAGGGTTGCAAATTCTACTAAATGACTGGAGATATTACTATAGAGAATTTGATAAACGACAATGACACCAACTACAAAGGACATAATTACCATCAAGTTAAAAACAAATCCGATGGGAGTCCTGAGAGTCCAATAACTTTTTTCAAATTCAATAAATTCTTGACGTGTCATAACTAACACATCTTTAGGTAGTTGTTCAGATAGTTTTTTGATAATTTCTTGAATATTTGCATCAGATTTAAGATGAATTAATCCTATATCAATATCATCCGCAGAACGTTCTTTGAAAATTCGCATAAATGTAGAGGAACTAACGATTAAGTTTCCATCTACACCAAAGGAAGGTCCAAGACTGAATAAGCCACAAATTTTCACTTTATATCCGATTAAACCTAAATAACTAAAAATTTCTAGGCTTAAAGGTTGATTTTTTTGAAAATATTCAGCAATAGGACCAAATTCTGGGCGGGATGAACGGTCAAAAAAGACTTGATCAGGTATTTTTAATAATGAAAAATCTTTCTGAATTTCTGGTAAATTCAAAATAGGATTAACTGGATTAAAGCCAATTACATAAATAGGATACTTACGCCCATTAATAGGGTTTTTAAGTTTGGCAAACTGTAAGTATAAAGGATCTACGGATTCTACTCCTGGAAAAGCTAAGATTTGATATAATCGGCTACGGGGAAAACTTTGATTAGATGTTAAAGATTTATATTGAGCACTAATTAAGAATAAGTCTCCTTGTAAATTATGATGTACTTGAGTGGCACTGGCATAGAGTGCATCTTGAAACCCAATTTGCATAAACATCAAAACTGAGACAAAAGCTATTCCTGCCAAAGCCACAATAAAACGTAGTTTTTGTTTGACTAACTGTAGCCAAGCTAAAGGTATGGTGAGTAGCATATAGTAGCCCTAATTTTCAACATGTTGATGATGGACAAAGAAAAAGTAAAATATCTGTGCATATTTGCTTGAGTCTTTATCCACCCTGGTTTTAGAGTTGATTTATATACTTAATTAGTGCCTTTTGAATAAATTTGTGATGAAGCTATGGTGCAGTCAGCATGTCCCATAACGCACCCGAAAATTTCCAGTTGATTTGATAAATCCTCTCTAAAGATTAAATTTTAATTAGGACTTGCACCTGTAAATTAGTTAAGGCAGAAACTAATTGGTTATCTTTAGTTTCATCAATGCGAATTCTCACATCAACAATTTTGTTATCTGTATCTGCACCGGGATTAGTATTAAAAATATTTTGTTTACCTACTTGTAAACCAATATCTGTGACTTTTCCCGTTAATTTTCCGTTTAAAGCATCACCAGTAATGATAACTGATTGTCCCAACCGCACTTTTTTAATATCAGTTTCATACACTTCAGCAACCACATACATCTGCTGAGTGCGGCCTAACTCTGCGATGCCATCACTACCAATTACTTCTCCTGGCCAAGCATGAATTTTCAGGACTTGGCCATCAATAGGTGAACGAATAGAACTTAAATCTAATTCTGCTTGTGCCTGTTTAACTGAGGCTTTGGCACTATCTACTTCAGCTTTTACTGCTTGCACATCAGTAGGACGAATTTCTGCTAAACTATTTAGCCTGGCTTGGGCCTCAACTAACTGTTTTTGTAGAGTTTCTATAGTGCGGTTGAGGGTAGCTTTGGCTTCATTGAGTTGTTGTTGCACGGTATCATATCGTAACCGTTTGGTGTCTGCATCAGAAGCAGCGATCGCACCCTGTTTATATAATTGTTGATATCGCTGGTTTTCTGTGTCTGCATTATTTAATTCTGCTTCCAGACGGCTAATAGTTGCCTTTTGAGTCACCACCTCTCCCCGTAACTCAGCCTCCAAGCGGGCAATAGTCGCTTTTTGGGCATAAATATCTCCAGCTTTTGCCCCTGCTTCCACCTGTTTTAAGTTAGCTTCCGCAACTTGAACTTGTCTTTTCGCTTTTTCTAAAGCTGCCAAATTGGCTGCATAATTGTCCAGGACTGCTATTACTTGGTTCTGACGTACCCTATCCCCCTTTTTCACCAAAAGTTTCGCTACCCTCACACCAGCTAGGGAGTTAGCAGCAGATAAACGAATCACCTCTCCTTGGGGTTCTAAACGTCCTAAAGCTGCAACAGCATTGACACTGGGAGAGGGACTGTTAGTGGTAGGGGGTGCTGGAGGTGCGGTAGAAGTGAAATTAAAATGTGGAAGGCTGTAGAGAGAAACTACACCACTAACTACAACCAAAGAACTTCCCAACATTATCGACCATAAACCCGTAGGTTTTGGTAAAGACTGCTTTTCTTTGTGTACCATAATCTTGTTTTGCTAATGACGAAATATAATTGTTGTTCTGACTTTATGGATAAAGTAGAACAGCCAGTACACCTGATAGCATTCCCTGATAACTTTGGACTAATTATTTGGCTAAGATATTGGTGAACTCAGATTTAACAGAATTCTCCACTAGCCCTTTGATTTTGATGACAATATAGTTTCAATATCCTCAACTATGCGTTATGGAATCTAAATTATTCCCTGGTAAACAAAGCATCTGACAGATTAAACCTGAAAATTTCCATAGGTCATAGACTTCCAGTTTCTAACTTTTAATTCTTAATTTTTAATTAGTGATATAGCCGTAGACAAGACAGTTAGGACATTAACTACAACTAAAACTTATACACTCAAAGGCTTTTAGCACTGTCACCTGTCACCTGTCACCTGTCACCTGTCACCTGTCCCCTGCTATATTAGCCTCTGTTTCAACCCCTCTCCCTAGAGGAGAGAGGCTAAAATGCTAATTTTTAGTGCTGAAGTCAAGGGAAAAATGGGATAGTTTATTTGTTGAGAACAACCTCTTTCTTTTTCTTCATAATCGCTAAGTATTCACTACGAGTTCCATCAACACGATAATGATCGCAAATTTGGCAAAGCTTGAGAACATCTAATCGACTAAATACTTTTTGATGTTCAATGCCATTATCCATCCGCCATCGCCAGAAGGTTGTTCTGTCAATCCGGCGCTCGCTTTCTGGCCATCTTCGTCGTGATAGAAAGTCTACCAATTCATCTTCATAAAAAGAGTATCCTTTCGGTAACTTGAGTAGTTCTTCCCTCAACTCATTAAGCGGGATGAGTGGATCTAAATCAGATAGTCTCATGCCAGCAAGCCCTTATAGTTTTGTTTACATTCCATATAGCAACTTGATAAATCAGGTGTTGATATTGTGAATAGCAGGGAAACTATGAATTTTCTTCATAAACACAGATAACAAATAATTTTCAACACGATTAATTGTTATCTATGTCCCAGTGCTATCTAGTTCCATAAATTAGTGATAATTTACCTGACTATTTCCTGAATTATCTGTTGAATCTTCAGAAGGTAATTACATGATTCAATTACACAGAATAAACTCATTATTTATCATTTTCAACCCATATGCAACAAATTAATTAATTGCTGATAAATTAATGAATTCATAAAAATTTTAATTGTTTTTTGTAAATTACCTCTTTAAAAATGCCATATTTTATGTGCTGGTTCAGCATCTCAACTCAAGAGTTTAAGGGATATGAATCTAATTAGTTTTCATCCCTTAGGCATAATTCCTAGTGGTGATGGCTACAAAATAGTGAAAATACGACTTTCGAGAGAGGAAAATAGGGTGAGTAATTAACTAATTTCTAGTCAGAAAGGAATGATGAAAAAAATCTGCTTGAAGATAGATGTGGTAGAGATAGGTGAAGCAATCGCTTTATTAAATCTTTAAGAGAAAATATCAATTGCTCGCTGTGTCTCTATTGACGAGTTAAGTAAATAAAAATGTAATTCTTTCCTTTGGATTACCCATGTAATAAATACAACAATATTAAATGAGTGAATTAAAAATAAATTATCAGTCGTGATCTAAGTTGATAAATTAATTTGATACCTGTCTAAAGTTATAGAGTTAAATATTTTTTCCAAAATCATTATGTCTTTTTTTAATAATTAATCTTCAAAAACTGATAAATCAAGATGTCTATAATTTTGAATCAAGAAAATGCAAGTTTTGGGAAATATCTCTCGCTCAAATATATAAAGAAAATAGTTGTATTGATTGATGCCTTTAATAATCAATAAATATCAAATATCTTGAGTTGCATATACGTTGCATCAGGGTTGAAATGGATGAATTACAAGTCTAGGATAAATGAAAGCGGCAATAGATGTCTGTTACAGGGGGAGAGGATAAGATTTTCGACAGGAAGCTATCCCAGCTTGAGCCGCAGAGCGCAGCATTTTACTAACTTTAAGCTAGCTACCAATAAATTATTCTGTGCAAGTAGATTATTATCTCGAATTTTGTTAATTTTCTGAAGATTTTAATCTGCCTCTAATCTCTAAATTGCACCAGCAAAATAGCAAATATAAAATCATGGCTGCTGCCAAAATTGAAGCTGCCTTGGCACAGTTAGCAAGTGAAGTCAGCGATTGTGAACAGGCTCTGCTCAGGTTAATAAGGGTGAGAAAGAATATGTCTGAAAATTCCCAGATAATCAGCGAAATTAATTCTCAATTGTCACAGATAAACGTGGCGATTATTGGTATGGCATCTATCTTTCCCCAATCAAAAAATTTACAAGAATATTGGGAAAAAATTATTCAAAAAGTGGATTGTATTACTGATGTACCTGCTTCGCGGTGGAGTATAGATGATTACTATGATCCCGACCCGAAAGCACCAGATAAAACCTACTGTAAACGGGGGGGATTTTTACCTGATATTGATTTTAATCCCATGGAGTTTGGACTGCCGCCAAATATTTTGGAAGTGACGGATATATCCCAGTTACTGGGTTTGGTGGTGGCAAAAGCTGCTTTGTCAGATGCCGGTTATGGTGATGCTGCTAATACAGTTCGCGATCGCACTGGGGTAGTATTAGGAGTAGCTATTGGTAGGCAGTTAGCAGTGCCACTAGGTACTAGATTGCAATACCCTGTTTGGGAAAAAGTCCTGAAAAACAGTGGTTTATCAGACGAAGACACCCAAAAAATCATTACTAAAATCAAAAGTGCATATGTGCAGTGGGAAGAAAACGCCTTCCCTGGTATGTTAGCTAATGTGATTTCTGGACGCATTGCCAACCGTCTCGACTTGGGAGGGATGAACTGTGTAGTTGATGCGGCTTGTGCTAGTTCCTTGGGGGCCCTGAAGGTAGCCATTAGTGAATTAGTAGAACATCGGGCAGATATGATGTTGACCGGTGGAGTTGATACTGATAACTCAATTTTTGCCTACATGTGTTTTAGTAAAACTCCCGCAGTATCTCCCGGTGAAAGAGTCAAACCCTTTGATGCGGAGTCCGACGGGATGATGTTGGGTGAAGGGGTGGGGATGTTAGTTCTCAAGCGTCTGGAAGATGCCCAACGAGATAACGACCGCATCTATGCAGTGATTAAAGGTATTGGCACTTCTAGTGATGGCAAGTATAAAAGTATCTATGCCCCCCGTCCGGAAGGCCAAATCAAAGCTTTGCGTCGGGCCTATGCAGAAGCTGGCTTTTCTCCCACAACTGTGGGTTTAATTGAAGCCCACGGTACTGGCACAATGGTGGGAGACCCAACGGAATTTACGGCTATTGCGGAAGTATTTGGCCAAAATAACCCCAAAACTCAACATATCGCCTTGGGCAGTGTCAAATCCCAAATTGGTCATACCAAAGCCGCAGCTGGGGCGGCAAGTTTAATTAAAACTGCCTTGGCACTCCATCACAAAGTTTTACCACCGACTATTAATGTCACTCAACCCCACCCAAAACTCAACATTGAGAATTCCCCATTTTATTTAAATACAGAAACCAGACCTTGGATTAGTCACTCTGACCAACCGCGCCGGGCTGGGGTGAGTTCCTTTGGTTTTGGTGGCACTAATTATCATGTGGTCTTGGAAGAATATACCAGGGAACATCATCAAGCCTATCGGTTACACCCAACTCCGGAAACATTGCTCATTTTTGCCCCTACACCAGGTGCATTGTTATCTCGGTGTACAGAAATTCAACAGCAGTTACAATCTGAAGAATCAGAACAGCATTATCGAGAATTGGTAGTTGGCTGTCAAAATGCGGAAATCCCTGTTAACTATGCCAGACTGGGATTTGTTGCTAATTCCCTTGGTGATGCGAGGCAGTTATTACAAATTGCCATTGATGGGTTGAAAAGCCAAGGAGAAGCGGAATTTTGGAAACATCCCAAAGGTATTTATTACCGTCATACAGGAATAGATACTACAGGGAAAGTAGTAGCCCTATTTTCTGGTCAAGGTTCCCAGTACCTAGAAATGGGTCGGGAAGTAGTGATGAATTTCCCTTGCTTGCGTCAGGCTTACACAGAAATGGATAGGTTGTTGAGTGAAGATAACCTCCAACCAATTTCTGAGGTAGTTTTTCCACCCCCTGTATTTACTGAAGCGGCAAAGAAACAGCAGGTAGAAACTCTGCAAAAAACAGAATATGCCCAACCAGCCATTGGAACTTTCAGTTTAGGGTTGTACAAGATTTTACAACAGGCAGGATTTAAGGCTGATTTTGTCGCTGGTCATAGCTTTGGGGAAATTACAGCTTTGTGGGCTGCGGGTGTGTTGAGTGAGTCAGATTATTTGTTCCTGGTCAAAGCTAGGGGACAAGCAATGGCTACTCCCTCTGACTCTGAAGATGTGGGAGGCATGTTAGCGGTTCAAGGCGATGTTAGTCAAGTTCAGGCATTAATTCGCAATTTTCCCCAGGTAGCTGTGGCTAATTGGAATTCTCCTCAACAAGTGGTGTTAGCTGGGAAGAAGGCGGAAATTGCCCAGGTGGAGGATATTCTCAAAGCCCATGGTTTGAATACGACTTTATTAGGAGTTGGGGCAGCTTTTCACACACCTTTGGTAGCCCATGCCCAAAAACCTTTTGCCCAAGCCATTGAACAGGTGCAGTTCCAACCAGGGCAAATTCCAGTTTACAGCAATGTCACTGGTCAATGTTACCCAAATTCACCTTCAGCAGTTCCCAAAATTTTGAAGGAACATTTACTCAATCAGGTACAGTTTCAACAGGAAATTGAAAATATCTATGCTGCCGGTGGTTATTGCTTTGTAGAGTTTGGCCCGAAGAATATTCTCACAAATTTAGTCAAGGAGATTTTGGGGGATAAACCACATATAGCTGTGGCAGTTAATCCTCATCATACAAAAAATAATGATCACCTCCAGTCTGTGGGAAGCGATCGCACTCTCCGAGAAGCTGTGATGCAGTTGCGTGTCGCTGGTATGCCCCTGCAAAACCTCGACCCCTATCAAATTTATTCCCCCATTCCCCCACAAGTTGCCCAAAATAAGATGTTGAATGTGCGCTTGAATAGCACCAATTTACAGGAAAAGACTCAAGCAGCCTTTGCTAAGGCCTTAGCAGATGGCCATAAGATTAATGTCTCACCAAATTTGCAATCAGTAGCTTTCCAGTCAACCCCAATTGTCAATGATTATCATACAGAACTGACCAACGGTAATCATCATCGCTACACTGACAACGAACATGGGGAATTAGTTAATGGTAAGAGTCAAGCTGTAAATCAGAATTTCGAGAAAATTGCTACCCATCTTCCAGGTTACAGCCAAATTATTGATAGCTTGGAGAACTCCCTAGCAGAATTTAGCCGTCAACAGCGCGACTTGGTGCAAGTTCACGAACAATCTTTGCAAAATCAGACAGAATACACTAAGGCCTTTGTCCAATTAATGCAACAGCAGCATTCTTTATTGGCCAATAGCCCAGCCAATGAACATCAGTCGCAAACACAGCAATTAGCGATCGCTAGTTCTGAGCGTAACATGATGCGGTTCCATGATCACCAAGGTGATACCCTCCGCATCCATGAACAATATCTCAACTACCAACAGGAATACACTCATCATTACTTTCAATTACTTCAGCAACATTATCAGCTAATAAAGCCAGAAAACCTAGTTTTAGAATCTCCCCATAACGGTTTTAGTCATGGTCATCATTCTCCCACTCCAGTGGAAAATAACGGTCATAAAAAACACACTGCAACTATCACCGTTGTTCCCACTACCCCAACTAAAATTGATAATTTCACCCTCAGTCAAACTCTGCTGAATATTGTCAGTGACAAAACAGGTTATCCCATGGAAATGTTAGACCTGTCCATGGATATAGAGGCAGATTTAGGGATTGATTCGATTAAAAGAGTGGAAATTTTAGGAGGACTGTTAGAACTTTACCCTGATTTACCCAAACCCAACCCAGAAGAATTAGGTCAATTGCGAACTTTAGGGCAAATTGTTGAATATATTCAAACTTTAATTCCAGAATTATTCAGTCCTCAAGTAGAGATTTCGGAAGCGGTAATTGCCCCAGCCCAACAGTTGGTAGAAGTTCCCACAGAGGTGATTCCATCTGAACCAATTACCCAAGTTGCGGAACCTGAATTAGAACCAAAGTCATGTGTTGAATTACCAACTGACCTCAATCAAATTTTCCTCAATATTGTCAGTGATAAAACTGGCTACCCTGCGGAAATGTTAGACCTGTCTATGGATATAGAGGCAGATTTGGGGATTGATTCGATTAAAAGAGTGGAAATTTTAGGAGGGCTGTTAGAACTTTACCCTGATTTACCCAAACCCAACCCAGAAGAATTAGGTCAATTGCGAACTTTAGGGCAAATTGTTGAATATATTCAACAGCAAGCATCAAGTGTCACTCATTTACTGACAACACAACATTCAGCCGCAACAGTTTCCAAATTAGACCACAATATTCAGCGTAGTGTTGCCCAGTTAGTGCCACTTCCTCAACCTGATTTTTTAGAATTTAATTTACCAGAAAATCACGTCATATTAATTACTGATGATGGTTCAGAAACTACTGCCAAACTAGCGGCAACTTGTGTAAATAAAGCTTGGCGAACAGTTATTCTTAGCTTCCCTGACCAAATATCTACCTTAGACCAGGGAATTCATCAGGTGGTTTTATCAGATTGGCAGGAAGAGACATTACAACAAAAATTAGAATATATTTCCCATCATTATGGGTCTATTGCTGCCTTCATTCATTTACACCCAATTAACCATAACGGAACCAGTCACACTGTCCAATATTTAGAAACAGAAAAAACTATCCTGCGTCACGTCTTTTTAATTGCCAAATATCTCAAGGAACCCCTTAACCAAGCAGCGAGTCAAGGACGCGGTGCTTTCCTTGCTGTTACCCGGTTAGATGGAGAATTGGGACTAGCCCAACATCATAATTTCGGTGTCATTGGTGCAGGACTATTTGGGCTAACTAAGAGTTTAAATCAGGAATGGGAAGGTGTATTTTGTCGTTCCCTAGATTTAAGCCCAGACCTAGATAGTGATACCTGTGTTCAACACATTATTGCTGAACTACATGACCCCAATCTTTTGGTGACAGAGGTAGGTTATAGCCGCAAAGGTAGATGCACAATTAGTACAGAATTAACTGAATTAATTCCCCATCCATCATTATCAATTAACAAAGACCAAGTATTTCTAGTTAGTGGTGGTGCCAAAGGGATAACAGCCCAATGTGTCATCAAACTTGCCCAAACATATCAATGTAAATTCGTCCTCTTAGGTCGTTCTCACACAGAACAACAACCAGTATGGGCAGAAGGTTATGAAAATGAAGCTGAATTAAAACAGCGTATCATGGAATATTTTCTTGCCCAAGGGGAAAAACCCACCCCGATGATGGTGCAGAAGAAGTTTCAGACCATTTCTTCCCAACGGGAAATTCACCATACCCTCAAAGCTATAGAAGCAGCAGGGGGACAAGTAGAATATTTGAGTGTGGATATTAGCGACGGGGTGTTACTCAAGGAAAAACTAGCCCCTGTAGTTGAACGTTGGGGAGAAATAACTGGCATTATTCACGGTGCAGGTAATTTAGCTGATAAACGCATTGAGAAAAAGTCAGTTCAGGATTTTGAGACAGTTTACACTGCTAAAGTCAAAGGCTTAGAAAACCTGCTGCATTGTGTTCCACCCCAGCAACTCAAGCATTTGGTCTTATTTTCCTCAGTGGTCGGCTTTTACGGTAATGTGGGACAATGCGATTATGCGATCGCTAACGAAATTCTCAATAAATCAGCCCATCTCATTAAACTGCACCATCCCCATTGTCATGTCCTCACCATTAACTGGGGCCCTTGGGAAAGTGGTATGGTTTCACCAGAATTAAAAGCAGCTTTTGCGGAACGAGGTATAGAGACCATTCCTGTTGATATTGGCACACAAATGTTAGTCGCAGAACTAACAAATCCGCAAATAGATCATCCGCAAATTATCATTGGTAGCCCCTTAATTTATATTCCCAATCACTTACCCCAGGAATTAAAAACCTATTCCATTCAACGCCAATTAACATTAACAGCCAATCCCTTTCTACATGACCATGTGATTGCTAGCCGTCCCGTCCTTCCCGCTACCTGCGGCTTAACATGGATGGCTAATAATTGTGAACAACTTTATCCTGGCTTTAAAACCTTTGCTGCTAACAATTTCAAAGTCTTAAAAGGCATTGTTTTTGATGAAAATCTTGCTAATCAATACACAATTGACTTAGCAGAAACAGCAAAAATCAATGATCAGCAAATAGAATTTACTGCTAAAATTAGTAGTAATACACCAGCAAATAAAATCAGGTATCATTTTAGTACCAACCTGCTCTTAAAGCGAGACATTCCTGTTTCTCCTCATTACGAACAATTAAACTTGGTTCAGGATCAAGAATTTCTCCCTATCAACCAATCTCTCTATCAAAGCGGTGGTAATAGTCTATTCCACGGTACTACTTTTCAAGGTGTACAATCTGTCCTCAATGCTAGTCATGAGCATCTCACCATCGAATGCTCTCTACCCCAACCCACAGCACAGCAACAAGGGCAATTCCCAATCATCACATTTAATCCCTACATTGCTGATGTTCAAATTCATTCACTATGGTTGTGGACCCAGATTTTTAAACAAGTAGGTTGCCTACCATCAGAAATCAAAACCTTTGAACAATTTGCACCAGTTCCCTTTGGTGAAAAATTTTACGTCACCTGTCGCATCACATCAACCACAGAAACCAATGTCATTGCTGATGTTATTACCTACAGTCACCAAGGGCAAATATATAATCGCATGATTGGTGCGGAAGGAACATTTTTACCCAGAAAAATAGCACTTTAAAAAGTAATTTCATTTTAGAGAATAAACCACATCTTGTTAAAAATTTCAGCCCAACAGGAAAATAATAAATCAATTCAAGATGTGGTTTTCTTATCCCATTTTCCAGAATTATTGCAACAGATGTAGATTGGGTTTCCTTCCTCAACCCAACACCTCAAAGTCTTGTCTTTGTTCAGGCTAATTTCTGACTCTGCGAGACAAAAGCTCCTACTAAACTTACCAATCCGTGAGATTCTTTTCGAGAACTGGTATTAGAGAAACCATCTCTAGCCAATCCAATTTATTAGTTATCTTTTCTCATATATCATCATTCCCCATGCTCTCCTTATCGGGAATGTGATTAATTCACCATCTATTTAACTCATATCATCATGAAAAAAATTACCCAGCAATCAATTCCTACCTTGGCAATTGTCGGTATGGATTGCTCAATCCCTAATAGCAACAATCTCGATGAATTTGATCATGTAATCTATAATGGATATCAACAATTAACTACTTTATCTCCTGCTGGGTTAACAGGTTCACAACAATTAATTTCTAAAATTATAATTAATGCTCTTCAAAATGCCAATATTAGACCAAATAGTCACATAGCAACAATTATAGTTACTAACAACCAATGCAAAGATGAAAATTTCAGCGGTGTAATTTGTCAAGACTTTAATATTGAATATTTACCTAGCACATCTTCTGTTATTTCCTCCTTACATTTAGCTGAACAATTATTAATTACACAGCAATATGACACAATTGTCATTGCCGCTATAAATTTAGTTCACCAACAAATTAATCATTTACATACCAACACATTTAGCTATGCTCAAGACGCTGTTGATATTTCAGAGAATGAGGGTGCAGCAGCCATAGTTTTACAACGCTCTGATTTAGCAAAAAAAGACAATCATCATATCTATGCCATCATCGATGCTATAAGTATTAGCAATCATTCATTGAGCCAAATAAAAGCTATTCAACAAGCTTGTCAAAATGCTTTTGATTTAGCGAACATCACGGCTCAAGAAATTGGCTATTTAGAAGTTTTTGCTAGTGGTATTCCTCAAGAAGATGAGGTAGAAATTCAAGGTTTAGTCCAGGCTTACAGCACAGATAAACGCAGTCTCAGTTGTGCTGTTGGTAGCGTCAAAGCTAATGTTGGTAACACTAAAAATTTATCAGGAATTATGAGCCTGATTAAAACTACACTTTGCCTATACCATCGCTATATCCCCGCACTACCTCAATGGACAAGTCCTAAACAGCCACAAATATGGGAGGGAAGTCCTTTTTATGTAGCGACAGAATCGAAACCTTGGTTTTTAGAACCTGGTGCGACCAGAAGAATAGCTGCTATCAATATGATGGATTTAGATAGCAATTATGCACACATAATTTTGTCAGAAGATATCAATCAGAAAGAGAGAAGAAGTAAATATTTAGAACAAATTTCCTTACATTTGTTCCCTATCGCAGCTGATAACCGCAATTCTCTCCTAGAACAAATTCATCAACTGAAAACGGAAATTCATAGTCATACCCCATCTCTGTCCCAAATCGCAACTCAAACTTATAGAGAATACCAAAAACGTCAATCAGCAACCTATACCCTGGCAATTTTGGCACGAAACCATAAGGAACTGACGCGGGAAATTGAAAGAGCAATTCAGGGTGTAAACCTTGCCTTTGACACAGGGAAAGAATGGCAGACTCCCCTTGGTAGCTATTTTACAGCCCAACCCCAAGGGCCACATGGTAAAGTTGCCTTTGTTTATCCTGGTTCCTTTACTTCCTATATAGGTATCGGACGTAATCTCTTCCGTTTATTTCCACAAATTTTCGATGACCCACTCATCAGCAGCGTTTATGAACGAGTTGCTAACATCGAAAAAATACTGTACCCCCGCAGTATAAATAAATTATCTAACAGACAACTAGAGGCGATCGAACAAAAATTGATTGATGACCCAGTAGCGATGCTGGAATCAGAAGTTGGCTTTGCGGGACTCTTCACCGCTATTCTCCAGAATTATTTCCACATTAAACCTGAATCTAGCATTGGTTACAGTCTTGGTGAAACCAGCATGATGTTAGCCCAAGGTGTGTGGACAAACTTTAAAAAAACCAGTGATTATTTAAATTCATCCCCCCTATTTAAAACTCGTTTATCAGGCCCTAAAAATGCTGTCCGTCAACATTGGGGATTACCTATTATCCACAACAACCAAACAGAGGAATTTTGGAGTAATTATCTGTTGAGTTGTCCAGTTAGTCTTGTCAAAGAAGTTATTAAACAAGAACCTCGTGTATATATTTCTTTAATTAATACGCCAGAGGAAGTTGTAATTGTTGGTGATACCCAAGCTTGTAAGCGAGTTATAGAAACTCTCAACTGTGATTATTTTCCTACTTCTATTAATCATGTAATTCATTGTGAACCCATGCAATCGGAATATGATGAATTAGTGAAAATTAACACTTTGCCAATTAAAAATGTTCCTAACTGTGTATTTTATTCTGCCGCTGACTATGCACCTATAATCCTTGACAGTGATTTAATTGGACATAACATTGCCAAGGCTTTATGTCATGAATTAGATTTTCCTAAACTCATTAACCGTGCCTATAAAGACAATAATAGAATCTTTATTGAAGTAGGTGTTAATGGTAACTGTTCGCGATGGATTAGCACAATTCTTAAAGATCAAGACCATGTAACTGTTTCCGTAAATCGCCGTGGTGTAGAAGACCATGTTTCCATTCTCAAAGCTTTAGCCAAGCTCATTAGTCATCGTTTAGCAATGAATATAACTCCCTTATATTCTGTAGTGAATCAATATGAGCAAGATGCTCTTCCTCACCTTCCAAAAATTAACACACCACAATTCGTTGCTTCATCTCAACTATTACCTTCTCCTCTAAAAGCCAGAAACTCTCAACACCTAACTCATTCCAAGATTACACAATATCAGAAATTTCATGACAATCATCTGCGTTTACATCAGTCCCATAGCTTATTTTTGCAATCACGGCAGCTATCACTACAAAATATCAGCCTGTTAGTCAAGCAAAAGTTAGAACTATACCAAGATTTAGTCACTAAATCCTAAATACATTTGCAAAATTTTGATATCAAATTAAACATTTTGCCTGAAGAAATTGTTGATATAAAGCGCCAGCTAATCTTTTGCTATTATCCACATTTTCTGTAATTAAATACCCTCCTGAAATTGAAAATAAAATGTCAAATTCTCTCAATTCCAATACTGATAAACCTGTTCTCCATTTCCCCTACTTAATGGTTAATACACCTATAATTTGGTCTGGGGATATTAACACTGTATCTTTTGATGCTGATGGTATTAAATCTAAACTGATGAATTTAGATAAACCTTGCTATATCGTCAAAAAACAGGAGCAAATTGGCATTACTAATGAAGGTAGCCTATCTCATAGTAGCAATGGCAAAACAGTTCAATTGGAATTGCTAATAGCTACACCACCAGTGGGAATTACTCAGTTAGGCGACCTAAACTTTCTCAAAACTTACAATGTTAAATATGCCTATGCAACTGGTGCAATGGCTCAAGGCATAGCTTCTGAAGAAATGGTCATTGCTCTCGGTCAACAAAATATTTTAAGTTCATTTGGTGCTGGTGGTTTATCCCTGACGAGAATCGAATCAGCCATTAATAAAATTCAAACAGCTTTACCCCATCACCCCTATGCTTTTAACTTACTTCACAGCCCCAGTGAGCCTCTTCTAGAACGTCGGTTAATAGAGCTATATCTCCAATATCAAATCAAGGTAATAGAAGCTTCTGCTTTCCTCGATATAACTGACAATATCATTTATTATCGAGCTTCTGGACTTAGCTTAAATTCTGCTAACGAAATTACCATTAATCATAAAATTATTGCCAAAGTATCTCGGCGAGAAGTGGCAACTAAATTTCTTCAGCCAGCACCAAATAGAATATTACAACAATTAGTTCAACAAGGATTAATTAGCGAATTACAAGCCAAATTGGCAGAAAAAGTTCCTATCGCTGATGATATTACAGTCGAAGCAGATTCTGGCGGACACACAGATAATCGTCCTATTACTTGTTTATTGCCTTCCATGATAGAACTAAGGGATACAATGCAGCGTAAATATTGTTATCAGCAATCTGTGAGAATTGGAGTAGCTGGAGGAATTTCTACACCACATTCTGCATTAGCAGCCTTTATGATGGGAGCAGCTTATCTTGTTACTGGTTCTGTGAATCAATCTTGTATAGAAGCTGGAACTTCTCAATATACAAAAGAACTCCTAGCACAAGCAGAAATGGCTGATGTGATGATGGCTCCCGCGGCAGATATGTTTGAAATGGGAGTGAAATTGCAAGTTCTCAAACGTGGTACTCTCTTCCCTCTCCGCGCTCAAAAGCTATTTGAATTATACAAAAACTATAATTCTATTGAAGAAATACCAAGAAGTGAAAGAGAAAAATTAGAAAAGCAAATTTTTCAAAAAACAATAGCGGAAGTTTGGCAAGAAACAGTTAATTATCTATCACAACGTAATCCTGAAAAATTAAACAAGGCTAGTATTAACAGTAAACTCAAAATGGCTCTGATTTTTCGCTGGTATTTAGGACTATCATCTCGTTGGGCTAATACTGGTGAAGCTGGAAGAGAAATTGATTATCAAATTTGGTGTGGGCCAGCAATGGGTAGTTTTAATGATTGGGTACGTGGCTCTTATTTGTCTGAACCCAATAATCGCCATGTCGTAGATATTGCTAAGAATATTATGAATGGAGCCGCATTTTTATACAGAATCAACAGTTTAAAAATGCAAGGGTTGCAAATATCTAATGAATACTCTCAATACCATCCCATAGCTTCTGTATAAGCTCACCGTATTTTTCAAACTTACATCTTAATACCTAATAATATGCCATTCAATCGAAAATTAGGACGGCTAGAGCAGGCAATGGAAATTCTCAATAGCCGTGCTAAAACCTGGAACTTAGTGACAATTAGTCGGATAAAAGGACAAATTAATTCTGAAATTTTGCAGCAATCCTTAGAGATTGTTCAATATCATCATCCTTTATTAAATGCTCGAATTATTCATTTGAGAAATAGTTACTATTTTCAAACAGTAGGAACAGAAACTATTAGTTTAAATATTGTTGGCATTCCAGATGTTCAAGGATGGACAACAATATTTAACCAAGAGATGAACCAGGTTATCGATAGTAGTAGGTCTTTGCTGAGAGTTGTATTGATATATATATTCAATCAGCCCAATATCAATTATTTACTTACCACTGTTCACCATGCCATTACAGATGGTTTATCGAGTATTCAACTGCATTCGGAAATTTTATCCTCTTATCAAAAACTTCGTATTGAAGAAAATTATCATGCCATCACAGCATTAACTCCAATAGCACCTGTAGAAACATTACTACCCAGATTTACAAGGGGAATACGAGGAAGTTTTAGCAAGATTAAATTACTATTAAGGCTAGGATTAGCCAAAATCATCCTGAGACCAAAAACATTAGGAATTGCCAAATATGTGTCTATTGATGAACGTCGTTCAGAAATTATTCATAGACAACTAGATCCAGATTTAACTGAACAGTTTATTCAACGTTGCCGTCAAGAATCTACGACAGTCCATGGGGCTTTATGTGCTGCTCTTATGCTGACTTTTTTAGCAAATCAATTTCCAGCTAAAAGAATCAGACAACCTATCAATGTTAATTGTCTTTCTTATCTTGATTTACGTAGTAGGTTAAATCCACCTATTGCAGCGGAAAACATGTCAATTTTAGCTTCATCAATAATGGATTTTTATCAGCTAAATACAAATACTTCATTTTGGGACTTAGCACGAAAAGTAAAGCAGAATTTGGCGAAAGGAATTCAGCAAGGCGATATTTTTCATATGATATCCATTGCTAAATTATTAATAGATTTTTTGTTTTTCTTTCCCCAACAAGTCGCTGCGACAGTTTCTGTGTCTAATGTGGGTAAGGTGAAGATACCTCATATTTACGGTGATCTAGAACTAGAAACAATTAGTTTTGCTGGTTCCCAGGCTTTATATGCAGGGATGTTAGTAGTTCATGCTGCCACTTTTCAAAAAAAAATGCTGTTCAATTTTGTGTTTTCCCAACCTGCTATTGCTACTGAGACGATGGAGAAAATAGTTGAAGATTTTATCTCTTGTTTATATCGCGTAGCTGCTGATAATTCCTTACCACAATTTGGAGGTATATAAATGACTCATTCCCTATCCAAAACACCAATTAAACAAGCTATTTCTAGTGTTGAAATTCAAGGTTGGTTAGTGTCTAACATCTCCTATTTATTAGGTATAGAAGCAGATGAAATTGATATTCATGAACCTTTAGACAGCTATGGACTAGATTCGTCACAAGCAATTGTCTTAGCTAGTAAAGCTGAAAAATTCTTAGGAATTCAATTGTCTCTTATTCATCTGTGGTATTATCCGACTATTTCCGAATTATCACAACGTTTAGCTGAAGATTTAGAAAATTCTCAAGCTGAAATTTTACAGCTTTAATCCCCACATATGCTGTATTTTCACATCAATTAGCTTTGTTTTCCTCCTGAAATGTAGACACTTTGTCGAAATGGAGAAAACTAATTTGGCAAAGTGTCTTTTTCTTCCTTGTTTAAATATTGGAGATTAACAATGAATCCATCAGAACTATTAGCAAGGCTGACTCAACAAGGTGTGCAATTTTGGGTAGAAGAAAATAAACTAAATATTCGTTCTCCTAAAGGAGTGATTACACCAGAAATTCAAGCCGAAATATCTATGCATAAGGAAGATATTTTAGCTTTATTACAGGAAATGAATATTAGTAATATATCTGAAGGCGATAATTTCAGTTACGGAATTAGTTTACAAACTATTGGTCGATTAATAGGTGGTTTTACTGGAGAAACTCCTATCGGATACCAACCACCAATGATTGAGCCAAAATTAATGGCTCAAAATCTTAAAATTACTTTTAGACCATTACCTCATGGTTATCATCAGCAAAAAATAATTCAATTCCGTCAGGAATTAGCCATAATTTTACAAAATTATGGAGTGCAAATTTTTTCTTGGCAAGAGGCGACAACTGATGTTAAATATGAAATTAAGCTGCCATTTTTGAATATTAAGAAAAAAATTATACTCAGAGGAGTAAAAAGAGAGATAGATGCTGTAATTGATGTTGAAAGACATAACTCATGGCTAAGAAAAATAGGAATATTGATTGCTGAACTTTTATATCGTTTATCTTATGATAAATTAGCTAAAAATCGTCAATTAAATGTTATTCAAATCGCTAAACTGAGTAGTTGGGCTGAAGATCATGCGGCCAAATATGTTGAAGATCCAACAAATACACAAATTGTTGTAATTACTGACATAGATCATAAATTTATTGGAGAATCTACTTCCTATGTAGAAAAAATTAATATAGGTGTTAATACTCTAATTAAAACTTTTTCAGAAATAGTAATTGGAGTATCGGATAAAAAGATATCTATTTTAAATATGAATCTTTCTGATTCTATATTTGAGCGCAAAGAAATTAAAAATTTTGCCATTAAATCTCTGATTCCGAAAATTTTCGTGCCTATTGCTCCTCTATTAATGAATAGATTTGCAGTTGGTGTGTATAATCCCTTACAATCTGAGTACGCTGAGAAGTTAGCACAGCTAGGCAAGAAACTATCTAATACAGGTTTATTCCCTCCTGGATTTAAGCTAGCGGAAGTCCTCAAAAGACAATCTCACAGAGATATTGTGAATGTGATTGTGAATGGTAGAACAGGAGTATCTTATGGATTTTTAGCTTATGTAGAGCCTCCAGTCTATATTGGAAATCCAGAATTAACTGCCAATGAATGGGAAAAGTTAATTCCTGTACCTGGGTTTAATAGTCATCAGCTACGCCAAAATGATGCAGGAAGAAAATATATCAAATTGGCTTTCGATGGAGATTTTGCATTTAGACAAATTCCTGATATTTGGTTAGTCAGTTCCCGGTCTGGAGCCAATAAAACTAATTTAAATATTGAAACTGATGTTTTAAGAATTGGCTTGCATAATGGTTTACATCTTCAATTGCCAATAGACACATTAAATCAACAAGAAGATATAAAACCTTCCTATGATATTTATGTAATGCTGGCTATTAGTTTGGCAGCAGCACTATACACACCCAATTTAATTAAAAATGGTGCACCAATAGTTCATTTTCATGGTTATCCCACTTTTGATTGGTTTCAAAAAAATGAATACTGCTTTGGTGTTAATAATCCTTCAGTTCCCTGTGGCACTTATGAGTCTGGAGTTCTCAATTTTTTGGGAATTGCTAATTTAGCTAATCAGAATTTAGATAATATTCATTTAATTGGCTTAATAGAACCAGACCATGGTACAAATTTTATTGCCCATGATCTAAATTATTTAGTTGAGAGATTACAATTTGGCTGTAAACATGGACAAATTGAATTAGGCGGTAGAAATTTTGCTTCTCTCAAAGCAAATTTGAGCGAATCATGAAGATTTAGTTATTTAGTTTGTTTCGGCATTCAGTCTGAAGTGATAAACAAACTGCAACAGATATAATTTCACAGGACTGAATGCACATCATTAATATAAAAATTGTCAAAATATTAACATATTATCAAAGAGTATATTTACTCAAATTTTATAATAAATGAAACTAAATTAAATATTTTGGTTTTGTGAAAACATTGTGCGCTATACTCAAGATTATTAGCGCTGGGTGCTGCACGTGCATTTGTGGATTGAGCCAAGTTTAATTGGTCAAGCTACAACAGCAAGTGAACGTTAGATATTATCCCGCTAACCATTGAATGAAAGGAAGTTAGGGATTGTCGCGATCGCTCCTAAACTGTCCTGTCCACCACATTTAACCAGGGAATAGTACAGATAGATAAATTGATCCTGCTTGCAGCATAACGCAAGAATTATGGCAGGATGGAAACGAGCCAATGCAACGAGAACTCCATCCTCTAGCCCTCACATCAGGAAGTTCCAAGGATACTTTTCATATGGAACAATTGTCAATGCACAAACTCCATACATCCTTGTGCTCATTTCCCCATGATTAGGGATTGCGATTCCTAACAGACCAGGTAATCTTCAGCTAATGAACATTCTCAGGTCTACACTTTTCGGTTGGGAAACTAACCAAATTAACTTTCTAGCCTCTAGAAAGCTACATCAAAGCGCAAACTAGATACTCAACAGCTTACCACCTTTGTGGTGTTTGCTCTGGCTAGTTGTACTTAACCCATCAATGAGAAACTAGATCAAGGTTTTAATCAAACCCATTGCTTGGTAAAACTGCCTTAGTTTCGCATTGATAGCAAAAATTCTGACGAAAGGTGTCTATTATCGTCTGAATGCTTGTCATTGACTGCGAAGAAATAATATATATACTTCCACCTTGTCTATTAAATGAATCCAGAAAACTCAGAAACTTACATAAATCATCCAACTTGGGGTTTACTCTATAGGATCTGTATGGTTGATGAGAACCAGGATCTTTTCACTACACTTTATGCCCAACGCTTATTTTTTTTAGTAACAAACGATGTGAAAGGAATTAAATTTCAACCCATTGGACGTACTGAAGCCAGAATGATGCTGGAAAATCGTTTACGAACTTTACGTCGTAGTGGACAATCTCAAGAGTACGATCAGCTTCAGAGTGTTTTCCAACGCACCTTCCAATGAGCGGTTCCATTAGCGAACAGATTACTACTATCCGTGCCTCACTGCCCAACTCAGTGAGGCTAATCGCCGTCAGTAAGCGAGTTTCCACAGAACTAATGCGGGAAGCTTACACCGCAGGAATTCGAGATTTTGGTGAAAGTCGGATTCAAGAAGCTGCCAGTAAACAAGCCGAGTTGCAAGATTTACCGGATATTACTTGGCATATGATTGGACATTTACAGTCCAATAAAGCGAAAAAAGCCTTAGAACTATTTCAGTGGATTCACTCTGTCGATAATTTGCACTTAGCATTACGTCTAGACCAGCTAGCCCAACAATTAAGTGTAAATCCTCAAGTTTGTCTACAAGTTAAAATTCTCCCTGATCCCAACAAATCGGGTTGGACAATCTCAGATTTATTAACCGATTTGCCATCACTCAATCAATGTCATCACTTAAAAATTCAAGGTTTGATGACAATTCCCCCTCTTGGTTTAAATGAAGAGGAAACCTTGAAAGTGTTCCAAGAAACACAAGAGTTAGCACGAAAAATCCAAGCACACCAATGGTCACATCTGCAAATGCAGCAATTGTCTATGGGGATGTCTGGCGATTACAAATTAGCAATACAAGCTGGGTCCACAATGGTCAGATTGGGAACGATATTGTTTGGCCAGCGCCTCTAATCACAATTAAAAATTAAACATACACAATCCAGAAATCAATTTTTTACAGGATTTTCTAAGTTGAGGTTGGCACGGAATTTTCAAGAACTTAGTACCAACTATTCTTCTTCCTCAACCCCTCATAGGGTAGCTTGACCTTGGCCATAGTCCTGAATTGGTACAAATGAACGTTGACCGATTCTGCTATTCCGTGTTAGCTTGGCACGTTGAGTGAGCCAAGTGTCAAAATATATAGCGATAGCATAAATATTTTTCATAGCAGAATGGGGTAAAACCAACTATCTTTCGGACAATCCTTAGGCTATAATCTTGACTCATTGTTGCATCTACATGGTGAACTGCCTTTTTCAGAGGCATATGTTTCACCAATCAGGCTTGTACCAGAGGTTACAGACAGCAATTACATAGCTGGCTGAAGAAATTTTAAATAAAGGACAAACACTGGCGATAAATAAGTACCGCCAGATCAGTTAAGGTAGTTTCCACCGGGAGCGTACAAAATGAACAATATATTTTCTAAACTTAGAGACTTTGTTGGTTTGAATGAGCAAGTAGAATACGAATACTACGAAGAAGAACCAGAAACAGATAGCTACCAAAATATTTATCAGCAAGATAATCCTCAGCCTGTAGCACAGGAAACCACACCTACCAATCGACGTTGGCGTGAAAACGTGTCTACAATGGGAGACGATGTAGCCGCAACAGGGTCAAAGCCTATGAATAATGTTATTGGTATGCCAGGCGCAATTAATGGTATCTCGGAAGTATTAGTATTAGAACCACGGACTTTTGAAGAAATGCCTCAGGCAATTCAAGCGTTGCGCGAACGCAAATCAGTAGTATTGAACTTGACAATCATGGACCCTGATCAAGCTCAACGGGCTGTAGATTTTGTTGCAGGTGGTACTTACGCTTTAGATGGTCATCAAGAACGCATTGGCGAAAGTATATTTTTGTTCACACCCAGCTGCGTACAAGTCAGCACTCAAGGTGGATTAATTCACGAAGTACCACAACCACCAGTTCGTCCAGCGCGTCCTGCGGCTACCAGTCAAGCTTGGGGAAATGAAGTGAATCGGATGGCCGCACAATAAAGTTAAATTAGTTATTGGTTCTTTGTCTGTTGTCCTTTGTCCGTTGTCCAGAAACAAATGACAAAAGACTAATGACAAAAGACTAATGGCAAAAGACTAATGACTAATCAAACATGACTATTAAATTTGGTTTAATTGGTGGTGGGGTAATGGGAGAAGCGCTGTTATCCCGCCTTATTACGAGGGGGGTTTATCAGGGAGCAGAAGTCATTGTCAGTGAACCCCAAGCCTCACGCCGTAGCTTTTTAGAACAGCAATATCAGGTAGGAGTCACAACAGATAATCACCAGGTTTTTGCAGAAGCCAAAGAAGTTGTGATGCTAGCAGTCAAGCCACAAGTTTTTAGTGCGATCGCTCAAGAATTGGGAGATATCGTACCAGGTGAAAGTTCTCCTCTGATGATCTCGATTTTGGCTGGAGTGCCTTTAAAGCAACTAGAAGCAACTTTTCCTCGTCTACCAGTGGTTCGTGCTATGCCCAACACACCAGCAACAGTAGGGGCAGGTATGACAGCTATTTGTTTAGGTGCTTACACTCATCCCATCCACCAGGAAATAGCAGAAAAAATATTTAAAGCTGTAGGTGAAGTAGTAGAAGTAGCAGAAAGCCTGATGGATGCGGTCACAGGATTATCTGGTAGTGGCCCCGCTTATGTAGCTTTGATGGTAGAAGCTCTAGCTGATGGGGGAGTGGCAGCAGGTTTACCGAGGACGGTAGCAAAACAGTTAGCTTTGCAAACAGTTTTAGGCACAGCAACTTTGCTCTCAGAAAGTAAGCTCCATCCTGCTGAACTCAAAGATAGAGTTACCAGTCCCGGAGGCACAACCATAGCTGGGATTAGTCAATTAGAGAAAGCTGGTTTTCGTTCTGCTGTCATTGAAGCGGTGAAAGCTGCGGCTCACCGTTCTCAAGAATTGGGAAAAGGGTGATAGGTAATATCAATTAAAAATTCACAATGGGACAGGTATGGTTTTAGAGGGATTTGCCGATTTTATCTGTCGGCTTCTTGAAATATACCATCCCACGCATCTTGGCACCTTTGTCTACTCCAACAGAATTAGAGAATGCCTATGGAGTTCTACGCAAAATTACTGAAACATGAAGATGAACTAACAAAAGCTCAATAATGCCTGGAAAACTTGTGTTTTCGCACTCAACGTAGCAACTCACTAATCACGTTATGATAGAAAGCAGTCTGGTTGCTAAATATGATTGAGTGAACTATCCCGCCCCGTCTACAGAAATTGACCTGAGGTCGATATTTCCCTTTGAACTGGATCAATTCCAGCATGATGCGATCGCCTCCCTGAATGCTGGACGCTCTGTTGTAGTCTGTGCGCCCACAGGTTCCGGTAAAACATTGATTGGGGAATACGCCATTTATCGTGCCTTAACACGAGGGAAGCGAGTGTTTTACACCACCCCTCTCAAAGCCCTATCAAACCAAAAACTCCGTGATTTTCGTGAAAAATTTGGTTTTGATCAAGTCGGACTATTAACTGGCGATGCCTCCATCAACAGAGATGCCCCGATTTTAGTCATGACAACAGAAATTTTTCGCAACATGCTCTATGGCACACCCATCGGGCAAATTGGCATCTCCTTAACAAATGTAGAAGCTGTAGTGTTGGACGAATGCCACTACATGAACGATCGCCAACGCGGTACAGTTTGGGAAGAATCCATCATCTATTGTCCCCGTGAAGTGCAACTGGTGGCCCTTTCCGCAACCGTGGCCAACAGCGATCAACTGACCAACTGGCTTACCCACGTTCATGGACCCACAGACCTCATTTACTCCGACTTTCGTCCAGTTCCTTTAGAATTTCACTTTGGTAATCCAAAAGGACTATTCCCCCTTTTAAACGACAGTAAAAACAAAATTAACCCCCGACTGATCAAACGGGGGAAAAAACCCCAAGGTGAAAAAGGCAAAGGTGGTAGACCAGAACCACCCAGCATTACCTATACCCTCACCCAACTCCAGCAGCGAGATATGCTGCCAGCCATTTACTTTATCTTCAGCCGTCGCGGTTGTGATAATGCTGTCAAAGAAGTGAGTGATCTCTGGTTAGTTAATGAGCAAGAGTCCCAAACCTTACGCCAACAAATAGATGAATTTTTAAGGCGTAATCCTGAAGCTGGACGTTCTGGGCAAATAGCCCCCCTCTATCGAGGCATAGCGGCTCACCACGCCGGCATTTTACCAGCATGGAAAGTTTTAGTAGAAGAACTTTTTCAACAAGGACTCATTAAAGTTGTCTTCGCTACTGAAACCCTAGCCGCAGGAATTAACATGCCTGCCAGAACCACAGTTATTTCCACCCTATCGAAACGCACAGATAGTGGACACCGCCTCCTCAACGCTTCCGAATTTCTACAAATGGCAGGAAGGGCAGGCCGTCGGGGTATGGATAAACAAGGCCATGTAGTTACCTTACAAACCCCCTTTGAAGGAGCCAGAGAAGCAGCATATCTCGCTACATCCAAACCTGATCCCCTAGTCAGCCAGTTTACCCCCAGCTACGGGATGGTGCTGAACCTGTTGCAAACCCATAGCTTAGAACAGGCTAAAGAACTAGTAGAACGCAGTTTCGGCCAATACATGGCTAATTTGCATCTCCAACCAGATTACGAAATCATTACGGAGATGCAAGCTCAACTCACAGAAATCCGAGAGCAACTAGCCGCCATCGATGAGAATGAGTTAGCACTGTATGAGAAATTGCGGCAACGTCTCAGGGTAGAACGCCAACTCTTAAAAACACTGCAAGAACAGGCACAGGAAGACAGACAAGAACATCTAGGTATGATGTTAAACTTTGCTGTTGCAGGCACATTATTGAGTCTGAAAGGGAAAAATATTACAGTCCCCACACCTGTTACCACTGTTTTAGTGGCAAAAAGCCCTAGTTCTGGTCAGTCCCCTTATTTAGTCTGTTTAGGGCAAGATAATCGCTGGTATGTAGCCACCATCGGAGATGTAGTTGATTTATACGCAGAACTACCCCGAATTAACGTTCCAGAAGATATGCTACCTCCACCAGAAATGCCCTTAAAACCAGGACAAGGGCGACGGGGAAATGAACAAAGCGCCTTAATTGCTCAAAGTATCCCCAAACCTGACGATTCTTTACATCTACCACCAGAAGTACAAACCCAATTAAGTAGAGTCACCGCTGTCCAAGAACAGTTAGAAAATCATCCCCTACATAAATCAGGAAACGCAGCTTCTTTCTTCAAACGTAAATCTCGTTGCTTGGAATTAGAAGAACAAATAGCTGAATTACAAGAGCAAGTAGACCTGCAATCTCAGCGACATTGGGAAGAATTTCTCAGTTTGATTGAAATTTTGCAGCATTTTGAATGTCTAGACCAGTTAGTTCCTAGCAAATTGGGGCAAATTGCGGCGGCTATTCGCGGTGAAAATGAATTGTGGCTGGGTTTAGCTTTAGCTAGTGGGGAATTAGACAATTTAGATCCCCAGCACTTAGCTACTACAGTTGCAGCTTTAGTCACTGAAACGCCACGACCAGATACCAAGGTAAACTTTAACTTGTCTCCAGAAGTAGATGAGGCTTGGTCTCGACTACAAAAGATTCGGCGTTCCGTCCTCAAGGTGCAGTATCGACATGGTGTGGCACTACCTGTAGGTTTAGAAAACCGCTATCTCAATGTCATTGCCTTAGTGGAACAATGGGCACTAGGAATAGATTGGAGCGAATTATGTGAAAATACCACCTTAGATGAAGGTGATGTCGTGAGAATTTTACGCCGCACACTAGACTTATTATCACAAATTCCCCATGTCCCCAATTTACCTGATTCCTTCCGCAAAAATGCCCAAAGAGCGATGCAATTAATTGACAGATTCCCAGTCAATGAAGTAGTGGAATAACTTGTCATCTGTAAAATGTGGGATCTATCGCTCCAATAGACCCACACCATTAGAAATTTACCTCTTCACCCAGCTAATCGGAGACATATTCAGACCCCATATCGCTAGTGGTTGGAGAGAATGTCTATCGAAATAATTAATCGATATTGATTTGTTGGGGTCCACTAGCTTTACCGTTCTCAGTATTGGAGCTTGGGAAGTTGGTTGAACCGGTTTGTTGAGATAACCAACTTTTTACAGGGTCGTCAGCAAGGTTTAGTCGGAGTACACCAGAAGCGAAACCGCCTAAAAATGAAATTGGGTGCTGGGCTAATTCTTTAACAATGGGTGACAATTCATCAATAAACATTCCGACTCTCCTGGTATTGTCGTAAAAGATTATTAATTCTTAATTAATCGTAACCTGGAAAGCAATTTAGGGTGGACCGTGGAACAAAATCTCACCCCTCAAGGGGTGAGAAGATTAATGGGAATTCAGGGAAAATTTAAGAGCTTGGTTGCTGTTCAGGAAACATACATTTGTCAGAGTCACAACCGCTAGGTCCTGCTTCAGACATTTCACCTAAATCATAGCGACTCAAAGCACCACAGAAATCATCTGTTTTCCGTCTGGCTTTTACTTCAGCAGATAGCCGCTGATAGGTTTCTTTGTCTATGGGTTCAAAGGGTAAACGGGGGAATGTTTGAATGTCGTCAAACCGCGCTAATAAAGCCGCAGAAATGTAACCTTCATCATTTTGGATAGCTTCATAAATGCGTGTTCCCAAAACTTCAACTTCCTCAGAACGTAATTCTAAAGTCGCTGAGGTGTTATGGGTTGTATAGTATTTCTGCACCTGCATCACAAAATCTAACTGCGCCAGTACAGAAAACTTAGATACATCAATTTTATCAGCCCCTGGTAAATCTGCCCAGGAAACAGCAACGGGAATTTCTACCAACCATTCTGTACAACGTGTGTCAAACGGGTCATTTAACAAGTTACCGTTTTCATCTTTGTCAGACTGAGATGGTATGACATTATAGCCATACTCTATACAAGCTAAAGCCACGGGGTCATTTTTGCGGAAGGTGATGCGCCGGATAAACCTTTGGGCTTTGGGGGGATGCCAACCGGAAGAAGCACCCGTTAAGAGAGATTTTGTCCCTGATGGCTGGACTGTAGTACAACGATTGGGGCGTTTAATTCTGTGTTGATCGCAATATTCCCAAACTGCTTGATGGACTATTTCTCGCCATTTGCTTAAGTATTTTTGCTCACCGCGTTTAAATATCAGTCCTTCCTCGGTTTCTGGTCTTCCTTGTTCCCACCAGCGCAACCAGTCCACACCAAAAGCATGAACAAAGAAGTCAAATAAACCAGTGAAGGATACACCGACAATGGGATCAAGTTCCCGACTATATTGATAGCGGGGTTCTTGGAATTTGTGGTTTAACAATGCAGCAACAGATAAAGCACCGGCTTTAAATGCTTCCTCTTGTTCTTTGTAGTTGTCTGGATCTAGTTGGTTTAAGTGTACCTCAGCCAAATTACAGTGAAAATTAGCACCTATAATTTCACCACACGGATTAAGCCCGTAGCGGCCTAAACGATGTTCTAATTCTTGATCATCAATATTTGGGTGACGTTCTTGTATCCATGCTTTAGCTTTTCTTTGTTCGTAAGCGTGCAGGAAGTCTTGTTTCAGTTCTGGGGTGTTGAGTAAATCAATATTAGCCCTTGCTACTGCTTCACCAGCCCATTGAATTGCACCTTCACCACTGTAATACTGCTTTTGAACTGCGGCAATAGATTCTTCTAGGGTGGGTTTATGGTGAAATACTCGGCTATGGTTGGCCATACGTAAAGCATCACGTTCTGGATCTATACGCCAGTTGCCTTCTGCGTCTTGCTGCCAGAGGTTATCTTTTGCTGTTGCGCCTTGTTGGTCTTCTGCAACGAATTGTCTCATTCCAGCTGAGTTATGCGTCAAATAACCGTCGCAGTAAAAACAATGGGCTTCTTCTACTTCAATGTCATAAGTGTGAACATGATCGTAACTGCCCAAACCTTTAACAGTGACAGGAATATCTAGTGAGATATCAGCTTCAGCAATATAGCGTTCATAATTAGAATCAACTGTACGAGAACCTTGAAAACCCATTTCTCGCATTTCGCTGTAGGTGTAAGCCTCGCGCATAATTACACCAGGAACAGTAAAACCATACATTTTCAGTCCCTGACGCAGTTCTCCCTTGACTGAATGGGGGGCTATTAGTGCGTTATAACGCTCTTTGAAGGCTGGTATTGTCAAGTTGTACTTAACTTGCCATTCCTGTTTTTCTGGACGGATCGTTGTTGTTCTACCAGCGATCCCTAAGCTAGATAAGACTACACCAACTTGTCTAATAAATGAGCGATAAACTGATGTAACTAAATGGGGTGGCCGATTATTTACTGCTCCATCACTGTCCATTAATCCAGCTAAGTAGGCAGCCCTAATATCTACTGAACCTTCCAAAATAAAACTAGGAATTTCCAAGGGAATGTTAGGCTGCTTAATATAGCGGTGGAAGTATTCAGCTAATCTGATAGAAGAACAGATTGACTTAGCAGTATTTTCACCTTTGGTCATGCTATGAGTAGCAGTCAACCCAAATAAAGCTAGCGCAGAATCTATTTTGGCTTGAATTTTTGCTGTTTGTTCGCTCTGTAAGCCATTCATTGACCATTCAACTCGACCATAGGGCTTACCATACCTATTACGGCCAAGGGCAACATAACCATCACCGTGAGTCAATCCAATGAGCCAAGCTACTTCAGGTGTGAGATCGGGAACTATAAAAGCTTTGGCTGTTCGGCTGTGGGAAGGTCTTGATTCTGTAAAATCAGCAGGAAGATGGGTAACTGTACCAGGTAGTATTTGTGTGTTGTGAAGAAGGCGATCGCCTTCCTCTAAACTGGCAATAGATTTCCACTTAACTCCTCCTTTTGCATCTGCTAAAACAGCTTGTCTGTGGTTTAAAGTTGCTCTAGGGTAAGTTGCATTAGTTTCAATTTCGTAAACATCCTGAAATCCTTGGTCGAATTTATCAACTACTCGACGAAATCCTAAAGGAGTTTGTACTAAATCACCCACTTGCACATCACGAATGGGTACAAGACCTTTATAGGTATGAACCAAGGCATCTTCAGGAAGACAGCGCCGGATATTCCCCGCAACTATACTTACAGCTGCTTCATCAATTAATAAACAGCACTCAACAGAGGTTAACTGTCTACCTATAGCTTTATTTAGAATAGAGGCGCAGCGTTCATACAAACCGGGTAATTTTACAGGGTTGGCTACACCACCAAAGCCTTTGAGGGTTTCTCCTGACTGACGGACATCACTAATATCTACAAGTACCTGCACGTCATCGGTAAAGCGTTCATCAGTAGAAAGTTCTAACAGGGTTTGGTAGGATTTTACCCAACCTTCCCGACTATCGCCAACGTGAATAGTAACAGTGTTACCTTGTATATCGGTTTCTGTAAATTCTCGGCGCTGTTCTATAGGTGTGCGGCCAATTTCGCCTGTGATGGTAACATTTAAACGATTACGGATAGGGGGTAATTGATTAATATACTGGGGTTCAATAATAGCACCTGTACCACACCCCATCATGGCCAAGTCCATCATTAAACCGAAGGCTTTCCAGTCTACCAAATTTGTAGAAGTACAATTATAAGCACCAGAAAAGTTTTTAGATTTATTTAACCATTCTGTACCACCAACCCATAACCAGCGGCCACTGGGTAGGGCTTTCATATTGCGCTGCATTTTATCTAAGAGGGCAGCTTCTTCGGGGGTGAGTTTGCCTAATTCGACTAAACCGCGTAAAGTGCGATCGCACACCTCATCCCAGGACTCTCTTAAACCTGCTTCTGTACGGCGGCTATAAGTTCTAAAAAATACAGGATTGGCTGCTGGGGCGGATTCTGGGAACGTTGCACCCTGACGTTTCCGTTCAAGTTCTTGAACCATAATAAGGTTTTTCTGCTCACTAACAGATTAAGACTATAACGCCAAGTAGTTATAGGATTCAAAGATTGTCAAATTTACCACTTTATGATTTAAGATTTTTTGTATAAGATATAACAATTTTATATTGTCACAATAAAACCCTGACAGTGAGCCAGGGTTATACATCCTGAAATTTGTATCTATCAGTTTTAATCTAATCGGCATTTAAGTTGCATGAATTGGGCGGGCAAGATGCCCACCCCACAAGAGATTGATAAAATTTAATCTACAAATTAGATGTGATTTATATTATCAAAAAGCTTATACATTTACTACTAAGCATTAGTAGTCAGTAAAGATTCTAATTCATTGATATTATTTACAACTTTACGTAATTGCTCACTGAAATATACAACTTCATAATTAGGTGCTAGTTCTTTTTGCAGTTGTTTCCACAAACTAATACCTTCTTTTTCAAAAGCTGTTTGAGCATCTAAAGTGGAAAAACTTGATGAACTAGGATCTTCCCAGTTTAACTTTGCATCATAAATATCTGCCCATTTTGCCAAACGACTGATAGTTTCTTCACTTAATGGCATAGTTTCTGGATCAATATCTCCAGCTTTATCAGAACTAGCCCACCATAATGGGTAGCATCCATAATCAGCCATGAGTTTGATTTTTTCTGCCATAATCAATCTACCAAATTTATGCTGAAGTTCTGGGGTTAGCTCCTACTATATACCCATTATCGCTTACAGTGACAGCGATGTAATGAGTTTTGCTATTCAAGCGAACTTCATAAATAATGCGAGTTTTTTTTCTTCCTTGATACCCAATTATTTTTCCTTCAGTTAGTGCGGTAATAACTACATCCGGTATCTGCTCTGCTTCTATGCCCTGCTCTGCAAATTGTGAAGAATGTTCTTCTAATATATGCTGAAGTCCTGCTTCAGTGTTTCCTTCTTCTAAAAAGACTATTTTGCCATCTGCCTGTTTAGCAATCTTCACTATTTTTGCAGGGTTATGCTTAATGCCAAGTTCGGCAAGTTCAGCAATGAGGGCCAATTCATCATTACTCATGGCTATCTCCCTACTTAACGAATTCGACTAAACCGCGTAAAGTGCGATCGCACACCTCGTTCCAGGACTCTCTTAAACCTGCTTCTGTACGGCGGCTATAAGTTCTAAAAAATACAGGATTGTCTGCTGGGGCGGATTCTGGGAATGTTGCACCCTGACGTTTCCGTTCAAGTTCTTGAACCATAATTACAGTCTTGTACTAAGAGATTAAGACTATAACGCCAAGTAGTTATAGGATTCAAAGATTGTTAAATTTACCACTTTGTGATTTAAGATTTTTTGTATAATCTATAACATTTTTATATTGTCACAATAAAACCCTGACAGTGAGCCAGGGTTATATATCGATATTTAATTCTGGAAAAGTAGGAGAAATAATTTTATTAGCATCTGTAAATACTTGTTTTTGATATTTACTATCAGTTAACTGTTTTTCCCCAGACAAACTAAAACTATATGCTAATAAAAATTCTATTATTTAATTAGTATAAACTTTCTACTAAAGAAGTATATAAATTGATGATTTGACTATCAGCTAAACTGTAATACACATTTCTACCTTCGCGACGATAGCTGACTAAACGCATAGCTTTTAATAATCGCAGTTGATGAGAAACTGCTGATTCTGTCATTTTTGTTAATGCCGCTAAATCACAAACACACAACTCTTGGGAAGCTAAGGCAGATATTAGTCTTAGACGATTTGTGTCTGCAAGGATGCCAAAGATTTCGGCCATCTGTTGTGCTTGTTCTGAAGATAATATTTGTGTTTGGATTGACCGCACATGATCCAGATGTACTAAATGGGTGTCGCATTTTGGTAGGTCTCCATTTTGGAGTAATTCTAACTCTTGTTGACTCTGTGGCTGATTCATTGCATTAGCTGGAAATAATGGTAATCACTTTCAATTTTAACCAAAATTCTATAATTGCACAATTGAATAGTTGTTCATATATTGATTAGAATACTGATAATCAACTTTGTTAACCTTAGTGTCAAACCGCTATGACTCAACCGCCTTCCCTGAAAACCCAGACTCTGCAAGTGAGTGGTATGGACTGTGGCAGTTGTGCGAAGACTATTGAAGTCGGTTTACAACAATTACAAGGTGTTATTGAAGTATCTGTAAGTTTTACTAGTGGCAAAGCCAGGGTATCTTATAACCCGGAGTATTTAACTCAAAAGACTATATGCGATCGCATTCAGGCTTTAGGTTATACAGTGGAAGAGAGTTCCGGGGCAGAGTCAGAAGAGAAGCTTCATACCTGTAATTGCAGCCACGATCATCATCATAATCATTCATCCGAGAAAATAGCTGATACTCAAACTCGACCAGCAAAAAATGTGGGGATGGAAGATGACCCCACAAACTGGAAGTTCTGGATTACAAACCGTCGAGGGCAAAGTGTTATTTTCACAGGTATAGGGCTATTTTTAGGCTTAGTGGCGCAGTATTTGGCTTTACCTATAGTTATAGCGCGGGCTTTTTACAGCCTGGGTATCATCGTTGCTGGATATCCCATTGCCAGGGCTGGGTTGTTTGAGTTGCGCTTGGGTCGTGCTGATATGAATCTGCTGATGACCATTTCTGTCATTGGGGCAGTGATTTTAGGAGATTGGTTTGAAGCAGCTTTAGTGGTCTTTTTATTTTCCCTGGGAACAACATTGCAAGTTTTCAGCTTTGGTCGCACCCGTCAAGCTATTCGCGCTCTCATGGATTTAACACCACCGACAGCTACAGTCAAGCGAGGGAAGCAAGAAGTTACTGTACCTGTGGAAAATGTCCAAGTGGGTGAAATTTTGACCATTCGGCCAGGACAGCGTGTGGCTTTGGATGGTGTGGTGGTTGCGGGAACAAGTGCTATTGATCAATCACCGATTACAGGAGAGTCCATTCCAGAAGACAAAGGGGTTGGAGATAGTGTCTTTGCTGGGACTTTGAATCAGTCAGGCTTTCTAGAGGTGCAAGTTACCCATCAAGCTAACGATACAACCGTGGCTAAGATTATCCATTTGGTAGAAACAGCCCAAGATAGCCGCGCACCTTCCCAACAGTGGATCGATAAATTTGCAGAGATTTATACACCAATTGTCATTGTTATTGCGATCGCTATCGCCCTGATTCCCCCTTTGGTTTTTGCTCAACCTTTTCAGGTCTGGTTTTATCGGGCATTGGTGATGCTAGTTATAGCCTGTCCCTGTGCCTTAGTTATTTCTACACCTGTTTCCATTGTGAGTGCTATTGGTGCAGCTACTCGTCAGGGAGTGTTATTTAAAGGTGGTCATACCTTAGAGACGGCCGGACATCTCACCAGCCTAGCTTTTGATAAAACTGGCACCATTACCCAAGGACTACCCATTGTCCAGAAAATTTATGAATTGGGCAGAGTCAGTGCTAACCAAGTGTTATTTATTGCCGCTGCTTTGGAACAACAATCAGAACATCCACTGGCCAAGGCAATCTTAGCTAAAGCTGATGATATGGGGCTAGATTTAGCAATACCCGTCAACTTTACGGCATTGCCAGGTAAAGGTATTCAGGGCAACTTTGGTGAAATATCCTATTTAATTGGTAATCGTCGGTTGTTTGCAGACCAAGGAATGGTTTTGTCTCCTCAGACGGAATCTGTGTTAGCAGAAATAG
Source organism: Richelia sinica FACHB-800 (assembly GCF_014698825.1). Classification (GTDB taxonomy): domain Bacteria; phylum Cyanobacteriota; class Cyanobacteriia; order Cyanobacteriales; family Nostocaceae; genus FACHB-800. Next base: position 38,341 of record NZ_JACJTT010000025.1, read on the forward strand.
AACAACGTGGTCAAATTCCCGTGCTGGTGGGGACAAATCAAGAATTATTAGGAGCGATCGCCCTAGCTGATGGTATTCGCTTAGAAGCCACCGCAGCCCTAGCACAGTTGAAATTACTGGGAATTAAACGGTTAGTGATGCTGAGTGGCGATCGCTATCGTGTAGCAGAACAAATTGCCCAACAAGTGGGAATAACAGAGTATCACGCTGAACTATTACCAGAAGATAAACTACAAGCAATTCAACAGCTACGTCGTCATGGTGTAGTGGGTATGGTAGGGGATGGTATCAATGATGCACCCGCACTAGCATCGGCGGATATCAGTTTTGCGGTGGGAGGAATAGATATAGCTTTAGAAACTGCTGATGTGGTGATAGTTGGTAGTGACCTCAGACGACTGGCCTATGCTGTAGAATTGAGCCGCCGCACTGTGTCTGTCATTCAACAGAATGTAGTATTTTCTTTAGTCACCAAGGGTTTATTTCTGCTATTGGCAACCTTGGGAATTGCTGGTTTAGCTATAGCGGTTTTAGCAGATACAGGGACTTCTTTATTAGTGACTGCCAATGGAATGCGATTATTTAAGACTAGAAATCTTCGAGATTAGTATTATGGTGTGCGATCGCACTTTTTTACCAATTTGGGATGGAAAATCCTGATTATTGTACTTGAAAAGACAAGGACAAAATGAATCACGGTCGCTAGGTTAATAATTCATCTCTTAATAATCGCTATCAGCAACACAAATCCCTTTACATTTAATCCCGTTAGTTGCAGTACGCTGACAATGAAGACAGAGGATTTTTTCATTCTCTGTTTCTTTATTTATTTCTCTAGTTATGGTTGGTTGTAAATTATCTTTTTCGGTGTCTTTTTTAACCATAGTTGAACTAACATTTAAAGATTTTTATATATTTTATCACTTTACATAAAATTGATATAAATCTTACTGTAAATATCTATAAGTGTTTTTTTTCGGTGATATTTAATTTTTGAGATTGACCTATTGATTGATGATTAATTGATTTTGTTATAAATACTGCAAAAAATCACTTGAATTCGCTAATTTTATGATGTTGCTATATGATAACAATAGAAATTAATAGCTAGCACCAATGGATTTACTAACATTATTAGGATTAATGGCTGGTACCTTAACTACTATGGCATTTTTACCCCAAATGTTTCAAACCTGGCGAACTAAATCAGCTAAGGATGTTTCCTACACAATGTTGATTACCTTTATGTCTGGTTTGTTTCTCTGGTTAATCTATGGAATCATCTTAGGTGCTCTACCAATTATTCTCGCTAATGGTATAACTTTATTTTTTAATCTCATTATTCTGTGGTTAAAAGTTAAATATAATAGATAAATATCATTCATAAAATTTAGAGCCTATCCTCACTGTAGGAATCTCTTAAATATAAATCTAATTAGGACTTCCTGAATCAATGAATACAGGGAGATAAAATCCGCATAAATTGCCAGGAAAAAAGGATGATGGAATTAAAAAAAACCACTTCTAAGAGGACAAGGGAGACAAGGAGGAATAAGAATATCTTCTTTTTTATCCCCCTCTCCTCTCTTTCTGTCACCTGTCACCTGTCACCTGTCACCTGTCACCTGTCACCTGTCACCTGCTATATATTTATCCCTGCATTATGGTCATGGTTGTGGGGGTAGATTGATTTGCATCTTTTTTAATAAATGAGGATATCTGTGAACCCACCCCCACACCAAAATGTGGGCAATTTATTCTGACTTAGCACTAGCACGGTTAGCACGAGCTTCAGCTGAAGTCATTACCTCGGCGAAGTTTTCTAAAACTTCTCCAGGATAATTTTCCAAGACTCTGGTAGAGAGGGCTACTCTTCCTTTTCCTTCATCTAAGTCAATAATGATGCCTTTGATTGACTGTCCCACTTGAAATACTTTGTCTAAGGATTCAATGAATTTCTGACTTACCTGCTTAATATGCAGTAAAGCGCTAACACCATCCAAATCTACAAATACACCAAAAGGCTTGATACCAGTGACTTTTCCTTCTACCAACTGACCAGCTTCTAACAAGTTGAAGTTACTGGAACGAGCAGCTAATCTTTGGGAAAGGATGAGTTTTTTGTTGCTACGGTCTACTTCTAAAAAGCCAGCGGTGAGGCTTTGGCCTACCAATGCTTCTAAGTTATCACGTTCTGCCAGGTGCGATCGCGGAATAAATCCCCGTAAAGAGTTAATGTTGACGGTGACACCACCTTTATTCACCCCAATTACCTTTACTTGCACCGTCTGGGAATTTTCTTGCATGGTGGCTAATTTTTCCCAAATATGCTGTATTTCTAATTGCCGACGGGAAAGGGTGACTTGACCTTCTGCATCCTGTTCACGGATAATCAGAAACTCCAACTTCTCATTTAAGGGTAGGACTTCCGATAAATCAGTGACTGCTCTCAAAGCAGCCTCATCACGAGGCAAAAAAGCGGACGACTTACCACCAATATCAACATACGCCCCATCATGGTCAATTTGAAAGACCTTGCCTTGTACAATTTGTCCTTTTTGGAATTGGTAGTCGTGAGTTTCTAATGCTTTGGCGAAATCATCCATGGTGAAGGATGAATTGGCTGTTTGAGAACTATTCGATGCGGAATTCATGGCTTTTGAAGATAAATTTTTATGAAAAGAAGAAATTAAGGATTGGAGAAATTCCAGAGAATTTTGCTAATGAGGCTCTGGAAAAATCCCATACTCAAACCTTCTTGACTTAACCTGCGAGAACATTGCTTGCGAGAACATTGCTAAAGAGTCGTTGGACTTGCTCCCAAGCATCTGCTGCCGCTTTAGGATTATAGCTGGCGCGACGGTCACAGAAAAATCCGTGGTTAGCTCCATCGTAGCGAAACAAACGATGGGGGATGTTGTATTTGGCTAATTCAGTTTCAATCTCGTGAATATGTTCTGGGGGAATACTGGCATCATCAAGACCGAAAAAGACATAGATATTACCCATAATATCTTTTGTCCGGGTCAAGGTGGGTGTTTGATTGCCAGGACTACGGGTAGGAATGCCGGCTCCGTAAAAAGCTGCTGTGGCTTTAATATCTGGTAAGGTGGCGGCTAAATAAGCGACGTGACCGCCAAAACAAAAGCCAATACAACCAAAACTGTCTGGTTTGACTTGGGGGATAGTTTTCAGGTAGTTAATGGAGGCTTGAATGTCAGTTAATAATTCTCCAACTGTTGTTTGTGACCAAGCGTATTGTCTGCCCTGTTCGATGTCAGCTTCGGTATAACCAGCTTCATAACCAGGGACAATACGTTCAAACAGGGAAGGAGCGATCGCTACATAGCCTAATTTTGCTATCCTGTCTGTAACATCCCGAATATGGGCATTCACGCCAAAAATCTCTTGCAAAACCACAATTCCTGGATATACACCGGGTGTTTGGGGTTGGGCTACATAGGCAGAGATTTGCAGATTTTGCTCATCTGAAGTCGTTTCTCGTAGAGAAATTTTAACTGTGGAAGTGTGGAGAGCCTGCTCTGTCATAATATTTTTTACTAAAGCTATATAAATGTTTGATATAACTATGCCAGTATCTTCTGGTTATCTCCACCCAAATTATCAATTAGTCAAAGTGAGCGCATTAGCAATTTCCCCCAGACTTATCCCCCATCCAGGGCAACAATTTAACAGCTAGCAAAGGAGGTGAAAATCAGCTACTAATCTTGAGGAGTTTAAATGATGATTCAATTCCGTATTCAGCCAGACAGCGAAATTCCCGCTTCAACCCAGTTATTTAATCAAATCCGATTTGCGATCGCTTCCCGTCAATATCCACCAGGATATAAACTACCCAGCACCAGGGCTTTAGCTATGCAGACGGGGTTACATCGCAACACTATTAGCAAAGTCTACCGCCAGTTGGAAGAAGATGGACTGGTGGAAAGTTTGGCTGGTTCAGGAATTTATGTTCGCGCCCAAGGACATGAAGGTGGAAGCAAGTTACAATCACCCATCCTCAAACAACATCCTGACGCTTACAAGGTCGTCCAACAAGCCCTAGATGAACTACTCAGTCAAGGCTGTTCTCTCAATCAAGCCAGGGAAATATTTTTAGCGGAAGTAGATTGGCGATTACGTTGTAGTGCCAGGGTATTAGTCATTGCACCATATCAAGATATTGGGGCCGGGGAATTAATGGTCGATGAACTGGAAGAATCCTTAAAAATTCCCGTCCAACTGGTAGCAATGGAAGAATTAGCCGCAGTTCTTGACCAAACTACTTCCGCCACATTAGTCACCAGTCGCTATTTTATCGGAGATGTGGAAGCGATCGCCGCACCCAAAGCAGTGCGTGTGATTCCCCTGGATATCCATGACTATGGTAAAGAAATTAATCTAGTTAAAAATCTCCCTAAAGCTAGTTGTATTGGCATAGTTAGTCTCAGTCCTGGCATTCTTAGAGCAACAGAAGTCATTTTGCATGGACTACGTGGCGATGAATTACTAGTGATGACTTCCCAACCCAAGGATGCCTATAAACTCCATGCCATAGTGAAACGGGCAGAAATGATTTTCTGTACCGACCAAACCAGCTATACAGCCGTACAAGCTGGACTGCAAACAGTAGTAGAAGATTTAATTCGCACACCCAAATTAGTGCGCTGTGAAAACTACATTAGTCTTCAATCTATTAGTTTACTCAAGCGAGAACTAGGATTAAGTTAAGAGAGGAGTTTCAAAACAAAGAACACAATTAAACTTTTACCTCACACCCTCAACCCTTAAAAACTCTTGTACCCTTTGCAAATAACTATCTGGGTCTTCCAGCATCGGAAAATGGGCTGTATTGGGAATTAAAGCAAACTCAACTTTGTCATTTAATTTCGCAGCTTGACTACCCAACTGAGCAGGAATAATCTTGTCATATTCTCCTGAAACTAACAATGTTGGTACTGTCAACTTGGCAAATTCCTGGGGCATAACTTCCGCTTGAGCTTTACTCACGGAAGTAAAAATTGTTCCCAATGCTGTATCATAATCAGCATCAATAAAGTCTTGTAAAAAGGCTATGCGTTCAGATTTGGGGATAGAACGATGTAAAAATCGCGCCATAAACATCTGATCTGCCAAAGGTATTTTTACTAGCCATCTAGGACGAAACTTGACCACATAGCCACCAAATTTATGAAAGGCGGCAAAAGCTTGTTCATCATACTCAAACACCCCGCTACAAGTTAATATGCCCTTTTTTACTCGTTGGGGATAGCGGTTGAAAAACAAGGTGGCAATAGAAGCACCCATGGAATGGGCATTAATATACACTTGCTGAAGTTCTAATTCATCGAGTAAAACTAGCAAGTCTTCAGCGTATTCTGTTAATTCATAACTCAGTTCGGCTAGGGCTTCAGCTTGTGCTGAGGTTGACTTTGACTCAGCTACAGCCTCACCAACCTGGCTGATAGTGGGTTTACCACAGGAACGTCCAAACCCCCGCAAATCGTACAGTAAACAATCAAATTGGTCTAATAAACTCTCAGCAGTGCTACGCCAATATCTAGCAGAACCAGCCCAACCGTGAATGAAAACCATAATTGGCTTGGCTACACCTGATGGTTTTTTCATCCACTCGTAGTAATGTTCAACGCCACGAAGATTGAGATAAGGCATTAGTCAAAATCACAAATAAAATTAAAAAGTCAAAAGTCGGAACAAATGAAGACTAATGACTAATTACCAATGACTATTACGCTGACTCTGGCTTCGGTAGTGAAGAAGGATGTACCAGCAACTCCGCTGTGGAACGTTTCTCAACCATTTCTCTGGTGACTGTACAACGAGTGACATCTTTGCGGGATGGTAACTCATACATAACATCGAGCATTAGTTCTTCCACAATTCCCCGTAAAGCCCGGGCCCCAGTTTTGCGCCGGTATGCTTCTTGAGCGATCGCTCGCAAGGCATCTGGTTTAAAATCTAACTGGACATTGTCCATCTTCAGCAGTTTTTGGTACTGTTTCACCAAAGCACTGCGAGGCTGGGTCAAAATCGCCATCAAGGCTTCCTCATCCAGAGGATCGACCACTGCCACCATGGGGATGCGTCCAATAAATTCAGGAATCATGCCAAACTTCACCAAGTCGTCTGGTTCCAGATGTCGCAAGGTATCAGCCGCGCGTTTTTCCTTACTTTGACCTTCTCCTGGCTGGACAAAGCCAATGGATTTTTTCCCTACTCTTTGGTCTACAACTTTTTCTAGCCCGACAAAAGCCCCACCGCAGATAAACAAGATATTACTAGTATCTATTTGGATACAATCTTGATAGGGGTGCTTACGTCCGCCTTGGGGTGGAACATTGGCAATTGTCCCTTCCAACATTTTCAGTAGGGCTTGTTGTACACCTTCTCCAGACACATCTCTGGTAATGGATGGGTTTTCACTCTTGCGGGCAATTTTATCAATTTCATCGATGTAGATAATGCCTCGTTGTGCTTCCTCTACATCCAAATCTGCCACTTGTAAAAGTCGTAGTAAAATATTTTCTACGTCTTCCCCCACATAACCAGCTTCTGTCAGTGTGGTCGCATCAGCTACAGCAAAGGGAACATCCAAGATTTTTGCCAGGGTCTGTGCCAATAAAGTCTTACCGCAACCAGTTGGGCCAATTAACAGAATATTGGACTTTTGTAATTCTACGGCATCATCTGGGCTGCCTTTGCCATTACCTTTGGACTGAAGCAGCGCCAAGCGTTTGTAATGATTGTAAACTGCTACGGAAAGAACTTTTTTGGCTTCATCTTGACCAATTACATGTTCGTCTAAATACTTTTTAATTTCTCTGGGTTTAGGGATTTGACCAAAAGAAATATTGGACGAACGTGTCCGGCGTTTTTGAGGTGGTTCTGCCTTTGGTGCAGGTTGTGTCGCTGCACCATTGGTGTCCAGTAACTCCTCATCGAGGATTTCATTACACAAGTCAACGCATTCATCGCAGATGTAGACTCCCGGACCCGCGATTAATTTACGCACCTGCTCTTGAGACTTGCCACAAAACGAACATTTTAAATGGGAGTCGTACTTAGACATACCAGCCTCTTATTTCAGAATGGTGACGTTTTCCCCTGCTGTGGGAAGATTTTGTCTAGAAATTACCTGATCGATCAGGCCATAGTTCTTCGCCTCTTCGGCCGACATGAAAAAGTCGCGTTCTGTATCTGCTTCGATTCTTTCCAAAGGCTGACCAGTATGGCTAGATAGTAACTGGTTCAATTTCCCTTTAATGTAAAGAATTTCCCGCGCTTGGATTTCAATGTCAATGGCTTGCCCTTGAGCGCCACCAAGGGGTTGGTGAATCATAATCCGGGAGTCTGGCAGCGACATACGCTTGCCTGCCGTTCCAGATGCTAAGAGGAATGCTCCCATGCTCGCGGCTAGTCCAAAACAGATGGTGACAACATCAGGACGTATCTGTTGTATTGTATCATAAATTGCCATCCCCGCGTAGACCGAGCCACCAGGGGAATTGATGTAGAGTTGAATGTCTTTTTCTGAATCTTCTGCATCCAGAAAAAGCAACTGAGCAACAATGGAGTTAGCAACAGTGTCGTCAATGGGAGTTCCTAAGAAAATAATCCGTTCGCGCAGTAGGCGGGAATAGATGTCAAAGGCCCGTTCCCCCATACCGGATTGTTCTACTACCATGGGAACAATATTACTAGGGCTACTCAAATGAGAGCTAATGTTCATGGGACTCAAGCTATTGATTGGGTAGTTTCCCGACTGCGATCTAAGCATATGAGAACATTGAAAAACTATGTGGGACAGAGGTTACAGCAGTTATACCTGCTGTGAGGTGAGATGAAATTCTGATTTTAGCTATGTGTTAACCATTATGCCTTATAGAATTTCATCCCGTTGCATCCTGTCATAGGTGCAGGGTGTAGGGTAGGAGTGGAGTTTTCTGCTCTTGCCCCTATTCCCTGTCTATTTACTCAGGACTGGTGGTTTCTGCTTCAGCCGCTTCGGAGGCGGTTTCTGTTGCTTCTGGGGGAGTGAGAGAACCTTCAGGAACCAATTCCACAGCAGAATGTTCTAACAACCAATCAACGATTTTTTTCGTTAACAATTCTTCTTCTACGACTGAGCGTAGTCTATCTTCATCAATGTCCTGCTCAGAATATTGCTCTAACAGTTCTGTGACTCTATTGTTTAATTCTTCTGCTGTGACGGTGATAGATTCTTTTTTGCCAATTTCTCGCAATGCTAAGGAACGTTTTAGACGGTCTTCAGCTTCTGGACGTGACCGTTGCCGTAGTTGGGGAATGATATCTTGAGTGAACAGTTTTCTGACATCTAATCCCTGTTGAGATAGACGGACTGCTGTTTGAGTTAATAGGGCATCAACTTCTTCTTCAATCAAGGTAGTGGGTAATTCAATTTCTACCTGTTTGAGGAGTTCTGCAAACAAAGCTTCTTGTTTGTTTTCTCTAGTTTTTTCTTCCGCTTCTTTTTGGAAGTTGGTTTCTAAAGAAGAGCGTAATTCTGCCAGGGTGTCAAATTCGCTGACTTCTTGAGCAAATTCGTCATCTAACTCTGGTAGTTCTTTTTCCTTGATTTCTTTGAGGGTAATGGTAAAGATTGCTGCTTTCCCGGCTAATTCTTCACTCGCGTAGGGGTCAGGGAATTGGGCAGAGACTTCTTTGGTTTCTCCAGGGTTCATGCCGACAATGCCAGCGACAAAGCCAGGGATAAATTTATCTTCTTGTAATTCAACTTGAAAGTCTGTTCCTTCTCCACCAGGGATGGGTTTGGGTTCTGCATCTGGGTCGTCGCCTTCTTCTTTGGCTAAGACACCCTTAAAGTCTACTACTGCCACATCACCTAATTGGGCAGCACGTCCTTCTACGGGAATGAGGGTGGCTAATTGTTGCCTTTGACCATCGAGGGCCTCATCAACTCTTGCAGGGTCGTATTTGATTTCCTCAGCTTTGATTTGTAAGCCAGTGTATTGGTTGACTTGCACTTCTGGTTCGACATCTAAAGCCACAGAAATAGTCAAAGGTTTACCAGGCTCATAATTATTAATTAAGTCTTCAAAGGAAGAGCGTAGTGAAGGCTGGCCAATGGGAGAAAGGGATTCTTGCTTGACTGCTTCCTCAATGCCATTTTGAATGATTTCTTCCAAGGCTGAGGCTTTGATGCGAGTGATGCCAAGACGCTGTAGTAATATCTGCCGGGGTACTTTGCCTTTGCGAAACCCAGGAATATTGGCAGTGCTGGTTAAATTTTTAATGACCTTTTCGTATGTTTTTTGGGTAACTTCCGATGTAATTTCGATTTCCAGCCCAATTTGGCTAGCGGGGAGTTTCTCCTGGGTAACTTTCATGCTGTGTCTCTGTGTTCTGGTGTTTTTAACTCCGAGTACATACAAGTGGCTTGCGATCGCATTGCTTGCTTGATGCCTTCAGATAGGGATAGGATTTGTTTGGGTAACAAGAGCAAATCCAAATTTGGGACAGATGCCCTTTAGCAGAGATCCAGTTTACTGCTAATGGCTATGGACTTAACAATTTTCTGCTATATCTTTACTCATAGCACTGCCTCCTGACCTGAATTTTTACGTGTTTAACACTGATTCAGTCCTGAGTTTGACAAAACCTGATCAATTTTCTGCGGCTAGGTCTTTTTCAGTCAACTTACAGCCTAAAAACTTGGCAATTAGACAAATCAGGAGTTTTCTAGTACCTGTTGGTGGTATCTCTGACTCAAAGCTAGCACATCAGGATTTTGTCTTTGGTGGTTGACCATGGGCCTTTCCTGGGGCAGCCCTCAAGAAATACTGGTGACAGGCAATAGTTTTTCTCATTTGGTACTGGGTTTGCAGTTTGCTGTATAATAGTATATGATTTATTTTTTTAGAAGTTGTTGTAAACTATAGTTTTACTTAAGTAAAATCTACGTAGCATAAACTAAATTAAAGAAAACAACCAAAGTTAGAGTTTATTGAATATTGGTCGTTCTTAATTATAAATAAAGATAAATTTTGCTGCTTATAAACTATTAATCAACCTTTGAAGGAGAAAGTCAGTTTGTCTAAATCCTATCGTGTGGCTATTTTGGGTGCAACCGGTGCTGTAGGTACGGAGTTGCTGGAATTATTAGCAAGTCGGAATTTTCCTTTAGCTGAGTTAAAGTTACTCGCTTCGGAACGCAGTGCGGGCAAGAGATTGAATTTTCGAGGAGAAAGTTTGCTGGTGGAGCCAGTGAGCGATCGCGCCTTTGATAAAGTAGATATAGTCTTGGCCAGTGCTGGGGGTAGCACCTCCAAAACTTGGGCAGGTGTAGCAGTGGATAAAGGCGCAGTGGTGATTGATAATTCCAGTGCCTTTCGCATGAACCCTGATGTGCCACTAGTTGTGCCAGAAGTAAATCCTCAAGCCGCAGCTAAACACAAAGGCATTATTGCCAATCCCAACTGTACAACCATTTTAATGTCCGTGGCGGTTTGGCCTCTCCATCAAGTCCAGCCAATCAAACGCATTGTTGCTGCCACATATCAGTCTGCCAGTGGTGCTGGTGCTAAGGCAATGGAAGAAGTGAAAATCCAAACCAGTGCTATTTTACAAGGACAAGAACCAGTAGCCGAAGTTCTACCCTACCCCTTGGCCTTTAATTTATTTCCCCACAACTCCCCCTTAACTGATTCTGGGTATTGCGAGGAAGAGTTAAAAATGGTGAATGAAACTCGCAAAATTTTCGGTAATCAAGATATCCGCATCACTGCAACCTGTGTACGGGTTCCCGTACTCCGCGCTCACTCAGAAGCAATTAACCTAGAATTTGACACACCCTTTAGCCCAGATGCTGCCAGGGAAATTTTAAGTCAAGCCCCTGGAGTGAAACTAGTGGAAAATTGGCAAACAAATTATTTCCCCATGCCAATGGAAGCTAGTGGCAAAGATGAAGTGTTAGTGGGAAGAATTCGTCAAGATATTTCCCATCCCTGCGGCTTAGAACTGTGGTTGTGTGGTGACCAAATCCGTAAAGGTGCAGCCTTAAATGCCGTGCAAATTGCTGAATTGTTAGTAGAAAAGAATCTAATGCGTCCGTTGTCAGTGGTGAATGGTTAACAGTAAAAATAGCTGGTAATAATTGATAATTGACAACTCACAAATGACCGATTAGGAGAGAAAAGAGGGTGGGAGATTTTGGCACAGTTGTAACTGCGATGATTACGCCGTTTCAGACAGACGGCAGTGTTAATTATGATGTAGCAGCTAAATTAGCAGATTATCTAGTTAACAACGGTACAGATACACTGGTGGTGTGCGGCACAACGGGGGAATCCCCTACCTTGACCTGGGATGAAGAATACCAATTATTTGTTGAGGTGTTGCAGTCCGTCGCCGGGAGAGCTAAGGTAATTGCAGGGTGTGGTTCTAATTCCACCAAGGAAGCGATCGCTGCTACCCAAAAAGCAGCTAAAATAGGAGTACATGGCTCTTTACAAGTTGTCCCTTATTACAACAAGCCACCCCAAGCGGGACTATATCAGCACTTTCAGGCCATAGCCCAAGCCTGTCCTGATTTACCCATGTTGTTATACAACATTCCTGGTCGTACTGGTCAAAATCTGAGTGCTGAAACAGTGGCGCGTTTAGCAGCAATAGACAACATTGTCGGCATCAAAGAAGCCAGTGGCAATTTAGATCAGGCCAGTGAAATCCGGCGCTTGACACCACAGGAATTTCAGATTTACGCTGGTGATGATTCCTTGACTTTACCACTGTTAGCAGTAGGTGCTAAAGGGGTTGTGAGTGTGGCTTCCCATCTAGTAGGTAATCAACTACAGGAGATGATTCAAGCCTTTAATGCTGGTAAAACCCAACTGGCTACGAACATTCACCTGCAACTTTTTCCCCTGTTTAAAGCTTTATTTTTAACGACAAATCCCATTCCCGTTAAGCAAGCACTTAAACTTCAAGGTTGGGAGGTAGGTTCAACTCGTCCACCATTATGCGAAACAGACTTAGAAATCTGTCAAAAGTTAGAGGCGGTTCTGAAAAAAATTGGTTTAATCTGAGTGCCAATAAGTAAAAATAGATCGTCTGAGTTAAGCAAAGACACATAAAGGAATTGTTAGTAAGCAGTAATTGAAACTAATTAGCTCTGACCGAGCGATATAAAAATCATTCAGTTTTCAGTCCATGTTTATCGCCAAAAAATTGCAAGTAGTTATGAAAACAGGGCGACCTTAAAACTGAAATTTAAATAAAGATTTGCTGTTGCATTTGATACATAAAAACCAAGATCAACTGAACATCAACAAACGACCATACACTAAGGAGAAAATGGCTAAAAACGAGGCTGATTCCGCCCTGAAAATTATTCCCCTGGGCGGCTTACACGAAATCGGAAAAAATACCTGTGTTTTCGAGTACGATGACGAAATCGTGCTATTGGATGCAGGTTTGGCTTTTCCCACAGAAGCAATGCACGGTGTGAATATTGTTCTGCCAGATACAACCTATCTGCGGGAAAATCGCCACAAAATTAAGGGAATGATTGTCACCCACGGTCATGAAGACCATATTGGTGGCATAGCATTTCACCTCAAACAATTTGAAATTCCTGTCATCTACGGACCTAGACTAGCTATGGCGATGCTAGAGGGTAAACTGGAAGAAGCAGGGGTACGCGATCGCACCGAATTGAGAACAGTTCTACCCCGTGATGTGGTGCGAATTGGTAAATCCTTCTTTGTTGAATATATTCGCAACACCCATTCCATCGCTGATAGCTTCACTGTTGCCCTGCATACCCCATTGGGTGTAGTTATCCATACAGGAGACTTTAAATTTGACCACACCCCCGTCGATGGTGAAAACTTTGACATCCAACGCCTAGCGGAACATGGGGAAAAAGGCGTACTGTGCCTATTAAGTGATTCTACTAACTCAGAAATACCTGGTTTTACACCTTCTGAACGTTCTGTTTATCCCAACCTAGACCGGGTATTCAGTCAAACCAAAGGACGGCTATTTATCACCACCTTTGCTTCCAGTGTCCATCGCATCAACATGATTTTGCAATTGGCTCAGAAGCATAACCGCGTGGTGACAGTGGTGGGTCGTTCCATGCTCAACTTGATTGCCCATGCCCGGAACTTAGGTTATGTCAAGTGTGAAGATAGTCTGCTGCAACCCTTGAATAACGTCCGTCATCTACCCGATGAAAACGTACTGATTCTGACCACTGGGTCTCAAGGGGAACCCATGTCAGCTATGACCAGAATTGCGAACAAAGAACACCCCCATATCAAGATTCGAGAAGGTGATACCGTTGTCTTCTCTGCTAACCCCATCCCTGGTAACACCATTGCGGTGGTCAATACCATCGATAAATTGATGATTCAAGGGGCCAAGGTAGTTTACGGTCGAGATAAAGGCGTTCACGTTTCTGGTCATGGTTGCCAAGAAGACCAGAAATTAATGATTGCCCTCACCCGTCCTAAGTTCTTTGTGCCTGTTCACGGTGAACATCGGATGTTGGTGAAGCATTCAGAAACTGCCCAAAGTATGGGTATTCCCAGAGAAAACATGGTAATTATCCAGAATGGTGACGTAATTGAATTAACAGAAAATTCCTTACGTGTGGCTGGAAAAGTACCATCAGGTATTGAACTTGTGGATACATCTAGTTCTGGGATGGTCAGCGCTAGAGTCTTGCAAGAACGGCAAAAAATGGCTTCCGAAGGTATTGTCACCATTGCCGCAGCTATTGGTTGGAATGGCAAACTGTTAGCGAAACCAGAAATTCACCTGCGGGGTGTGGTGACGAGTATAGAGCGATCGCTGCTGCAAAAATGGGTACAACAGAGAATAGAAGAAATTCTCAGTGTCCGTTGGGCAGAGTTCCGCACAGGCAACGGTCATGATGATATGGACTGGGGTGGTTTGCAAGGAACTTTAGAAAGAGAATTGGCCCGTTCTCTCCGCAAGGAATTGCAATGTCAACCTACAGTGACCTTGTTGATGCAAATTCCTGATGAACTACCTACACATTTATCTGCATCCACTTCTACATCTACTACAACCTCTGGGTCTGCGGTAACGGTTGCCGATGGCAGAAGAAGACGTACTCGTTCTACTGCCCAGGTAGCTTCTTAAGGGTTCTGTACTAATTCTCGGATATCCTAAAGTATATTTGGTCGTGGGGGTTGAGCATTGCGCTTGACCCCTACAAATTTTTTGTTTCAGCTGCAATTTGCCTGACTACTGTTAATGCTGAATAACTTACCCCCGCTGTCCCTTCACCAGGATGGGTAGAGTCACCAACTAACCACAAATCCTGAATTGGTGTACGATTAGCAAAACCAAAGGGGCCAAAAGTAGGAATACGCTGACCTATACCACCAACTATACCGCGATCGCGTCCTGTGTAATAGGCAAAGGTACGGGGTGTGGCAGCTTCTACGTAAATTAAGGTTTCTGGCTTCAGGTAAAAGTATTGGGAAAGACGAGCGATCGCATCTTGGGTAAACTGTTGTTTTAACTTGGCATAATCTTGGGTTTGCCACCAAGGTTTAGGATCGACGAAAGAAGAAGCAATAATTGTCGCTTTACCTGCTGGGGCCCTGCCATCTCCTGGATGGCTGACAGAGACAAATAGGGAATTATTTTCACCAATGGGGCCTTTGCTGTCATATAAAAATTGCAGGTGGGGAGGACAGTCAAAGGGAATAGCACTAGCATCTACACCCAAGTAAACGACAAAGGCACCGGAAGCAGGTGGTAATTTTGCTACCCTTGATTTGTATCCTGATGGTGCTTTATCTGCCAATAACTGCACCAGATTTTGTACAGTGACGTTAGCTACTACATGGTCAGCTGGTTCTGTCCACACTTCACCAGTTTTTTGATTTTTGATGACTACACCAGTAGCTTTACCCTTTTCTACTTGAATTTGTTCGACGGTGTGACGCATCAATAATTTACCACCGTCTCTTTCTAAGGATGCCACCAGGCGATCGCTTAATACCTGCATACTACCCTGGAGATGAAACAGTCCTTGGGGTAATTGGGATACACTCAAGGCTGTAGCTGCATACAGTAAAGCTGTTTCCTCGGCATTGACTTGAGAATATAGCTTCAGTTGCAAATCGAGAAAGGTTCTCAACCGTTGGTCATTGCCTAAACCGTATAACCTTAAAGCATCACCCACAGTGAGGAAAGTAAAGGGTGCAGTAATGAATGTATTGGGACGTACTGCTTTTAACAGTTGACCCAAATCCCAAATATTGCGAGGAGGTAGTACAGGGTCACGTCCTTGAAACTCCCAACTAGCTGCAAATAAAGTTGCTAATAACTGCCAGAAAGGTTCACTACCGGGAAATTGTCGCTGTCTTTCCTCTTGCCATTGTTCTGGGTCACGCCATACGTTAATGGGTGTGGACTCACCTGGAAGATAGACTGCACAAGCTGGGTCACAAGGCGTTGCAGCAGGTAATTCAATTCCTAACTCAGAAAAAATCCGGTGATGAATTCCTCCTGGTTCTAACCCAGCTACTTGAGTGGCACCAACATCAAAGGTAAAACCTTGACGCTTAAAAGTGGAAGCACAACCACCAGGAACTATGGCTTGGTCGAGAATTAAGACGTTGTAACCTCTATGGGCTAATAATGCCCCGGCAGTTAGTCCACCGATACCCGCACCAATGACAATGATGCGACGAGGATTTTTGTCAAGGGAAAGACTGGGCATTGATACTTAACTTTACATTTTTTAATATTCCTTCTCATAATTGTATATTAAACTTTACCTTTACCCCAGAATTTGAGAAAATATCAATATTCAAAAAGGTATAGGAGGGAACAGGGGACAGTGTAAAAAGTCTTTGTCATCTGGGTTTGATTATCAATTGATGTCCTAATACCAGCAACTACTATATTTTTGATTTTCCAGCAGGAAACAAGCTTTTTTTAAGATTTGAAGCTAGCAAATAGGTTTATATATTTGGATAAAGGCTGATTATATATTTGTATACGCATAACAATGTTGAATTTTCAAGCAACATTGATAAAAATCTGCAAATAAATTCCAGGGAAACACTTGATGGCCACAAACTTACAAATACAAGAAATAGCGATCGCTCTCACTGCCAAAAATCTGAATCCTGCCGCCCTAAACCCGGATTTTTTGAAATACACAGGTATTATTCCCTCAGATTGGGAATTAGCCCGTCAACCAGTTTATAACAATGGACTAGTCCAGCTATTTTTTACCAATGGCTTCGGTATCGTTGTCCAACCAAATCAAATTATTCTCCTGGAAGCCATAGCTGGAAAAACAGGAAATGATATGCAAGTAGCAAAAATTGCCAATCAACTGGTAGAAAAACTTTCGCAACTTGAATATCAGGGAGTGGGAATTAATCCCAGAGGGTTGCTAATTTTTGACTCAGAAGCTGATGCCCAAAAATATATATGGGGTAAACTGTTAACGCCAGGTTCTTGGCGAGAGTTTGGTGAAGGTGAAGTAAACGCTGCCTTGCAATTAAATTATCGGCTTCAGCAGGGAGTGTTGAACTTAGGAATTAACCAAGTTAATGTTCAATTAGGAGAGAAGCAATTAGGGGGAATTTTATTTTCGGGCAGCTTCAATTATCCTCTACCAAATAATTCAGCCACTAAAATTCAATATTTACAACAGTTAATTAATAACTGGCAAAACGACCTCGTTACATTTCAGCAATTTTTGGTAGATAAATTTCTGCCATCTCCGGAAACAACCTCTAACATTTCTGTGTTTCCACAAGCTGTAATTTCCTATTCATGAGGAAGTCAAGCTGCAATTACAATTTCCCAGTTTGAGTTGTAAATGCAACTTGATGTGCATAAATTTCTAAGCTTTTTTCGTAGGTGCATTGGCAATTCTTGCATCTACAATTGCTTGGGAAACATTAGGAATAAACCAGTTAATTTCACCGGGTTGGAGGATTTGTGTTCCCGCTTGGTTAAATTCAATTGCACCTGTATCTTGGTTAGTTTTCAACACTAACTGAGTACCGTTAGGTACTTTGATTACCACACCACCAGTTAATTCTTGCTTGTCTCCATTCACACCTAAAGCTATGGCTGAAACATCGGCAGGTATATAGATTCCTTTACAGTTCCATTTGTTTTTTGTAGTTTGACCATCACCTAAAAAATATAATGCCGTTGGGTTGATGTTATTACCTTCTTGGGAATTGCCGGCTGGGCCATATATAGCCAAAGTCTTACCTGTTTGATTACTGCATTGCCCCCAATCAACTCCTGACTCAAACGCAAATTTTTGTAATTCTAACTCGCTGATTCTTTGGTCAATCTCCTCTGGTGTATAACCTTCCAAAGGAGTTTGCTGTGCTTTGGCATTTTGTAGAAAACTCAAGTCTTTTGTTACGGCAATGTAATCAGGATTTTTTTCATATCTTGGTGGATCTGCAAAAGCTGGTACAGAGAAGATAAGAGTTGCACAAAAGATTGCAACCAACCATCAAACAATTTTTGAAGATGCTCATATTGAATATTCCTAAGTTTAGCCTATGTTGAAATTGCAACTGCCATAAGAAATCAACAATTTTTCAGCAGTTTTGAAAGAAACTTTCCGCTCAAAATAAAACTGTTAAACAGCAGTATTTGAGTGACCTAAAAAACATCCGTAATTTCAAATTACCATCATCATTTGCTGTTGACAATCATAATCTAAATATATTTTTTATACATAGTATGTTTACTATATTTAAATTTGCTTGAGGCTGAAAACTATTTAAAATCAAGGCTAAAAATAATGTTTGATGATATGTACAGTATAAATCTTCTGTCTTGTATGTATATTTTATTACTAAAATTTCAAATAACATAAAATTTTTTTTATATAGATAAATAGCACTAACTCCGATATATTTTGTGGTATTTTCAAAGCTCATAAATCATCAAAATATTTTAGATTTCGTACTTGATTGTCAGAAATACATAGGGTAATATCTAATTCGTAAATAAAAATACCAATCTAAATTAGCAACAGGTTGTTATAGTGATCAGAGCTATATAGAGATAGCTTTGACAGTTTTCTGCCATATAAAAGTTGTCTCCCAACTTACAAATAAGTCTGATTCATCTAACATATTTTGCACGACTTTAGGGAGTATGACTACAGTTTGGCCTGCCTTATTGATCACAAATCAAGAATAGTTCTGATGGTCATTGTCCATAATTCAGCCCAAGAAATGTGCGTTACATTTTGCCTTAATTATTTATGAAGACTTCTATCAATAATTCTCCTTAACCTATCTTCATTGGTCTCATTTACCCTTATCAATATCCGAAAATGAGTAAAGAAATATCGTCATATCAAAGTATTCATGGACTAAGACAAAATTGTCTATCTTTTTCAGAAGTCTTGGCTCAGTCTTTTGCAGTAATTGCACCCACAACCATACCAGCATCTAACATTGGTTTGATTGTGGCCCTTTCAGGAAATGGCACTTGGTTAAGTTTTTTGATTGGTTTGGTGGGGCTATTGTTAGTCAGCGTTAATATCAACCAATTTGCTAGCCGTTCCGCGTCTCCAGGTTCCCTCTATGCCTACATTACTAAAGGCTTAGGGCCAACGGCCGGTGTAATTTGTGGTTGGAGTTTGGTACTGGCTTATTTATTTACTGGGATGTCTGTTCTTTGTGGTTTTGCTAACTTTAGTAGCATATTTATTGCCCATTTAGGAATTCATCCCTCTAGTATCACTCTGTTAGCCATTGGTGCAGGTATTTCTTGGTATGCAGCTTACAAAGATATTCAACTTTCAGCCATAGCTATGCTGTGGATAGAGGGTGCTTCTTTAGTTTTGATTGCTATCTTGTGTTTCATCATCTGGGCACATAAAGGTTTTGCCCTGGATATGTCGCAGTTAACTCTTTCTGGTGTCAGTCCAGGTAACGTAGCGACGGGTTTGGTATTAGTGATGTTTGGTTTTTCAGGTTTTGAAAGTGCAACTAGCTTAGGTGATGAAGCGAAAAAACCATTACGTACCATTCCCAAAGCAGTTATGGGTAGTGTGATGTTAGCTGGTTTGTTTTTTGTTTCTACTACTTATATAGAAGTTCTTGGTTTTAGCGGCACTGGAGTATCGATTGCTCATACGGAAGAACCTCTAGGTTTTCTTTCTCAACAAGCTGGGGTAGGCTTCTTGGGAGAATTAGTAGGTCTGGGGGCGCTGTTTAGCTTTTTTGCCTGCATTCTTGGCAGTATTAATCCTGCGGCTAGGGTGGCTTTTTTAATGGCTCGTCATGGCTTGTTTCATGCTTCCTTAGGGAATGCCCACGCAGCTAATAGAACACCTCATGTCGCGGTGACAATTTGTTCTTTATTCACATTTTTAGTCCCGGCTTTGATGTCATTTTTCCACATTCAACTATTCGAGTGTATGGGCTATTTAGGGGCGATTTGTAGCTATGGGTTTTTGACTGTTTATATCATGATTTCCGTGGCTGCTCCTGTGTATCTATACAAAATTAGAAAACTCCGTCCCATCGATGTGGTTTTTGCAGTTCTTGCCCTGGTATTCATGATGATTCCTGTGGTGGGTAGCGTGGGTCTTCCTGGTAGTAATTTATTTCCAGTCCCAGAAGCTCCTTACAATACCTTTCCTTACATATTTTTAATGTATTTGGCTGTGAGTTGTGGTTGGTTTTTCCTGAAAAAGCAACATTCTCCTCATTTGGCAGCAGCAATGCAGCAACGAGTTGAAGAAATTCACTCTCGCTTTGCAGAAAGAAATAATTTTTAAAGATTGGTAATTAGTGATGATATTTCATCACATAAAGTATCAATTTCTGACCAAAAATCTCAAATCTCACATTGAAACGTCTTATGAGTAGCTTGGTAACGGCAATTAGCACAGGGGCTGCTGCTTTCAGTGCTACTAACCTTGATGATTTAGTGATTTTAACTTTGTTTTTTTCTCAAGTTGATGTGAAGTTTAGGCGTTGGCATATTATCATTGGTCAATATTTGGGTTTCACTGCGTTAGTGATGGCCAGTTTGCCTGGCTTTTTTGGTGGTTTAATTTTGCCTCGTCCCTGGATTGGTTTATTTGGGTTAGTACCTATATTTATTGGGATGAAAAGCTTATTGTATCCAGATACGGATGAGTCAGAGGAGGAGACAGAAACAGAAGACTCTCAGCAATCACTGTTAGCAAAGTTTTTCAATTTGCAAACTTATAGTGTGGCGGCTGTGACCTTTGCCAATGGTACAGATAATATTAGTATCTATGTGCCGATATTTGCTAGTAGTAATTGGCAAAATCTGTTGGTAATTGTGAGTGTTTTCTTTCTGCTGGTGGGAGTTTTGTGTTATGTGGCACATAGGTTAACTCACAATCAAGCGATCGCTCATCTGTTCACCCAATACGGCCATCGTTTCATGCCCTATGTGCTGATTGGTCTAGGTACTTTTATCTTTCTGGATAGTAATAGTTTGAGTCTGATTCATTTAAGGTGAAAGGTGAGGGATGAAAAAAACTGAAGAGTAAATAACTTACAAATCATTTGCCTTCCCTTGTTCTTATTTCCTTGATCAATCACTAAAGAGGAATAGGACTTACGCAATAAATTTCCTAAACCCTCTGAATAATGCTTCGAGAACGTGGTTTTTTACCCTTTACTTTTGCGTAAGTCAGGAGAAAAACGGTGACTATACTGGTATTTTCTTTATTAGTATGGCTGGGGTCTTTTAGCGCAGGTTTGGTAGGGGCCTTAACTGGGTTAGGTGGTGGAGTAGTAATAGTGCCGTTATTAACTTCCATTTTTGGTGTTGATATCCGCTATGCGGTTGGTGCTTCCCTCGTCTCAGTCATTGCTACATCCCTGGGTTCAGCCTCTACTTACATTAAAAAAGGCTTTGCTAATTTACGGTTAGGTATGTTTTTAGAGGTTGCTACCACAATTGGTGCGATCGCTGGTGCTTTAATGGCAGCCCTTGTATCAGTCAAGTTTTTGACTCTGATTCTTGCGATCGTACTGATTTATTCAGCCTATCTCTCACAACGTCCTCGACCAGAACACCAAGAAATTGCTTCCCCAGATCCCATTGCTGAATACCTACATCTAAATGGTACTTACCCTACTCCCGATGGTGTCATGCCTTATTACGTTAATTCTGTACCGACGGGATTTAGCATTATGTTTATAGCTGGAGTCCTTTCTGGTTTATTAGGTATAGGTTCGGGTGCATTCAAGGTGTTAGCGATGGATCAGGCCATGGGTTTACCCTTTAAAGTGTCCACCACCACCAGCAATTTTATGATTGGTGTTACCGCAGCAGCTTCCGCAGGTGTTTATTTAAGCCGAGGATATATAGATCCGGGTTTATCCATGCCAGTCATGTTAGGAGTGTTACCAGGCGCTTTTTTAGGAGCCAGAATTTTAATTGGTGCTAAAACCCAAATTTTAAGAGTTATTTTCAGTCTTGTGCTGGTAGTTATGGCGTTAAAAATGGTTTACAACAGTCTAATAGGGGGGCTGTAGTTATGTATAAATTAAATTCTGGGTTTCGATGGAGTTCATCTACACATGGGGAAGTAGAAGTAGCAACTCTAACTTTTGGAACAAATGAAATAGATGCTGATATTCAACAATTAGAAGAACATCGCCTCAAACATGCAGCACAAATAAATCATCCTGGTGAAATTCATCATCAAAAAATCACAAAATCCATCGGTGAAATCCAATTAGAATATTTACTTAGTCACCTGTTAAAGTATGGTGTTTTAATTGCTAGTTCTGTAGTATTATTTGGCGGCATATTATACTTAATTCATCATGGTTCTGAACCTGCTGAATATCAAGTATTTATTGGTACTTCTTCTGCATTTCGTTCACCAACTGGTGTAGTAAATTCTGTTTTATCTGGTAGTCGTAGAGGTATTATTCAATTAGGGCTGTTAATTCTCATAGCTATCCCTATTTTGCGTGTAATTATTTCTTGTTTAACTTTTCTGCTACAGCGACAATTTATATACGTAATTATTACTTTATTAGTCCTTGCTAGTCTGACTTACAGCCTAGTAGGAGCTTATTACTAATAGTGATAAAAATTTTTAGATATTTCAATATGGGTAATGTGGGTAATGTAGTTGCATCAGACATTACCCATGATTTTAGATATGGTAATCTAGCTCTAAAATTCACTAGATACTAGACATCTTCTCACTTTCTGCTCTAAAATACTAAAATCCGATTGAAATAGTGGTGTTTATGGGCAGACTGCAAGCAGAAAACCAACAAATCGTCATTAAAGAAGAAAAAGCAAACACAAATCCACAGCAGTCCAGTCTCAATTTATGGAAAAAGCTCAGAGGTGGATTTCTGCTGGTACTAGGATATTTACTTTCCCCTTTATGCTGGTGGAATGACCTATTATTTAATTTACCAATAGCCTACTTTTTTGGGTATTTATGTAGTTTATTTTCACCTAAATTGTTAATACCTTGTACAATTATTGGCTATTGGTTATCAAATGTGATAGGTATCCTATTTATGCAGTTTGGTTCAGTAGATATTTTGCAAAAAGACGGTCAAGAACGCAATTTGAAAAAAGATTTATTGAATGGCTTTGTTTCTTCAACCGTATATACTCTAGTGATTATGCTATTAATCCAGTTGAAGATTATCGATACTCCAATTTTATTTGCTAATGGTTAACCCTCTTCCATTAAACTGGGAATCACAAAAATAATTTCCTAATTTTGAAATTTAGATGTGATCAGGGTTTGAAGATTTTATTAATAACAAAAAATGGCGAACATTTTGAAACATTAATAAATAGCCAAAACCCTTGTTGAATAAAGGTTTCACATTTTGCGTTACCTAGAGTCATGGAAGAGGGTTAATCATCAATTATAGGTAAATACTCTTGCCATCAGGTGATGATTAATTCTCACTAGCGGTAACTAGCTGCTGAATATCCCACAGCTTTAAACCGTCTTGACCCATAATTAATGGCAATTTACCATTCCATTTTTCAATAGCTTGTCTTTGCAATAATTCCGGCGTTAAAATATCCTTTAACAAACTTTGTACTTGGGCTTCTCCTTTAGCTAAATTAACTTTTGCTTCTGCTTCTTTAATTGCTTTGATGGCAATAAACTCAGCCCGCTTTGCTTCCTGTGCAGCAATTTGTTTTGACTCCACTGCTTCTCTAAACTGTTCAGAGAAGCGGATATTTACTAAGGATATATCATCAACGACAATATGATAATTGCCTAATCTATTAGTTAGTAATTCGTCTAATTGTGATTTAATATTGCCCCGTCGAGTAATTAACTCTTCCGCCGTATATTCAGCAATCACGGCTTTCAATACTTCTTCTACGGCTGGATTGATAATAGAATTAATAATATTCACATCATCACCAATTTGTTGATAAATGATGTTTACCTTATCTGGAGTCAGATGCCAGTTAACAGCAATGTCGGTAAAAATATTCTGTAAATCTTGAGAAGCTGCCTCTGTAGATATTTCTTGTTTATGAATTCTCATACTGAATTTTTTAACTGTATTGACTACAGGAATAATTATGTGAATTCCTTCCGCTAAAATTTCGCTTTGAACTTGACCAAATTTCATTAACACACCCCGTTCACCAGCATTAACAATGACAAAGGGTGTGAGCAAAATGGTGAGCAAACACAATAAAGCTGTGAGTTTACCAGCATTGTTCAGAGTGCTATATTTTTTCATCAGCAAGCCCTAAGTAGCCCTGGTATTATATTTGCATTAATTTACCAGTGTGACATACTTGTGGTGCGATCGCACCTATCGAGTCTCTATTCACAGCTGATACTGAGAGACCTATTTTCTCTTCTCTGGGACTTTTACCATAAACAAGAATGTAGAGGCCTTGTAGCGGAAAGTCTCACCCCCATTTAATTACCAACAGAGTCTAATAGCAATACCTACCATTTCCGTCAGGTTTCTCATTTTCCTGAGCTAATCGTAGTGTCCCTAAAATAGTGGAAACTATGACGCACCGCTTAGTTGTACCACCAGCTTTACTAGATAAAGTTAAACGACCTAAAGGTGGTTTTTTGACAGTTCCCAGATAATCAAATTGAATCTGTCTTACACCATCTGACAGTTGTAAAGTAGTCTCCCCATCAAGACGAAGACTAGTATCCAAGCTGTACCATACAGCATCAACTGGTCGCACAGTAGCTGGATGAACTGCCCATTGCACAATCCCATTTTGTTCACGAAAACTAACTTGCCAAGTCACTTTCTGCCTTTTAGCTTGACTTCTAGCTTGGTTTATTGCCTCATAAACCTGACTTTGGGCAGAATTTAAACTCTGTCGAGAGATAAAACCCATCCAAGTTGGTGCCATCAATGCTGATAAAATCCCAATTACCATCACAGCTATTAATGTTTCCAGCATGGTAAAACCACTACTGGAATCATAGTTTCTGCTTTGAAAATTGTTTAGAGATAAGAAAGTGATTAACAATTTCATTACTCTTAAGTTTTTTGAATTATGACTTTTGTTTTTGAATATCTGCTTGCTTCCACCAATAAAAAGGACTTACCAGTGTGCTGATGATTAACTGTCTTTCACAATCAGCCACTAAGTCTGTTTTTGCTTGAATACCATACTTTACAATATGCTTAAATAATTTACGTAAATCATTTAACATATAAGCGACTATCGTCAACCACTTGTATTCTTTCTTAACTTGAACCATCCTGGTGACATAACGACTTAAGCCAATTCCCCAGAAAAATGGGATTAAATATTCCTTTTGTAAGCGTAAGCGGGGAATTTTATGAGTAATTTCCATCTCTGGGTTATACCAAATTTCCCAACCTGATTTTTGGATATAAGCTAAAACTTCCAAATCTTCACTAGTCACCATATTGCCGTTGACTCTACCACTCAAAATAGTTGCTTGTGGTACACTTTCTAACCAAGCTTGACGACGAACCACTAACCCCGCAGAAGGTGGCAATATTCTTTTTTTAGCTTCATACACAAGTGGCTGATTTCCTCTTTCAGTAATAGCTAAAAAAGGTGCGATTCTGTGAAAATTTTCTGGTGGTTCTACTTCCCAATCTGGATGAATTTGACTACCAAATGCTCCTACCAGCGGATATTTTTGAGCGAAATTATAAGCAGCTTCTACCCAATTGGCAGTTGGATAATTATCATCATCTAAAAAACCAACAAACTTACCTTTAGCCTCTCTTATTGCCCTTTTTCGAGCATAAGCTGCTCCTTGCTGAGGTTCAAATATATACTTTAATTTATATGGGCATGACCAATTCAGTTGATATTTTTCAACAACCTTTGCTGTTAAATCACTACTATTATTATCAATGACAATAATTTCCCATTCTATATGTTCTGTGTTAACTTGATTTTTTAACTTATTTAATAATTCTGGCAAACGGTTTGCACCATTGTATGTGGGAATAGCTATAGTTAAGTCTAATTCTAATTCAGTCTTCTGAAATTCGTCCAGATAGATCGATGATGGAAAATCACATACCTGAATATTATTCATTTGACGCACCCTATCAAATTAATTATTTGAGATCACCTGACAATATCTATATCTATCTATTTACACTGAGTATCTTTTTCGATTCGCATTCCTCCAATCAGACTTTCCACAATCACACAACGTCTCATGCTACTAGCTTGATTAGTTCCTGACTTAGGCGGAGATACCATAATGATTAATGGTGTTACAGGGTCACTACCATTTATTTTTCCTAAAGCTCCTAAATAATCAAAGGTAATTCTTCCAGAACCAGCTTGAGTATCGCGTACTTTTTTATCTGCAAAGGCTTTATTTTCAGATTCTATATTAGTGTATAAAAGAATCTGTTTTGGTTTAATTTCAATGTTTCTCCCCAAATTTTGCCAACCAGAAATAGGGCGATTTTTGGTAGGATAAACTAAAAATTGCGGAATATTATTCTCTATTTTAAACTCAGCACTATAGCTAGTTTTGGTTTTTTTAGCTTCTGTTTGTGCAGTACGCAGCGCAGATAAAATTCCGTCATTAACTTGACCTAAACGCTGTCTATTAGTGAAACCTAACCAACTAGGAGCAATAATGGCTGATAAAACACCAATCAGCAACACCGCAGTGAGAACTTCCAATAAGGTAAAGCCAACATCAAGATTGTAGGGCTGATTTCTTTTTAAATAGCTTATTAACAGGTTGTTTAAATACTTAGACTTGCTATCATCAGCAGTCATGAGTTAATCCTCTGATTGATTAATGTTTAACGAGATAAATAACCTTGTACTTCAATAATCACACTAGCTGTGGGGAAAAAAGCATCTTGGCTTTTACTATATTTCCTCACACTACTACTTTGCCGATCAAGTCGCGCTAAACCATTACCACGGAGGAATATTTTGGCTGTAGGATTAGGTCTATCTACACCTTCACTTCTAACTGAGTCATTTATACTAGCTCTGTCCACACATACATAAAATCCAGTAATATTACTCAAATCTCCGCTAGTGACTTGTGCTGGAGTAATTAGTGACCATCTATTTGGTTGGGCTTGATCAACAGGACAAACAGGCTGTAATTTTGTTTGGTCTTGTGTGGGAACTTCATTAATAGGTGTTTGATCTATGTAGTCTATCAGGACAGAAGGTGCAATGTTATAAGCTGCACTACCTTTCGTCCATTGATTCATACCTGATTCTATACTTAAGGCTTGCTCAATTGAGAAGCGGGCAAAGCCAGCATCGGGGCAATATCCTGGTACATATCTATTAGCAGTGCCACAATTGCTAAAACTTGTCTTACTAGTAGTTGATACACCATCTTTAATTTGCCATCTAGCAATGCGAGCAGCTTTAGACCAGGGTTGTTGACTGTCTTTTATTAAATAATAGGCCACTAATGAATAAACGAATGTATCATCTCTACCATCGGGAGCATCAATTGCACGGGGTACATACTCTCGCTTCCAAAATACTAATATTGGTACTCTATCTGTGGCGCTGGCATCAGGTAATTGTGATTTAATGGCATTTAAACCAGTTTCATCGTATATATATAAAGCCTGTTGTAAATCACGGGAAATATAATCTAATGCTGTTTGTAGCTCTTGTTCAGCATTGGACTTTGCTTGTTCATTCTGGTCTGTGTTCAGCACACTAATCATAAACCCTAACATAGGAGTAATGATTAAAAATGCGATCGCTAGAGCAATGAGTAATTCTATTAAAGTAAAACCGTTTTCTGAAGTTATAATTTGATTTTTCTTGGCTTTATTGCTCTTGAGTAGAAAATGTAATATATTAATCATAATGAATTATGGATAGAACTCATATTTGATAATTGACATTATTGGGCTGACGACACATACCACAACTAATAAGCAAATACTGATTAAATGTGAATAGACTTTTACCAAAAGATTAGAAACAGTAATTAAATTTGGTTTCTATTTTTCCTATATTTATATACAATTCTTTCCCGATGCAGGCCCTAACCTTTGGCATAAAGCCCTAAAATTAGTTGATTGACCGCCAACATCAGCAGTCATTTCTAACAATGGTAATTGTTTATTACCCAAAGCAGCATTAATTACGTTTTGTTCGATGTTAGTTTGGTTTTCTTGTTGATTACTGAGGTTGGTTTTAACAGGTTGAGAAAAATCAATGTCAGAGCGATAAACCCGAATGGCTAAACGGTAGCCATCTTCTGGTTTACTATTTTGAACTCGAAGTTGCATCGCTTGAATATAAAAATTATCTAAAGGATATTCAGAATCAAAACAACCAACTTGACTAGCTACAAATGGCTCAATCGAACCGTCCCTTTTCAGACAAAATAAATCGTTAGAGTTAGAGTCAGGAGGAGGCATGGTTTCATTAGTGATTAAATAATCACCAATGGTGTCATTGAGATTTCTGGGGTCACTAGTCTGTAAACGTGTAATTTCCAATACTTTAATTGGAGAGGAAATTGTTTGGCTTCTCACACCATCAATAAATAGTTTTGCCGCTTGAGTGGCTTTTTCTATCCTGCGTGCCTGAACACGAACAGTGGTAGACATCACTAAAACAGGAGCAATAGCAGCTAGCAAAATAGCAACTACTAGCATTCCCACAAGGGATTCAATAATAGTGAAACCTGCTTCGCTGCTAGATTCATGTTTTAGTTGTGGTTGGCGTTGATGCTTAATCATATCTCCTCACCAGATGGTTATTGTTTAAGCTTTACAGATGCTAGGACGTTGATTTACATCTTCTATGGCATAAAGATTGTCATCGTCAGCTTTCTTAGCACATAACAAAGTCGAGACCCATACATCATCTCTTCCAACTTCTCGGAAAAACTCATCTGGCAATTCCAGTGATGGTGTGACTAATTTTTGAGCAAATAAGTCAGGTGTCTGAGAGAGCAGCCCTACATCATAACCCCAGAGACGTTCTGGAGGATGATAAAAAGGCAATCTGCCACCACCGTTATTCGTGTTGTAAGTAAATGTATTACCTTGATCAGTTAATGATGTAAAGAATGGAGCACTAGCATAGGCACTCTTTTTAACTTGGATGAATGCACCGTTGATTGTAGTTGATGCACCACCACCCCAGTCTTCTATAAATCTGACAAAGTTGTGTAAACCACCATTATCTTCTGTAGGACGTGCGGGACTGTCTCCAACTGCCACCACGAGATTGAAAGTTGTTGAAGTGGCTCTTTGTAACCAATTATTGTTGCTACCACCTCCATTTGTTTGGTTATTTGTGGGATTGGCTACTGTAGCAAAGGGACGGTTAAATTGGAGAATCGGTGGCTCAAACCTCAATTGACCACCAACTACTACTGGCCTTAACCAAGGTATATAGACATTGTTATTACTAGATAAGGTTGTACCCACAGTTGAGGTGTTATTGCCAAATGTAAATAACTGTACATTTCTAGGTTGATTTGTAGCAGGATTTACATCTACTCCCAATACTTGCATGGGGTTTGATGTATTACTTGTATCTACCCTAGCTGCAATTCTGCGCGGAGCATTAGGAGGAAAGCAATTACTGGAGGTATCTACACCATTGAGATTTGGATCGCTGGAGTTACTGAATACATATCCTGTCTTAATTCGATTATTTCCTGGGTCCCCATTTTTACCAATAATTTTGTCATTCCAGGAATTATTACCGTTATTTTCACAATTGTTACCATTAGAAGTAGTAATTGTCCATTTAGTTGGATCAGTGCAACTTTCTCCTAATGAAGTATCAGCAATACAAACTTCCGTTAAATAATTTCCTGGGCGTAACTTCAGGGGTGCAACGGGAGTCACAAAGTTGTTTAAATAGGAACTACCTTGAAAGCCAGCTGTCACTGTGTCCAAGTCTCTAGGTGCACCTGTAGCAGGGTCAACGGCTCTTGTCAGTGTGACGTAGTTATTAAACCTTGAGAAACCTGCGGGTAATGTAGCGGGGCCAACATAGCTATCATTCCAGTCAAAGTCTCCTTCATCACGGAAGCCTTCTCGGAAATTGCCAGAAAGTAAGGTAATAGAGTCTGCTAAAACTGTGGCTTGTCGCCA
Source organism: Richelia sinica FACHB-800 (assembly GCF_014698825.1). Classification (GTDB taxonomy): domain Bacteria; phylum Cyanobacteriota; class Cyanobacteriia; order Cyanobacteriales; family Nostocaceae; genus FACHB-800. The sequence goes on from NZ_JACJTT010000025.1 coordinate 67,971, forward strand.
ATTATCACCAGTTGTACAGTTTGGTAACCTGGGGTCATTGGGACGACAGGCAAAGTTAGGATTGAGAGTGGCACGAGTACGAGTGTAGAAGTTACTCCAATCGTTAGTCAGGGCCGTTGTAAATTCTTGCTGGGTGTGTAAGTTAAAATCACCTTTAACGTATGCTGGTAAATTGGTAGCTAAGATTAATCCTTTTTCTGCTTCTCGATAAGTATTAGTTGCTCCTCGGAACAGTTGAGCGCCATTGATGAGCATAATTCCATTGGGGCGGCGCGTGGAGTCAAGGATATAATCTACAGCACTTAGCGACTTGTCTGCTTCTACATCACCTGTGTTAGAGCTTAAATCTCGCAAGGCATCGTTGCGGGTTGCATAGATGATGCCACTGTTAGGAAGTAAATATTCCCCAGTCCCAATAGTTGTTCTTCTCAGCAGGTTAACATCCAAGACTGTAGCCCGTACTTCTGAAGGTTGTCGGTCTTGAGTAGGTAAATCGTAAGTTGTACTTGTAGGGTCTAGAGAAATTTGTTCAACCTGTCTGCCATCGAGAAATGTAATTTCCCTAATGGCACCATGGGGAATAACAGCATTGGTTGGTGCACCTATAGTCCCATCTAAAATTTGGAGGGCGCAGATTTGGCTATCAATAGCTGACTGTTCTGCCAGGGTGCGATTATTTTCATCTGTTTTAGATAATGCACTCTCTAACAATCTATCATCGATGGAGCGGCCATTGGGATAGGTCAAGCTGGCTTGAAAGTCTAGAATTGTTCTATAGTCACTGACTGTTCTGGTGGGTGGTCCGTAGACTATACCGTTATTTGATAAGCCTCCAGTGGCTGAACTAGAAGCATCAGCAGCCCAAGCAGGTAAGGACGGGTCATTTTTGGCTTTGGTACTGTCTGTAGGTACGTAAAAGCTACTCACACAGGCTATGGGCTTAGGATTTTTTTGGTCGTAGTTAGCTGCTGCATAGTGATATACCGCTGTAGCCCGCATTCGTAGATAGGGAGTGTTATTATTGGTGATTTGTCGCCATCTATAACGGATGTCAGAGTATTTTGTACTACTATCCAAGAAGTCATACATCCAGTAGGGGCTAATTTCAGTGATAGTTCTGCTGCTATCATAGGGGTCTTTTGGGAGTCCTGCTTGAGGCACTGGATTAGTGTCGGGCCAAATTTTTGGTTCCGCCGTGGAAATGTTATTGTTTGGCAAGTATATGCCGGCACCTGTAACTACTCTGAGTCCGCCCACTGGGTCTGTTGGATTGCTTGGTACTTGTGCAGCAGCGGCTTCCCATTCTCCATCCCTTTCTGTTGAACCAACATCTGCTAAGGTTCTCACTAGGGAACGACGAGTACGAATTCTGTTAGCGGGATTATCCCAAAAGATATCGGTGATATTTTGAGTATCGCTCTCTTCTGTTCCCACAAATTTTTGATTTCTTCTGTCCCACCATAGTTCTGGGAGGTTGTTACCAACTAATACTCTGTCTCCTAGAAATGTCTCTTGTCCTAGGTCTTTCAGTGTCTGCGTTTCTGTGGCACCGGGTATCATTTTGTCACCATTAGTTCTCATGGATAGACCAGTGTTGCTAACAGTGGGTGATGTATTGTTATTATTATCAAGGGGATGGGGATACATCCATTCATCAATAGGACGTAGAGCGTCACCAGTATCTTGGAGTGGGCTAGCCGTAGCATATTGACCTAAAGCATCTCCACCGAAAGCTACTTCTCTGAAGGGAACTCGACGAGTTCGCTTTCTAAAATATATTTGCAGTTGTTGCCTACGGATTTTTTCTTCTTCTGCGGCACTAAAAGTGGATAAATCCTGTAATTCTTTTTGTTGTTCAATACCTTCTTTAACTTCACTGGGGTCTGTATCTGTAGAGTTGGCCATCTGGGCTTCTACCAACCGATTGACGCGCTGGACATAAGCCAGGTTGTTGTAGACCATCAAGTTGTCGTTTGGTGTGATCGAGTGTGCCCAGTTAATTGATGTGGGAGTGCCTGGATTTCTGTATAAGTCTATTTGTGTAACTCTTGCCAAATCACCAGTGTCTGTAAAACCCCGTGCTAATAAGTTACCACCTACTAAAATTTTCCCGTTTTCTGCTTCATAAAAACAGGAACCAGTGCTACTGACTTGATACAATCGGACGTTAGCACTACCTGAACCAGTTAGTAAATTACTATTAGTAACAATTCTGCCGTTTAGTCTGAAGTTAACCCCTGGTGTGATTGCTAGGTCGTCTTCGTAGACAACGGCATTGTTATTGGGTGGGTATTGTACACGGTCTTGTTGATACTCTAGAGCAGAAAAGCTAGTATTTCCATCTTTAATTTCGTATTTATCAGCGTTATTGTCGTTAATGGGGGCGGTAATGGGAACAGTAGCAGTGTAGACAAACATGGCTTTTTTGAATTTGTTGCCTTGTCTAATCCAACCGGTGTTACCAATTAACAAGGCACTTGTTTCTCCACCACATAAGTCATCCACATTACCATCTGTCATAGGTAACGATCTGGCTTCTAAGGGATTTCTCGCGCGAGTAAATTTATTATTCTGAACAGGTGGAGATTGGAAATAAATACCGTAGAGGGTAAAGCTGTCAAATTTGCCGTTGTTGTCTGTGTCTACTGGAAATCGCCAAGCTGTTTTTGACTCTATTCCGTTATATGTCAGTTTTAATGGGGTTTCATCACCAAAGGAAAATTGTTCAATATTATTAGCTAAAGTATCGTAGAGGACATCATCTGAAGGGGTAGATTTTGGTATTCTTTTGTCCGCAAATAGTTTGTTAATTTTTGCTCTGGCCCGGTCAATGGCTGGGGTAGCGGAAGCCATGACAGCTTGACTGACTCTGACGTTGTTAGCATTTCTTGCCCGGTCAAAAGAACGAAACATAATTGCCGCAGTCAATAAAACAACGACTACGGAAATCATGGCTACTGTGGGTAAAACAAACCCTGCATTAGCACTACCACGTCTGTTTTGTGAGCCAATAATGGTACGCAATAGCCAAATAATTTGTTTTTTCGCTGCTGCTAAAAATTGACGAAATTTTTTTTTGGATATTTTGGTTATTGATTTAAATAGGCGACGTTTTCTAGACATAGATGCTTCCCCGTCCAGTAATCTAGTGCAGAGCTATAAAAATGTAAGTAAAAAATAAGGGATGTCTATTAAAGTGTTTGGCTGAAAACTTGGAATCTTTTCCAAATAAACTTACTCTTCGCAGTATGTTGCGGTTTCGCAACAGAGAAGGTAGCAAGGTAAACATGTATTCATGCGAATACATAAGTAGTTTATAACATTGTTCCTATGGAAGATTTCAGATGGAAAATACTGATTTTTTAGGTTTTATACAAATTAAACGGTTTGTATTATAGCATAATTTCACAGTAACTTTACGTAAAGGGAAGTTAATTTACACTAGCTTGATAAAGTCTAGATGGATAGTCCAAGTAAATGCTACCCAGGTTGTGACTAAAAGATATCATGGTACCTCTAATGAAAATGAATGTAGAAACGTTCCCTCGGAAAATCTCTAGAAGGGTTTCAAACCATGCACATTTATAGCAGGGGACAGGTGACAGGTGACAGGTAAGCCAGCGCGGTCTTGGGGGTTTCCCCCATGAGCGACTGGCGCACCCCTATGCTTATATCTTGCACCGGGAAATATGAATGTTAATTCCTTGACTAAGTAAGAAAGAACGCCTTCGCTCAAGATGAAGTAAAAAGGAAAACAAAAGGAATTGTGGAAAG
>NZ_JACJTT010000026.1 GCF_014698825.1 Richelia sinica FACHB-800
TGATACTTATTTTCATTAACTCTCTTAGGACTTAAATAAGCTTTAGTTCTTGTGTACTATTTTGGTGGCTTTTTTTGATGTGTGACAGTTAGGGTGCGGAAGGTGGGTTACATGTATATAATTTTGCTTACTTCAATAATTAATGTATTTACTTTACTTAGTTTGTAAGTCTAGATAGAATAGCAACATTGAAAGGTTGTTTTCGTAACTCAGTAAAAATTTTTCTGAATTAAAGATGATTTTTATAGCAAATCCAAAGTTTGATTTGACTTTTATAAAAAATCAGCTTTTATTTTCAAGCTTAAAAGTAACAATCTATTAACTGTATCTATTTATTAGAACTAAATTTTCTACAATAATTAAAAAGACTTTTATAAAAGGTGTAAGTAAAAAATAATGTCTAAAACTGTGGCAGACGTGATGAGCAAAGACCCTATTCTCGTCCGTCCTGAAACTCCTTTAAAAGAAGCAATCCAAATTTTAGCAGAGAAAAGGATTAGTGGATTACCTGTAATTGATGATGCGGGTAAATTGGTGGGGATTATCTCAGAAACTGATCTGATGTGGCAAGAAACAGGTGTTACTCCTCCTGCATATATCATGTTTTTGGATAGTGTAATTTATTTACAAAATCCTGGAGCTTATGAGCGGGATTTACATAAGGCTTTAGGTCAAACAGTGGGAGAAGTAATGAGTAAAAATCCCATTACTATTGCTGCTGATAAACCTTTACGAGAAGCAGCAAAGGTGATGTACGATCGCAATGTTCATCGTCTTCCAGTGCTTGACAGTAGCTCTAAAGTGATTGGTATTCTGACTCGTGGTGATATTATTCGTGCCATGGCATCAGACTAGGTAACAAGTGACAGGGAGAAAAATTACCCTTCACTCATTACCAGTTACCATGTTAAAACTTTAGGATAAGAAATTAAAATGACCGTTTCCGCTGAATCTGTTAGAGAATTACTGAGTTCGGAAAATTTAGGCGATCGCTTGCGTGCGGTCAATCAAATTCGCGAACTGGAACCCAAAGTGGGTTTTGAACTGGTTCAAATTGCTATTGGTGATTCTAGTTCTCGTGTCCGTTACTCAGCATTGAGTCAAATGGATACTCTAGGGGCACAGGATTTAGACTTATCTTTGCAAATTTTGCGCGATCGCTTACTCAATGATCCAGAAGCTGATGTACAAGCGGCAGCAGCCGATTGTTTAGGTGCATTAAAACTACAATCGGCCTTTGAAGATTTACAAAATCTGTACCACTCTAGTCCTGAATGGTTAGTAAAATTTAGTATTATTGCTGCCTTAGGGGAATTAAGTGATCCCCGCTCCCTAGAATTACTGAAACAGGCTTTAGTTTCTGATAATGAGTTAATCAAAACTGCGGCCATTAGTTCTCTGGGTGAGTTGGGTGATCCACAAGGTATTAGTTTATTAACTCCCTATGCCACAGACCCAGATTGGCAAGTTCGTTATCGAGTCGTGCAAGCCTTAACTCGTTTAGGTGGTGCAGAAGCTCAAGCTATCCTGAAGACTATGGTTGATGATGAAGTAGAAGCGATTGCCACAGAGGCGAAAAGAGCTTTGTTTTGACCAGTCACCACTCTCAAAGTTGTGTTTAGTAGGGGCGGGTTCACATATACCTTGGGTGATGAATACAAGATATTGATAAACCCGCTCGTACAATACTGCCCGTACACATATACCTTGGGTGATGAATGCAAGATATTGATACATTCAGCCGTACAATTACTGTCCGTACAATACAAGATATTGACAAACCTGCCTACCACACCCTTGATTGAGGGGTAAGCCTTTTAACGAGCCAATACCAAACGCAAATTTGGATGTACTCCGCCCTATTTAATTGCTTTTCATCTTTACTGCGTGGGTTAATTTCTACCATTGACAGTTAGGAATTCCACAAGCACGGATTAGGACGGGTTTCAACCCAAATTTTCTATAAAAAAATAGACCTGGTTGGTCAAGGATAAAATTTCCACCAGATCGACAGTTAAGGTATGGATATTAAACTCTGTTTTTTAAAACTAAGCTTTGACTAGCTTGCGACGACGAGCAAAGGTCATACCTGCACCTACTAAACCTAAGCCGAGTATTGTAGCGGGTTCAGGTACTTGTAAAGCTACTGACCCGTTATATGAACCACCACCTAGTGTATTAATATCTGAAAATTGAAGTGCCGAAGCAAAGAGTGAGAAATCAGTCTCTCCTATGTTCTCGACTAATGGCACTAATTGATTTGGAGCTAAGTCAAACTGTAAGGAGTTATTGGTGTTATGGAAACCTATAAATTTAGTGCCAATTCCCCAAGTCAGCTTTGCTCCATTAGTAAATTGAAACACCAAGTCGTTGACAAGTTCATAAGTATAACTACTGCCTAAAGTGCTGACCCATTTAAATTCAGCTTCAGAATTTGCTACACCTTGAACAGGGCTACCATCAAATGGAGGGGTAAAATAGCCATTTTGGGTAGTAACGAAGTTAATATTGAAAGGATTAAACTTCACAGAAAAAGTATCCCCTGCCCCTGGAGCTACTTCACTAAACCAATCATCAGTACCGTCAGCGAAGGAAAGAGTACCAACTACACCAGCTTGAGCAGAACCAGCGAAAGATACAGCAGCAGCAACTGGTAATACAGCAGCAACACCTAATAGTTGAGATTTAAAGTTAAACATCGTCGCCCAAAGCTCCTGTCAAAATAAATTGGGAAAATAGTTGCTTTACTAATCAAACACAGTCCCAACGGGTTGCTAAGATATACAAAATCTACAAGTAGTATTCCCTAGCAACTTGAGATTTTATTTTTTATCCTTTAAGTAGGGATTCTTAGGATGATACGCAAGTGAGGAATGTAAGTATTGGACTTAGACTATTCAGTTGCTTGTGTATTCCCTACAATTAGGATAATTACATATCTAAGTGTTTTTTGGCAATCTATACTTAGATATCTTGACACAATCTTCATCAAGGAGCTTCGTGGGTTTTTCCGTATTAATACATCAAATATGATGTTTATATCAAAACAATAATTATGTAATTCTCAGATTATTAAATATTTTTTATAACCTCTAGCTGCTATTTCCGCAACCAGACATCTGCAAAATCTTAAAGTTATTGTAAAGCTATTCTATGGGTATTCAGTAAAAAATCTAACCGCTATAGACTTGTGGCCAAGTTGACCAAATAAAAGTGATGAGGGCGCTAATGGCTAGTATACCTTGAATTAAATTACCTACTAGAGTGCCTACTGTAATTCCTATACCAGCTTTAACTGCTGCACCCAAGTTACGTTGATAGAGATATTCACCAACGATCGCCCCTAATAAAGGACCGATTAACATTCCTAGTAGGGGTCCTCCAAAGGGTAATGCGGGTAAAAGTCCGAAAATTCCTAAAAACAACCCCACTAATGCCCCAATTTGCCCCCACTTGCTAGCACCTGCTTGCTTTGCTCCCAGATAACCAGCTAAAAAATCTACTCCCATACTCAGGATTAAGACAATACCTGTTACCAATAAAGGTATCTTGATGGCAGCAAAGGAACTACTAATAATTCCCCAAGCAATGACAGCAATTAAAATTAAACTGCTACCAGGAATGGCTGGAACTACTGAACCAATCACTCCTACCACCATGACAGCAATTAACAGCCAATAAATCACAACCATAATAAATTTTGCTCACGCTTTATTCACGAAATATTTATTAATTATGAATGATGAAAACTCAGAGTAACAGCTAATTTATCACTAATGGCAGAAATCCAATTTTCATCTTGTTTGGTGTAACTACGTGGTGCATTAGCACCCAAAATGATCACCCCTTGTTCACCAATTGGTTGACAAATTACACCTTGGGTATTTTCAGGTAAATAATCAAATTCAATTTTGCCGGGATAAATTTGTAGTGCTACTAAATAAACTGGTTTTTTCGTGGCTAATACCCTTTGCACAATTGGCCCTGGAGTGATTTCTGATTTGGAACCCAGAATACCGCGACGTAACAAAACTTTGCCTTGATAGTAAACTACGAGCGATCGCGTGACGGTATTAGTCAATAATATATGCGATGCCCAAGCTAATTCTGTTTTCACGGCTTCTGGTAAATTCTCAGCCAGAAAAAAACCTTCCTCTCCCATTAGTTCTACAACCTCAGGCGATCGCGGCTGTACTTGTTGCCAAATTAAACCTGTTAAAATTAACACCGCGCTCAAAATTACTCCCAGGACATCCCCCCGCGCTTGGGAATCTGTGAGTTCCGGTGTTAATAACCGATTGACTAGCAAAAGTGTAGCTCCTAAGCCACCGACAGCTAGGGGTAGAAGACGTAAAACTCCATTGGGATCAGGTTTTTTCATCAGTCATTGGTCATTTGGCATTGAGACAATAAATTCTTTTTGCTCTCACCTGTCACCTACTCTTCTCCTGGTTCAATGATTCTCTGGAATAAATATCCAGTTCCTCTAGCAGTGAGAATTAATTCTGGGTTACTGGGGTCGTCTTCTAATTTTGCCCGTAAGCGAGAGATATGCACATCCACCACGCGAGTATCTACATGGCGTTCTGGCGTATACCCCCATACTTCTTGAAGAATCTCGGAGCGAGAAAAAGCTTCACCAGAACGACTTACTAATAGCTCTAATAAGCTAAATTCCATTCCAGTTAAGCGAATTCGCTCATCTCCTTTATATACTTGGCGCTTATTCGTATCAATTTTGATATTACCAACATGAATTACCCCAGAGCTAGGAATTCCAGTCGCACCGGTTTTATCTACACGGCGTAAAACTGAGCGAATTCGCGCTTCTAGTTCTTTAGGAGAGAAAGGTTTAACTACATAGTCATCTGCGCCCAATTCTAAGCCAGTGATGCGATCGGCTACATCACCCAAGGCTGTTAGCATAATAATTGGGACATCTGATTCCTTACGTAATTCTTGACAAACACCATAGCCGTCTAGCTTTGGCATCATCACATCCAAAACCACTAAATCAGGGTCAGCTTTACGAAATGTTTCTAAAGCTTCTTCTCCGTCACCAGCAGTTACTACATCGTAGCCAATCATGGAAAGGCGTGTTTCCAAAATCCGGCGAATGCTGGCTTCGTCGTCTACTACCAAGATTTTTTCTTTATGACTTTCCAAGTTTCTCAACTCTCCTTAACTAAAATTTTTCATGATTAATTTTTAATACCATAATATTAAGATATCATTCCATCTATTGATTGGTAAAAAGCTTGCAATTATCACATTATTCAAATTTCCTTGCATCGGATAAATTAATAAAAAATTAAGATTATTTGCTAAAATTAAAGAATGCCAAAGCCAAAAACTATTTACATTTGTAAAGAATGCGGAACCCAGTATTCACAATGGTACGGCAAATGTTCTCATTGTGACACATATGATTCCTTAGTAGAACAAACAGCTAGTCATTATTCAGTAGATATACTAGGTAGAGGTGGCGTAAGTAACTGGCAGTCAACAACGAGTAACGGTAAATCTCATGGACAACCAGCTAAACCTAGAGCGTCACTCAAATTTGACCAAATTACTGACCGCCAAATTGCTCGCTGGGAGTCTGGATACGGGGAATTAGACCGGGTATTAGGAGGGGGAGTTGTTCCTGGTTCAATGGTGTTGATTGGTGGTGATCCTGGTATTGGTAAATCTACCCTACTTTTACAGGTATCAAATCAATTGGCGCAAAGATACAGAATTCTCTACGTAACAGGAGAAGAATCTGGTCAACAGGTGAAATTACGGGCTTCTCGTTTAGGAGTTTCCACCCCTGTTAGTGTAGTCAACCAGGATAATGAGTCAGCAACGACAGATGTTGAACCACAACCAGAAGCTGAAGTTGCTAGCGCAGATTTATATGTGTTACCAGAAACGGATTTAGAAGAAATTCTCAGAGAAATTGACTCCCTCAAGCCAAATTTGGCTGTAATTGACAGTATTCAAACAGTTTTCTTTTCTTCTCTGGCTTCAGCCCCTGGTTCTGTGGCTCAGGTAAGGGAATGCACGGCCGCACTGATGAAGGTGGCCAAGCATGAAGATATTACTATGTTAATTGTTGGTCACGTGACCAAAGAAGGGGCGATCGCTGGGCCGAAGGTGTTGGAACATTTAGTGGATACAGTATTGTATTTTGAGGGCGATCGCTTTGCTTCCCATCGTCTATTAAGAACCGTCAAAAACCGTTTCGGTGCTACCCACGAAATTGGTATATTTGAAATGGTATCCCACGGCTTACGAGAGGTTCCCAACCCCTCAGAATTATTCTTAGGCAACCGTGATGATCCAGCCCCTGGAACTGCAATTGTCGTAGCCTGTGAAGGCACAAGACCAATAGTAGTTGAATTGCAAGCCTTAGTTAGTCCTACCAGTTACCCATCTCCCCGGCGGGCGGGAACTGGCATTGATTATAACCGCTTAGTGCAGATTCTTGCGGTGTTAGAAAAGCGGGTGGGCATTCCCATGTCCAAATTAGACTCCTATGTTGCGTCTGCTGGGGGTTTGAATGTAGAAGAACCGGCAGTAGACTTAGGAATAGCGATCGCTGTAGTAGCCAGTTTTCGCGATCGGATAGTAGACCCCGGTACAGTGATGATCGGAGAAGTGGGTTTAGGAGGACAAGTCCGGCCAGTTTCACAAATGGAACTACGTTTAAAAGAAGCAGCCAAACTCGGCTTTAAACGAGCCATAGTTCCCAAAGGACAAAAATTTCCCGACCTCAACATCGAAATATTACCAGTCTCTAAAGTAATAGATGCAATCATTGCCGCGATTCCTCAGCATTCCTTAGAGGATAGTGATTTAGATCCTGATGAAGAAGAATAAGCAGCATCTAAATTTAGATGAGGTTTTCACCCAGACTATCGGTATTTAGCCTGGGTAGGGACAATAGCTAGAACTATGACTTGGTTGCTTGTGTTTCTTCTGGTGGTACTTCCGCGGGAGGAGCAAGTACAGCATCAGGTGCAATTTCTTCCACAGGGATAGTTAGTTTAGCTTCAGGTTGAGGTTGTGCAGCTTCTACTAGTTCTGGTGCAGGTGGGTTTGGGGGAATCACTTCTGGTACAGTTTCTGATTCCTCTGTTGTAGGAGCAGTGTGATCAATAATTGTGACAGCAGGTTTGGTAGTTGGTGTAGTTGATGGTTGACTTACTGCTGTTTTTTCTGTGGGTGTGGTTTTACTTTTGCTATTACTAAACAAATTACCAATGAATGCTAGTAATTGTCCTAGCTTTTGCTGTAGAGAAAACTTTGATACTTGTTCTTGGATACTAACTTTGACTAATTCAGGACTGGGTATAGGTGTTTGTTGGATTTCCGGTGTCAGTTGCCGACGTAATGAGAGAGTTTGCCAACCGAACCAAACTAAAAGTGCCACACTGGCTACATGACCAAGTAAGAGTCCCCCTGTAATTCGGGGGGCAAAAATCCACAACACTAAAGCGTAGAAAAAACCAATACCACTCCAGACAAAATCATTCTTGCGGTGAATTTCTGGAAAGAAGAAAGCAGCCATATAAATAGCTAAACTACCTATTGCGACTATTGAGGCGAGAAGATATGCCAGCATTTTTAAATACTCCTTACTCTTTCAATTGTGCCAATATTTCAATTTTGCAAGTTCTGCACATAAATTGTTGACTTAGATACAAATAAAAATTGATCATCTGTGTTAATCGTGATTTTTTGACTTTTTCAAAAACTCTTAATGTCTTCTTTAGGAGTGAAGCCAAAATCTCGGATTACCCTTATAGATGAAAGGATCTGCAAGAGTTAGCCAAACAAATTTATGACACTACAAAGCTTTGGTGTGATTGGATTAGCCGTTATGGGCGAAAACATTGCTCTAAACGTTGAGCGTAATGGCTTCCCAATTGCAGTGTACAACCGCTCTCGCGAGAAAACCGATGCCTTTATGGCCCAAAGGGCCCCAGGACGGAACGTCAAAGCAGCCTTTACCCTGGAAGAGTTTGTCGCTTCACTAGAACGTCCCCGCAAAATTTTGGTGATGGTACAAGCTGGTAAACCAGTTGATGCGGTAATTCAGCAGTTAAAGCCTTTGCTGGAAGAAGGCGATATTATTATCGATGGTGGTAACTCTTGGTTTGAAGATACCGAAAGACGTACTCAGGAGTTAGAACCAACTGGTTTACGTTATATCGGTATGGGTGTCAGTGGTGGTGAAGAAGGGGCGCTAAATGGCCCTTCATTGATGCCTGGTGGTACAAAGAGTTCCTATGAGTATTTATCTCCCATTTTCAACAAAATCGCTGCTCAAGTCGATGACGGCCCCTGTGTAACCTATATTGGCCCCGGTGGTTCTGGTCACTACGTGAAAATGGTACACAACGGCATTGAGTATGGCGACATGCAATTAATTGCTGAAGCTTACGATTTGCTCAAAAATATCGGTGGTTTGAGTGCTGCACAGCTACATGAAGTTTTTGCAGAGTGGAATACAACCGATGAACTCAATTCATTTTTGATTGAGATTACAGCCAATATTTTCCCCTACGTTGACCCAGAAACCAAGATTCCTTTGGTTGATTTAATTGTTGACGCTGCGGGACAAAAAGGAACAGGTCGTTGGACTGTACAAACTGCTTTGGAGTTAGGCGTTGCTATTCCTACAATTACTGCTGCTGTGAATTCTCGGATTATCTCTTCAATTAGAGATGAACGGATTGCTGCTTCTAAACAATTAACTGGGCCTGTACCTAATAAATTTAAAGACACAAGAACTTTTGTGAACATGGTGCGTGATGCGCTCTATTGTTCCAAAATCTGTTCTTATGCTCAAGGTATGGCGTTGATATCCACCGCTTCTACCACCTATAATTGGGGTCTGAATCTGGGTGAAATGGCACGGATTTGGAAGGGTGGTTGTATTATTCGTGCTGGCTTCTTGAATAAGATTAAGAAGGCATTTGACCAAAATCCCACTTTACCTAACCTGTTGTTAGCACCTGAGTTTAAGCAAACAATTCTCGATAGACAAGCTGCTTGGCGAGAAATCATTGTCACTGCGGCCAAAACAGGTATTCCTGTTCCTGCTTTTAGTGCTTCCCTCGATTATTTCGATAGCTACCGTCGGGAACGCTTACCTCAAAACCTCACTCAAGCACAACGCGATTACTTTGGTGCTCATACTTACAAACGGACTGATAAAGACGGAACTTTCCATACAGAATGGGTTCCCATTACCGAAGCGAAGAAGTAAGTTGCGTCTGGTTTCAGGTCTAACTGATTGAGACTTACAAATTGAGAAAGTGACTCTGTTTATCAGGGTCACTTTCTTTGATGGGGGAGAAAAGATACTCCTGAACTCCTGTAAGGTTAAACCAACTTCAAATCAGGATATTCAGCTAGCAAATCATCTGAGGTGAGGGTATCACCTTCGGCTTGAGGAGTCCACAGGACTTCTATCGCTAATAGCTGTTCGCTGGGAAGACTGCCAATTTGACGTAAGGCTTGGCGTAGGTCTTCGGTGCTGTTAATGGGAGGAATGGAGAATTTACCCAAGGTTGCAGCTAATAGGGTGACGATAATGTATTCTCCTGGCCCTTCACTGATGAGACGGGTGGGGTTATCTAATTCTTCGGCTGAGGGTAATGCTTCTTTAGCCAGGACTGATTTTAGTTGGTTGTTGACGTTAGTGAGGGTTTCTTCACTAAATTTGCTGCGTTCTGCTAAGGAAAGACGGTTGAATTGAGATTCGGCTGAGTTTAATTTCGCCTGTTGTGTGCCACCTCCTGCATATACCCAGTATTCAGGATGGCGTAGTAAGGCTAGACTAGCTTCTTGTAAAATTTCTGCTCTACCTTGGGGGGTATTAGTATCAGCAGCTTCGGCGATATGGTTGAGTTCTGTTTGTAGGTTTCTTGCTTGTGCTAATAAACCGACTTGTAGACGGGTAATGGCTACGGAAGGGTTGCTGCTGTAACCTGGGTCTTCTGTGTCGTTGCTGGTGACACGACGGAAGGTTTGGAAGATAAAGTTAGCGATCGCCAAAAAGATTAAAATCGAGAACAGGCTACCAAATCCACCACCAAAACCCCACAAAGGAAGTAGGAAGGGAAAGCCAAAGCCTCCACCACCATAGGGAGAATAATAACCCCCACCAGGAGGTGCATAGGTACGAGGTGTGTAGGTACGGCTAGAGGGCATTCTAAAGGAACCACCGCCAATGCGTCCACCTGTACGGGCTGCTAATGCACCGTCTGCATGACTGAAAGCTAAAGTCAGGACTAAACCCAAAACAAGGAATGTTTTTAACAGGGGTTTGAAGGTTTGTTGTAATTTTTTACGCATAATACATACTCTGGCAAAGGAATATCTTATAGTTTCTCCCCCTGGTGGCAGGAGTTTCGCTGTGTGTGGGTAACACTATATTCAATCTACCGCGTTTGATTAGGGGCAGTTAGCGATCGCTAGGGGGATTTCTCGCGTTGATAACCGTACCGCGAAACCACTGCAAAATCCCCTAACTTTGGAATCAATTAATGATTTATCTCCGTGATTGTTACCTCTACGACTGGCAAAATGTCGGGATTCAGTCATAGAGATGAAGATGAAATTATTTTAATTATTAATTATCTTTGTAGATTTTTTCCCGGATTGATCAAAAATGTTGAGTTAATTATAACTAGAAGGATTTAAGTTATTTCTCAGTAAACTTACTGTAGAAATCACAACCAATGCCTAAGTTTATCCATCCGGTTAAATCACAATTCATACTCTTGTAGGTGAGATGTTTTAAACTCATTATTCACCCACAGAAATGGCTGATATTGATTCCTTCAGGGATAGCTAATCTTAACCATGATTTGCAGAATTTTATATCTGAGACATATTTATTTACCAACTGATACACACTGGTAAAAATTTTATTGTTGTTGCAGAGTAAAATATATTACAAAAACACATTAACCATGACGATATTTTGGCATTTTGGCACACAAAATCAACAGATTTGGGATAATATATGGTTATGGGTAAGAAAAAGTTGTGATTTTGCCATCAGCGTTATCTATCAAAATAACAACAGAGCCATTGGCTAATTGCCACAAGACTTTTCCGTCAGCTTCCAAGTCAGCATATACTATTGCAAATAGCTAGATTTAAAATCAATTCAATTGTGAATTGATGGATTTATTGTTAATCAAAAAAAACAAATTTAATTATCAGAGATATTTACTTATAATCCTTTTTACTTGAAGTTTTACATCTTCAAGACTATTGTTTTTAGATTTTTTAGATAAAAGCCAATTTCCATAAATGTATGAACTTAATTCGCAATTAAAAACATAAATTAGCTAATTTAGCAAACTCAATCATGGAACATATTTCACAACTAGGCACACAAATTCAGGAAAAAACTGCTAATCCAGAGATTTTGGTCATATCGAGATTTTTTCGCCCTGCGGAAGCTGTGATTGGTGAATATGTTTATAACCGCTGTTTACAAGATCCAGACAGAATAATTATGCTAGCGGCTGGCTGTTCTGGGGATAAAATCTTTGATCAAGCCCAAAAATTTCCAGTGTATCGCTGGCCTAATTTGCATGTTTGCCGAGGTAATTTACTAGGAAATATTCTCCAGCCTTGGTTGCATATCATTGGTTCTTTATTAATAGCTATTAAACTGTATTTTCGCTATCATTATCGCTATATTGAATGGTGTCATGGATACGATTTCCCAGCATTGTTGTTACTCAGCTATATTTTACCCATTCGGTTTTTTATCTATTTACATGGTAACGATTTGCTGAATGTAGTCCGTAATCCTGTATGGCGATCGCTCTTTGCCTTTACTTTACAACGGGCTGAAGGGATAGTCTGCAATAATTCCTATCTGCGCGATGCTTTAAGACAGAGTTTTCGGTTTGATACCCCCACCCACGTGATTAATCCTGTGGTTAGACCGGAAAAATTTGGCCATGCTACTAGTCCCAGTCATTTAGATGATTTACGCCAGCGCATTCGTCAAATATATAATATTCCAGAAACAGCAATTGTGATTCTTTCTGTTGCTAATTTAGTCACCTATAAAAGTATTGAACGAGTAATTGATAATATTCCTTTGCTCTTAACTGTAGGTGTAGATGTTCACTACATTATTTGTGGCGAGGGAGATGAGCAACTACATCTCAAATCCAAAACAGAAAGATTGCGAATAAATGACAGAGTACATTTTTCTGGGCATGTTGCCGAACGAGAATTAGCGGGTTATTTTGCTGCTTGCGATATCTTTGCTCAACTGAATGTGTGGGATAGAAATAACCAAGATATATATCACTTTAATCTGGTTTATTTAGAAGCAGGTTATTTTAGTAAACCAGTAATTGCCTCCCGCACAGGTAGTGTTTTAGATGTAGTGCGTCATGAAGAGAATGGTCTGTTGGTCAATCCTGAATCAGGATATGAAGTATTTCAGACCTTTAATCGTCTGTGTCAAGACCAACAGCTAAGGGAAAAACTCGGTCGTCAAGGACAAGAATTAGCCAAGCGTAGAACTTATTATCGCTGGTTATATGAGCCTGAATCTCGTTCTTCCTGCCTATTAAACTAACCACCACCAACAATGGTTACAACTTCCAAGCGATCGCCACTTTGCAGATGAGTCTCTGACCAAAACTGACGGTGGAGAATTTCGCCATTATATTCTACCGCCACTAAGCGAGGATTAAAGCCCAACTGCTGAAGCACTTCTGGTAAGGGAGTGTGGGAAAAACAGTTTCTCGTTTCTCCATTTACTAGTAAGGTAATCTGATTAGACATAAAATGATGTACAGAAAAATTGCCAAATTTGTGGATTGATTATACCAACTGCAAAAATGATGGTAAAAGTGGGAAAAATAACTAAGCCATTTTTCCCCAACCTAATTAATGTGCTGCCTCTAAATACCAACTTTGTAAAGCCAGTCGCTGAATTTCTCGCCAAGGAACTTGATATTTCCGAGCTAATTCGGCACAATCTTCATATTCTGGCTGAACATTGGTGATAATTTTTTCTTGATTATTGTTTGGCCACGCCACCTTCACCCGCACCTTACCATATTGAGTGGCAACGGTTTGGATTTCTCGCTGGAGGATAGACCGTTGTTCAGTAGTCCGACGAATTCCCAAGGTACTGGTTTCGCGAAAAATGACGGCTTCGCAACTAGCCAGGTTTTCTGGATGACAAATGACCGTTAACAGAATACCTGGACGGGATTTTTTCATGCCGATGGGTTGGGTAAAAACATCGACAGCACCAGCAGTAAACAAAGCTTCAAATAAATAGCCAATGGCTTGGGGATTTAAATCATCAATTTGGGTTTTGAGGACAGAAATAGTTTCTAAATGGGGGCTAGTATCCGTTCCATGGCTGTGATGAGTGTGGGAATTTGTACTTTCGCCCAACCAGAGACGGAGAATATTGGGAATTGGTAAATCTAGGGAACCTGCACCCAGACCCACTTGTTTGATGGTCATAGGCGGTGGTGGGCCAAAGTTTGTGGCTAAAGTAGTAGCGATCGCTGCTCCTGTTGGTGTGACCAATTCTCGCTCAATGCCATTGCTATAAACTGGGCAACTTCTCATTTCCCATAACTTCAACACCGCCGGTACAGGAACTGCCATTTGCCCATGGGCAGCCCTCACCGTCCCACCACCAGTTGGAAAAGCTGAACAGTAAAGTAAAGGTAATCCTGACTCCGTACTGTCAATCCCCAACCAATCTAAACCTAAACAAGTCCCCACAATATCTACAATGGCATCCACCGCCCCCACTTCATGAAAATGAACTTTTTCCGGTGCAATGCCATGTACAGCCCCTTCTGCCACTGCTAACTGCCGGAAAACAGCTAAACTCCATGCCTCTGCTCTGGCTGGCAAGTTAGCCTTAACAATCATGTCTTCTATCTCTGGCAGATGGCGGCCGTGATGATGTTGATGATGATGCCCATGACCATGATGGTGGTGATGATTCACCAAATCTACATTAATTTTTGTTGCTTGTTGAGTTTGACGGTGAACAAATTCTCCTCGCAATTGATATTCTTGCTCAATTCCCAAGCCATTGAGCTTGGCGATTAAATACTCTAAGGGCACCCCTAGACTTACTAAGGCTCCCAGACACATATCGCCGGAAATTCCCGTCGGACATTGAAGATAAGCGATTTTACTCATAGAGTATGAATTGGTGATTGGTGATTGTTAATTGGTGATTGGTGAGTCAAGCTGGTTTTGGCGAGCCACTGCGGTCTTGGAGTCTTACCCAGAAAAAACAGTGGTGTAGTTTGTCCCATGAACAACTGACAAAGCCCCCAGGGGTGATTGTTCTTTTTTCATCACCCATTACTAATTACCCATTACCCATACCATTGTTACTATTTTCCTGCCAATGCCAAAATCCTATCTCTACATCAGCATCTTTTATGGCAAAAATTTTCCCGATCCATCCTGATAATCCCCAAAATCGTAGAATAGAGGAAATAAAGTTGGCGCTATTAAATGGCGCGATCATGCTCTACCCAACTGATACAGTCTATGCAATTGGTTGTGATTTAAATGCCAAGTCGGCAGTGGAAAAAGTGCGACACATTAAGCAGTTAGCAAATGATAAACCACTGACTTTTTTATGTCCTTCTCTTTCCAATGTATCTACTTATGCCTTCGTAAGTGATACGGCTTATCGGATTATGAAAAGGTTGATTCCTGGCCCTTACACTTTTTTGTTACCTGCTACTAAATTAGTTCCACGGCTGGTACAAAATCCTAAGCGCAAAACCACAGGAATTCGTGTTCCTAATCACCCGGTTTGTTTGGCATTACTGGAAGCTTTGGGTAATCCCATTATTTCTACTTCCGCCCATGTCCCCACCAATGACTATGACATAGACGATGAGGAAATAGATGACAAATATAAACAACAAATTTTGTCTCAGGTAGAGTTATTTGATCGCTT
The DNA here is from genome assembly GCF_014698825.1 of Richelia sinica FACHB-800. Classification (GTDB taxonomy): domain Bacteria; phylum Cyanobacteriota; class Cyanobacteriia; order Cyanobacteriales; family Nostocaceae; genus FACHB-800. The sequence goes on from NZ_JACJTT010000026.1 coordinate 14,990, forward strand.
AGATAAAGTGGTAGATATCATTATCGATACTGGTGAAGAACCAACGGATGAAGTCTCCACAATTTTAGATTTAACGACAGATGAACCATTAATTACACGGAGGGGTTTAGGTTGGGAAGCAGTCGCAGCTTGGGTATAAGAATCAGATTTTTTCGGTGTAACCCTCTGTTTCGGAAATTGTGATAAACATACTCCACTTTTAAAATTGTCATAATCTCAGGCGCTCTGATTACTAGACAGGTGATCGCGTCAAATCTTCACCGAGTAAGGAAATCAAGTAAATGGAGCGCCTGCGGTAGACCTACATGCCACCTTTTATCTAGTTGCTTGTGAAAAAGCGACACACTTGACAGGCCCTTAACTTTTTAAATTTCTTACAGTCTTATATGTGAGCAGTCCAGGCGGTGCATCTTGCTGGGGTTTATCCATCAAGATTTTATCGCTAGCTCTGCCATGAAGCACTGTGTCTGCATTTGAGTTAAGGTGCAATACCAATCCCAGGAAAAGTCATGAAAGCTAATATCGCTAATCTGCCAACTTCTACATCTGCTTTTGACCACCATATTTCCGTTGAAGATTTGTCAGCTAATAACACTGAGACATTGGTGCAACTGTTATGTCAGGAAATGCAATCTCAGATGAAGGCTACACCTGGATGTATACAAGCTGTAGCAAAACGTATTGCTAAAGAGGTAGAACGTATTTGCGATAAAAGCTCTCGCATCCAAACTTCAGGGCAAATTAGGTCTTGGCAGATTACTTTGGCTAGACATCGCTTGCAAAAGTGCTTGCGTTATCACCAACTAGGTTCAAAACAAGGGCGTGTGGAACTACATAGTAGTCTGGGTGCTATTGTTTATCGCCATGTCACCGTTGCTGGTTCGGATTTGGGTTTTGATGCCCGTTACAATTTGATTGAAGACTTTCTGCAAGCGTTTTATATTGAGGCGATTAAGGCTTTTCGACGGGAAAATGAGTTACCTGAAGATTACACTCCCCGGACGCAATTACAATTAGCCGAATACATGGCATTCACAGAGCAGTATGCCAAACGTCGGATTAATTTGCCTGGTGGTGCCAATCAACAGTTAATTGTGTTACGCGCTCAAGGTTTTGCCCGTCGTCAACCCCAAGAAACGACTGTAGATATCGAAATGGCAGTGGATTCTGCTAAGACTGAGGAAGCGGAAACTTACCAACGGAATTTGGCTGTACAACAGATTCGCTCGCAAATGATTGCTAAACCAACTTTTGACCCTTCTGAGGAGTCAGAACGCGATCGCGTCATTACTGAGTTGATGAAATATCTGGAGTCTCAAGGCCAATCTGATTGTATGGACTATCTCTCCCTCAAACTCCAAGACCTCTCCGCACCAGAAATTGACCAAATCTTAGGGCTAACCAGTCGTCAACGGGATTATCTTCAACAAAGATTTAAATACCATGTGGAAAAATTCGCCAAACAACATCAATGGCAATTGGTTCATCAATGGTTAGGTGCTGGTTTAGAACATAAGTTAGGTTTATCTTCCCAGCAGTGGGAATATTTCTGTAATCAACTCAATGAACAGCAGCAGCAAATCTTGGAATTGAAAATTGCTCGTCAAAATGACCAAGCGATCGCTAAAGCTGTACAATGTACCCCCAAACAGCTACAAAAACGCTGGACACAGATGCTCGAACTAGCATGGGAAATTCGCAACGGTCATACAGAAGCCAAAATTAATTAACAGCCCAGGTAAATCCGCTTAATTTCAGGTTAGTCTCTACTTATCACATGTTGCCAGAAAGCGTTTCTTTCCTCTCATTCTCCCCGCTACTCATGGGAGAATAGGAGGAGAAATTATGGAAGTTAGAAATTAACAATTAAAAATTTAAAAATATATATAATACAGTTGTTTTCTCTTCTTCACTGCTGCTGAAATTAACAAACTTGCTATTGTCGCCCTATCTATAAATTTACCCCTTATATAATACATTTGTTTCTTAAGTACGCAAGTACCCATTTAAATTTTAATTAAAAAACACATGCTTGTTAATTTTTATTCAATGGAATGAAATTCCGATTTGATCCGTTACTGAGTTTTAGTTTATGATTAACCGTAGATAAAATGTATCATTAAAAATGCGTATCTCTTTATAAGAGAGATAAAATTTCTAGCCTATTCTTAAACTCGAATACACTAGAAAGCTTATCCTGCACTAATTTATTAAATATTTTTTATTTGGATGCTTTTGCTCACAACCTTTGTAAGTTATATTTATTGGTTTCCTCACAAATATAAATCATGATACAATTGTACTAAAAGCAATTGAACTACAGGTTAAAAAATGGTTTCTGTCAATAAGCTGGTCAAACCTTTTCTGAAATGGGCAGGAGGAAAACGACAACTCGTTCCATTAATTCTGGGAAATTATCTTCCTAAAAATTACAATTACCAAACTTACTATGAACCTTTTCTTGGCGGAGGAGCAGTTTTATTCGCTTTGCAACCTAAAAAAGCTGTAATTAATGATAGTAATACTGAATTGATTAATTGTTATAAAGTTGTTAAAGAATCTGTTGAAGAATTAATTGATAGTTTAAAAAAACACCAAAATAATGAGAATTACTATTATGAAATTCGAGATTGGGATAGGGACAATGGTTTTCACAAAAGAACGCCAATAGAAAGAGCATCAAGGATTATTTTTCTTAATAAAACCTGTTACAATGGGCTATTTAGGGTTAATTCCCAAGGACAGTTTAATGTGCCTTTTGGTAAGTATAAGAATCCCAATATCTTAGATGTAGCTGTTTTAAAAGCAGTGAGTAAATATTTGAATGAAAACGAAATTACAATTTTAAATTCTGATTTTCAAGATGCTCTTAAAGATGCGAAAAAAGGAGATTTTATTTATATTGATCCTCCATATGATCCAGTTTCAGATACTGCTTCTTTCACGGGTTATGATATACAAGGATTTAATAAAGATGAACAAATTAGATTGAAAGAGACATTTGCTGCTTTAGATAAAAGAGGTTGTAAGGTTCTATTGAGTAATGCTTATACAAAATTTATTGTAGATTTGTATAATGATTATAAATGGTCTAAGGTTTCGGCTATTAGATCCATTAATTCCAATGCTCAAAAAAGAGGTAAAGTAGACGAAATTTTAGTAAGAAACTATGACTGATATATCGAAAACAAAACAGCAATCTAAGAATGATACTGCTTGGGAGAAATTATTTCTAAAATATAATATTTTAGAAGAGATATCCAAGACAGGTTTTTTTGAAATTGAATCTTCAAGTATTAATGAATTTAGAGAAAGTAGATTAATGGCAAAATTTGATCACTATGACACATTGCCTAAAATTTTTAAGAAAAATGGACTCTCTATATTATCTATATCCAGAAATAAATACATTATTGGTAAATTTGATGCTTATTTAAAAGTTATATACGATAATAAAATAGAAGCAATTCCTGTGGATTTTCCAACAGGAATAGAAAGTATAGATTATACAAATTTATATTCAGAAAGTTCGGCATTAAGCTGTGCTTTTAATACAGGTATAATGAATGACTTAGTTAACGGAGAAGATTTATATCATACAGTTTATGGAAGAATGTCTACAGGAGTTTTTAAATTTAGTATAAATAAGATAGTAGATGACCTTCAACATACTATAGAAGTTAATAATGCTCAATGCGAAATAGATGCAGGATTTGAAAGTGAACATTACTTTTTGCTACTAGAAGCAAAATTATATGATGTAGATGATTTTTTGGTCAGACAACTATATTATCCATACAGGCTTTGGTCTAGTAAAATTACCACTAAAGAAGTAATTCCTGTTTTAATGACTTATTCCAATTCCACTAATATATTTAGCTTTTTTATATATAAGTTTAATGACATTACGAATTATAATTCTATAAAATTATTAGAACAAAGAAATTATGTCATAGCGCCTGAAATTATCACACATGATGATGTAGATAAAATTTTCAACTGTGTTAACTTAGCTCCTGAACCAGATAATATTCCATTCCCCCAAGCAGATCAATTTGAACGAATTATAGATTTATTAACAGTTTTATTAGACAAAGAATTAACAAAGGAAGAAATAACAGCAAATTATCAATTTGATGAACGACAAACCAGTTATTATACTGATGCAGCTAGATATCTTAATTTAATGGATAAATATGTAGACCAAAATACTAAACAAATAACATTTCGCTTAAGTTCTGAAGGTGGCAATATAATTAAGAAAAAATATAAAACAAAAATACTCTGTTTAATTGAGCAAATTTTGAAACATCAGGTTTTTTATAAAACTTTTGAATTTACTCTTTTAGATGGTAAGATTCCAGATACGAGAGTAATTTGTGATATTATGAATTCCTGTAGTTTAAACATTAATCCTACAACTATTAAAAGACGCTCAAGTACAGTTAGGGGATGGATTACATGGATTCTAAATATGCTATCAGATGAATAAATTATAAAATTATAATTGATTTTTGCAGAAATTTTATGGAATCGAATAACAAAATAAAGCTTGATTTTAGTGAGTCTACAATCATTGCCACTCTAAGTTTTTAATTTTTTAATCTTTTGAAATTTTCTACGGTATGGTTATTTGATTTTAATGGCGTACCATCAAACCAACGAAAGAACCACTATGTTTAATGTTATTAAATACATCATGGTTAATTTTATATTGTTTAACTAGCTCTCTCATTGGTCTGCAAAAGGGACGTGGGCAAGTTTGTTTGGGGATTTGACTTACCATTTACTTTAGGATTTCACCACAACGAGCTATTTAATCAAGTTCAATATAACTAACGAATCATATTTTATCTGAACTGAGTAATTTTCTATCCCTATAGATTACAATTAAGCTAAACAACTGGTTGAAAATAAACTTACAGTCTATAACAAGGTAATCTGCTTTCAAATGTTTGACGGATTTTGGGATAATGTCTTTCGCTACCCCCGCTACTTTATTACCATTCTTGTTGGTCTTTTCGTTAACACCTTTGCACCCTTAGTACCACTGTTTAAACGTCCAGTTACTTTGGTGGCCCTCATCGGGTTATTTCTGGGTGGTATATTTTTCCTGACACTCACCCTCCGTGCCATGTTGGGCTTGAGTGCAAGCTAAACTAGGGTGATATGGACTTTTGCTAGGGCTATCTGAGCCGCGAGCAATGTCCTTTCATCAGCATCTATATCATTATCGTACAACCTCTGTGAGAAGGCGGAATCTATATGGCTACAAGTCGCCGCGTTTCCCGCGTAGCTGAATTAATTAAACGGGAAGTTAGCCAAATGCTAGTTAACGGTATTAAAGACGACCGTGTAGGAACGGGTATGGTTAGCGTCACCGATGTGGATGTTTCTGGTGATCTACAACATGCCAAAATCTTCGTCAGTATTTATGGAACAGAGGAAGCCAAAGCCGAAACAATGGCAGGATTAAGGTCTGCTACTGGTTATGTTCGGAGTGAACTTGGTGCTAGGGTGCGGCTGCGTCGCACTCCAGAGGTCATCTTCATTGAAGACAATTCTATTGAAAGAGGCACTAAAGTATTGACCCTATTAAACCAACTCAGACAAGAACGCACAAATACGCCAGAGGAAGACGAAGAATTTGTAAGTGAATAAAAAAGCTTTCTCATGTCCTAACTGGCTTGTCTACACTTATATTTCTCAAAATTTGTAAAGTTTTGTTCTGACACCAAAAACCTGGCCTAGTGCCAGGTTTTTATTATGGACAATTTTAAGTTTTGTAACAATTACTGTGGTTAACCCCTCTTCTGTTTTCCCGATAGGTAACTTCACTTGTGATGAGGAAGGTAATATCAAGGCTTTTAGCTGTTAAGTCGGGATTTTCGGGCGGTTACACAATGTCTGTAACGACGACCACAAAAATAAGCTGTTAATAGTAGTACGGTTAAAAAAATATGAATAGATTGATAACTACAAAGCTGGGTAGTGTAACTTAGCGTTTGTAACTAGCGATCGCTTATATTTGCTTCACTCAAAATAATATTCCCACAGAATTCTTTACCAAAATTTAAAGAACTCTGCTCAGAATAGAAATGGAAAGGTTTACACGCTGCGATGTGTAAATCCTAAAAATCTCAGGAAACACAGGCTGCTACGGTGTTTCTTTTATTCGTAATGGCCTGGCCATACAGACCATTAACTTTAGTTGACTGTCAATTACTGGGTTTTGGGCTAAAGTTTGCTAATAATTTTTACTTAAAATGGAGGTGGAAAGCAGAAAAGTCAGCGTTTGTTGACAAATTTAATATTTCTTTAGATAATTTACAAAGGTATAGCGTCAAAATGATAATAGTTCCGTATAGCAAACTACAAAACCCTAGCCACAGGTCTGTTTATTGCCATGTTTGTTCCTCAACCAAGATTGGGAACACTATCTAAGTGTAATTTTGTGAGTAAAAAAAATGAGTGTGAATACGGTGCCTTCTATCAATTACTACTCTTTAGACGTAATCCAGGACGAAGCACGACGACTTGTGCAGAAGGGGATGGTTAGCCGTCAGCAGCCAATATATACACTCTGCCAATTCATCCCAGCTAGAGAGTGGGTTTGTGTTGAATGCGAATTAGAAAAATGTGATTTTTTATTACGCGATCGCATTGGTGATTTGATTGGACGTGAAGAATGGGATAACGACTAATCATCTGCTCAGATGCTGGTTTTGAATTGGGTGTTTAATTTTGGGAATTTCAAAAAAAATCATTTAACGTCCATATCGAGATAGTTTCTCTCAATCTGAATAAGTTTTTCCTAATTCAAAATCATGTGTCGGGGCAGTTGTTCATTTACAGCTGCTCCGATCATTTATGTACCATACTGCTGGAAGATCCGGGATGTGGGGTGTGATCCCGATGACAAATGAGAAATTAAAAATTAAAAACTCTCAAATCTAGACGCTACAAGAGTTTTCCTGTTGAAATTTATTGCTGGATTATGGATTGAAAATTAACCAACTTGCTCTAAATATTGGTTAATATCCTCAATCATGCGGGTTAATTCCGCTTCTGTTGTCAAGCGAATACCCATATTGCGAATGGTTAATAGAACCTTGGCAGCAAAAGGGCTAGGCCAAATATTAGGATTGCAAAAAACCTCTAAAAACACATCCCCTGTGTAACGGTATTCCAAAGGGGTTTGGGGTGTAGCTTTTCCAGTACCTGGAGTAGGTTTAGCAGCAACAACTTTCAGTCGTGCCATCAATTCATCAATCGCTGCTTTCAATTCCCTTGCTGCTTGGGGTGAAAAGCTGAAAGAAACAGATCCTTCCGTCAAGTTGAGAGTAAGAGGCGTAGAAGACATAAGGAAGAACAACTCATAGCTACTTACTTATGTTACTGGACAAGGTTATCCAGTCTGATTCAGAAATTGCTAATTTGGCTCAATTCCCAACGCTCTTAATTGTGCTTCTAATTGTGCTGCCCTTTGTTTAGCAGCTTCGGCTTCTTGTTTGGCACTCTCAGCCTCTTGTTTAGCCGCTTGTGCACTTTCTATACCTGTGGGTAAAATCGTGCCAGTGTTGTCACACCACCGTAACCAAACATCTTGTTTACCTTCAAAGATGCCTTCCCACAAACTTAAGCCTAAACCTACCCCAGCAAACCAGAAATTTTCCATTTCTAGATATTGCCTAATATTTAGTTGGTAGGTTCGCAGCAACTTATCCCCCAACATTTGCAAAGGATCAAATACAGCATAGTAGGGGACTCCCATTCTGGCGTAATCTTTTAATTTAGAACCGAGTTCATTACCTTCCCGGTTAGAAACAATTTCTATGACTACATCAGGTGCTTTACCAAACTGCCAAGTAAAATAACTACGATTCTTTTTTTCTCCCCAATCTTGAGGCATGGTTACATCAAGACTGAGAAAAACATCTGGGACAAGTGGTGGCAACCCAATATTATAAAATACTCCCACATTAGCAGAGGCAATAAAACTTTGTGTATCTGTGGGAGGAACCCAACCGTTGTATAAAACTTCTGTTAGTAGACGCTGTTGTTTTTCAGAAAGAAAATTATCCACTGGTGTGTCGTCTTCAGTAACAACATGGCTGAGATCAATTTCAGGAGCGAGTTCTGAAGATAAGGCTTCTTGTACCATGGCTGTCTCCTTGACGAGGGGCCTGCTTTATATCGTACCTGTTTCAATATCGTTAGTGCAGGAAGCAAAGTGCTGTATTTGACCAAATACTAGGAAATATTGTCATATTTCCATGAGGTTATTTTGTATGATTGGCCTGCTATTTTCCTGTTAATTTCACTAAGAAAATTCCACCAAAATATAAACCTAAAACGGCTCCAGCTAATAAACTTTGCGTGAGTGGGTCAGTGGAAGGTGTGATAACTGCACCTAAAACTACTGCGGCCATAATTACATAGCGCCAACCAGCCAACATAGTTTGAGAAGAAATGATTCCCAAATTAGCTAATATTAATTGGATGACGGGAATTTGAAATGCTAACCCAGTGCTGAATGCCAGTAAGAGTACGAATTCAAAATACTTTTCAATTGACCATAGTTGCTCAACTACGTCTGCACCATAGCTGATGAAAAACTGCAAAGCTGCGGGGATTAAAATTAAGTAGGCAAAAGCTAACCCACCAACGAAGAGAATACTAGAGCCAAATACGACTGGGCCCAACAGACGACGTTCTCGACGTGTTAGACCTGGTAATACAAACTGAATAATTTGATAAAGAATGAAGGGACTGGCAACGACTAAACCACTGTAACCTGCGACTTTCAGGGATACAAAGAAATACTCACCAGGTGCTAGTTGCAAAAATTTGATGCCTTTGGCTGGAACTTCTAGCAGTCTGACTAAAGGTTTAACTGCGATGAAACAACCAACCATACCCACTGCTACAGCGATGAGGGCATAAAAAATTCTTTGCCGTAATTCTTCAAGATGGTCAAACAGTGACATTTCCACTTCATCAGGCAATTCATCCAGGGGATTGACTGCCGAGTTGTTGTATGATTCTGGGTCGAGATTGGGGGAATTGATAGTATCTACCTGTTGTGAATGCGTCATGGATTAGCAAATGGGCAACATTCCTTCACTATTTTATCTGTGTGGGTGTCTAGGGGATGGGGTGAATGGTCTGAGGTGGGGAAATTAGGCTACATTTTTATATTTGATTAAATAAGTACAAGTAATTTTAGTTAAAAAAATATTTATTGATATGTATTATATAAGATTAGAAATACTCTCATTTTCATTGGTATTTGGTTATAATACTAATTAGTTATTAAACAATTTTTTGTGGTGATCATTAAATTTTCCTATGGCAAATACCAAGCCACCTCAGCCTGACTCACCGATTTTTGTGGCAGTTGCTGACTATTTTAAGGTGTTATCAGAAGTCAGTCGGCTACAAATTTTAACTTGTCTGAAGTCAGGCCCGATGAATGTGATGGAAATTGCCGAGGTAACTGGACTGGGACAAGCAAATCTGTCTAAACATTTGAAGGTGTTAACTCAGGCAGGAATTTTATCTCGTCAAACTAAGGGTACTAGCGCCTTTTATGAGATTACAGACCCGATGATTTTTGATTTGTGTGAGCTAGTATGCGATCGCATCAGTGAACGCATCCAGCAGCAAGCAGCAAGTTTGAAAGCCCTGCGTGGCAAAAAAGCCATGTTCTAAATCCACTCTATAGCCAGTAATTTATCTATGGTTAGCATAGATATTAACTATGTAATGTTAAAATTACTGATCAGCTATTTAGTCAATTACTGAAATATTTGTCTATGTCTTCAATCCTCCATCCCTTGCGGATTGGCAACCATATTGCCCGCTATCCCATTATTCAAGGTGCTATGGCGGTGCGGGTATCGGGTGCAAAACTCGCTGGTTCTGTAGCCCAGGCTGGTGGAGTGGGGGTGATTGCTTCCTGGGGGTTAGGTTTGCATTCTCCCTACTTTAACCAACGCAAACGTGGGGGTTTTTTTGCTGCTAATCGACTGGCTTTAAAAGATGAATTACGCAAAGCCCGCGCTATTAGCCCTGACGGTATCATTGGTGTCAATGTAGTTGTTGCCACTAAAGATTACTCAGTTTTAGCTCAGACTGCGGCCGCTGAAGGTGCAAATTTAATTGTGACTGGAGCAGGTTTACCCCTGAACTTACCAGAATATACAGCCGATTATCCTGATGTTGCCCTAGTGCCGAGTGTATCTAGTGTGGAAACTGCTCGATTAATCTGCCAGGCTTGGCAAAGTCAATATAACCGTCTTCCTGATGGCTTTATTGTGGAAAATTGTCAGATGGTAGGTGGTCATTTTTCGCAGTGTGAACAAATCACCTTACCAGGATTTTCGATTAAGTTTGTCATTGCCCAATTGCGAGAATATTTAGAGCAAGAACTAGGAGTTTCCATTCCCTTAATTATCAGTGGTGGAGTTTGGGATCATGGTGATATTGAAAAAATGTTAGGGATGGGAGCCGATGGAGTACAAATCGGCACACGCTTTATTACCACTGAAGAATGTGATGCTGATGAGCGTTATAAAGAATTTCACCTCAAAGCCACCAAGGAAGATATTGTCACCGTACCTAGTCCAGTGGGAAAACCCACCCGGGCTTTACGTAATCAATTTGCCGAACAAGCAATTATCGGCTCATCTAATTTAGAGCGACGCTGCATAGCCAATTGTTTAGAATCATGTTTATGTCGCGACACAGGTAAAACTTATTGTATTCTCCAGGCACTAGACCAAGCCACCCAAGGCAATTTAGAACAAGGTTTAATTTTCTCTGGTGCTAATATTGGTGACACTGAACGCATCATGTCTGTTTCTGAATTGATGACAGAACTCACCCAATCCCATCAATTGTTGTACATTTAAAATTCCCCATCTTGGCTTTGGGTGTAAAGTGTGGGATAGAGCAGAAAATAATTTGTACTTTTTCATTCCACACTATCAAACCTAATTTTTAATTTTGAATCATTTATGAATCTCGATGAAATTATTAAATCCTATGCTGCTGGAAAAAGAAATTTTCAAAGACTGAATCTGCTAGAAGCAGAGTTAACCAATGTAAATCTCAGTGGTACTGATTTTAGCTATGCTGATTTGCGGCAAACACGACTGGGTAAAACGAATTTCAGTCGTACTTGTTTACGGGAAGCTAATCTCAGTGAAGCATTGCTTTGGGGAACAGATTTAAGTGGTGCAGATTTATCTTGTGGGATTTTGCGAGAAGCTGATTTGACCGGAGCAAAGCTAATTCAAGCAAATTTGACAAACGCAAATTTAATCAAAGCTAGTTTGTGTGGTGCTAATTTGACTGGGGCAAAATTGACTGGTGTGCTGTTGTTTCAAGCTGATTTTCGTCCGAGTTCTGACCAAAGGACTGATTTGGGATATGCAGTCTTGACTGGGGCAGACTTGAGTTATGCTGACCTGAGAGGCGCTTCCTTGCATCACACAAACTTAGATCGGGCCAAGTTGTGCCGAGGGAATCTCAGTCCCAGACTACAGTGGGGAGATGTGGAAACGGATTTAAGTGAGGCGAGTTTACAAGGGGCAGATTTAAGTTATGCCAATCTGAGTCATGCGATTTTACGCAAAGCAAATTTGCAAGGTGCTGACTTAACAGGGGCAATTCTGACAGATGCTGACTTAACAGGGGCAATCATGCCTGATGGTACAGTTCACGATTGAAACCATCCAGGAATGTAGGAGAAATCAAGGGAGGAAACAGCCTTGTATTGTGTATAGCAATGGACAGAACGGTTAGGACATTAACTAACACTAAAACAGAGACAACCAAAGGGTTCTAGCACTGTCACCCCGTTCGCGGAGCGTGGCGTTAGCCATAGGGGTGCGCCAGTCGCTCATGGGGAAACCCCCAAGACCGCGCTGGCTTACCTGTCACCTGTTAACTGTCACCTGCTATATATTCCTCCCAGGTAGGATTATCAATAGATAAAAATATGCAAAAATAATATTGAGAGTGTGTTTTAGGAAACAAAGGTATGGAAGCGTGAGGGTGTAAGGATGTGGTCAAGAAAAACAGGAAATATAGTGATGGGTATTAGGTTTTAGTGAAGATAGAGGCTAATTTTACTGCTGTTTTTGACATCGATAACTAAGATTGAGATGTTATAAAATTAATGTGATCATATTTACATATATTTTCCAGTGACCAAAGTAGTTGTAGGGCGAGTATTTTGAACAGGTGCTGGATGTAAACAATGTATTTCGAGCCTTGAATTTCTATCCTCAGAGGAGGTGAAATCATGGAAAACCAAAATCTTAGAATAGTTTCCCTGTTACCTAGTGCAACGGAAATAGTCGCGACCCTGGGGTTAAAGGATGCAATTGTGGGGCGATCGCATGAATGTGATTATCCTCCAGAAGTTGCCGAATTACCAGTTTGTACAGAAGCTCGTTTAAATAGTAACGGTTCTAGTCAAGATATCCACAATGAAGTAAATAATTTACTGGCATCGGCTTTAAGTATTTATCAAATCAAATTGAATGTTTTAGAAGAACTAAGACCTACCCACATTATTACCCAAGACCAATGTGATGTTTGTGCAGTCAGCTTTTCTGAAGTGAAAACCGCAGTCAGCAAACTGATTCATAGCTCACCGGAAATTATCTCCCTCCAACCTAACACCCTGCAAGATGTATGGAATGATATTGAACATATCAGCCATACCTTTGATGTTGATTCAGTCAAAATTCTCGAAAATCTAGAAGCCAGGGTGAAAATTTGCCATCACCGTATTCAAGGATTATCTTTAACCGAACTACCCAAAGTTGCTTGTATTGAATGGGTTGAACCCTTAATGACTGCTGCTAATTGGGTTCCTGAAATCATTAATCTTGCAGGAGGACAAACACTATTTAGTATTGTTGGTGGGACTTCTGCTCATGTCAATTGGGAAACCTTAGTAGCCAGTAATCCAGATGTAATGATTTTTATGCCTTGTGGCTTTGATTTACAGCGCACGAAACAAGAAGCACAGCTATTGCTTCAACATCCAGAATGGAAAAAACTCCACGCTGTACAAAGCGGTAGAGTCTACATTACTGATGGTAACTATTACTTCAATCGTCCTGGTCCACGACTAGTAGATTCTTTAGAAATTGCCGCAGAAATATTACATCCAGATATCTTTGATTATGGCTACAAAGGGACGGCTTGGGAACCTTTAACCGTGTAAATTTGACCCGATTAGCTACCGAAAATGCTCATTTAAAAGTCTAAACTTGGCCAGTCAGTTTGACGATAATAGTTGGTCATGTCATCAAACTTTCTTAATTCCACACGCTGGATCATCAACTCTGGAGAATCTGCCAGCCATTGTTGATTTAACTCTGCAATCTTTTGACCGAATTTTTTTCTGTCGAATTCAGGCGGAATTTCGCCAAAATAGGCCAAGGTGATATGGGCAGTTAAATGATAATGTTGTTCAATACCCAAGGCCATGAGTTGGGGATTTTGATAAATTTGCCGACGGAATTGGACAATTTCTTCATAGCATCGCTCATCTTTAGGTACTAAACAAACACCTAAAGCCCTGGGCATCACCACCAATCCTAACATTTGCCAGGCAATTGGTTGCACTGGTTTGTTGAGTGACGATTGATACTGGCTAAAAATGTCCTGGATACAAAGTTGTAACTCCTCTGGAAACTGAGGATTTTCTTCACAAGCATGGTAGTAGGCACTATCCCAGATTAAGTCCGCTAAAGTTAGATGAAAGCTAGCGGGAGGGAGAGGTACAATTAATTCACTGTCACCAGTTAACTGGAGGAGTTGGTTTTGATAAACCTCTAGTTGTTGATAAAAGGCAGAATTTTGAGTATCTTCTGCTGCTGGTGGTGTGATGAGGGTATAACCAGGAAACGGTGCTGCTTTTCTGATTCCCGAATAGGGCTGAAATTTAGACGATGTCTGGATATGCTCAACCTGGTTTTTGTAAGCTTCTGGTAGCATCATTTTTGCTACCCGATTTAAGTAGGTTTGGTAGTTGTCGTCCAATCTTCTATAGCCTCAAGCTCTCTTGATAGATTGTAGGGAAAATTCTTGAGGATCAGAGCATAGTGTAAAAAGTATTTAGATTTTGTTTGTATGCCGATTTATTTTTATTGGGGTGAAGATGACTTTGCTATTGAGAAAGCTGTAGGGAGTTTACGCGATCGCATTTTGGATTCTGTCTGGCTCAGTTTTAACTATACTACATTCCCCCCTGACCAAAGCGACGCGGTGATCCAAGCCTTAAATCAAGCTATGACACCTCCTTTTGGTAGCGGTGGACGCTTGGTATGGCTAATTAACACTACTTTATGTCAAAGCTGTCCAGAAAACATCCTGACGGAATTACAGCGTACTCTTCCCGTCATTCCCCAAGATTCTCATTTATTACTTACCAGTCGCAACAAACCTGATGAACGTCTCAAAGGGACTAAATTTTTGAAACAACACGCTACGGAGTTTCGAGAATTTCCCCTGATTCCCCCGTGGAAAACAGAATTGATAGTTCAAGCGGTTCAAGAAGTAGCTGCAAGTACAGGAGTGAAATTAACTCCCCTAATTGCCGAATTTTTAGCGGAATCTGTGGGTAATGATACAAGGTTACTTTACAATGAAATGGAAAAATTACGTTTATATACAGAGAATAGCCATCAACCTTTAGATGTAAAAATAGTATCTCAATTAGTAAGAAATACTACCCAAAATTCCCTACAGTTAGCTGCGGCAATTAGAGGTGGAGATACGGCGAAAGCATTAGTAATATTAACAGATTTATTGAATGCAGCAGAACCAGGATTAAGAATAGTCGCAACCTTAATCGGTCAATTTCGGACTTGGTTGTGGGTAAAAATCATGATGGAAAGTGGAGAAAGAAACCCCCAAGCGATCGCTCAAGCCGCAGAAATCAGTAACCCAAAACGTATTTATTTTCTCCAACAAGAAGTTAAAAATATTACAGTTCAACAACTCCTAGATACCCTCCCCCTCCTACTAGAATTAGAAGTAAGTCTCAAGCAGGGTGCATCGGAAATAATTACACTCCAGACTAAAGTGATAGAACTTTGTCAATTATGCAAAACTACCACCAGTAGAATCTGATTCAGTATATACGGAAAGTTTTATAAAGCTTTGATGAAGTGTTGTTTAATTGGAACTTTTGAACTTTTAAATCATTCAAATCCCCTATACTATCTTGACTATACTAGTGTGTCACCTATCTTATGAAAGAAATTTACCGTTTTTATTTGCAAATTCCTTTGGCTGGGATGCTTTTACGCTCATTAATAGTTAAACCTCTAGCTACAACTGGTTTTATTATTGGTCTTGTGAGTTTTAGTACCCCAACTCTGGCTCAAAATTTAAAAGTCGATAGTAGAGAAGTTACTAGCTATGCTCAAGCAGTATTAGCTATGGAACCAGCACGTCAACAAGCTTTTGAAGAAATTAAGAAAGTCATTGGTAGTAAAGAAGTACCAAAAATAGTTTGTAATGATCCCAACAGCATCAATGCTCTGCCCAGTAAAGCTAGAAACATTGCTGTTAATTATTGCAACCAATCTCAACAAATAGTTTCTAGTCAAGGTTTAAGTATTGACAGATTTAACCAAATTACTATTGAGTTGACAAATAATGAGGCATTAAAGAAACAGGTTTATAACACCTTATTAATGCTCCAAAAAAATCCTCCATCTCGATAGATAAATAGAATATTATTACCTGAAAATTAGATGAATTTTCCATCTAAAGCTTAGTAATTTGCTTGCATAAATTAATCAGTTTAGATTTCCCCAGTTTGGGGAATTATATAGAATATAACTTTGGCAAAAGTCATTATTTGTCTTCTTGTTTCTGCACTTTTGTGTGAATGAAAAAAAATATTTATTTATCAATACCTTTGCCAAGGGGGCTACAGGTGGGTGTTATTATGTGCATCTTCAGACAAAATTAGGATGAAGCGAGAAGCGTTAATGATAATTCCTTAACTGCTTGTGAACTACAGACAAATACCACATATAATCATCAATTTTATATTGGTCAGCAGCTTTGACTATATATTCCTGTGCCAAATCAATTTGATTAGCCACTTCATAATACAATCCTAAATAAAGATGGCTGTAAAAATTGCCTTTTTTCCCCTCAGTACGACCAATATTTAAAACATCATCTGCTTGACAAATACCAGCATAAAAATCATAGACACAACGCATAATTCTTCTAGGATCATTTTTGACTGGTAATAAAGCATTACGTGCTTGTTCTACACCAGTTAAACGAGCCATACAAAGATATCTCCACACAGTTTCTTCCACATCTTGAGCATTGACAGTTAAATCAATTTCAAACTGTTTCACTCCTTCAGCAAATCTTTCCACATAATAATAAGATAAACCTCGTTGCCAAAGATAGGGTGTGAGGCGAAAATCTATCTTTTCAGCACTGTCAAAATCTTGAATTGATTCCTCAATTTTGCCCAGTTTAAAATAAACCATACCCCTGCGAATATAAGCATTAGGGTTATGGGGTTGCTGACTAATGGTATAATTCCACTGCTGAAGTTGACTTTCTAGAGAATTGAGGAAAAACATAAAAACTCTGATTTGTATAGATAGTTATTCTCAATGAATCAGATGGCTATCTCAGCCCATCTTCAAAATACATGATTCTCAGTATGATATTTTTTCTAGAAAATGAACAGCATAGTTGAATTTCCTTGGCAACAAGCAGCAATAATTATTCATAGTCAACTGATCATCAAGAGTTTTCAGCGTTGGTTAGGGCGTTCTTTGCTGGATGTAGATGGTTCACCAGTAGATATAGCAAAAGCACTATTTGAAGCCCCCTTTGTCTTAGCTGCCCACGGCATAGAGGCTGATCCAATTTTTAACTATGGTAATCGCAAAGCTTTAGAACAATGGCAAATGTCTTGGGAAGAATTCACACGCACACCTTCTCGGAAAAGTGCTGAAGCGGTAGAACAAACAGAAAGAAATCGTCTCTTAGCAGAAACGACAACTCAAGGTTTTAGCTACTTTTCTGGAGTCAGAATTACTAGCACTGGTCAACGCTTTCGCATTGAAGATGGTATTGTCTGGAATCTTCTGGATGAAGAAAATCAATACTGCGGTCAAGCAGCTGTTTACTCTAAATGCCAATTTATTTGAATTACCGACCCAGAAACCACAGTATGAACCAAGGACTAGAGGCTTGGTATTTATTCCTGTTGATGAGATTAATAGCAAATAAAGAAAGTCAAAGACAGGAATATGGTTATTGAACCAATTAAGCTATTAACAGGAAGTAAACGAGGTAAAACACATGATCCTACCTGGAGCAACTGTTCGCGTCACAAATCCAGCTGACACCTATTATCGTTTTGAAGGACTCGTGCAACGGGTAAGTGATGGTAAGGTGGCAGTATTATTTGAAGGTGGCAACTGGGATAAAATTATCACTTTTCGGCTGCCTGAATTAGAACTAGTAGAGACAACAGGCAAGAAGAAAGGCAAGTAATTCAGGTAATCCACTTGCAAGTTGTATGATGATGGTGGGCTGGGCTGTTCAGCCCACAAGAGTTTTATTTATAGGCAAAAATCACTAATAACATTGTTAGTTGACGGGGAAGAAGTGATGGAGTAAAAATGAGTTTTCTTCCTGTTGTGTCTCACCTGTAACCTGATTCCCAACTCAGCAGTTAACAACCAGCAGTAACATGCGACTACCCTTACCACAGTTTGCCACAGGCGATCGCCATCCTCTTCATTTTGCAGAGGTGATCGAAACTGCTACAACTGAATTTTTGGCACAGTGCTTGGAACCAGAAGACCTGAGTTTCCCAGCTATGCCACCTTTTGGCAGTTGGGTGTGTGCTGTGGATGAGGAATCTGGCAATCAAGTTTATGGTGTGGTGTATCATGTCACAACTACACCGATAGATTCTGTACATCGGGCCGTCGCTTTAGGCCTGTCCCTACAAACTTTACGAGAAGAACAACCCCAAATATTTGCTATGCTCAAAACTGAGTTTCGAGCAGCGATTGTGGGTTTTGTTCAACCTGCGGCAGTGACAGGACATAGGCCAAAAATTTATCAGTATCTACCACCCCGTCCACCGCAAATACATCAAGCCGTTTATCGGTGTGAACCAGAAGCAATTATTCAGTTCACCCAGGAACTTGACTTTTTAAGAACATTACTTTTAATCAACAGTGCTCCTGTAGAGTCTTTGGCCGCAGCAGCGATTCGAGAAGTATACCAGCTACGTCAGGCTGATCGAGAATGGCTGATTAAAGCTGGCAGAAACCTCAGTGTATTATTGAAAGATGATTACGATCGCTTGCGATTCATTTTAAGCCAAATCCATCCGTAGGTAGTTTCACGATCATTACCTAACTGTGTAAGTTGAAGTTTTTTCATTGTTGTCAGGGAAATTGTGACTTTGCTTTGAGTTAAGCAATTGACTGTTGTTTATCGCCTTTTAACTGATGGAACTACTTTCTTGATCAGGAAGTCAGGTTTTCTATGGTTAAAGGTGCTACTCCTTAATTCCCTCCCTACACCCAGATCCAACCTTGATTGCCCAAACTTCTACACCTAGTGTCTAGAGTTGGGTGATTTGCCAAACAACAACAAGCTGCAAGTTAAATGTGGAATAGCTTATTACAAGTTCTGGCTTTGGAACTAAATTCCCAAGTACGTGGACAGGAACTAATTGTTCCTATGTTGATATTACTGGTAGTCATTCTCATTGTACCGATGCTCTTTGACCACCTTAAACTACCAGGATTAGTAGGTTTGGTGGGTGCTGGGGTATGCTTTAGTCAATTTGATGGCAATTTATTTCGGCCTGATGGAGTAATTCTAGAACTACTATCAGAGATTGGGTTAGTCTACTTAATATTTATTGCGGGGTTAGAATTTGACTTACCATTGCTACGACAAAATCAAGGTCGTTCCTTGTGGTTTGGGGGTTTGAGTTTTGGATTAACTTTATTTTTGGGCACTGGTGTTGGACAAATTTGTGGCTATAGTTTGATTCCCTCTGTACTCATTGGCTGTTTACTGACTTCCTCTACTTTGTTAGCCTATCCAATTCTCAATGGTTTGGGATTGATTAAACATCCAGCGATCGCTCTAGCTGTGAGCAGTACAATTGTTACAGATATGGGAACCTTGCTAGTCTTTGCAGTCTTGGTAGCAGTTGCCCATGTGGAAACCCTCACCCTTTCCCAACTACTCATTACCTCTGCTTGGGTCATAGCCTACTTCCTCGCTGTTGTACTAGGCTTCAATCAAGCAGGTAAAGCTTTCTTTCTCCATTCTGGAGATGATAATAGTAATAAATTATTGTTTGTGTTGCTATGTATCTTTGTGGCGACAATGGTAGCTCAAGTGATGGGTATTCCCACAATTGTCGCTGTGTTTTTAGCTGGGGTAGCAGTCAATGAAGCTATTGGGGAAGGCCCAGTCAAAGAAAAATTAGTTTTTATTGGTAGTTTTTTATTTATTCCTATTTTTTTCTTCCGTTTAGGCTTAATTCTCAATATATCTGGACTCATCCATCAGCATTTACTATTGTGGCTGACATTGATAGTGGCAATTGCTAGCAAATTTCTTGCCGCGGGGTTAGCTAAATTCCTCTACCGCTACCGCTGGACAGAAACCCTAACTATGTGCTCAGTATCTATTCCCCTAATGGGGACAACATTAGCAGTGGCTGTAGAAGGGGTAAAGTTAGGCTTTTTACCACCACCAATTTTAGACACCGTGATTATTTTAATGTTGATGACCACAACCTTGGGTGTGTGGTTGACTAATTATGTGGGGGTAAATTTAACCAATTATCCAGCCTCAGAATCAGCAATTGCCATTCCTACACTCTATCATCCACCAACAATAGAAAACGGCACTATCGTTGTACCTCTGGTTAATTCAACAACTCAACAAAACTTAATCGAATTAGCTGCATTATTAGCTTCCCAAACTCATGGCAAAATTGTACCCTTAGCGATCGCCCCGGCAACAGCCCAAATGGATGCTCCCCAGTTAGAGCTAGCTTGTCAGCAAAGTGAGCGGTTGCTGGCTAGAGCTACAGCCCAAAGCCAATTACTGGGAGTCCCAGCCAAACCATTGTTACGCATCGATGATGCCATAGCATCAGGAATTACTAGAGCCGCAAGGGAAAAAAAAGCCGATTTAATTATTCTCAACTGGGATCAACATCACAGCTTGCGGGCGCGGTTATTTGGTAACTTGATTGATAATGTGCTGTGGTCTGCCCATTGCCCGGTGGCATTGACCAGATTAGTAGAATCACCGAAACGAGTTCAGCGCATACTAGTTCCCATCGAAAACTTAATTACGCCCACATTAGAGCCTGTGCAGTTAGCCCAAACCATAGCACAAACCAATCAAGCTCAAGTGACGGTATTGAATGTGTGTGTGAATGAAGCTTGCCGCAAAAATCACCAAACTGCTGCTACTCATATTGCCGCCAGGCGATCGCATCTGGAGCAAATCTTAGCACCACTAGCTTTAGCTAATCCGCCAGAATTGCAAATCATTATCCATGATAATTTTACCCAGGCAATTTTGCAGGCAGCAAGATTGTATGATTTAATCGTCTTGCCTTTTCATCGTTATCGTCATCTTCCTGGAGGATTAGTGATGAGTGATTTGACAACCCAACTAGCCAGACAACTGACTTGCTCAATGATTATTCTCAGTCAGCCACCGCACAATTACCCAACGGTGTTGCCGACACGAACATCTCGCACTAACCTCCTAATCAGCTAAAGGGCAACACAGATTTATACAACGACATATAACGATGAAAACCCATAACAGCTTGTGACTCAGGCCTTACTGTAAAAACAGCTTATATCCTTGTTGAAGATTTGATAAATTCAGGACAAAAACGATACCTGAGATTAGACAATGTAGTTTAATTTATTTAAGTAAAATATGTTTGCTCCCTGTATAAAGATGAGATTTTTGTGGGAACCAAAGATATGCAATTGACCACAAAGAGTAGTCTGAATTAGTTTAGATAGGCTACTTTTTTACAAGCAACCCTCAAGCATGTAAACAAGCGAAAATCTACTGAAAATAGCTGGAAATAACTGGAAAATTATGAGAATTTTAGTCACAGGTGGCGCTGGGTTTATTGGTTCCCATCTCATTGACAGACTTATGAATGATGGCCATGAAGTAATTTGTCTAGATAACTTTTACACAGGACATAAACGCAATATTGCTAAATGGTTAGACAACCACAACTTTGAGCTAATCCGTCACGATATCACCGAACCAATTCGCTTAGAAGTAGAGCAAATTTATCATTTAGCTTGTCCAGCTTCTCCAGTTCACTACCAGTACAACCCCGTCAAAACCGTGAAGACGAATGTCATGGGAACATTAAATATGCTGGGGTTAGCGAAACGAGTGAAAGCTAGGTTTTTACTAGCATCTACCAGTGAAGTCTACGGTGATCCAGATGTGCATCCCCAATATGAAGAGTATCGGGGCAATGTCAATCCCATCGGCTTACGTTCCTGTTATGACGAGGGTAAAAGAATCGCCGAAACCTTAGCATTTGACTACTACAGACAAAATAAAGTAGACATTCGTGTGGCCAGAATATTCAATACCTATGGCCCTCGTATGCTGGAAAATGATGGTCGTGTAGTGAGTAACTTTATTGTCCAATCATTACAAGGTATTCCTTTAACTGTCTACGGGGAAGGAACACAAACTCGCAGTTTCTGCTACGTCTCTGACCTAGTAGAAGGTTTAATGCGATTAATGAATGGTGAGTATATCGGGCCCATCAATTTAGGAAATCCCGAAGAATACACAATTTTAGAATTAGCCCAGGCAGTTCAGAATCTAGTCAATCCAGAGTCCAAGATTCAATTTGAACCATTGCCATCAGATGATCCCCGTCGTCGTCGTCCCGATATCACTAAAGCCAAAACTTGGTTAAATTGGGAACCAACAATTCCTCTAACAGCAGGTTTGAAGTTAACAATTGAAGATTTTCGGGCACGAGTTAATAGTCAAAATTAGTAAATATTTGGTGGTCTATGGGTTCACTGCTGACCACTGAGTATATGTGAAAAAACTTGAACTATCTAGGAGTATAACAACATGCGTGTTTGCGTTATTGGTACTGGTTATGTGGGTTTAGTAACAGGGGCATGTTTAGCTCATATTGGTCATGATGTAATTTGTATAGATAATAACGAAGAAAAAGTAAAGCTCATGAAGTCCGGACAGTCTCCTATTTTCGAGCCAGGACTGTCGGAGATTATGCAATCTGCTATTCATGCTAATAAAATCCAATTTTCTACAGATTTGGCAGCGGGTGTAGCCCATGGGGAAATTTTATTTATTGCCGTGGGAACACCACCATTACCCACTGGCGAAAGTGATACCCGTTATGTAGAAGCTGTGGCCCGTGGCATTGGTGCCAACCTGAATGGTGGTTATAAAGTAATCGTCAATAAATCTACGGTACCAATTGGTTCTGGTGACTGGGTACGGATGATTGTTTTAGATGGGATTGCAGAACGTCAAAAAACTTTGGTGACAGCGGGTGGTGGCATTGAAGAAAAATTACCAGAAACGAATGTTCAGTTTGATGTAGTCAGCAATCCTGAATTTTTGCGTGAAGGTTCAGCAGTGTATGATACCTTTAACCCTGATCGAATAGTTTTGGGTGGAAACAGTCCAAAAGCGATCGCCCTGATGAAAGAACTATATGCACCCATCGTTGAGCGCAAATATGCAGAAGACCAGTCCCTGCCACCAGTGCCGGTGCTTGCTACAGACCTTAGTTCCGCAGAAATGATCAAATATGCGGCCAATGCTTTTCTAGCCACCAAAATCAGTTTCATCAATGAAGTTGCCAATATATGCGATCGCGTGGGTGCAGATGTTACCCAGGTGGCTAAGGGCATCGGTTTAGACTCCCGCATAGGCAACAAATTCTTACAAGCAGGCATTGGTTGGGGTGGTTCCTGCTTCCCCAAAGATGTATCAGCGTTGATTCATACTGCCGATGATTATGGCTATGAAGCACAACTACTCAAATCTGCCGTCAGCGTCAATGAACGTCAACGTCTCATTGCCCTGGAAAAACTGCAACAAGTTCTGAAAATCCTCAAAGGTAAAACCGTTGGTTTACTTGGTTTAACCTTCAAACCAGACACCGATGACCTACGTGATGCACCCGCATTAAATTTAATTGAACAACTTAACCGCTTGGGTGCTAAGGTCAAAGCCTACGACCCCATCATTTCCCAAACAGGTATGCGTCATGGCATTTCTGGTGTTCTTGTCGAAACTGATGCGGAAAGATTAGCTGATGGTTGTGACGCTTTGGTACTCGTTACTGAATGGCAGCAGTTCAGCACCTTGGACTACACCAAAATGGCAAAATTAATGGCCCATCCAGTCATTATTGATGGTCGTAACTTCTTAGATCCAGAGGCGATGGCCAAGGCCGGTTTCCAATATGTAGGTGTAGGTAGATAAGCTGTTATTCCTGCCATAATTATGCCGTCTGGATGATTCTAGACGGCTTTTGTAGTTTCTCAATTGACGGATATTGTTTGGTAGCTAAGTTGAGAAAATAGACCTCTGGTGAAAATGAATGTAGAGATTTTCCGACAGAACGTCTCTACTACAAGGGTTTCAAACCATAAGTCTAGTGTAATTATTCATTGCTGATTTATCATCATGCTCAAACAGCAGCGCAAATCAAAATTGTCCAAAAAGCAGTCATCAGGAGAAACACCAACCCTGAGCCTGAAAGAACAATTAGCCCAAAAGCGCAAAGCTATTCAAGCTCGAAAGGAATTTATCAGCTTAATCTCTACTTCTACCGCGATCGCCTTATTTTTAGGAATGGTGTTGTTTTTTGTTGGTGGAATCAAAGCAGCAGCACCTGCGGTCATGGGAATTTTAGTATTTTCTCTATCCTACAAATATCACCGTCAAGCTCTATATGCTTTTATCCTCTACGTACCTTTGAGTGGAACCATAACTTATTACTTGGGCAACAGTCCCATTTTGCAATTAGCTAAAGATGCTTTTTACCTTCCTGCTGCCATTGGACTATGGCAAACTTGCCGTCAAAAAAAATTACCTTTTATTATTCCCCCAGGTATCAAAGTTCCACTTTATATCGTGTTGACTACATCTTTACTTACCCTCGTATTTATTAATGGAGGGCAGCAATTATCACAGGGAGGAGGTTCGGAAAATCCCATAGGTATGGGGATTTTGGGGTTAAAAGTATTTTTAGGCTATGTTCCTTTAATTGCTTGTGCTTACTATCTGATTCGTAATCAGCAGGACTTCTTATTATTATCCCGCCTCCAAATTTTGATGACTCTTTTTTGCTGTTTCTTAGGATTAATTCAATATCAACTATTATTATCAGGTGTTTGTCAAGGGACTAGAGGGTTAGAAGGAGATGCTTTATTTAAAGCCTCACTAGAGGCCCGATGCTATTTTGGTGGAGCACTGCTGTACTCACCAGAACAAGGAGTGATTCGCCTCCCAGGCACCTTTGTTGCACCTTGGCAGTGGGCTTGGTTTTTAATTTCCAGCACTTTTTTCACTTTTGCGGCTGGTTTTACAGACCCATCAATGATTTGGCGGGCTATCAGTTTATTATCTTTGGCATCTGTATTTGCTAATGCAGTGGTTTCTGGGCAAAGAATAGCCTTAGGCTTAGTGCCTGTCTTCTTTGTGATTTTGCTATTTTTTACTGGTCAAATTGGTAATCTGAAGCGATTCATTCCTATTGGAGCCGGACTAGCTTTGATATTAGGAATAGCTATGGCTGCTAACCCTACAGTTGTACAAGAGAGAATCGACAGTTTTACAGGACGTTGGGAAGCGTCTCCTCCACAGCAATTTATTGTTGATCAATTTCATGAAAACTGGAAAAGTGTTGATACTCCCATTGGTAATGGTTTAGGAAGAGCAACCAACTCAGCACGGGCAATGGGTTCTACTAAGCTGGTAGAAACATACTATCCTAAAGTTCTTTATGAAGTGGGTATTATCGGCTTATTAGCTTTTGTGGCATTAGTTACGACATTAACAATTTTGGCTTTTAAAGCATATAGAAAAATCAAAAACCGTAATTACCGTGCTTACGGAGCTACATTATGGATATTTATATTGTTTATTTCTTACAACACTTATTATTATCCCCTAGATGTTGATCCAGTTTCTGTTTATTATTGGTTTTTTGCTGGTGTATTATTCAAATTACCAATAATTGACAAACAAGAACAGAAAGAAAATCCACAGCTTCAGTCAATAAGAAGCAAAAAATCCCGTAAAATTAGGGCAAAATAGTTTAATTTTTCAAAAGTATCTATTGCCATTATTTGAGTTTAAAATCATGGAAAATCAACCTTTAATTTCTGTTGTTATTCCCACTTATAGAAGAGAAAAGTTACTAGTAGATAGTATTGTCGATGTCTTAAAACAAGATTATCCTCATTTTGAAGTATTGGTAGTAGACCAAACCCAAAATCATGAACCAGAAACTCAAGCTTTTCTGGAGGAAATGGCTAATACAGGTAAAATTAAATTCTTTCGTTTAGATTGGGCTAGCTTACCAGGTGCACGCAACTATGCAGTGAGAAGGGCAGCAGGTGAAATAGTTTTATTTATTGATGATGATGTCCAGTTAGTACCTGGGTTTTTAGCGGCACATGCTCAAAATTATGTGCAGAACCCGGAGATAGGTGCGGTTGCTGGTCGGGTATTTGACAGAATGAAATTAGGTGATTCTGGGGGAGGCTTGGAGATTGAATATTTACCACCAGCAGCAATGGACCCAGGTATTGCTTGGTATCACATCGATTTAGTACATACTACTAAACCCCAACAAGTTCTAACAGCTAGGGGTTGCAATATGTCTTTCCGACGGGAAATTTTTACTCAATATGGACTGAAATTTGACGAAAGATTTCGTGGTAGTGCAGTCAGGGAAGAATCGGATTTTTGTTTAAGGATACGACAGACAGGGTACAAAATTTGGTATGACCCACAGGCATATTTAGTGCATTTAGGGGAAGAGACAGGGGGTTGTCATGATATTAGTATGCGATCGCTCCAATATCAACTCACTTTCTACCATAATCATTTCCTCCTCGGCTTAAAAAACCTCACCTTTACCCAAGCTTTACGCCTCTATGCCCGTCTCTTTGATTGTCACGTCCTTGGCAACCCACCTTGTTATAAAAGCGGTTCTCCCATTAAAGTTGCCACTCGTGGAATATTCTATCTTTTGGGTTTTCTCAAAGCTTTATTAACCGTGATTCAAGCATTATGGAATGATGGACAAATTTATAGTCGCCTAGATACACAAAGTTAGAATACTTGCCACTCAATTTTGTTGTCCAACATTTCTAAATCCCCAAGAGTAAACCATGAGAATTTTAGTTGCTAGCCATACCTATATAGTAGACTTAAACTGTGAAAAGCTGCGTGCTTTGGCAAAACTTGAACCTGGAATTGAAGTCACGGTAATTGTTCCCAAAAAGTGGAAACCAGGTGGTGTACAAAACAAGATTATTGAATCTCAATATCGAGACGAGGGAAATTTTAAAATAGTGCCATTGAGCAATTTTAGTCAAAATCATCAAGGACTGTTGACGTTTGGATTTGATTTAGTTGCTTTATTACAAAAATTTCGTCCCCATATTATTCAAGTAGAACAAGCTTCTAGAGGACTTGCTTACACCCAAATGATTATTTTGAATCATTTACTGGGGTTAAAAGCTAAGAATATATTTTTTACTTGGTGGAACTTACCTTATGAATTAAAGTTACCCATAGAATTATTAGAAAAATTCAACTTAAACAATAGTCACGGCATTATTTCTGGAAATCAAGATGGCGCAGATATTCTCTACCAAAGAGGATATCAGGGAGCGATTAAAGTCCTGCCCCAATTGGGAGTAGATGAAAAGGTTTTTACACCTCAACCACAGCCGGAGTTGGCAGCCCAATTAGGCATTAAGTCTGATGATTTTGTTGTGGGTTTTGTGGGTAGATTTGTACCAGAAAAAGGTTTAATAACCCTCTTAAAGTCCTTAGTTAATTTGCAAGAAAAGAAATGGAAATTACTGTTGTTAGGACGGGGAGATTTAAAAGAAGAGTTAATTAAAATATCATCGGAAAATAATATTCAAGATAGAGTAATTTTTGTAGAAAGTGTACCTCATGACCAAGTACAAAATTATATTAATTTAATGAATACTTTGGTATTACCTTCCGAAACGACTTATAAATTTAAAACCCTGACGGCTGTGGGTTGGAAAGAACAATTTGGTCATGTATTAATAGAAGCAATGGCTTGTAAAGTACCTGTTATTGGTTCTGATTCTGGAGAAATTCCCCATGTCATAGGTGATGCAGGATTAATCTTTCCTGAAGGAAATTCTGCTGATTTAGCTAATAGACTCTGCCAATTAATGGATAATCCAGCCTTAGCCCAAAAATTAGGCGAAATGGGATATCAACGAACAATGTTAAATTACACTAATCAAGCTTTAGCTAAACAACAGTTAGAGTTTTATCGAGAACTTGTGAACCAAGATAATTAATCAATGATTTTTGATGTTTAAATATGCAAATATTGCAAATAGTACCTTCAATTTCCTTAATTTATGGTGGGCCTAGCCAAATGGTATTAGGTCTAGCCCCGGCTTTAGCAAAAGCTGGTGTAAAGGTAACAGTGATTACCACAGATAGTAATGGTGATACTGGTCAAACACCTTTGGATGTACCTTTAAATCAACCTGTGGACCAAGATGGATATGAGATTATTTATTTTCGATGTGCACCATTTCGCCGCTATAAGTTTTCTCTCGATTTATTAAAATGGCTAAATCATCACGCCCAAGATTTTGATTTAGCTCATATTCATGCCCTATTTTCTCCAGTTAGTAGTGCAGCAGCTACTATTTGTCGTCAAAAAAATTTACCTTATATTTTGCGTCCTTTAGGAACTCTTGACCCAGCTGATTTACGCAAGAAACAACAATTAAAAAAGTTGTATGTAGCAATGATAGAACGTGCTAATTTAGCAGGGGCAGCAGCAGTTCATTTCACCAGTACACAAGAAGCCAAAATTTCCGAAAGATTCGGAGTGAAAACCAAAGATTTAGTTATTCCTTTGGGGGTAAATCCGCCTATTTTGTCAAATGAAGATGTACTCAGTCGATGGGGTATTGCCAAGGATAAACCTGTGATACTCTTTATGTCGCGAATTGACCCGAAAAAGGGTTTAGAATTATTAATTCCTGCCTTGGAAGAGTTATTAACAGCAGGTTATGATTTTCATTTTGTTTTAGCTGGGACAAATCCCCAAGACCCTGGTTATGAAGAGAAAATAAAAACTCAAATCGCCAATTCATCTTTGCGATCGCACACTAGTATCACTGGTTTTGTGACTGGAGTTGCTAAAGCTAGTTTACTCCAAGCTGCTGACATATTTGTCTTACCTTCCTACTACGAAAATTTTGGCATTGCTGTAGCGGAAGCGATGGTAGCAGGAACACCCGTAGTCATTTCTGATCAGGTGCATATTTATCAGCAAGTAGAGGATAGTGCCTCTGGATGGGTAGGGACTACAGATACCCAATCTCTAGTAGAGTTACTCAAACAAGCTTTATCAAACCCAGCAGAACGCCAACGTCGGGGTGAGAATGCCAGAAATTACGCCCTAGAAAATTTTAGCTGGCAAGCGATCGCCCTGCAAATGATCCAAGCTTACAAATCAATTACCAAATTATAAAATTGTCAACTTAACATTTTGTTGCCAAGCGCGTCATTCCGATGGGGTAATCGGTGTTTTATGTCATGATTACAAGGTAGAATACAATATGTCTTTCTAACCACAGGGAATCTCGCATGACTCTCCGTCTTGGTGATACAGTACCAAACTTTAAGCAAGCCTCCACACATGGCGAAATAGATTTTTATGAATGGGCAGGTGACAGCTGGGTAGTGCTGTTTTCTCACCCTGCTGACTTCACTCCAGTATGTACTACCGAATTGGGTACAGTTGCAAAGCTCAAACCAGAATTTGATAAGCGCAATGTCAAAGCTATTGCCCTCAGCGTTGACGATGTGGACTCCCATAAAGGATGGGTAGGGGATATCGAAGAAACCCAAAACACCACTCTCAACTACCCCATCTTGGCAGATCCAGATCGTAAAGTTTCTGAACTTTATGACATGATTCACCCCAACGCTGCTGCCACTGTGACAGTCCGTTCAGTATTCATCATTGACAACAACAAAAAACTGCGTCTCTCCTTTACCTATCCCCCCAGCACTGGACGCAACTTTGATGAAATTTTGCGAGTCATCGACTCTTTGCAATTAACTGATAATTACAGCGTTGCTACCCCCGCAGATTGGAAAGATGGTGACGACTGTGTGATTGTTCCATCCCTCAAAGATCCTGATGTTCTTAAGGAAAAATTCCCCAAAGGTTATAAGGAAGTCAAACCCTATTTGCGTTTAACTCCCCAACCCAACAAGTAATTTTGTCAAAATCTGACTTCAAGTTCTCAGATGTGGAACTTGCAGCAAAACAAATAAAGTCCGCGCAGGCGGACTTTAGTTTTATTCAAAATACCAATGAACAGAGTGGTTAGGACATTAACTAACACTAAAACTTATACAGCCAAGGGCTTTTAGCACTGTCACCTGTCACCTGTCACCTGTCACCTGTTCCCTGTCACCTGTCACCTGTTCCCTGTCACCTACTATACCAGTTAACCACTGCGGGGAATCCGCTCTATTTCTGCATAACCGCTAAAAATTAACCTTTGACCATCTGTTTCTAATCGATTCAGACGCATTTTTACACCATCTAGGTCAAAACGGTCTAAATCCACCATATTATCTAAAATTTCCACCAAGGCTAGACTCAATGTTTCACCAACTTGGCGTTGTGCTGACGATAGTTCTGAACTAAGCTCAATATTTGGTGATTGAAAAGACACTCTGCGCCTTTTTTCAATACCGATAGTCAGTGTCATACACAAGGGAATGGTTTCCCCATTGTTTAAATCAGCTATAGCAGCCAGATTTAAGCAATTATTTGGTAATAATTTAACTTGCACATTTGTAAAGGAAATCGGTTGACCACCAGATACCGTTGTTAAAGCTGGTGCAGATAAATTCAATAGACGCTGTTTTACTAATTCTGCCTGAAAAGCTTGGTTTATACCGTCTTCTGATAAAATTACCTGTGCTACCGCTTGGGTAGGTTGTTTTAGCTTGAGTTTACCGCTTAACACTGATGCAAAGTCAATAGCAACTGCGTCGGTTTCAAAGGACATTTCTTCCACGGCAAAATCTTTGCGAATCACCAAGCCGCGACCGTTCATTCTAAAACTATCAATGCTGCCTTGCAATAATTTACTGGAAGGATAACAGCGCACAAAGACTTCTACTGACTCGCTTTGGCTAAATAAGTGGCGAATCGTTTGGCTGGCAACTGTATTGAGCATCTGCTCGCCCCAATCAGTGCCTTTGGGATCTGTCAAACCAGTAAGTCCGCCGAACATGGGGTTGTGCGTCTCTAGAAGTTCTTTGTACTTTTGTAACAAAATGTGACGAACAGTGCAACCCCTCAGCTATAGGTTGTGCTGATGAATGGCTTTAGAATTTCTGAGCTAACAGAATTCTATACCATCAACCATCAGATTTTTTAGTGCTTTTTAATACAATTAAAGATTAAGCCATGCTTAATCTCTAAAGTTAGACTATCACACTATATTCCATGAATATGCACTACAAAGCTACCCTAATTCCTTTGTTTATTGGCATTGTAGTAGTAGTTATAACTTTGGTAATTAGTTCTATCTGCGTTGGCAACAATTCCTAAAATATTAATTGGGGCAACTCTCAAGCTATCCTGAAGCTGCATCAATCCTGATTTATCTGTTTGTTCCAATCTTACTACTAACACTACTCCATCACTTTGTGGAGCAAGCAGTCTTGCATCTACTAATCCCAACATAGGTGGAACATCATAAATCACTAGGTCAAAGTTTTGATGGAAATTCGCCATGAGTTGTTTCATCTTATCTGATGATAACAACCGGGCTGGATCTGGTGGGGTGGGGCCAGAAGTAATGACAAATAAGTTATCCATCACAGGTGATTGCTGAATTACCTGCTCTACGGGCATATTAGTAGAGATTAAATTACTTAATCCCCACAAGTTATTCAAATCTGTTAGGTTATGGATTTGGGGACGACGCAAATCAGCATCTACCAGTAATACACGTTTCCCCATAGCTGTAGCGATTTGAGCTAGGTTAAGGGCGATCGTACTTTTACCATCACCAGGCATTGCTGAAGAAACTACAAGGGAGCGAATAGACTCATCGGAACCAAGGAGTTGCATATTCGCATAGAGAACTTGTAGGGATTCCCAATATTTACCTTGAATGTAGTAGCGATCGCTTGCAGATTTGCGATTAAACATTTTGGATAAACCACCACTGCTGCCTGGTAAACTTGGTGGCATCTTTCCTTGTGTAATCGTTTTACCATCCAAGCTTGATAATTGATACCCTTGAATAGCCTTATCAAAAGGCAAAGTTCCCAGGACAGGTAGTTGAATAGTCTCTTTCAAGGACTCTACAGAATGATAGGTATTATCTAGCTTCTCTCTGAGTAAGGCTATTCCCAGTCCAGAGGCTAAACTAGCAATAAATCCTAATAACAAACTGCGTTGGATGTTGGGTGATAAAGGTGTATTGAGCAACGAAGGTGCTTTGATTAACTCCCAAGGTAGTTCTGTTTGTGCTACTTCGATTTGTAGGTTTTCACGAGTAGTTAAAAACCGATTTAAACTTTCATTAGCTAGTTGTAAATTGCGTTGAATTTCACTATATTGCCTAGCCAAAACAGGTAATTGTTCAAATTTCCGCTTTAACTGCTGTTCTGCGGTCGCTAATTCTTGACTTTCTACTTCCACCTTTTGGATCATGGTTGCTGCTTCAGCCACCTTAATCATCACAGAACGTTTTGCTTCCTCTTGTATAACAGGTAAAAGATTTTGTCTTTTGTCCTGTAAAGTTTGGATCATAGGATTATCTGGTTGAAACCTTGCTAATTCTCCAGAGATTTGCGAATCTAATTGCCGTAACTGACCAATTAACTGTTGATATATCGGTGAATTATTAATTACCGCTAATTGACCTTCCTTCGTTTGTAAACTACTGAAGTTAGCATTGGCAGCAGCTAGTTTTTGATTAATTGTTAGTCTTTTTTCTGACAAATTTTGCATTTGTTGGGCAATTGCTGCTGCTTGATTCTCTGGATCAACGAAGTCGTATCTCTGCCGGAAATTTTGTAATTCTTGTTGTAATTGCGTAACTCTTTTTTTGATATCAGGTAGTTGAGCTTCTACAAATTGCGCTCCTTGGCGCAACTTAGTTTGTCTTTTTTCTAAACTATATTTTAGGTAAAAATCTGATATAATATCTAGGATTGATTTAATTTTTTGAGTATCTTCACTTTTATAACTAACTTCTATAATCTTAGTTTGCCCTAAGCGTCGAATAGTCAAATTTTCAATTAAGGAACTATAATTAATATCAGGATATTTACTATTTAACTGATTAACCACACTACTTAAGAGTTCAGGACTCTTCAAAACCTGGATTTGACTTTCATAATCTAAAGATTGCTTACTAATATTAGAATCTGCTAGAGTCAGTCCATCAAGCTTGTCGTCGTTATTTACCCCTTCTACTAATAATTGAAAAGACCCTTGATATACTGGCTCTTCATGTAAAGTCTTGTAAATAACAGCACTCATTAATA
Source organism: Richelia sinica FACHB-800 (assembly GCF_014698825.1). Classification (GTDB taxonomy): domain Bacteria; phylum Cyanobacteriota; class Cyanobacteriia; order Cyanobacteriales; family Nostocaceae; genus FACHB-800. Next base: position 47,936 of record NZ_JACJTT010000026.1, read on the forward strand.
CTGCTACAACACCAGTAATTACCAACGCTTGCCGCTTTAATAAGCCTAAAAATTGTTTGGGATTGAATTCATTAACCTCAGGAGCAAAAAATGGCACTGGTTGAGGATTCAACAATGCTGGAGCAGGAATTAAGTTGCCAGGAACACTTGAGGTTATCTGGGAATGCTTCTCAATCATCGATTTCTATTATGATTAACAGATTGGGGGATGTTATCTGTAAGGGAAAATATTAAATACAAGTTTTGTATAGCAAATGCCAAGGAAGTTAGAAAATTGACTGTTCATCAAACATACATAAAAGTTTTAAGCCTGTCACCTGTCACCTTTTCCTTCGTCATTGCTATATCGGTAGCATCTAATAAATATGCTCACATTTTACACGCTGTTTCATTAGTGTGTATCTCATTTTGGCAGAAATATTTCACATCCGCCCTAAGAGCTTGATTTTTCGCCCTTGTTCCTCTGTTTAATAGGTTTGGCTGGATTACCTGCGTAAATTGTTAAAGGTTTTAAGGACTGACTAGTAACACTACCTAATGTCAGTACAGAACCATAACCAGTAGTTACACCTGGGCCAATGACAGCCTTAGCAGCGATCCAACATCCTTCTTCGATCTGAATAGGTGCAATCATCAGTTGGAAATTTGGATGATTCCAGTTATGGTTACCAGTGCAGAAGTAAACTCCTTGGGATATACAGACATGGTTTTCAATGCAAACAGAAGCCAGGTTATCAATCCAAGTATTTTCCCCTATCCAAACATAATCACCGATGCTTAAACGCCAAGGAAATTTAACCTTAACTCCTGGTTTAATTCGCACACCTTGGCCAACACTAGCACCAAATAACCGCAATACACCTACTTTGACTGATGAAATAGGTATGTAATAACTCTCCACTAACGGAGAGCCAAAAAAATACCATAAAAGCTGCTTCCAGTAAGGCGCACCAGGGGTATAATCACCAAGCGAGTAATTATCAAGACGCATGAAAAAAATAGGAATTAAGCTAGTTCAATCAGCATAACCGAAATCAAGCTAGTGTAGCTTCATTCACACTTTAGGTCTTTCCCCTCACGATCAAGACGGTATCAATCTTTTAATTTCTCTGCTTCTATTAAATGTATAGAAAGCAGAATCTCTGCCAAAACACGTTGAAAAGCATAGTAAAGTCCATGCCAACCGTCGAGAATACCGCCTTTAATAATCAAGCAGTAGACTAGGATAATGAAAGGAGCGAGGATTTTTTGCTTACGGATGCGATCGCCCAAACTCAGTTGATTATTTGGTGTTTCTAAAAGCTTTTTACTTTCAAGAATCATATAACGATCTTGCGCCCATAGCCAACGACTCAAAGGTTTGCGATCATCATGATGAATGTAAGCAGATAGTTGAACAGAAGATCCCTGATTTTTTAGTAGTTGAGTATGACCATCATCAATATATATGGCTTTATCTTTGCGAAATAGTACCTCACGGGGTGGGAGTATAGTCCCACGTAAAGGCTTACCAAATACACAATATTTAAATTTAACAAAGTAGCCATCAATACTAATATCTAGAGATAAAGTATTAATTTTATTAATCAGTTCATCTGTGAGGACATAATCAGCATCCAAGGATAAAGCCCATTCTGTTTTCACTTGTTCTAACCCATAATTCCATTGATTAGCATGGGTATCAAATTTTCTTGGAAATAGTTCTACTTGAGGGTAGTAAGACACTATTTCTAATGTTTCATCTGTACTGTAACTATCAATGACAACTATTCTTTTTGCCCATACAAGTTTTTCTAAAGTACGCTTTATGTTAAGTGCTTCATTATAGGTAAGAATAAGTGGGGTAATTTCTTCTAGCATTTTTTAAAAATATTTATTTAAATGTATTTTAAAATAATTATTTTATTGATAATGGATTGCTAGCACATAACATTGATTTCCAAAGATAAGGAAATCTACCTGCAAACCTAAACTTGATATTGGTATAATTTTCTGATTTGAGTAAAGTGGTCATGGTTGCTACTGAGAAAAACTTAATATGACCTCCATCCCACAAAGTTGTCAAATGTTGATCCATTTTACCTATAGCGGCAATAATCAAATTTTTTAAATAGCCATTATATGGTGTAGTAATGATTAAAACTCCATTTGGCTTGAGACATTTTTTTACATTTCTAACTAATTCTTTTGGATAATATAGATGCTCGATCACTTCACAGGCAATAACCACATCAAACTTATTTCCTAATTCTGGATAGGGGATATTGTAAATACTTCCTTGTATAAAACTACAATTGGGAAAAGATTGATTTGCAAACTTAACACCGGATTCCGATTCCTCAAGCCCAATCACTTCATATCCATTTTGTGGAATTACATTAGTCAAACTGCCATTACCACAACCAATATCTAAAATCCGAAGAGGTTCTTTATCTCCACGAAGAGTAGCAAATTCAGAAATCATATCTAAAAGAGGTTTAGTAAGATAAGCATGATGGTGTCCGAGTTTCGCATCACTATAAAAATATTCGTATTCTTGATAAGTTATAATTTCATTCGATTTTGGTTTATATAACAATGTAAGTAATTTGAGTGATTAAGTATCACTTTATAGGAGTACCATTAATAATGTCTTTATACAGTGATACCATTTTTGATGCTACCCTATCCCATGTATAATTTTCGAGGATAAACTCACGAGCGCGATCGCCCATTTTTTTAGCTTCATCAGTATCTTGTAAAAGTTGAATTAACGCATCAGCTATATCATCAGCATTAATATCAACCACGCTGGCAACCTCAGCCGCAGCAGCTTCAGGGAAATTACAGCCAGTGGTGATGACACAGGGTAAACCAGCAGCCATTCCTTCCAAGACTGACATACTAAAACCCTCGGAATAGGAAGGAGCAACATAAATGTTAGCTGCTGCTAAAGCTGCATACTTTATATCACCTGTGACCATTCCCGTAAAGGTAACAGCATTTCTACAGCCTGCTTCAGTAAAGTAATTTTCAGCTGTAGGTAAAAATCCTGTATTGTCCGGACCAGCAACAATCAGGTGAGTTTCAGGGAATTTTTTATGCGCTTTAGCAAAAGCAGGAGCTAATAAATCCAATCCTTTTTTGGGATCAATGCGTCCTAAAAATATAATTAGTATTTGATTACGAGTCTCAGGAAACTGCTGATAAAAAATATCTGGGTTAGGGAGAGAGAGAAAGTCTGCACTATGAATACCATTAGGTACAAAAACTAAGGGATTTTTTAAGCCAAGACTTTTGATGTGCATAGCTTCTGTAGAAGCTGTCATTTGCAGAGCATTGGCTTTTTGTAGTGATGGCTTTTCCAAAAAAGTAAAGTAAAGTTTTTTCTTCCAAGCTTTATAAGCTAATGCCCAAGGCTCCATCATACCGTGAGGAGTTGCAATATATGGAACTTTATGACATTGACAAGCCCAATGAGCTGCTAGAACTGGATAGGAAAATATCGCATTAGTATGTACTATATCGTAATTAGGCACATTCTTAAATAACCATTTACTCATGGACAAACTAAACTTGTAATCTAGTACATCCAAATAGGGAAAATACTGCACACGATAATAATCTTTTATTATCCATTGATGTAATGGCAAATCTAGCTGAGTCAAACCATTTGCATTCGTAGCAACTATATCAACACTGATACCTAATTTACCAACAGCTTCTGCCAACTCAAGTACAATTTTTGTTGTACCACCATAGACATTTCCCAATGCAGGGATAACCATTAAAACTTTCATATTTGTTTATATTTAACAATGTACTAAAGCATATTTCACTGCTTGCACTAATCCTTGAGAAAAATAGTGAGGAGAATATTTTTGAATATGCTCTAGAGAAGCGTGGCTCATTTTCTTCAAGTCAATTTTTCCTGAACTAATTTTCAGCATCAAATCAGTTAGCTCTTGAGGATTTTCTGGGTCAAAACCAAAACCGTTGACTCCCTCAATCACCAAATCTTCAAAACATCCACAGCGATTCGAAACCAATACTGGTAAACCTGCTGCCATTGCTTCATTTACCACTAATCCCCACTGTTCCTGAATACTGGCATGAATGAAACACTTAGCATGGGCAAAGTAAGGTAAAAGTTGCTCCTGTTGCAGAAATCCAGGAAGATGAACATAATCCTTGATACCCTGTGTGGTAATTTGCTCTTCTAGTTGTAAACGTAATTCACCATCACCACAAATAACTAAATCCCAGGCATTAGCATCTACTGTTTGACGATACTTAGCATACGCTGAAAGTAGAAATGGTAAATTTTTTTTCTCAACAAATCTATTAATAGCTAAAAAGAATGGTTTATCTAATGGACAAGATAAGAATTTAATCTGATGAGGGTGAAAAACATGATTACCAACAATGTCATAACCCAGAAAAATAGCATCTGAGGGCATTCCTAATTTGACTAGGTAACGCTTATGTGGTTGCCCTCCTACTAAAGCAGCTTTGTAGAGTTTAACCAGCAAACTTTTTATTTTTTCTTTCCACCAAGAGCGTGGTTCATCATACTCTGTAGTTTCAGAGAAAAGAATAGCTGGTTTGCGGTTCCAGAGACACCACAATAGTGCAGCAAGCATAGATGGACGAGCATAACCAGAAATTGCTACAACTTCTGGTGAGGTTTGATTTAAAATAGAGATTAATTTAGCCAATAATTGGCTAAACTTTGCCTTTTCCAGCGGACAGTCATTAATTACTGAAATCAGTTCACAGGGAAATTGTTCAGCTTGAGTTTGCCAAGGATACTCTTCTTCACAACGAGCTAGTTCAATGCCAACTACAGTTGATCTTTGAGAAGAATAAGCTTGATAAGCTGCCTTCAGTCTAGCAAGATGATAAGGTCCATAATTAGCAAATAAAATTGCTATTTTAAGGTCATTATGAGTGTGATTCATTGTCAAAATAATAAGACTGAGTGGCAAATTTTTTAAGTAATCGGCGACGCTCAAGGCGTTCTAAATAGCGGACAATAACATAGCCAAAAATCATAGGCCAAAGCACAAGTAGTGTAATATCCCGCCCTAAGTTTGGTGTAATTCCCAAACCAACTAAGAAAAGTGCAAGGCGTAATATTGATACTCTCTGAGTCCAAAGACGTGCTAGAAAACCAGCCCACACTCCTAGTAAAATAGCAGGTGCAATTGGTCCCAAGCAAGGACCGAAATTCATGACTCCACGCCCAATAAACCCAGCGGCGATTGTTGCGTTAATGCCACTAGCAGGCGCTCGCAGAGCATTGTATTCGTATCCTATCAATGGTTTATCTGGCAAGATAAATCTGGGTATAATATTCATGGCTTCAGCCCAGTAATCTAATCCATACTGTAAAGTTAACTGTTTTTGTTCGTAAAAATTATTGATATAAAATAACTCCTCAGCCATGTTTAACCCGTTATGCTTAACTTCAGGATTTATAGTAGCATTACCTTCAAAATAAGCTAGAATACCTGAGTCACGAAAGTTAATTATGATTAACATCAGGTAGTTAAAAACAAAAAATATTCCGACTGAAATTCCTGCTTTCACCCACCACTTGTGACGAGAAGTAAAAATATATGTCATATAGGCTGGCACAGATACAGCGAGAAAGGTGTTTCTTGTACCGGAAAGTAAAAAAGAAGGCCAGCTGATAATAATCATGATTAAATTAATAATTTTAGCTTGGCGTTGACGTTGAAAGAAAATCAAAACCCCAAACATTGCACATACTAAGGAGTATATGTATCCAGCAGCAGAAATAATAAAGTCACTTCCTTCTCCTACAGCACCGCGAGCCCAAAGTTTTGCAGACCAACGTCCACCTTGAGGGAATAAAGCTTGCAAAAAATTCCAGTCCAAGCGGCTCACACCATAAATGAATAAAAATATCCAGAAAAATAATAAAATTTTCAGCAGTTGATGAGGATTTAACGTAAACCAATTGAACGCTGTGACTTTAGATGGATATCTGACTATACTACTGGTACAGTAGGGCAGTAAGCAACGGAACACAATTAAGAAAATGCAGACTTGATAGTATCCTTGCTCTAAAATATGGGGTTCAAAAATAGTCAGTCGTTCAGGGGTATAGAATACCTCTGTAAAGTACCACATTCCTGTGGTTAGGTAGATAATCAAGGAGGGTATTGCCCAATGCTTGGATATCTTACTTACTGCCTCTACAGAGAAACAGAATAATATAGCAGCTGCAATGTAATAACTAAAAGGAATTTCGAGATTTACGGGCATGGTTAAAGGTTAAGAAGGTGTTCTGCCAGAGTTGCGAGTGTGAATTTGTTAGTAATTTGGGAATTTTTTGATAAAACTGTGAGTTTTTCAGGATGATCAAGACAGATTCTTAAGAGATTTGCGATCGCTTCACCGCTGACTTCAGGCAATATCCAACCATTTACACCGTCTACAACTACCTCACCACAATTACGAGAAGCGATAATTGGTAATTGCCAAGTTTGTGCTTCTAGTTGAGTTATCCCAAATCCGTCGGAGAGAGTAGGAAAAAGAAAAATATCAGCAAGCTGGTAATATTTAGCGGCTTCACTGCGGTTTACATGACCTACCCAACGAACTTGAGTATGGCTTTGGAAGTATGACGTAATTTCAATTTGTTGAGAGCCTACAATCCAAAATTCAATTGGCAATCCTTCTAGAAGCTTGATAGATTCTAATACAGATGCAATTCCTTTTCTTAAAATTACTTGCCCCAGAAATAAAACACGCAACGGTCGCTCCTGATTGTAAGATGTTGGATAAGTTCGGATAAAGTTTTTTGCTTTTTCTGGCGGAGTATAAACCAGAGGTACTACTTGGAGTTTGTTTGGTGAAACTCCTGATTTTTCAAGCAGTTGACGTGACCAATGAGAATTTACCACAATAGCATCAGCCAACTTACATTCCTCTTCCCATATTTGCCAATATTCTAGGGGCGCAGTTTGCCATTTTTTAGCATACTGGGGATATTTTTCATGCTCTTGAATAACAACTTTTTCTTCCCATAAACCAGGGTCAATTTGACCTAGAACAGTGTACCAACCTTGCTTTTTAGCAAATCTAAATAATTCTAATGCAGCGTAGCTATAGGAGAATAAAATTGGAGAATTAGTTAACTTGGAATTTAACTTTACAAGTTTATTAATGGCTTGTTTTTGAAACCAATGGTTCCGGGCAATAATTCTTTCCCAACCGAAATTATTTTTAACCTTTTGAGTAGCTTCAAAAGCAATTAGAGAACTGTTAAAACTGTAGACTTTTACCTGAGCCAAATCAGGATGAAAACGTTCTCTGAATCCCGTTATCGGGAAAATCGTGAAAGGAGAGGAAGGAGAAACCCAAGCATCAGTGATTAGGTAAGCTAATTTTTCCTGCTCATTTAACGCTCTGGGAATTGCATAGTGTTCTCTTGCACCAATTTGGCAGCAAATCCAATTACTATAATTTTTCTTCATGACTTAGATGCTAATTTGCGGCTTAATTCTAGTGTCTGAACCTTCACTGGATCACGCTGATCACGATAGCGTGACAATAGACCTGGTATTTCCCATAACCCTCGGCTGATGCCGTTCCATCTTCCTACACTAGCTGCATATCGCATTCTGTTAAAGACCTGAAGTATTCCCAAAGGCCAATAAGTAATTGGATAACGCAAATAAGCTAACAGGGCTGTATTAGCAATATGCGCTGCGTTAACTGATGGATTGTTATGATGCTCTAAGGCTGTATCGTGAAATACGCGCAAATTAAACGATTCTAGTATTTGCCAATCAAGTTCTAGAAGTTGTAGAGCAACATCAGCTTCTTCCATGCCGTAAGCATAGCGCAGAGGTAAATAGCCACGGGTTTGTAAGAAAGCCTCTCGACGAATTACACAGGCACAGTTTTGAAAACAGTTAGCTTCTTCTACATAACTGTTATCTATATTACTTTTATCAGGCTGTGGTGATACACTAGGACGTATCTCTTGGGCAAGAATTACAGATGCTTGAGGATAAAGAGAAAAAAGTTCTATAGCTGTGGCAAAGTAATTTTTATCCAAAGGCCAAGAGTCATCATCAAAAGATGCAAGAATCGGGGACTTTGCTTGCTTGATCAACTTATTCCTACCTCCACCCGGACCTTGGGTGATGGCGCTGCTGAACCAACGAACAAGGGGATAACTTTTAGCGGTAAGAAAAGATTCTGTTTCGGAATCACCTGCATCAATATGAATGATAATTTCTGATGGGAGGGGATCACAGGCAAGAATTTCTTGGAGACAAGTTTCTAGTTTATCAATTCGCTTATATGTTGGAATTATGACCGAAATTGTGGGAGAATTTAACATCTGTATTCATCATCAAAAACTTATATTTCTAATTTAAATAGCTGCTTGGATGATGGCTGATATGATTTCTCAGTCTTGCCAACTGCTTTTAGAGACAAGAGTGGAACATATCCATATAGGCTGGAATCAAATTTTTCCAACTAAAACGTTTCCGAACATACTCACGTCGATGAATTATTGCTTGTGGTGATTGTGGTTGTTGTAAGATTTGAGCGATCGCTTGAGTCATTGCACTAGGTTTAGATAAGTCAGCAAATGTTCCCTCAGAACCCAGTACATAACGCATTACAGGGTGGTCATGGACAATACAAGGCAATCCGTGAATCAGTGCCTCTAAATAAACTCGCCCGAACCCCTCCTGTAGTGACCCAAGCACAAATATGTCAGATACTTGATAATATTGACTCACCTGTTCATACGGCACAGAAAGGGCAGTAAATCCTTCCTTTCCTAGACGCAATGTGGCTTGATTAATAATAGTCTGACTATCTTCATTTATATGTCCCAACATCACCAAATAGGGGCGTGGTTCAGGCAAGGCTGCTACTTCATCCACTACATAATCCATACGCTTATGGGTAGCACTAATCCAACCTACACTAATAATAATTGGGCGATCAATTGGCAACCCTAACCTTTGCTTAAGATTTTGTCTTTCATTCTGATTGAGCAAAGGATTTCCCTGTGGCACATTAATACCGTAAGGAACAAGAAAATGTTTTGAAGGTGACTCTCCTGCTTTTAAAGCTTGCTCCAAGTAAAATGGGGCTACCTGCTGAACATAGTCTGTTCTACTAAACGGTGGATGACAAGGACCTCCATTAGAAAAAATCAACCGATAAGGCACACCAATTTGCTTACGCCACCAGTAGAGTTGAAACCCAAGGTTAGAATCACTGTAGAAGATAATATCTGGTTTGCCCTTTTTAATTTGGTAGACAAAAGGCAGGAAAGAAGATAATTGTTCAACTACATAGCCGTTGCGCTTGATCAACTTACCTAATAATTGTGCTATCTTTCCATTGCGTGGCACATTCCACAATCGTTGTTCATCTGTTTTTTCCTCTCCTGCACCTTTAAATAGTTCAATTTGTAATCCTTCAGTACCATGTAGTCCATCAAAACATTCACGGGCAAATGTTTCGATACCTCGATTAATTATCCCTACGCCTGTGCAGGCAAGATATACTTTAAGCTTTTTTTTCATAATTACTCAATTTTAATTAAACACACATTTCGATACCTCGATTAATTATCCCTACGCCTGTGCATTTAATTTCAAGACTTAAGTTTTAAATCTGCGCTTAATTCTTTTATAAGTAACTGATTAATTTCTTCTGAAATTGGTTGTGGTTGAGTATGATTAGAGAATCCGGGACGAGTCAAGTCTAGAATTGGCAGTAGAGAAGCATGAACTAATCGCTGTACCAACCGAATATGTGCTGGTTTCAAGTGATTAGTAAACTGGTAGCGCGGTAACTCTGTACCTGGTTTCCAGTATTGCAATTCAGGGTTGTCGTTGCTCACAACAAATTTACGCCAATTTGTTTCTGACCAATGATGTTCTTCTGGCCTTGACCAATTTTTACGGTTTGTTGCATCAGCCATCATAATTGCTCGCAACCGATAGCGCCGCTCTAGTTGAACAGGATCACGATGGGGATAATGTCGAATTGGTAGTCTTTCTTTAGCAACAAAACCTGCATTAATGGGAAAAGAGCAGGTTTCAGGCCATTTCATGGTACTGCGATAGCGACATAAACGTGGTTCACTGTAGTAACTAGGTGTAAAATAACGGCGACGTTCCGCTATTGAACTCTGACGGTCATGGATAGTTTCTTCACCTCGTTGCCAAGCTGCTAATTCTTTTTCGGTCAATTGGAAATCATAATATTGATGATAAACAATTGTTTCATAGGGACGCAAATAGGTTTTGACAAACTCTGGGGGTGGAATGTGGTGAAACTCATCAGCATCAACTCTTAAAAACCAATCACCATCTCGCATTTCCTCACGGGCTATATGAAACATATAGCCACGTAATTTAGTTTCAGAAAAATATACAGGTTCTTTACGAATTGGTTTAACGCGCTGATCTTGAGAAGCTATATCTAAAACAATTTCCCAAGAATCATCAACACTACCAGTATCGAAAACATATACAGTATCCACCCATTGGAGAAGATGTTGTAAACACTGTCTAATAATATCCGCTTCATCACGGACAGGAAGTAAAGCGTAAAATTTCATAGTTAATTATTTTCACTAAACAAACAAAAATTGTTAATTATTTTCACTAAACAAACAAAAATTCTAAATTAATATTGGTAAAATATGAAAATTTCAACTATGAATCTTTGAGAATATTTTCCATAACGCTAAAAAATATATCTGTCGCTCTTGATGAATGTGCATATTCTTGATACCATCTAAATACTTTAAATGCTATGTCATATACATCTAATAATTGATCAGCATTTGAAGAGGAAAATTTATCATCTTTAATGAAGACAAAACCTGGATGGTTAAAAACTCCAATAGCATATTCCATACCTGGATTACCAAACACAGGAATTGTTCCATGAGAGCAAGCTGTTGCAAAAACTCCAGACTTAAAAATTAGTGATGAATCAGCTAATAAATTTCGGGTAAAATAGTACATATAACAGAATCTAGAAATACTAAAAATGTAGCTTGCTTCTTGATTTGAAATACCAGGTAAGTAGTTGACAATAGGAACATCAGCTTTAAGTTTATTTACAAGATTTAGAATATAGGGATCAAACTTTCCGCCTATAATATTAACTGTATCAATCGATAGTTTTGACTTTAGTATAGGTATTTGTTCAATAAACTTATGCAATGTTTTTTTCAAATTGTCAGTTGAGCCAAAAATTACCCATGAATTTTCTTGTTTACTAGCAAGATTTGTAGGTTCACAGATATTTGAGAAAACTGGATATGTAAATATTTTTAGAGATGGAACTAAACTCTTTAGTTGCCTTTCAACAACTGGATTACTACATATTGCTGCATCAGCACTTTTAATAACTTTCTTCATTAAGAAATTTTGTATTGGCCTCAATATGTAGTCTCGTCTACGCTCAACAATAGGTGGGAAAAATTCATGAAATACTATTATTAACTTTGTTCCATCATCTTTATTTTTATTAAATAAATTTATGAATTTACGAAGATGCTTAGTAAAATAATATTTTTCAAATCCTTCTTTATCTATATAAGTGTCATAAAACCCTTTATCATAATGTAAAATCACTATATTTTTACTATTGTTAAGCTTTTGTAAAACTTGTATTAACGTATCGGATAAATTACTATCGAGTTTCTGTAAAGAATAGATATTACAAATATTATTATCATCGTTTTGATCAGTATCTTTATTACAATCATCAAAAACTATAAAAAAGCTATTTATGTCATATTTATTTTTGATGTTACAAGCAATTTTAAATGCGTAATCACCAATCCCATGAAGACTGGGTGGCAATTTTTCGGTAATTTGAATTATATTGAATTTGACCATTTGTCTTAGAAAAAGAAGCTCTCTTAGACTAGATATGAAAACTTACAGTAGATTGCAACTAAATGAGGTACAGTTTATTCTCAGGGGAAATGGGATTCGCTTTTACCTGTGTACCTCATACACCTGAAAAACGCTGTAATACTAATGCTTGTTTGAATTCATTATGTAACAAGAGATTCAATAAAGTAAAAATTTGTTTTTATCAAAACCTGCTGTTTTATATTCATGGAATCCTTGTTCACAATATTTTCAATCATTATTTTTTATAAACTTGGCATACCCACTCCGGGAGAGCCAAAAAAGACCAATATTAGAAATAGTAATATCACCCATTAAGGGCACCTTTAAGTGTTTGTCTTCATAAATCTAAGGCAGACAAATAAGATATTAATTATTTACTTATCTTTGAAGTAATTTCCGATATAGAGGAGATACAAAAGACTTAAAAAACGGTAATTTTTCTAGGCGGTTTCTCAATAAATCATATTTTTTCACAGAATCTACCAAAGAATATAGCTCCCTCTTTGCTATATCCTCGGCACCATATTTGGAGATAAGTAGTATTGTTTCTGCCCTACTGTATACTCCCTGTCCTACCGTTTTGCTGGCATCATGAGCCAACGCGCAAGAAAGTACGTAGTTGACTGATTCCAAGGAGTATCTCTGACTTATTTCAAGCCATAATTTCAAATCCATGCAATAATCAAGACTAGTATCCAGTGGACCACAATCTAGCCAAGCTTTTCTATTGATGAAGCAGGAAGGCTGTAAAAAGTTGGAGTAACTCATCCAATCTAAAAAAGCCTGAAAATTCGTTTCTTTAGGTTTAAGGGTACATAATATTCTGTCATGTATATCAACTGTATGTCCAATACCCACTATAGCCCCAATACCATATTTCCAGGGAAAAGCTCCAGATATCATGAAAGCATTTGGTAGATAATAATCATCACTATTTAACCAAGCTAATATTTCTCCATTAGTCTTGGCAAAACCTTTATTGATTGCTTCGCTCTGACCATTATCTGGTTCACTTATCCAATAAGACAGCCAAGGCTCATACTTTTTGATAATTTCAACTGAAATATCTGTAGAAGCACCATCAATAATAATGTATTCAAGATTAGGATAGCCTTGAAGTAAAACTGAACGAATTGTTTTTTCTATAAACATTCCTTGGTTATAACTAGGAGTTACAATACTAATACGAGGCCAATCAGAGCCATTTGGCATTTTTTCAGGCAATGTTTCTGTCTGCTCTGTCCAAGGCCAGCCTGTTTTTCCTGGTGGGGGTGGTGGAAGTTCACTTAATGTAGGGCAACGCATAAGCATAAGATAGTTTGCCATGTAAGATTTTTTATTATTTTTTGTTAAAAATTGTTATGTTAATCAAGTCATAATTTTTGACTTAATTAGAGCTTGTGTTTTTGCCCAAATTGCTTGACATAATTCAATATCTCTTTGCTTGTAATTCTAAAGAATATTCTTTTATTGGGAGCATCCCGATTTCGCAAAAATAACCGCAGCAACACCAAAAACTCTCTTCTTCCTTCTTACCTATGCCTTCGGCACGCTACGCGAACGTGTCCTTCGCTCCTTCGTGGTTCGTTCATTTCACGTCTTGAACTCAAGCAAAAAATAAATTTACACATTTGGGATGCTCCCCTTTTATCGCAATTTCTCGACAATTTTTACTCATTTTTTCGCGTAAATTATTATCTTATAAAATTCCATAATCATAGAACTACAATTTAGGAGAATATAGACTTAAAGCTTCTTCATAGGAAATTTTTGTAAATATTTTTAATTTACCATTGACTGTAGCATCATAAATTTGACGATTAGCTCTATTATAATGAAATTTAGCAAGATGATAGGAAAGCTCGGATGCTTCTAGGTCAGGAAGATGCCATTGTTGATTACAAAAATAATTAGGAGCAAAATGGTTAGGGTCTTCTCCTTGTAAAATCTGTTGTTCATTAGGTTGACCTTTAGCTATAAAATTGTGATCTACTCCAATCAAAAAAACTTTGCTAAAGCCCATATAAAATGCTATTTGCATAGCCACATAAGTAACGGTGTGACCTTCACAAATTATTTCTAGAGGATTAGAACTAAATTTATATGAACCTCCAGTTAGAATATAATAAATGTGGTCAAGAGGACGGATTGATGTACGTGCAGGTATATAGGATAAGAAAGATGGACATTGTAAAGCTTCAAATTCTGAGACGCTTTGTTCTATCACTAAAGGGTTAACTGCAACATGATAACTGAGATTGAGATCAACTTTATCAAACATTAAATAAATTTTATTTAACCCAAAGGTGTGATAATTTTTCAGAGGAGACAGATCCATATTGTTTAAAGATGGACCGTTACCTATAATAAAGCAGCTTTCTCCTTTATGAATATCTTTGAATTCGGCTATTTTTTTTCCAAATCTAAAATACCATTGTTGGTAAATTTTATTATCGTAATATTTCAAGTAAGCATCAATATCATTTTTTATGGGTTTAAGGGCTGTTTTTAAGGAATTAATCAGCATTTTGTTGATTCTCATTCTGTGCTAAGTCTGGCGGTAGATCAACCATCAACAACGATTGATTGACCTGTCATGAAAGAAGATTGATTATTATCAGCTAAAAATAGGATTGCTTGAGCAATTTCTTGAGGTTTACCAATCTTTCCTATTACAGTTTTTTGGGCTAAGTTTTGTTTCAATTGATTGAGGTTTGCTCCCGAAAGATGTCCTCTCATTAAACCTGCATCCAGCATGGCAGTATCTACCGCTCCTGGCAAAATGGCATTAACTCTTATTTTATCTTTAGCCCATTCTATGGGTAAAGCACGGGTGAAAGCAACTAATCCTCCTTTACTAGCTGCATAAGCAGCAATATTAACTGAAGTTACGATCGCATGAACTGAGCTAACATTAACCATACTTCCTTGAGTCTTTCGGAGCAAAGGATAGGCTGATTGAGATAATAAAAAAGCAGAACGAAGGTTAATTGACATAATTGAATCCCATTCTCCTATTTCCGTTTCTAAGACTGGCTTACAAATTGAAATAGCAGCGTTATTAATTAGGGTATCTAATTGTCCCTCTTTTTGATGTACTTCCTCAACAATTTGAGCCACTGCTTGATCATCGGAGATATCTGCACAAATATAATGACTTATACTGTCAAGTTTCAAGTCAAGTTCACGATCTACTCCTATGGTACACCAGCCTTTAGCCTGAAACAGTTCTGCTGTGGCTTTACCAATACCACCAGCTACTCCTGTAATTAAAGCCACTTTTGTCATTTTTTGTCCCCTATAGTAGCTTGTTTTAAATCTCTGACTAAATTATCTATAGCCATTTGATTTACTTTTAAAACTGCTTCTATGGAAATGGTTGCATGGTTGCATCTGTTGAACCCGAATCAACTACAATGATTTCTACATCCTTAATAGTTTGTTGAATGATACCACTCAATAACCGCCCAATATGTTCTTCTTCATTGTAACAACGAATAATAATTGATATTGTAGGCATTTTATTGTTTGTCAAGGATTACTGATTTGACTAAATTGTATAATTGTTTAGCTCCGGGAATTTTTTTGGCCAAGTTTCTAAGATCAGCTTGTTGTTCCGCTTTTTTTAATTGTTTTAGGTATTTCTCAAGAGTTATAGAAAATTTCTCTTGATCTGAATTAGGAACAAAAATTAAGTTTCCCCAAGCTGGTTCATGATCTAAGGGATAGGGAACACATTGAATCCATAAATGAGGTGGAGTGGCCACCCCTTCTCTACCATACTCTTTTATATCTTCCCATTCCGACACAAATGCAGTATATCCATAGTCTTTCATATAACAAACAACATCGTGATGAGTATAACCAAAACTGGGCTTAGTTCTTTCATCCATAAACTCGGTCATTATAAGTTCAGGTTGATATTTTACAAAGTCAAAACTCTTCAATGCCAAAAAATCAGCCCCCTCTATATCAATTTTTAGCAAAGTGACAGAGGCTATTTGTAGTTCTATTAGGACATCATCTAACCTTACTGTTTCTACTTCATAGGCAAGTTTATGAGTTTTATGCCAAGATGTTAGTGAATGAATGCCATAATGTTCATCACTGACATAAAAGGGAACTTTTGCGCCCGTTACATCTGATACAGCTTTGGGAATACAAGTAACATTTTCAAAATTAATTAGATTTTGAATAAATGCTTCTCTATTTTGGTTTTCTGGTTCAAAAGCAATAACTTTCCATCCTTTTTTAGCAAATGTCGATGAAACGCAGCCATGATGAGCGCCAACATCAACCAAAACAGGAAATTTACTATTATAATGATAATCAATTAACAAATTTAGCTCATCCATTAGTAAGTTGCTCCATTATAATTAAATGTTATTTAATCAATTTTAGATTAGTTTTTTATTAAAAAATAACTGATTCAGTCAATAACATAGTAAACTAATTTCCAAGTTTGGTTTTCCTCCATACTCCACATAGTACACCTTCTGTGTGACTATTGTGTATTGCTTTTGCTTCTTCTAATGGGACTTTGCGCCAAGTTATATGACCAATTAATTTTTCTTCTTCAGTAGGTTGTTTACCGCTTATTTGATTTTCTTGTACATATCTTTGACGATCAAAAACATTTTGAATTTTTGACTTAATTCTTTGATAAATTAGATTATAAATACTTGTATTTTTTGCATTTGTAAATTCTTCATAAAGGGTATCTGTATAAATACTTTGATACTCGAAATATTCTAATTTAACAGGAGTTAAAATTTGTTCAAACTTTTTAATTGAATTAATAGTATAATTTCTTGCTTCATTTCCTAAGATTAATTCATCTCTTATCCCAAAAGGAAGTGTCATAATCAATTCACCATTTGGTTTAAGCAATCTTGCTAATTCTTTAACTGCTTTTAGATCACCATCTAAATCTTCTTGTGGATTATTTTCATCTATAACCTGACAAGATGCTAAACCAATATGTTCAATTACAGATACCGCCATAATTTTATCAAAAGTGTTATCAGCTATCGGTAAATTCCTAATATCTCCTGGATGAAATTTAATATTTTTAAAAGGTTGAAAAGGAGCATCATAATCTGTTCCATGAACTTCTATTGGTAAATTTTCTAACCAAGAAATCCAAATTGAATTTGATTTAACACTACCTACATCTAAAATACAATTAGCATCTCCTAATTCAGAAGCAGCGAAAGGATATTCGATACAACGACTGTGAAGTTTATCTATAGAACGATGAAAAATACAGTTGGGTTTAACTGTTCCGTTTTGATCTAATTCAAAAATAGGGACTTGAATATAATTGTAATCATCTAAACTCATACTAAACCTCTAATTTCCTTTAATAATTTAATGATGGACTAATTTGTTCTGTATTCCAATGTAATGGGACTGCAATTAAACCGGGTCTTTTATCTGCATAGCTTAATAATGAAGAATCTTGAGAAACCAAATCAACTTCAAAATTTAAGATATCATCTAACTGTTGGAAAACAGCTAAATTAGCTATTCCTGTTTTTATTGATAAAGAATATTTCCCCGACTTAAGTAAAGGACAAGGTAGTTTAACTGTACTTTTATATATACCTTTTTCTCTTGTATTTAATTTAGCAGAGTCGGCATCAGTATCAAAGGATAATAACAATGTTGTTGAATTTCTTTTGATCTCAAAATTAACTAATAAACCTTCTCTTGGCTTAAAAACTATATAATAGAATTCAAAAATAATTTCATCAAAGACATCAAAAATACTCTGTAAATTACCTTGTGAGTCAATAATTTTTCCTTTAATAACTTGCAAGCCTATTTCTGGATTTTCAGGAATCTCAAAAAATGCTTGTGACTCATAGTGATAAAGATTAGCTTGATAATCTTCAATAACTTTTTGAGGTTCACCCGTGGCTATAATTTTACCCGAACTAAGTAAACAACATTTATCACATAAAGCTCTAATCATATCCATCTGATGGCTAACAAACAAAACTGTCCTTCCTTCTTTCCCCACATCCTCCATCTTCCCCAAACACTTCTTCTGAAACTGAGCATCCCCCACGGCCAAAACCTCATCCACAATCAAAATCTCCGGTTCTAAATGCGCCGCCACCGCAAATGCCAACCGCACATACATCCCACTTGAATAACGCTTTACAGGAGTATCTAAAAACTTCTCTACCTCAGCAAAAGCAACAATTTCATCAAACTTGCGTTTAATCTCCGCTTTACTCATTCCCAGAATCGCACCATTGAGAAATATGTTCTCCCTACCAGTTAACTCTGGATGAAAACCCGTTCCCACTTCTAATAAACTGGCAACCCTACCCTTAATTTTGATGCTTCCTGTGGTGGGTTCAGTAATGCGGCTTAGGATTTTTAACAGCGTTGATTTACCTGCTCCATTACGACCAATAATACCGACTCTATCACCTTGTTTGATTTCAAACGAAACATCTTTCAACGCCCAAAATTCTTCAAAAGCAGAATTTTCACGTTTGGCTTTAGGATTAATCAGACTACCAAGAGATTTAACTTTATTAGTAATCACATCCCGCAGAGCAGTGTAGCGTTCCTGCTGCTGGTGTCCAATAATATATTTTTTACCCAGATTTTCAACTCGAATGACTGTATCTGACATTTTAAATAAATTTACAATATAATCTCTAAAATTTAAATACTATTAAACAACTTCATATCTCATCAAGGCAACCATTCAGGATTGAGTATTTCTGTTAAAGGATAAGGACAAGTTTCCGGAAATATTTCCGGTGATAGTTGAGATTTACGAATAGCATTACTTCTAGCTTTGAGATAAATCTTATCTAAGACTTTCAGGCAATGATTATAAAGAACTTTAGACTCCAACAGCAAATCTAATTCCAGTCTAAAGTTATCAATTTCTTTTTCCCAACCCTTACCTGACCAATCTTTTTCTGACTTCCAGTAATCGTAAATTAGTAGATGAATTAAAAGTCTTAATAAGTAACTTTCTACTTTATGCCTTTGTTCGTTTCCCAATGATGTTATTTCCTCAATTAAATGTTCCCAGTCAATGTTTTCTAAATCACGATTTTGCAGTTGGTTACGAGTAATATCTAACCACTCAGTATAGTCTTGTTCATAAATCAGAGAAGTTGCTTTTACAGGTTGCATTTTACTTACTCAGTTAGGTTTTAAATGTTTGTGTTTCTTTAGTGATATCTATTTTCAGATTTATCATCTGTCTCCCTATCTCAATTATATTTATATATATTTTGTTGAAACCTTAATAATAGGATTTGAAAGTTATTAAACTCTCTTTACTCTGGAAACTAGGTAAATCATACATCGTGAGCATGGTTTGACTAGGTGGACGGAGTAGTTTAGTTTGATACATAACAACTATTTCCCCTCCAGCGATCTCTCAAAATCATTTGTAGTGTTACACAGAAACTCATGATTTAATATCTCTTCTATATTATAAGTACAAGTTTCTGGGAAAATAGCTAATGCTAAACCTGTTTCTGCTGATGCTTCGCGTCGGGCATTACGATAAGCTTTAGATAGAATATCTGGTATATATTGGTTTAGACTTGGTTTTTCTGCGAGTAAATCTTTTAAGTCATCTCTCTGGTTGGCAATGGTTGTAAACCAACTGATGGAACGTTTTGCCGGCTGATGTTGCCACTTGAGTAAATGAGCTATTAAAACTACCAAACGGTTTTTTAACTCATTTTTTTCTCTAATACCCATAGCATCCAATTCTTCTGCCAGATTTTCCCAGTCTAATGCTGTTATATCCCGACTGCTTAAAGCTAACTGCTGCTGATTTATCCAGGCTAAGAAATCTGTTTCGTAGAGAGATGACTCAGACATAAAACCTTTGCAACTCTTTATATTTAATTATATCTGTCCACTTAAATCACATCTGCAAAAGTCCTTTCCATCTTGCGAAAATACCAAATCCCACTCACAAAGAGTAATCCCACTAATGCCAAAGATAGTAAAAACCCTGGTAAATATAACTGTGATTCACCACCTAAAATAGCCCAGCGAAAACCATCAATCACCCCTACCATGGGGTTTAAAGAGTAAATAAATCGCCATTTTTCCGGAACAATGCTGCTACTAAACCCTACTGGAGAAATATACAAACCAAATTGGACGATAAAAGGGACAATATAACGAAAATCACGATATTGGACATTCAAGGAAGCTAACCATAAACCAGCACCAACTGAAGCAGCAAAGGCAATGCCAATAAATAAAGGTAGCGTCAAAATTCGCCAACTAGGAACAAAATTATACCAAGCCATGAGTGCCAGCAAAATCATTCCTGATACCAGAAAATCAACAAAGCTGACAACTACGGCACTGGTAGGCACTACTAAACGGGGAAAATAAACTTTAGAAATTAAATTGGCATTTGTAATCAGACTATTGCTGCATTCAGAAAGAGAATTAGCAAAAAACTGCCAAGGTAACATAGCTGAGAACACTAAGATAGGATAGGGTGCTCCTTCTGAGGGTAACTTGGCCAACTGTCCAAATACAACTGTAAATACGACCATTGTCAAAAAGGGACGAATTAAAGCCCAAGCTATCCCAATAGCAGTTTGTTTGTACCTAACTAAAATATCTCGCCATGCTAAAAAGTAAAATAATTCACGATAACGCCAAAGGTCTTTCCAATATTGTTTTTCTGTTCTTCCTGCTTCAATGACTAGTTCTGACTGAGAACTCATTTCTTTCATAGTTATTAATTAATTATTAGTTCAAATACATACCCCTCTTCTGTCACTTTCCGAAATAAACAAGCAGTAAATACAGTAAATTATGCAGAGGAATAAAAGGGTTTGAAGCCATTCATAGCACTAATAAGTTGGTTAAA
>NZ_JACJTT010000027.1 GCF_014698825.1 Richelia sinica FACHB-800
AATGAATTTATAATCACTATCAAATAGATATACTTTAATGTTTCGCCCAAAATCTAACATATTTTGGGCTGTTTTTATCGCATTTTTCTTAACATTCAACACTTCTGATATTATTCATGTTTGTACCTCATACACTTGCAATCTGCTGTAAAAAGCTAAATTTAATGATGATAGACATGCTTGGATAAGGGTTTAGCAATGCTAAACCCCTACCAGTAATTCGTATTTATCAGTACGATGACTCCTGTCTTGCCAAAATATTTAATTTTCTGGTTCGCAATCAGGAACCCCTTCTCTAAACACGCGACTAGCAAGGATATCTGCGGCTTCAATGGTGATTAAATCCTGCTTATTTAAACGTTTACCACTACTCAATAGTCGATTAGCTTGACGCAATCTTGCCCTATCTATAGCGTTGCGAACACTCCGCGCATTGGCAAAATGAGGCATTGTTTTCCGACGAATTAAATATTCTCGAAAAGCCTTTTCTGCATCTGGACTAAAACAATAATGTTGAGCTTTTAAGATGCTTTGGGCGATAATCATCAAATTATCAACGCCATAATCATTAAATTCAATATGTAGACCAATGCGGGAATTCATACCAGGATTACTATGGAAAAATCTTTCCATGTGGTCTTTATAACCAGCGAGAATCACAACTAAATCATCACGCTGGTTTTCCATCACTTGCATGATAATTTCTATTGCTTCTAAACCAAAATCTCCTGGATGATCTGGACGATATAATGTGTAGGCTTCATCAATTAACAAAACACCACCCATGGCATTATTTAAAACTTCTCTAGTTTTTGGTGCTGTTTGTCCAATTCCTTGCCCAACTAAATCGTCTCGTGTAACTAACATGACGTTTTCTTTGCGGATATATTCCAAACGATAGAGAATTTCCGCCATTCGCATTGCTACTGTGGTTTTACCCATGCCTGGGTTCCCTAAAAAGGTCATGTGTAAGCTAGGTGCACCCGCAGTTAAACCAAGACTTTTACGAATCCTGTCAACCAATAGCAAAGCTGCCATTTCTTTAATTTTGTTTTTGACGGATTTTAAACCAACCAATTCTTGGTCTAATTTATCCAGAATTTCTTGTACATGAGATTCCCGAAAAGCTGACTCTAAATCAATGTCGCTATCTTGGACAACGGTAAAATTTGCTTCTTTGTCTAAAAGCTGTTCACTCATGACTATTACCTCTGGCAATAGCCTTGATGATAGCGTCGAATCTGAAAATATAAAAGAATATAATTTTAATATGAGTTATATATTTTTCTTTATTATCAATTCTTGAGTTTAGTTATAGAGAAAACATTATCTACTGCTTCTCACCTCCAATATAGAGACAGACTGATAGCTGACAATTGGCAACGGGTAGTTAGTCAGCTTTTTCCCTATTTCCTGTCTTTTAACTTGTCAATAGGGATATTCAATAGATTGAAATATCCTATGGATGTGAAATAAAGGCTCATACATAGGAAAATTAGAACGGCTTGACGATAACCTGGCCTCAAATCTGATTTAGGTTGTAATCAATATGGTTATACAATTGACAAAACGGCTGTTGGCGTTGGCACTGGTTTTTGTTTGCTTATTCTTCTCTTTCAATGTTCCCGTTGCCGAAGCTAATCAATTTTTTCCCTCTCCGCGTGAAATTTTTACTACAACTAGTAAAAATACTCATCATACCCTCACTTTTTCTGAAGATGACTTGACTCCCCAAGAACACCAAGAAATTCAAGCTGTACGTCAGCGTCGAAATAGAGACATCTCTGGTGTTTTAGATTTGTCACAACGAAGAAAACTAACTCACGAATTACACTCCGGTAAGGATTTAGATAGTGCTTTAGATGCAGTGAATTTAGATAAAGACCAGAAAGAATTAATTAATGCAATTATAGAGTTGACTAATTTGAAAATGAAAGCGATTGTTTCCCATCACGCTTTATTGGAAGAGCATAAGTAAATTAGCCATAGTAATGATAATTTATCCCAGAAGCAGAGGTGCGATCGCATTTCTGCCACTGGTAATATTATATTGATCACACTTGACAGGATTTTTGCTGCACATTTTGACGGGAAACGGTTATGGAATCACGTTAGTTATGGATAAAGATAATCAGCAAAAATTTTTCTGGCTGAGTTTAGACGGTTTGCAAAATAGCATCCAATAGGATTTCTGCACCGAAACGGACGGGATCTGTACAAGGTAGATTGGTTTCAGCTATAGTTTGAGCGATCGCATCTTCAGCTTGGTATTTATCTAAATCTTTGGTATTTAAAGCAATTCCCACCACAGGAACTCGTGCAAATGCACCCCCCCCACTTGCCACAGCTTCATACAGTTTGATCACTTCTGGTAAGGGGGGAATGGGGATATGGGGGTTATTACGGTTATGAGTTTGTCCTGCTTTATGCACTAATATCAAGTGTGTTGGCTGGGAACCCCGAATCAAAGGTAATGTAGCAGTTGAACCGGGGTGTAATAAAGAACCTTGTCCCTCAATATGTAAAATATCGTAGTGTTGACCGAAGCGCATAACTAGCTGTTCCACTGCACCAGCGGCAAAGTCTACCCGCACCGCATCTAAAGCGATGCCATCTCCTTCTAACATCACACCAGCTTGACCAGTAGCTAAAAATTTAGACCGCAAACCCCGCAATTTTCCGGCTCGATTTAATTCTAAGCTAGTGGACATTTTGCCTATGGCCATATCTGTTCCCACTGTTAACACCCGCCGACAGGGGAGATTTCGCGCCATTGCCGATGCGATTTCGATGTTGCTGGGTTCCTTCCGCACATCCCAAATTAATTGTCCTGGTTTCAACAGCGCATTCAACTCTGGAATGCTAGCTAGAGGTGTGTGTAAACCATTAACTAAAGACATTCCTGCTTTTAAGGCATCTTTGATGTCTGTCCAATAATCATCAGGAACAGCACCACCTTTGGGAGCAATACCAATCACCAAGACTTCTGGCTGATATACTAAAGCAGCAGACAAGGATGGGACAATGGGTACATCTCGGTTGATACCAGTTAATTCTGGTATAGATTTACCAACAGCCTGACGGTCGATTACCGCCACAATCGGCGATTCACTGTAGCGTAAAATTGATAAGCCTGTTTTCCCTTGACTTCCACTTAAACCTTCATGGAGGAGAATAGCAATTCTTTGATTAAGCGGCAAACGCACTTTTTTGTACCCCCAAACCTGGTAAATTTTGCGGTAAAATCCTTCCCTCTGCCACTACTGCACCTGTAAAGGGATCATCAATTAAATTCAAGTGGCTATCTAAGTCTAAATAATCAGCTAAAGGTGCTAGTTGGGATGCAGCACTATTAGCTAAAGAACTATCAGAATAACAGCCAAACATCACCTGTAAACCGTGGGCTTTCGCTGTATGCACCATCCGTAATGCTTCAGTTAAGCCACCTGATTTCATTAACTTGATATTAACACCGTCTATTGCGTCAGCAAATCGAGGAATATCCGTACTGGTAAAGCAACTTTCGTCGATGAAGATGGGCAAAGGAGAATTTTGTTTGAGAGTGGGCAAATGTCCTTCCTCACCCCGTGGTAATGGCTGTTCTACATACTTTATACCCAAATCTGCTAGCCAATGGCACATAGCGATCGCATCATTTAAACTCCATCCCCCATTAGCATCCACAAATAATTCCGTTTCTGGTGCTTCCTCCCGTACCGCTAACAACATTTCCTGGTCTGCTTTTATGCCTTCTGGAGACCCCAATTTTACCTTTAACAGCCGCACATCCATAAAGTCTAACCAGTCCCGCGTTCTTTGCCTCGCACCTGCTGGAGAGTTAATGCCGATGGTGACGGAAGTAGGGACAATGGCATTGTGATTTAAGCCCCAAATTTGCCATAAAGGCAACCCTACATACTTACCAAACCAATCATGGAGGGCCATATCAATAGCTGCCCTAGCTGCGGAAGGAACTTGCTGCTGAATCAATAGAGTGTCTATTTCCTGTCGTTGCCAGGGATGGAAGGATGTTAATAAAGGGGCTACTTGCTCTAAACTATCTTTGATTGTATCCGTTGATTGTCTGCGATCGCCCACACCAAAAGGTGAACCTTCACCCCAACCTTCAATTCCATCATGGCTAATTGTCACCCACACATTAGTCGTCTGTGCCGTTGTGCCTCGACTAATAGTTAAAGGAAATCGCTTATTAACTGTAAATAATTTTATATATATTTGCATATATTTTGACTAAAATTCTTATAGATTCTAACTTAGAAAATACTATTTTTACATTAATGACTGAATTAAGTAAATGGAAGATTTTAAATTCTCGGATGGTTTTAAATCATCATTTTTGCCAAATCAGACAAGATGAAATCGAATTACCAAATGGTCAAGTCATTGATGACTATTTTGTTTATATTAAACCTGATATTGCTCTCATTTTACCAATTACGAACAATCAAGAAGTAGTTTTTGTTCGTCAATACAGACATGCAGTAGGGGATTTTTTCATAGAACTACCAGCAGGTAGTTTTGATCCGCAGAAAGAAAGTCCAGAAGCTGCCGTAATTAGGGAACTCAGAGAAGAAACCGGTTATTTAGCCGAAAATATGATTAAAATTGCCACCATTCACGACAAACCAAGCAAAGATACGAATTTAATCCATTTATTTCTAGCGGAAAATGTGGTTAAAGTTGGAAATCAGTGTTTAGATGTTACAGAAGAGATAGAAGTAATATTAATTCCTCTAAATGCTGTTTTAGATCAGATTTTACAAGGTAAAATTTCCGTATCGGGAACGGTAGCAGCTTTGTTTTTGGGCTTAAACTTTCTCCAAAATCGTGGTTAATTTCCGTATCAAGAGTATTTCAAATTCATGAACTAATTAACCTGCATTCAACAACTAGGAATTAATCAGGTAAATATTTGGTTTCTACCACTTTGCCATTCTGGAAATACACAATTAATATTTCTGCATTGTAACGACCATCAGTTGGGTCAAGAATGTAATTTAAATTCTGGTCAGAGATAATAACAACACCTTTTTGATCAGAGTTAAGATTTTCCCGCATCTCATTGAGTGACCATTCCGGTTGACGAAATCTTCCCTCTTTAGGAAAATGGTAGTTAAATAAGCCTTGCACTTCCTCAATTTTCATCCCATTTTTAATGTCCAGATAAAACTTGGTGAATGGTTTTACAGGACTGAGAGTCACAAAGTGTAGAGCTAATAAACTAATATTGAAACCAAGGAAAAGCCACAATACTTGTTTCCGCCGATATAGCAAGTATGCTGGCAAGAGTAATATGAGTGAGAAACCAGCCATCACTAAGTAAAATTGCCATAGTAAAGAAACCGCTAATTCATACTCTAGATAGAGTACCAATAGAAATAAGAATATTAAGAAAATTAACTCAAAAATAATTTCAAGAATGAGTTCAAAAATGAGTTGATTTTTCTTTACATAACGTTTGATGTATTTCATTTGACTGAATTTCCCTCTCAGAGCTAATTTGTAAACTCAAGTAAAATCTTTGTACGGTAAGGGTTTCAGAAATTTGAGCATATCAAGGATTTATCTTCCGAAAGCCATACCCAGCAATGAATTGCGTGTCCTTAAGATTTTCTTTACGAATCAGCTCTCATACGGCAGATTGCAAATCAATGAGGTACAAACTGAAAACCAAAACTCAAACAGCAACTATGTTTCACCTCCTGCCTTCTGCCTTCTGCTGTATGATGTCTGGCAAATCAATCATAAAAATATTTCCAAATTACTTGACATCAGTAACGCGCCAACTCAATTTTAAATTAACCCAGAAATTCCAAATTGTAGTTACAGCAATGGCAATTAGATTAGCAATATAGGGGTTAGGAATCAGGAAATTAACGACCAAATTTAAGACGATGATGTTTAAAACCAGTCCTGCCAAACAAATAACATTGAATTTGAGAAAACGTTTTAATCTTTTTCTCCATCCACGCTGATTAATAGATACATCAGCAAAAGTCCAAGCATCATTCCACAAGAAGTTATTAAAAACTGCTACTTCTCCAGCAATAAATTTGCTGGGAGTTAATGGTAAAGCTAGGGTTGCGGGGTCACTGAGTAAATAAAACACTGCCATATCTACAAATACCCCACTCAGTCCCACCAAACCAAAACGCAGGAATCTACCCAGAGGAAAGTTAACTTTTTGGCGGAATTTGGCGACTCTACCAGTAGTTAGACGTAACCTTAACAAGTGACGGATATAATCTACATACTGCTTCCATGTAACCTTACTCTCACCCTCTGTGCGTTCTCGGAAAACGTAACCAACTTCCCCTATTTCCCTCACCATGCCTCGGCCGATTACTTCCAGTAGGATTTTATAACCAACGGGATTGAGAGTCACATTAGCGATCGCACTCCGCTTGACCATAAAATAACCACTCATAGGGTCAGAAACTCTTCCCAACACCCCCGGCAAAATAATCAGTCCCAATACTTGGGCCCCACGAGATAAAAACCGTCTGACCACACTCCAGCTACTTACACCACCACCATCGACATGACGACTAGCTACTGCTAAATCAGCCCCCTGCTGCACTTTTTCTAATAATTGTGTAAGTACCTCTGGTGGATGCTGTAAATCTCCATCTATCACACCTAAAACATCACCTCTAGCCACTTGCCAACCCCGAATCACTGCGGAAGACAAGCCCCGTTCTTGTTGCCTTCGCATCACTCGCAATTGAGGATAATCTGGTAATAAAGATTGTGCTACTTCCCAAGTTCGGTCTGGACTATCATCATCTACTACTATCAGTTCATAATTATCAGGTATAAAATTGTCTAGTAACTCACTTAAAATTTTTACTATATTTTCGATGTTATCCCGTTCTTTAAAAGTAGGGATAACTAGAGAGAAATAAACCCGATTACTATGTATATCACTAACTTCTGGTGGATATTCATCAATCGTTAATTTACTGGTAGGAACAGATAAAAGTCCTGTTGATAAATCAAATTCCATAGAGCTAATTAGTTTTTATTTCTATCAGCGGTGTAAAATTATTATTTCATTCCTTATGCTTTTTTATACATTGTTTATATGAAGATAAGGTTAATTATTATATTAATGCGTGTGGACTTGGTATAATTTTTATTTAATGAAAATACCGAGAGATATTGACAATATGCTAAATACAAGAAACCCATCAGGTTTCAAATCTAACATCATTAACTAGAGAAAACTTATAGCATATTGCCGACAAATGATGTACAGACATAAAGAGTAAAACTTTTGTGGGGTGGGCATACTATGGCTAAAGCCACGCTGCTCAAACGACAAGCTCAGACAAGTCTTGCCTGCCCTTGTCTACTCCAATTACAGGAAAAATGCTGTATAAACTAGGCAGTAGTGGAAAACACTTTGAGCTTTACAACCGTGTAAGCTTTCAAGTTTTTCAACTATTTTCAACAACGTGATAACTTTTCTTTGTCCCTGTGACAATTTAGTAGAAAAACAAAAGTAATGTGTCACCTGAGATGACAAATTGCTAATAACTATATTTCAGAAATAGTATGTTTTCCTTCTGCAATTTTCTGTGATTCGCTCTTGAGTACCTCAGTTGCTTGCTGAGGAGAAAGGGGACGATAGTAAAAGTATCCTTGGACATAATCACAATTAATTGACCTCAAGAAATCTATTTCTTCTGCTCTTTCAACACCTTCAGCCGTCAATCTTAAACCTAGACTTTGACCCAAAGTCACAATCGCTTTAATAATATGACCTACCTTATCATCATTTCTCAATTGTTTAATGAAAGAACCATCAATTTTGAGAGTATGGAGTGGCAACATTTGCAACCGGGATAAAGAAGAATGACCAGTACCAAAATCATCAATTGAAAGATAAACACCCATTTTCTCTAAATCCTTTAAAACACTGCGAGTAAAATCTAGATCCTCAATGGCAGTTGATTCAGTAATTTCTAATTCTAAAAATTGCGGTTCTAATCCCGTTGTCTCCAAAATTTCCGCCACTTTTTCTAGCAAATTTGGTTGACGAAACTGCTTCGGTGAAAGATTGACGGCAATAGTCATAGGTGTCATACCAGCTTCTTGCCAGGCTTTGTTTTGAGTACAAACTTCACGAATTACCCATTCCCCAATTGGAATAATTAAACCACTCTCTTCAGCTAGGGGAATAAACACATTAGGTGCAACTACTCCCATTTCTGGGTTTTGCCAACGTAGCAAGGCCTCCATCCCAGTAATCTCTCCCGTAATGATATTTACGCGAGGCTGATAATAGACAATAAATTCTTTTCGTTCTAAAGCACAACGTAAGCTTTTTTCTAAACTGAGGATTTCTGGAGTTTTAGCACTTAAAGATACTTTATATAATTGACAGTTATTTCTGCCTTCATCTTTAGCATAATATAAGGCAGTATCTGCATGTTGGATTAATGTTTCTGCGTCAGGACTATCTTCATCCAATAAAGCGATGCCAATGCTTGCACTCACATAAAGTTCATGTTCATGAACGATAAAGGATTTTTCTAGAACTTGTAAAATATTGGGAGCAAGATTATTCACTGCTTCAGTAGCAGTAATTTGGGGTAAGAGAATGGTAAATTCATCACCTCCCCAACGAGCAATAGTATCTCCAGGACGTAAAGAATCTTGTAGTCTTTGGGCTACATTCTTTAACAACTCATCACCAACGGTATGCCCCAAAGTATCATTGATTAACTTGAAACGGTCTAAATCTAGAAACATTACAGCTAAAGGTTCCTCGTCTGCCAAAGCTGTATGGATAGCTTTGTCCAGCAAATCGTTAAACTGTAAACGATTAGGCAAACCAGTCAACAAGTCATGCATGGCTTGATAACGAATCTTTTCTTCCACCTGCTGACGCTGACGAGCACCACTAATACTAGCAGCAAAACTCAAAAGAGTAGACTCTTCATGTCTAGACCAATGCCTTTCTGAGAAGCAGTCTACCATACCCAAACAACCCC
Organism: Richelia sinica FACHB-800; assembly: GCF_014698825.1. Lineage (GTDB taxonomy): Bacteria > Cyanobacteriota > Cyanobacteriia > Cyanobacteriales > Nostocaceae > FACHB-800. Next base: position 9,021 of record NZ_JACJTT010000027.1, read on the forward strand.
AAAATTCTTCTTCTAGCCGCAGAGGTACAAGTAGCAGAGACTGGATTTGATACTGATTTAAAAATTCCTGCTCACTAGCAGGTAATTCTTGGGTGCGTCCACTAATAGATTTACCACTTAAAAGCGTATCGTACCATCGATTGAGACCACATGATTGATAACATAAGTTTTGCCAATGTTGTTGAGAAGCTACGACACCCGATTTAGTCCATTCAAATCGCAAACTAAAAGCAATCTCTTCTGTATTTCCATTAAGATGATTTTGAAATAAATATACTCGATCTACATTAGCTGCTGTACCCAGAACAGCTAAAGCCTTTTCAATCCCACTTTTGTAATTCATATCTACAAGCAAATAATTAGCAGCTTCAGCCACAGCTTGTAACAAGCGATCGCGTTGCTTCAATTCTGCTTCTGCTTGTTTTTGTTCAGTAATTTCTCTAACTATAAAAGTTCTAATTAAATCGCTTTCTGGTAAATAATGAATAGACTGTTCAAATATTTCTCCCCCTACTTCAACCTCCCGCAAAAAAGAATTGCCTGGTTGAGTTTGTACTAAATCTAACAATTGGGCTAAAATTGGATGCTTTTGACCCACTTGTCTGAGATTAGGAAACTTCAGTGTTGCGGCAGGATTTAAATAAGTTACTGTTCCCTCTAAATCCATTTCAATAATTGGATTGGGAATCAATTCGGGAAAGGATGCAAGACGAGTAAGTGCAGCTTCTCCAGCCCCTTCAAAATTACTATCTGGAACAATAATGGTATCAAAGGGATTAGCAGGGCTACCTTGCGCGGATAAAAAATTCGATATATCTTCTGCTGCACAAGATTGAGAAAATTCTTGCTCTGACAGATTAGCAATGGCATAGTATTTGGCTTGGGCTTGATGATTACCAAAGACAATTACATCACCATGTTGAAGGAAGTGAGAAAAGCATTTATTCCCATTAACAAATAAGCCGTTGGTACTTCTTTTACCTGTAAAGTTACCATCAATAATCCGAAACCCATATTGTTCTGTATTCGGTATGGTAACTCGCAATAAAATTGCATGTTGTCTAGATACAGACCGAGAACGCAGAACAATAGCATTTCTTGAATCACGTCCCAAAGAGTAAGTAGCTTCTAACAATGGTATTGTTCTCTGTCCTTGGGTGTCTTGGACGACTAATAGATGGCGTATTTTTTCCTGCTCATTGTTTGACATGCCTCTACCTTAGATTCCAATTAATTAACTTCAGTTTTTGTTGGCAACACACTTAAATGATGTAACAAATATTGACTTTTAACTGTAATTTTGTGTTCAAGATGACTTGTACACAATTAAGTATAAAATAAAACATAAATTATTATCACGCAAACAACTTCACTGCCTCTTGAAACATAAATTTATGTATGACACGAATGTAGTTAGAGTGTTTATTTTACCTAGATTATACAAAGGGGAGATGATTTAATATTTACCCCTATCTATTCAACGTAGAACGCCAATTCCCAGTAAAAGACAAAAATATATAGTTAATAAAAATACACAAATTTAAGTGCCATTTGATTCCTTGGAATTTACAGATATTATATTTATCTCCCATTTAAGACTAGCTGTAACCTGGCTGTGTGTCCAGCACTACTTCTGTCCCACACCAACTGAACGAGAAGTCATCATTGTCTGAAATGGAATTATACCGTTTTGCATCCTGACTAATCCCAATTAGGTACCAGCATCTGGATAAAACGACGAATCCAGGGAAACAGTATTATCTGTAACATAGCATTCATTTCCGATTCCTGGGTAATAGTCCAGCTATTACCCAGGCAAAGATAGTAAATTTGAAAGCAAGATAAAAAGTAAACCTATAAAAATAAAAAAAGCTTTTGAGTCAAGCTTTACAGAGATTTTTAGGATCAATTTTAGGAGAATTGGCATTAGCCAAAGCGAAAAGTCAATCTTTTAATATAATCTGATTATATTATGTATTGACCATACTTTCCGTTTGTAAATGAGAATCAGGTAGAAACGCGAGTTTCTGCACAAGAGCGTAGATGGAACCGCAAAAACCGTAACCAGCGCATCCAGGTTCTAGCAGGCAGTTCAAAGAATGTGAAAATATCCCCGAAACCCAAGTTAGTTTTTTGGTGGTGTAGCCAATGCTGTTCAGGGGTGGTGATAAACAGCAACAGACAAAGCCAACGCACAACTGTGGGGGTTTCCCAACCCAAAACCATTGTGTGTCTCCACCACACGTGAAACTGACCCAATATCAAGCCAGCAATAACACCAATATTGGAGAAATGCCAAAGGCATACAGCTACGGCTAAATAGGGTACAGCACCGAGAATACCGTCCAACAACACTTGAAGGTTGAAAGTTAAAATAGCGTAGTGACGAAAGTCCTTCTTCCAAGAATGATGTGTTTTTAAGTGGAGGCTACCAAATACATGCTCAGGTACATGGTAAAAGAAAGTAGACAAAAAATCGCCAGAAAACAGTAATAGCCAAGCCACAGCGATAGCTTCAACCATTTGCACTCCTTAAATTTGATGAAAAAAATACTTTTGTTTCTTGTATCCTCTGCTTAGATCAATGAGGTGGTCGGTGAAAATGTCACGAATTGATTTACCTGTTCGACCATAAGCAAGTCTTGGATATAAGCTATCTTGTGGTGGATGCTGAAGAGCAGGGTCTTATACATCTAAATACCGACAGTTTTTTAGTTGTTTAGATGAGTTTCTTCATTATCTTCTGACTAAAACTCACCCTGTGAGCCAAGATTGAGTTAAGAGTGGTACAAATTTAGGTTAAGTAAATGACGATTTCCCCATTATTCAGGAGGTGATATCTACATGCCTAAGTGGAAACTGGTGACAGAGTTTAGTTTTGATAGTGCCCACTACATCAAAGATTATGATGGGCCTTGCGGAAGGATGCACGGACATACTTATAAGGTGAGAATAGAGGTACAAGCATCAAAGTTATCTGCATCCCAATATTGTCCTCATCCGGTGATGGTTGCGGACTTTAGAACATTGCGTTGGGCTAAACAAGATGTAACCAAAGGAGGATTAGATCATTGTGTACTCAATGAGGTTATGCCTCCTGAATATGAAACAACTGCGGAGATGATTGCTCAATATATTTATGATGAAACTAAAAAGCGATTAACATCTGATGTAAAGCTAAAAGTTGCCGTTTCTGAAACTCCTAATTCCTGGGCAGAATATGAAGATGATTAAGCAGTTTTGGCCGGGAAATTGCAGTTTGAGAAATGATGAGGCAGTAGAAATTTCCGGGGAGCATACCATGTTTTAATCAATGAGGAATTTCTAGTCATAAATCAGGTATGCAACAAAAAACAGCTGCTTTGAAGTTTGTGGTTTTATTAGGATTTGTAAGTTTGTGTGCAGATGCAACCTACGAAGGAGCACGCAGCATTACAGGTGCTTATTTACAAGTCTTGGGGGCTAGTGGCACTGTTGTAGGTTTGGTAGCTGGATTTGGGGAGTTAATTGGCTATGGTTTGCGCTTAGTAATTGGTTACCTGAGCGACCAGACTCGCAAATATTGGGGAATTACTACTTTAGGCTACATATTAAATACCGCAGTTGTGCCACTTTTAGCTTTTGCTGGTAGATGGGAAGTAGCAGCAGGGCTGATGATGGCAGAACGAACTGGTAAAGCAGTCAGAACCCCACCACGAGATGCTTTACTATCCTATGGTGTCAGCCAAATTGGTAAAGGTTTTGGTTTTGGTTTACATGAGGCGATGGATCAAACTGGTGCGGTGATGGGTCCGTTGGCTGTAGCCGCAATGGTTTATTTCCAAGGGGAATATCACAATGGTTTTACTATTTTGGTCATCCCTGCGGTGTTGGGATTGATTATATTGTTGTTCTTACAGTTTTTGTACCCAAATCCCAGTGATTTTGAGACAGAAACTATTGTGGAAAAAGACTCAAAGCTACCACGAATATTTTGGATTTATTTGGGTGCGGTGGCCATTATTGCGGCGGGTTATGCTGATTTTCCATTGATTGCTTTTCATTTCCAAAAACAAGAAATAGCTTCTGGTCAAACCATACCTTTATTCTACGCTATGGCTATGGGTGTAGATGCGGTGGCAGCGTTGATATTTGGTTACTTGTTTGACAGGGTAGGGATTACTATTTTGGTAGTTGCGGCTTTGATTTCTGCTTTATTTGCACCCTGCGTATTTTTAGGTGATACTCATTTGGCTTTATTGGGGATAGCATTTTGGGGCATAGGCATGGGAGCGCAGGAATCGATCCTCAAAGCCGCAGTTGCTGGTATGGTACCCATGGCTAAACGGGCTACTGCTTATGGAATTTTTAGCACTGGTTATGGTTTGGCATGGTTTGTCGGCAGTGCTTTGATGGGCTTTTTATACGATGGTTCAATTATGTGGTTAGTTGCCTTTTCTAGCACTACTCAACTGTTAGCTATTCCATTTTTTGTGTGGGTGAAATTAAAAGTTAGTCATGCTCCCACCGAGGTTGATAGTCAAGAGGTGACAAATGTGATAATTCAGGATTTAGAATCTTGATTATTCTGGCTGGGGATAACGAGGAAGAGAGACGGTGACTATTGTACCTAGACCCTCTGTGCTGTCTAGGAAAATATTGCCTTGATGAACTTCTACACACTTTTTGACAATTGCTAGTCCTAAACCAGTGCCTTTGATTTTGCCCACATTGTGGCAACGATAAAATGCGGTGAATAGATGTGGTTGATTTTCTAAAGGGATGCCAATACCTTTGTCTCTAACTCGAAAAATGGCAATCTCAGGTTGACAATCTAGCTCTAGGGTAATTTGGGAGTCGGTGGGAGAATATTTAATGGCGTTGGAGAGTAAATTATTGAGGATTTGCTGAAGCAGGGTGATGTCTATTTCTGCTTGAGTAGAGCTTTGTTGACAGGTGAAACGGAGTTGGTGTTGATTACCAACTCCGCATTGTAAGGAGTCGATGAGGTCGGTACAAAAATTTTTTAAATTTACTTCTACAGGATTATGTTGCATTTTGCCGACTTCCATGCTGCCGATGAGCAGGATCTCATCTAATAAGTTGAGTAGGTGATCAACGGCGTTGTTAATTTTATCGATATAGCGATTGATGACTTCTGGGGAGAGAGATTGAACTCCACATTGTAGTAAACCGGCAAAACCTTGAATTGTGGTGAGAGGAGTCCGAAAATCATGGGAAATCATGGAGACGAACTCAGATTTAAGACGATTGAGTTCTTGTTCCTGTTCTAAGGCTTTAATTGCTTGTGCTTTTGCTTGTTGAAGTTCTAACTGCATCCATCTTAAGTTAAGTTGGGTTTCGATTCTAGCTAGGACTTCTTCGAGTTGGAAGGGTTTGGTAACGTAGTCTACACCACCAAGACGAAAGGCTTTGACTTTATCAATGGTTTCGCTGAGGGCACTTAGAAAAATGACTGGGATGTCTTGGGTTTGTTGGTCATTTTTTAACCTTTGGCAAACTTCGTAGCCATTCATATCGGGCATATTAATATCTAGCAGGATGATGTCAGGATGTTCTGTACTGACTGCTATTAGGGCCATGGCTCCACTATTGGCACACCGGACTTCGTAGCCTTGCTCCTCCAGCATACTGGACAGTAAATGCAGGTTGTTGGGGGTATCATCAACTATTAATATGTTGCCTTTGTATATCTTGGTGGAAATATCTTTCATAAAAAAAACTTAAAAAATTACTGTAGTTTTAAGGATAAGGATTGGCTAATCACAGATAGTACAGTATTTAGATATGTTTCAATTTAGTTGGGGGTGTGCTGATAATTTAAGTTTGTGTGAATTATTTATTTTATTGACTTTTTTAGTGATTATCTCAATTTTCAGTAGAAATACTCATTTATCATCATAATGGATGAGATTTACTTAGATGTTGATCATGAGGAAATTAGGGAAGAAGATTGGGGATGATTCTCCTGTGGGGGAATGAAGTAGTGTTGTTGTTGCTACATCATTTGTTTTACGCTGTTTCTGTGCGATCGCCTCTCATCTATGGTTTACCATCGCTTGTTACCTCTGCCTCTGCGTACTGTTCTGACTTTACCGTTCATTTTGCTGTTAGTGATAACGGTAGGTTTAACCAATTTTTTATGTTTGCATGATAGCTATAAAGCAGCAGATGAGCTAGCACAACAGTACCTGACAGAAGTGGGCGATCGCGTACATATATATTTAGATCATTATCTAGACCTACCACATCAGATTAATCAGATCAATGTTGAAGAGGTACGATATGGATCTTTAAATATTAATGATTTAGATGCAGTTGAACGGCATCTCAGTGCCAAAATCCATACTTTTGACCAAGTATCAGATATTATCTATGCTAGCCAAGAGGGAAACTGGCGAGTAGTGGACACCCTCAATGGAAAACCGACTATGTGGGTCAGCAATAATTCACAACCCACACAAGTTGCACAATATGAAATTGCAGATAATGGTTTGCGGGGTAAACTGTTGTCTTTTGGTAATTATGGGACTGAGTGGGATATTTATCAAAGTGAGTGGTACAGATTAGCTAATCAGAAAAAACAACCTAGTTGGAGTTCTGTATATCCAGTTAGAAATAACACTGACTTCACGATTAGTGCTAGTTTGCCTGTTTTAGATAGGGAGAGTGGAGATAGTCAAGGAGTATTTGCAGTTAATTTAAATTTACATAAAATAGCTGTTTTTCTTCGCAGTTTAAAACTGGGCAACTCAGGGATGGTATTAATCATGGAAAGAGATGGTTCCTTGATTGCTAGTTCCACAAAAGAATTAGGCATTGTACATGGCAAAAATCAACCAGTAAGAAGGCTTTTAGCTCACCAAATCGCCAATCCTGTCTTGAGGTCTGCGACCCTGGCTCTAAAATCAAAATTCCCGAATTGGAATGCAATTACACAGGAGGAAAGTTGGCATTTCACGGTTGGTGATCAAACCTATTTAGCGGAAATTCAACCCTATAGTGATGAATATGGATTGAATTGGTTAATTGTGACGACTGTACCTCGTCCACAAATTCTTAGACAAATGAATGCTAATGCAGGCAACAATATCTTGATGACTATTGTGGCTGTAATAGTAGCGATCGCTCTAGGATCAATAATTGCTAATTGGATTGCTCGCCCCATCATCAATCTCAGTCACATTTCTACGGAGATTGCAGCAGGTAATTTTCATCAGCAGGTTTCTCCTCATTTACCAATTCGTGAGTTAGTGCGGATGGCCCAATCTTTTAACTTGATGATTGGGCAATTACAAGTCGCTTTTGAGCAGATCCAGGGTAATCTTCGCAATTCAGAAGCTAAATATGCCACTATCTTTCATACAAGTCCTGACCCAATTTTGATTACTGCTTTGTCAGAATTACGTTTGATTGAGGTCAATGATATTTTTTTGCAAACAACCGGCTATGAATTAGAAGAAATTATTGGTCGGAAAATTTCAGAAATTAACTTACTACCTTATCCAGAAGAAACGGCAGCAATTTTTCAACAAATCCAAACCACAGGAATCATTGATAACTATCAATTTCATTGGCAAACAAAAGCAGGAGAAATTCGAGTTTCTCTGCTCTCCTCCGAAATAGTAGAAATTAATGGCCAACCTTGCGTCATTTCTATCACTAAAGATATTAGTGATATGAAGCAGGCAGAAATGGCATTGCGGGAAAGTGAAGAACGATTAAGGTTAGCATTGGAAGTTTCCCACACCATAGCCTGGGAAAGGGATTTACAGACAGATATGCTGTTTTTTACAGCTACCAGTGTATTAGAGACACCACAAATCCTTTCTTATCAAGAAGCAATGGCACTGGTACACCCAGATGATAGAGTGCTGGTTGATTTAGCGAATCAAAATGCGATCGCTAATCGAGGGGAATTTTTGATTGAACATCGAGTAGCTGTAGGTACAGAACCTCAAACCTGGAGATGGTATCAGGTTCATGCCAAGGTGCTCATAGACGCTGAAGGTGTTCTGCGTCGGATGATTGGTATGTCTATTGATATTACGGAGCGCAAACAAACAGAAGCCGCTTTAGAAACTACTAAAAATCGCTATCGTGCCATTGTCCAGGATCAGACAGAATTTATCATTCGTTATCAACCAGATGGCAACACTACCTTTGTCAATGATGCCTTTTGTCGTTACTTTGGGCGATCGCGATCCGAATTAATAGGGTATCCTTATGAAATTTGGATTGATGAACAAGACCGAGAATATGTTGCTCAACTCATCAATTCCATGAGCCAAGACAATCCATCGGTGTTAGTGGAAAATCGGGTCATTGTTGGTGATGAAATTCGCTGGACTCAATGGATTAATTTAATGTTGTTTGACGATGATGGGGAGTTTGTCGAATATCAAGCTGTAGGCAGAGATATTGATACTCGCAAACGTGCAGAATTAGTTCTACAAGAAAAGGAAGAATTTCTCAGAGTAATTTATCAAGGCGTTGAACAATCCATTTTTGTTGTTGATGTTTTGGATGATAATGAATTTTGTTATGTGGGCATGAATCCTGCTTGTGAAAAAATTGCAGGCTTAACAGCAGCAGAGATTCAAGGTAAAACTACCGCAGAAGTTTTACCACTGGAATTTGCTAAATCAGTAAAACAACATTATCAAGAATGTTTAGAAACAGGGACTACGATTACCTATGAAGAATATTTGCCATTCCAAGGTCAAGATTTTTGGTGGCTGACTAGTTTAACACCAATTCGAGATGAATCCGGTCGCATTTATCGCCTGGTAGGTAGTAGCGTGAATATTAGCGATCGCATTTTAATTGAGCAAGCTTTACGGAAAAGTCAACAAAGATTGAATTATCTACTCACTTTCTGTCCAGCGATGATTTATAGCTGCAATCCCAATCATAATTTTAATTTGAATTTTGTGAGTAGTAATGTCAAAACTTTATTAGGATATGAACCCAATGAAGTAATTGGGATTGAAGCTTTTTGGCAAAATCATATCCATCCTGATGATCAAGAAAGGGTATTAACTAACCTGAATCAATTATTTTCCCAAGAAACTTACGCCCACGAATATCGCTTCATCAACGCCTACGGCAACTATCGCTGGATACAATCAGAAATGAGATTGCTCCGAGATGAATTAGGTAACCCCCAAGAAATAGTTGGTTATTCCATCGACATTACTGAAAGAAAGCAAGCTGAAGAAGCTTTACGCCAAAATGAGATGTATTTGCGAGAAGCTCAAAGAGTCGCTCATGTGGGCAGTTGGAGTTATGACCTCATCAATCAAAAAAGCACTTGGTCAGAAGAACTTTACAAAATTCATGGTTTGGATATCACCGCAGCACCACCAACTATAGAGGAAATTACTCGATTAATTCACCCTGATGATTCGGAACTATATCAACAAGAAATAGTTGCTAAAGCTTTAGTCAAGGAACCATTTGAACTTGATCTGCGAATTATTCAGCCATCAGGAGACATTCGTCATGTGGAAACCCGTGGTGAACCAATCTTTAATGAAGAAGGGGAATTGGTGCGCTTATTCGGGACTACTTTAGATATCACAGAACGTAAACGACTAGAAATCGCACTGCAAGAACAGGAAGCCTTTCTCCGGGCAATTGGTGACAATATCCCCAATGGTTACCTATATCAGTTAATTCGTCAGCTAGATGGTAGTTATAATTTCTGTTATCTCAGTGCTGGTGTGGAGAAATCCTATAATCTTCCAGCCGCAGCAATTATTGCTAACCCAAAGTTAATAGACAACTTTATTGTTGAAGCAGACCGTCTTTACCTACTGGAAAAACAAGAAGAATCAGCACAAAATATGTGTGTGCTTGATGTTCAGGTGCGAGAATATTCTCCCACTGGCAATATTCGTTGGATACGATTGTGCTCTACTCCCCGTCATTTGAGTGACGGACGCATTCTCTGGGATGGTGTACATTTAGATATCACAGAATTAAAGCAAACAGAAGAAATTCTCCGTAGTAGTGAAGCTAGTTTAGCCAAAGCTCAACAAATTGCCCATATTGGTAGTTGGGAATTGGATATATCCACCCAACAATTAACTTGGTCAGAGGAGTTATTTCGGATTTATGGGCAAGATCCACAACGACCAACCTTAACCTATCCTGAATATCTGCAATTAATGCCCATGGCAGACCAGGATAATTTGCAAAGCGTGGTGAATCAGGCAATTAATACTGGCAAGTCCTATGAAATTGAGCATCGGTTTATCCGTGCAGATGGTTCTGTTGGTTGGTTATTAGGAAGAGGAGAGCCAATTTTTGATTCTCAGGGCAGGGTAGTTAAGCTACTGGGAACGGCTTTAGATATTAGCGATCGCAAACGAGCAGAGTTAGAATTACAGACAGCCAAGGAAGCTGCGGAAGCTGCCAACCATGCTAAAAGCGTCTTTCTCGCTAATATGAGTCATGAATTGAGAACACCACTCAATGTCATCCTGGGCTTTACTCAGGTCATGAAAGGTGATTTATTATTAACTGCTGAACAACAAGAAAACATCAAAATTATTCATCATAGTGGTGAACATTTGCTGAATTTAATCAACGATGTTCTCGATTTCTCTAAAATTGAAGCAGGTCACACCCAATTAGATATAATTAGTTTCGATTTAATTGCATTATTGAAATATTTACACGAAATGTTTCAACAAAAAACAGCCTTAAAAAATTTACAATTGCATCTAGAAATAGATCATCAATTACCCCAATATGTAACTACTGATGCCAATAAACTCCGCCAAGTATTAATTAATTTAATTGGTAATGCAATTAAATTTACAGACCAAGGGAGCATTACTATTCGGGCTATGATGAAAGTAGATTCTGGTAGGGAAAACTATGGTGATAATTTACCAAATCAGCCCTTAATACTGCGGTTAGAAGTGGAAGATACAGGTATTGGCATTGCCGCAGAAGAACAAGAAATTATTTTTGATGCTTTTGTGCAAACTCAACGTGGTAGAGCATCCTTAGAAGGTACAGGTTTAGGACTGGCAATTAGTAGCAGATTCGTGAATTTAATGCACGGTGATTTGAGCGTTACTAGTTCCCTTAATCAAGGCAGTATTTTCCGGATTGATTTACCAGTAGAAGTAGCTTCATCTGCCGAAATTCCTGCCACAGTCCAAACCAGACAAGTCATTGGTTTAGCACCCAATCAACCAATTTACCGGATTTTAGTAGTGGATGATCAACGAGAAAATCGTCAGTTATTAGTGAAACTTTTAGAACAGGTAGGATTGGAGGTTAAAGCTGCTAGTAATGGAGAAGAAGCAATTCTCATCAATCAACAATGGCAGCCAGATTTAATTTGGATGGATATTCGATTACCAAATATGAATGGATATGAAGTTACACAGCAAATTCGCGCCCAAAGCCTTAACAAATCTCCCATTATTATTGCCTTAACTGCTCAAGTTTCTCCTGAAGACCCCCATTTAGCCATCCAATCAGGCTGTAATGACTATATGAGTAAACCATTTCGAGAGGGAGAATTGTTTGCCAAAATAGAGCAATATTTGGGTTTAAACTATATATATGCTGATGATAATTATTCTTTAGGAATTAACAGCGATGACAATCATGAATTAGCTACAACCTTAACACCAGAAAATCTGACTGTGATGCCTGTTAGTTGGCGAGAAGAACTCTACCAGTCGGCATTATGTTGTGATGAGGAAGATGTACTAAAACTAATTGCCCAAATTCCTAAGGAATATAATGTGTTGAGTGATGGATTAAAATCTCTCGTTCGTAGCTATCAATTTCAATCAATTTTGCAACTGATTAGCATAGGTGATTAATCAAATTTAGTAATATTCCTATGTCAAAAGAATCAGATATGCAAGTTATAACAGGGAACAGGTTACAGTATGAAAAGTATTTTGTTCTCTGGGTTGTATCATCAATGGATGTCCTAAGCACCTTGGTGATGGCTATAAAAACCGTCTGCATCTAAAACCTAGAATCAGATTCCTGTAAAAACTCCTCTTCTTGTGGTGTAGATATCCTTCCCAAAATTTGATTACGGTGAGGAAAGCGTCCAAACCGAGAGATGATTTCCATATGTTGAAAGGCAGATTTAATGGCATCAGCACTATCACGGTCATGACTCAGTTGTTGAAATAACTTTATACACTGGCGCTGATGGGCTAAATTTTCACTGTGTTCAAAAGGTAAATAAATAAACCAACGTTGTACAGATAATAAAGAGCGATCGTAACCTTGTGCAACTGCATGTTGTGCCAAAGAAAGGGCCTCCCAATCAGTAGCGAAGGCTTCTGGGGTATCACGAAACATATTCCGAGGAAATTGATCTAGCAACAATATTAAAGCCAGACAACTCTCCGGTGCATTCATCCAATCATCAAAATCCCCTGCTGCGGCTTTGCGGTAATCTTCTAAAAATTTATCCCGTACCACTTGGTCAAAATCTAGGTCTTTGCTAAACCATATCCGTCGTGGTTTACCATATTCCACTTCCTGAGGATGACCAAACCAAAAATCTAAAATCGCGGTTGCCTGTGACATTAGTTTGATTAGCAATTACAATGTCGCATTGTACGCAATTTTACCCTGAAAGGGAACAATCAATGATATGACATTTGGCATCAGTGTAGAACAATGCCTGATCATCCTTCTTGGTTCCCTCTTACTGTGATTTAACTATTATTTGCGCCTAAACGTGCTTTTATATCTGCTGCAAAATCTTCATATCTTCTTAGAGAAGTCACTTCTACCTGAACTCTTTGGCCATTTTTTTTCATAATTGGTAAATCTAAGAGAATTTGATCCAAAGTATCAGGATTAGGTACATCTACAATAGCAATGACACGACGGGTACCAACGCATTTCCACAGGTCAATTACAACTCCTGCCTGTTTTGCGTGCAGCGCTGTATCAGCTTCCTCGCTCCAAATGGTGAACAATTCTTGCTGAGTTATGTCATCAGGGTATTCTACATGAAAGTCTAGGTGGTATAGCATGATTCACTTTCTTATCCGAGTGTTCTTATAGAAAAGATATACAGCAACATGGCATCAGATACCAACTCTCCAGGAGAGATTTTTCTAGTGTTGGATATTGAACTGATATAGAATCAAGCTTTTGTGGACATAATCGGAAAAATTGAGTGACTTTTGCAACTTTCCTGCACCTTATTTATTGCACAACAAATATTAATCGCTGGCTTATAGCACATCCTAATAATTTTGCATAATGTATTTTATTGATGTTCAGCAATCGCATATTGATGAGACACAATGCTAGTAATTCTGTCTAAATACTTACCTCAAAAAGATTGACGTAATTAAATAGCAAACGAAAATATAAGAACAGAATGTAAGCTCGAAAACTTATTTACACCTACTCCTATATTGGTGGAGGAAATACCAAAATGGATCTCATAATCGTTGATTTATATCCCAATCAAGAACATATAAATGATCTATCACCCTGGGAAATGGAAAAGATTAAGGGTGGGTATCGAAGAAGACGAAGAAACTCTAGGTCGAATGATTCTCAAAATTTTTCTCAACTCCGCCAAGAAATTGACAGTAGCATTCAGAGGTGGAGAAATGAAATAAATGATATCAATGATAGCTTAAGAGAAGAGTTCGAGTTTTAAAATAACCCTCTAGCATTTATCGATTCCTTAATTTATACGTGCATGATAAATAATCAATCATGCACGTTTTTTGTATAGTTGAAAGTGGTCATAAGTCTAGACATAACAGACACAAGACATTTATTTATGTCCTTTTAGACTGGGTTGAGCTATTGATTTTTTGAAGCAGCACCAATAAAAATTGAGTTATCGGTTAAGTGAAGGACAACAACACTTAACTAACCGAAAAAATAAATTTGCGGAAAGCAAATTCAGGAGGAAAACATGGCTAGTATTAAACTCTCGGAATTAAATATAGTTGGTTCTGAATTATTTCAAGATGCTGACAGCTACTTGAACGAATTAAGTGAAGCTAGTGCTCTAGCTGTAAATGGTGGTGATGATAGCAGCGACTTTGGTTCTTACACTGAATATGGTGTCAAGTACCTGGAATTTTTCGTAGCTGGTTATGGTATTGCCACTGTTAAGCACATTGCTAAATCTTTCAGCAATTCTTATCACTAAGCTTCCCCAATGTTCAGGTTGCAACTAGTTTGTAGTAGGAGGAAATCATGGCTCATATCACACTTGCTGAATTAAATTTTGCTGGTTCTGAACTATTCCAAGATTCTGAAAGCTACTTGAATGAATTAAGTGAAGCTGCTTCTCTAGCAGTCAATGGTGGTTACGACAGCAGCGACTTTGGTTCTTACACTGAATATGGTGTCAAGTATCTAGAGTTTTTAGTAGCTGGTTATGGTATTGCGACTGTTAAGCACATCGCTAAATCTTTCAGTGATTCTTATCACTAAATCTCAGTACAAACCAGTTTAAAAATAATTGTTCAGGAGGAAATTATGGCAAGTATTCATTTGTCTCAATTGAATGTCACTGGTTCTGAATTGTTCCAAGATTCGGAAAGCTATTTGGACGATTTGAGTGCAGCTAGTGCTCTAGCAGTTAATGGTGGTGATGATAGCAGCGACTTTCATTCCTACACTGAATATGGTGTGAAGTATCTGGAATTTTTCGTAGCTGGTTATGGTATCGCTACTATTAAGCACATAGTTAAATCTTTTAGCGATGGTTACCATTACTAGAATACTAAATCTAACTGCTGTTTAGTTTTCTAGTCACATAAATAGCTTTCCAGGGTTAATTTACCAGAAAATCTATTGGATTGAACATGGAAAATAGCCCTGGATTTCTCAAAATTATCTATATAGAACATCATTTATTGGCAGGAATTAAAATGGTATGGCTAAAATTAAAATTAATGATTTACAGGTCGATGATGTAGATAAGTTTCTAACAAATATCAATAATATTGAATCTCAATTTATCTTTGGTGGTGAACATACCTCCGTATATCAAGTGTTGAATTATGGAGTCAAAGCTCTGGAATTTGCTTTAGCAATTTATGCAATTGATACTATTACTTTATTAACCAAATCATTTAAAACCTAGTGAGTATCTGCCAGTAATAATCTTTCCTGCACTTCATGAAATCTTGATTTAAAGCTATGAAAATTATTTTAAGTGATCAAAACGTATTTGAGTATCTCATTTCTCAAGGACTCTGCACAGCACAAGATGCTTCACTCAGCACTATTGAACTAAAAGCAGCTAAAAACTTTAATTTACTGATTAGTTTACCAAATGGTCAAAAGCTGTTGGTCAAGCAAGAAAGAGTGAACCGAGATGGTAAAACAATAGGTGAATTTGAGAGTGAATGGCAAGTACATAATTTATGTCAGAGTTTTCCTGAACTTAGTCATTTATGCTCATCTTTATCAGAGGCAGTTTTGTTTGATGAAGAAAACTCTATTTTGGTATTTAATTATCTCAATGAATATCGAGATTTAGGTAATTTCTATGCTTATGAAAATATTTTTCCAAGCGAGATATCCCGGTCAATTGGCACTACTTTAGCATCAATTCATAGTTTAACTTTTCATCGTCAAGACTATCGGCGTTTTTTAGAAAAATCGGGAGAGATTGTAGATATTATTCCGAATTTAGCTAGGGGATTAGATAAAATCACACCAGAGGTTTTTGGTAAATTGCCTGGGGAGGGCTTGAAATTTTTTACCCTTTATCAAAGATATGATAATTTAGGTCAAGCCATAGCTGATTTAAGTGCAGCTTTCAAACCTTGTTGTTTAACTCATAATGACCTAAAGCTGAATAATATTCTACTGGCTTTAAATTGGGAACAAAATATTCTTCCAAGTACAATTTTCACAGAAGGAACAATTCGCTTCATTGACTGGGAAAGGGCTAATTGGGGAGATCCTGCTAGTGATTTAGGTGCAATAATTGCTAGTTACTTACAAATTTGGCTATATAGTATGGTTGCTAGCAAAACAATACCTATTGAAGAATGTTTGCGTTTAGCTGCTGTTCCCCTGCAATTGATCCAACCTTCATTAAGAGCATTAGTAACTGGCTATTTAGCAGAATTTCCCTCTATTTTCGAGGATCGTCCTAATTTTTTATCTTTAGTTTTACAATTTTCTGGATTTGCTTTAATCAGGTCGATTCAAGCGACTCTCCAACATGAAAAAAGTTTTGGTAATACTGGAATTTGCATCCTACAAGTTGCCAAGAGTTTATTATGTCGTCCCCAAGCATCTATCAATACTATTTTTGGTATGGATGCAGAAGAATTAATTGCAACAAGTTTATCTTTGGTTTAATTGAGCCAAGATATTGGGCTGGGCTTAACGCTGCATCTGAATTATATACCCTATACTCTGAACGATATGCAACTATTAAACTCACTAGATAACCAACTCTCAGCACTACCTACACAATTGCAAATATCTCTCTACGATATTGTTAATAAGCTAGAAATCTTCTCTCATCATTGTATTAAACATCCAGATTATAAACCGATAGAACTACCAGAATCCTTAGTATCTAGATTTCAAACTTTACCCTTGGAAATTCAACATCAACATTTAGGGTTACAGTTGCGAAATTTTCTATATAGTGCTTATTACAATGGTGCTTGGAAACCTGGTATAGAAACTGACCCAGAAGAAAAAACTCTTGTAAATAACAGCTTGTTTGGTATAGATATAGAGTTTTATGATCGTTTACATACCAGTAATAAAAGTGAAGGATACTGGAGTCATGATTGGTTGGTAACAAAAGAAGAAACTGACGGCACGTTAGCTGTTAAAAGGAATGGATTAACTCTACATATCGAACGTGATTTATATTTGGCACCAAGAGATCAGAATGCGAAAGTAGGAAATTTAGTTGCCATTAAAATGCCTAAAAATTTAGTACAAAAAGGTTTTTATATGGCAGTTGCTAATTTAGGATCGGAACGTAAAAATGATATCGTGAGACTTTACTTTAATTTAACTCCTGATGGGGCAGTATCCATGATGGAAAACTTGACCTCTCAACTTAATACTATTCCTATTTCTTTTTCGTTTAAAGCACTTTATAATCCATCCGACTACATTCGTTATGATTCAGCAGTTTTATATTTTGAAAAAAAACAATATGAACTTGTATATCCGATAATTAATCAGATATATAGAGAAAATCAATCTTATTTTAATGAACAGGTACCTTTATTTACTAAATTACTTGCACCAGGTTTGGCTTGTGCAGAAGAACCAGCAAAAAAATTCGGTGAACAAGAAAGTTTTGGTACAAACAGATGCCAAATGATTGCCAACGGTTTAATTTCTGCTTGGCAAAGAGGTGATGATAGTCCAGAAAGTCGTTTAGCAGCTATTTTAGACGAGTTTACTTTGAGGGAAATTGATTTGCAATGTTCTTATCTGAACAGTGATTCAGAAGATATATACACTCCTTTAGAGGTATGATTTTGCAAACCTTTTTATGAATAAGTTAGTCTATTACTGAAATTTCCAGAAATTTACATTACCAAAGCTTTAAGGGTGGGCTTGTCCTACTCTTAAGTACTATGAGTATTGAAAATTATTTTCTAATACTCTAAATGTAGCGTGTGTTGTCTCACAGAGTAAACGCACTGCCAATAATTCAAGGTGCGTGAGCCTACAGCATAACACAGCCTACGCACAATTTATATTTCTTTATATACATTGAATTTTTCTCACCGAATTACTTACTTTATGATTTATTATGTAGTTTAATTTTTCTTAAATTAGGTATAGAGCTAGCTCTATCTGTGGATAGTCAAAATAGGAGCAAGTAACAACTAATCTTGGAGAATAACCTGTCTAAAAGATACAAAAATATGACATCTAAAATCCCTAAAGACAATCGCCAAGATGATAGCAAATACGACCCAGAAGATAATCCTGGCACAGAAACGAATATACCCACTACGGAGGAAGGGGATACTCCTCTTGATGAAAGATATCGGATGACTGGTCAAGAAGCAGGTACAGAGGTTCGTCAAGGGTCTGAACCTGAAGCAGCAGGAGGAAAAGTCACAAGACCTGGTCTGCCTAATCAAGGTACAGAATCTCGTTAGATAGAAATTGCAGAGAATAGGGCGCTAGGAAGACAAATTTATCGCTATTCTTCATCTATTTGTCATCCTCGCACCATTAGACATCTGTTGGTAATTAAATGTGCGTGGTTTGAAACTCTTGTAGAGACGTTCCGGCGAAAGCTTTCTACATTCATTTTCACCAGATGTCTATTTCACATAAAAGAATGTCTATGCTCAATATTATGCAATAACCCGAAGAATTGTGAGACTTGCCATAACATCCTCTAAAACATAGTCTAAAATTTGATATTGCTTTACAATACCAATATATGGACCATCCTCGACCTTTAGGTCCAGAAACCCAATTACACCAGCATATCCACACCTTGACGCTACATCATACCCTAGTCAATTTCAAGCTGATAGAGCAGGTACACACCAGATAGTTGAGCGTACAACCATCGGTGGTTAATAGATGAGACTGCTGGTAATTGATGCAAGATTTAGATGATATTGAAATAGTAGAAGCAAGGGGTAGAATTTTGTTCTACCTCTTTTCTCATATTATCTATCACCTGCTACACCAGCATCATCGTTCGATCCAAAACCTAACAGCAACATTTACTTGCCAATATCTTCATTCCACAACTCTGGTTTCTCAGTTATAAATTCACTCATCATCTGTTGACATTCATTTAAATTTAAATCTATTACTTCCACACCATGAGAAACCATAAATTCTTTCGCACCAGGAAAAGTTTTTGACTCTCCCACAATCACTTTTTTAATACCAAACTGTACAACCGCACCTGCACATAGGTAGCAAGGCATTAAGGTCGAATATAATGTTGTACCTCTGTAGTTGCCAATTCTGCCAGCATTGCGAAGACAATCAATTTCGGCGTGGGTGATGGGATCTCCATCTTGAACACGTTTATTGTGTCCTCTACCGATAATTTTGCCATCTTTGATCAAAACAGAACCGATAGGAATTCCCCCTTCTTGTCTTCCTTGTTTTGCTTGTTGAATAGCAGCTTGCATAAATTCGTCCATTTGCGAAACTCCTGTAATGAAGAAGAAACAACTTGTATTAATGGATCATGACGGTGGTGTAGATGACTATTTAGCTACTATGCTGCTGTTGACAATGGAACATATCGAACTTCTGGGTGTGGTGGTGACTCCCGCAGATTGCTATATTCCAGCAGCTGTAAGTGCTACTCGGAAAATTATTGATTTGATGGGATTTTCTCATATTCCTGTGGCAGAAAGTACCGTGAGAGGAATTAATCCTTTTCCACGACTTTATCGGCGTGATTCTTTGATAGTGGATTATTTACCAATTCTCAATCAACAGGATTTTCTGACTACACCTTTAGTTGCTAAATCTGGACAAAATTTCATGGTGCAGATATTACAGAATGCACCAGAACCAGTAACCTTGATGGTAACTGGCCCATTAACTACAGTTGCAACGGCTTTAGAAATAGCGCCAGAAATCGAGGACAAGATTGACCAAATTATCTGGATGGGAGGTGCGTTGAATGTTCCAGGAAATGTGGAAAAAAGTTTAGAAGCTGGACAAGATGGTTCTGCGGAATGGAATGTTTACTGGGATGCAATTTCCGTGGCAAAGGTCTGGAAAACAAAAATTAAAATTATTATGTGTCCTTTAGATTTAACCAATAATGTACCTGTGACATTAGATTTAGTCCAAAAAATGGGAAAACAACGCCAATATCCTCTTTCTGATTTGGCAGGTCAATGTTATGCCTTAGTCGTCCCCCAAGATTATTATTTTTGGGATGTATTAGCAACTGCTTATTTAGGTAAACCAGAGTTTTATGAATTGCGGGCATGGGAAACAGAAATTATTACTTCTGGTTTGAGTCAAGGCAGAACTAAAATTGTTAAAGATGGAAGAATAATTTATGCCATGGATAAAGTAGATAAGCAGGCTTTTTATAACTATATTTTACAACAGTGGCAACGCTAATAGGTGTTGTAAATTAAAATTGCTACCACTACAATAAGTAGTTGATAGTCACAGCTATCAACTACTACAACTAAGCCCAGCTATTACTTATATAGTCACATTCTTTTCTCGTCCAGCATATTAATCATCATCGTCATCGTCGTCATTATCATAATCATGAACATTGCCACTGGTACCTGCATAACTAATGTTCGTGATTTCGTTGATGCTACTCACCTGAGTAATATCTCTGTAATCCAGAATGTTTTCAAATACAACTCTTTGGTCTCGCTGACTTGCTAAGTCATAGCGAATTTGGGCTATAACTTTTAATTGAGACCTTGATAAATCAACACCTCTAATTTGCAATTGATTAAAATCAATAATTTCTGGACTTAATCTGAATTGTCCTGCTTGTTCTTCAATTAATCTGGAGCCTGTAGTGTTATAAATTTGTACCCAGCTATTGGCACGTCGAGCGTAAACCGTATAAACAGCATTGGCATATCTAGTCACTGGCTTATCTAGTACATCCATTTGGACAACTAGTGCATTTCGACGGGAATTAACTAACCTGCCACATTTTAAGTAGGTACTCCAATTGTTGGTCCGAAAATATTTAGCTGAACGATGCTTTTTCTTTTTCTTGTCTCGACGATTATGGTTGTGTTCTCTATCATCATTACGAACATTCGTTGTTGTTCTGGTATAGCTAATATTCTTGATTTGGTTAATGCTACTAAATTCAGCAATATCTCTGTAATTGAAGATATGTTCAAACACGACTGATTGATCAGGCTGACTAGTTAAATCATAACGAATTTGAGCCACAACTCTCAATTCTGTTCTCGATAACTCGCTACCTCTAATTTGCAGTTGATTAAAATCAATGATTTCTGGCTCTAATCTAAATTGTCCTCTTTGTCCTTCAATTATTCTAGAACCAGTGGAACTATATAGTTGTGCCCAACTATTGTTCCGTTTAGCATATAAAGAGTAAACTACATTCGCATCTCTAGTGACAGGTTTGTCTAACACATCCATTTGGATCACTATGGCATTTCGCTGGGAATTTACCAACTTAGCAGACTTTAAGTATGTATTCCAGTTCTGGGAACGAAAATACTTAAATGAACGATATTGTTCCCTACTATAGTTCTGCTGATAATTGTTATGTCTTCTTCTATCGTCATCATCTTCGTCATCATCATCACGCTCATTATTTCTTGTGCTGGTATAGTTGATATTGGTGATTTCATTGATGCTACTAAATTGTGCAATATCTCTGTAATTGAAGATATTTTCAAATTCTACTCTTTGATCACGCTGACTGGACAAATCATAGCGAATCTGTGCAACAACTCTCAATTCAGCCCTAGATAAATCAATACCTCTCAGTTGCAATTGATTAAAATCAATAATTTCTGGACTTAATCTGAATTGTCCTGCTTGTTCTTCAATTAATCTTGCACCTGTAGTGTTATAGATTTGAACCCAACTATTTGAACGTCGAGCATATACAGTGTAAACAGCATTAGCATATCTAGTGATGGGTTTGTCTAGCACATCCATTTGGATAACTAGTGCATTTTGCCGGGAATTCACTAACCTGCCACATTTTAAGAATGTATTCCAATTCTTAGAGCGAAAATGCCTAACTGAACGATATTTTTTCTTTTTATAGTTATGCCGCTCGTGGTGACGTTTTTTGTCATCATCATCGTCATCGTCGTCATCTTTATCTTTTTTAGCAATCAATAAATTTGAGTCTTGCTTGTTCCCTAACTGATGGGGAAAAAAATTATTTTCTTGCTGTTGTAAATCTATAGTCTGAGCTTGTAAATCTTCTAATTGAGTTGTGGCAGAAAGAACTTGTAAGGGAGAAGATACAGCCACTAATATAGATAGACTGCTAAAAGTCACAGCACTCCTACCACACAAAGCCAACACAGTTTTGAGCGACATAACAATCCTTATTCGACTTGTCTATTGAGCTGATATAGGAAATTCAGCACTCAGGATTTACTGAGTTTCTAATCGCAAGGACTGATGGTTATAAATATAAGTTCCTGAATCTGTGTAATTTAAGGAGACTTATTAATTTTCTGTTTTCCGTCTGATTTAGCTAAAATCAGTGAAAATAAAGTATCCTTTTATGGTATTATTTTTGGATTTTCAATTTGCTATTGATCAGGTAGCTGGAAATAGGTTCAGTATTTCATCCTGATTTTTTGGACAATTTATGATAAAAGTCAAAATTCTTCTTAATATAGACATATCCGTTAAAAACCTCAAACCCTGATAAATCAAGGGTCAATATCTAATTTTTGGAGATATCTAATGTGCTTCCCAATTGCATACTGAGGGTGGGCAAGATACTTGCACCACAAGAGTTGAATTTGTATGCAATGCAATTTAATAGGAACGCAACAGCTTATTTATTAAGAAGTATAGATTTTTATCTATTATGACAATTTAATATTCTTTTAATAAACTTCATTTGTCAATGTCATACATTGAGACGAATCACTGTAAGCTGTTTTCATTGAATATCAATATGAATGAAAATCATGGATTAAATGTGAGTTACCGAATATTACATTATCTGGTGCGATACAAGCTCGGTTGCAAGCTGAAAGTACCACGACCATACAGTGTCAACCAAAAGCCAAAAGCAATAGAGACATTTAAAAAAAACATTCCACAAGCACTGATAATATTACAAAAATTAACAATAACCTTTATTTTGCCGCTGCAAAGACTTGTTGGGCTGCTGCCCCCGAACCCTGGCTTCGCGGTGTCAGTGCTCTAAAAACCATAGAAAAATCCCTATACTCACAAAAACTTTTTTCTTGCTCACTCAGTAAGTATTCCTACCCAGAGTGGCGTAAGGTTAAGAATATCCAAATGATTTAACTACTACGATTTAGTTTTTCAGAGATTAAAGTTCCTCGGCAATCATTATCGGCAGTCTGTTGTTGAGACTTCTTTGAGTGCGCGATAAGCCGGGTACGGCTTGCGCCAAAGGCGATCGCAGATGTTTAGATTCTATTCTCCATGCGACTTTTATCTATAACCCATCCTTTCTATGAAAAGGGTCGCTTCTAGTTAGTTTAATCTACCGTTTATTTACCTTAATGATAGCAATCACCAATCCCATCCAGTTTAATCACCTCCGGAGCGATATCTTCGGTACTGTCACTGCTGCGGTTGTCTCATTACCTCTTGCCTTCGGCGTAGGGCCCCCCTCGATAGACTCTATGGGGCAGTTTGTGGCGGCTTTTTTGCGGCCATGTTTGGTGCTACCCCAACGTTGTTCTCTAAACCAACCGAGTCAATGACCGTAAGCTATGTCTACAGTGTCTTATCCAGCACCTCACTCTTACTCTCTTTAACTCTTTCAAGTTCATTTATTGTAATACTCCTCATCAGAGGAAGCACAAGGAGGCATTCGTGGATTTTTTGTCCCTGTTCGTTAAGGACTTCATTCTTCAATTGCAGTCCCCAACACTCGCCTTTTTGATTGGTGGGATGATCATTGCTGCCCTTGGTAGCGAATTGGTCATTCCCGAGGCGATTTGTACGATCATCGTCTTTATGCTGCTGACCAAAATCGGTCTAACCGGTGGAATTGCGATCCGTAATTCCAACCTGACGGAGATGGTGTTACCCATGATCTTTGCCATCATGGTAGGGATTCTTGTTGTCTTCATCGCGCGATATACATTGGCTAAACTGCCAAAGGTCAAAGTCGTCGATGCGATCGCCACTGGGGGGTTGTTTGGAGCCGTGAGTGGTTCTACCATGGCTGCCGGTCTGACGGTACTGGAAGAACAAAAAATTTCATACGAGGCATGGGCTGGCGCACTCTATCCCTTCATGGATATCCCAGCGCTCGTAACTGCGATTGTTGTGGCTAACATTTACCTCAACAAGAAAAAACGTAAAGAAGCAGTCTACTCTACTGAACAGCCTGTTGCGGCTGGTGATTATCCCGATCAAAAAGATTATCCCAGCACCCGGCAGGAGTATCTCAGCCAGCAGCAGGATGCTGGGGATAATAAGGTCAAGATATGGCCAATTATCGAGGAAAGCCTCCGGGGTCCTGCCTTATCGGCAATGTTGTTAGGTCTTGCGCTGGGACTGTTCACCCAACCGGAAAGTGTCTATAAAAGCTTCTACGATCCCGCCTTTCGTGGCTTGCTTTCGATCTTGATGCTGGTCATGGGGATGGAAGCTTGGTCAAGAATTGGTGAACTGCGTAAGGTAGCCCAGTGGTATGTTGTGTATAGTGTGGTGGCACCGTTTATCCATGGGCTAATTGCCTTCGGTCTCGGTATGATTGCCCACTACGCCACGGGATTCAGCTGGGGTGGTGTCGTGATGCTAGCTGTCATCGCCTCCTCCAGTTCTGACATCTCAGGACCACCCACCTTGCGAGCCGGTATCCCGTCAGCCAATCCCTCCGCCTATATAGGTGCATCCACAGCCGTCGGTACGCCAGTTGCGATCGGCTTGTGTATACCGTTCTTTGTCGGGCTTGCCCAGGCACTCAGCGGCAAGTAATTCCAGACGGGTCGCGGTCTGTCAGCGCTCCGGTGAACGGGCAGACCTGGTAGATCAATGTACATAATTTAAGGAGGTAACCAACATGGCCAAACGTGCCAACAAGCTCGTCATCGTCACGGAAAAGGTTCTGCTGAAAAAGGTCGCCAAGATTATTGATGAATGCGGGGCGACTGGTTATACGGTGGTAGATACAGGCGGGAAAGGCAGTCGCAACGTACGCTCTACAGGTAAACCCAGCACTGCCGACACCGATTCCAATGTAAAGTTCGAGGTACTCACCGAAAATCGGGAGATGGCAGAGAAGATTGCGGATCAGGTCGCAATCAAGTTTTTCACCGATTATGCGGGCATTATCTATATCTGTGAAGCAGAGGTACTATACGGGAGAACTTTCTGTGGGCCAGAGGGCTGTTGAATCGAGATGACACGCCACGAAAGGAACAAGTGAGCCTGCGAGTTTCTCTGGGTCAGACGGCTATTGCATCAAGACAAGGTAGACCCTAAAAGCCGAGGTCATGACCTCGGCTTTTGAGTAACCATGTTTCGTGTCCGCAGTACGTTGCCCCTGGCGCAGAAGTAATTCCCCCCGCAGTTTTATGAATCCCTCAAACCCTTAACCTTCATCCCTTTAAACTCATGATTTTGTCCAACATTCTGCCTCCTGCTTTCAGTGGGGGGATAGCTCCGATACCGTTCCTGGCGACTGTTGTTGCTGAGGATGCACCCATTATTCTGTCTGGCGTATTGCTGACGCTGGTGGTGATTTATCTGGCTAGCAAGTTCGGTGCAGAGGTCGCTAGGCGATTGGATTTTCCGCCCGTCCTGGGGGAACTGGTCGCTGGTGTGATTGTCGGCATTTCGGCGTTGCACCTGGTAATCTTTCCTGAAGGGGGGCTGTCTGCCTCTGACTCGGTGATTATGACGGCGCTGCAAGGATTGAACCAATTGACACCGGATGCACTGACGCGGATATTTGAGTCGCAAAGTGAAGTGATTTCGGTGCTGGCTGAAATCGGCGTGATTATTCTGCTGTTTGAAATTGGTCTAGAGTCCGATCTGCGGCAACTCAAGGAAGTGGGAATTCAAGCCACAGTTGTCGCCTGTGTTGGGGTGGCAGCACCTTTTGCGGCGGGTACGGCAGGATTGATGTTGCTGTTTCATGTGGCGGCGATTCCGGCAATTTTTGCGGGGGCGGCGTTAACGGCAACGAGTATCGGCATTACCTCTAAAGTGTTGTCAGAGTTAGGTCAACTCAAATCCAAAGAAGGGCAAATCATTGTTGGCGCGGCGGTGATTGATGATGTTCTTGGCATCATTGTCTTGGCAGTGGTAGCAAGTTTAGCCAAAACCGGTGAGATTGATGTCGCCAATGTCATTTACTTGATTGTCAGCGCTACTGCATTTTTGATTGGATCAATTTTGTTGGGGGGTATCTTTAACAAAAGTTTTGTGGCGATCGTGGATCGGCTCAAAACCCGTGGAAATATTGTAATTCCGGCATTTATCTTCGCTTTCTTTATGGCATTTTTAGGTAACGCCATTCATCTCGAAGCGATTTTGGGCGCTTTTGCAGCGGGTTTGGTGCTTGATGAAACTGATGCCCGGAACGAGTTAGATGAATTAATCAAACCGATCGCTGATTTGCTTGTACCCATATTTTTTGTGACCGTTGGCGCACGGGCTGATTTGGGCGTATTAAACCCAGCCATTCCAGAGAATCGCGCAGGACTGTTGATTGCAACGTTTTTGATCGCAGTGGCGATTATCGGCAAACTGATCACAGGTTGGGCAGTGTTTGGACAACCCGGCATCAATCGAGTGGCAATCGGGGTTGGGATGATCCCACGAGGTGAGGTGGGTCTAGTGTTTGCTGGCATCGGTTCAGCTAGCGGCATTTTGGATAAGCCACTGGAGGTGTCGATTATTATCATGGTAATTTTGACAACTTTCCTGGCTCCTCCTTTTTTACGGGTTGCCTTTGGTTCATCCACGAATCCCATCCCAGAATCTACCACGGCTGTAGAAACAGCAAATGAGTAACGGTTGTACAAGATTACGGCTGTTTTCTCAATAGACCTCTGGTGAAAATAAATGTAGAGACTTTCCGGCGGAACGTCTCTACAAGGGTTTCAAACCACGCACATTTAATTACCATTCTGAAGTGCTTGATATCTTCCCAAGGCGATTAAAGGAAAATACTGCTGGTAGAGATGATATTTGAGATAAAAATGGCAGGGAAAACCAGTGCCTGTAAAATATGATTCATCCCAAGTCCCATTTGGTCTTTGAGTTGATAGAAGGTAATTAATGCCTTTTTCTATGCTATCGGTAGCCATTTTGCCTGTGGCTTCTCCTGCCGCTATTAAGCCGATTAAAGCCCATGCTGTTTGAGATGCGGTGCTATCTCCTTGACCTTTGAATTTGGGGTCGTTGTAGCTAAAACAGGTTTCTCCCCAACCACCGTTAGAATTTTGAACTTTGACTAACCAAGCTGCACCCTGTTCGATGTGAGGGCGATATTTTTGGGGATTAATTAAAGCTAGTGCAGATAAAACTCCACTGGTGCCATAGATGTAATTGACACCCCAACGACCAAACCAACAGCCTTCTGGTTCTTGTTCATTTAAGAGATAGGTTAGTGCCCGTTCTAGGTTGTGGGGTTGGATTTTGAGATGACAAGCACCGAGCATTTCTAATACTCTGGCGGTGACATCAGCAGTATTAGGGTCAATCATGGCTTTCAGGTCTCCATAGGGAATACCATTGAGCCAATCTTGATCATTGTTAATGTCAAAGGCTGCCCAACCACCAGGTTTACATTGCATGGATGCAACCCAGTTTAATGCCCGTTGCATAGCTTGGTGTTTCAGTGCTTCGTTGGGTAATTTGGCTTGATGGAGGGCCATGACAACTACGGCGGTATCATCGACATCGGGATAAAAGCGGTTGTCAAATTCAAAAGCCCAAGCCCCTGGCTTTCCTTGGGGATTTTTCACTATCCAGTCGCCGTAATCTAAGATTTGCTTTTGCAGTAGCCATTCTCCGGCTTTGACTATGGCTGGATGGTCTGGATTTACGCCAGAATCAATTAAGGCTCGAATTGACCAAGCTGTATCCCATACAGGAGAAACGCAAGGTTGGACGCAGTAGCTATCTTCTGTTTCGATGGCAAAGTTATCGACTGCTTGTAAGCCACGATACACGATGGGGTCGTTAGCATCGTAATCTAGACAGCGTAAAGCTAACAGGGAGTTGAGCATGGCGGGAATGATTCCACCCCAATCGCCGGTGGCTTCTTGGCGTTCTAAAATCCATTTTTCTGCGGCTTGAATGCCTTCTTCCCGGAAGGGTTGGAAGTTGAGGTTTTCAGCTAGTTTGAATATGTTATCTAGGGTGATAAATATATCTGTCCAATCATTATTACGGGGTAACTCCCAACGGACGTGATTCACGTCTGTGGTGTATAGTTCGTCTAAATTGATTGGTTGGTCGATGGTGAAGACTGGTTTACGGTCGAAGACGATGAGTAAAGGAACTGTACTAGAACGGGCCCAGCTCGAAAGCTCATAAATATTGAAGGGGAAATTATCGGGTAGTAGCATGACCCAAGGGGGCAGGGAGGGGAGTCCACGCCAGTTGTAGCACCCAATTAAGGCTAGGTGTAATTTGGTGAAAATGCGAGTTTTGGTGATTCCGCCTTGGGAGAGGATAAAGGATTTGGCTTTGAGTAAGGCGGGATCCTGGGCAGGAACACCTAGTAAACGCAGGGCCATATAGGCTTCTACGCTGGTGCTGAGTTCTCCACCGTCACCATAGGCCAGTTCCCAACCACCATGATCTCGTTGTTGAGTACGGAGGTAATTTTCGACTTTGTGGAGGGGTCTGGTTTTGTCTGTTCCCCAAATTTTATGGAGAAGAACAGCTTCGGCGGTAATGGTGACGTTAGATTCTAGTTCAGCCCACCAGTATCCATCTGGATATTGAATGGAAAGTAGATGTTGTTGACTAGCAGCGATCGCTTGTGCTACTTGATTGACTGTAACCCTGTCTTGTGTCTGCATTAAATCCTATTCTCTCTCACCACTTAATAATTGTGAATCATGCCACAGTTAGGAGAAATTCTATTTTCCCATGATCCGCAGAAATAGTATTCTGTCGGAGGCACTGAGAATTGGCAATAGGTTATGGTGGCAATTGTTTTGGGGATGATGCTTTTATCTTTGGCGATTTGGTTGGTGTTACTGGTCTTTTGGGGGCAGTTTTGGCGGGTTGATCAAAGGTTAGAAACGGGTAGAGAAGTTTTAGATGCCACTGTGAATTTACCCAGTGTCTGTGTGGTGATGCCGGCACGTAATGAGGTGGATGTGATCCCTTTGAGTTTGCGATCGCTCCTGCTTCAAGATTATCCTGGGACTGTGAATATTGTATTGGTGGATGACCAAAGCAGTGATGGTACGGCTAGCTGTGCGGAAGGTGTGGCCTATGCTTTAGATCAAAGCCAAAAATTACATATTGTCAGGACTCAATCATTACCTGCTGGCTGGACTGGTAAACTTTGGGCGATGGAACAAGGTGTACAAGCTGCGGCAAAGTTCACACCAGATTATATTTTATTTACTGATGCAGATATAGAGCATCATGTCAAGAATATCAGTCAGTTAGTTACCAAAGCTGTAGGAGAAGATTTAGACTTAGCTTCCATTATGGTGCGCTTGCGCTGTCAAAGCTTTTGGGAAAAACTATTAATTCCCGCTTTTGTGTTCTTCTTCCAAAAACTCTATCCTTTTCGCTGGGTCAACAACCCCAAAAAATCCACAGCGGCAGCAGCAGGGGGCTGTATTTTAATTCGCACAGAGGCTTTACAGCGAATTGGTGGGTTACAAGTGATTCACCAGGCTTTAATTGATGATTGTTCTTTAGCCCATGCGGTTAAATCTAGTCAGGGGAAAATTTGGTTAGGGCTGAGTACCCTCACTTACAGCTTAAGACCCTATGATTCTCTAGAGACGATTTGGAATATGGTAGCTCGTACTGCTTACACCCAACTCAATTATTCTCCTTGGCTGTTGTTGGGGAGTGTGTTGGGAATGACTTTAGTGTATTTGTTACCACCATTGGGGATAATTGTAGGTTTAGTGATGGGGAATGGTGCGATCGCACTCATTGGTTTTTTCACCTGGTTATTAATGAGTGGCGCTTATTTTCCGATGGTTCGCTTTTATAAATGTTCCCCTGGATTTGCCTTCACCTTACCTGTAATTGGCTTGCTCTACACATTAATGACTGTAGATTCAGCAATTCGCCATTGGCAAGGGCGTGGTGGTGCTTGGAAGGGAAGAGTATATGCCTAATTTCAACTAAAAAAAACATAATTTTCAGAGACGTTCTATCAGAACGTCTCTACAGTCACTGAATTTAAGGATTTGCAGATGGATAGAGGGGAGACTTATCAATGGGGCCAATGTGGTTGAGAGGCCAAAAACGGACTACCGCACGACCAATGATATTTTTACGAGGTACTACTCCCCAGCAACGGCTGTCATAACTACTACCCCTGTTATCTCCCAACACAACATAGGCATCAGGGGGAATAACTTCTGGTTTACCTAAGAAAGCTGGTTGGGGAGCAGAATTACAAACATCAACTAATGTCCGTTGCTCGGAAGCAAGGTAAGTATTTTCTTCTAGCTGTTTATCGTTAATATATACTTTACCATCCCGAATTTCTACTCTTTCTCCAGGTAAGCCAATGACTCGTTTAATAAAGGCATCCTGATATTGTTCTTTTTGTAGTTCATCAGTGGGAGAAAATACTACAATATCGCCTCTTTCTGGTTTAGCAAATTTATATTTCAGCTTATCAACAATGATTTTGTCCGCCTCCCACTGGTTTGGTGTACCATGTAGAGTCGGTTCCATAGAGCCAGAAGGAATCCAACGCGCTTCAGCCACAAAAGTACGAATTCCCAGAGCCAAAAAGACGCTGAGGATAATGGTTTTACTTAGCTCTACAATCCAGGAATTATCAGGCTGTTGGCTAGAGTTGTTATCAGACACTTGATTTTGCATGAAATTACTCAAGAAAAGGTAAGAGGCTAGAGCTTAACTCAGGAGGCAGGACATTATCTATTAATCTTAGCGATATCAGCTGATTTTCTTATTGGGTTGGTATCTGGATAAATATATTCATAACTTTAAAATAAACTTTTTTTTAAATCGGAGCAAAAATAGCTGGTTGGGAGTGAAACTAAGTTTACTGTCATGTCATCGATAGTGTTTGATACTGAACAATATTAAATCCATGTCAACTCCAACAAGTTTACTGATTCGTCATGCTCGTATTATTTTACCTAACGGTGAGTTGATGAACGGGGATGTACTCACCCAAGGTTCGACAATAGTCGCAGTAGAGACGGAAATAGCCAATGCTCAACCTACTATAGAGATTGACGCACAAGGGTTGACTTTGTTGCCAGGGGTAATTGATCCGCAGGTGCATTTCCGAGAACCAGGACTAGAGCATAAGGAAGATTTATTTACGGCTAGTTGTGCTTGTGCTAAGGGTGGTGTGACCTCCTTTTTAGAAATGCCCAATACTAGACCATTAACTACTACCCAAGCAGCTTTAGACGATAAGCTGCAACGGGCAGCTAGTAAATGCTTGGTCAATTATGGCTTTTTTATTGGCGCTACGGCAGAAAATTTGCCAGATTTACTTTCAGCCCAGCCCACCCCAGGCATTAAAATTTTCATGGGGTCGATGCACGGTCAATTGTTAGTTGACCAGGAAGAACTGCTAGAGAGGATTTTTGCTCAAGGTGAGCGGTTAATTGCTGTTCATGCAGAAGACCAAGCGAGAATTAACCAACGTCGTCAAGAATTTGCGGGTATTGAAGACCCGGCCATACATTCGCAAATTCAAGATAATCAAGCGGCTTTGTTAGCTACCCAATTAGCATTAAAACTTTCTAAAAAATATCAACGCAGGTTACATATTCTGCATATGTCTACGGCAGAGGAAGCGGAGTTATTACGTCAAGATAAGCCCAGTTGGGTGACAGCAGAGGTGACTCCACAGCATTTACTGTTAAATACTAGTGCCTATGCCAGCATTGGGACTTTGGCCCAAATGAATCCACCCTTGCGATCGCCCCACGATAATGAAGTTTTATGGCAAGCTTTAAAGGATGGGGTCATTGACTTTATTGCTACAGACCACGCACCCCATACTTTAGAAGAAAAAGCCCAAACCTATCCCAACACACCTTCAGGGATGCCTGGTGTAGAAACTTCTCTGCCTTTAATGTTAACTGCTGCCCAGGAAGGCAAGTGTACTGTTGCTCAAGTTGTCAATTGGATGTCTAAAGCTGTGGCTGTGGCTTATGGTATTCCCGATAAAGGGGAAATTACACCAGGCTATGATGCAGATTTAGTCTTAGTTGATTTGCATAACTATCGTCCTGTCAACAGGGAAGAATTATTAAGCAAATGTGGTTGGAGTCCTTTTGAAGGTTGGAATTTAACTGGTTGGCCGGTAACAACCATCGTTGGTGGAGAAATTGCCTATGCTCATGGTCAAGTCAATACACAAGTTCGTGGCAAAGCATTAAATTTTCGCTAATAAATCCAGTGTAGAGATGTAATTTGTTTAAAGATATATAAGTCAGTATTAAGGATTGACAATACTGGCTTCACAACATCCCTTTAGAGTCCTTATGTCCTTTAGAATTTTAAGTCTAGATGGTGGCGGTATTCGTGGCGTAATCTCAGCCCAAATTCTCAAAACAGTTGAACAAGAAATTATTAGTCAAGGCAAGGGAAAATCCCTCAAAGACTATTTTGATTTGATAGCTGGTACGTCAACGGGGTCAATTCTCACAGCTGGTCTGGCTTTAGGAAAAAATAGTCAGCAAATACTAGATTTATATCAAAAGTATGGACAAAGTATTTTTCGGCAAAAAACTGGTTGGCAGAAATGGTCTGATCAATTGATTTCTACAATTACACGTGGTGCAGCTTCTTTATTTGCTGATGCCAAATACACTCATGACGGTTTAATTGCTGCTCTTCAAAGTGCAGATGGTTTAGGGAATACCAGAATACAAGAACTGAGAAAACCGCCAATTATCTTGATTTTGGCTTACGATACTCTTTATCGCAACACTACCTTTTTTACTAATTGTCATCCTGATATTGGCGATCGCTGGTATGATGAGTGTCATCTGTGGCAAATATGCGTGGCTTCTGCCTCAGCACCAACATTTTTTCCGCCTTATAAATTAGAACCAATGAATAAGGAAAAATTTGGTGATTGGCAATTTCCCCATATAGATGGCGGTGTGTCTGCTAATAATCCTTCTCTGGCAGCTTTAAGTTTAGCGTTGCGCTTAAGTTCTGCGGATATTGACCCAGAAATTAAGAAAACATATCGTCTCGAAAATCTCGAATTAGAAAATATATCGATTTTATCTGTAGGTACTGGTCAAACTAATGATCCTTTTGAGTTTGCTCAAATTAAAAACTGGAAAGGAAAAGATTGGATAGGCAATTTACCAGGTATTTTTATGGACCCTACTTCAGAAATTGGTGGCACTATTTGTCGTCATATTATGGGTGGACATAAATCTAGTCGATACTTAAGACTACAGTTTGATTTGAATGAATGTTTTAAAGAGAAAGAAAAAGAAACTTATAAAGACACGCGGATTTTATTACCACCAGAAGAACGTAAAAACCGATTTACTGGCATGAAAGTTAGTCCAAAAATGGATGATGCTAGTGAAGAATCTATTCAACAATTAATGGATACAGCAGATGCCTATTTAGACAAAGGCTTAAAATATTATTTGAGAGATGATAACAGCGCTCCCACAGTCAAGCAAGCGATCGCTGATTTTATTCGCAATAATTAGATATAGCTGTAGACAACACAGTTAGAACATTAACTGCAACTAAAACTTAGACACACAAAGGCTTTTAGCACTGTCACCTGTCACCTGTCCCCTGTCCCCTGCTATAATCGGCCAGCTATTTCCTGGGGAATCTCACAGTTAAAAGTATTAATTTCTACCTGGCGACCACCTACCGCACCATAAGTTAAATTTACCAGCCAATAACTATCTGGCTGGTAAGGCATTCTTTCTGACCATTCAATGGCGACAATTCCCGGTGTCACCTCTATTCCTTCCCAGTAAATATATAAATTTAGTCCATCAACTTCCTTGGCTTCTAAGCGATAAAGATCCAAATGATAAAGGGGAATTCTCCCTTCTGTGTATTCATTAATCAATGTAAAAGTCGGGCTGACAATGGAGTCCTTAATTCCCAAACCTTGACCAAGACCTTGCACCAAAGTTGTTTTCCCTGCACCTAAATCACCTTCGAGAAGAATGACCGTACCAGGGTGTAAATGTTGACCAATGAGCAAGCCTAGTTGGAGTGTTGCTTGCGTGTCTTGCAGAAAAATCTTCACCATACCCATGTTTTCAGTCCCATTGGAATCATCCGGTCTAATCAACCCAAAATCTCAAATTCAACATGTTATCACTTACCATGTTGAGCGCCACTGTACCATTTCAACAAAACTCGTGCTAATTTTTGGGGATCGTGACGAACAACACCACATTCATCTTCATCTAAAATATTTGCTGGGACAATGCGCCTTCCCAAATTAGCTACAGCTTCCCGGTCTAAAAATACCGGATGGGAGTTTTGTTGAGCATAGCGAATTAGGGCTTGGGCAGAAGGAGTTTTCTTGTGAACCAGCACCGCATCAAATAGCTGGACATGATTACAAACTTGGTCAATAGCTTGAATATGGTCAGCTACAGTATATCCCTCTGTTTCCCCTGGTTGGGTCATAATATTGCAGACATAAATTCTGGGGATATTCACAGAGGCGATCGCTTCAGCAATTTCTGGTACTAATAAATTAGGAATCAAACTTGTATACAAACTACCAGGGCCAATAATAATATAATCAGCTTCTTTAATTGCCTTAATTGCTGCTGGTAAAGCAGGTGGATTTTCAGGAATACAGCCAATTTTAGCGATTCTCCCCCCAGCTTTGGGAATATTCGACTCACCTTCAATGCGACGACCATCTACTAATTCTGCCCAAAGACGCACATCACTCAAAGTCGCTGGTAATACCTGCCCCCGCACTGCCAATACCTTAGAACTAGCGGCTACAGCCCTCTCTAAGTCCCCGGTAATATCACTCATGGCAGTGAGAAACAAATTCCCAAAACTGTGCCCTGTTAGCCCATCTCCAGCCCGGAAACGATATTGAAACAACTCTGTCAGCAGTTTTTCTTCATCTGCTAAAGCCGCTAAACAGTTGCGAATATCCCCCGGTGGTAAAACGCCAAATTCTTGACGCAAACGCCCAGAAGAACCACCATCATCAGCCACAGTCACGATGGCTGTAATATTGGCGCTGTAGGTTTTTAAACCCCTGAGTAAAGTAGAAAGTCCAGTTCCACCCCCAACTACTACAATTTTTGGGCCTCGGTACAGACGACGATGGGCTAAGAGGACATCTATTAGTTCTTCCTTATCTCCCTGTGGTCTTAATACCTCTGTAATAGAACTCACTGTACGTGACTGTCCCCACAGCAACAGCAACAACCCACCCAGTAAAACTAAAGGCCCACTGATATAGTTAGGCAAAATATTAGTAAGTACACCTAAAAAGTTTCGCAATAATTCTAAAGCCAAAAAAATCGGGGTTAGCTTTATCCAAATTGCCAACCCCAAACTTGCCAGTAGTACACCACTCACACTAATGAGTAGCCAACGTTTGACTGACAGTCCAGGAGATAACCATTTGAACCACTGGTTTACCCGATAGGAGGTACGACCATTTGAATTTACATGTAATGCGTTGAGGGCTTGTCTAAATAAACCGATTGACATACCTAATTTAAAACTGCTGTTGTACAAAGAATAATGTTTAACAGAAAATGTACACCACTTAGCTAAAATGCCAAGGGTCAAACTATGATATTTTTCAATTCCTTTATATTTGAGGCAAGTTTTCAACTTTACCAGTTTTACTCATCCATGACGATGCTTAATTAATGACAAACAAGAATAGTAAAAATTCCTGTATCAAATAGCACGTATTGTTAAGCAATAATTTATTTAATGGAAAAGCGAATTTTAGGATTAGATCCTGGACTGGCAATATTAGGATTTGGGGCAATTACTTGCAGTCAAACGCCAGGAAAAAATTCCAGCACAACCGTTAAAATGCTGGACTATGGTGTAATTAGAACTTCGGCAGATGCGGAAATGGGCCAACGGCTATGCACGTTATTTGATGATTTACACACCCTGATTAAGGAAGTGGAACCAGATTTAGTGGCAATTGAAAAGTTTTTCTTTTACCGCATGGCAAATACTATTCTAGTGGCACAAGCACGAGGTGTCATGTTGTTAGTTTTGGGACAATGTGGTTTACCCTATGTGGAATTTACCCCTGCCCAAATTAAACTAGCCCTAACCAATTATGGCAATGCAGATAAGGCAGAAGTGCAAGATGCGGTAGCTAGGGAATTAGATTTAGATGAAATTCCCCGTCCAGATGATGCAGCGGATGCCCTCGCAGTCGCTTTGGCTGCTTACTATCAGGTATATATGTGAATGAAGAGAATAGTTGGGTGAACTCAAGAATAATTAATTAAAAGGTTGGCTGTTGGCAAAAGACACTTAAGGGGACAAGCCGGAAATTACCATTGCGTAAGTAATGTAATGTATAATTTATCTTAAAGACGTATTTAAGCGCAGTCTTATCAATACCCTCCTTTTAGTCAGATGCAAAAAATTACACAGGCATTAGTCAAGTGGTTACCTACTGGTGCTGGAGTTGGTGTAACAGGTCATTTTCTCCTTAACCATCAATGGACACAAGCTGTAATTTCCACCTTTTTAACTGCTATTTCCTCTATTTGGGTGAAGTTTAGCGGCGAATTTATGAAAGTCCTAGAAACCAAAGCAGAAGAAAAAGGTAAACAAACTGGAGAATGGGTTGCTCAGAAAGCAGACGATTTACCAAATCAATTGATCAAAAATCTGTCAGGATTTGAGAGCAAATATAAAAAATTATTAGTTGATTTTTATAATGACTATAAGGTAGAGGGTTTTAGAATTGGTTTGCCTGTCTTGGATTTAGAGGATGTATTTGTACCTTTAAAAGTTGAGACAGGTAATTTAGAAAATATTTCTGGTGCAATGGTTTCAACTAAACACACCAGTCAAAATTCAGAAAATCAAGAAATATGGGATTTTTTAGCAGCTATTTCCAAACAAGACAGTTATCGCTGCATGGCTGTGATTGCTCCCCCTGGATATGGTAAAACAACTTTGCTCAAGCATTTGACTTTAACCTATGCCCAAAATGGTCATAAAAAATATAACGCACCACAATTTTTACCAGTTTTATTGTACCTGCGGGATATCCGGGAAGAAATTACCAGTCAACAACCTCCTGATTTACCAGAATTAATTATTAAACATCTGGAAAATCAACCTGCTTTTGCTGAACTCAACCCCCAAACAGATTGGTTTAATCAACAGTTAAAAAATGGCAAATGTCTAGTTATGTTGGATGGACTAGATGAAGTTGCTGATAGTCATGAACGTTTACGGGTAAGTGATTGGGTAAATAAGCAAGTGGCTACTTATCGCCAAACTGCTTTTATTATTACTTCCCGTCCTTATGGTTATAGCAGTGCGCCGGTGGATGAGGTAGGAGTGATTTTGAAAGTTCTACCATTCACTTTAGAGCAGATGAAGCAATTTATTCATAGTTGGTATCTGCAAACAGAAATCAGAAGTCGCGCTGGTAAAAAGAATCAAGCTGTCAAAGCAGAAGCTGAGAAAAATGCCGCAGATTTAATTGATAGAATTATTAATAATCGTGCTATTGCTGATATGGCAACAAATCCGCTTTTAGTGACGATGATTGCTACTGTTCATTATAGCGGTAGTGCCTTACCAGGAAGGAGGGTGGAACTTTATCAAAAAATTTGTGATTTACTTTTGGGAACTCGACAAGCAGCAAAGAAAATTAAAGCACCTCTGACATCGGAGCAAAATAAATCAGTATTGCAAGTCTTAGCACTAGAATTGATGCGAAGGAAAACTCACACTTTTGCACCAACAGAGGTTGAGAATTTGATTGCTAAAGAACTGCAAACAATAGTTAATACCACAATCACACCAGGAGAATTTTTAGAACAAGTTAAAGATGTGAGTGGTTTAATAGTGGAAAGAGAACAAGGTTTATTTGAATTTGCTCATTTGAGTTTCCAGGAATATTTAGCTGCGTCTGAGGTAAAGGAGTTGCAGCAAGAACAAATATTAATTGATAACTTTGATAATTCTTGGTGGGCAGAAACAATTCGCCTTTATGCTGCTCAAAGTGATGCCACCAATTTAATTCAAGCGTCGTTACAAAATCAAACTGTTGCTTCTTTAACTTTAGCTTATGACTGTTTGAAAGAAAGTAAGAAAGTAGAGCCACAAACACAGATTCAACTTGAAAATATTCTCGAAACTGGTTTGGAATCACCTGACCTAGAAATTTATATAATAGCAGCACGGGTGAAATTATCAAGAAGGCTAAACACTTTATTGAGAATTAATGAAACGCAAGAAATTGATCAGGGCTACATCACAATTGCAGAATATCAGTTATTTGACCTATTTGACTTCAAAGTAAAATATATTTCTCGTACTCAACCTGTTACGGGAATTAGTTTCCAAGCTGCTAATCGGTTTTGTACTTGGTTAAGCTTAAATTCTAATTTAAACAACAACCTAATTCGTTATAGATTACCAACAGAAGTAGAAGCAAAACTGTATCCAGCAAGAGATGATAAACATCTTACTTGTTGGACTCAAGAAAACCGCACTGATGGGGAAGGAATTAGGGTTGTTAAAGACCAATGGCCAGAACAATACAGACAACTTTTAGAATATTTAGCTGCTGGAAATTGGCGCGAGGCGGATGAAGAAACAGCTAAAATGATGCTGAAGGTGGCTAATCGAGAAAGTCAACGCTACTTAGATGTTGAAGATATTGAAAAATTTCCCTGTTCTGACCTCCGCACCATTGACCAACTTTGGGTACAATATAGTGATGGTCGCTTCGGTTTTAGTGTTCAAAAGCGTATCTATGAAGCACAGGGGAAAGACTGGGAAAAATTGTTGAGCGTATTAGGGCTAAGCGTAAATTATAGTATAAAAGCCCCGAAAGGGCACTTACCTTTTATATATAA
The DNA here is from genome assembly GCF_014698825.1 of Richelia sinica FACHB-800. Taxonomy (GTDB): domain Bacteria; phylum Cyanobacteriota; class Cyanobacteriia; order Cyanobacteriales; family Nostocaceae; genus FACHB-800. Next base: position 47,948 of record NZ_JACJTT010000027.1, read on the forward strand.
ACTTGATAAAACGCAAGCCACTAATCTTCTCTCGCGCAGAGACTTGTAAATTGTAAGCTATAAAGCTTTCAGCCAATCATAAACATTTCTTATTTCCTCCTTGCCTACGAATTGTCAAGGTTTACCGGTTATCGATACCTGGCACTCCCTCCCAGGCTGTTGATAGCAATTCGCCATAAAAATCTATCAGCCACTGCCCGAATTGCTGGGTCTGTTGCTTCCCTGTTCAAGGTAAATTCATTTGTTCTGGTGATGTCTTCTTTTTATGAGAATAGCTTTAGTTAAACTGACCACTGACCCTCAGATTGGGATAGAGTATTTTTTGTGCCTACTTTAAAAGATCCCACCTTATGGAGACTGTAATGAGTAAGGGTGTAATCACCATCACTGATGCTGAGTTTGAAACTGAGGTGTTGACAGCCGAGGAGCCTGTTTTAGTTTATTTTTGGGCTTCCTGGTGTGGGCCTTGCCAATTAATGTCGCCAGTAATTAATTATGCTGCCACAACTTACGGCGATCGCTTGAAAGTTGTGAAAATGGAAGTTGACCCTAATCCCATTACTGTTAAACAGTATCAGGTAGAAGGTGTACCAGCCCTCAGATTAATTAACAAAAATCAACTTTTGGCATCCACGGAAGGTGTTATTGCCAAAGATAAACTACTCAAAATTCTTGATGAACATTTGAGTGTTAATTAGTAATTTCTGCTTCGTAATTCGTAATTGCAATCATAATAAAAAATTATGAATTACGACTTCCTCATTTGGCGGCGTAATTTTGCGGTTAGTAGCAGTGAATCACCACTGACCACTGACCACTGACCATTGACTAATGAAAAAAATGCAATTTGCCCAGCGTTTACAACCTCTACAAGCTAACGTATTTGCGGATATGGATGTGGCTAAGGCTTTGGCTTTAGCTGCGGGACGAGAATTGATAGATTTATCTTTGGGGTCTTCCGATTTGCCGGCTCAACCCCACGTATTAGATGCGATCGCTAAATCTCTTTATGATCCTACCACCCATGGTTATCTACTGTTTCGGGGCACACAGGGATTTCGGGAAGCTGCGGCCCAATGGTATGAACAAAAGTTTGGTATTGCCGTTGACCCAGAAACTGAAGTATTACCGTTAATTGGTTCTCAGGAAGGAACGGCTCATTTACCATTAGCAATTCTCAATCCTGGGGATTTTGCCTTATTATTAGACCCTGGTTATCCTTCCCATGCAGGTGGTGTTTATTTAGCGAATGGGCAAATTTACCCAATGCCACTAAGGGCAGAAAATAATTTTCTCCCAGTTTTTGCTGACATTCCGGCCGCAGTCATAGCAAAATCACGGTTGATGGTACTGAGTTATCCCCATAATCCTACCAGTGCGATCGCTCCTTTATCCTTCTTCCAAGAAGCAGTTGCTTTTTGTCAACAACATAACATTGTGTTAGTCCATGACTTCCCCTATGTAGATTTAGTCTTTGAAGAAGCCACCTCCCCTCATCAATCTCTGGTGCCATCAATTTTGCAAGCAGACCCAGAAAGAAGCGTTTCTATAGAATTTTTCACCCTCTCTAAGTCCTACAACATGGGTGGATTCCGCATTGGCTATGCTATCGGTAATGCTCAATTAATTAAAGCCTTAAGGCAAATTAAAGCCACAGTAGATTTTAATCAGTATCTAGGTATTTTACACGGGGCGATCGCTGCACTCACAGGCCCCCAAGATGGTGTAAAAACTGCCGTTTCTACCTTCCGTCAACGTCGAGATGCTTTTATTCATGCCTTACACCAAATCGGTTGGAACGTCCCCACACCAGAAGCCACTATGTACATCTGGGCAAAATTACCTGAGCCTTGGAGTCAAAATTCTATCAAATTTTGTACTGAATTAGTGAAACAAACTGGTGTAGCAGCTTCTCCCGGTGCTGGTTTTGGCGAGGCAGGAGAAGGTTATGTGCGGTTTGCTTTAGTACAGGAACCAGAAGTATTAAAAATTGCTGTCGAGCGTATCGCTCAATTTTGGAAATAATTTTACAAAGTTTGTATTTTTCAGGAATTGATGTTGTGGAAATTGTTTAACTCTCCATTAGCTATGACTGCTGATTATTTTCGCTGAATTCGGTAATTTTACGTAGAAATCTATGCAACCCTTGCTCAGGGGTTAGTAAAAAAAACACAGTAACTTTATGCAAAAAACTGTGTTATTTGCGTAGACTATATATGTATGGTCAAATGCTTAATCAGGGAAAAATAAGGCTAGTGCTAGTTAGTATTAGCAACAGTATTGCTAAGGAACTTCACGTCCGTATTCCATGTCAATTGAATACAAGGCAAATTATTAAACTTCATTTCCACACTCATAAATACTGTAAAATGAAAACAACTGTAGGAAAATTATTGATTGGTGCGTCAATGGCCATTGGCGTAAGTGCGATCGTATCTACTCCAGCCCAAGCAGGTAGTTTAACTGGTGCTACTATTGGTGGTAGTGCCTCATCTGATTACTACGTTTATGGTGTTCTTGGTAATAACACTGTGCTGATTCCTAGCAATCCAGCAAATGCACAAAGCGTGCTAGATGGTAATGCGGCTAGTCCTACTGGTAATGTCGAATTAAGAGCCAGTAGCGAAACAGTAGGTTTTGACTTCAGTAAAAATACCACATTATCAGGACAGATTGGTGGAAAAAATATCACTCTCAGTAGCTTAGTTCTTTCTGACTGGACTAGCCTCTACAAAAACACAGGTAAAACCTTTGGTCAATACTGGTTTGATTCTGCCCTAACAGCTAATGGGTTCGGAAGTTTAGTTGGAACTACCATTGGTACAGGGTTTTTCAATGCTTTTCAAGCCAATGGTGGTTTTCAAAGATTTAGCGATCCCAATATTTCCTACGTCAACCAAGATGACTCAACTGGATTAATTCGTATTGGGTTAGCAGGGCACTCTAATGCTACACCCTTACTACTACCGTATTATGATCTTTACGTTAACAGCTTACCAAATAGTCTGTTAAAAACAGCTGCATCAAATTTGAGGACTTCCTTAGCCAACTCAACTACTAAAGCTAGTGAAATAGTTAAATACAGTTACAATAATACAACTGACTATTTGTTTAGCTTTGATGGTACACCATCGGGGCTAGTTGCATCTGATGGATTCTCCCACAATGCTAACTACGAAGTCACTATCGACGGTATACCTCCTGAAAAAGTACCAGAACCTTCTGTGATGTTAGGTGCGTTGGGTGTTGTTGGTATGTTTGCTGCACAACGCAAGCTGAAAAAAGCTGCCGTTTAAGATTCTAAAATACAAAATCATGGTAGGGGTTTAGCATTGCTAAACCCTATTGTTTGTTTGATGCCAGGCAATTTCCCAGAAATTTTTTAAAATAAAGAAGGGTATATTTGGGAAATTACGTAACTTTAGCAGTGACTATATCTTCATCATCAGTACCACTATATAAAAATCCAGAACGCTTAGAAAACCGCTTAGGAGAAATTCCCCCGGAACCAGGGGTTTATTTAATGCGGGATGGGAGCGATCGCATTATATATATAGGTAAGTCTCGTAAGTTGCGTTCTCGTGTCCGTTCCTATTTCCGGGACTCCACCAACAAAACTGAACGCATCAACACTATGGTGAAGTTGGTGACAGAAATCGAGTTTATTGTCACCGATACGGAAGCAGAAGCTTTAGCACTAGAAGCCAATTTAATCAAACAGCATCAACCATATTTTAATGTTTTACTCAAGGATGATAAAAAATATCCTTATCTGTGCATTACCTGGTCAGAGGAATATCCCCGCATTTACATTACCCGCAAGCGTCAGTTGGGGAATGAAAAAGATAAATATTATGGACCATACACCGATTCTGGCTTACTACGGGAGATTCTGCATTTATCTAAACGGATTTTTACTCTCCGTCAACGACCACAACCTTTGTTTAAAGACCGTCCCTGTTTAAATTATGATATTGGTCGTTGTCCTGGTGTGTGTCAAAAATTGATTTCTCCTGAAGAATATCGGCAAATTGTCCAAAAGGTGGCCATGGTATTTCAGGGAAGAACCCAGGAATTAATTGATATTTTGACAGAACAGATGCAAGTTGCTGCGGAAGCTTTAAATTTTGAATCTGCTGCGCGAATTCGTGACCAAATTAATGGCTTAAAATCTCTGACGGCACAGCAAAAGGTATCTTTACCTGATGATACTGTATCACGGGATGCGATCGCCCTCTCTACCGACGAGCAACATGCTTGTATTCAATTATTTCAAATTCGTGCAGGTCAGTTAGTCGGACGTTTAGCCTTTGTTGCTGATGCTCTAGCTGAACCTGGAGCTATTTTACAACGAGTTTTAGAAGAACATTACCAAACTGCTGATAGCGTAGAAATTCCTACAGAGATTTTGGTGCAGCATGAGTTAGCAGATAGCGAGATTTTGGCAGATGTGCTAACTCAGCGTAAGGGGAGAAAGGTGACAATTGTTGCTCCTCAACGCCAAGCTAAGGCAGAATTAATAGAAATGGTAGAGCGTAACGCCCAATATGAGTTACAAAGAATGCAAAAATTGGGTAATGCTAACCAAGAATCTTTGCAAGATTTAACTGCTATTCTCGATTTACCTGACTTACCCCATCGCATTGAAGGTTACGATATTTCCCATATTCAAGGTTCTAATGCGGTAGCTTCCCAAGTGGTGTTTATTGACGGTATACCTGCAAAGCAACATTATCGTCACTACAAAATCAAAAATCCCCATGTCACTATTGGTCATTCTGATGATTTTGCTAGTTTAGCGGAAGTTATCCAGCGTCGGTTTCGCAAGTATGGAGAAGAACCGCAACTATCACGGGTAGATAATCCTGACTGGCCAGATTTAATTATGATTGATGGTGGTAAAGGTCAATTATCTTCTGTGGTTGCAGTTTTGCAGGAAATGAACTTGCTAGAAGATTTGCGGGTAGTCAGTTTAGCGAAGAAACGAGAGGAAATCTTTTTACCAGGAGAGTCACAACCATTAGCAACAGACCCAGAACAACCGGGAGTACAGTTATTGCGACGGTTGCGAGATGAAGCACATAGATTTGCGGTGAGCTTCCATCGTCAACAAAGAAGTGATAAACTCAAGCGATCGCGTCTTGATGAAATACCAGGTTTAGGTCATCATCGGCAAAAGTTGCTTTTAGGTCATTTTCGCTCACTTGATTATATTCGCCAAGCCACACCTACACAATTAGCGGAAGTTCCCGGTATTGGTCCAAGGTTAGCTCAAGATATCTATGATTATTTTCATCCCAGTTGAAAATACATCATTCAACCTATCTCAGGTTAATCAATTAGCTTTGAAATTTTTTTTAAATACTGCTAGCAAGGAAAAAAGACCCATAAATACGTAATGGGTCTTGGATACGCACCTCAAATCTAATATTTATTACTTGGCGTAATTGGGGTTCCATTGTAACCAATAACTTTCAAGACTTCTAGCAATCACATCAGCTAATTTACCAAACATTGCATATAGCAAAATACTCAAAACAACCACATCTGTTTGCATAAATTCTCTAGCGTTCATAGCCATATAGCCAATACCGGAATCAGCCGCAATAGTTTCTGCAACGATGAGTGTTAGCCACATAATTCCTAAAGAAAAGCGCACACCTACTAAAATAGAAGATAAGGCTCCAGGTAAAATAATTCGCCAAAATAAACCCCAGGTATTCAAACCATAAATTTTCCCCATTTCTATTAAGCCCTGGTCTACGTTACGAATGCCATGGAAGGTATTGATATAGAGGGGAAACATCACACCTAAAGATACTAAAAATAATCTTGCTTCATCTCCAATACCAAACCACAAAATCACCAAGGGAATTAATGCTAAATTGGGGATATTTCTCAACATTTGAATTGAGGTATCTAATAATTTTTCGGCAATGGGTGAAATCCCATTAATCAAACCTAATGTGAAACCAATACTACCACCTACAATGAAGCCAGAAATAGCCCTTGCCGCACTAATCCCAATGTTTTTAAATAATTCTCCTGTTTGTGCTAAATGAATTGCCGCATTTACTACACTGAAGGGAGCAGGTAAAATTCTGGTGGGAATAATGCCTATACTAGAAAGTAATTGCCAAACCAGGATAATTGTAAATGGTACAATCCAAGGAATAAAACTTTGTATATAACGATTTTTAAATAGCTGCTTATAAAATTTACCTTTTTTCATTTTCGATTTAGATGAGAAATTGACAGAACTTGATGATATTGATTTCATAGAATTAGGTGGTGTTATTTCTACAAAATAGTTGAAAAGTTTCAATTAGCGAAACTTTTCAACCATAACCTTAAAAATTTATTAAAAAGGACGACTACCAGCTAAACTGATACGTTTTAGCACACGACGTTCATGAGGATCGAAAGCTTGACGATAATGCAACGTAGATTGATTATCCCAGTAGACAATATCACCCACAGACCATTTGTGTTGATAATAAAACTGGGGTTGATTTAAATGCTCACGCAACTGCTCAATTAACTCTTTACCTACTTGTGGGTCTAAACCTATAACTTCCACTTCCGTGGCATAATCTAAATTTAAAATTTTCTTGCCACTTTCTGGATGAATTCTTACTAAGGGGTGAGGAAAGACAGGACTGATTAAAGGAATGGTTTTATCGTCACGATATTTCCGTCTTGGTTCACCAGGTTTATTTAAAAAGGGGTTATAGGTAATTAACTGTAAATTAGCAATTCTCTTTTTTGTAACTTCATCTAATGCTTCATAGGCTAAATTCAAATTTAACCAGTAAGTATCTCCACCGACTGAAGGCACTTCTAAAGCATAAAGTAGAGAACCGCTAGAAGGGTAAGGAGTCCATTTATGATCTGAATGTAAAGCTAACTCATTTGTCCCAGTATAGCCACCATCAACATTAGAAATGGGAATAATTACTGGTGTAGAACCTGGTTGAGAAGCCAGCACGGGAATATCATCTGGTGGGACAAACAAAGAGCCAAAGTAAAAGGCAAAATTTAAGAATTTCTCATCAGTTAAATTCTGATTTTTAAAGATGAGAATATGATAATCACGCAGTGCTTGTTTTAACTGCAAAATTACTTCTGGTGCAATAGGTTGACTACCATCTAAATCTGTGACTACTGCCCCTAAAGGTGCATCTAAAGGAGTAATTTCCAACTTGGTTAAAGAAAGTGTTGCCATTGTCAATAATTCAGATAATTTATTTTTGAGCTAAAACTTCTTTGGGAGTGATTTCTGCATATTGTTGAGGAGTTAAAAATCCATCCCTGACATTAACTTTTTTAGGGATTAATCCCAAGCTGTACCATTTATCAGCAACTTCTTGTTGTTTATTAATGACTTGTTCTGTAATAGGTACTAATGCAAAGTTATATTTGCTGTGCATTGCTTCCAAGGTAGGTGCATCAAGCTGAGTTACAGGTGCTAATAACTGGGCAATTTCTTTAGAGTTATTCTTAGCCCAATTCTGTGCTTTGTTTAATTCTTCTAAGAAAACTTTAATAACTTGTGGGTTTTCTTCATAGAATTTACGGTTGGTAGAATAAAAGTTATTAGTGTCCCGTAACCCATTTCCACCATCTGTCAGCACACGACCAACTTTATTTTGGACATTTCTAGTTACAAATGGTTCCCAAATAAACCAGCCATCTACTCTACCTTGACTAAAGGCAACATTAGCATCAGGAGGTGGCAGAAAAACTGACTCAACATCAGTAATTTTTAATCCTTCCCTTTCTAAAGCTCTCACTGTTAAATAATGTCCAATAGATGCCTTTTGAAAAGCGATTTTTTTACCTTTTAAATCTTTGACACTTTTGGCTGGTGAATCAATAGGAACTAACAGGGAAACTGCTTGACCATCAGAAGAATTAGCCGCTAAATAAACTAAAGGTGCACCAGCAGCTTGGGAAAAAATTGGTGGAGATTCAGCCGTAGCAGCAATATCTAATCCACCTGCATTTAGAGCTTCTAACTGTTGAGGTCCAGCAGCAAATTCTGGCCATTCAACTTTATAACCTAAAGGTTCTAATCGCTTTTCTAAAGTTCCTTGTTTTTCCAACACTGCTAAGGCAGTGAGTTGTTTAGAACGGACGATTCTCACAATTTTTTGAGGTGAATTACTAGCAGAGTTAGATGTATTAGCAGTATTAGTTGTATTAGTATCTTGATTAGCAGAATTTGTTGATGTTTGAGAGTTATTACTTGGACTACCGCAACCGAATAAAGTGGTTGATAAAACTAAGCTATAGCCAAGAGCAAATAATGTAGAACGACGAGTGATAGGTTTCCGTACCAAAGCTTGCAATTTATTTTTCCAATTTGGCATTATATTTGATTACCTGATTTAATGTGTTGAAGAAAGTAAGGTGGGATGACCCACCTTATTTAAACGAAAGAGGTCAACTGGGGAAAACTTGTGATGAGGAATTATTGATTAATGAAGGGAAATTCCTGATTGATTCCACAAATAATTACCAATGTCATTTTGACGCAGCAAGTTAAATTCAGTTTTGAGGTTCCTATTGAAATACGATTTGCACTATATTCTTGAACCTACCAACAAAATTTATGCAGAGAGTGAACTTAAAGCATAATTAGATTCTGTTGGCTGTAATTGGGTTTTACCCATAACTCTAGCTAAAATTTTCTCTACAAGCTTGGCAAACTGGATATCACCTCTAGCTCTGGGACGGGGTAGAGAAACTCTAATATCCATACCGATTTGACCGTTTTCAATTAATATAACTCTGTCTGCTAATACAACAGCTTCTTCTACATCGTGGGTAATTAATAGAGCCGTAAATTGTTCTTTAATCCACAAATCTTCTAGGAGTTGTTGCATTTCAATTCTAGTCAGTGCGTCCAATGCTCCTAAGGGTTCATCTAATAATAATAAAGCTGGTCTATTGGCCAATGCTCTCGCTAAAGCTACCCGTTGTCTTTGACCACCAGAAAGTACCGCAGGCCAATCATAAGCCCGGTCTTCTAAGCCAACAGAACGCAATATTTGTAAAGCTGTTTGTTTAGCATAAACTTTAGAATTAGAACCTAATAATCCCAACTCGACATTTGTTAATACTCGTTGCCAAGGCAAAAGTCGAGGGTCTTGAAACATCATACGAATGTTAGGATTAATGCGATTATGCAAATCTTGACTATTCAATATTACCTGTCCATTGGTAGTAGCATCTAACCCAGCTACTAAGCGTAACATGGTACTTTTACCACAGCCGCTGCGACCAACAATGGCAACAAATTCTCCTGGTTGAATATTTAAATTAATTCCTTCTAGAACTGTCTTTGTACCAAAGGATTTAGAGACATTGGCTAAGGTTAATTCCATTCCCCTTACTTCAGACACCATTGTGAAAATCTCCAGGTTGCAAATTTTTACCGAACTAACTTCACACAAATAGCTAAAAATTTTATCGATACGCACAAATAAAATGCAGAATTTATCTCCTGTACAATCAATCGAGATAAATTTGCTAATAATACTGACTTTTACTGGTCTGAGAATTTCGTTACCAACAAGCTTTAGTTAACAAGCATAAAGGATGATTACCTATATGCTTGCTGGTTCAACTCTGTGTTTTCCGGCATAAAATACGGTAAGTCGATAAATTTACCGTATTATTAGGATATTGTTCCATAGACTCAAGAAAAAATCAAGTACCCTGGATAAGGAATATTGAATAGTGACACAAAAAAAATCCCCACTAATTTATGGGAATTTTGACTAAGATATTCAATCTGGAAGTTTAGGAGTGTGGGAGGGAAACCTAAAAATTAATCAAGATGTAGAGGTGTTGCTGGCAATGACTAATGAGGGAAAAATTCACAAATAAAAACAATGTTATTTGTAGAGATAACAACTCATTAACGTAGTGGAAAACCTAATTTTTTTAAAATATCTCCTAGCTGATGTCTTCCTGATAGAGATTCAGCAAAAGCCACTCGCTTGGCGGAATGTTCTGACCAATCTCCAGGAATATTCATTTGTTGAGATTGATAAAATCTCTCCATAACTTGATTGTAGAGGGCGATCGCTTCATCTTGTGTTGCCAATTGATATGTTTCCCGATGCAAAACCGCAGATTGGGGTAACCGCGGCTTGACAGCAACATTCACCACCGGGTCAGCGTAACCAACACACAAGCCAAACACAGCTACCACATGGGGTGGTAAATTCAGTACCTGGGCTACCTGTTCTGGCTTATTTCGCAAAGCCCCAATGTACACCGTTCCCAACCCCAGAGACTCTGCGGCTACAACGGCATTTTGGGCTGCTAAAGCTGCATCTATAGCTGCCATCAGGAACATTTCCAAGTAATCTAGACCCTCATGGGGAAGCCCGCGACCGTCGGCAATGTGAGTCAATCTCGCTAAATCTGCCAACCACACCAAGAACAGAGGACATTGACGAATGTGCTGTTGATTATTGGCTAATTGAGATAAAACTTCTTTGCGCTCAGGATCTTCTACAGCTACCACACTCCAAGTTTGCAAATTGGAAGAAGTGGAAGCTGACTGGGCTGCGGCGACTAAAATCTCTAAAGTTCCTGGTGGGAGAGAGTTATTTAAATAAGCGCGGATGGAACGGTGGGATAATAAACTAGCGATCGCATCATTCCAAGGCACATCCTCATTAACAGCTTCCAGCCCATAACGTAGCTGCAATAATTCAGTAGAAATAGACATAACCTATGAATAATTATTAATTGAACATAATTTAACTAATCTACTCTGAGTCAACCTCTTGAAAATAAATATCCAATCTGTAGGATTTTCGGCTGAATATTTCTCAATAAACCTAATAACAAATATGTTTTTGTTTATCAATTAAGTTATTCAGAGATACCTATGAAATCAATACTTCCATAACTTATCCTACAAAAATTGGATAATTTATTTCTTGTCATTCCTTAAATTTGTTAAAACCTAAAGGTAGTACGCAGCCAACCAACTAAACTTGCTGGATTGTTAGCATCAGAATTTGGTGCTGTCACCCAAATAAAGCCAGGTGTAACCTCAATATTATCTGTCAATTTATATTGATACCATCCTTCAATATGCAGGGAAGTATCTTTATCAGCTTGACCCTTACCTGCACCCAAATCTACATTCTTATCCAAACCAGTTAATGTGGGAGCCATACCCACGAAAATAGCTCCCAAACTACCTTTTTTACCTAAATCAGGAAAGGTTAACCCTGCGCCCCAGTTCCACACCTGACCATCCCCATTGCCCAAATAGCGATGGGCTGAATAACCGACAAAACCATTGACTGTCACCCTGGGGCTAATTCTATACAATGCTCCCAGACCGTAGAGATTTCCTACTGTTCCAGCACCACGTACAGTGCTATTAGCTAAATTACTTCCAGCTGCTGGGCCGAAATTGGTTCCCCCTTGACCAGTAGTACCTGGTGGGCTGTAAGTATTAGCGTAGCTCAAACCAACTCGAAAATTCTTTTTGGGGCTAAAGTATGTGATCTGACTAAAGGCCACATATCTACCAGTAAATAAACCATTGTTAGGTAAAGGACTGTCACCATTGGGCGCACTATAGGATAGCCCTAATTGCCATTGGTCACTAAAATTATGGAGGATAGCAATTCCAGGGCCTGTATCTCCATAGTTAAAAACCATGTTACGTCGAGAGAATCGGGAAATACCGTTAGAAGCTGAACCTTCAAATGGATTTGTCGGACCGCTTAAGCCAATTTCATTAGCGCCGTCAGACTGGGCAAAAATGTTGAACTGGGTATTTTTTCCAATGGGAAAACGGTAACGAATACCACCCAGCACTATTTGATTAGGCTCAAATCGGGGACTACGATTATCCGCCGTTCTACTATCAAAGGTGCCGAAAATACCAGTTCCTCTTGCCCCTAAAGACTCAATATTTCCACCAGAAAGAGTTAACCGTAATTGGTCTTTACCAGTAAAACTAGTATTTAAAACTAAACGAGCTTGGTTTTGAAATGTGGCGACACGAGGTGCAGCTTCTTTAGTAATTACATTATTACCCGCCAGCACACTTCCCAAGACAAACTGAACTGTACCTTGCAGCTTAGTTGTAGTTGAGAATTGATTTGCTTCTAATTCTGCTGTCCGGGTTTCTAAATTATCTAATCTGCCCCGTAATTGCGTTAGTTCTTGACGGAAGTCACCAGTTAATTTTTCTAGGGTTTCTAAATCTTGTCTAGTAGCTAAATTATTTGTAGATGAGGCTATCAGTTTGTTCACTTGGTCTAAGCAAGCATTCAAACCTGCTGCAAATTCATAGCGAGTTAGGGCCCGATTTCCACGAAAAGTTTGATTGGGATAACCAGCGATACAACCGTAGCGTTCTACCAATGACTGAAGGGCTTGAAAAGCCCAGTCTGTGGGTTGGACATCAGAAAGTTGAGATACAGATGTTAAAGGTGATTCCTCACTTTGATTTTCTGTTGCTTGAGCATTGATTGTCGAGTTATCTGGTATTAATGTTTGTGGTGTAGAAATGCTATCTTGATTTTGAGCCACAGATTTGCCAGTGGGGATCAATAGCAAAGCCACTAGCAGCGTTGGTAAGGTTACAAATATATTCCCAAAAGTAATATTTTTCATCTTGATCTGTAAATCTGAGTTAAGTCTGGTACACCAAATTTAGCCATTCCGCAGACACTCACAGCTAGGAAGCGGAATTGCTATTATGAATTGCAGGACAGGATTTTCCTGTTAAATCATTTATTGTGACAATAGATTAAAAGCTGGTGGTAGAACCGCAGCTACCTTAGTAGTAATTAATTGTCATGAGTAGAATCTCGTTGAGGAGTAGTATGCCACACATTGTTGGATAAGTAAGTGTTGATGAATACATATTTTTTCAAATCAAATTGCCAAAGAATTTAGTTGTATATTTCAATTACGTCTGCTAAGATACTGAATTCAGGTGCTAACTCCGGCAAAACGGTAGATTTGCAGTTGTTTCGTATTAATCTTTAAACTTTTGTCTAAAAAAGCTGAACTAATTCAGATAAATAATTAAAAACTATGAAGTACAATCAACTAGGTGAAAGTGACCTCAAGGTTTCGGAAATATGCCTTGGTACTATGACTTATGGGCATCAAAACACTATAGAGGAAGCCCACCAGCAGCTAGATTATGCCCTTGAACAAGGCATTAATTTTCTCGATACTGCGGAAATGTATCCAGTGCCACCAAGAGGAGAAACCCAAGGGAAAACAGAGGCATATATTGGAGAATGGTTAAAAAATCAGCAGCGAGATAAATTAATAGTAGCAACCAAAATTGCTGGGCCTGGTCGTCCATTTACCTGGTTGCGAGATGGTAATAATAAAATTGACCATAAAAATATCCAGCAAGCAGTTAATGATAGTTTGCAGAGATTACAAACTGATTACATAGATTTGTATCAAATCCATTGGCCTGACCGTTACGTTCCTACCTTTGGACAAACAGTCTATAACCCTGAATTTGAGAGAGAAACTATACCCATTGCTGAACAATTAGCAGCCTTTGCTGAGGTGATCAAAGCTGGAAAAATTCGCTATCTGGGGTTGAGTAATGAAACTCCTTGGGGTGTGAGCGAGTTTATTCGTATTGCCAATCAATTAGGACTACCTAAAGTTGTATCGATTCAAAATGCTTACAATTTACTTAATCGCAACTTTGATTCGGCTTTAGCAGAAGTTTCTCGCTATACAGATGTGGGTTTATTGGCTTACAGCCCCCTAGCATTTGGTTTTTTAACTGGCAAATATATCCATAATCAACAGTTAGAAAATACCAGAATATCCCTATTTCCAGGCTTTGGACAACGCTATTTAAAACCCAATGTTCAAGAAGCGATTATTGCTTACGCTGAAGTTGCTAAGAAATATAATTTAACTTCTGCTCAGTTAGCTTTAGCTTTCGTCAGAAGTCGTTGGTTTGTCAAGAGTACAATTATCGGTGCCACTTCTCTAGAACAACTGAAAGAAAATATAGACAGTGTGAATGTGGTTTTAGAAGGGGAAATATTTGAAGATTTGAATGCAGTTTATACATGCTATCCTAACCCCGCTCCTTAATGATTGTGAAAACTGCATTTTGTTTTCTGCCATGTAACCTGAATGGAAAATAATTACCGCTTTTCAAAGGCGGTTTTTTTTATGCTGTTTATTTTTATTCAAGTGATACTTGATTTTCTAAGTAAAGTGTGCAAAGCTAGTTTTAGCACAAAATACGTAATGTTGACCGATAAACTGTATTATTATTGAATATCCTCCATAGTTGATGACCTCCAAACTATTTTTGAAGGTAAGTTTTTGCAGTTTGTAGTTAATTCTTAAACTGCGGGTTTGAGTTTAGGGACTTCCGAGAAATAAATTATCTACGTTTGTGGGCCGTCTTTCTAAACCAATGCAAGGCAGGCAATATTTGTTAGTCTATCTACCCCACAAAAATTAATTAAATATGTTGGATTTGGAAGTCCCTGAGAGCAAAAGTATTGATCATTTATCTGCCAGTGAGGAAAGCGATGAGTAAGAACCAAGTGTGTACACAGGATTCATCTAGCAGTAATTTTGACCAGAATTTAGCTTCTGATGTGTTGGTAATTGGTGGTGGGCCATCTGGTACTTGGGCAGCTTGGAGTGCAGTTTCTACTGGTGCTAGCGTGATTTTAGTAGATAAGGGTTACTGTGGTACAAGTGGATGTGCAGCCGCAGCAGGTAATGGTGTTTGGTACGTGCCACCAGAACCAGAAAGTAGGGAAGCCGCAATGGCTTCTCGTGAGGCTTTAGGTGGGTTTTTATCCAGTCGTAATTGGATGCAGAGGGTATTGGATCAGACTTACACCAATGTTAACTTGCTGGCAGAATGGGGCTATCCTTTTCCCACGGATGAAGAGGGCAGACCTTACCGTCGTAGTCTCCAAGGCCCAGAGTACATGCGCTTGATGCGGAAACAAATCAAACGGGCAGGAGTAAAAATTTTAGACCACAGTCCAGCTTTGCAACTATTGGTAGATACAGAAGGTGCAGTAGCTGGGGCAACAGGTATTAACCGTCAAACTGGCGAGAAGTGGATTGCTCGGGCGGGCGCAGTTATCATTGCTACCGGAGGTTGTGCTTTTTTAAGTAAAGCTTTGGGTTGCAATGTGTTAACAGGGGATGGCTACTTAATGGCAGCTGAAGCGGGTGCAGAGATGTCTGGGATGGAGTTTTCCAATGCCTATGCGATCGCACCTGCCTTTTCTTCCGTTACAAAAACTCTATTCTATAATTGGGCTACCTTTACCTACGAAGATGGTACACCTATTCCTGGGGCTGGTTCCCAAAGAGGTCGGTCGGTGATTGCCCAGACCCTATTATCCCAACCAGTTTACGCCATCCTCGACAAAGCCTCAGAGGAAATGCGGCTAAATATGCGGTTATCCCAACCTAATTTTTTCTTACCCTTTGACCGGGCAGGAATTGACCCCTTTACCCAACGTTTCCCCGTTACCTTGCGCTTGGAAGGAACTGTGCGGGGTACAGGTGGAATTAGAATTACCGACTATAGCTGTGCTACCTCCGTCCCTGGACTTTATGCCGCAGGAGATGCAGCCACAAGGGAATTAATTTGTGGTGGTTTCACTGGTGGTGGTAGCCATAATGCTGCTTGGGCTTTATCTTCCGGCTATTGGGCAGGAAAATCAGCTGCTGTCTATGCCCATGATTTAGGTGCAAATATCACTCAAAGAAGTGTAGAGACCGTTGGAGAAGCTGGATTTATTTCTGGTAGCCAACGTCAACTGCACAGCGAAGAAATCATTCAAGCGACTCAGGGCGAAGTTTTCCCCTATGATCGCAATTATTTCCGTAACGAACAAGGATTAACTGATTCATTGCAGAGATTAAACCATTTGTGGCAAGAAATTCGTACTAGTCACAGTGCTAATGACAGCCATATTCTCCGCACTAGGGAAGCTGCGGCAATGGTAGCTACTGCCAGATGGATGTATAGCAGTGCTTTGGAACGGAAAGAAACGCGAGGAATGCACAAACATGGAGATTATCCAGAATTAGATGATAAACAACAACACCATTTAATAAGTGGTGGTTTAGATGAAGTGTGGGTAAAAACTGCGCCTCTACAGAATGCTAGGGTGCCAGTAGGGGTGTAATAACGCCGAATATTGCCTCTTGTGGTGCGGGCAATATGCCCGCTACTAAAGCTTTTTTTAATTTGTAAAAATTTATTTTTTTATGATTGAATTAGTTAGTGAATCACGCTGCATTCAATGTAATATTTGTGTGAATGTTTGCCCTACAAATGTTTTTGATAAAGTACCGGATGCACCACCCAGAATCGCTAGGCGAAGTGATTGTCAAACCTGTTTTATGTGTGAATTATATTGTCCTGTAGATGCTTTGTATGTAGCTCCCCAGGTTGACCCATTGGCACAAATAGATGAAACTTTCTTAACTGAATCTGAGTTATTAGGTAGCTACCGTAAAAACATTGGTTGGGGTGATAAACGGACTTCTAATGCTCAGGAAGATTTAACGTATCAAGTTTTAAAGCAAATGAAGTAAGTTGAGATTTATACCAATTCGCCAAAAGCAGCCAATAGATGAATAATACCAATTTACAAAAATCCTGGGGTTTAGCATTGCTAAACCCCTACCCACGTATTTTTATCATGATTAAAGTGAAACGGTATTAGATTTGGTATTTTTCATTGATTTTGAACTCTGAAGATGGAAAATTTTGCCGATTAATTTTTGAATTCATCATAATTTATCGATTTTTATCACAGGAGTGAAAAGTTGTGAAACTTATTCTCCCCATTGAAATAGCTGATGAGATTAAGCCGCATTTAGTTGCAGATGATGTAGTACGCGTGGATAGTCAAGGGAATTTAGATGGTGATTCTCAAGATGCAGAAGTGTATTTCAGTTGGTTTTATCTTCAACAAACGACTTTACATCGAGTTTTAGAATCTGCACCTGCTTTGCGTTGGCATCATGCACCTAATGCCGGTGTGAATCACATCATTACACCACAATATTTAGAACGGGACTTGATTTTGACTAATGGTGCGGGAATTCATGGTATTCCCATTGCGGAGTTTGTCATTGCCTATATGTTGTCCCATGTGAAGCATTTGCCCAAATTACACCAGCTACAAGCACAACATCAATGGCAAAGAGGTTTTCCCACGGAAGAACTGCATAAAAAAACCCTGCTAATTATTGGGACTGGTGGTATTGGTCAAGAAATCGCTGTCCGTGCTCAAGCTTTTGGGATGAGGGTGTTTGGTAGTCGTCGTCATCCCCAACCTTTAGCTCATTTTGACAAGGTTGTGGGAACCGATGAATGGCAAGATTTACTACCAGAAGTGGATTTTGTGGTGATTGCTACACCTTTGACCAAGGAAACTAAGGGCTTGATTAATGAAGAAATCTTGCGGTTAATGCGCCCCAATGCCTATTTAATTAATATTGCCAGGGGGGCAATTGTGGATGAACCTGCACTGATTAAGGCTTTACAGGCAGGTTGGATTGCTGGGGCTGCTTTAGATACTGTTTTTACTGAACCATTACCCCCTGATAGTCCTTTGTGGACTCTACCGAATGTTTTCATTACACCCCATTGTTCTGGCCATTCTCCCACAGTCAAGGAGCGATCGCTGGCTTTATTCTTAGATAACCTCACCCGCTATCGTCATGGTCAGCCTCTCCGCAATGTGGTTGATAAATATGCTGGCTATTAATTGACCGCCTCAATTTAGTAAATACGGTAACTCGATATATGAACCGTATTTATTTCTGTAAAGTTATTGCTTTCTTAGTGTAGCTATGGGATACTCTGGGAATGAATCAATTATTACGGTTCGTCGGTCAATTTATCGTAGTTTTAATAGCTACACAAGTTTAGCAGCTATTGTCAATAATAGAAGAATCATGCAGGTACTCTGGTTTATCCCTACTCATGGTGATGGTCGCTATATTGGTACTTCCATTGGTGGGAGAACAGTTAATTTTAATTATTGGCGGCAAATCGCCCAAGCAGTTGATCAATTAGGTTTTACAGGGGCGTTATTACCTACTGGGCGTTCCTGTGAGGATGCTTGGATTTTGGCATCAGCTTTGGCTACTCATACTAAAAAGATGCGTTTTTTAGTAGCGATTCGCCCAGGTTTGATGTCACCAGGAGTATCTGCAAGAATGGCGGCAACCTTGGATCGCATTTCTGGCGGCAGGTTATTAATTAATGTCGTTACAGGTGGTGATCCTGTAGAATTAGCTGGTGATGGTTTGCATCTTGACCATGACGATCGCTACAGACTCACAGATGAATTTTTGACAATCTGGCGAGAAATAATCACCTTGGAAGTTACTAACTTCCAAGGTGATTATTTCCAAATTTCTGATGGCAAAGTATTATTTCCTCCAGTGCAGAAACCCCATCCCCCCTTATGGTTTGGTGGTTCCTCTCCCATTGCCCAAGAAATTGCCGCCAAGCATGTAGATGTGTATTTAACTTGGGGTGAACCTCCTGCCCAAGTCGCTGAAAAAATTGCCTCTGTGCGGCGTTTAGCAGCAGCCCAAGGACGAGAATTAACCTTTGGCATTCGTCTACATGTGATTGTTAGAGAAACCAAAAGTCAAGCTTGGGATGCAGCTAATGATTTAATTCGCTACGTAGACGAAACAGCGATTCAAAAAGCCCAAGCAGCCTATGCCCGCATGGATTCGGAAGGACAACGACGGATGCGAGAACTGCATAATGGCAGTCGAGAAGCATTAGAAATTAGCCCGAATTTATGGGCAGGAATCGGTTTAGTGCGTGGTGGTGCAGGAACTGCATTGGTAGGAGACCCGGAAACTGTAGCCCAAAGAATGCGGGAATATACAGATTTAGGTATCGATACTTTTATTTTGTCGGGATATCCCCATTTAGAAGAAGCTTATCGAGTTGCGGAATTACTCTTCCCCCACTTACCCCTAGAAAATCTCCCCACACCAGAACCGCAGATGTTCAGTCAGTTTGGGGAAATTTTAGCTAACCGAGAGTTCCCCGAACAGAAATTAGCACAGACAACCGTTCCCACTGTAGATTAAATCAGGAGATTTTTCATGGCACATATTTTAGCGATCGCTGGTAGTCCTTCTCATCCTTCCAGAACTTACTCCATCCTGGAATATACTACTAAAATTTTGTCCCAGCAGGGATTAACCACAGAGATTATTTCTGTGCGGGATTTACCAGCAGAAGATTTAGTCTATGGGCGTTACAACAGCGCAGCTTTAGAACAGCCCAAAGCATTATTAGAACAGGCAAGTGGTATCATTATCGCCACTCCCATTTATAAAGCTGCCTACACAGGCTTACTCAAATCATTTTTAGATTTGTTACCCCAAAAAGCTTTAACTAACAAAATCATTTTACCCATTGCTACTGGTGGAACTATCGCTCATTTATTATCCATTGAATATGCCTTAAAACCTGTTTTAGGCGAATTGGGAGCAAGACATATTTTAAGTACAGTTTATGCTGTAGATAAGCAAATTCAAATTCAACCGGATGGTAGTATTAATTTAGATCCGGAAATTGACCAACGCCTGCAAGAGGTTGTGAAAGACTTTGTACAGGCTGTTAATAATTCCCAAACATTTAACAAAGAATTAGCCCTAGCTAATTAATCAAAAAAGCCCCTGTTGGGGCTGAAAAGCTAACTCACAGACTTTACTTACTCGCTATCTCACAGTATTGTCAAAAACTTGCAGATGATCATAAAATTGCAGGCGAGCAGTACCGATAGGTAAGGTAGTCTTTTGGTCAGATAATAAGGTCTTGACTTGAAAGAGATAGATACCTGATGAACTGGGATTAATAACAGGTTTTAAGGCGATTGTAATCTTAGTACCAGGGGCAACTGGTTGGTTGAAGGTAACAATCACGCTTTCTCTTTGACTTTCATTTCTGCTGACAGAAATACCTAACGGCTGTTTTTCTCCTCCATCTGTTTCTGCAAAGGCAATACTGTTTTTCTCATCAAAAGCAATAGTTTCTATACCTTCACTTTGGGTAAAGATGACTTTTTCTGTATCCTTGGCAACATTGGGTACTTTAAAGGTGAAATAATATGTTGCTTCTTGAGCACCAGTTTGATTGTAGGTGGTCTCTACATTTAATACTCTGCTTTTTTCTATGCCATAGGTTGCAGGTGCAGATAGGAAATAAATTCCTGCTCCTAAAATGAGAGCTTTAGAGAAGAATGTGAGGTTTTTCATATTGTTTTTGGTAATCACATAGTGGTTATTTGCAGGCATTCGCTTCAGTTTGATTAAAACAGAAGGAAACTTGACATTTATCTGACTTAAGTCGGGTGTAAATTAAATGCGATTGGTATAGGGTGGTCAGCTATTAATAGTTACTACCTGATTGATATTTCAAGAATAATAAATTCCTGCCCTGCATCCCAATGATGCGCTTCTCGTAAAGATTGGGGAATAATTACCTCTCCTTGAGCAGATAATTTTGTAATTTCCATAATGTCTAAACACTGAAGGGGGGACAAAACAGTCTAAAAGACAGATTGTACAAGGCGCATAGCCCTTTGACCCTGTTGATAATACTTGCGCTTATTGGGATGAAGTCTCATTAATTGGGTGACTAAAGATTG
>NZ_JACJTT010000028.1 GCF_014698825.1 Richelia sinica FACHB-800
CTTTCCACAATTCCTTTTGTTTTCCTTTTTACTTCATCTTGAGCGAAGGCGTTCTTTCTTACTTAGTCAAGGAATTAACATTCATATTTCCCGGTGCAAGATATAAGGAGATGTACTTTTCCTTGACTATCTCTAGTTGGAGTATCTACACAGAGATTTGTATTTGCACGTCTGATTAAGTTATAGCCACCACCAAGATCAACTAAATTCCAATTTTGGTCTGGGTCATTCGCGTCACAGTTCCAAACATTAATTTCTCGTCCATTTTCAAGATAATGGGCGTTTAAACACTGACCAGTAGTACGATGCCGTAAAAGAATACCGCCACGATTTCCTGATAATCTATCAAACTGTTGGTCTGGGTCATTATCATTGCGTTGAAAGATTGACATTCTCGGTGTGCCATCAATCCGCCGAAAAAGGTTATTGGTATTCAAAGCCATATTGCCGTTGACGGAAAAAGTTTCAACAGCTTGTGCAATTCCTGTAGATAATACTAATAATGAAAGAGCAGCAGAACTGAGAGAAACAATTTTCTTGATTGTGTTAGACATATTTATTTGACTCCTGCAAGATCAATTGTTTTCATGAACTGTATCTAATGGTTTTGATCATGGCAGAAGTCTTAAACAGTACCTAGTAATTCCTGCGAACAGCTAATATGCTTCTCGACTATCGAAATCCAATTAATTGTTTTTTTACTGTTTTTTACTAGATAAAAATAAAAAGCCGCAAATCGATATATTTGCGGCTAAACCTCATATATTGTTGATGATATTTAGTGAAAAATCTAGTTATTACCTACCATCCCCGTCTACGCATAAAATCATCTGCGTTGTTATTGGTCATTCTCTGGTAACAATTAGCTTGTCCGTTTTCAACTCTCATAGAAATAGTCCAACGATAAGCAGTTTTGATTGCACCATTTCTCCAACCAGTATAATAAGTATCAGCTACTTTGTTAACACATCTGTCAAACAAAACTCCGTCTGCACGACTACGATATTGATTTTGTACATCTCGTGTTTCCTGTGGACTCAGATTAGTCATAAACACTTGCTTATTCCAAGGAGACCAAAGGTTGCTCACAATTGCGCCCCAGTTGTTATTTAGAAAGTTAGTTGCATCACTCCAAGAAGCTTGAGCAGGTCTTTGAGAAATGGTTAAACCAGTTGTTAAAACTGCTGCTGAAGCTATTCCCAAAACAATTGATTTCATCTTCATAAAAAGAATCTCCTGATTTGATATAACCTGTATCCGATGTTTTTGATTATGGCAGGAGTCTTAAACAGTACATAGTAATTCTTGCGAACAGCGAATATACATTCGGTTTGTATTATTAAAAATAACCTCAAATACTGATTGGGTAATATTTATAATAATTTCTTTTATGAAATCAGGACTATTATAAAAAATAACAATTATCGCATAATTTAGCAAATAAACGCAGAGATTCCTGCGAATAACGAGTTTCTATAGCAATCCTAAATTAGTCATGAACAACAAGATCACCGACTTTTCTGACAGGTCAGGGTTGTGACTCTTGCAAAGACTATATACAACATATTGCAGATAAATGAAGTACAGAATTTACTTCTGACTCCTGTAAGGGCGTGGAAACCATGCCCCTACTGCTGATTTCTGCTGTATTTTATTGTTCGCATGAATTGGTAGGGAAAATTACGCAATTAATTTAGAGTCAACATAAGGATACAAGTATTTCAAAATATTTTCGATACAAGATATAGGACTATGATTAATCAACAGAATCTATTTCAGACAACTTTGAGGAAATTCACAATTTCCTTATTACTATGTCTGCCAATCATTACTGCAAATGCCCAAAAAAGCCTAGCCATACCTCTTGGTCCAATAATACGTCAGGCTGGATATCAAGCTATAGAAGATTTATTGAGTAAACAATCTAGTGATCAATCTTCATCATTAACGAATCAGCAGTTCACTGGTAGCGCACAAGACTTAGCTGGAACTATAGGTGCAACTTCTACCACTACCAGCGATTCAAGTTATCCCAGTTCTCCTCCAGGTATCTATCAAGAGGGTTCTCCTGGTTCACAACCTAGTTATCAACAAGGTTATCTTGGTTATTCACAACCTAACTATCAACAGGGTTATCCTGGCTATTCACAACCTAGCTATCAACAGGGTTATCCTGGCTATTCACAACCTAGTTATCAACAAGGTTATCCTGGCTATTCACAACCTAGTTATCAACAAGGTTATCCTGGCTATTCACAACCTAACTATCAACAAGGTTATCCCAGTTACCCTGTATCGCCTTACCCAATGATGTATCCATTCTACCCACCAATGCGTACTAGCCCACCTGTGATCATTAATAATTTTTAATTGAACATCTGGTGAAAAAGAATTTAGAGACGTTCCATGGAACGTCTCTACAAGAATTATAGACGATGCATATTTAAATTCTGTCAATGTCTATTGTATTTTTTGCGTAAGTCCTACTTAAGTTTTAAGGTACAAGCTACTTATCCCCCGTACTTGAGTCGGGGGATTTTTAATTGAACAGAAGTTGCAAGTTCACAACTCATAACTCAACTCATATATCCCAGTTCACAACTCATAACTCAACTCATATATCCCAGTTCACAACTCATAACTCAACTCATATATCCCTGTGAAATCATAGAAATAGGTGATTGGTAATTGCTGATCAAGTCCTTATCTAATCATCGTTAAATCCTAAAAATCATGATTCAAACAATCATCCTGTTAATCCTTAAATCCTGGGCATCCTGATTCTGACAATCATCCAAAATCTAAAATCAGATGACTTTTACCATCGAAGAATTGAGATTCGCATGGTTGCAAGTTCGGTTAGGGACGAAAAATGCTGGTGTAGATGGTATTACTTTGGAGTTTTTTGCCAGTATGGTTAACGACCAACTGCAAATTCTCCAACGCCAACTACAACAGCAACTCTATCACGCCTATCCATCCAAAGGCTTTTACATACCAAAAAAAAGTGGTGGTAAACGCTTGATTGGTATCCCGACAGTCCGGGATAGAATCGTTCAACGCTTACTGTTAGAAGATTTGTATTTTCCTTTGGAAGATACTTTTCTCGACTGTAGTTACGCTTATCGTCCTGGTCGTAACATTCAGCAAGCTGTACAACACCTGTTTTCTTATTATCAATTGCGTCCGACTTGGATTATTAAAGCTGATATTCAGCAGTTTTTTGACAATCTTTGTTGGGCGTTGCTGTTGACTAATTTGGAGGAGTTAAAACTAGATTATCATATTTTGGAACTCCTAGAACAGCAAATTAAAGCTGGTGTTGTGGTAGCTGGAAAAACTATCTTTTCTGGTAAGGGAGTTTTACAAGGTGCGGTGTTATCTGGGGCTTTGGCGAATTTGTATTTGACGGAATTTGACCGTTTATGTTTGAGTCACGGGATTAACTTAGTCCGGTATGGTGATGATTTCGCCATTGCTTGTGACAGTTGGGTGCAAGCTAACCGCATTCTTGACCAAGTTACTAAATGGTTAGGCAGTTTATATCTTTCTCTGCAACCAGAAAAAACCCAAATTTACGCCCCTGATGATGAGTTTACTTTTTTAGGTTATCGGTTTGTCAAGGGTGAGGTTTATGCCCCACCACCTCCAGAAATTAAAAATGGTCAATGGGTAATTAATGATTCGGGTACGCCTTATTTTCGGCTGAACTCACGCCCAGCGAAAAAAGTTTCTCGCCCTCCCAAGGCTTGCAGTATTGTTAAGCCTGTGCAAATTTCTCCTGCCCCAATTTCTCATTATTGGATTAACGAAATGAGTACACTTTATGTCACTGACCAAGGCGCGTATTTGAATGTTTACCACCAGCAGTTTCAGGTGCTGTATAAAGGAGATTTAAAGCTAAAAATTCCGGTGACTCGTGTTAGTCACATTGTCTTGTTTGGTTGTTGTAATTTATCACATGGAGCGGTTTCTTGTGCTTTGCGAAGTCGCATTCCGGTGATGTATCTTTCCCAAAAGGGTAAGTATTTTGGTAGGTTGGAAACGGAGGGACAAGCGAAGGTAGAATATTTGGCGCGTCAGGTGGAATGTTGTCGAAATTCTGAGTTTATCAGAAGACAGGCGGAAGCGATCGTTTTGGCTAAGTTGCATAATTCTCGTATTCTCTTAATGCGCTTGAACCGTCGTCGTCCTACGGATATCGCTACTCAAGCCATTGATACTATCGATATTTTGATGGACAAGTTACCTTTTGCCGAAAGCATGGATGCATTGCGGGGGTATGAAGGGAAGGCAGCAACTGTTTATTTTCAAGCTTTGGGTTCTTTGTTTACTGGCTATTTTGCTTTTGATAAACGTACCAAACGTCCACCTACTGACCCGATTAACAGTTTACTCAGTTTGGGTTATACTCTGTTAAGTCAGCAAGTTTACTCGTTTGTCCAAGCTGTAGGGTTACATACTCACTTTGGCAATTTGCACGTTCCTCGTGATAATCATCCTGCTTTGGTATCAGATTTAATGGAGGAATTTCGCGCCCAAATAGTTGATTCTTTTGTGAGTTATTTGGTGAATAAGAAGATTTTAACTCCAGAAGATTTTACTCTTCCTGATGAACGGGGTGGTGTATACTTACACCCAGATGCTTTGAAGAAGTTTCTGAAGCATTGGGAGGAAAAGTTACAAACTGAAGTTACCCATCCCCAGACGGGTTATAAGGTTGTCTATCGTCGCTGTATTGAGTTACAGGTGCGTGAGTACATTGCTTCTTTGATGGGTGAGGTGGAAGTTTACCGCCCTATGATTTGGAAAATGTAGCATTTTTATACCATTTGTGGGATAGACACAATGGCTGAAACCCTGATTCTTTCGTTCTATCCCACAAATCACTATCCTGATAAAGGTTTGAGGTGTGTTGAGATAGAACTTATTGATAGTATTTCTCAATTATTTAGGGTAAAATTTGCATCCCACAAAAAAATGTTGTAGGATTAGCTCAGGGCAAGGCTTTCAAGCGGTAGCCTTTGGCTTCTATGAAGTCGAATTAAAATGGAAACATAAAACTTGTATTTTGTATTCAGAAATACTATCCATACTTTGGCTTCTATGAAGTCGAATTAAAATGGAAACGAGTCCATATTCTTTACACTCCCAATCCATTATTCTTCTTTGGCTTCTATGAAGTCGAATTAAAATGGAAACATTTACTTCATCGCCTAACGACCTCTCAATTGAACTTTGGCTTCTATGAAGTCGAATTAAAATGGAAACTGGAAAGATATCTGAGATTGAATGTTACTCAAATCTACTTTGGCTTCTATGAAGTCGAATTAAAATGGAAACTCTATTGGAGACTGATTTTGGTTGGAGGGATCAGATGCTTTGGCTTCTATGAAGTCGAATTAAAATGGAAACGTTGAGCAAAACTGATCTTTGTAAAACCAAAACTGAATCCCCTTTGGCTTCTATGAAGTCGAATTAAAATGGAAACGGCATAGGAGTCCAAGTAGGACCTGGTGTTGGGTTGCTTTGGCTTCTATGAAGTCGAATTAAAATGGAAACACAATCGAAGTCCCCACAATCCGTTCCATCTGTTTGTCTTTGGCTTCTATGAAGTCGAATTAAAATGGAAACCACACTTGCCTGACTTGGAAGTGACTGGAGTACGTTGCTTTGGCTTCTATGAAGTCGAATTAAAATGGAAACACCATTTGAAAATCCGGCATAAAATGCAGCACTCAAAGCTTTGGCTTCTATGAAGTCGAATTAAAATGGAAACTGTTTGGCCAAACGTTGTTCGCGCTCCTCAAAAGTAATTGTTACTTTGGCTTCTATGAAGTCGAATTAAAATGGAAACTCTAGTTGCGTTTTCGAGTCACAACTAGAAGTAAGTCTTTGGCTTCTATGAAGTCGAATTAAAATGGAAACTTCTTGAAATAAGTTTTTGCTCTTCAGGAGAAGTGCTACTTTGGCTTCTATGAAGTCGAATTAAAATGGAAACTTGTTGCAAGTCTAGTGGAAATGGTGTTTCTAAGATCTTTGGCTTCTATGAAGTCGAATTAAAATGGAAACACTGTGTTGTATATAATAAACCCTTCCACCTTTTTTTCTTTGGCTTCTATGAAGTCGAATTAAAATGGAAACACATGGGCAATTTTTTTTGCCTTCAATAGTAAACGCTTTGGCTTCTATGAAGTCGAATTAAAATGGAAACTGAGAATAAAATTCCTTTTGAATGTTTTGAGAGATAACTTTGGCTTCTATGAAGTCGAATTAAAATGGAAACCGTAGTCACCTTGGGAAGCCCAGACATTTCTAATTTCTTCTTTGGCTTCTATGAAGTCGAATTAAAATGGAAAATATCGTCATAAAAGAAAACCGGAGGTTAGTTCCTCCGGTTTTTTGTTTTTCGTGCTTGACAGTAAAATCATCCTAAATTATTGACTAACTCATAACTCAACTCATAATTCTTACTTCTCAACTCATAACTCAACTCATATACGCCCCTGAGAAGATGGAATTAAGGAGTTCAGAAAACAGCAATTCCAAATTTAATAGCAATATTAATCACTGGTTAATTGTCTTGCTGAAACTCCTTGTTTTCCACTCTTAACTATTAACCACATTATGCCTACCGTTTACATCACCGAACAAGGCACATTACTAAAAGTCCAGGGCAAAAGTTTAAACATTTGGCAATTGCAAGAACTACGGCTGACATTATCTCTTTCTCAAATTAGCCAAATTATCATTTTTAAACACACTCACATTGCCCCCAAAACTGTCAAACTGCTACTCTCGGAAGAAATTCCCACTTTATTTCTCACCCCCCAAGGAGAATATATCGGCCGATTAGAAACTGGCAGCAACCACACACCGAAATACTTAGCCAAACAAGTCCACTGTTCCCACAACAGCGAGTTTACCCGTGCAACTGCTGAAAGCTGCCTATGGGCGCAACTGCACAACCAACTCAACCTTATCAAAAACTTCAAGACTTACTATATTAACCCCAGCTTACAACTGGCTGAAAACTTCCTCACCCTATTAATGGATGATTTAGCCACAGCATACTCTCTCGATGAACTACGGGAATACGCTACCAGTGCGGCTAGTTTTTACTATGCCGCTTTTGCCTTTCTCCTCCCCCACCAATTCAAATTCCAACGTCGTAGCAGCTGCAAAGCTAACCCTCTCAACGTGCTTTTCAATATAGGCTACGCCCTTTTACATCAACAAATTCACTGCTTCCTCAAGTCTGCGGGTTTACATCCTGACTGGGCTAACCTGCACCAAGAAAACAACCACAACTCGCCTTTAGCTTACGACTTAATGGCAGAATTCCGCGCCCCTTTAGTTGATGAACTGGTAGCCTACTTAGTCAACTCTCGCATCATCACCTTAAAACATTTTACTCTCCCCGATAGTCAAGGCAATGTAGAATTACAGTCCCACGCTTTGAAATTGTTCTTGCAACACTGGGAAGAAAAGTTAAAAACCACAGTCAGTCATCCCCACGCAGGTGAAGTGACATATCGTCAATGCTTGCAATTACAAGTGCAAGAATATCTCGCTTCCCTACTAGGTGATGTAGAACATTATCGTCCGATGCTAATCTCAACCCAAACCAGTCAAACCCAAATCAACATTTCTCAAGCACCAGAAGCCATACCATTAATGATGGTGAAAGGGTAATGTTTTACCTCGTCTGCTACGACATTGTAAATAATAGTCGTCGCCAAAAAATTTCCCAACTCCTAGAGGCTTACGGTTTGCGAGTACAGAAATCAGTGTTTGAGTGCGTTTTAGACGAAAAACAATACCAAAGCCTCTGTCAACGCCTACTCAGACTCGTCAACAAACGGGAAGACCAAGTTCGTTTTTATCCTCTCTCAGCTAATACCCGTACCAAAGTTGCAGTTCTAGGAACTCAACCACAGTTAGCAGTTGATGACGCTGCTTTCATAGTCTAAGACCTAAGCCTTGACCTTTTTCTAACCCTTTCCACCTCTTCCTAATTCTCTCCTAAAAGGAGAGGGAAGATATAGACTTCCCCCTTTGAGGAACTTGGGGGGTGGAGAGGAAAAAAGAAAAACTTTCATTAGTTGAAGTGGAGAGTTTAAAAGCTTCTCTCCTATATGAAGAGAGGTTTGCAGAGATATTTTTCAGTAACTTTTAAAATTCCTTGTCTCATCAAGCAATTCAGTTTCATCTCATCTTTGGATCAAAAGCCCAACAACAACTTAACGAACTATCACTCCAAGACCGCAAACAATATCATAAAGCTTTTCAGCTTCTAACTGAATCTGGCCCAGCCTACAGAAGTTTAAGAACCCATAGATATAGATATAAAGGAGGCGAGATTTGGGGTTCTTCTGCATCAATGGCTAAAAGATTTTTTTGGCAATATTTAGAGAATAAAACCATCTTAATCACTAGTTTGGATTCTCATTAACTTCCAAGGTGGTGCTTGTATATCTCCCTAAATACAGCATTTTTCAGGTGTATGAGGTACACGGATAAAAGCGAAGTCTTTTCCCCCTGAAAATAACCTGTACCTCATTTAGTTACAATCTGCTGTATTTAGTCTAAATTATTACCTTTAAAAAGGCAGATTTAAAGCTGATTTAACCCCCGAATAATGTGAAGTAAGAAAGCATACTGTGCAATTTTGATACATCTAATGACATTCTCTAACCAACTGACCCAGTTTGATGCACTTGACTAACTTCAGAGAGTCCAGATATACGGATCATAAAAAATTAGCCGAGGTTAATGAATGTTTAAACCGCGTTCTTTAGGGGCTAGAGAAATTCATCTCATTAACCTTTACAGTCAGTGGGAGTTTAGCATGACACCTCAAGCATTTTATGAAAAATGGGCTGTCAGTTATGAACAAATTGCCCTGATATGCTCCCGGTCTGATTCTACCGTTAGACGTTGGTTTAAACAAGGTCAATTTAAACGCTATCCTCAATTTAACGATTTGCGTCACCTGGCGCTAATGGACTTTATCCTAGAACATTTTGAAGAAATCCCCGACCAGGTTTTACAGATATTACTCAAAAATATGCACAGAAAAATTTAATTGTCAATATCACACTGACCTGTTTTCTAATTCGCCTCCTGATTTAAAGTGAATATCGTCAATTCAAAGTTCAAAACAGGGGCATCTTGCCACGCTGGTTAGGAGGATAATATGACTTATTCTGAGCAACTGCATCCGTGGTGTATTATTCGTGATCTTACCAATCAAGAATACATAATTGTGTCTAGATTCCGCCGCCGCAATGATGCTGTTGCTTATTTGCAAGTGTTACGTCAGGCAAATAAAAAGATTGCCTTTGCAATCGTTTTTTATGCGCCTCTGAAAACTTCTCTGAAACCTCAAACTTTGAATTGACTGGCTTCTAGTGAAGTTGATTAAAAATGGAAACATCTGCGTTTAGTTAATTTACACTTGCTAAAACACCAAGCTATAACTGAGTTAATGTTTGGTGTTTTTTTATTTATACTGCTATTTTAAGCAATATCAAAAACTAAATTTTTAGACGAAAATACTTACCGTATCTCGTTCACAGTCAGAAACTGGTAATTGCTACAAGGAAGGCAGAGCCTTTTAGAATTCATTCCCATACTCTGTATGGGAACGAGAAATGAGAACACTTAACTGACAATAGCTAATCTCTTTGAATATTCTCTGCGAAAGGGATAAGATACATCTTGGTATTTTTGAAATTTCATATTTGGAGATTGGTGAAATCTTGAACTTACAGAAATCATATCCACAGGTTCATGTAACCAATTATTGTCATATAACTTGTGATAAACCATTAGTCCGAAAGATTCACAAACCCAGATTCCTGTATTATTTTCAACCATAGGTTCTTGGGCAAATGCCTCAATAATTTCTTGAACACGACTAAATGAAGTAGAAAAGAGATTAAATTCACCTAAAAACAGTGAGCAGGTTTGGTTATAAAAAATATCTACAGAAATTAATTGGTCTCTTATGTCATAGTGACAACGTAGTGACATTCCTAAATAAAGATCCACAGGGCTATTGTTGCCAAATTCCAATTCTTGGGGAGGATAAGGGAAACACTGCCGGACTTCTTGGCGAGACATTCCGAAGGTAATTAATTTTTGTCCAAACAGTTGAATAGCATGATGAGGATAAATGATGATTTTCATATGAGAATCCCTACTAACCGTAAATATGACTATTGATTACTCTCTAGTGATTCTTTAGATCAAAAACTTTTTCTGTGGCAGATAAAATGCAGTTTTTACAAAAATATTTATTCCTGATTTTATAGTATTACTTACTTGGTTTAACTATTAAATGTGTGTGGTTGCTATTTTTAATAACATAGAAATTAATGGCGATACAAGTAGTTTGGCGACATTTTGAAGGTATTTCACGCGAACAACAAATCAGGTTTGTGCAACCATAGCAATTTCATCTGAGTCAGGCTTCCGTGAGCTTCATCCGATAGCTTGCGTGGCGTAGCAATACAGTAGACAAAGACAAAATTGCACATGAGAAAAAAACTCGTATGATACCGTTTCATTTTAAGCTGTTGTGCATTTAATCTGTATAAATCTAGCGAGTAGTACGGCCCGCACCACAAGATTTAAGCATCTTAGAATTATAAGATTTAGCTGCGTAACAGCTTAATAATGATACAAATGCGTTGGTAGGGGTTTAGCAATGCGCTTTACTCCTACTACCAATTTATATGTATCAAAATTTTGGTGAATTGGTATCAGTGTAGTTGTTGACATGAATATATAATTTCGGATATGAGTAAAATAGGATAGCGTTATCATTTACACTATGGCAGGGACAGGGCGTTCTATTGCGGCATCAGCCACAGGCATCCAACAGGCAAGGCAGGCATTGACCCGGCAAAAATTTACCCAAAAATCCTTAGCTTTAGAACTGGGCATGGCAGTATCAACAATTCATAATTTTTTTCATAGAACCCCTATTTATCGCACCAATTTTGAAGAAATTTGTACATTTCTGGGATTAAACTGGCAGGATATCGCTACATCCATAGACCAACTTTGGGAACAACTACAAACAATGGGTACTGTTACAGAAAAAATGGGATTAGTTTTAGTTGAAGAACAAACGTTAGGTTGGGGCTGGACGACAAGTAGCATTTATGAAAAATCTGTACGGATAGGTAGTTACATTCGTGTCGAAGTCAATTTTGAAAATTCTGGCTATTTACTGCTGTTACAACGCGATACATCTGGAAATATCTGGTGTTTTTGTCCTTCCTGTTTTGCTCCTCAACCACATTTAAATACAGGTAAAACTTGTTTACCTCAAGAGGGTTCAGAAATTACTTGTTTTCCAATCGAAGGAACTCCAGGACAAGAAGAAATTTTAGCAGTCATTACCCAAATCATGCCATCTTTAGACTGGTTACCCCAAGCTAGTGATGAACCTTTACAACTAAAGGAGATTCATTTACGTGAATTGTTAGATTATATGAATCAGCATGGACAATATGAAGTTTTATATACAGAATATATGATAACAGAATGATAATCGGTGTGATTCGGTGTCAAATCACTCTAAATTTAATATTAGTAACTAAAAAATAAAAATCTTTTACTTTTAAAAGATATTAGACGCACGAGATAATATCAGAATGACAGAAATAATAAATTATATCCATAATCTCAATGCTCAAGTTGTTAATTTAGTCAATCAAGGCAATTTGGAGCAAGCCGTTATAACTTCCCAACAAGCTGTACAATTATGCGAAATTCACAAAATCACTCAACATCCTGTTGTTGCTGATAGTCTTAACAATCTAGCTGAATTATATCGCATTCAAGGTCGTTACCTAGAAGCAGAACCTTTATATCAGCAAGTCCTAGAAATGAGAATTAGCCTCTGGGGAGAAGAACACCTTGACATTGCTGAATCATTAAATAATTTAGGAAGTTTCTATTTTGATAAAGGTAATTTTTTAGCAGCAGAGCAGAATTTATTTGCAGCTTTAAATTTGTGGAAACGCTTACTTGGTAACGAACATTCCGAAGTGGCTATTGGCTTGAATAATATTGCTCAATTATATCAAACTCAAGGTAATTATTTAGAAGCAGAAAATATTTACAAACAAGCATTAGACATTCAAAATAAATTCCTCGATTCTGAACATCATGATATATGGCGAACCTTGAATAATCTAGCTGCAATATATAAGTTACAAGGACATTATCAAAAAGCAGAAAAAACATATATAGCCGCTTTAGAAATGATTAAAAACTTATATGGTAACGAACATCCTGATGTAGCTGTCAGCTTTAATAATTTAGCTGTATTGTATAATTCAAAGGGGTTATACATTCAAGCCGAGGATAATTATTTACAAGCTTTGAAAATTTTAACGCCCTTGTTAGGTAATGAACATCCTTACATCGCCTCGACATTAAATAATATTGCTGAAAATTATAAAGAGCAAGGGCGTTATGTAGAAGCAGAAAAATTACATTTAACTGCTTGGCAAATGAGAAAGTCATTGTTAGGAGATGAACATCCTGATACAGCCAGTAGCTTGAATAGTGTAGGAGAACTTAGTTTTCTCCAAGGACGATATTTAGAAGCTGAAGAAAAATATTTGTCGGCATTGACAACAAGAAGAAAATTATTTGAAGAAGAACATCCTGATATTGCAATTAGTTTGAATAATTTGGCATTATTATATACAGATATAGGACGTTACTCAGAAGCAGAGTCCCTATATTCAGAAGCTTTAAAAATAGGCGAGTCTACATTAAGTCTAGAACATCCTGAAGTGGCAAAACATTTAAACAATTTGGCAATTTTGTATGAAAAACAAGGGCGATATGCGGAGGCTGAACAAAAGTATTTACAAGTTTTAAAAGTAAGAATCAAGGGATTGGGTAATGAACACCCCGAAGTGGCAGATACTCTTAATGATATTGCTGGAGTTTATCGGTTAGCAGGGCGATATGCGGAGGCTGAACAAAAGTATTTACAAGCTTTAGCCATGAGAAAAAATTTATTGGGTGAAGCACATCCTGATGTGGCTGCTAGTCTCAATAATTTAGCGGTATTATATAATGCTCAAGGCAAATATTCGCACGCGGAATCCTTATTTTTACAGGTTTTAGCTATTAATAAAAATTTGTTGGGTGAAGTCCATCCACAAATAGCTACTACGTTGAGTAATCTAGCTACTATTTATAGTTATCAAGGACGTTATAACGAAGCTGAAAAACTACATTTAGAAGTTTTAAGACTTAAAAAGTCTTTATTTGGTCAACAACATCCGCAAATTGCCCGCAGTTACAATAATTTAGCCGAAACATACTTTTCTCTAGGACGTTATCAGGAAGCTGAAGCAAATTATATAGCTGCTTTGAAAATGAGAAAATCCTTGTTAGGAGAAGAACACCCCGATGTGGCTGCTAGTCTCAATAATTTGGCTACTATATTAACCGCTACAAATCATTATATTGAATCTTTATCTTACCGATTACAAGCTAGTTATATTAATGATAAACTGATTAGTAAGGTATTTGCTTTTAGTTCCGAAAGCGATCGCTTGGCTGTAATTGAGAAACTGCGGCTAAATTTTGATTTGTTTCTCTCCCTTGTCTATCAACACCTCTCAAACCAGGAAGACGCAAAGCAAGAAGCATTCAATTTTGTCCTCAAACGTAAGGGGTTAACAGCAGCTTCCGTATCTGCCCAAAATCAAGCTTTGTATCACAACCGCTATCCAAATCTACAAACCCAGTTTCGTCAACTCTGTGATTTAAATACCCAATTAATCAATTTAACCTTTTCTCCACCGAAAAATGGTGATTTTACAGAGTATCAAACTCAACTCAGTCAGCTAGAAGCTGAGTACAACCACCTGCAAAAATATCTAGCTTCGCAAGTACCCGAAATTCAAGTTTCTACACAAATAGTTGATTGTGGTACAGTTGCCAAAGCATTACCAGCTAACTCGATTTTAGTTGAATTTGTCCGCTTTGATGTCTTTGATTTTCACGCAGTGCCAGCCAAAAAAGAGCAGCAATGGCATTCTCCCCGTTATCTGGCATTTGTTTTACCCGCTGGACAACCAGAGGCAGTGCAGATGATAGATTTAGGAGAAGTAGAAGTTATTGATAACTTAATTGGGGAATTGCAACAGCAAGTTTCTGTCTCCTCTCAAGCAACACTCGGATTCGGAAAACCTGCTCCTATACCGAAATTACGAATCAAACCCTACAACCCAACCGCCACTATTGGGCTGAGTAAACTGTTATTTCAGCCTATCCAGGAAATCGTCAAAGGTTATCAACATCTGATATTTGCACCAGATGGCAACTTAAACTTACTACCTTTGCAAGTACTACCATTAGATGAAACAGCTACATCCCTGCTCATGGATGAATACACAATTTCTTACCTAAGTGTAGGGCGGGATGTGATGCGATACCTGCAATTAGAAGAAAAAGAAGAGCGATCACCTATGCTCGGCGTTTTGCCATCGCCTCATACACAGTATAATTTACAGATTGCAGATTCACCCCTCATCATAGCAGACCCAGATTTTGATTTAACTGCTGAGTCCACTGCTCAAACAGTAACCCACCCAGATAACAATCTCCAAACACAGCCACAAACCGCGCATGGGGAATTTATGCAAACGCTGGGTGGTAAAACTTTATCTCGTGTTGCGAGTACAAAATTTTTAGCTGAAAGTGTTGCCAAAAAACTCAAAGATGCACGGTTGTATTTAGGAACACAGGCATTAGCAACTCACTTAACAAATGGTCAATGTCCTAGTGTCATGCTGATTGCCACTCACGGCTTATTTTTACCCAACTCTCCACCTACAACACCACAAATACAAGATGAGGAATTAAACCAGAGTTGTGAGACAGCTTCAGTATCTTTCCAACACAAGACTACACCAATCGGACGTTACACCAAGGCCATAGG
Source organism: Richelia sinica FACHB-800 (assembly GCF_014698825.1). Classification (GTDB taxonomy): domain Bacteria; phylum Cyanobacteriota; class Cyanobacteriia; order Cyanobacteriales; family Nostocaceae; genus FACHB-800. Next base: position 14,987 of record NZ_JACJTT010000028.1, read on the forward strand.
TATCGCCAACACCAAAAATCCGATGCTGCGTTCTTTGCTGGCTTTAGCGGGTGCTAATACTTGGTTCAGTGGTGGAACTTTGCCACCAGAAGCAGGTAAAGGCTGTATCTTTGCTCAGGATATCGCCAATTTGGACTTATGGGCAAATGAACTCACTGTTTTATCTGCCTGTGATACGGCTAAAGGCGATATTAAAATTGGCGAAGGTGTTTTTGGCTTGCGTCGCGCTTTTACAGTTGCTGGGACAAAAACTCTGGTGATGAGTCTGTGGAAAGTACCTGATAAAGCTACAGCATTGTTAATGGAACGTTTTTTTGATAATCTGCAATCAGGTATGCAATATGCAGAAGCATTACGTAATGCTCAAAATTATACTCGCAATTTAACAGTCAAGGAATTGAGGCAGTCTAGTTTGGGGATAGAAGTATTAAAGGAAATGTTGAAAGTTAGGGATCTATCATCACAGAGTAAAATTTATTGTCAGGAAGAAGATACTCCCCTTCAACATCCTGTTTATTGGGGAGCTTGGATTTGTCAAGGTGCGTTATTTTAATCTATTGATAGACTCCCCTGACAAATTAGATGTGCGTAACCTGAAATCCTGGTCAGAACAATACCCTACGGGAAGCAAGCTACATGAATTTTCCCTACAGTCTTTTTCAGCAGAGGTTTACTGACCAATGCTGTATGTGCGTGTCCACAATTTGTGGACATTGTATTTTTTCGGCGTTGCATAGGTGTAGGAAATCAACTCCAGAATCTGAGGTGATTACGTGGCGATGCCTACGGCGGGAGTTCCGCCATCGCACGCTGCGGTAAGGTTAACGCCAACGTAATGAAGTAATTTTATGCACCTGATGCGTAAGTCCTATAGCCGCTAATTCATCCCACAAAGGAACACCGTATTTACTGCTGTGGAGTATACAACGGTAGCAAGAAATGACGCATAGACATTTCCACTTCTGGATTTGGTCTATCTCCATGAGGAACTAACATAGCTGGATGATCCGATTGTTGCAAGTGCATTTTGATACTCGTACTAGGAATAGCTTTCGCAGCTTCTATCAAATACTTGAGATTAAACTGAATATTCAACATCATTTCTGATGGTAAATTAGCAACAATCACCAGATCCCCTTTACCAAATTCTCGTTCAATAGATAACCGTAATTGCTGCAAACTACCATCAAACTGTAAATAAATTCCTTGCACTTTCTTATCCGTTAATACAGCTAAACGTTCCAGTGCTTTAACCAACGGTGCTTTTTCTACAATTACTTCTTTTTCAAAACTAAATTGAGCTAATAATTTTTCACAATCAGGATAAATTCCTTCTAAAACTGGACAGCTAAGAATGACATCTTGCCAAGCCAAAACCAAACGATTACTTTGGGAATCATACAGCATACTTATTGATTCTACATCATCACCTAAATTTCGTGCTATTTCTCTCACCACACGACCAGGCAGAGTAAATTTAATCATCTCGTCAGATGTAAATTGTTGACGTGGTTTTCTACCAATTCCTTGAGGTGAAACTTCAGTAATAGCAACTCGATGTCCATCAGTACCTATCAACTTTAATTTCTCCTGTGTAAGTTGAACATGAACTCCAGTCACAATATATTTATTTTCATCAGTGCTAACTGCATAAAGCACACCTTTTAAACCATCTTTGAAAACTATTGTTGGCAGAGAAACAGGAGTTGTATCAATGATATTAGTAGGTGGAAACTCTTCAGCATTGATACCTCTAATTTCATATTTACCATCGGTATCAGATATACCAAGAGAATATATCTTTGTTGACTGCTCCTCTTCTGTTTCTGTCAGTTGTGTTATTTGAGTTTGACTATTCAGAGAAATATTTCCATGAGGACAATGCTTGACTATCTCAAATAACATTTGTACTGGTACAGTAATTTCCCCCTTTAATAACACCTGCGCTGCAAAACTCGCTTGAATTGTTAATGCCAAATCTGTGACGGTTAGATGTATTTGTTGTGTTTCAACATCTGCAATAATTAGGACATTGGCAAGAATCGGATGACTAGGTTTAGCTGGTGTAGCGCAATGGACTAAAAACAGCGCATTGTAAAACTTAGTTTGTTCACAAATCGCTTCCATTCCTGATTCTATAACTGGTTGAGGATTTGATTCCTTTTTGGGAGATTTTTTCTTTTTACGCACGGGTATTTCTGTGATATTTGTTGATACTCCATCTTCTATTTCATTAGTAACAGCATTTTGGGGTTTGGTCTTTTCTATTTGAGAAGTAACAGTATTTGTTTGTTTTGCCTTTTCTGTTTGAGGAGTAGTAGCACTTGTTTGTTTTGTCTGCTTTGCAGTCTTCACTTTTTGTTTTGGTGCTGTTTGAGTCATTATCTTATCCTTTATCTCTGATTGCATCACTATTAGAAGACTGCGGTAGCAGAAACAAATTTTATGGTCAGTATTCAGGTATCAGTAATCAGCTTTTGTCTTGAGTGAGACTGAGTTAGTAAGAAGATGCAGATTTTTGTTAACTTACAGGAGTGTTTATGAGAGTAAATTACCACATATTTTTAGGCTTTTCAGTTTCTTGATGACGGCTGAATGCTTACATTTTATGAGTCTATAAATCAATTTTTCAAGCAATTATTTAATCTATAATTATAATCAAAATTTTAATTATAGTAATCCTAAATGCTAAGTGAAATATCAACCAGCTTTTAATAGTTATAAAATAAGTATTTTTATCTCAGGTTTTTCTCACGTTTGGGGTAGGATTGCTATAGTAGACTAGGGTAAAGTCCTAAACAAAACTAAATCCGAAAAATTATGAAATTAAATGAAGTTGTGCCTTGGGGTAGAACACTGCAAGAGTATAAGCTAATGTTTAATTTATCGGACACAGACCTAAACAAGAAAATTCTGGGCTGTGGTGATGGTCCAGCCAGCTTCAACGCTGAAATGACAGAAATGGGATATTCAGTTGTCTCTATTGACCCCATTTATGAGTTTTCTGAAGACCAAATTAAACAACGAGTTCAAGAAACATATCAACCAATTATATCCCAGGTAAAACAAAATGCAGACCGCTATGTTTGGAATAACTTTCATGATGCACAACAACTTGGTGACGCTCGTCTTGCAGCAATGGAGAAATTTTTATTGGACTATGAAACTGGGAGAAAAGCTGGACGTTATTTATCACAATCTCTACCAAAATTAGAATTTTGTGATAATCAATTTGAATTATGCGTTTGTTCTCATTTACTCTTTCTTTATTCCGAACAACTATCTCTAGATTTTCACATCGCATCTATTTATGAACTTTTGAGAATCGCAAAAGAAGTGAGAATTTTTCCCTTATTGAAACTTGATTGTGAACTATCACCGTATCTTGATTCAGTAATTAATCTCTTTTATGGTCAACAGTTTAATATAGAAATACAATCTGTTGGTTATGAATTTCAAAAAGGTGGAAATCAAATGTTGAAAATCAATAGATAATCAAGATTTACGCAAAAAACCATCATTACAACTATAACTTAATGGAGAGAAGCAATACCTTTATTGCGCTCCTCTCCCATTACAAAATGTGGTTTATTTTAGTTGATGATTCTTAGCCGTTTATAGATTACCGGATTACCAAAATACGCTGTCTAGCTCGTGAACTAGCAACATAATACAAACGATTAAACTCCTTAATTTTGGCTAGAATTGATTTATTATCATCTCCCCGTTCTGGATTCAATCGCTTACTTAAATCTTGTCCATCAATACCCGCTTCCAAGAAAGTGCTACCTTGACTATTATGCACGGTTAATGCAAAGCAATTTCTAATATTAGCAAACTGCTCTAAGTGTTTATAGTATTGCTTCCATAGAAAAGGATTACGTTTGGCACTTCTGAGCAATCGTTGAGTTTCTTGTTTAAATCGTTTCTCTTCATCTTCATGTAAAACGTATATTTGACGCACAATTCCTTCATCTGTTTCTACTTTCAATCTCCAAGCATCATAATTGTTATAACGTTCTGTCAACACATCTACAACATTAAATTCTGTAGATGTAGAAAGAATGGATGTTTTTCCATCAGGAGCTATCACCGGATCTCTGGTAATTAATCGTTCTCCCGGAATAAATCTGTTAGCATTCTTCCCATACAAATATGTACGAATTTGTTGATTATAAAAGTCAACTTGGGCATTAGTCCATGATAAAATACGGAAACAATCGGGATTATGCACAAATTCTTTAGACATCTTTTTGCACGCATACCGCAGCAAAGTTTGACGTTTTACCATGAGCGAACCGTTACTTTTATCAGGTAAATATTTAGCAAAGGGATTAAATGGTATTTTACTTTGAGTAACTGCATAACGAGCAGCAGTAACAAACTCTAATAAAGGACTATCAATTCCTTGACGGACAACTTGAGTTAATACTGCTTTATTTGCTACTTGAAAACTGAGAGATTTTCTTTCATTGACTGGATTTAATTGTGCAGGGTCGCCCATGAGAATAATTTTGATTTGTGTCCAAGGTGATGATTGATTAGCAACATTTTCAATCCAGTGCCAAAGTTGTTTGCCAATCATGGAACATTCATCAATAAAGACAACATCAAATAAATTAATGTAGGATGGTCCTATCTGCTCCAGTATTTTCTCTTTACCTCTAGTCACCATTCCTAATCCTAGTAATTGGTGAATAGTAAAGAATTCTACGTTAGTTACTCCATTTTCTGCCGCCATCCGTCGCAGTACACCTACTGCTTTATTTGTGGGTGCAGTTAATACAACTTTTTTACCTGTGGCTACCAGCACTTTAACGAGTTGGAATACTATGGTTGATTTCCCTGTACCGGCATATCCTACTAACATAAATAAAGCAGCAGTGACATTTTGTTGGACAAATGTCCACATTTTATCTAAGGCTTTTTGCTGCTGTTGGGTAAGTTTAAATGGGAAAGAATTTGTGGTCAGGAAATTAGGAATGGTTTGCATCATCGCTGCATTAACTCTATTAATAGTATTCATGCAATGCAGCGATAGCTGTAGGCTTCATTTGATTTCAAAACAACATCTTTCTATAATTTTAGTATCGTTAAAGATATAACAAAAAAATTAGTTTTTAACTTATTCAAAATAAAACATTCATTTTTTGGATAAAAAATTTTGACTTATAGTAACTTATAGTAGTGGTAATAACCATGTAAATAGAGACTCACTAAGGGTTTTAAACAGTTGAAATGTGAGAAAAATAATCCTCATGTTGCAGCTTTCTTGAATTCATCTTCAATAACCAAAACCCGCAAGTCTGATTTTTATGTTGGGAACGGTGTCCCATCTGTTGTGAACATTTTATAACTGACCTGTTTACCATCTTTATTTCATAAAACATGTAGACAAATTTGTTATGCATTTAATAAATTTATTTATATCTTTGTTAATGAATCAGAAAAAATAAGCATTTTTATAACACCAAAATTTAACTAGTATTGTGAATATTTTAAATACTTTTTGTGCTTATTTTTGTGTTAAATTTCTAGCGTGGTTGTACAAGTTGGCGTATATTTTCACCAAGAGAAATTCTTCCTAATTCAGAAATAACCTCAATTGGTACGCCAATAGATGTAGCTGCGTCTGGGATTGTCACGCGGCTATTTCTGAGCATAGCTATAACCTGGCGTACTTTAGCAACAACAGGGTCATTGTGCTGGGTATAACCTCGATTAATAGCGATTCTTAGACCAGTTTCAATATCATCTACTGTAGCCCTGCGGTTTTTATTTATTAATAATTTTTGTTGCCCTGGAATTGCATTGGCAATTTGAATACCGACATATCCAATTTTTCCACCTGGTCGAACAATATCGAAGTTGTAAAGTCGCTTTTGTCTTTTATTATCTACAGTTTGAACAAGCAAATTAGTAATAGTAGTTGTGGTAGAACCCGGAAACTTCAGCGGTTGGATTACTCGCATAAAAATAGTCGTAGCTTGTCCACTTTTTAAATCTGCATCTGTGGTGTAATTCAATCGGGAAGGGTCTGCTAATAAAATGTAAGTGATCTTTTCGTCAGTTTGACTAAAGCTGATAGGTATAGCACGTCCTGGAATAACTTGAACTTGAATTTTATTGCGTATAGCTATATCCCTTTCAATGAATCGATATGCAGGAGTCTGTGCTTGTGTAACAGGTGTTGTTACACCAGTTATTAAGGCGCTAGTAGCAATAAATGGAACGAAAAATAGTTTCATATTAATTTGATATTTTTGATGAAAAACTTTGATTAATTCAGATGAATATCATTGTTCAAATTTTAAGAAATTATTGACAACAACTGAAACCTCCATACCTTCAGGTAGATATTGAATATTCGGGCGTTGCAGCAATTCCTGAACCGCTTGGTCAGAACGTCTCGACAAGCGATCGCTCACCGGAGTGAAAAATCCCTCCAACGCCGCAGCCCATATTTGCGGGTCAGAATTAGTAGTAACGGTACTTTGATTAAAACTACCACCAGAAACAACGGTGCTAGATTGAGTGCGGGGTTGATTAACTATACTGCCCACTTTCCCCAAGCTACTGAGTAATCCCACTAATAAATCTTGTTTAGCAATATCTGATCCTGCATCATGCAGCTTTTGAGCAATTAATGGTTGCTTGTTGCCACCGCGAATTAATAGCGTGTTAGCTGGTATTGTTTTCTGCTTGACTTTACCTTGAGAGTTAGGGTAAATGAGTGCGATGCCAGTAGCTGACACTAAATTATTCTTTTTACCTACAGCTGCGGTTTGAGCAACGACAACAGTACCCGCCGGAAGTGCCACCGTACCATCTGTAGCTTTGAGAGGTGTGGTTAACTCTACTGCAAAGCGGTCATTGGGGTTCTGACCACCTTCATCCCAAATCATGGGCATAATTACTTTCGCAGCGGTAGACTCACCGAGTGCTATATCCTTAACGGTTTCTGTTTGCGAGTTGACCAAACCTACAGGGGTACGATTGAGGATACCAATCATGCCAGGAGACAAGCTATCAGTTTGATTCTCAATACTTTTGGAGCCAATTAAAACTGTTTGTAGTTCAGTTTCTTGAGGGATGGGTGTACTTAGTTTGGGAGTTTTGAGATTTTTATGACCTAATGTTTTATTATCTAGTGTCGGTTGTTCCTGAATAGACATAGGTGCCGAGTTGCTAATTTGCGACTGTCCCAAACTAGCCAGTTGATTCCATTGCTGCAAAGCATCGGCAATAGTTTCAGGCCTGTTAGCTGTTTTTTGGATTGTCGATGGTGTAGTCATAACAGGACTATGTATTGGAATTGGAGAAGAATACCGTCTGACAATATGTGCAGGTTCAGCAACTCGTGGCGTAACGGTTTGGCCTACTGTCCGCGTTGGTGTGCGTTGTGGTTTAGCTGGTAATGTGGCTTGAGGAGAGGGAGTAGGAACTGGTTCAGCTTTTAGTTGCTGCTGTTGGTCTTGAAAGGCTAATCTACTTTTGAGTTCAGCTGATTCATCTAAAGGTGGTTCACTTGTTGGTGAGGGATTAGTCGCTTTTGCTGCTTGTTTAGCAGGAGGTTGCGGTTGCAAAAAACCAAACCACAGCAGTGAGCCGGATGCAATTACTGTTCCTACCAAAGTGACTACTGATACTAGACGCACACCCGGTTTTTCTGCTAGTGGTCGCTCTAGTGCTTTTTCCGCATCTTGTTTTAAGCGATATTCTTCAGAAATCAGTTGACTCGCAGCAGGGTTATAACCAGCCAACCACTGCTCTTCTTCAGGGCTGATATCCTCGTCAGCAACGACAACGGTTGAGCTAGAACCATGATTGTTGTTAGTAGTATTTGATTCGAGAGAATAATGAACAGAATTTCCATTCAGGGAATTAAATTCGTGATTTTGATTTGAATCTTCCATAATTTCACTGTTCGCTCACTTAACAACACATTCATCAGCTTTTTTGCATATTTAACGTCGTTGTTGAGGATTAAACTCAACCATCCTGGTAATTTGCAATCCAGACGAGCGCATTTCGTAGATTTTCTGTTCTATCAATGGGGCATCTTTTCCTAGTGGGGAACGAGGAATTTCTACTGCTTGAACGGTAAATGTGCGGTTAAAAGAAATACGTTCATCTCTGCCAGTAGTGCGGTCAACTAAAATGCGAGTAGCAATCATGTCAATTTCCCATTCACCGAGTCGAACTGCTCTTGGTTCTGAAAGATAGGAAATAATTGTTGTACTGCGAAGTTGACCTGTAAAAACCCCGGTTGGAACTAATTCAGCAATCTTCGGTAGCGATGCTTGAGCGAATTTGGGTTCAAGGAGTAGAGAAGCAAACCAAGTAGCGGTGGGTATACGTCTGTTACCAACTTTAATTCCAGAATCTGTTTGATTTTGATTGCTACCCACCAATTTATCATCCCAGTTAAATGTCAGCGTTGTCCAATCGCTCACTACTTTTTGAATCACTGCTGGATACCGCCAATTGCGGTCTTGTTCAGCAATGTAGACTGTTTCACCGTTGACTAACTGAGCAAATGTTGTCTTCCGTTCAGCGATTTTATTGACTTTAAAAGCAGTGAATAATGTCAATAAAAATATCAGACTATTGAATCCTGTTAAGCAAAGAAAACAAACCGCTAAAAGGTTTTTAGCTTCTGGTAATAACGGAGTTTGAGGTCGTTTTACTTGCATCATCAACCTTTACGTAGTAAAGCAATACTAGTTGCTGTGCCAATAGCACTGCTGAAAATATCAATCAAGCCTTTGACATTAGCAGAAATACCGTTATAAATTGCCATTCCTCCACCTCCAGCTATTAGCACTGCTAAAATTGGTGCAAAGATACTCAAGAAAAACATAAAAGCGAAATCAGAGGCTAATGCAGCACCTGATTTGACCAAGACAACGGCAGTCAACCCCACTAAAATGTTGTATCCTAGTTGAACACCAAATAGAGAAATAAACCCAGTTAACCAAGCCCAAATCGGACGACCTTGCAATGGTAATAATGATAAACCCATTGCAATTGGAGCAAACAAAGCAGTTAGCAACAATGCAGCTTCTAGAATATTTACAAATCCCCATTGCAAGGCATAAAGAATAAAGCGAATAATGGGAATAGCCGTATCTCGAAATACACTGCCTGGGTCATTTACAAATTCAATTGCAGTACCAATTTGACCAGGTAAAGTTCTAGACCAAATAAACTGAGCAAAATCTCGCAGGGGCTGAAGTGGAGATTCGGCTTTCTTCTCAGCTTCAGTGACGATAGCTTGGGCTTGTTCTCGCTTTGAATCCCAGCATTCGATTAATTCTGCACCTACTTGTCCCTGACATTCACTGTAAAGGTTTTCTAGCTGTTGTTTGGCAATACTACTAATAGTGACATTAGCAATTGCAGACTTAAATGTTAATTCACTAACTTGTATTTCCAGGATATTTTGTACTTGATTATAAGCAAATCCTCGAATAAAAATAATGGTTTTGGCTAAAAAATTACCATTACTGCCCAGAAATATCATAATTACAATTGGCCAGACAAAAATACTTACTAATTCTGACCAAGATTGTTTTTCAATAATTTCTTTCCCAGTTGTTAGCGCTACAAACAATATACTAGCAGCGCCCAAGGTGATACCTAAATCAACTAAGCCGTACCATAAGCTAGACTTTCCTGAATCTAGGGTAACTTGCCAAACCAAATTCCAAGATTCAACTGTGGCACGAGATAATTCTAAAGCACTAGAAACAATTTCTAACGCTTGAGTTTCTCCACCAGTTACAGAGAATGATTGAGCAATCAGTTTCATCATGACCAATATCACGCTTCGTCGGCTAAAGATAATTCAAAGTCTCGTACCAATGTAATCATCAAAAAATTAGAATTATTCAGAACTGGAAATTAAGGGTAAAAAGTTATTATGATAAATTTATATCTGTTTCTTGAAGTTCTACTTTTTACACCACAGTTGAATTAATAAATCTAATTGTTTTCACCCAAAGTAATTCCACCAGGCATCATTAATAATCCAGCTTGTTGAGACATAGCATTACCTGCGGCTATAGTTTTTCGCCTGTCAGCAGTATTGATAGCTGCAAGTTCTTTAGCTGTTTGAGCAATCAAAGTGTTGTTTAATGCCCGGTCAAATCTTGCTTGCTGGGCTTCTTGAAGGATGCGCTCATTAACTTTACTATTGAGTGCTGTTTGTTGGGATAAATTCTGTAAAATCTGTTGGCTGACATCTAAGCTTTGCGATTCTTCACCTAAATTGATAATCGCTTGTGTGTCTTGTCGAGTTGCTTGCTCTCTTTGAGTGATTTGAGTTTGGGCTGTTTCCCCTAAAGTTGCTTGATTAGCAATTTCAGTGACAATATTTCTCGTCGTATCCTTGCCGATATCTTGACGAATTCCGTAAGAACTTTGACCATTAGTTTTATTTTCCAAAATCTCGGATAAGATAGCTCCAGGGCTGTTACTAGCTGAACCACCTAAAATCTGATTCCACAATTTAGCAATATCGGGAATTTGCAATGCCCCAATTGCTGAGTTGATTAAATTATTGATTGGACTCAGCAAGTCTTGTTGGACAAAATTTTTGACATCACCAATAAATTCATTAATTTGATTGCCAGTATTTTCAACAAAAATATTACTACTATTTGCTTGATTACTAACATCTATACTGTTGGTATTTTGAGTGTTGGCAATTGCTGGTTGATGAATAGAAATAGCACTCAAAATTAAAATCATGCTTGTATATTGAGTTGCCATAAATTTGAGTTTCATTACTAATCTCCGTTGGTTAAGTTTCAGTGTTAATTACTTGTGATTACTTGAGCTAAAAGCTGCCAATCGCTTTGGCAATTACTGCACTTTTGAAAACTACTGATTTAACGAGTGATTAATGCTTGATGTGGTTGATGCTTACTTGCAGTTTGTTCAGTAGAATGAGGTGGAAAATCGAATATATGTGGTTGCACAGGTGATAAATTTTGCCCAATATCCTGGAAATCTTTGTTTTCTTTCAAAGCCGATATATAAACATCTGTAAAAGCTCTGAGTCCTAAAAGTCTGCCTTTTGCTGTTGCTGGATACTGTGCCATTACCCGTTCTCTTGCTTCTCGTTCATCTTGGTTATTGGCCACACTAGCCAGCATCATCTCTCCAGGGTAAAAACGAGTTCGCCAAAATCGACCGCCTGTTTCTATTAACCAACAGGAATAAAGGTCGCTAATTCGGGGTAAAAACGCTTCTGTGGCATTTGGGCTAATGATATGGGCAGGATAACCGAGATAACGCCCAAAAGAAGCAACTCCAGTGCTGGTAATGCGTCCAGTGATGCGGTAAGTCATGTTTTGCATGATTTGAGCGCCGGTTGCACACTCACAAATCGTGTCTGGATCTTGAGATAGCAGCAAAACTGCAATACCTTCCTTGCGTCCTGTCGCACAAGTTTCACCAATTACTTGAGCAAACCCATCTTTACGTAATAGCACTGAAAGTTCATCGCCAATAAACAAACTTTTGGGATGAGATAAAGCATTGCGGATGCAAGCAGTATGGGCATTAATCGCCATCAAGTACGCATCCTGTTCGTTAGTTAATCCGCTCAAAGCAAAGAATTTAATCGCCGGTTCAGGGGAAAATGTGCTTGGGCGGGCGATCGCTTTCCCTAATCTTGATGACAGCAGCGCACTCACTTGATTTTGAATTTGGTTGAGTGCTTGGCGGTCAATCTCTTCAAATGACCGTAAATTCAAACGTTCTCGCGTACAAAACTTGACGAAATCCGGCAGCGTGGGCATTTCCTGCCATTCTGAAGAACGCCAACCCTTGGCGAAAGCCCGGTTATAACGAGCGATAATATCTGGGTCTTTGAGAAACACATCTAAAGCCTTGACCAACAAAGCATCAACTCGTTGGTTCAAGTGGGGATTTTCGATTTTACCCATAGCGATCGCCACCAACGCTTTACGAATAAAATCCTTCCAAGATTCCATCCGTCGTTCCCGTTCTGGCTTCTCAAACCGACGCAAGTCTGGCGGTTCTAGTAAATTACTACTGCCACTAGCAATGTCGTAATATGCACCTTGTTCTCCCAGTAGTTCAATCGCCGTTTTAAAAGTGCTGTTACCTCCGGTGGAAATATCCATTCCGACCACAGGAATATTGTTAGCTAAAGCTTCTTGAGCAAATCGCCAGCCTAAAACACTCTTGCCTGAGCCAGAAGTACCCGTAATTAAAGCGCGTCCAATTTGTTGATGAAACAAATCTACGTAAATTGGTTTACCACCACGATTTGTTAAAAATTCTACACCTTGCGCGTCAATATCTTTGGGTAAAGTCAGAGGCATCAATCCAGCGATTGTTTGTGTATCAAGTGTTAATCGTCGCTCACTCAAATTGCCATCATGTAATAAGCGTTTGCAGGTAATCGGTAAAGTTTGTAACCAGACTTCCCAAGCAATGTTGCGTTCGCGCAGTACCTTGGCAGTTTCAAAACTGTTAGCCAATAAATTACAAGCATGAGTTAATTCTTCCGTACTATTACGGTATACCAAAAAGACTGGCGCACAATGCAATGCTTTCGTACCTTCATACAACCGCCGCTGGGCTTCAAAAGATTCTTCTTGCTTAATTTCTGCACCTATATCACGTCCCTGGCCTTTAGTTATGGCAATGGTGCGGGCTGCTTTCGATTGCTTGGCTTGACGCGCCAAGTTGTCTTGAATCAAAAAGTCATTACCACGGCTGATTTCTACCCAGGCTTCTGTATCATAAACATAGCTGGACGATAAAATTTTCCACACCCACTTCAGTTGTTCTTGAGCATTCGTCCAACCTAACGGTGCATCCGCCATTGTCATCACACCGCAGACTTTGCCTTTACCTGTGAGATAAACTCGGTCACGGTCACCACGATGTTCTGGACAAGCAGAACGTCCTTGTGTACCTTCAATTAGTAGGGTGCAGATATGTTTATTTGTGGTGACAGTTTCGGTGAGTTGTATGCCTGTGGCGGTTTCCTCCAAGGTGATAACCTGGGGAATAGGTGGGGCAGTACCTGCATTAAATCTGTTCCACAGCCATTGCCATAAATCAGCGGCACTACAAGGCGTAACTTCCAAGCCGACTTTAGTATTTAGTAACACTTCCCAGGGAATAAATCCTTGTTGAAAGCCTTGCAGTAATAATTTTTTAAAGAATGTCTCTTGGTATACTCGCTTATTGCCTGTAATCAATTCCACTGCCCAAGTGCCTAAATTCCGGCTTTTTTCAATCACAGCACCAACAAAATCTTTTTGCTGGGAACTACCTTGAACATCGCTTGTCCAGGTACAAAAAGCTATTTGCTGCCACTGCTGGCGTGTACCTGCGTTTTTCAGTTCCTCTACTCGCAGTTGTTCGTTGCGAATTAAAACAGAAATCGGTTTGAGGTCACAGTCGTTTGCTAAGGTATTGAGTTGAGTTTGACGTTGGGTATCATCACTGTAGCAACCTGTACAAAAAGTAATGCGCTCTCCTAGAGGTACGTCTTTCATGCCTTCGGCGATCGCTTGAGCAAATTCGCTGACTTCACTTTTATCCAATATGTCGTGCAGTCCAGCAATTTGAAACCCAAAGACGAGTTGATATTGCGATTTTGCTTGCTCTAATAGTAATGCTGCAACTTCCCGGTCATCCTTTTTAATCTCTGCAATACAGCAGATATTTACCTCATTTTGAAAGGGCATAAATCTGCTTTTGCCTCCATACTGATTTGGTACTATCAGGGGTTTAAGCCGGATGTTGATTTGTGAATCACCGTAGCGACGACGTACCCAACCTGGACGGTTTTCTGGTAAAGGTGAAATATAAATATTATTACCGTTGTACCATTCACTGCCGGGTGGGTTACGCCATTTATCTAAAAATTGGTGGGGTTGGTTGCCAGTTAAAATCCACCAACTAATAATTAGCCAGAATGATGAGACGAAAAACCAACCCATGCCTAAACCGAATAAACCATTGGTCATGAAGTAGGAAACGATGATGATGGCAATCCAGGGGCCAAGTTGGTCAGCGGGGATTGGCCCGATGCTGGCTTGCTTACCTAAAATCCGATTAACTTTGATAAATTCGTTATGCGGATTATGTTCCATAAGTCATGATGATGAGTTTCAAGTAACACAAATACAGGTTTGATACTAATTGAAAATTAGTAATTGGTAATAGTGAATCTGAACCCAAAAAGTAACTAATGAATTAAATTTGCATCTTGTTTGGTTTAAATCAGTAAATCTTGATTTGCAAATTACGGCAAATTTACGGTAAATAAAGTACAAATTTGAGAAACCAAACTATTAGAAATTAGGCAAAATATCTCTCAAAAACTCTTAATACCAAATTAATATGAAGCTGCATACAATAAGATGTCGAGAATAATTGAACGCAGATGCACACAGATAAACGCGGATAAAGTCAGATAAATCAATGGGTTTAAAAATTATGTGCAACCTCATATAAAATTGGTATAACCCTGTTCTGTCAAAGTGGGGAAACGCAATACCTGAAAGCTTTACGGGGCTTTAGTTTTGACATTTTGTCCTCAGATTTTATTTTTTAATAGGAAATAAAGCACCAAACTTTTGTGAAATCAGAGTTACAAAAGATGAATTCAATTATTGTTTTCCGAGAGTGACAGAAGAGGGATAAGTTCATTTCCTACCCTGCGGTAACACATTCGATGAACGTGGTTCATTTTTCCGTAATTTCTGCTTAATTACTGACTATATGTCAAGAGTTTTTCAAATTTGTTTCGTGCTTCCTGCTATGATTAACAACATTTTTTAGGTATTTAGTCCATTTACTTGATTTAATTGCTCCTTTTTAAACTGGAGTATTTAGAGCCTGAAATAAATCAAAATTCAGAATTTAGATTCGTGGCTATTGTTATCATTTTGATGGGTGCTGGTGTAGAAATCCACAGACAAAATTACGTTCTGTCTTCACTCCTGAAATTATCTGCTTCACCTTAACCACCGGCTCCTGTGCTATTACCAATAAAGATGAAAGTGATAACATCAATAGCAATCACAATTGCAAAAGCCAAACCAACTTGAGTAACAATTGGTCGCCAGTCATTACCTTGTTGTGCCTGGTTATAGGCAAATAAAGAAGCAGCAGCCACCAGCAATAAAAACGCTCCGCGAATGATGTTAAATGTTAAACCAACAACGTTAGCATCAAGCGTTGCCGCACCACTACCTCCAGCTTGTGAACTTTGTTGGGCTAAATTAACGAAGAAGTTTTGTAACCCGCCTAAGAAAATGGCATGGGCGGGAGTTGTCATGGTGTCGAGTAAAGCGGTAATTGTGATAATGGCGGTGACAAGATGCCAAAAGCGGATTCTTCTACCTAAATACTTTTCTAAAATTGGTACTGTACGAATGATATAACCGACACTCAAGAAAACAATACTGGCACATCCTAAAAGAGCCATGAATATCGGTTTGGTAACCAACAAATAAATTCCTATCGCCAGAAATATAGCAATGAAAAATAAGTCAGTGTAGTTTATATTCTGATTCTTGAAGTTATGGTAAAATTTGGCAGACGACACCAGTTTTAACTGAGAATTGGGAAATTGTAAATTATTCATACTTCTCTTCTCGCGAAAATTAAAATCATTCAATTCAAAGGTAATTTGCTGATTTATATTCTCGGTCACATTAAACTTGCAATTCTGATTTGTTAGCTTTAGTTTGAGCTTGTTGCTGGCGTTGTTTGGTGTTATTTTTACCAGCTTGGTTAGAACGAGTTGATTGCTGGCTGTCTAGTAACGCTTCCATTTCTTGCAGTGGGATACTACAATACCTGATTTCTGGTGGTTGGTCTGGTGCTAAAACGGCATCTAAAACTTGTTCGTTGTCACGCTTGGGATTAAATCCCTGAAGTAGTTGAGTACCATTCGTCAATTTCACGATTTCAAAATCGTACTTGGCTTTGCCGTTTTCGGCCCAGGTGAATGTTGGTTCATCATTACCATTAAATTTTTGTGGTAGTTGTGTTTGCAACTTTTGAATCAATTCTTGGGCGCTAGCTTTGAGGGCATACTCCTCTTTTGATTGCGGCAATTTGCAGATACCAGTTTTTTCATCAGCGGTAAGATTATCTTCAAAGATAGTCCACTGTCCCTGAGTGCGAGTACCCGCAAACAGTGTTTCACTTTGGTTATTTTCAAGCGCAACTGCTACATCCGCAGATATCCCTGTTTGTTTACTCTGTTGTTTTACCCGCAAAGTTTTGTTCTTAGAAATGGCTATACCATCTTCAGGAGATTGGTCAAATAACTCACTGGCAACTTTAGCAAAGCCAACTAAAGCATCAGCACAAGCAATTTGTTGTTGCTGAAATTGGCGTTTTTTCAGATGTCCAATAACATTAGTATCTGGTTGATTTGGAGATTGAGGTAGAACGCTTTCTTCAGTGGCTTTTGGTTCAACTACAGAACTGTTTTGCTGTGCTGCCATTTGCTGTTCTAACTGGCTAACTAATATTTCTAAATTGTCAAGTCGTTTGGAGATAATTTGCAAGTAATCTTCAATTTGTTTCAATTGTTCAGTAATGCTGGCATCTTTATCTAACTCGAAAGGTTGAGACTGATAATTAGGGTTTAATTGAGAGCCTAATTTGTCTACTTTAGAGCCGATGTTTATGGTAGCTGCTGCTAGTGGATGATCTGGTTTTGATGATTCAGTTGTTGAATAATCTTGGAAATTTTGAGTGTTTGAAGATTTTGCACAACTGAAAGTATTTGAGGTATTGATAAATTCTGATGAGTTAGGGTTTATCTCCTCTAAACGGCTGGTGAGATTATCTACTCGGTCATTCTGCTTTTGTAGTTCTTTGAGAATTCGTTTTAGCCGTTTTTCATCAGCCTCAGCTGCAAGTTGTTCTAAAACTCCCTGTCCGACAGCAATTCCCAGTGTTCCCAGTTGTCCAGCTAGTCCGGCTAAATTCACTCCGTTGACTTCGCGTCCGTTGGTGGCAGCTGTGGCGCTTAAACGAGAAGCTTCATCTATTGGTGCTCTGAATTTGGATTTTTTGGTAGTAGCTTTATTGGTTTGGGGTTGATCTTGAGTTTTAGTTTGTGTCTTGGTTTGAGATTTGTTTTGGTTTTTAGTTGGAGTTTTAGCTTGAGTTTGAGCTACGCTAACACGACTCTGAGATAATTCCTCTTCTTCTTCTAAGTCGTCTAAATCGTCCAGTTGATTGTTAAAATCGTCGGTTAACAGGTCGTCAATTTCGTTTATTTCTTCGTTTTCGTCGTCTAAATCGAGTAAATCATCTTCTAATTCGTCACCCAAATCATCCAGTTCTGTTTCTGCAAAACCGCAGATTTCGGCAATGTTAGAAGGTGTGAAGTAATTTTCATCTTTGTTGGTGATGCCTTCCAAGTTTTTAATTAGGTATTTACCACTGGTTCTGTGGCTGGGGTCACTGGTAAGGTAGAAGCGATAGCCTTTAATTTCTTCATCGTCTCCACCTCCCACACAGAGTTCTACAGTGATGGGTGCTTTACCTGATTCTCGACTGTAATCTTCTACATAAGCTTTAAAGTCTGCGTGGGATTGAATAGAACAATTTGCCAGTGATTGTGCAATGGCCTTATCGAGCGTGTTTTCTATATGGCGGAGTTTGCGGCGGTCTGTCAGGTTTTCCCAGGAGCGAGTTTGAGTTTGTTTTCGCTTTGGTTTGGTCGGTGTTTTGGTAGCCATAGTGACGATGACGCTGTTGCCTTAGTAGGTAAGGTAACAAGGCTTTGTCTAAGATGACATTGACCTTTTGGCTATTTATCTGTTGTCCAGTTGGCTATTGTTGATGTTCGGTGTTAGCGATTCTCACAACATTATTTTATAAGCACTCAGATACAGACAACCTTATTTGTCTATTTGTAACGTTAGATTTATTATTATTTGCAATCCAAAAAAGCACAGAATAATATTGATTTAGAATCTTTTGGCGAGCTACTATAAGTATTTATAAATATATGAACACAAAAATTAATCAAGTTCAACATCGTTTAGCAATTGGAAATGAGCAAGAAAGGCTGGCTGCTTTAGCAGAATTATTGGAATATGGACAACAAGGCTTTGACTGTTTCATGGAACATTCTCTAAAAGATAAATCAGAGAAAATACAACAATCAGCTTACTGGATTTTACATGGCTATAATCCTTATTTAAAAAGTTGTACAGAAGAAGGTAGAAATATTTATCCCACAGATACTATTACTTGTTTGGCTATCAGTCCTAATAATAAAATTATTGTCGGAGGAACTTGGCAGAAAATCTGGGTATGGGATTTACAAACTGGTGAAATATTATATAGCCTCTTTGGACATTCTCATTGGGTTTTATCTGTTGCTATTAGTCCTGATTGCAATACTCTTGTTAGTGGTAGTGCAGACCAGACAATTAAAATATGGAATCTGACGAATGGAAAGCTAACTAAAACATTAAATGGTCATTCTAGCTGGGTAAATGCTGTTAGTATTAGCAAGGATGGAAATACTCTTGTTAGTGGTAGTTCTGATAAAACTATTAAAACTTGGAATTTACAATCAGGTCAATTAAATAAAACTATTAATGAAGACGGTAATTTGTCATCTGTTTTATGTTTAGCAATTAGCTATGATAATAAAGTCATAGTGGGAGGGTGTACAAATAACAAAATTGTTTTATGTGATTTAGAAACTGGTAATATAATTAGGTATTTAGATGAACATAATAGTTGGATTCAAGGAATTATTATTACTTCAGATAATCAACAATTAATTAGTGCTAGTCGCAATGGAGAGATAAAATTTTGGCAAGTAGTTTCAAGTTCAAAAGATAATTCTTATAAATTAAATCGGCGTACATTTTTCATACAAGGTGTGATAGATATAGTTAGTATTGGACTTTGTATTTTAATAGCAGGTAAAGTACGTACATTTTTTGACTATAGTTCTTATATTTCCAATCAGCTACTCTCTATCCTAGTAAGAAGTATTGCAGATATATTAGCATCTGGACTATTTATTTTCGTAGCATTTCTAGGACGTGGAATATTTGGGATTGTTGATGATAGCTCTTCTAATCAATTACCCATACAAAGTTTAGAATCTATTAGAACTGATAAATATGAAATGCCAATTTATGCTTTAAATGATTACCCACTCAATGATCATATATTTATCTTTTGTCATGGTACAACGATCAAAGTTTATTCACGAAATGAAAAGAAAATTATTTATACCTTGTTTGAAGAATCTAGTTTTATTGGTGCTTTAAAAATTAGTTATGATGGACAAATTATAGCTAGTGCTGGAAATAATTGGTTAAGATTGTGGAATTTTAACACAGGAAAGCCACTACATCCATTAAAAGGACTTTCTTATCCAAGGCTAAGTGAAATTATTATTATTCAGTCTTCTCAAGAAATATTCTTTAGAGAATCTCATTTATTCACTGTTAAGGGATTAGACCAAAACAAAAGAGAAATTGATATAGATATGAATCAGGTAAAATGGGAAGCTACAGGAGGTTATATTGAAAAAGGATTATTTACTGCAAGACGACAAGAAGGGAATTTTGAAATTAAAGCAATCTTTGGTATTTTTGAAGTATCTTTGCCTATTAAAATTATTGAACCGCCTAGAATTACACAACTAATATTGTATACTACTAGCTTAACTCTAGAATTTGGTCAATCACAAAAAATTATAGGTCAAATATTAGATCAACGCGGTAATATAATGCCAAACGAAACTATACTTTGGACAGAAATTGCTGGTGGTGAAATAGATAAAGATGGATATTTTAAAGCTGGATATGTTCCAGGAAATTTTGAGCTTATTGCTGTTGTTGGTTCAATACGGAATATTGTAAATGTCCAAATAATTGAACCTCCTAAACTCAACCAATTAGTTATGGTTTCTTCAACTTTTAATTTATTTGTTAAAGAAAGTTTTTATTTTGTAGTTAAAGGTATAGATCAATATGGCAATGATATAACAATAAGTCAAATTAATTGGAAGGCAAGTCAAGGAATAATTGATAACCAAGGTTTATACACGGCAGGAAATCAAGAAGAGAAAGTAATAATTCAAGCATCCGTAGGAGATATCAGTACACTTGTAGAAGTTGAAATTCGAGAACCTTCTCGACTAACAAGAATAGAAATTTCGCCACCATCTATGATTTTATTACCAGGGAAAAGTTGTTATTTTTCTATCAAAGGTTATGATCAACGTCATGAAGAAATGTCTGTAAATAATATTACATGGAGAACAACGGATGGTTCAATTGATAAATATGGAAATTTTTCCACTTTTGATTATCAAAAAGGTATCTGTCAAGTCAGTGCTAAGGTAAGTAATTTAACTGTTACTGCTGAAGTGAATGTACCTGTTGTTTTAAAAGGTTTAGCAATTTATCCACAAGAAATAGAACTTCAACCAGAAGAAGAATATCAATTTACTCTCATTGCGTTTGAGCAAACAGGTGAACCTTTAAATCCTGAAAATGTAATTTGGAAAAGCACAAAAGGTGGAAACATTAATGACAGTGGTTTACTGGAGGTTGATTATAATACAGAGCCAGAAATTACCGTAAGTGCTACCATAGATAATATAAGTGTTAATGCTAAAGTAATTATTTTACCTGTTTTAAAACGTTTAGAAATTACTCCCGATTTTGTGTATCTAAAACCTGGTGAAGAAAAGTTATTTATTGTTAAAGGATTAGACCAATTTGGTAAAAAAATTGATCCTGGAGAAGTATATTGGAAAACAACAGGAGGTAAAATTGACCAGAACGGTAATTTTATTATAAGTGCAAACAATAAACAAGTTATTCTTAATAGTAAAGTAATCGTTACCTCAAAATCTGTATTTAAATATAGTCGTAAAAAAAGAGAGTTTTTCCTATTTCTAGGTATTATAAATTTAATGTTATTTAAATTAATTTCTTATGAAGAACTTATAAGTAGTATATTAAATCCTAATATAGCATCACCTGATCTAGAAGCTATAGATGTAGATTCCACAAATTCCGATTCTCCAACATCAAATACAGAAACAAACGATAAAATAGCAAATATTAGGGAAATTATATTAATATTTTTTAGAGAAATTAGTGATTTTTTAGAAGGATGGATAGTTAAAAAATCGAAAAGAATTTTAGCTAAGTTCTTTAAATCTTGGAGTATGTTCTTTTTCAACGAAGTATCTGCAAAATTATCAGTTTATGCTGATGTAATTGTTTTGCAAGTTGACGGAAATACCTATAAAGATTTTAAATGTCTCCAAATTATTGAGCATCATTCACATTGGATAAGTTCTTTAGCTATTACTCTAGATGGACAGAAACTTATTAGTTCTAGTTGGGACTACACAATCGGAATCTTTAATTTAAGTACATATAACATAATTAATGTATTAAGAAATCATACAGATGATTTTGAATGTATTGCTATTACTCCAGATGGACAAGAAATTATTAGTGCAGGTTGGGATGGTACTATTACGTTTTGGAATCTTAATAAAGGTTGTTTAATTAATGCTTATGATTTTTCATATAGAGTTGTATTGGTAGCAGTTACGCCAGATGGACAACACTTGATTAGTGGTGAATTTTCACAGATTGTAAAAATATGGGGTTTAAAAAACCAAGAAGTGATTCATACTATAAAACCTCGTTCGGTTGATAATGATCATCCTTTTTATTGGCATAAATGTATTACTATAACTCCTGATTCACAAAGAGTAATAGTGGCCAGAAAGAAAATCGAAGTCTATGATATATACACTGGCAAATTACAGAGTATTATAGGAGGAGATTTAGGAGGTATTTATGCTTTAGCTATTACACCAGATGGAGGTAAACTCATCAGTAGCTATGATAAAAAAATTATAGTGTGGGATTTGACAACAAAGTCTCAAGAAATGATTCTAGTTTTAAATAGTTATGCTGACAGAAATATTGATCTCGTAATTACTCCAGATGGACAAAGACTTGTATCATGTGGATTTAGAAATCATAACACCCCTGAATTAGATAATAAATCATTCATTGAAATATGGGATTTAAACAATGGTGAACGCATTCATTACATGCAAGAGTATACAACAGAACATAATTTGATTTATTGTTTAGCAATTACTCCAGATGGAAAAAGAATTGTTACTGGTTATCAGAATGGAACTATTAAAGTATGGGGAAATCCAATTCTCAATTCATAACTGTAGTTCAACAATATTTTGACCGTTGCATTCGTTACTCCTTGTTGATAAAAATGACTGTGGTTACAGATTAGAATAGTATCATTAATAGCTGAGGCTATTGAGTACGTAAGTAATAATTAATACTGCTTCTGTACCACCTTCGCCAATTTTATCAGTTCAATTCTATATTCTGATTTCGATTGTGGTTTCTATGATTCGATATCTGCTGTTTACTATCTAATGATACTTGGGTTGAGTATAGCGATCGCCCAGAAGACATCTGTGCTGATAACCGTTCCCTCTCTAAAACCATCTCCTCCAACTCACTCGCGGCTGCTTCTGACAGCGGAAATATCTCCTCACTCGTGTGAATATTCCCTCGGCAAATCGTCCGCTTATTCTCATTTCGCACAATAAAGTCACCACTACGCTGAACATAAGCCGTCCATTGTCCACCAATCTTGAATTGCTCGATTTCTTTACTTGCAGATTGGTTGGCTATTCGCTGTTCATAGGTAATAGAAATTGCACCTACCAAATTATCAAACATTTCCTTGCGCCAAAATTCTCGGTGAACGGCTCGAAACTGACCAGCAGTATCCAATTTAGCTTCAGATTCTGGTAATGTTACCTCTGGCAACTGTATCGACTCAGGCTTAACTTTCAGGACAACACTAGAATTATCTGGTTGCAAAGAAGCTGTAAATGTAGTTCCAACAGGTAACTTAGGACTATCAGGTGCAAAAGTGCCTAAATTTTTACCATCAATTTGTAATATAGGTGTCCCGTTGTAACGATAAAAATCTGGGTGTGATGCGGGTAACTCGAAAACGCCTACTTCCAAAATCACACTGCGCTTTTTCCATTGCTTACTCGCGAAATCCTCATCAGCAAAATCATTGTATTTGATACCCAACACCTTAATTTCATCAAACTGAAAATTCTCAAGTTGCTGGCATACCTCCTCAGTCAACAAGTTATACGCTAAAGCACCTACACCTGCTTCTTGACGTGATTCTGCCCAACAATGGTCAGTCGGCGGGATAATTCTTAAATCTCTGGGGATATCCAACACATCTAAATCGTTAACATTTTCGCCAAATTTAGCTGCTAATTTTGCCGCTACTTGAGGTGATAAATCTTTAAAAGCAAATTCAATCACAGGTAATTGCGGATGAATTGTGGCATCAAACTCAATTTTCTTTCGCTCTAACGACTCCTTCCATTTGATAGCATTTTCACCAAACGGAACAGTCAAAACATAAGTATCTCGTGGTAAAGCCGCACTAGGCAATTCATAATTATGCTCAAACGCAAACGTAATTTCCATTTGGGCTGCCAGTTGTAAACAATCTCTGCGGTGTCTATCTAATTCTGGACGAGTATGTTGCGTATGCCACAATGCTGCTGCACCTTCTACCCGTTCCTCTGGTGTGGTGAATAACTCATCAATTTCTGCGCGGTAGCTTTCGTAAAGCTTTCCCAATTCTTCATTGAACGCCTCTTTATCATCGCCTATCCGTTCTTTAATTTCCTCCCTCGCTTGCTGGAATCGAGTTTTTAATTCTTCCGCCCATTCCAAGGCATCTACAGATAATGTGTCTTTAGGAAACAAATAACGAAACTCATGCCTATCTCGGCTGCGAATCCGTGTTGGTTCCCACAAGGGATTGACTACTTCTCTAGCAATGACATTAATTGCACCAGGAGCATCTGCGGGCAGAGCAAAAGAGCGATAAAGCCGTTCGTCTTTTTTAAAGTCAAAAAAGTAACTCGGATGCGATTCTGACCATTGTTTGGCATCCGCTAATAAATTTGCACCATCAATTTCTTTGATGTCCTCTAATCTTTCCGCACTTTTGGGTGAATCTACTTCTACTTGCAATGCCTGAAACAGACGATTCAGCAGCTTTCTTTGTCGTCTAGCGAATCGTTGCGGATTTTCATCTGCGCGGGGCATTGAGGACTGCACCCGCCCAATATTTGTTGCCACCAGCCCCACCTTATTTTGGTTGGCAACCGCAGCAATTTGCGATAAATCACGGTATTTCAAATTGCCTTCTGCATCTGTAATTTCCGTATATGGCACTTTCGGGCGCTGTTTCACTGGCTCAAATCTGCCTGGTTCACCAGCGCGGAGTGTTTCTTTGGCAATGTTGGGCAGTTTACTAGCTGGACTCACCATTAACTGGTCACCGTCAAAATCAGCTTGGTGGTATTCCTCAGCATCTTTGGGGTGAATCCAAACAACATTGCGGATTTTCTTTAATTCTGGGTCGTGAATGTTGTGGTAGAGGCGGATATTGTCTGAGTTGACGATGGGGTAACGGGTGAGAATAACATCGCCTTCTGGTAGATGGGGTACGCAAATTGTGCCACGGGGCAAGCGATCGCATGGCATGGCCATACCGGAACTATGGCTGTATCCACTCTTAATCGCTAAGTCCCGCCATTGATTGGCAACATAATCAGTAGCAAACTTCCGAAATTTGGGGGTTTCAACTAATTGACCGTATTTATCGCTGCGGAGTAGAGAAATCCAGCGAGATTCCTGCACTTGCTGGTTCGTATCACCTTCTATTTCGTTAACTGCTTCTTCTGACAACTCTTGCTGCGCTTGTTGTTGTTTGTCGTATTGTTGAACAATGTATTTTGCCAGGGCTAATGGATTACGTTGTAACTCGGCGAGTGCTTGAGCTTTTTCTAGGGTCGGTTGGCTGAAATCTTCCTTGACTGCTGCTTCTGAGTACCAGATGGTAAACTGCCAACTGTTATCGTAGCTGGTAGCTTTGGCATTTCCTCGATTACCGATAACTGCTTGGGGAAATTCATATTCACCGCAAGGTATCAAATCTTGGAGGTGCGATTTTTTGATGCCTTTGATGGAGGAAATGTCCATAATGATGTCGTAGCCTTGAGCATCAGTTAATTTCGCATCTGGTAAAAAAGTGCCTTTGGCTAAAAAGCTAGTTTTCGGAGATTGGGAGTTATCAGTTTCAGCCCAGCATTTCATCCAAGCAAATCGAAATTGCAGGGGACAGTTGCGTTCTCCTCCCAGTTGTTTAGCCAGTCGAGGCGAAATCTTGCCGTGACAGTCACCCGTTTTGTCATCAGCGTACTGTGGGTCTGTAAAGTCCACGATTTTGATTCGTAAGTTAGTAAATATCTCTGAGCCTTTGTAGCAGTTGCTCACTAGTAAGGAACCATAGCGACAAGCAGTATCTGGTTCTGTAGCGAATAAACGGTTAATTTTTTTACGTAGAGAATCATCTGCGAAGTAATAGTTTTTGCCAGAACTAAAAGCTAACTTGCGGCGGATACCATCTTTAAATGTTCTGGTTTTTAGATGATTTGCGTCTGCATTTTTACTATCAATTTTCACCAAGAGTAGAGATTGCAACTCTTCCGGCTCGAATATTCGTGCTAACAGGGAATTTTTGATGATTTCTGGCTCGGATAAATATCTACCTCTGCCATTGTTGTAAGAGCCATCGAAGATAGGCACACCCAGAGCAGAATCTTCTAAAACTCTAGTAGTTAAATTCATTACTAGTAGTTGGCGAGAGAAGCAAAAAATTTTGATGTTTATCCTGGCATACAATTAGGTACAGCAAAATTGGCCAAGTGGACAATTTATTGGGTGTATAACAAACACAATTGATTGGTAATTAGCTCTGCTTGTAGACTTACCTTCCTCTAAGTAGATGTTGTTGTAGTAATGTCTGCGGTCAGTTTAGCGATCATACCTACGGCAGTGTAGGGTAGCTTGGCGTAAGCCAAAGCAAATCGCATGTCATAACGTGGTTTTTATCGGTCAGGACTTACGCATAGGCTACGAAAAATATGGGTTTGAGATTGCTTCCCTACGGTCGCAATGACGAAAATACGTTAATCGCGCGTAAGTCCTATTGGTTTTAAACGGTAAGTCAATAGTTTTGGGCTTATACGGTGTAATAAAGTTACATCAATTTTTGTTGGTGAATGTGTTTATTGAGAGAATACCTTTACTGTCCTAAATTATCTATACTGAAGTACAGAAGATAGTGTAGACATTATGAGTAAAGTTGAACGCGAATCAATAAACTTTAAACTGCCAAAACCTTTAGTGAATGCGCTAAGGGCTAAAGCCAGAGAAATGGAAACCACAGCCACCGATTTAGTTATCCAGGGACTAGACTATGTTCTCAATTTAACTCCTGAGCAGACAGGTAAACGTATAGAAAATCATCTAGAAAGTCGTCTACACCAAATTGAAACCGAGTTACAGAAGCTGACAACCAATATAGAAGCTCGTACAGAAAGAAGTGTAGAAAGTAAAGCAGGGCAAGACTCAAAGCGGTTGAGTAACTTAGAACAGAACCTAGAAACACTAGCTAGGCGACTAGATATTTTGGAACGGGCGTTACTTGCTGGTAAATATGGTGGTTCCCAAAAACCTCGTCGCTCATCCTACCCATACCAACAGCAAGAAGTAACAATTCAACCCTTTCCAGCCCAAAATTTAGCACAGCGTTTAGGCTTAACTGCATCTTCTCTATCTGCCGAAAGGGAAAAATTAACCGCTCAAGAATTTATTAGTTGGACCAGAAACCGAGATCCCAGAGGTATAGGTTGGGAATACCACCCAGAAGATGATTTGTATCATCCATTGCAACAATAATCAAAGCATCAATATTGCTATATTAAAATTTATGTTTTCAGCAAATATCAAACCTATAAATCGCTATAATCACCACACAATCCAGCAGCAACGCAACTATGAAAATTCTGCATGGAACCTGGATACCAGACCCAGAAACCGACTTTATTCAGTCAGGGTCATTTTATCTGTGGGTGGAAACACCTGTACTAAAAAACAAACGCAATCATAAACAACAGATTCATCCTGGACATCTCCCCAAAGATGAATTACTGCAATTTTTAGTTCAAGAATTAGGAATTAAAGAACCATTACCCATATTAAAGGAACGCATATCTGCTAAATATTTTGCACTGCCAACCTCCGATAATCAACCTTTACCCTCACCAGAATTAATTAAGTATCTAGAAATAGAAATTTATGAAGCAGACACAGAATTTCAATATTGGCAAGTAGATTGTTATGAAACTTTAACTTCTATCAAAACTAAAACACCTGCAATTAATATTATTAGACTGCTCAACGACATCCATTTTTTAGCAATCAATAACCTCAGTGAAATTCAATTCGGTTCTGATTTATTATTCTGGTATCATTATACGCAATCATTTAAGCAAATAATTCTCAAAGACCAATATATCCCAACTCTCAAATATCGACAGTTAGAATCTGCTCAAACTAAAAGCAAGAGTAAAGCCAAGAAACCAACTGCCCCAGAGTTTGAACTCCATACAGGTTGGGAAATAATTTCGGATCAGTATGAAACTAATATTCAAAAATATATTGAATATATGCCATTGATTTGTGTAGCAGGTTCAGCTACAAATAATGAAAGCATCGAATTTTTTGACCAAGAAACCCTATTACGGCACTTTTCTGAATCTATCCTCAATAATATAGTTACTCATACCCCTTCGACTGCTGCCTTTGACAAACAAATTACCAATTCCTTAGTCTACTATTGTTTTTATTCTCAACAGCACAATCCCCGCACAGCGAATGTAACTTTACAAGAATACAAACAATGGCAGACATGGAAAAGTAAAATTACTCGCTCCCAATCAGAATTACCATTTTATCTGTGCTTTCAACTTAATTCCCCTCCTGCTGAACAAATAGATAACTGGGAAATGCAGTTTTTGGTGTCTAGTAAACAAGACCCTTCTCTGAAGTTAGCTTTAGCAGATTATTGGCCAATGAGTCCAAAAACTAAAACCAGTGTACAAAAGCAGTATGGTGAAAACTTTGAAACTAATTTGTTGTTGAATTTAGGATATGCAGCGCGGATGTATCCTCAATTATGGCAAGGATTAGAAACAGATACTCCTGTGGGAATGCGACTAACATTAGAAGCAGCATTTGCATTTTTACAAGAAAGTGCTTGGGTGTTAGAAGATGCAGGTTTTAAAGTGATTGTCCCTGCTTGGTATACTCCTGCTGGTCGTCGTCGTGCTAAACTGCGACTCAAAGCTTCCGGTCGCAGTCGTTCCGCAACTAAGGGAGAAAACAAAAGTTATTTGGGTTTAAATTCTTTGGTGCAATATGAATATGAATTAGCAATTGGTGAGGAAGTTGTTACTAAACAAGAATGGGAACAATTAATTAATGCTAGAGCTAATTTAGTGCATTTTCGTGGTCAATGGATGGAATTAGACCGAGATAAAATGCAGCAGTTGCTAGAATTTTGGCAATCTCATGGTGAGGAAAAACCAGAGATGTCTGTCTTGGAATTTCTACAACGTCATGCAGAAGCTGGGGAAGATTGGGATATTGAACATGATGAAATTTTGTCAGATATGATGGTGAAACTACAAGATAAAAGTAGATTAGAACCAATTTCTGACCAATTAAATTTGCAAGGAAGTCTGCGAGAATATCAAAAGCGTGGTGTTGCTTGGTTAGAATATTTGGAACGGTTGGGTTTAAATGGCTGTTTAGCAGACGATATGGGTTTAGGCAAGTCGGTACAGGTAATTGCTAGACTTGTCCACGAGAGAGAGTCGCTTCTTGTTGAGGAGGAGATAGGGACATCGGAAGATGGGAGAAACAAGAGGGATGAAGAAGATAGAGGAAATAACAGATACCAGAAAGAGTCGCTTCCTGTTGAGGGAGAGATAGGGACATCGGAAGATGAGAGAAACAAGAAGGATAAAGAAGATAGAGGAAATAAGAGATACAAAAAATCCCAAGAAGATAGAGGAAATGGGAGAGATGGGGAGAATGTCAACAGTTCTCAAACATCTGTGTTACCAACATTATTAATTGCACCGACATCTGTAGTTGGTAACTGGCAAAAGGAAATTGCTAAGTTCGCACCTCATCTTCAAAGTATGGTACATCACGGGAGCGATCGCATCCAAACTGTTCCCGAATTCAAAACCGCTTGTCAGCAGTATGATGTCATCATTACCTCTTTCACTTTAGCTCGCAAAGATGAAAAACTACTGCAAAGTATTGAATGGCAAAGAATTGTTTTAGATGAAGCACAAAATATCAAAAATCCTAAAGCTGCACAAACCAAAGCTATTCTCAAACTTGCTGCTAAACACCGACTAGCTTTAACAGGAACTCCTGTGGAAAACCGTTTGTTAGATTTATGGTCAATTTTTAACTTTCTCAATCCTGGTTACTTAGGTAAAGAAGCCCAGTTTCGCAAATCTTTTGAAGTCCCCATTCAAAAAGATAACGACAGAGTAAAATCTACTACGCTGAAGAAATTAGTCGAACCTTTGATTTTACGTCGAGTTAAAACAGACAAATCTATTATCAACGATTTACCAGATAAAGTTGAACAAAAACTCTACACCAATCTGACTAAAGAACAAGCATCTTTATATGAAGTAGTCGTTAAAGATGTAGAAGAGAAATTACAAACAGCCGAAGGAATTCAACGCAAAGGTTTAATTCTTTCCACTCTGATGAAATTAAAGCAGATTTGTAACCATCCTGCTCAATTTTTACAAGATAACAGCGAATTTTCTCCCGAACGTTCTCACAAACTCAGTCGCTTAGTAGAAATGGTAGATGAAGCTGTTTCTGAAGGTGAAAGTTTGCTGATATTTAGTCAATTTACAGAAGTGTGTGAACAAATTGAGAAACACATCAAACATAATTTACATTGTAACACTTACTATCTGCATGGTGGCACAAGTCGCCAACGTCGGGAACAGATGATTACTGAATTTCAAGACCCGGATACAGAAGCATCTGTGTTTATTCTGTCACTAAAAGCAGGTGGTGTAGGGATTACTTTAACTAAAGCTAATCACGTTTTTCATTTTGATAGATGGTGGAATCCAGCAGTTGAAAATCAAGCCACAGATAGAGCTTTTCGGATTGGACAGAAAAAGAATGTGTTTGTCCATAAATTTGTGGCGATTGGTACTTTAGAAGAGAAAATTGACCAAATGATAGAAGATAAGAAAAAACTGTCTGCTGCGGTGGTAGGAAATGATGAATCTTGGTTAACGGAGTTAGATAACGAGGCTTTTAAACAACTGATTGCTTTAAATAAAAGTGCAATTTTGGAGTAATATATTATGGCTAAATTTAGTCGGACATGGTGGGGCGATCGCTTTATTCAAGCATTAGAAAATTTTACTGATGATGGTCGCTTACAACGCGGATGTTCCTACGCAAATAATGGTAAAGTTTTGCATTTGGAAATTGAACAAAATCATATTACTGCTATGGTCAGAGGTTCTGTTAATCCTTACTTCGGAGTATACAAAGAACCAACTTATCATATTTCTATTGAAATTAAAGCGATAGCGAAAAGTAGTTGGAATAAAGCTATTGATAAGCTATCATCTAAAGCGAGTATTGTTTCTAGGTTGTTACTGAATGAAGTTCCAGAGAATATAGAAGACAGTTTTCAGGAATTGGGATTACACTTATTACCTCATAGTAGTAAGGATTTTAAAACTAAATGTTCCTGTCCAGATTATGCTAATCCCTGTAAACACATAGCTGGGGTTTATTATTTAGTTGCTTCTCAATTGGATAATAATCCATTTCTGTTATTTGAACTGCGGGGATTATCAAAGGACGAACTTCAGACTAAACTGGCTAATTCTAACTTAGGTAAAGCACTAGCACAGGAATTAAACACCCAAGAAGTTAGTTTAGAGTCTTCTACTTCGTTTTATACCAAGCTAGAAAAACAATCTGTTGCTGAAAAACCAAGTGTGCGGGAATTTTGGTTAGGTAAAAAGCGTTTGCCTCAAACTATAGAAGTACCTAGTTCTAGTGGTATTTCCGCAATTATTGTCAAGAAACAGGGAGATTTTCCGGCTTTTTGGCATAAAGATAATTCATTTATTGAAACCATGGAGGAGTTTTATCAACGAGTAAAAACGAAAAATCAAAGTTTAATTTAGGTGTTATTCGGTACTTGTTATGCTAAATCTAGTTTAAAAAATCTATGTATGTTTAGTTTTGGAAAAACTGGCAGTATGAGAAAGCTATTTTCACCTTTTGTTAAAATAAAATATAGCCGTAGACAGAGTAGTTAGGACATCAATTAATCATGAAACTATTACTACAAAAGAGTTTTACTCCTGACTCCTGACTTCTGCTATAACTTGCTGCTACCGTATAAATTTATGACTTATAGTCCTCCCAAACTCCTTACTTTCGAGCAATTTTTAGTTGAGTATGGAGACAACCCCCGTTACGAACTTAGTGACGGAGAATTACGTGACATGGAACCCACGGGACCCCATGAAGAAGTTGCTGGAAACATTGCTGGTAGAATCTGTACAGAAATTCTTCTTGGTAATTTCAACTGGTTGATTCCCAAAACTTGTTTAATTAAACCACCTGCTGCTCAAGCAACAGCACTCCGTCCAGATGTTATCGTTTTAGATAAAACAAGACTTAGCCAAGAACCACTCTGGCAAAAAGAACCTATTATCTGTAATGGTAATACTATTAAGTTAGTTGCTGAAGTAGTGAGTAGTAATTGGCAAGATAATTATGCTAGAAAAGTAGAAGAATATGCTTTTCTGGAAATACCAGAATATTGGATTGTTGATTTTCGTGGTTTAGGTGGACTGCAATTTATTGGTAGTCCTAAACAACCTACTTTTACAGTCTGTCAATTAGTGAATGGTGTATATCAACAGCAAAAATATCGTTTAGGAGATATCATTGTTTCTGGACTATTTCCCAATTTGCAACTTAAACTTGATGATGTTATGCCATGTTAGGGGTTGCGGATAAAGTCTTTCCGTTTTTAGCACAAGGCATGAAAGGTAGATATAAGTTACAGATTTTACCCAACAGACCAACAGCAACAGAGTTTAGATCGGTTGTTTGGTTGCGTTAGGGTTGTCTGGAATGATGCTTTAGCGTTCTGTAAGCAATCTGTTAGCGTAGCGGGCGAGCGTACCCGCTCGACAAAAAACGGACAGGGAGTGACTGTAAGACTGTTATCGCCAGTGGCGACGCTGCGCGAACGGCAGCGAGTTACTGTGAACTGTCAAGAATCACTTAGGTTCTACCTCGGTGAGTATGTCAACAATCATATCTGCTAACAAATTAGTCATTTCTTCTTGACCTTGTTTGCGGTTATCATCATACTGAATTAACACATCCAACTTGGCATGACGGCTGACTTTTTGTGTTTTTCGCACATCTCCATCAGTCGCATCTAACAGTGCAGTAATCCCACTATGACGAATGCGGTGTGGTGACATCAACTTTTTCACACCAGCAGCATCAAAATAATTGACAATGATTTTGCGAATACCATCCCCAGTTAAACGATGTCCCCGACTACGATGATCAAGGGCAATAAATAGCGGTGCATTAGCACTTAGATGACCACGTACTTGCAACCAATCAGCGATCGCCTGTGTTGTCCCTCCCGACAACTTCACCCATTCCGCATTTGTCCCTTGTCCCTTGCCTAAAATTCGCAACCGACAATCCTGGGGGTCAAAATCCTTGATATTTAATTGACTGGCTTCATTACGGCGCAGTAAATTTTCCCACAACAGACGTAGTAGGGCATAATCTCTTTTCCCAGCGACTGTAGAACGCTCAATCATGCCAATCGTGGTATCCATAGTTCGAGCATCCACCCCGGTTGTATCGCGGTAGACCTTGACCTTTTCTAATTCCACATCTTCCAGGGAATAGCTGCACACACCCAACTTACGGGCAAACTTCACCAAAGATTTAATACTGCTGAGACGACGGTTAACTGTAGCTTCCTTTAACCCCTGTGCTAATAACTTAGCTTTGTACTTCAACACCACCGCCACTGCCCGTTGCTGATTCAGGTGTAAAAACTCCAACACACTATCATTATTGGGTTCACACCCAGTCATCGCCACAAAAAACTTGCGTAAATCTTTTTGGTACTCCCGCCTGGTACTAGCAGCACGGATATTAGCCAGCATCAAAGCAATAATATCTTGCTCATCCTCTGTGGCGGTGAAATACCGTTCAATTGGTGCTGCCAGGGATTTTTGCAACAATGCAATTTCCTGTGAAGTACCATAGGCACTCACCTGCTCATCCCTAGTTGTTGCCCATCCCCGCCCCGGAGGTTCAATAGTATCAGACATAACGTTGCACTCGAAAATGGCTGTTTTCGATATCAACTCTATTCTCGCTTACTTTGCTCTCTACATCACGTTTATAACCCTAAATTTTTAAGAACAAATGATTTTTATTATTTGTAATTTAATATACTAATCAAGTCTCTCTATTTTTACCAGTTCGCTTCATTTTTTCTTGACACTCTGTTTTTAGTGCAGCCAGTGTGGACAAATTTTTACCACTCAGAGATACCTACTCTTTCTCACAAAAATGTCCACAATTTGTGGACAAAAATCAAAGTTCTGAATCTTTCACAACCGGATTAAGTGCTAGTCTTCACCAAAATGTCCACAATTTGTGGACGTTAAAATCAAGCTTTAAACGTCAATACAGGACTTAATCTTGCCACCACATCAACCATTTGGGCTTCCACTTGCACCAATGCAATACTACTTTCCCAATTGACTGTTTGGTTGAGCAAACCTTGGGTAAAAATCTCCTGTACGATTTTTAATTCCTGTGGTGTCAGAGTCACAGCCAAACGATCTAGATAACTTGGTCGGTTTGCATTGGCAGTGAACAAACGATTCAGAAAAGCTGATGTAATGTGCATTAAAGTTGAATTCTGCTCCAGCACCACTTCCACTTTCAAACCTGCCACTTCAAAAGCCTTTCGCAAATCCTCTACATCCCAATTCAGCATTGGGTCGGAAGAATTAGTATAAATCGCCTCCTCTGCCGCTACTAAGCGAGCGTACAAATTAACACCTAGCTTTTGCTCGTCTAGCAAACGATAAAGTCTTTGCGTATGCCGTGGTACAGTCTCTGCCAGTATAATTCTTCCTGAATGGGGTAGAATTTGAGCTAAAATTTGAGCAGCAGCGTTTTTATCAGACTCGTTTAATAAAGCATTCCGACCAATTATATAGTCAAAATTTACACCTAACGCTTGAGAAGCTAATACAGCAGGTAACTCTGTTATCTGTGCTGTTAGAACTATTGGTCGCCTTAATTCGTCTAGCGTCGTAGCTTGTTCACGTAAAGCTTGAGTATGGCTTTCACTGCGAACACAAGCATAAACTCCACCTTCTGGGACATGGCGGACTGCTTCCCAGGTCAGTAAACCAGTACCTGCATTGATATCTAAAACGACATGATGACGCTGTAATTGAGCGATGGTGAAAATGCGCTCTCGTACCGTCGCTAACTGTGTGCCTATTTGGGAAAGTGTGCGTTGCAACCATCGTTCCGAAGCTGCATCTGTATTGCTGTAGGTGAGGATTTCTATTGGCTCAGTACCTAGGCCGGACACCATAGCCGCAAGTTGAGCTTCACGGCGACGTGCTACCTGTACGTTAATTTCTCCCTCAAAACCTTGGGTTGATGGTTGGTAAAATACCTGTCCTTGCAAACTGGCTGGCAGATATTGTTGCGCTACCCAATGGTCACGATAAGCGTGAGGGTAAAGATAACCTGCACCATGCCCAAAACCTTTTTGATCACGATTAGCATCTTTGAGATGGGTGGGAACTTCTGCTTCTCGTTCCTGCTCTACGGCTGCTAAAGCGTCGAAGAAGCCCATGATACTGTTGGACTTAGGCGCAGTTGCTAAATAAAGGGCTGCTTGCGCTAAATGATAACGTCCTTCTGGCATTCCTACACGGTCAAATGCTTCAGCGCAAGAATTGACGAGAACTACAGCCTGGGGATCAGCTAGTCCCACATCTTCACTGGCTAAAATCAGCATCCGCCGGAAGATAAAGCGTGGGTCTTCCCCGGCATAAACCATTTTTGCCAACCAGTATAATGCTGCATCTGGGTCAGAACCACGCAAGCTTTTAATGAAGGCACTGATAGTATCGAAATGAACATCACCTTCTTTGTCGTATAAAACGGCTCGTTGTTGAATGGATTCTTCTGCAACTGCTAATGTGATATGAATAACACCTCTGGTATTGGCTGATGTTGACTGTTGAGTTTTAGCGGTGAATGGTAAATCTTCAACAGTTAATTGTGTTGTTTCTACAGCTAATTCCAAAGCATTTAATAATGAACGAGCATCACCGTTAGCAACATTAATAAGATGAGCTAAAGCATCAGGGTCGATTTTAATTGCTAAGTTTCCATAACCACACTGTTTATCAGTTAATGTTTGTTCAACTACACGATATAAGTCTTGCTCGTTGAGTGGCTTGAGTTGGAAAATGCGCGAACGACTAACAAGTGCTTTATTAACTTCAAAGTAAGGATTTTCTGTTGTTGCTCCGATTAAGATGACTGTGCCATTTTCTACCCAAGGTAGTAGGGCATCTTGTTGAGATTTATTAAAACGATGGACTTCATCTACAAACAGTATGGTTTTTTGATTGTGGTATTTGCGTTGTGCTTGGGCTGTTTCAATGGCTGCACGAATTTCTTTTACTCCAGAAAGGACGGCATTAATGGCAATAAAATCCGCGCGGGTAGTGTTAGCAATGACGCGGGCAAGTGTTGTTTTACCAGTTCCTGGGGGTCCGGCAAAAATTAGTGATGATAGTTGGTCTAGGCTAATAGCACGTCGCAGCAGTCGTCCTTGTCCGATGATATGGTCTTGGCCAATAAATTCATCTAGAGTTCGGGGACGCATCCGTGCTGCTAGTGGTGCTTCTTTTTCTGTTATTCGCATCAAATGTTGGTCAAATAAATCCATAAATTTTAGTAACAATAAAAACTCAAGTTAAAATTAGCACTGTCCGTGCATTATCTAGTCTGAATCAACAATTAGTCACTGGTTAATTCTATCAAAATGCTAATGATGTACTGGAAATAATACGAATATCCGCATTTAGTTCTATAAAAATTTGTTATTAAAATATCCAATAATAGTTCAAACTCTTGTTGTATACGCACATTTAATGTAAAATAATTCTCATACATAACAAAATAACTATTAAAAATTCATCCTGAAAATATTCTTGTGTAATTGACATAAAAATGAGCAATAGTCGTTATCCTTCTAACTGGAAAGAAATAGCTAATGCTGTGAAAGAATCGGTTGGCTGGCGTTGTCAAAAATGCGATAAACTGTGCTTAAAGCCCGGAGAAGAAACTTCTCATTTGACAAAATCTCAACGTCGAGCTTATACTCTCCAAGTTCATCATTGGAATTTTAATCCTGCGGATAATCGACGAGAAAATCTTGCACCTTTGTGTAGTGGATGCCACTTATATTATCACCGCTTTGGTCGGGGTAATATATCTCCTGGACAGTTGGAGCTTGAGTTGAAATTCAAAATTTAATCAGCTTAATCAAACGGATGTATGAGTTAGGCTGTAGTAGGGAGAAAATAATTCAGCTATTCCGGTTAATAGATAGATTAATGACGTTACCACCGGATTTAGATTTGAATTTCAAAACTGAATTGCAGCGTTTTGAGGCTGAAAAACAGATGACATATATTACAAGTATACAACGTATAGAAAGAGCGCAAACTCTCCAGGAATCTATTGTTAAAATCCTAAAAACTCGATTTGAAGATGCTCCGTCTGAATTAGTCGAACAAATAAAGCAAATTTATGACCACGAGCGATTAAACCAATTACTAGAGCAATCTGTCACTATAGGGTCAATTTCCGAATTTCAGCAACAATTAAATCAGGAGAACCCAAATATTGATGAAAAGAGAATTTAAACCCATATATTAGGTTAAGTATTTAAGCAGAAAGTTTTTCGGAAAAATGCACCTGAGACATAACTTGTGTGCGTATTGAATTAGCAGCTGTCTCTGCAATTTCCGCTCTATCAGAATCGGTGATAAGTACTGCAAGTAGCAATTTGAGAGCTTCGCGGTTAGATATAAACTCTTCACCGTATAAATCATCTTGCAACAGCATGGCTTCTAAGTAAGGTAATAGCTCAGGTGCAGGAGATAGCAACCGTTCTTGAATGCGTCTCCTTGCCGTCTCTATTGCTGAAGAGGTACCTACCCCTAAATTCCATGTTTCAATTATTAGCCTGATTTCACGGTTAAGTGATACACGCAGAGTTGATAAACGACCAAATAAAGGAAGGTTAAGCATTAAAGGTGGTAGTGCATTACCCCAATCCAAACCAGCACCAATAGTGCAATTGGCTTCATCTTCGATACGAACAGCCTCATCAAGCCATCCTTCACTAAAAAGTAAATCTATAGCTTCTTGGGTTGTTACTGGCTCGTTCACCTGAGAATTATGATTTTGCTGTTGGTTATTCATAAATTTTCACCTTATGTTCGTCTTAATGGGCCATACTCAAAATAAACTAAGTTATCATATTCTTCTTCCGTTCCACAGTTAAACATATTTTGTTTTTCATAAAATCCTACAGACCTGGGTAAAGAATGCAACCCAACTCTACCTTCATACCCTAGCTCAACACTTCTAATTCTTGCAAAATTTAACAGTGCTTGACCAACACCTTTAAATTGAGGTGGACGCTGAATTTCAATTCGGTTAGTGGGGGCAGTCGCAATGCCATCAATATAAACTAGCCTCTTCCCAATATTTAACCGGGAACCGTGCATTTGCGTTTCTATTATCATTAATCCTTGAGTTTTGTTTTCACACTCAATTGCATAACCTTCAAGATTATCTTGAGTGGCAATATATCTTAATTTAAATATCCAGTCCCAGTATTTATCTTCCTGATTAAATAACCTTAAGCTTTTAACCCAATCATTTACATAATCATCAACATTTCTTTGTTGTAATTTTACCAAATATGATTCAACAGATGCGTTGTCACTGCCTCTTTTTAATTGGATTTTTCGCTGCACCTAAATCTCCTATTTAAACTTATTATTAAAGTCTGTAACGGCTATTCTAGTCCTAGGTAAAAGAGTAAAAGTGAATGTGCATAGCACTAGCTATATACCAACCCGCTAGCACAGCATCGTTTGAAATTTTTCCAAGAACTACCAAACTATCTTCTTTATCGACATAGTAAAGTGCGAGGAAACCCAAAGAATACTCTTGAGAATCTCCTGCTACACTGTCAAGTTCGTCGGAGTGGATGTCAATTTAGTTGCTTTTTTAGTGGTCAAATATTGCTCGATCGCTTCCCGAATCAAATCAGGTACTGTGCATTTTTCTAAATCAGCCAGATGTTTCAGTTGGTCTTTCATCTGCGGATGCATCAATACCTTTACCTGTTCAGAAAGAGGCTCATCTCTGCCATAGTCAAAGCGATACTTGGTTCCAAAATCAGGATTGCCACCAGGTCTCGCCATTGCTTCCACACTCATAACGACAACTTAATTATATCGCAACTAGAATTAAGCAAATATTTCTGAACAATATGGCTGAATTGCGTGGTACTACGTTATAATGTCAAGTATAATTGAACGGGAGCGCAAGTGTAATGATTAATGCGCCGCTTGACAGGACTGCTACAGCTACCAATAATGACTTAAGTATTGATACTGCTAATATTACAATAACAGTCTTAGCTACCGAAGAACTAACAGAGGAAGAAGAGCGCGATCGCCTGCATTTAGAGCGTCAAGTAGAGAGAGCGTTTTACGAAGCTGGAAAAGCTTTGAGAGAATTGAGAGACAGAAGACTATATCGCAACTCTCACAAAACTTTTGATGAATACTGCAAAGACAGGTTTAGCTATAACCGTTCCCGTTCCTATCAACTCATCGACGCAGCAGGTATTGTGGACAACCTGCGAGAATGTCCACAAATTGTGGACATTTTACCAACAGCTGAAGGACAGGTGCGACCACTGACAAAACTGGAAGCAGAGGAACAAGTTGATTGTTGGCAGGAGGCAGTAGAGGCAGCAGGTGGTAAAGTACCATCAGGACGCATTGTCAAAAGTATTGTGGACAAAATACGCGAGAAAACGAACTTGCCTAATCCCTACCACCTGGGAGAAGTGTGCCAAATATTACCAAAAGACAATCCAGAACTGAAAGGAAAAAGCGGGTGTTGGGGAATTATTACTCATGTGGGTAATTTTAGTTGCACAATTACCACTTGGGACGGAGAGTATACTGTCAAAATAGAAAACCTCAAGTACTTAAATTACTCTGGGGCTGATTGTGAATATATGCAGCAATTATGCCAGCGCCTTGTGAGATTGCATCAAGCCACTGGGAATCGAGACGCTGCTGTGGGTTGGTTACTGAGTGGTTTAGGGAAGCAAAATCAACCGTTTTTGACACCACTACAAGAAAAGTTATTGGCTGTTGTTGAGGAAGAGTACGGGTTGAGTTGACGCTTTCCAGCGTGGATGTATCCCACA
The DNA here is from genome assembly GCF_014698825.1 of Richelia sinica FACHB-800. Classification (GTDB taxonomy): domain Bacteria; phylum Cyanobacteriota; class Cyanobacteriia; order Cyanobacteriales; family Nostocaceae; genus FACHB-800. The sequence goes on from NZ_JACJTT010000028.1 coordinate 54,698, forward strand.
TGCCGCACCCTCCGGTGTGACAATCGGTTTTTATGGCTAACGCCAAGCTTTGCTAACGGGTTTTTATCCACAATTAATGTTGCGTTTTTTACTAAAGCTAAGGAATTTTAGAGTGTGATAGCTTCTCTACGAGAGGCTAGGCCAACGCTCACCGCAGGCATCGCTCATCCCAAATCTCCAAACGACCAATTTTCGTTGTGTGACAGTTTAGGATGCGGAAGGCAGGATGTATGAGAATTCTTGAGAAATAAAGCCTAACAGACCCCAATTAGCAACGGCTTTGCTAAACAGTCCCTAGATAGAACACTATTTTGCTTACTTTTTCGTCCAGTATTCGCCACACTTTGCTCAGTCAGATTTCGTTGTGTTAGGCAAATGGACAGTGAAGATAGTACCTTTCCCTAAAGTTGAAGAAACAGATATATTTCCTTGATGGGCTTCGACAATTTGTCGGGATAAATATAATCCTAAACCGTTGCCTTGACGTTGATGCTTGCCTTGGCGAAAACGTTCAAATAACAGTAATTGCTCTGTTTCACTGATACCAATGCCTGTATCCTCCACTTCAATTTTTACCCCTTGAACGGTGGAACAGAGGCGAATTTCTACTGAACCAACATCGGTGAAGCGAATGGCATTACCAACTAAGTTAACTAGCAGTCGGTGTAGTTCTATCCTATCTCCCCACACTTTTACTGCTGATGGATATGTATTGTTCAATTTTGTGGTGAGATTTAAGTTTTTCACCAGAGCTAAAGGTTGAAGTTCCTCAACTACTTTTTGGCTTAATTCCCACAAATCTACAGCAAAGAACTCCAAATATTTACTGCCTGCTTCATACTGGTAAACTTCTAGCATATTTTCAACCATATCTAACAGGGTTTGATTATTTTCAGCAATTTGCTGTAAATATTCTTGTATTTGGGACAATTGTTGACCAAAACTTCCTGTTTGAATCAGGTTCAGCATTTGGATTGCAGATGTTAAAGGAGTACGTAAATCATGAGTTAAGTTAATTACAAAATCTTCCCGTCGTTGGCGAGCAATTGCTTCTCGTTGATAAATACTGTGTTTAAGTCGCAGTAGCGATCTCACTCGCGTCAGCAATTCATTTATCTCTACAGGCGCAATTAAAAATTCGTCAGCACCCGCTTGTAAACCTTGAATTAAATTAGACTCGTCACAATTGGTAATCAGCAAAACAGGTATAAAAGGTAAGTCAGAATTCTGTTTGATTTGTCGAGTAATTTCATGACCAGTCTTATTTGGCATGAAGGTATCTAATAGCACTAAGTCAGGGGGAGATTCTGCAATCTTGATTAAGACTTCACAATGACTATTTGCTACTGTTACCTTGTATCCTTGGTGCTTGAGAACAGATTTCACGCCGTCAAAATTTTTCGCTGTGTCATCTACCAAAAGGATGCTTTCTGTTGAATATGGTTTCCAAGAGAAAGGTGTCATACGGCTATAGTAGATATTTTAAATTTAGTTTGCTATTAATTTTTTTCTACGTATCTTCATCTTTAGATAGATTTATAAAGAAAATTTGAAGACTCTTCATACCTCGATAGGTAGATATTGGCTAAAGAGCAGGAAAAATCTGACCGATAGAATGAGCCATTTTTAACTCATGAGTTACCACACTAGGAGGAGTACATTCACTAGTTGTTGAGATAAATCATGAAAAATATCAGAGCAGCAGTTATCGAAGACAACAATTTGACTAGGGTGGGAATACGCAGTTGTTTGAATGAGCAAAAGAATATTCAAGTTGTGGGAGATGCTGAAACTGCGGCTGTTGGTCTCAAATTGCTGCAAGATAATAAACCAGATATTGCAATTGTGGATATTGGATTACCAGATTTTGACGGCATAGCACTGGTACAGCAGTTTCGACAATCTATGCTAGCAGAAGCCGCAGAGCAAACAAAAATCATTATGCTCACTTCGTATACTGTGGAACAAAAGGTATTAGCAGCATTTGCAGCGGGGGCTGATTCTTACTGTGTGAAGACAATTAAGTTTGAGTTACTGTTAGAAGCAGTATATGCAACCTACGAAGGCTATTCGTGGCTTGACCCAGTAATTGCGAAAATTATTCTCAAGCATACTCGTCAATTGACAGCGATGGCGCAACAGAAAGTTGCTCAACCGATAACCATCTCTGCAATTGCGCCAGAACAAGCTGGTATTCCAGAAACAGAACCATTGACCAATCGGGAAATGCAAGTTTTGGAGTTAATTGTCCAAGGTTATACAAATCAACAAATTGCCAAAAAACTCTACCTCAGCATAAGCAGTGTTAAAGTATACGTGCGGAGTATTTTGGACAAACTTTGTGCTAGCGATCGCACTCAAGCTGCTGTCATAGCCTTGCGAGCAGGTTTACTTGAGTAAAACATTAGACAAGCAAAGAAATCTACGGGAGACAACTACCTAAAGTGAAGTGTTGTCACACGACACGAAGAACAAAGATGACTACTATAGAAAAAGTAGTTGCTCTTGAAATATTAACCGCGCTTACATCCCTATCCCCTTGTGGGTGGGGTTTTACGCGCGGTCAATAAAAAGCCAACAAGCCATTACATAACCCTTGTTGGCTCATCAATAAGGTGCTAGTGAACTAAAAGTGAATCTTTGAAATCTTGAATTGCTGTTGCTGTTAAAGCATAAACAACCCGACGTTTACGTTCAACATGAGTACCATCTACAGGAATTCCTTTCTTCCAAGCAGCAATAATTGCTTTCTTATCTGCTGAGTAAACCGTCTTTACTTTTCGGTATTTTGCAGGTAATTGTTCTGCATCTACCAGTACGTCACAACTCGGCGGGTTTTCTTTAATTGTGATCCGTAGTGAATTACCAACCATTTGCTCAGGTAAAATCCCTGTAGCATTTTGTTCTAAAATAGTTTCATCGAATTTCTGCCGCCAGCGTTCTAGTCTTAAAAGTGCTGATTGATGTACGGCTTTAAGGTGTTCTAATCGTTGCTTAATAGCTGTTATTTCTGCATCTAGTTGTAATGCCAGTTCGGCTTGGATATCAACAGCTTGTGACTGTGCTTCCTCAGTTTCCCAAATAGCAGTGATAATAGCATCTTCTTCTTCAGGAGTCTGGCAATTAGTTAGCTGTTCCCAGAGATGAGCAGCTGTTTGGGATAGTCCTGCTAAAGATTGTTGCGCGAGTGCTATAGTCATGATTACCACCTTCCACAAGTCTGATAGTATTCATGTTCAGTTTCAATTTGGTTTAAAATAGCTATTGTGCCCACATCTAAATTGGTATCGAGAGATAAATTTGAAGTGCGCTGTTGTATAACCTGATGATTTTGCTCAGTCGCAGCAGTAAAGTTAGGCTTCAGTATTGTTATACTTTCTGTTACAGTTGTTGATTGTTGCATTATTTAGGTTGCTTAACGCCATCAATCTGAGCGCGATAGCGCATCTATTTATGTTCGTATTGCACCAAAATTTTCTGATTTATTTTAGTGTAATTTTTTCTTTACGTTGTCAATTTAGGATTAAAACTGCAAATAAGATGAAACTCATCAAAAAATCTGAAAAGCTTATTCAAAAGCCGAAAATAGTAGAAGAAGGAAAAGAACAAGAAGTGCAAATCGATTCTCGTAATTTAGAAGATTCTGTTGTTGATAACCAACTAAACCCAAGTATAGAATATCAAGAACCAAACTTTGTGCCAATGCGTGATAATGCTGTAGTTCTATCTGTAGGTAATACAGGATGGCAAATTTCTGAGATTTGGAAAGATATTAGATTAGACAGTTTTTAATTATTAGTTGATTGTTTGATGTGACGACTTTTGAATTGTTAGAGTTTAACAAAAATTAAGTTATGTCTACTGATTATTATCCAATCGTTCTTTATCCACCTTTAGCTAGGCAGTGGAGGAGTGGTAATCAAAGACAGAAGTATCTAAAAGCTTCATTTCAAGGTTGCGTTGCATTACCAGATGAAAATAGTATAGCCAAGCAGGGAGTGAGCGAAAGACATTTTTTTCGGCATTTACTGGCGGCTTTTTCTGGAAATCTGATTTGTCAGGCAGTTGAGTTTGAAATTCCTGGTTATCCTCTTCGCTACTCCGCTGATTTTATTTTTTATCATCACTCATCTGGATTAGCACTTGATATCGAGATTGATGAGCCTTATACTGGAGATACTGGTAAACCTCATCACTGTATTGATGTTGAGGATGATAAAATTCGCAACCGTTTTTTCTTAGAGCGTAATTGGGTTGTAATCAGGTTTGCAGAAATTCAGGTAGTGCGTCATCCTTGGAGTTGTTGTAAGGTTATTGCTCAAACAATTGCTAAGTTAACAGGAGATGATAACCTGTTCGTGCTGTTACAAAGATGGGCTGATGTACCTTTACAAAAACGCTGGACAAAGCGTGAGGCTAGGCTGAGGAAAAGGAATAATTATCGTCAGTCTTATCTGCAAGATATATACCAACACAGTCTATGAATTAAACAATTCAAGCCACAATACTAACTTACACTACTTGATTGATAATTTTGGTATTCAGTTAGTTTCAAATAACTAACTTTTTTGGAAGCAATAACAATGGTTGCTAGAAACTACAAATTAGATAACCAAAAATTGATGGTCTACGGGCTGCACTTCAATAATATTGCGATACCAGGAAAGAAATGCTACATTCCAAACATCAACTTTTACTTTAACAGTTGTTTCCTCTCGCATTTGACCATAGCGTTCTGAACTATTCCAAATCAGGTAAAAATTTTATTTCTTTGTAGTCTAGAATACTTATTCTCTCGTTAAGTAACTTCAAAAATCCCCTTAATACGAAATGAGGGTAATTAAACTTGCTCCCATCTATATTTGATTAATTTTTGCAACTGTCATGACTTCAGATAAAAAAAAAGTCTTTAAAGATACTGACAATCACGAATTAAATCAATCTATTTTAAATGAAATTCAAGATAATATTAAACAAGTAATTCGCGATAAATTACCTCATTATTTTTTATCTGAACAGACATTCTATAGAGCAGCAGCAGATAATTCAGAATTGTTTGATGCCATATTTAACGAAGTATTGTATAGTACAATATCCTCACTAGCTGCTGCAAAATATCAAATTGATGAAAATACCCTACCTCATCTCTATAATATAATCAATAAGGATCTTGAAGGCTGTAGAGATGGACAAAAAAGCTCTTTATTTACATCACAGCCATTTGAGGCAATTCCTACAGCAGCACTTATGCTTTCAAGTATTAATTCTCAGATTAAAAAACAAGAGTTTTGGCACAAGAATGAAGAGGGGATAGCTGTTGCACAACATAGAGCTAAAGGTAATCCCCAAAATTATATTGAGCATTATATTAGTACCCCAGGTGATGTAACATTACTTCCTTGGAATGAAGCCCAACAGATTATTGATAAATTTGGCTTTAATAGTGTAAAATTACACTTAATATTTGCTGCCTATACGATGGAGCAGGAAAAACCTTGGGAAAGCTTATTTACTATCAAAGGTAGTGAGTTAATCGAAAAAATTGGCTGGGATAAGCGAACTAATTTACCTAAACATCAAAAACTTCTAGAAATAGCAAAAACTGCGTTTGCATTGGATTGTTTGTTGGTTAAAACAGTATGGATAGAAGGTAGAAATAGAAAAGGTGGTATAAATGCTAGTACACCTGTTGGTCGTATGTGGAACATCACGATTGTGCCGTATGGTCAGGTGAATTTATCTGGCAATATAGAAGAACCATTAGAAGTTCAGATCATTATTCAACCAGGTGCTTGGACTAAATACTTTTTGAACCGAGCAGGAGCAGAATCACGGGAAGCTTTGTTTCAATTTGGCTACTTAGCTCAAAAAGTCTTAGAAATTGATCCTTATCATGAAGAACTGACATTAAGGTTAGCTATATATTTGACACTAGATAGCCGGGTTCGTCTTGATGGCAACTACAGAGTACAGGAGCTAATAGAAATTGCACTGCCCAAAACAGAACTAGATAAAGCTTTATGTGATCGAATGAAAGCTTTTAAGCTGAAGCGACGTTGGGATAAAGCTTTAGATCAGTTGCTTAATAAACTTAACTGGCAAATTGCATTTGACCCAGAAACTTATCCTGAATTGCTAAGGCCAGGGTGTAAGCAGAAACAGCCTAAAGGATACTTTAACAAACTATTGAATGCTCGGCTGACTATCAAGCCCCCACATCCTATTCCTGAACTAATAGCATCCAAAGTTAAGCCAAAGTTATCACAATTACAGCCCAAAATAAAGGATACAACTTCAGAAGATATTAAATTGACTGGTAGCCAAGTGAGAGAGGCACGGATTGCCAAAGGGTGGCCACAGACTAAATTAGCTAGTTTTTTAAGTGTATCTCAAAAGTTCATCTCATTAGTAGAACGAGGCGATCGCCCACTTAGCCCGCAACAATCCGCCTATGTCCGCATCCTCTTAGATATCAAATTTTAACTAAGTGGAACTATTTGAAAAAACAAAAATATGTAAAGGCAAGTAAATTAGTCCAACAGCCTCTTCAATCTTGCTTGTTGGTTTTTTCCTGGCTATAACAACAATTTTTAAAGCTAATCTACTTAATTCGGCGGAATTGTCAACCTTTAGTCGTTTGTGCATTGTGCTGCAAGCAAGGCAGGGTGTGCTACTTCACCAAGTTTTCACCACCAGATGGCTATCAACTTCAAGCAGATGGTTTTTGTTCTAGTTTAGTTCTCAAACAAAATTTAGTTCTAAAGAAAAAAAATGCAAAAATAGCTTGTAACCCTTGTCTTACATGGCTTTTAGCGTTAGAACAAAAACTCTAGTATCCTATAACAAAAACTCTAGTATCCTATAACAAACGGGGGCTATACCCCTTGCTAAATAAGGGTTTTTTTCTGCGGAGAAGATAGATCAGTTTTCAAATACCGTTCTTGCCAATATGGCACAATGTGTGAATATTACCTACGCGGCTATCTATTGACTGAACAAATCACCCTTTTGATGCGAAATACGGTGGATTCGGCAGTTTCGGTAGCGCTTTCTGAGGTTTATAACGAAAAAAACTGCATTTACCAAGGAGTTTTGTTTATGGGGCTAAACATAGAACTGCTGGACTTATTTAATCAATCTTTGTTAGGGAATTATCATAACTCCAAAAAAAAAGCTGGGTAGTCCGCTAGTTGTTTGGTTTCGGTAACAGGAGACTCAAAAGTCTAGAATGACGTTCACCAAAAACCACGAGATGATTTCCAGTCATCTCAACAACGGGCGAGCTATCCAACTCGTCCAAACAAACAAAAAAATATTTGATCCCATTTTAGACCATGAATTTCCTGTTTACCAACAATTATTAGGCATGAAACTGAGATAGCTGTGGCATACTTCCTACCCTACAGGATACTACTGGTCATTTAAGGAACCCTCACCCCATAATTTTATGAGGTTTGCGGCGTAATCATAATCCCCAGCAGCATTCTCAAAGGACAGGGCGTTCAACTCAAACTTTCGGTAATTGGTGGATTTATTCCCTCCTTTTCTTCCTTGATAAGGGGATACCTCGATAAAATCTGATACTTCTCAGACATTCTTTAAGAAAGCGAAATTCTTAACAACCATCAAAAGCAGCGAAAAATCAGACCCTAAAGCCAAAAAGCAGCTTGTTACAGCTACTCAAATCAAAGCCAACTAGCGGCTACCCGATGAACAAAAACAAAACATCGAGGAAAGCCAGCCATGTATCTACCAGAAAAACCCCAACCAAACCGCAAATCAAAACAGCGGAAATCTTACCAAACCAGAATAGAACCCCACCAACCAGCCTCAGAGTTAGGAAAACGGTACATAAAATACTTCTGGCATCCTTGGAGTGCCATAGTTGCCCCAGCCCATAACCTCAACCGTAAACCAGACTGGAAAACAATAGACTATTACCTCCAGCCATCCCAACTGTGGGCAGACCATCAAAACACAAACAAACTCATAGGAGTACGCTTTAATTCCACCACCAGATACGCCACAATCGACCTAGATGCAGGAGGAGACAACCATAGCCTAGAAGCATATAGAAAAATCAAAGCAGCCCTAGAAGACATAGGCATAGTAGATACAGTCCCCATCCAATCAAGCTACAGCGGCGGCTACCACCTCATCATCCCCTTCAAAGTCAAAATACCCACCTTCAACCTAGCCTGCGCCCTACAACAAACCCTACAAGACGCAGGATTCAAAATTCGCCCAGGACACATAGAAATATTCCCCAACCCCAAACCCTGGGGAAAAAACACCATCACCAACTACAACGCCATCCGCTGCCCCATGCAGCCAGGCAGCGGCGCATTCCTCCTAGATGACCACCTACAACCAATCAGCCACTCAGTAGGCACCTTCCTAGACCATTGCGACCATGCAGCCCGACGGCAAGACCTAACCAAACTCAGATACGCCAGTGAAAAAGCCAGAAAGCGGCATACAAAAGAACAATATCGCCAAAAACCAGGCATCAAAATCGAACAATGGCAAGCCGAATGGGAACAAATCATCGCCACAGGCTGGACAGACAGAGGACAAACAAACACCCTCCTACAAATCATCGTCGGTTACGGCATCGTATTTAAAGACCTAGAATCCGAAAACCTCGTGAAATACGCCGTAGAAACAGCCAGAAACGCCCCAGGATACACACAGTATTGCCACCACCAACATCACATAGAAACCAGAGTTAGAGACTGGATAAAATGCACAATCAAACACCAATGGTATACCCCCTATGCCAGTCGTCCAAAACGCCCCCTAGGAACATTCATCAACACATATGCCCTAGCCATAGCAGGAGATAGCCAAACCGAAAATCATCAAAACCTAGACAACGTAATACCCTTTGAAAAAACAAAAATCAGAAATCAGCAACGCAGTCAGCAGACCCAAAAACGCATAGAAGAAATAGTAAAATACTTAGACTCGCAAATACAAACAGAAAAAGAAACAAAAACAGAATCAAGCCAAAGAATAACAGAGAGAAGTAAACAGATAAGTGCAGAATACAAACGCAGATACAACAGAACATTAAGCCCAAACACACTATACAAACACAGACACCTATGGCATCCCCAATGGTACATACCAGACCCTTGGGCAGAAAACAGCATAAAGCAAACAGATAACAGCCTGGATGAGAGCAGAAACCAAAGAAACAGCAAACAATCAGAAAATAGCGCAAACCCTTATCCAGAGAGCAATTACACACAGTTTGACCGAAAAAACGACATGGAAAAAAAAGAGATACATCAAAACCCTTATTCAGAGAGCAATTACACACACTTGCCCTATATGAAGGTTTTATGTATAGCACCAGCTACGTGTCCCGCAGGGGCTGATGTAGTTGCAGAACGCACACATCAAATTGAGGACATTCAAAAAGACTCAGCTGTAACTCAACTTGCAGAAAATCAATCAATCATAAATTCTGCTAATAGAGTTGAAAATAATTTAAATCAACTCAGTGACGAATTAGAAAATTCAATCACTGCAAGTATTTTACAATCAAACGAAGAGAACAAAATCGAATGTGATGAATTAAACAAACTTAGTTTAATTCAGTATTTCTTATACCTGTTTTTCCGTTGCGCCTCGTCGAAAAACGATAAACAAAACTTATCAATGGCTGGGGAGAATGAACAGGAAATTGCTTATGCGATAAAGACAGGCGAACATTCACTTAACAGCCTTCAAAGGCGGCAGGGGGTCTGGAGTGGTGAGTTGATACAATCAGCCATTTCACCAGAAACACCAGCCTCACAAGGGAATAACGGGGGGCAAATTGCACCTGTTGGGGTGAACCCAGATGAAACCGCAGAACCAGTACAGGAAATTGCCTCCAACGGCTGGCAGAGAACATCTGTTGGGGAGGAAATACCAGTAGCTTTGGTTTCAGCAGAACCACTGCTTCAAGGTGGCTGGAATGGGTTGCAGAGTGGCTCTGTTGATAATTTGATACCAAGTGCAGAAATACCAGAACCATTCCGACAAAATGGCAAGAATGGTCAGGAAAGTACCTCTAAAGGTGATACGAGACCAGAGGTAACAACAGAATCACCAGTTAAAAATGGCAATAATGAGCAGAAAAATACCTCAGATGAGGGTTCTAAAGCTGATGATAACTCAAGGATTGAGTTCCTCAAGCGGTTAACAAAATTGCGGCTACTGGCAGTAAGTCATGCTCACAAAAAGGTACGGGAATACAGCTTGTTTGTAGGGCGGTTGATCTGTGGTCAAGAGCGCCGACATTTGGAGATGACGTTCCGAATGGAATTTTACCTTGATTCGGGTCAAGAAATCTTGGTAGTAGAAGCTACTGCATGGTCAGAGGCTAATCCTGGGTGTTTGCCGTTTATTTGGGAAGCTGTGGAAAGTTTGGGATGATTAAACTTGCAGTCCACAATTATCCACCCTGCTCTCCTAAAATTTTTCACTCTCCGAATGGTTAGAACAACGGCATCTTCATTTTTGGGGCTGTAAAATCAACTCGCCATTGTAGTAGGTTGCCCCGTCTGGTTGCCACAGTTCTACAGGTTCAGCCTTGGGGTCTTCTCTAAAATCCATGCAACTATCACCAGTCACACCACCAGCATGAACAGCGCAGACAAGGTGGGGATTGTGTGAATAAAGGAGACAGCGACTACATTCGGGTATTTTAGGCATAATATCAATTTTTATATAAGTCAACAGGTTAGCTAGGCGATCGCTTTCTGCTAAGAATCTGTAGCAAAAATATGTCTCACAGAGTCAGTATTTTACTATAAAATTTGTATTGTCTTTCTGGGGAAGATGAAACATAAAAACAAGTAATATTGTCAAATTAAATTTCGCGAAAATAACGATTAAATAAAGCTTGTCCAGCTTGACGATGTTGTTCTCTTAATTCCGTGGGAGATAATATTTCTGCCTTGTCCATATAGCGATAAACCCAATAAAGAAACTCATCTAAAGAACGGGGTGGTAATTTTACATGGTACTCTATAAATTTGTATTCTCCAGTATTTTTGTCGGTTTCTCCTAGTATAATTTTTTGGTTTAAATGACGACGCTCTCCTTCTAAAATAAAATTTGATATGGGAGGATAAAAGCGTACCTCAACTTTAATAAATTTAAGATTTCCTGATAATTCTAATTGTTGTAGTTCTGGTTCACCTAAGTTTAATCCCCAGCCATTTTCAAATAACTTATAGGCTTTAGCTAAACTTTCTCTTTGTTTTTCTAATCCCCGTGCTGGTATTTTTACAGGATAACAATGACTATTAAACCGATTAATACGCCCCATTACTAAATGTCCATTTTCACAAAGTTCATATAATAAATACCAGGCAATATCATGATAAATTAATTGTAAAGGAAATACTTGAAAACGTCCAATACGATTAGAAGCATACAAATCTTTAGTGCGCGAAATTTCAATGGCTTTTCCTTGACTTATGGCTTGTTCTAATAATGGTAATTGATGAAATAATGTATCTCTGTTTTCTCCCTTTGCGGCCATTTCTTCTGGGTCTGTGTGAATGATGGCACGATTTAGATGCTGACGGGTAGGATAAAAAAATTCTCCTTTGAGTTCCATATCCAAACCACGCAGTCTTTTACTGAGAGTTTCATAAATGCGTCTCGTCTGGGCATCACCTTGATATTGTGCCTGAGATGCTAAGGAGTTAAATGCTACCTTTAATTCAGCAGTAGACAGCGCACCAGTGCCTAAATAATAGCCCCAACGATACATCCGACGGTCAAGGATACCATAATTTCTGAGTGTTTCTAAATCTTTGCGTAATGTAGCAACTGCTGGGTAATTGTCGGGTAATTCTATATTTAATTCTTGTGCTAATTTCTGTAGATATATTCTCACTACACTAATTGCATCATGATTTTGGTTGTCACCAGACTCTAGAAATTCTGGACTCCCCACACCAGGATATTTGAGTAAGGTAGCAATTAATAGTAATAACCGTTCAAAGGCTAAACGTTCTGTGTAAGGATGAGTAGGTTTTTTAGGCATTGTCAAAATAATTACTTTGTTAGTAATTTATGGAAAATAATCTACGTACAAAAAGAAAATATTTAGACAGTTTTTAGAGATTAGCTGTAAGTGTTATGAATATTAATTTGTAGCAGATAGTTATAATAATTCAGTTTATCTTCTTTTTCTGGTTTTTGGGTGATTCTGAAGTTATGGTAGTCAATATCATCACTTTTATGTCAGGTTTTCTGCATCATGTATATTTCCCGGCGCTCCGCTGCTGTCAGAAATGTTTCTGTCTCTACTATTAATGGCGGTATTACTCTGGTCATTTTGCTAATTGCACCTTTGGGTTTAACAGCAGTAATTATGAATACTTTATTGGTGACTCTTGCTACTTATTTGGTTTCCAGTATGGGGGATAGGATACTGTTGTGGTTAGAACCAGAACAAAATGCAGAACTCACTTCCTCAGAAGAAGGCGAACATCGTTCTACAAGCAAATCAAATTTACAACGTTGGTGGCGTTAATAATTCATCATTGTTGATTTTATGCAGACTCTTTATATTTCTGAGCAAAATTGCTATGTCTGTTTGCAGAAAGAAACTTTGTTAGTTAAGCAAGGGGACACTGTATATGTTGAGGTGCAGTTACCTTTGTTGGAACAGATTTTAATTTTTGGGCGATCGCAAGTAACTACTCAAGTCATTCGCGCTTGTTTATGGCGCGATATTCCCATTGCGTATTTATCGCGGATGGGCTACTGCTACGGTAGAATTTTACCGATTTCTAGGGGATACCGTCAATTATCGCGTTATCAACAACAATTATCCCCTGTAGACAGGTTAATTACTGCTAGAGCTATTGTCAAAGGTAAATTGAAAAATAGTAGAATTTTGTTGAGGAGACAAAGAAAAAAAAGAGAGTCAGAAGTTATAGAACGGGTTTTAGAAAGTTTAGATTATTTAGCGGAACAAGCAGCACAGGCTGATACATGGGAAAGGTTAATGGGTTTTGAAGGTGCTGGTGCTGCTCAATATTTTTCTGCTTTTAGTGAATGCCTAGCTAATCCTGATTTTGTGTTTTCTGGTCGCAGTCGTCGTCCTCCAGGAAACCCAGTGAATGCAATGTTGAGCTTTGGTTATCAAGTTTTGTGGAATCATCTATTAGCATTAATTGAAATTCAAGGAATAGACCCTTATTATGCTTGTTTACATCAAGCTCATGATGGTCATGCAGCATTGGCTTCTGATTTAATTGAGGAGTTTCGCGCACCTTTAGTAGATTCTTTGGTGATGTGGTTAATTAATCGTAGAATTGTTAGCGCGGAGAGTGATTTTGAGTTTAAGGATGGTGGGTGTTATTTAAATGATTCTGGGAGAAAGAAGTTTCTACGTGCTTTTGTACAGCGGATGACTGAGGAAATACAAACCAATGATGGAAAACAGCCAAAATGGGATTTACTAACTCAACAAGTCAGGGCTTTTAAACAGTTTGTTTACAATCCTAGTCATCATTATCAGCCTTACAGAATTGATTAACTTATATCTTGCACCTAACGGGATACCCTGAGAAAAAGCAAACAAATGCAACCACAAAAGGAAGGATAAGACAGAGGAATAAGATGAAATAAAAAGAACAAACAAAT
>NZ_JACJTT010000029.1 GCF_014698825.1 Richelia sinica FACHB-800
CATTGCAAACACTGATTTTAGCGTATAATTTGAGTATCTTTGCACTTAGCCTTTACCCCTCTTCAAAGCAGTCATGGTAAGGGTTTCCTTGTTTTCGGAGATGTCTAATAGAACGGGATCAAGGAACAATATTTAATATTCAATTTCCGCAATTAACTGGGTATCAATAAACATCCAATGGGGCAAGATAAAATTTTAGTAGTAGAAGATGAAGTGATTGTGGCGAGAACTATTACTCGTCAACTCAGCCAATTAGGTTATATGGTGACTGGTACGGCTTCGTCTGGAGAAGTAGCGATCGCTAAAGCCTTGGAAACCCATCCAGAATTAGTCCTAATGGATATCATCCTCAAAGGAGATATGGATGGCATTACTGCCGCTGGTTACATTCGTGAGCAGTTGGATATTCCAGTGATTTTTATTACTGCTTATGGTGATGATCATACTTTAGAACGGGCCCAAGTGACTCAACCATTTGGGTATATTATTAAACCATTTACAATTAAAGATTTACGCATAGCTATTGAAATCGCTTTATCCAGACACAAACTAGAGAGGGCTTTACGGGACAGTCGTAACCAGTTGGCCACGGTCTTAAATTCCATGAGTGATGGAGTCATTGCCACCAATGAGCGTGGATTGATTACTTTTATCAATCCATCTGCCCAAAGACTCACAGGTTGGCAAGAGGAAGAAGCACTGGAGCAAAATGTGTCAGACATTTTGCGTCTTTTTGATGATGTGACACAAACAGATATCGAAAATCCCTTTACTAAACTGATTAAACAAGAAGAAGCACCAGAATTGGGAGAATTCACTTCCCTAATTCACAAAAGTGGTCGCAAAATCCCCATTGGCCATAACTTCGCACCCTTGAAGCGCGGAAGTTATGAGTTAATTGGTGCGGTGATTGTCTTCTGGGATATCAGCGAACGCCGACACAGAGAATTTTTAGAGGAAGCTTTACACAAGGAACAAGAACTCAACCGTCTCAAGTCTCTATTTATTTCCACCGTTTCCCATGAATTTCGTAATCCTTTAACTGTTATTCAAACAGCCGTAGAACTAATAGATATTCAAGGTACTAAGTTAACAGTCACTAGAAGAAATACTTATCTCAAGCGCATTTACGGTGCTGTTCAGTACATGGAAAAGCTGTTGGAAGATGTGTTGTTTATGGGTCGAGCAGAAGCAGGTAAATTGATGTTTAATCCTGTGTTCATCAATTTAGAGCAATTCTGCCGGGAACTGGTGGAAGAATTTAGAACCCTCAACCATCATCATCACGAAATCATCTTTACTTCTAATTGTCAACAGACAGATGCTCCGGTTGATGAGCGGCTTTTACATTATCTGTTAAGAAACTTGTTGAATAATGCTCTGAAATATTCTCCTCATGGTGGCAGAATTGAATTTAATCTCTCCTGTGACTTAGCAGAAGGTTTTGTTACTTTTCAAGTAAAAGACCAAGGTATTGGTATCCCAGAAACAGAACAGGCACAAGTATTTGACTCGTTTTATCGAGGCTCAAATGTTAAATCAATTCAAGGCAACGGGCTAGGATTAGTGATTGTCAAACGCTGTGTGGAAGCCCATCGTGGAGTGATTGAGATGATGAGTCAAGAAGGTGTAGGCACTACGTTTACAGTCAAGTTGCCATTATATTTACCCTCTGAACCCAATTAATTTTCCTGACGCACTCCACCAACCACTGGCTTAACTTCTCCATCGGAAAATGGATCTGTGCCACCTGTCCAGTTAAAGTCACTAATTCTGATTGTAAAACCACCCAATTCGAGAATGGGGTTATATCGTAAGGTGATACCGTAGGTACGGCGACTATATTCGACAATATAATCAGTGCTACTTTGTTGTCCGGTATCGAGGTTAATTGAAGTTTGAAATCCCAACCGTAATGGGCCATAAACCTGTTGGGAAAGACCAGCACTCAGGACTTTGTTATCGACAAAGCGGTCAAATAAGAATGGTGATAATCCACTATTAAAGCCTTGGGAGTAAGTGATATTAAAGGCGGTATAGTCTAAATAGGAACGAGAAAAATTTCCCAGTTGCCCTACTAACCCGATAGTGCCAATTAAGGTACTTTGATTATCCCCATTGCTGTAATAACTACTAGTACCAGTCACACCAGCGATCGCTTGTAAGTAGGGAATCACAGGATTAGGTGTGTAGCGTAAACCCTCCGTAGCTGTAGCTGGTAAAGATTGACCTTGCCATAAAGTGAAGCCGCTACTCAAGGCCACACTACCTTGGAAACGACCAAGGGAAATCCGGTCATTTTTACGGTTTGGCTCCAGTAGGTCGGGACGGTCGGTATTAGCATCAATGTATTGAGCACCACCTTGATAACTCAGGTTAACTCCACTGTTTCCCAAGGGAATCACCGGGGAAGTGATGATACCACCTATACTGCTTTGGACTGTTTGAAAACCGAGGGTGCCATTGTAGAGGCGATCGCGATAACTATATTCTAAATTTAAGGTGTGAGGATTAACCTCTCCTAAAGTTTGACGTAACCGCAAACTTGCCCGCAAATTCTCCTCTACTTTATTTAAATTAAAGCTGGTTAACTCTCCTGTTCCTTGGATTGTACTTTTAGAACTAAGAACAGCATTTAATTTAGTTTTCACGCCAAATAAATCTTCGGTGCTATCGTTTGTCCCTTCCACAATTTTCTGAACCAAAAATTGGGGAATGATTTGCCAACGAGCATCTTCAGTGTTAATGACATCAAAACTGCGTTCTAGGTACACACCACCACGTTTACTGTTATCAAAGCCAAAGGAGACAATAGCTGGATCGACTTGGCGTTCTCGACGGTCAATAGTCTGCTGACCAACGGGAATGGGGATAGAGGTACTTTGGTCTAAGACTAACCTTTGACCTGATGTTGTTACTTTGTCAATTAACGGTGCTTGGCGCTGTAATGTGACTTGGGAGGCTCTTAATTCTAGTTCTGGTGGGGAAAAGGGGTCATTGGTAATGCGTACATCTTTAGCTTGCCAACCCCGTGGATAAAACTCCACTGTTTGAGCTTCAAATCTGAGACGCTTGACTGTTCCACCATCTTTTGGTGGGGGAATATTCCTAGCATCTGCACGGCCACCAATGGTAAACTCCACTCCATCTCCACTGCTAACATTGGTGAGGGGTTGATTGGCAAGAATGCGATCGCTTGGGGGACGACTAGGAACACCACCGGCTGTGACATCGGTCGGTAAAAAGGCAAAATCCTGTTGACTGCTAGGGATATAAATTTCCCCACGACCATTTACCAAATCACCACTATCTTGGATGAAATTGTAGGTAAAACGTTGTCCTCGCAGTACCTGATTACCCCTGGTGACTGCAACATTACCTTCACCCACAGCAATTAAGTTATCTAAATTAACCTGCAAGCTGTCAGCATCAACTACCGCCCCATCAAACCGTACCACCACATTTCCTTGGGCAGTGACAATACGTCTTTGTTCATCATATTCCTGGCGATCAGCAATTACTTCCACAATTCTGGCCCTTACCCCTGGTTTTGGTCTAGAATCTGGAGTGCTGGGAGCGATCGCTGGAGCCGGAGCAAATTCTAATAAATTCGTTGCTGGTGCAGATTTTTGATCAAGACTACGGGGTTTAAATTCAATAATATTTTGAACTGGTAAAGAATCCTGTGGAGTCTCACCACTAGAACTAACAATATTAATTTTTCCTTCTACCTTTTCCATAGTCACAGCATCTTGCTGTTTTGACTGTTTTAATTTTTCAACTAAAGTTTGTGACTTTAATAATGAATGCTGAATTTGAGTAACTTGCTCAGGTGTAGCTGGAGCAACTGGATTATTTACTGATGGTTCCTGGTCTACCACCCCAGTTTTTTCTATCATCCCTACTTTTTCTTCAGCCACACTCAGAGGTGAAAATTCTGGGCTAAATGCTTCCGGTTGGGCAACTTCTACATGGTTTTGATGGGTCTGAAGACGAGATAATCGTCCCTGATTATCAACCTCTGCTGTTGTCTTGACAGGGTGGACTTGTGCAGCCACAACATCAATCGGCGATGCAGAAGCCATCACATCAACAGCTTCTACAGATTGAACAATAGGAGGTAGATCAGCAGGGGCAACTGGATGGAGCATATCTCAAACACAATCAAGCTAATCAACAGGCAGATCATAAAATACTAGCCGGAAGGATGAATGACACATAGCCTTCCGACTTTCGCCTTTTGCTTACCTCTAGCAAACCGCCAAGAGGAGGACACCGCATCATCATATTTACGGTTGTGTCCGTGGCGTTTTGTGTTTTCCGCCTTCCAGATGTTGGGGATAATTTGTCTGATTACTCTAAATCCCGACGACCAGGGTTACGAGCAGGGTCGTTAGACAAGAACCCAAACACAAAAATGGTAACGAAGAACGCAACAACTATATAAACAGCGATTTTTAAAGTCAGCATAGAAAGGACTCCAAGGGGTTAGATAAATAAACAGAGGCTTTTCTCTGATGTATTTGCTACGCAAAAAAGATAGCTCCTTTATCTTACCCACATCTCGTGCCTTTTTGGAGGACTACATTCAGTGGAACTGAGTTCCCAACCTGACCTTATACCCGCCAAAAACTCACCATCTGACTATAAAGATGGCTTAGGTTTGACCATCTGTTCTAGAGGAAGTCGATGCTTAATCACTCGTGCTGGTACACCTACAGCCACAGAAAAGGGAGGTATATCTTTACTAACAACTGCACCTGCGCCAATGACGCTACCTTTGCCAATTGTGACACCATCTAAAACGGTAACGCCATGACCCAACCAACAGTTATCTTCGATGACTATTCCCTGACGAGTAATTCCTTGGTCTTTAATAAGTGATAAATGATCACTAAACTGATGATTATTAGCAAATATACCCGAATTTGCTGCAATCATACAGTGTTTACCAATAAAAATATTGCCTGGTCCAGCAAGAGAAACATTTGGTCCAATAAAGGTTTCTTCATCAATGTATACTTGCGTATTTTCTAAACAACCAATATCTACATGTCTTTCTATAGCTACCTTTTTACCTATATAAATGCGATTTTGAGGATGTCCCTTGCCATCCAAACGGACATGTTTAAAGATGTTTACCCCATCATCTAACTCAATACAGGAAGTGCCAATAAATTCCACTCCATGTTGGATATAAACTTGCTGACCAATCCGATTAAAAATGTATCGATATATGAATCTTCGTAATCTAGGCCCCAGGGCAATTGTGGGAATATCTCCTAAGAAAGTAGTAATTACCAATTCTTGCAAACGCTTTAATTTCTGCTGATACTTTTGATGGGACATACTATCTAACTCTCTAAGTGCATCGATTGTTTTGCTCAAACTAATTCATAGAGCGTGTTGCAGGTTGGTTTTGTTGGGGATAAATTCACTCAATCATCCCCGTTTGCATAGCAACTAATTAGCTAAATGGTTGATGAACCAGGCTAAAACATTGGCATTTATTTGCATAATCAATATGCAATAGAAATCATCGGCCAATTTTCTGGAGTAAATTGTTAATCAATTCAGAATATTTTGTTGATAGTTACTCTTTGACTACAACCATTGATAAAAAATATGCCCACTTCACATTAACCAAGTGTCATATTTTTTGAAGATAAGAATTGGCAATAGTCAGTTTATAGATATTAGTTGTCTTTTTGTTGTAGCGCATCTAATTTTTGACTGCATACCCAAGATAAACATGCTGATCCTCAAACATGTGAAATTAATGAATATGCAAATTCAATTTTTATCAGCTTTGTCGCTGACAACTAATATCATCTATCAAACAGGTATATCTAAACCTAGATTACATATATTGCTGAGGCTGTTTATCACCACTAATATTCTTAACCTCTAGCATCACTATGTAATCTTTGCTGAATCTTTATTTAATTGAATAATTAAAAGCTTAGTTAAGGTGGAGTATCACCAACTTCTGCCATCACATTGAAGTTAACCATCGGTGCAAACAGGTAAGCGCTTCCCCGACTGTTATGACGGCTTTCTTGCAACGTATTTCTAGAGTATTTTGCTCTAATCATGTTGCACACCAATGATTGACTGACTGACAAAATCACACGACAAATTACATGAATTGTTGTTTATAGATAATTTCCTCCCACGATAACACATTTTTTTTGATGAGGACAAAATAAATTTTTTGTTTTGCTGAAAAAAAAGGTATTTAGTAATACAGTTATTTTATTTTTTTGCTACTTATCATTCAACCGGAATCACCCCACTCCGCCAAAGCCGCACTTTGTATCCCCTCAACCCTTGCAGGGAGGTGTGTAACGCCTGTGGTCAACATAACTAATTTCCCGGATATGATATTAGTTAATAAATGAACTGGAAGATTTTTAAATAAAAATCTTTAAATATTTATAGGCAGCAATACCAGAGATTAAAAATTAAAAATACCGTAAATCATCATGGTTAATTTTTAATGAATCTTTTTAATTTAATCTTGATGTTGGTAGGCGGTATTCCGTTGTTGAAGAAAAATAAGCACTCAGCCGTCAGTAAGCAGAGTTGCCCAATGCTGATAGCTGAATGCCGAAATTAAAACCAACCTTCTAGTTCCAGGGTTTCAATGAGTTGCAAACCACGGGGATCACCTACGCCCAATAATGATGCTTTTGCATCTTCTCTCACACCTAAATCTTTGTCTTCTGCAAAAGCCTGAATCAGAGCATCAATGGCTGTGGCATAAACTACATTAGAAGGTAGTTCTTTGCAGAGTTGCCCTATTGCCCAAGCGCAATTACTTCGCACAGCAGCGATAGGATCTTGAACCAAAGACTCGATTAGGGGTGGAATAGCTGCAACCACGGATTCGTAGCCCACTTCTGCCATCTGTGCTAGACCACTAGCTGCCCAGAGACGAACAGCAGGAATATCTGTTCTGAGGGCATCTGCTAAAGGAACTAATGAACGGCGATCGCGACAGTTTCCTAAGGCCCAAACTACACCTTTTCGTACATAACCATTGAAATCTTTGTTCAACTGAGTAATTAACGGCTCAACTGCTTTTGGGCTGGGGTTTCTGCCTATAGCGTAAGCTGCACTAACTCTGACTAAAGGACAATTATCAGTTAAAAGGTGAATGAGATGGGGTACTGCCCGCTCATCTTCAATATCACAGAAAGCACGCGCAGCTAACATCCGTTGCTGGGGCTGAGGGTTTTCCAAGAGTTCCAGCATTAATTCTGGATCAGGTTTGGCCATTTCTGATTCAGCAGAAAATGGCTCTATTTGATCTAGGGGGCTTTCTAGCTCCTCTTCGGTATCAAGTAGGCTGAGATCGTCTTCGTCGTACATAGTGATTTAACTTGAATCCCTGCTAGGGATCAACTTGCAACCCCCTATAGCAACAAGCAAAACCTTGTTAGAGATAAGTTACATAATTGTACACCATGAACACTTATCAGGGTGGGGAAGGTTAGGAGTAGGGCTGACGCTGCGTTGCGCTAACAGGAGTAGGGCTAATACCACGCTGCCCTATCAGCAGTTTACAAGCAGTCTGTGTTTGTTCTTCCTGATGGAGAGTTAGGGGAAATTTTTATGTTAAAAACTGCCTAAGTAATAGAGCTTATATCTATTGATTTAGGTCATCAGCGAGAGGAAAAATTCATAAATATTTCTTACCGTTGTGGTGAATAGTTATTGGAAAAATATAAGAACTTATGTCACTTTACAAACTAGCAGATTTTGATCCTCAATACCGCGACACTTTTGATGGACAAGAAATTAAGGGTCTGGGAGTTTATACAGAAGGAACTGACGAAAAAATCGGTAATGTCCATGATGTTTTGGTTGATGATGATGGACATTTTCGTTATTTAGTAGTTGATTTGGGGTTTTGGATTTTTGGGAAAAAAGTATTATTACCCATAGGTCGCGCACGGATTGATTATAATCGCGATCGCGTGACTGTGATTGGTTTAACGAGACAACAAGCAGAGGAGTTACCTGAGTTTAACGAGCGTTTAGCCCTAGATTACGACTATGAAGAGCGAGTCCGTGGTGTTTATCGCAATAGACCTGTAGAAACAACTGCACCTTTAGAATCGGCAACACCCCTAGAATCATCAACATCACTAGGAACTACCTCTACACAACCTACCTACACCCGCGATACCTATACCTATGACAAGGAACCAGGTTTGTTTGGCTTACATGACCAAGACAATCCAACCTTGAGATTGTATGAGGAAAGATTAATTGCGAATAAGCGTCGTCAGAAAGTTGGGGAAGTAGGAGTTGGTAAACATGTGGAAAGTGAAACTGCAAGGGTAGCGGTTCCAGTGGAAAGGGAACATGTGGTGATTGAAAGGATGACACCAACTGATGCCGGCAGAACTGTGACTCCTGGGGAAGCGAACTTCCAAGAAGGAGAAGTAGCACGGATGGAAATCTACGAAGAAACGCCGGAGGTGAGAAAAGAAGCGTTTATTCGGGAAGAAGTAAGAGTTAAAAAAGTAGTTGAAAAAGACACAGTGGAAAGACAAGAAACTGTGCGACGGGAAGAGTTAGATGTCGATGCGTCTGGGTTACCAGTGGATGAAAGATAAAGAATTGTAGTTTTTTCATGAATCGTACTTGTTTTTTGATTTCTTCAAGCATTTATTCTCTTCCTGTCCCCCCTTCGGGGGAGACAATACAAGAGGAAGAAAAATAGCAAATTTTTTTATTAAAAAATAAATTAAAGCAAAACATGTCAGAATCTATACATCAAGAATCAGCAATAAATCTACCTTTCATCGATGATGGTTTAGCTGGGGGAAATAAGTTCACTGAATTGGTAGAGGAAGAGATAATTCCTTTATTAGAGGAAAAATTAATTGTTAATCATACCAAGCAAAGAATCGGGGAGGTAATTGTTCGTAAGCAAATTACAACCCAGATGATAGAGATTCCTGTGCGAAGGGAAAGGTTAATTGTCGAACAAATTAGTCCTACCCATAGACAATTGGCAGAAATCGATTTAAAAACTGGAGATAGAGAAGATATTCAGCTGATTAGTAAAGAATTGCCAGACAATGGGCATTTGCACCAAGGTTTACTGGTGTGTGGTCAGTTCATTTCTCCCAAGGTTGCTAGTTTAATTTTAAATGCGATCGCCCTCGAACAAGACCATGGCTGTCAGCAAGTTCAGGTAATAATCGCTGTGGAGAACGAATCTCAACGGCAAAGGTATCAAGAATGGTTTAATCGTTGTTCTCACAGCTAAGGTGGAAGCATTGGCAACAGCATATTTATCTGTCCATATGAAAATATCCCCTAGTGGCAAGCACTTGTGGGGATTTTTTCATAAACTAGCCGAGTCCATAGGGTTATATATAAGCTACAAAACATTTGTGTAAAACTAGTGGAGAGATGCAACAAGATTAGTTGTCTCCACTAGTCAAGAGTTATGTAACTATTAAACGGACTTAACTTCAGGTGTATAATTATTCCGCGCTTTGACAGCCCAAAACAAAACTGCAAACGTCAAAATTCCCGCTAAATATAAGGGATAGCCATAGGTAATGGGATGAGATTGTTGAACTATAACACCAGCAATCACAGGGCCAATACCATTAGAAATACTTAAATAAGAAGCATTTAACCCCATGACCATACCCTGTTCTTGAGGTTGGGCATTTAATGATAGTAATGTACTAATCATGGGTTGGACTAGGGAATTAAAGATAGAAAACAATATACTGATGATGACAAAATAACTAATATTGGGAATCACCGGCATTAACACAAATGATAGGCTACGGAAAAATAGCCCTAGAAACATAATTTTTACTACACTTATTTTGGTTTTTAATACAGACACACCCCAGGTTTGCATAATTACTGCCATTGTGCCAAATCCCAAAAATAGTAGCGTTAAGGATTCGCTACTTTGCTGCAAAACATTGATAAAGTAAGGTTGAAACGCATAGGTAAACATTGTAAAAGTTGTACCTGTACAGAAGTTGATTAATAATAAGATTCCTACCCCTGGTTTGGTTAAGCCTTTAACTAAATTTTCTAAACCCAAATCAAAAATATTACCTGTTTGGGCAACTGGAGTGGGTAAGGTTTCCGGTAAAAATACAACTGTTAAAATTAGGGCGATTAAGGCTACAGCAGCAGAAACCAAAAAGGCAGTACCTAAGGAAACTTTTTGTGCTAATAAACTGGTTACAGGGCCTAGCACAAACCCTAAACCCATAGCCGCACCAAAAATCCCAAAGGCTTGAGCGCGGTCTTTAGGCCCAGTAATATCAGAAATAATTGCCTGGGCCACAGATAAATTTCCACCAGTGATACCATCAAGAAATCTGCCCAAGAATACCAAACTAGCTGTTGTTGCCGTACCAGCAATCAAATTAGCGATTACAGTACCCGCTAGACTGATAATTAATAACGGCTTGCGTCCAAATCTATCAGATAATTTACCAATAACTGGTGTGGCAAAAAACTGAGCGATGGCATACATAGAAAATAATAAACTGGTTTGCAAGTCACTCAGCCCAAATTTTTTACCATATAAATAAATAATGGGAATTAAAATTGTCACGCTGAGAGAGTTAATAAAAGCAATTAACGCTGTAATCCAAAAATTACGATTCATTATTAACAAATAACCCCGATTTTGATTCAATATTTGTTTTCAATGCACAAGGCTGAGACCTATGGCATTACTCACAGCTAATTCGCTCAATATTTCCCAAGAGAAAATACAAAATGGTATAACGTTATTCATCCTACCATTTGCTGCCTTTTTGGATCACCTATATGAAATTTCGATTGCTGAGACTTTCTCGCCACACAAAAAAACTATTAATTCCCAAGATTCAAATCAACATCGACAATGGCAAGTTGCAGATATCAAATCAGGGTGTATGGCATTCCTATTGGCGAGATCCCTATCATCTATTGCTGACTGTTTCTTGGAGTGGTTTTATTTTGCTGATTTGTTTATGTTATTTAGCTATTAATGCTGTTTTTGCTTTGGCTTATGTTCTAGGCGGAGATTGTATTGCTAATGCTACACCAGGTTCTTTTTTTGATGCCTTTTTCTTTAGTGTGCAAACATTAGCATCAATTGGCTATGGTGCGATGTATCCAAAAAGTTTTTATGCTCATATTATTGTCACCATTGAAGCCATGATTGGTGTGATGGGAATTGCTTTAATGACAGGATTAGCTTTTGCTAGATTTTCCCGTCCTACAGCCCGTGTGATGTTTAGTAATGTGGCCGTAGTGACTAACTACGATGGTAAGAAAACATTGATGTTTCGTACTGCTAACCAACGCCGCAACAGTATCTTAGAGGCGCAAATCAAGGCCTATTTGATTAGGGATGAAGTGACTGTGGAAGGGAATTTTTTTCGCCGCATTTACGACTTACGTCTGCTTCGTCCCCAAACTCCTGAGTTTATGTTAACTTGGCTAGTTAGGCATGTAATTGATGAATCTAGCCCTTTATATGGGATGTCTACAGAATCTTTAATTAAAACTAATTCTTTATTAATCATTTCTTTGAGTGGAATTGATGAAACTGTGTCCCAAGTGGTTCATGCTCGTTACAGTTATGGCCCTCATGATATTTTATGGAACCAACAATTTGTAGATATTATTCACCATACGCCAGATGGACATCGCTACATAGATTATCAGCATTTTCATGATGTTTTTAGTGTTAATGATTTACAGGAGTCCTCATAGTTAGCGAATGTGTCGAATTACCTCGGCAACAGACCAAGCTTGAGCGATCGCACCTCTGGCTGTATGGGGTGGGTCTCCATCAAAAATTTCAGAAATGGAACCCAGACCAGCACTATGTTGAAAATGGTCTAACATTGGTTGCCAATCAAAAGGTAATGGTGTTTCCGGATAAAATCTCTGCCAGGCACGTATATAGGGGCCAATTAACCAACTCCACACCGTTCCTTGATGATAGGCGCGATCGCGTTTCAGGGGACTGCCTTCATAAATGCCCACATACTCGGCATCCTTGGGGGAAAGACTACGCAAACCGTAAGGAGTAAGTAAATCAGTAGTTGCTAAATCCAAAACTTGCCGACCTTGGTGTTGGGAAAAAGCGCAGTGATGCAGAGATAAAGCCAAAACTGCATTGGGACGAATTTGGGCATCACGGCGATCGTCTAATTGAATTAAGTCATATAAATAACCCAATTGGGGATTCCAGAACTTTTGCAAAGATGCCTTTACCCTTTCGGCTTGCTGGCTATAGCGTTGGGCTTGATTAGCAAAGCGTGAAGAATTATCTCCATCCCGATGGCTTAAACGTTCTGCCCATTGACTCAACCAACATAAAGCTGAATACCAAAGGGCATTAATTTCCACAGGCTTGCCACGACGGGGTGTAATAGGTGTGCCGTTAATCACTGCATCCATCCAAGTCAAGGCCACACTAGGGGCATCCCAAGTCACTAATCCATCGATAGCATCAACATGGATATGGTAACGGGTTCCACCTACAAAAGCTTTATGAATCTTTTGCACCGTGGGAAATTGTTCAGCTAAAAATTGCCAATCTTGAGTAGCTTCTAAATAAAGACCTAAAGTTTCAATCCACCACAAAGCAGCATCAATGCTGTTATAGAAAGGTTCACCACCCAAATCAGGAAAGGCATTAGGTATTAATCCATGCTGACAGTAACGACCAAAGGTGCGTAATAATCCTTTAGCAATGTCAAAACGTTTAGTGACTAAGGCTAATCCTGGTAAGGCAATCAAGGTATCTCTACCCCAATCATTAAACCAGTGATAGCCAGCAATTACCGTCGGCCCACCAATGGAGGGACGATAAACAATAAATTGATCACCTGCTTTGAGGAGTTGATACCAAATGGAAGATTTTGCTGCTTCGTGGTTTTCTTCTTGATTAAAAGTGTGAATTAGTCTTTCTTGTTCAGTCACAACTGCTTGTGCAAAACTTTCCTGGGTAAGACTTTGGTGATGTGAGTTTGGTAACCCTACTTGCGCTTCTAGCACTACTGTATCCCCTGGTTGGAGATGCACAGTTAAAAAACCAGGACTATAAAGGTCTTCCCGATCACCTACTCCCCGTTTGCTTTCCTCTGGTAAGCCATAATTCCAATACCATACAGGGTCAGCTTGATATTCTCCCTGCGTCCACCGCAAATGCCAAGGTGTGCCAAACTGACCAGAATTAATGCTTTGGAAACATACATATTGCTGGTCTAGTAATTGGGAAAACTGTAATTTCAGACTACCTTGTTGTTGGTGGTGAAAATCGCGATCGCCTATGAGGATTCTCAGCCTTAAAATTGCTGACTCTTGACCTTCGTAACGATATTGAATTAATAACCTTTGAGCATCAGTGTTGTTTTCCCCCTCTACCTGATGCCAACCATAGGGCATGATCAATTGGCGAGTTAAATGCCAATCATCTTCTCCCCACAGCCATTTGGGAACTGGCTCATTTTCAAAAGATTGTAAATATTGATAACCTGTCGGTTCAATTTGACCACTACCCCAGATATTTGTCCCTAAAGCGATCGCTTTTTCTGGCAACTCTAAACTTGCTTCTAAGTGGGAAAGCAGTAGTTTCCTTCCTAATGGTGGATTTGTCGCCGCAAAAAACCAACCATGATAAGTCCTGGTACGGACATCAGCAACTGTACCACTAGCGAAACAACCTAACCCATTAGTTAGTAGCCATTCTCTTGTATCAATTGTCTGCATTAACTTCAACCACACCCTGATGCCAAGAGTATTTTACCCAGTGCCCATGGAAATTAATTATTAATTTATCATTTAGTCAAAATCGTTATGACTATGATATAGTGTTAACAGATCGTAATCAAACTGTGACAGCGTGGATGGGTAAGTCTATAGCTAACCCAAAATTCAACGCTAAAAGGTAGATATAAAAGGAGACATAAGTAAATGACCGTCACTTACGGAACAGAAGGAAGCCTCCGCGTTGGTCAACAGGCTCCCGATTTTACAGCCACAGCAGTAGTGGATCAGGAATTTAAGACAAT
The DNA here is from genome assembly GCF_014698825.1 of Richelia sinica FACHB-800. GTDB lineage: Bacteria > Cyanobacteriota > Cyanobacteriia > Cyanobacteriales > Nostocaceae > FACHB-800. The sequence goes on from NZ_JACJTT010000029.1 coordinate 14,073, forward strand.
TAAGCTTTCTGACTATCGTGGTAAGTACGTTGTACTGTTTTTCTACCCCCTAGACTTTACATTCGTTTGTCCCACAGAAATCACAGCATTTAGCGATCGCTACGAAGAATTCAAGAAACTGAACACCGAAGTGCTTGGTGTATCCGTTGACAGCGAATTCTCTCACCTAGCTTGGATTCAAACAGACCGCAAATCTGGTGGCGTAGGTGACTTAAACTATCCCCTCGTTTCCGACATCAAAAAAGAAATTAGCGCAGCTTACAACGTTCTTGACCCAGCCGCAGGCATCGCTTTGCGTGGCTTGTTCATCATTGACAAAGACGGTGTAATCCAACACGCTACCATTAACAACCTCGCTTTCGGTCGCAGCGTTGATGAAACCCTGCGGACATTACAAGCAATCCAATACGTCCAATCTCACCCAGACGAAGTTTGCCCCGCAGGTTGGCAACCCGGAGAAAAGACAATGGTTCCCGACCCTGTGAAGTCCAAAGTTTACTTCGCAGCCGTGTAATTAATAAGTTATTGGTAATGGGTCATTCTATTACCAATAACTTCAATTTTAGGGTGCGTTGAGCTTGGCTATAACGCACCAATAGCTATAAATATATAAACTTGTTATGATAAATTCTGTAAGTCAGTTCCCTTGCCTACCTTTATGTAAATCATTTTAAATGTTTAATTGATTATGCTAACTGCAACAGAATTTTCTGACTTATTTAACGAGCGATTCTTCCGTAATTTCTTACCCATTCCTGCCCTAGATAAATTTAGATTAGGAGTAGGTACACCAGATTTTCAATTACCAGATATTACTAATAACAAAACCCTCAAACTCTCAGATTATCGAGGCAAACAACCTGTTTTACTTGCCTTCACACGCATCTTTACAGAAAAACATTATTGTCCTTTTTGCTATCCCCACATCAAAGCTGTCAACGAAAATTACGAAGAATTTACCAAGCAGGGAATAGAAATTTTACTAATTACCAGCACTGACCAACAACAAAGTCAAAAAGTTGTCAGTGATTTAGGCTTAAAAATGCCATTACTCAGCGATCCTAGTTGTCGAGTCTTCCGTACATATCAAGTAGGACAATCTCTAGGAGCACCTTTACCTGCTCAATTTGCTTTAGATAAAAATGGTCGGCTTCTCTATCGTCACTTATTTTCTTTTTTCGACCATAACGCTAGTGTAGAAACTTTATTAGCTCAATTTAACTAATTTCATATCAGAGTTAATTAGTAGGAATAATCAATATTTTGCAATTGCCAACGACTCACTACTAATTAACTCCAAAATTTTTAATAACACAGGATTAAAAACGAATTTGTTGCAAATGACTGCGGGGGTTGTAAGTGCGGATAGCCCGGAGTTTTTCATAATATTCCCGTTCTTGTTGACTAAGGTCTTTGGGTGGGACAATTGCCACCTTTACAAATTGGTCTCCACGTCCACCTTTAGCTACAGGCCAACCCTTACCACGCAAGCGCAGAGATTGACCAGAACGAACTCCCGCAGGTAATTTGACATTCACACTGCCATCAGGGGTAGGTACATCAATGGAAGCACCTAAAGCGGCTTCATCGGGTGTGATGGGCACTTCACAGACTAAGTTATCACCTTCGATTTGGAAGAAAGAATGGGGTTGTAGTTCTACTTTTAAATACAAATCACCTCGTTGTTGAGTCATAGGATTAAATTGACCTTTACCCCGAACCCGTAAACGAGTACCAGTTTTTGACCCTGCTGGAATGCGGACATCTAGAGTTTCGTTACCTAAACTAAAGCGTTTTTGTACCCCAGCAAAAGCCTCAGCAAAAGTTAAGGTGATAGTAGCTTCTGTATCTTGACCTGCAACACTGCTAGAATCTTGAAACCCATAATCATTAAATCCACCAAAACCACCAGGAGGTTTACCAGTGGAAGTGCGATAGGAGTACCCCTGTCTTCCACCACGAGGCGCACCACCACCAAAACGACCTAATAATTCATTGACAAAATCATCAAAACTGCCGTATTGACTAAAGTCAAAGCCACCCATGTCAACGCCAGCACCACCAGGGAAGCCTTCTCCTACTTGTTTCCAATATTGACCGAACTGGTCATATTTTTTGCGCTTGTCTGGGTCTGACAAAACTTCGTAAGCTTCATTAACTTCTTTAAATTTTGCTTCCGCTTGCTTGTTGCCTGGGTTAACATCAGGATGATACTTACGTGCTAGTTTACGGAAGGCTTGTTTAATATCTTCTGGACTGGCAGTTTTGCTTATTCCTAAAATTGCATAATAGTCTTTAAAGTCTGTTGCAGCCATCTACCAGCCTCCTGTAGAAATTTCCGTGATCTTTTTTTCTAAGATATGAGATTTATGGTTTACCTGGTATAGATCCAGGCCAAGAGATTCTGAATTTAAATTAACAAACTATCAAGAAAATCAAGTGGGGTTCTTGCTTAAGCCAAAAGCGCAATTCCCGAACTCTCGTAAATGGGGAAAGTGAATCAGCTGGTCTAGTCCCTCTTGTAAGCTGGGGGGAGCATCTCGCAACTGGCGATACATACGTAAAATAATCTCTTCTGGAACTTGACGACTACGCTGTTTATTCCGTGCTAAACATAGCCAAACAGGAGTTCTCACCCAGATGCCTGTAATTTCCTGAAAACCGCAATCTCTAACTAAGGTGATCACCTCCCGGCGGTTTTGACGTTGAGCGTTGGTAGCATCGAAAATGACGTTATGGTTAGAGGCTATGGCTTGTTGAAATTGTCGCTGTATTTCTTGCCAAATCAACAGCCACGGCCCCTGTATGGCTTCCGACCCAAACAGTTGCCCCCGGATGGCATCGGTAGAAATGAGTTGCATCTGGGGGCATGTTGCTTGTAATTGTTTTGCCAATGTTGACTTACCGCTACCAGGAAGACCAATTAGCAAAAGTAGTTTAGTCATTAGGAATTAGGTGACAGGTGACAGGTGACAGGTGACAGTTAATAGTTTTTACCAATCACCAATTACCAATTACTAATTACCAACGACTAGATGATTGTGCCATCAGGGATAACGGCGTTTTTGAGTACGACAACGATACCGCTACGGATGTAGAAGCCTTGATTTTCCCGTTCTGCTTCTTGGACATTATCTTTGTTGATAATTTTCACATCGTGACCAATGCGGGCATTTTTATCAATGATGGCACGACGAATAATGGTGTCAGAACCAATGCCGACGGGAATATCATCTTTATCAACGTTGGATTTGGATTCTAGGGCAGCTTGGTAGAAATCTGCACCCATGAGTAGGGATTCTTCTATGATGCAGCCAGATTCAATCCGCGATCGCACTCCCAACACAGAATGTTGAATTCGGCAGTTTTTCAGGATACAGCCTTCGCCAATAATTGATTCTGTGATTTGGCAGTCCAACAGTTTGGATGGTGGTAAATAACGAGGGCGGGTATAAATAGGCGCTTCTTCGTGATAGAAGCTAAAGGGTGGACGTGGTTGCTGAGTCAGAGCTAAATTAGCTTCATAAAAGGCTTCGATGGTACCGATATCTTCCCAATAGTCATCGAATAAGTAGGCTTGAACATTGTATTTATTAGCGGCATCGGGGATAATTTCTTTTCCAAAATCAGTGCGTTCTAAAGATTCTTTCAACAATTTGATCAAAACATCTTTTTTAAAGACATAAATCCCCATGGAGGCGATGTAGGGCTGTAATTGAGCTTGTTCTTTCGTCAAACCCAACACAGTAGTATCAACGCGCATTTGTTGCAGAGCTTCGCCTTTGGGCTTTTCGCTAAAAGCTACAACTCGCCCTGAGTCGTCGATTTTCATTAAACCAAAATCTGAGGCCCGGCGATCGTCTATGGGAATTACAGACAGGGTAATATCCGCATTAGTTTCTCTGTGACGTTGGACAAACAACCGGTAGTCCATACGATACAGGTGATCACCTGAGAGAATTAGAAATTCATCTACATCCCATTCTTCCAATAGCCATATATACTGACGTACCGCATCAGCCGTGCCTTGGAACCAGTTGGGGTTTTCAGGAGTTTGCTGTGCCGCTAGCACTTCTACAAACCCTTCACTAAAGCCACTGAAATTGTAGGTACGGGCAATATGACGGTTCAGAGAGGCAGAGTTAAACTGTGTGAGAACGTAGATTTTAAAGATTTCTGAATTAATACAATTGCTGACAGGGATATCAATTAAACGGTATTTACCCGCTACAGGTACAGCAGGTTTTGCTCGGAGTTTAGTTAACGGATAAAGGCGCGTTCCTGCGCCACCACCCAAAATAATTGCTAAAACTTTTTTCACAAAATAGTCTCCCGACTGCCATCAACTCTCACCTTCAGTTTAGGACTATGAGTGGCAGCTGATAAGGGGGGAGAGGAAATTCTTACGGAGGATTTTTATCGTAGCAGGTGAAGCGGCTCATTCAGAACATATGTATTAATTATAGATGAGTAACTGATAGGCCATGCTTTTGAATAAGCTTCTCCAACTTGGTTTATTTATACTTCTAAAGTTGTAACTCCAGCCTATGGATAGATGAAATAGCGATCGCATTCCTATAGATTAAACGGGGATGTCTACTTCAGCACCAAGATACCTAGAGGCTTGGTTCAGCCAAGCCCTTTTATTCTTATTTACCTTTCCCTTCTCCTCCCCAGCAAAATCAACCTAACGTGACATTTAACGGTAAACTCATATATTGCGATATATAAACTTTACCGTCAGGACTGGAGAACACAACCTTGGGCATAGAACTACGCAGTTTCGTATTTCTAGACAACCTACAGCCTCAACACGCCGCGTATATGGGAACAGTAGCCCAAGGTTTCTTACCATTACCAGGGGACACTTCCCTATGGATTGAAATTTCTCCAGGTATAGAAATTAATCGAATTACCGATGTGGCTTTAAAATCAGCTTCAGTTCGTCCTGGGGTGCAAATAGTTGAGCGACTTTATGGTCTATTAGAGGTACATTCTAGCTCTCAAGGTGAGACAAGAGCAGCTGGACAAGCAATTTTAGCCACATTAGGCGTGAGAAAAGAGGAATGTATTAAACCTCGTGTGGTTTCTAGCCAAATTATCCGCAATATTGATGCTTATCAGACCCAACTGATTAACCGGACTAGGAGAGGACAGTTATTACTAGCAGGACAAACCCTGTATGTCTTGGAAGTGGAACCTGCTGCTTACGCTGCACTCGCTGCTAATGAAGCAGAAAAAGCCGCAGCAATTAATATCTTGGAAGTACAAGCTGTAGGTAGTTTTGGCAGGTTGTATTTGGGTGGGCAAGAACGAGATATTTTGGCGGGTGCAGCGGGGGCTTTAACTGCTATTGAAAATGTCCCTGGTCGGGAAAACCCCCAAAATAAGCGTCAGGAATAAAGGAGAGGAAATGGCTAACTTAGACCATCTAGCTTTACTCAAAGCAGGTGCAGTGACTTGGGTGGAATGGAGAAAGCAAAATCCCCAAGTAGAACTAGACCTCAGCACTGCTAACCTGCAAGGGGAAAATCTCCGCGGGGCAAATCTCCAAGGGGTAAATTTAAGCAAGGTAGATTTAAGTTATGCTTTGCTGGTGCGAACTAATTTGATGGACGCAAATCTCAGCAGTGCCAACCTTTCCCACACTAAATTAATTGAGGCAAATTTAAGTAGAGTTAATTTCAGTCTTGCTAAATTGAGTCATGCAGTCCTAAGCAATGCAGATTTGAGCAAAGCGAATTTAATTGGTGCTGATTTGAGCGAGAGTAATTTACAGGGTGCTGTAATTACGGATGCTAATTTAATTGGTACTGATTTACGAGATGCATATTTAAAATATGCCGACTTGGGAGCGGCCCAACTCATTCGCAGTAACTTGAGTTTTGCAAACTTGATCGAAACAAATTTCATCGGAGCTGATTTAAGTGAAGCTAATTTATATGAAGCCGAAATGATGAAGGCTCATTTATACAAAGCTAATTTGCATAAGGCAAATCTAGCAAAGGCTCATTTAGGTGGTGCATATCTTTTCAGGGCTAATTTGACTGAAGCTAACTTGATAGAAGCTGATTTAAGTTGGACTAATTTACGAGGCGCTAATTTAGGTGGGGCTAATTTAGGTGGAGCTAACCTCAGAGGGACAAATCTTCACGGTGCAAACCTCAATGGAGCAAATCTTACAGGTGCAATTATGCCCGATGGCTCAAGAGTTGATGAATGAGAGATTTATCTCTTTATACAACTCTCATCGCTAGCAAGGAATTATTGTAAAGTTTTGTAGATTGGAAGTAACTCTCCATTCAAATGGAGATTATAGGATGAATATCAAAGGAGTTTCGACCACTTGATAAAAACAATACTTATTAATTCTAGAGCAGCATTATTTTGGATGATTTTGTAAAAATCTGCCATGATGGCAGAAAAATTTGTCAATAGTGCTATTAACCTACAACTAAGTATTGAGCTTGCAGCTATTATCAAATGGCTATCTCCTGAATTTCCAGCAATGGAGAGATAGTTTCAGGTTTTATCTGAATTTGTTGTTCATCCGCTTGTTAAAACTATGACTATTCAACTTACTGTTCCCGGTATGGCCTGTTCTACTTGCGCCAACAATATTACTAATGCAGTGAAAAGTTTGGATGCTAATGCTCATGTGGAAGCTGACCCAAAAACCAAATTGGTGAATATCGATACTCAAGTTTCAGAAACAGCAATTAAGGAAGCTTTGGTTGCGGCTGGTTATCCACCTGTGTAAATTATGCTGCTCTAAATAACCTGTGATTGGTGCGTTAGTTGTTGCTATAACGCACCCTGCAATTACATCTAAAATTTAATCAATTTACATAGAAACTATATTTTTTAACATAGTAAATACTTTGTCTCTACAGATATAAAAAGTAACAGTACAGAAAGCCTTCCTGTGTCTAGATTTTAGTGTTAGCGAATGTGCTAATTGACTTGTCTATAGCTATAAATTGAATATTTCTGATTCTCGTACTGAAAATGACTGTTTTTCTGGGTTGTTCATGATAGGTCTAGATCAGCCGATTCACTACTAGTGAAACCCTACAAATGAAGGTCAACTCAGATAATTTTAACTCGAATCGTAAACCCAAAAATTTTCATAATCCAGAGCGTTTTGTGGAAGGATGGTATTGGGTAATACCTTCTCAAGATTTGCGGGTTGGTGAAGTGAAACCTGTGACAATTATGGGGAGAGAACTAGTTGTTTATCGTGGTGAAGATAAAAGAGCAGTGATTTTTGATGCTTACTGTCCCCATATGGGCGCTCATTTTGCTGAGGGCAGAGTAGAAGGAAATGAATTACGCTGTTTTTTTCATCACTGGAAATTTGATCAGGAAGGAATATGTGTTGATGTTCCTTGCGCGGAGGAACCACCAGCTTTAAAAACCAAAACTTGGCCGAGTGCTGAACAATATGGCCTGATTTGGGTTTGGACTGGGGAGAGTCCACAACAACCTTTACCGTTTATTCCTGAATGGGAAAATCGAGATTATGAGGTGAGTATTGGTAATAAATTTGTGAGCAATTGTCATCCCCATGGTTTATTAATTAACGCTATCGATACTCAACATTGGAATACAGTACGGAAATTACCTTTAAAAATTTTGTTTGAGAAGCAAGAGTTAAATTACAATGCCATAATTTTTCAGAATATTACACAAATTTGGGAAATCTCCAGTTGGGGAAGATTGATTCAACGTTTTTATAAAAGTCCAATTATCTATAGTATTTGTTATTGGTTTGGTGCTAATAGTATCGTTTCCCTGGGAACTAATTTTATCCATTTCCATTTGATGTTTGTGACGCGGATGCTGTCTGAGGGGAGAACAGAAGGCAGAATTTTATTTATGGTTAGGAAGCACAATGGAATACTGGGATGGATAGGAAATAAAGTTTTATTGTGCTTATTAAAGAAAGTAAGTTATTATTTCGTCAGTCACAGCCAGACAATGTTACCAAAGGTGAGTTTTGAAGTGAAAACTCCCATTCAAGCTGATCAATCTATTGTGCAATTTATTAATCATCTAGAAAGACAAAAACCAATTAAGTGGCAGAGTTGGAATTTGGCGCGATCGCTAGAAACAGAAATGAGAGATAATCGTGAGAAGCGCCGTGATGAGTCGGTGAATGATTAATTGTCAAAAAGCAATAAAAATGAAGTGGCTTGGCCACTTCATCAATTCCCAGGTAGAACCTTAAGAATGAGTATAACGACTAAGAAAATTAAAAATAGTATAAATTTACACTAATTTTTCAGAACAAATGTTTTCCTAATCATTGAGAGTGAGTAGATGTAGAACTGCGGTTTTTAAGTTGGGGTTTGAGAAATTTCTGTAATTAAATTGTCTAATTCTTGCTGCATTTTTGCCTGGACTAACTTATAGCATTCGTTAACATAGGAGCGATCGCTTGCTGCTTCCCGTCCATACCGTTCAAAGACAATAGGTGGACAAACTCTGGTGTACATGGGTACTGGCAAAGGGATATTAGGCAAAGGGCCAATACCTAAGCCCCAAGGTAGTCCGAGATAAATTGGAAAGACTAAAGGGTCTACTCCAAATAACCAAGGCATCCCCCATTTGTGCAGTTGTTGAACAATTTTGTATAAGTCGGCCAGGATAATTAGTGTATCGTGCGCTCCCCAAGAAATCGCCGGGACAATAGGCACATTTTCCCGCAAGGCTAGTTTGATAAATCCTTGTCTGTGGGCAAAATAGATTTTGTCCCGCATCGCGTAGGGACGAAAAACATCTTCTGCACCACCTGGATAAACTAACACACTAGCGCCAGCTTTAAAAGCCGCATGAGCCATTTTCGGATGGGCTATAACAGCACCTCCTTTCATGGCTAATTCTGCCGCTTGGGGGAGAACTTCCCAGACTTTTGGGTGCATCAAACCATAAATGGGTTTTTCTGGGCCAAAACGACGTATCCAGTCGTATAGCATCATTGATGTATCTGGAGAAGCTAACCCACCATTGTGAGACCCAACAAATAGAACTTTTTCGTCGGGGATATTTTCCCAACCGCTAGTGTGAACACGAAAATAGAAGTTATAGATAAAGCCTAAAATAGGCATCATAGCTGAAATGAACTTTGGATCTCGTCGGTCTAAAGTCCATCCTAGTTTTTTGTTTTGGGGATGTTGAGTTGTTAACATCGAGGCATTTTATCAGGATTGATCAGTATGAAACAATCCGGTTGTTTGCAGTTTTATGTCAATAAATTAGCTAACCAGTCCTATCAATAAATGGAATTAGGACTTTTTCGGTGAATTTTGCGTTTTAGTGGCATTTTTGCCCAACAAGTTTGATGATGGGCTAAATGATGAAGTCAGGATTACAGTGATGTAAAGTTCCTACCTAATATAAAATTGTACCACTATTATTACTATAAGCTTTTACAACTTCATTACCTTGAACACCTGCACCAAATGGATTTGATGGCTGTACATTGGGAAAGCCTTGACCCAATACATCAGCCATTTGACCTAAACTGAATGATGTTTGTCCGCCTTGAAAAATATCTTGTTCGGCTATGGATAAATCTCTTAATATCTGGGGTTTAACATTTTTTTCGTGCATAATAAATATCTTCTCTGGGGTTGTTTGCTAATTCAGTAATCTATTTTAGATTTTGTCTATTATTGAGCTATACATCTGTAGATATAAAATCTGGTTATTAGTTCTTGTTTTGGTTTTTTTAACTTTTGCTCAGGGACGGTTTGGCTTATATAATATAAAGAAATATTGCTAAGATAAATGACCTTTTTGCTTATTTTACTATTTTATTAATTGTCAATTTTCATAATCAGAGGAAATTAACTATAAACTGGTAGTGGTAGGGGAATAGTAATATTGATAGCATTTTTAACGTTTGGTTTTGTTCTTGGAGATGGTTCAATCGGGTTTAAGCGAGGTAGTTTAGTAGCAGGTAAAGTGGGAGCAAAAGGAGTCATTCCATAAGCCTGATAATTTCCTGGTAGTGGTAGGCTATTGCTGGTTAATTGGGGTTGAGTATTATCAATAATATTTACAGCGATAGGTTCTGAAACATCTGTTGAACCACCCAATATATGAGCAGCAGTTTGATTATTGAGTTCAATGAATAAATCTTCTATGTTGTTGGAAAAATTGGACATTATTAGCGAATTATTTTGATGATTACCATTGTCAGAATACAGGAAATAAATTCATTCCAGTATGAATCTAGAGAGGTAATTATCTGGTGGGGTAAATCAGAGATTTTTTCAGACTATTTAGAGAAAAATGGTAGTGGTAATTTTATAGCTACTATCTTTAGTTATAAATTGGTTTGCTATCAGTTATAAACTATTGTGCATTTAATTTATCTAAGTCCAATGAGCAAGATGACAGTACGACAAGACTTAACTATATAAGAATGAGCAAATTTAGCTGCGTAACAGCTTAAAATGCTATAGCTATCCTGTGGTAAATTACTCACAAATTCTCAATAACGGCTATTTTTCCTCAGATGGAATATGAACATGCACTTCTCACTATTGGTACAGTGAATTTTGATAAATTAGTATATTTTTATACTCAAATTTTAGAAAAACCACCAATTAATTTAATTGCGGGTGTATACGCTGAGTTTGAAATTGTGAATCTCAGATTAGGAATTTTTAAACCCAAAGCTAGATATGAATCAGAATTTGCAGTTAATGACCGAAGTCCGCTAAGTTTGTGTTTAGAAGTGAGTAATTTACAGGATGCGATCGCTCATCTTCAGTCTTTAGGCTATCCACCACCGGGAGAAATCAGCCACGCCTCCCATGGTCAAGAAATTTATGCCTACGACCCAGACGGTAACAGATTAATTTTACATCAATCAAACTAAACAATGGGAATTACACAGAACTACAAATTAAATTTAATCCAGTGGTACCCAGGTCACATTGCCAAAGCAGAAAAAAATCTGAAGGAACAACTCAAACGGGTAGATGTGATTTTGGAAGTGCGGGATGCACGTATTCCCCTATCTACCCATCATCCCCAAATGAAAGAATGGGTGGGTAATAAAGCTAGGGTACTGGTATTAAACAGAGTTGATATGATTTTGCCTCAAGTGCGATCGCTCTGGACAGAATATTTTCAAGCCCAAGGAGAAGTCCCCTACTTTACCAACGCCCAACAAGGTCAAGGTATCACAGCCATCGCCAAAGCCGCCCAAGCCGCAGGGGTAGAACTCAACCAACGCAGAAAAGAACGAGGAATGTTACCCCGTCCGGTACGCGCTGTAGTGATTGGTTTTCCTAATGTTGGTAAGTCAGCCCTAATTAACCGTCTGTTGGGGCGACGAGTAGTCGAAAGTGCAGCCCGTCCCGGTGTCACTCGTCAACTACGCTGGGTGAGAATTTCTGACCAATTAGAATTACTAGACGCGCCTGGTGTTATCCCTTCCAGACTAGACAATCAAGCTGCGGCAGTCAAATTAGCTATTTGTGATGATATTGGTGAAGCTTCCTATGATAATCAACTGATAGCAGGGGCATTCGTAGATATATTGAATGAATTGCAAGAAATTAACCCCCATGCTTTACCAGGCAACCCCTTACTATCTCGCTATGACCTGGACTCTATTATTCATACCGGGGAAGCATATTTACATCTACTAGCAGAACACCGTTACAAAGGAGATGTAGAAAGGACTGCTAGACAACTGATTACAGATTTTCGCAAAGGTTTATTAGGAACGATACCTTTAGAGTTGCCCCCAGCGCATGTATAGCAGGTGACAGGTGACAGGGGACAGGTGACAGTGCTAAAAGGCTTTTATTGTCTACGTTTTATCTGTTGGGAATGTTCTAACTCCCTTGTCTATAGCTATATAGCAGGAATTTTAGTCTGGATTGAAAAGTTTCGAGCCAAAATATTAGACATCTCCATGTTTTTGTCTTGGGGCAGTCGCCCCTAATTAATAATACCAGCAACACACTAGACCTCTTGCATAAATAATTTTTTGTCTCACGCAAAGGCAAGGCAGCGCGTTGGGCAGGTTTCCCGACTTGTTCGCCGTCTCCGATAGGAGAAGTGAATGCAGTGCAAAGACAAAGAAGAAGCCAAAAAAAGGACTTTTGCAAGAGGTTGAATCTACAAATAGAAATTGTCAGATAAACCAACATTGCGTAATTTATACGCCTTATTTGTCATGGTTCATCTTGAACCTTAAATTGGTTTTACTTACCTAAATTACGCTTCATTTGTTCTAGTTCATCTTCTGTTTCCCAACGGCGAAACTTCTCTTCTAAATCATCACCCTTACTAGAGTAACTATTGACAGGATTTCGCCAAGCATTGGTTTCTAAACGCTGCTGACTTTGGGACTGGGTTCGTGCTGTTTGGGCTGCGGTGGCTTTGGCTTGGACTTCTTGACGACGTTCTTGAATTTTCCGCAATAATTCTTCTGATTGGGTAATGCGTTCCTTTAAGCCCTGCATATGCCCCCATTTTTGACTTCCTTCTCGGAGTAAGGCTGCTTCCCGTTGTTGGGCTGGCACAACCAAATCTTCTCTACCAGCAGCTTGGGCTTTTTGGATGCGGATATGCCAACGTTGAATTTCTTGGGCAGTATCGAGAATTTCTTCTTGCGATCGCTTCTCCTGTAATTTTAAATCTGCAATCAGCTTTATGGTATCCTCTTCCTGTTCCCGTAATTGCTCCAGCAGCATTTCTAACTCTAAATGAGGATTGTTCCGGAGAAATTCTTCTAAGCGATTTTCTAAAAAGCGACTAAAATCATCAAATAAGCCCACTGCCAAAACTCCAAAAGTTGGGTATGTGACAATTTTATTGTAATCATTCGACCAGTCAGAAAATTAAATCTTCGTAGTTTTCAACCATTGTTGAGGCATAGCCACAGAACACCACCTGATTCATGATCAAACAAGTGTATTCAGTTGCGACGATTTTGCCAGTACCACTCGTACCACTGTTTCGCACTGCGGACAGCAAACCACAGCAAGCATAAAGCAATCAGTCCCCCTTGACGAGGGGCATCAACGGCAAAAAATACCAAAGCAATGCAAAGGATATCTTGTAATAATACTGCCCACAGAGGCAACCCCCGGAGGCGATAAAACCAGCCTACCAGGACTAACTGAAGTACCAATGCCAATAAACCACCAATAAAAGCAATTAGCCAGGCTGGTGTTGCCGTTGCTGTAGCCACAGCTAACCCCATAATTGCCCCAGCTAATGGTGATAAAAATAATTCAACTTGCTGTACTATTCTTTGTCCAAGGAGCTTTTTGGACGCAAATAACTCAAATAATGACCAACTTGTCAGTAAACCGATTAAAACATGGGGAGAAATATGTGATAAAATCGGCACCTGTGACCACAGTTGTTGCCCCTGCATAATTCCAATAATCAGCAAGGGTACACCGACTCTCATTCCCGCTGCGGCACTGGCAGAAAGTGTGGCGAGGATTTCAATCATGAAAATATCTCAGGAATGACTAGATGAATAAACAAACTTGGTCAAAGGCATTTTTATGTGAGAATGGCTGCTCACAAAAATGTAAATGCAACGCTGAATCCATAGTCAATTTTAGGTATCTATTCTGATATATACACAGTTTTAAACCATAAGCCACGTATTTGGGTAGGTGTAACACACGTAATTTATTACTAAATGGTTATAAAAGTGCCGATTAAAGAATGTATTACTCCCATGATAGGATACCCACTTTGGTCATCAGTCGCACACAAACAGCCAAAACATCATATTTTCACTTGAATATTTGCTAACTGCCTAAATTGTTAATGGCTATGCAGAACCAAACTTGCTCAGATTGGTAATTTATGAGGACAGATAAATCCAACTCTGAGAAAAAAGGAAATTATAGTCTACCCGTTCCCCCCTTACCTCTTTTAGTGGATAATTAACACTCTTGTGGAAGTCAGGAGAGTTTTAGCGTAGTGAGTTCACTATGTATGGTTAACTCAGACGACCATACAAACAGGAGTGTTTCACCTCTCGTCTATCTTGATAAAATTTGACTGTTAGCTTTTGCCAACGCTAGCTAAAATGGCTGACGTTAACTAAGCCCAACTTAAGATTAAAGACCGTAACTTTAAGTACAACAGGGATACTTCAAAATAATGGTTCAAGAACGCACATTACCCACATTTAATGCGGCCACCGTCAAGATTACCAAAGAAGAAGGGTTGCGGTTATATGAAGATATGACATTAGGGCGTTTTTTTGAAGATAAATGCGCCGAAATGTATTATAGAGGAAAAATGTTTGGCTTCGTTCACCTTTACAACGGTCAGGAAGCTGTTTCCACCGGTATCATTCAAGGGGCAATGCGACCTGGTGAAGACTATGTTTCCAGCACCTACCGTGACCACGTTCATGCTTTGAGTGCAGGTGTGCCAGCTAGAGAGGTAATGGCAGAATTATTTGGTAAAGCCACAGGTTGCAGCAAAGGACGCGGTGGTTCAATGCACATGTTTTCTGCTGAACATCGCTTACTCGGTGGCTATGCCTTTGTGGCTGAAGGTATTCCTGTGGCTTCTGGTGCAGCTTTCCAAAGCAAATATCGCCGAGAAGTATTAGGAGATGAAAGTGCTGACCAAGTAACCGCTTGTTTCTTTGGTGATGGTGCAGCTAACAACGGTCAATTTTTCGAGACCTTAAATATGGCAGCCCTCTGGAAACTGCCGATTATTTTTGTGGTAGAAAACAATAAGTGGGCGATTGGTATGGCCCATGAAAGAGCTACTTCCCAACCAGAAATCTACAAAAAAGCCAGTGTGTTTAACATGGTTGGCGTAGAAGTAGATGGCATGGATGTATTAGCTGTACGGGAAGTAGCACAAGCAGCGGTAGCCCGTGCCCGTGCAGGAGAAGGGCCAACCCTGATAGAAGCCCTAACTTATCGTTTCCGGGGCCACTCCCTCGCAGACCCAGATGAACTGCGTAGCAAGGATGAAAAAGACTTCTGGTTTGCCCGTGACCCAATTAAGAAGTTAGCAGCTTATTTGCTGGAACATGACCTGGCAACAGAAGCTGAACTTAAAGCTATTGAGAAGAAAATTCAAGGAGTCGTTGAAGACGCTGTGAAATTTGCCGAAAGCAGCCCTGAACCCGACTCCAGTGAGTTATATCGCTTCATCTTTGCGGAAGACGAATAAATTCGGTAATTAGGTAATGGGTAATGGGTAACTAGATTAACTTCCAATTGCCAATTACCAATTACCAAACACCAATCATTACTTACTAACTTACTTATGTTTACTATCGCCCTAGCAGCACAACAATACCAGACTTATATCCTCACCGATACGGAAGCTAATTCCCAAATAGAAGTTGTACCAGAAAGGGGCGGTATTATTACCCGTTGGCGTATCCAAGGGCAAGAAATTCTGTATTTAGATACTGAACGCTTCGCTCACCCAGATTTAAGCATTAGAGGGGGAGTGCCAATTTTATTTCCCATCTGCGGTAACTTGCCAGATAATGTTTATACCCACAACTGTAAAGAATATACCCTCAAACAACATGGTTTTGGTCGTGATTTACCTTGGCAAGTAACTGAGCAAGTAACCCAGAATCAAGCTAGTATTACAGTAGTCTTACAAAGTAACGACATAACCAGGGCTGTTTATCCCTTCGAGTTTAAGCTGACTTTTACTTATATCCTCCAAGGCAATTCCCTGGTCATTAACCAGCATTATCAAAATCTGTCGTCTACACCCCTACCATTTTCGGCTGGGTTTCATCCCTATTTTCAATGTGGTGATAAATCTCAGCTAGAGTTTGCCATTCCCTCTGGCCAATATCTAGACCAAAAAACCAAGGAAATTCACGCCTTTAACGGTCAATTTGATTTTAGCCGGGAAGAAATCGATTTTGCCTTTGGGCATTTGCGGAGTCAGTCAGCGGCTGTGACAGATCATGACCGCAAGCTAAAACTGACCCTTGATTATGATGATATCTATGCTATGCTTGTTTTCTGGACGCTCAAGGGCAAGGATTTCTACTGCCTAGAACCTTGGACGGCCGGACGCAACGCCTTAAACTCTGGTGAAAACCTGACAGTTTTAGCACCTGGGGCTAGCAAAACTGCTTCTGTGAAATTAGTGGCAAATTTTTTCTAGAAACCCCTTTACAAATCCCTGGATGTTAGTGCTATAATAGGAAAGTTGCGAAACGCAAAAGGGTCGCTAACTCAACGGTAGAGTACTCGGCTTTTAACCGATTAGTTCCGGGTTCGAATCCCGGGCGACCCATAAAAACCGGATAAGCTGCCAATTAAAGAGGATATCTTGGCTGCTGCTAGGCAAAGGCAAAAGTGAATTAATCAAAGCCAGTTCAATGCACCTTATTTACAGGTGTTTTTTAGTTTTTGCGAAATCTGACTTTATTGAAAGTTTTGTCATGGAAAAAACAGGCGACAGGCGTGTATCTTTGGGGTTGTTAGGTGCGGCTACCTTTATGGTAATTGCCGATGTCCGCGTGATTGACCCTTTATTACATATTATTGCCAAGGAGTTTGGGGTTGGTGTTGGAAGTGCAGCCGTGATTGTTTCTGCTTACACCATTCCCTATGGACTATTTCAATTATTTTATGGGCCATTGGGCGATCGCATCGGCAAATTAAAGGTCATTACTATTGCCCTCACAGCTTTTGCTGTAGGCACTGCTGCCTGTGCATTTGTTTCTGATTTAGTCTTATTAACTATTCTCAGGTTTTTGACGGGGATGTTTGCGGCGGGTATTATCCCCATTACCTTGGCATATATTGGCGATAATTTCCCCTATTCTGAACGTCAAGCTGCCATTGGTAAATATTTGAGTGCAATGGTGCTGGGTCAAATTCTCGGTGGTAGTTTAGGTGGTATTTTTGGTGAATATGTTAGTTGGCGACAAATATTTCTGTTGTTTGGTATTGCTTCTTTAATTATTGCTGGATTTTTTTGGCGTAAAATTCATGGTATCTCCGTTAATCAACCACAGCAAAATACAGGCTGGCTAAAGTTTAAACCCTATTACCAACTTCTTACCCAACCGCAAGCTAGGACGGTCATGATTGGGGTATTTATCGAAGGTTTTTGGCTATTTGGGGCTTTTGCCTATACTGGTGCTTTCTTGCGCGATCGCTTTAGTTTACCCTATGTTGCCATTGGTTTTATGCTCAGTAGCTTTGGTGTGGGTGGTTTGATTTATAGTCGCGCGGTGAAGTGGTTGGTGCGGAGATTTGGTGAGAATGGCTTAATTGCTGTGGGTGGATGTTTGATGTCTGTGGCTTATATAGCGATCGCATTATCCCATCACTGGCAGCTATTTGTCCCCATGAATATCCTCATGGGATTGGGATTTTATATGATGCATAGTACACTGCAAACCCGGGCCACAGAACTAGCACCAGAGTCACGGGGGACTGCGGTATCCCTCTTTGCCTTTAATTTATTTATTGGTCAAGGGATAGGTGCAGCCTTTTTAGGTAGGGTAGTAGATAACTTTAGCTACGTTCCTGGGTTTATGATTACAGGTATAGCGATCGCTTTTTTAGCAATTTGGCTAGTGCAAACAGGTAGAAACATATCATCCTGAGCAAAATCTTCACAACTCTATGCCCCATGTACAAATCAATGATATTGACCTTTTTTACGACATTAAAGGTACAGGGAAACCCTTAGTTTTAATTTCCGGTTTTCTTTGTGACCACACCTATTGGTCAATACTCATGTCACATCTGACCAAAAATTACCAAGTCATTCGTGTGGATAATCGTGGTATGGGTCGTAGTTCCGCTATAGATAAGCCATACAATATCTTACACATGGCTGATGATATTGCTGCCTTACTAAGAAAACTAGGCATCAATCAAGCCCAGATTATTGGTCATTCCATGGGTGGACAAATTGCTCAAGAACTAGCATTAGCATATCCAGAAATAGTAGAAAAATTAATCCTGATTTCCACATGGGCAAAACCTGATTTCCGCTTATGTAGCATTATTTCCACCTGGAGTGAATTAGCTGGAAAAATAGATTTAGCACTTTATCAAAAAACCATTTTACCTTGGATTTATACCGAAGAATTCTATAATATTCCCGATATGATTGATATGCTCATTAATATGGCAGTCAATTATAATTTTCCACCACTACCACAAACTATATGGCATCATAGCCAAGCTATTATAGCCAGTAATACCTTCGACCGCCTCAAATATATAGATTGTCCCACTCAGATTATAGTTGGACAAGAAGATATTCTCACTCCTGTGAAGTTTGCCTATGAATTGAGTCAGAATATCGCCAATGGGGAACTAGTAATTTTAGAAAAATGTGGTCATGGAATAGTAATTGAATCACCAGAAATATTAGCCTCTACTATTAGTAAATTTCTCAATTCGCTGGAGAAGTAGCATATATTTTTAATACAATTCAACAACCTGGAAATGTAATTATCAATATTCAAACTCTGCGCTTGTAAAAGTCTTGCTTGACATTAGACATCTTGCAAAAGTCACCGGAGCGTGGGAAAAGTAGGTGAGAACTGTGTTGACATCTATGAGCTACGAAAAGGTAAAGAAGCTAAGACCGGAAGAATTCAAACGCTTATGTGGTGTGCATCCGGAGACTTTTAGTCAGATGACGGAGGTAGTGCGAGCGCGTTCAAAAACAAAGGTGAAAACAGGGCGGCCTGGGAAACTGAGGATAGAAGACCAGTTATTAATGGCATTGGAATATTGGCGGGAATATCGCACATATTTTCATAGCGTGAAACAAAAAATATGCAAAATGTCAATTGACTAATCACAAAAAATGTAAGCCTATAGTCAATATCTAAATTTAGCAATTTCTATGTAGTGTTGTCGCGTAGCGCAACGCACCGCCAAAAATTGCCAATGCGTAGCCTCCAGCATAGACTACGAAATAATTTATTTTTTCATATAAATTGAATGTTGTGACATTGCTGTTCGAGATTAACTATAGCAATTTCCACAGCTTGTGAGTTAACTTGACTAATGGGTGCTGGTTGCATATCTCGATAATCAAGAATTTGCACAATAATCAAGTAAGCTATAGCCAGCAATATAGAAATTGCCCCTGTAATAATTGCCACTATTTTAGAACGATTCATAACTATTGCCTAGAAAAGAATTGATGGTGTTCTTTATTTTAGAATAAACTGAAATTTGCCATAAATTTAGCATCAGTCTTTCTATAATTTTCCTGACTCACCAAAGCTAACCTATGTCTCTGACCGAAGAAGTGCTTTCCCAACTACCAGGCAATGTTTTAGAGGGTTTACGTCGTGCTGACAGTATACTCGCATCATTGAGGAATGGTAACACACCTGTACCTCAAGTAGTGACAGAAAATCAAAATCATTTAGATGCTGTGGAATGGGATGTCATTATCTGTGGTGGAACCTTGGGTATTTTAATTGGTTGTGCCTTAGCAGTGCAAGGGTTCAAGGTTGCCTTACTAGAAAGAGGAATTTTACGAGGTAGGGAACAGGAGTGGAATATTTCCCGTAAAGAATTAGCTGTATTGAGAGAATTAGATTTACTTACAGACGAAGAATTAGCCACATCCATAGTTACAGAATATAATCCTGCACGAGTCAGCTTTCAAGGTGGTACAGAAGTTTGGGTGGAAGATGTTTTAAATATTGGTGTAGATCCAGGTTATTTGTTAGAAACATTAAAACAAAAATTTCTGAAACTTGGAGGCAATTTATTTGAAAATACACCTTTTATTGATGTAATTGTACATCCTAATGGTGTGAAAATAAATCAGCAATTCACCGCTAGATTATTACTAGATGCCATGGGCCATTTTTCACCCATTACTCAACAAGCCCGTCAAGGTAAAAAACCGGATGCCCTGTGTTTAGTCGTTGGTAGTTGTGCTCAAGGCTTTTCTGAGAATACAACTGGTGATTTATTATTATCTTTTACAAATTTGCAAAATCAATGTCAATATTTTTGGGAAGCATTTCCTGCCAAAGATGGGAGAACAACTTATTTATTTACCTACTTAGATGCAGAACCTCAAAGATTAACTTTAGAAAATTTATTTGATGAATATTTGCGACTTTTACCAGAATATCAAGATATCAAAATCAACCAGTTAAAATTTCAACGAGCATTATTTGGTTTTTTTCCTACCTATCGTCAAAGTCCTTTACAAACACCTTGGAATCGCATTTTACCCATTGGAGATAGTAGCGGTAGTCAGTCACCTTTAAGCTTTGGTGGGTTTGGGGCAATGATACGACATTTACGACGCTTAACCATTGGTATTACAGAGGCTTTGCAAACTCAACAACTATCTGCCCAAGCTTTGGCTTTACTTCAACCTTATCAACCTAGCTTAAGTGTAACCTGGTTGTTTCAAAAAGCTATGAGTGTGAAATTAAATCAAACAATTCCACCCACCCAAATTAATCACTTACTTTCCGTAGTTTTTGCCCAAATGGAAAAACTAGGTACTCCTGTTCTCAAACCTTTTTTACAAGATATCGTCCAGTTTCCTGCTTTAACTCAAACTTTATTAAAAACTGGTCTGTCTCATCCTCTTGTAGTTGCTAATATTCTTCCCCAAGTAGGATTATTTAACCTATTTGATTGGTTATTACATTATAGTAATTTAGGAATTTATGCTGCTTTATTTTCTCTCAGCCCAATTTTAGAACCCTTCATTAAGAGTTTGTCACCAACACAGCAATATTATTGGCATCGATGGCTAGATGCTTGGAAATTTGGTTCTGGAAGTGATTACGAATAACTGATATTTCTATTTTTCCAATCTAAAAATTTCAACTGTTGATATAAACAGGTGATTTGCGGTAAATTGACACCTAAAGATTGTGCTGTTCTGAGAGGATTACCAAAAATCGCCTCTATTTCTAAGGGACGACGTTCATCATAATCAATTTTCATACTGGTGCGATATGGTGTCATTTTATTTGTGTAATCCAACATGGTAGGGATAAAGTTGTCGGGAATATTCCGTCCTGTACTTTTTGCCCCTGCAACCACTTCATACATTAAATTTTCCACAAGTTTATATGTATATTCATCTGCCATTAATTCATCGGTTCTGGCATTAAGAATGACAGATAAGCCATTGTAGGGAATATTCCAAACTAGCTTTTTCCAGCGTGCTAGCAATAAATCTGTTGTCAGTTCTATTTCAATACCCGCATTTTCAAAATCTAGGGCAATTTGCCGTATTTTGTCACCAATACCTGTAATCTGATAGTTAGAACTATACTCACCTAAAATAATTCTTCCATAATCAACATGGTGAATATGTCCAGGTGCAATTTTGTTGGCACAAAGAAAGCATAATCCACCGATAACCTGAACATGACTAACAATTTTTGCGACTTCCGCTTCTATACCCAGTCCATTCTGCAATACTAAAACTACTCCATTATCTTTGACTACGGATGGTAGCAACTGGGGTAAGAGATGGTTTTGGGTTGTTTTCAAGCTTAATACCACTACATCACAGCGTGGCATTTCTTCAACATTTTGATAAGCGTTAACTTGAGGTAGGGTAAAGTCACCGTCTTTAGATTCAACAATTAAACCATTGTGACTAACTTGCTGGTAATCACTACGGAGTAAAAAGTGAACTGTATAACCCGCTTTTTGGAGTTTAGCACCGTAAAACCCTCCTAAAGCACCAGTTCCCAGTATTGCGTATGTGCAACCCATGTCATCTATAGATAAATCTTAGGAAAATCATAAGGGGATATTTTAGCAATATTTTCATTAATAAAAGTTAAACATGATTTACTATGCTTTAGAATCTCTGGCAGCGATGAGGTAAATTCAATGGCTGATATTGTGGATATTGCGGTTAGTAATGATAGTTTTAAAACTTTGGTGACTGCGGTGCAAGCTGCGGGTTTGGTGGACACCCTCAAAAGTCCTGGGCCTTTTACAGTGTTTGCACCCACTGATGATGCTTTTGCAAAACTACCACCGGGAACTATTACCACTCTTGTACAGAATATTCCCCAGTTAACCAGAATTTTAAAGTATCATGTCGTCCCTGGCAAACTGACCAAAGCTGATTTAGCGAAACTTGGTACTGTGACTTCTGTGGAAGGTTCTCCGATCAAAATTAATTGCGACGATGGTTTTGAAGTGAAAAATGCCACTGTCTTAGCTGCTGATATTGAAGCTGATAATGGTGTAATTCATGTGATTGATACTGTAATTTTGATGGGTTAATCTACTCCAGGTGGGTTATACCCACCATAATTATGTCTAGAAAATTCTTTAAATAATGTAAAGGTATGAATGTGAGTAATCACTTTTAAGCTAATGTTTTTCTAGTTAACTAAATAAATATTAACTTGAATATAATAAGAATAAGACTATCACCATAAATTGATGCTCGATTTCTACACCTTAGCTGAGATATCCCGTAACAACTGCACTGCTATTTGTGCTTTTCTTGTCCCTGCAAATTTATTAGCAACATTATTCACTATTATTCTGTTAATTTTCCATCGTCCTCCTGTGCAATTATGGTTATCTACAGGGATTGCTAGTATATTTGCCTGTGTGATGATTTTGCATGTTTATACATGGTTTATGGTTGGTGTGGTAATGTTACCAACCTATATCTTGCTCTCCTTAGCTGTAACCTGTTTATTAATTAATGTAATGGTTTTAGTTTGGCGGAGTAATTCCCTACAATTATTTTCTCTTTGGAGTAGAAATAACGGTTAATTTGTTATAGAGACAATGATGAGGATGGGCTAAATACCCATCCCTATCTAACATCTAGTCAGTTATTTTGAGTAGATGATTGACCAAAAATATCTCTACTTGGATAATTGATTAATACCAGTATTTACCCTTTTTTCCCCAATCATAGCTATAGTCTTTGTGAGAATAATGGTGAGAGTGAGAGCGCTCATAATGGCTACGATCCCAGCAAGAATGGTGTCCACCACCAACGATGGTTTGTAAATCTTGATTTGCTAGGTCATTGACAAAGCTGGTAGTGTCGTTAAATAAATCATAACCAGCAGGTAGTAACTGAGCTATTTGAATATTAGCCATGAGTATTCCTCCTTTATAAACAGAGAGGAGAGATTTATTTCACCTCGTCTTATTTTTGATTGTTTCAAAATCAAGAGAAGATAACAACCTGAAGGGGTGACTCAATGGGACAAAAAGTTGATATTTGTGTCTGAAAGAAATTTGATATTCATTAAAAATTACCAAAAAAATATGTAATTTTTCCCAATATTATTTATATTAATTGATATACGAAAAGTGCTTTTTCTATGAATTAAATGTCATTAATACAGACTAAATAACAGAAATTTTGTCTAATCTATTGCTCTAATACTGATTTTATCTGTGTTTGTCTACGTTTAATCATGATTGAATTTGATTGGATGCAGCTTAATATTTTCTGGTATAGATAGTAGCTAATGGCTAATACAGTTTCACCTTCATGATGATACAAACAAAAACTTGGGTAAGGGTTGAGAATTACTCAACCCTTACAAGAAGGAATATAGATGTATCACGATATTGATGAAAGGCTATAACAATGGAAACCTTAGCCATTAGCATTAATTATATATCTGAAAATAGTTAAGCAGAGAATTCTGTCCGCAATTGATTAACGACCCGATCTAAGCCGACAGAATGGGCTGCTTTAAATAATAAGCGATCGCCTGCTTGAACAAATGTCTTTAACCTCTCGACCAAATCAGCGTGGGTAGCAAAGCATTCCGAAGGAATACCATTAGCACTTCTAGCGATCGCTTCCGCATCTTGTCCGTCTACTAATACCAATAAACCATCTAAATTGAGATTTTTCACCATTTCCCCAACTCGTTGGTGTAATTGTTGGGATCTTTCTCCTAATTCTTTCATTGCTCCCAAAACAGCAATTTTGCGCTTTCCTGGTGTGTCTGCTAATAATTGCAAAGCCGCTAACATGGCTTCTGGGGCAGCATTATAGGTTTCATCTAAAATCAAGACATCGTTAGGTAAAGTGAAGCGTTGACATCTACCTGTGGGCATATTTAGCATCACCCCTGCTTGCAGAGATGACCAATCAATTTCTAATACCTTGGCTACTGCTAAAGCGGCTAAAAAGTTAGTAGCATTATGACGGCCTGGTAATGGTAAAGGTAGGTGCATTCCTGCCACTTCTACATTGTCATTATCGATTAAATGCCCGTGAATATCGCCACCAGAAAAACCATAGGTGATTACTTTCCCTGACCAAACTCGCGCTGCTGTGGCCATTAATAAAGGGTTGTCATGGTTGAGGATAGCAATACTATCACTAGGCATTTCTGCCAATAACTCGCACTTGGCTTCTGCTATGGCTTGTTCAGAACCGAGTAACTCAATGTGGGCTGTTCCTACATTAGTAATTACGCCTATTGTGGGTCTAGCAATTTCTGTCAGTTCAGCAATTTGTCCCCTTCCCCGCATAGCCATTTCAATCACTGCATAGTCGTGATTGGTATTGAGTTCCAGGAGAGTTTTGGGTACACCAATTTCATTGTTGAAATTGCCATAGGTTTTGTGAACTTGTCCCTTGGTTCCTAAAACTGCGGCAATCAGTTCTTTGGTTGTGGTTTTGCCTACGGAACCTGTCACCCCAATCACAGGAATTGTTAAGCGATCGCGCCACCAGCGAGCAATTTGTTGATAGGCTTTGAGAGTATGAGGAACTTGTAACACAGGAAAGCCAGGATTTTCATAGTCAAAATCGACAATAGCAGCGATCGCTCCCTTGGCAATAGCCGTTTCCACAAAATCGTGGCCATCAAACTTTTCACCCCGCAAAGCCAAAAATACCTCACCCGGTTGCAACATCCGAGTATCGGTTTGTATCCCTGTCCCGACTTGAACTAAAGCAGATGCAGATAAATTGACAGGTTGGGCCCCAAGCACATCAACCAGTTGGGAAAGAGTGGTAGAAACTGACATACTGATACAAGCTCTGGTTTTGTAACGCACTATAGCAGAAGTCAGGAGTCAGTAGGGGTGGAGTCAATCCAAAATAGGTGACTCCACAACCACTGAGACTAGCCATTAATTGACATTGGTTCCCAACAATTCCGCGATCGCTTGGTGTTCTACAGGAGGCTGAGAAGGTAGAGTTTGCCTTGCATCTGTAATTAACCAATCTAAGGCCGCAGCTTGTACATCGATAGTGGCCCCTGTCTTATCCACACAGTAACGTCCAAACACCAACTTATCTACTAGACGAATACCAGGGCCTAAGCGTGACCATTCAAAAATCACGCTATTATCAACTGTTGCACCACTGCAAATCCAGCAGTTAGGGCCAATCATGGCTGGCCCGACAATTTTCGCACCATCTTCAATTCTGGTCATACCCCCAATGTAAACTGGGCCTGTAATATCCACCTTGTCCCAATTCACTGCCACATTCAAGCCAGTGTAGATACCAGGTGCTACCTCATGGCCAGGAATTTGCACATTTTTAATTTCTCCTAGCAACACACCACGAATGGCCCGCCAATAATCTGGTACTTTACCAATATCTACCCATTCAAAATCCATGGGAATGGCATAAAAAGGAGCATGATTAGCTACTAATTTGGGGAACAACTGACTCCCAATGTCATACTCAATGCCCGATGGAATGTAATCTAATACCTCAGGCTCAAAAATATAAATACCAGTGTTGATATTGGTACTCAAAGCCTCGTCAGTGGAAGGTTTTTCTTGGAAAGCTTTGACGCGATTATTTTCATCTGTCACCACCACCCCATAACTAGACACTTCTTCCAAGGGTACAGATTTAGTAATAATCGTAGCGATTGACCCCTTTGACCTGTGCCACTTGACTGCCTCAGTTAAATCTAAGTCAATCAAAGCATCTCCACACAAAACCACAAAGGTGTCATCAAAAAAGGGTGAGAAATCTTGAATGCGACGCATTCCCCCAGCAGAACCAATCGCTTCCCCTACCAGTTTTCCGTCAACAATACTCCCTTCAAAAGAATAGGCAATTTGCACACCAAACCGTTGACCATCCCGGAAATAACTTTCTATTTCCTCCGCTAAATGGCTCACATTGACCATAATTTGGTCAAATCCATGCTTGCGTAACAACTCCAGCAAAAATTCCATCACTGGCTTTTGCAGGATAGGAATCATTGGTTTGGGAATTGTAAAAGTAATCGGACGTACACGAGTACCCTTACCTGCTGCGAGAATCATCGCTTTCATAAATTTTTATTCCTCAACCACCAGCCAGTTTACTTTTATTGAGTGATATTTAAGCATCTGTTTTTATTTTGATCTAACCCAAGAATTTGTAGAAAATCACTCCAATCTACTCTATATACAAGCATAGATATAAATTTCCATGCTGCTGATAGCGATCGCCCAATCATAGACAATCCCTACTCCTTGATCAATTTTCTCGGATTTTGGGTTGGGTGGATGCAAAAGTTAGGTAAATTATCTCTAAGGTCAGAGGGCCGTTCTTTCAAGGCTTTGTTCCCATATACCTGTGTTCAGTTCCGTCCAGAACTACTAATTGCCGTATTTGGCTGCAACAACCGAATTTTAATCTCTTGATAAAACTCCTCTTGAAATAGCTCCACCTTAGATTGTGCGGAAAGTAGTAGTAAAGCCCAAAAAACACCCACTTTATCGCTATGTTCTGAATGAGAGTGAGAGTCATTCAGTGCTGGAGGTTTGCTATTTGTCCACATCTGCACCAATTCTTCTAAACTCCAATAATTTTCTTCCCCATGCAAATTTTGGGCAGACAGCAGCAATACCTGTTCCAATTCCAAAGCGACTTCTGTTAAATTTTCCTGGTGGGCCAACTCTAAGGCCTCACGCATAGTTTGTAAACTAGGCTGGCGCTTAATTCGCTTAGGCTTATTGGCTTTTTCCACCAACTTTAACTGCTTCGCCATAATCTGCAATTGTTCAATTAACTCTGGCAGAGTGACACGGCGTTTTGGTGGTGGCATAGCCGCTAAACGACGACGCAAATGCTTCTCCAATTGGAGACGCTGGACAGGATAGAATAATCCACCTTCACCATCTAAAAGTGGTTCATCCAATTCATCACCTTCAATTACCTCCGCTGCTGATAACTGCATTAAGGTATTGGCTTTAAACAAAACCAACATAGATGCTGATAAAAAAGCTTGTCCAGAACGGGACAAGTCGTTTTCATAACCCTTGGGATTGGCCTTGGGTTCCATTAATTCTAAGTAACGGTCAATTACCTCAATGACCTGCACATCCCAAGGGTCAATATCTCCTCGTTCAGCTTGGTCAATTAAGCGTGTAATCGTTTCTAACAGTTCAGCAGCATCCATATTGCCTATATCCTATTCGCCAGTTTCCTGATCCCACCCCTGATTTCCCCTTGGTTCGTAAATATGGAAATTTTGACTAAATTCTCTATGGTTAATATTTTTCATGGCATCAAAGGTGCCTTTGATAGTACCAGCAATAGGTACGGCCACCAGAGTACCTAGTAAACCAGCAATTTCAAATCCCATCAAAATGGACACAAAAATCCAAATGGGATTGAGACCAATAAAATCACCTAGTAATTTGGGAGCCAAGAGATTATCTTTAATTTGCTGCATGATAATAGCCGCAGCCGCTACTGGCAATGCTAACCACCAATTTTGTAGAAATACCAAAGATACCACTAACCCAATGCCTAAAGTTGCCCCAATAAAAGGTATGAGTTCAGAAATACCAATGACGATCGCAAATAGTAAGGCAAAGGGTACTCCTAAAAATAGGAAAATTGGTGTGAGAGTAACGACCATAAACAGCCCCAGCAACAGTTGACTGAGGAAAAAATTCTGGAAATTGAGTTGTAAGGACTTAGTTAAAGGGCCCCGAATCGGTGTAGGTAAAAGATTGACCAAACCCAGCCACACGCGATCGCCATACACCAACATATAAAATGCTAGTACCACCACCAACACCATATTCAGGAGTCCTGACAGCAAAATTCCTGCCACTCCCACCGCCCCAGAAGCGATTTGTTGCAGTAAATTTTGAATACTAGCGTTGATTTGATTACTAAGAATCCGCAAATCTATAGGTAAGCGTCTCTGCTTCGCCAAATTTTCCCAATGCTCCAGATTAGCTTGGCTAGCAGCTAACCAATCAGGAATTTTATTTAACAGCTGAATGCTTTGATCAATCACCATTGGCACCAAGGTGACACCAAGCACACTCACCACAGTTAAAGTAATCAATAAAACTAGAATCACTGACTGAGTACGTGTAATCCGAGCGCGTTCAAAAAACTTGACCGGATAATTCAGCAAAAAAGCTAAAATCGCCGCAATACTCAAAATAGTAATTGGGTGCTGAAAATAACGAAACAGCAAAGACAGCAGCCACACATTAAGAGCGATAATCGGGCCACTCAGACCATAAATTAACAAAGTTTGGATAGAGGCTGAACGGCGCATCTGATTCAATACTATGGACAGAAGGCATGACTACAACCAGATTAAACCTGTTTCCATTATGGAAAATCGAGGCTTTTTTCCTCCTCATAATTTAATCTAAAATCTCAAATTCAGTAACAGGTAATGAACGCCACTAGCAGGATGCTCTTTTCATCATAGATATTTTTCCCCAAGACTTGTATAAGCTTATCTGATGGGAATTAAATCAAGGTAAAACCTACCAATGGATAAAAATATCGCTGACCTTCGCAAAGACTACACGCTGCAAGACTTAAACGAAAACGACGTTAATCCTGACCCTGTAATTCAATTTCAGGCTTGGTTTACTCAGGCTGTAAGCGCCCAGTTGCCAGAACCTAACGCCATGACTATTGCTAGTTGTACCCCCGATGGTAAGCCCTCTGCGCGTATGGTATTGCTCAAGGATGCAGATGAAGGTGGCTTTACTTTCTTTACTAATTACAACAGTCGTAAAGGACAAGAACTCATTGCCCATCCCTATGCAGCATTAGTATTTTGGTGGGCAGAATTAGAACGTCAAGTCAGAATTACAGGAACAGTAGAAAAGGTATCCTCGGAAGAATCTGATCGCTATTTTGCCATGCGTCCGCCTAATAACCGTTTAGGTGCATGGGCTTCTAATCAAAGTGAAGTCATTGCCAGTCGAGAAGTATTAGAACAACAATTAGTGGAATTCCAATCAAAATTTGCCAATCAAGAAGTCCATCGTCCACCCCATTGGGGTGGTTTTCGTGTCATTCCCCAGGAAATCGAATTTTGGCAAGGTAGACCTAGCCGTTTACATGATCGCTTACTCTATACTCGCCTAGATAACGGCTCTTGGAAAATCGAGAGACTTTCACCTTGAAAATCTGCATTTTACCTTAATTTTCTAAGCAGTGAATTCAGTGTTAGCCATCCATACACACCACTGTTACAGCTTTCATTTATATAAGTTTACATTGTCCCCAAAACCCCACACAGACTAATATTTCCATCCCTGATCTACAACCATTTTCGAGAAGTTTGACAGCTTGTCTTTTGACGGCAGTAAATGATCTTCATGACAATTGGGGTGGATATTGCACCGAATGATCCTTTGTTGCACAGAGAACACAAGATGAAAAAGATTATTTCCATTTTACTGTTAGGCATAACTATCTTCACCTTTGCCTTCAGTAGTCCAGCCTTAGCAGCAGATGCTGCAAAGGGAGCGCAAATATTTAGCGCTAATTGCGCTGCTTGTCATGCAGGTGGCAAGAACTTAGTTAACGCTGCAAAGAACCTGAAAAAAGAGACCTTGGAAAAGTATGGCATGTATTCAGCAGAAGCCATTATTGCCCAAGTAACTAATGGTAAAAATGCCATGCCCGCCTTTAAAGGTCGCTTAAAACCCGACCAAATTGAAGATGTAGCTGCCTACGTTCTCGACAAAGCTGATAAAGGCTGGTAGTCAATTTACATCTATCATAGTTTGATGTGATTTATATAGGGATTTAGCAATGCTAAATCCCTATTTTTTATTGATATTTTTCTAGATTTTAATCACAAAATTAGCAATTTAATTTTTGTCCCGGTGATTTCAATCTTGCCTTCTTGACTTAATTTATAAAAAGCACGGGATAAAGTTTCGGGAACAGTGCCTAAAAGTGCAGCTAGCTGTCCTTTTGGTAAATCTAATTCGACAATATCAGCATTACCATAACGCTGACTCAACTTTAATAAATAATTTACCAGTCTTTCTGGTACTTCTTGAAAAGAAAGGGTATCAACTAGGTGAGTTAATTGTCGTAAATGGCGGGCAAAGGTTCCTAGCATAGCGATTCCTAATGTAGGATGTTGCTGCAAAACCATGAAAAATGCTGTTCTGGGTATGAATATGACTTCTGCATTTTCCATTGCTGCTGCTGATGCAGGAAAGTTTCCCCCATCAAAAGCGGGTACTTCTGCAAAATATTCATCGGTACCGAATATATGGAGGATTTGTTCTTTCCCAGTATTTGCGACTTTAAAAACCTTAATTCTCCCAGATTTGACTATGAAAAAACCTGTAGCTGCTTCTCCTTCCCAAAATAAATTTTCACCTTTTTTATAGGTTTGAGGAATAGCGATATTTGCAACTGCTTGCAATTGTTCGTCTAGGATATTTTGAAATATTGGTGTTTTCTGGAGAAAATGTTTAACTTCTAAAACCCGTTCAGTAACAGTCATAATTCTGATGATATAAAAGATTAAGGGGTATACTTACAAGAGCTATGGCAATAATTTTATTTTAATGATTTTTACTAAATCAGTCATAGATAAGATGTTAATGTATATGACGAAATATAAGTAATTTTTTAGGTATGTTATTCCCTAGTCTAACATACAGCAGAAAGCAGGAGACAAAACATGGTTGCTGTTTGAGTTTTGGGTTTCAGTTTTTGCCTCATTGATTTGCAATCTGCTGTATTTAGAATTATTGTTAAATTATTGATGCTGTGTTGCGTTACTCGACAACAAACCCTCTAAAATTTGGTGAAGATTAACTAACAAATTCACTGCTTATCTATTACTTAGCCAAAGGATAATCAGGATGATAATTCCAGTGACAAAAGCCCCACCTAAAACAGCTAATAAAATCTTCATGGTACTGTAGGGTCTTTCACCTTGTACCTCTCCAGTCTGAGCGTTAATCAGCACTTGAAATTGGCGTTGTTTGTAACGATAAGAAGCTAGCCAAACTGGTAATAAAATATGTTTAAAAGAGATTTTTTGATAATCAGTGGAAATATTATAAACCTCTTGTTCATCACCACCGATATCTCGCTTCACAGAGTAATTAATTTCATTGTCAATGGTCTTTTTTGCCTCTGTCAACCCTTCTTCGAGAGTAACTTGCGATCGCTGTGCTTCAAAACCTGCTAAATAGGATGGTTCGTAAGCTCGCAATGATTCCTTTAAATTCCAAGGTTCCAAAGCTTTGAGATTACCAACATCAACTAATTTGGTAGCTGGTACTAGCACATCATCAAAACTGCGATTCACCATACCAGATACTGAAGTCCAGCGGGTATGTTTAACTTGTCGAGTTTTTGTCACCTCCTCCCCATTGTCATTTTTTTCTGTATAATTTTCCGTCACATAATAATAATCTCCCCTTTGTCCAGAATAAGAACTGAGAGTTTGAGTATCGTAAGTCCAAAAAGGCAAATATACCCCTTGAATCTTTTCTGGTTGTGCTAACTGCTTCAAATCATTAGGAGCAAACCAAAGATCCTTCATCCATTTTTGCAAATTCTTCCTAGCATCTTGACGACCAAGAGAAAAAGGGACAATTCCTTCTGGTGCTATGGTTGGGTCAGCAAGTTTTGGTTGTGCGACAATTTTAGCAGCACAAAAAGGGCATGAACCAGCTACTTTTGGTGGTTCAAAAGTAATATTTGCACCGCAATCAGCACAATTGACTTCTACAGCGGTTGCAGATAATTTTTCTAAGCGAACTTTACTATTATTAATATGTGCTTCATAAGACCTTTCTTGTGGTTGTTCTTTAGTTTGGCTAATTACTTCTTCATGACCACAGTAATCACATTTGAGCACCCCTTGAATAGGATTAAAAGCCAAATCTGCACCACAGTTAGAGCATGTGTATTTATTGATAGAAGCAGGATTATTCATAATTAGGATTCAAACAGCAGGAAGTAGCGAAGAGTGAAGGACGATAAATCAAGTAATTAGCTGATGCTGATTGTATGTGAAGCTGCAAAGAAACCTAAAATCATTGATACTATCTTGATTTGCGGTCAATTATTTTTGGTATTTTATTCTATGCAGCTTCATCTAAATTTGAGATTACAAGGGTGGTGGTGGTGGTGCAGATGCCAAGAGAGCAGCTAATTCTGAGACTTGGGTAGCTGCTTGCCAATCTTGCATACCATTCTTCCAAACGAAGGTTTGAGCAGTTAAACCTTGTTGTACCAGTTGCTCAGTGGTAAATGGCCCCAACCGTTGACCATTGCTAGATATATACCACTGGGTTTGGACTGGGGGTGGTGGTGGAGGTGCAGCCAAAACAGAAGATAATTCTGGTAATGTAGATGCTTGTTGCCAGTCTTGCATTCCTGCACGCCATACAGAAGTCTGGCCGGTTAAACCCTGTTGTAAAAGTTGTTCAGTGGTAAAAGGCCCCAACCGTTGACCATTGCTAGATAGGTACCACTGGGTTTGGACTGGGGGTGGTGCAGGTGGTGGAGGGGGAGCTTGCATTTGGTTTTGTGCTGGGGGTGGTGCAGGAGCTTGAAAAGAGGGCTGCATTGTATTGGCTAATTGCTGTGCCATGGCCATTCCCACACCAAAATCTAAACCTGCATTTCCACCACCAGGATTTTGGGCTGACTGTTCTATGGCATTGGCAGCTTGGTATTGAGTGTATTGCTGCATATTTCCTAATAGCCCGATGGAAGCTCGTTTATCCAATGCTGCTTCTACTTCTGGTGGTAGGGAAATATTTTCGATTAGTAGTTGTGTTAACTCAATGCCATAATTTTGGATTTCAGCTTGGATGCCATCGCGCACTTTATTCCCCATATTACGATACTGAGACGTAAAATCTAACAGAGGAGTGCGATCGCTTCCCACCCAACTAGCAAAGGAAGTGAGAATGACATTGCGGAGATGCTCACTGATTTCATCTACTTGAAACAAACCATCAGTGCTAACAAACTCCTGTAAGAGCTTCTTGGGTTCAATCACCCGAATACTATAATTACCATAAGCTCGCAACCGCACAGGGCCTAGTTCTGGGTCACGAATAGTTAGGGGGTTAGAAGTTCCCCATTTGAGATTAGTAAATATTTTGGTACTAAAAAAATAAACTTCTGCTTTGAAAGGAGAATCAAAACCATACTGCCAACCCATCAGGGTACTGAGTAGAGGCAGGTTTTGTGTAGAGAGTGTATGCATCCCAGGTTGAAATACATCCCCCACTTGTCCTTCATTGACAAAAACAGCCAGTTGTCCTGGTCTAACCGTAAGTTTTGCACCCATTTTGATTTGGTTGTTATGCCGCTCAAAACGGTAAACAATAGTATCGTTAGTTGAATCTAGCCACTCGATAATGTCTACAAATTCACCACGTAATTTCTCAAATAAACCCATTACCGTAGCTCCTACAATGGGAACGTATAAAAACAGATATAGTCCATATATATAATCACTTCCAATAGTGAGATATACGGAATTCCTCCAGAAAATATTTATATGTGGTGGCGATATAGGATTTTTTCACAACACCAAGAACGTACCGAAATTGCTGCAATGACTAGCTTATAGACTCTTAGCAGGTTATTTAATAGGTTAAATTATTTGATAGCAAACTTTACGAAAGTTCACAATTATGATTAACGAATGGAAAGCCATTATATGGCTATCTAATTGGTATTTGTTTAAATAAAATGGGTGGTTAACAGTATTTAAAAGTAGCAGAATATGGGAATATAATAAGTAATTTCTCATCTTCCTCAATTATCATAAATATTTTCTCGACGGAGTGCTTCATCAGTAAGATTAACAGAGCTTTCGGGAAATTTTTCTATCCACCATTGCCAAATTTTTAATCTTTCTTTAGGCGTTAAGAGTTTTTTATTTTGTAAGTTTAAATGCTGAGTAATCAGCTTTTATTGAAACAGTTGTTGTTATTGGGGAGTTAATTTGGAAACAATTTCTACAAATGACTCAACAAGTTTTACATTCATGGTTATCTACAATATCTTTAAGGTTTTGATAGCGGAACGTCAATAAATATTATTCGGGAATAGCAAAATCGTTATAACCAATAATTTCATATGGATACCGTTTGTTTTATGTTTCTGTTGCAGTAAGCAAAATATACATACTAGAGTTTTTGGGAATATTTACTTACATCCATCATCTACTTATGGGTAATAATTTTATAATTTCAAATTGCACATCTTAACCTCTTGTATTATACTGAACTACATAGGTCTAATCCGAACCTTGAAAATGAGTCTTACCTCTAGGGATTCCCGATCTGGCAGAGGGTATCTGGTAAGACTTTCAATATGGAATACTTGCCAGCACTCTAACCCAAGGACTGTGCGGGAAGGATAGAGCTTGCCTTTTTCAGTGCCACTAGCAACTTTTTTGTCTAGAAGGCACAATGAGCAAAAAGCGACAAAGGCATCGGCAAAGTTGTAATACCAACCCAGGTAACACCACACCTGCAAGTAACAGTCC
This sequence comes from Richelia sinica FACHB-800, assembly GCF_014698825.1. Lineage (GTDB taxonomy): Bacteria > Cyanobacteriota > Cyanobacteriia > Cyanobacteriales > Nostocaceae > FACHB-800. Next base: position 48,823 of record NZ_JACJTT010000029.1, read on the forward strand.
ACCTACAAAAAACAGTCCTCCTGACTCAGACAAAACTTTTACTAGAATTAGTACAAAAAAACTGCCAGCATTTCCTAATGCTGTTTCTACTAAACCAAAAACTTTTGTTCAAGGAGGTGGTGGGAAAAGAAAAAGATGGGAATGTAAATCTTTTATATATGAAGAGGATACGGAAACAGGCAATGTTGAAAAATATAGAAAAAGCGATAAAAAACATATAGGAGAATTCGACCCAATGACAGGTGAGCAAACTAAGCCTCCAAATCGAAAAAGAAAATTAAAAGACTAATTATTTTTCAAAATTTACACAAAATCAGCATTTTTATTATTAATTCTCGATTATTTTTAATTACAAATTAGTGATTAACCAAGCTATGTTTATGAGACAAAATCAAACAGGATAATTGCAAAAATAAATATCTATACTTAGACTTATTAAGCAGGAAAAGTTAGGGTTAGGATTAGACTTATTGATGTTTGAACGGCATTGAGAAAGCATCCTCTTGGCAAGTATTCCCATTTTTTTAGTTAATCATGGATCTAAATTTTCACAGTAACCCTTCAAAAATAACAAGTTATGAATTACTCGGCACTATACTCAGAACTATTAGATATTTTCCAATCATCTCTCTGTCTAACAAATGAAGTTTTTAATTTTTTATACACAAAATACGAAAGATTAGATGATAAAAATAAATTAAGGTATAAGATTTTGTACAACATGAAATCTACTAGTACAACTATCTTTAAAATGTTAAATCAAAGTCGTGAAGATCCACAGAATGTTGATTTTCCATCAGTAGCAATTCTTACAAGAGGTATATTTGAATCTTATAGGAACTTTTATTATTTAACATCTGAAGCTGGTATTAGTGACAGTGAGTTTGAATTTAGATATCTCATATTTAAATCTTATGGAAATTTTGAAAAACAAGACATGATTAAAAAATTAAAAGCAGAAAACATAGATATAATGAGAGATTTCCAAGTGCTAGAGGAAGAATTAGATGAATTAAAAGAAGATATTATAAATAATGAATTTTACCAACAAATAAAAATTGAGAATGAAAAAAATAAACGATATAAAAAAATTCAAGATAAACAGTTATTTTCTGAAAGATTTAAAGAAGCTGTTATTGATACAAATGGATGTTTTATAAGCCATAAAAAAATACTTTTAAAAAGATTTATAGAGTTAAATAATGGATATGAACAGTACAAACAAAAAATTGAGGCAAGATATGAGTTTTTGTACAAGTATCTATCTAATTTTGTTCATGTAAGTCCCTTCTCTCTAGATCAACCTCATCATCATATTTCTATAGATGAGTTCAAAAAAATTTTTCTTCCTATTATATTTTATTTGAATATTGCAAATGAAGACATATTAAATGATTTTCCAGAATTGGAAGAACGGTTACAAGTTACAAAAAATTACTCTAATATTTTTAAAGGATTAGAAGAATTTATTAAATGGTTAAAATGTGATATTATAAACTAATCTTTGAGTCCGTTAAAACGGACTTCCGCTATGAGCCTGGGAATTCATTCCCAGAAGGGTTAGAAAGCAAACTGATAAAATTAAAAAATATCAGCTACAGCATGAGGAAAAACTCCACCATGTCCAACCAAACAAACTTAACCGATGCTCGTAATAACCTAGCTGACATCTGCGCTCAAGTAGTTGCAGATAGAGAAATAATGATTATTACCCGACCAGAAGGTGAAAATGTCGCCTTAATTGCTGCTGACGAATTAGAAAGTTTATTAGAAACCACTCATTTACTACGCTCACCAAACAATGCAGCGCGTCTTTTAACAGCTTTAGAAAGAGCAAAAACTAGAACTTTAAATCCCCAAAGTATCAACGAACTACGTCAGGAGTTGGGAATTGACACAGAAGAAGAATGAACCCAAACCCCAAGAAATTAAAGTTCGGGATGCTGTCTTTCATCCAGAATTTAGGGAAGACCTTGTTTATTGGGTGGAGACAAACCGTAAAACTGCGCTCCGTGCTTTTGATTTAATTGAAGCAATTATGCGAGATCCTTTTACTGGTGTTGGTAAACCAGAACCTCTGAAATATTTAGATTCAGATGCGTGGTCACGAAGACTTACTCAAGAACATCGAATTGTTTATCTAATTAGTGATGACAGAATTGATTTCTTACAAGCTAGATTTCATTATTGAAACTTTAGATGTAATTTCTGTACCTATTTTTTGGGTTAAATATCTCCCTGAAAACTGGGGAAATGGTTAACTCGGCTAGAACACCTCAATACACCTTAGTCCGAAAACTCCGGGCTACCATCTTGGCAGAATTATGATTTGACACCTTAGAAGATTGAGGTGTATGACGATTTTGTACCAACACTACAGCCGCAACTGCTAACAGAAAATAACCAAAGGTTTTCTGAAGTTTTTGCGCTGGCACATATTGAGCAAAATACGCACCGGGAACTGTTCCCAAACTAGCAGCAATAATAAAGGAAAACATCAAATTCCAATCAAGGGAAACATTTCCCAGATAACCTAAAAAGCCTGTAATTGAATTGAAGATAATAATGAGTAACGATGTTCCAATTGCCTTTTTCATAGGTACTTTTCCTAACAATACCAAAGCCGGAACGATCGCAAACCCACCACCCACACCAACTAACCCAGTTAACACCCCCACACCTAAACCTTCCGTCATTAACCACAACCAACAATACTTGCAGACTGGTTGGGGATAACCTGCCAAATCTTCCTCTGTCATCACAGACTGAGAACTACGACGAATCATAAACACTGCTGCCAAAAACATTGTCACGGCAAACAAGGTCATTTGCACAGCGTCGGTAATAATTGGCAGGGTAGCAATTTTAGCCCCCAGAAATGCCCCCACCATCGTTGTAGAACCGAAAATCAAAGCAGTCTTAAAGCGGACATTTTTAGCTCGCCAGTGGGGTATCAAGCCGAGTATACTCACAGTACCGACAATTACCAGAGTCATAGCGATCGCAGATTTTGGTGGTACACCCATCACATAAACCAAAATCGGCAACGCTAACACCGACCCACCACCACCGATCAAACCCAAGCTTAACCCAATACAGGCAGCCAGTAAATGACCAATCACCCACGTCATACACTGCTCCGTTGATTATAAGGTAGCTTCGCTAACAACATAGCCAACATACAGGTATCTGTAATACCTGCAAACATTAAACCCGCACCCACAAAACCACTGAGAATCAAAAACCAGGGAGAAACAAAAGCACCCAGTACCGTCCCTGTAAACACCAAAGACCCTGCGACAATTTGCACCTGACGCATTAAACTAATCGGTGCATTACGGTTAATTTTCGTAGCATAACCAGCAGCTTTCCATGCACCCAATCCCGAATCTAAATGAGTAACAGCGTTAAAACCCGCATCAAATAGCTTTTGAGCAGCCATTTTTGAGCGATTCCCAGAACGACAGTAAAGAACCACCGTTGTATCTTCATCTTGAGGAACCTTATGCGGGTCAAACTGAGAAAGAGAAACCAATCTTGCACCAGGAATATGCTCTCCTGCATACTCACCAGGTTCTCGTACATCAATTAGCGTCACAATATCTTGCTCAAGTAACTGTTTGAGAGTTTGAGCATCAATAGTTTGCAAAGTTTTCAACCCGGAAGTAGCCATGAAATTCTCTCCTCAATTCTCTTGTTTCTCTCTGCGTCTCTGCGTGAGCTAAAATTAAGCAGCATTACCACAACGCTGATTAGCTGGTACTGCTTCCATAATCTTTTTCGGATTCGGCAAATTCAGATTCGCCATTAATGCAATAAACTCATCACGGGTGCGTCCTACCAACCGGGGATTAAACTGCTTTTCTTCCCCAATAGTGGAAACAGTCAAACCTTTATAGTCGTGACCAGGATAAACTAAAGTTTCATCAGGTAAAGTAAACAGTTTTTGGGTAATCGCATCGTACATCGCACCTGCATTCCCGCTTTGGAAGTCTGTTCTGCCACAACCACGAATCAACAGCGCATCTCCTGTGAATAGATGAGTACCATTCACCAGATAGGCATTATGGCTGTCAGTATGACCGTGAGTTTGAATAGCCTCTACTCTCATACTTCCTAATTCCAATACTTCCCCATCCTTAATAAACCTGTCTGCACAAGCAGCATGGGCGTTTTCTGGTACAACTCCCAAACAACCTGTCATTTCCCGTAATTTACCCGTTCCAGTGATATGGTCAGCGTGGATGTGGGTTTCTAAGCAATATTTCAGCGTTAGTCCTAGTTCTTTAAGTAACTTAATATCCCGTTCTACTTGTTCTAATACTGGGTCAACTAAAATCGCTTCTTTCGTCACCCTGTCAGCAATTAAATAAGTATATGTACTTGTTTCTGCATCAAATAATTGGCGAAATAACATAATGCCTGCCTCCTGATAGATTATCTTCTTATCTTTTTGTTTATAGTATAACTATATGGTAATAATCTTGTAATGTCTAGTGGAGAGACAGAAAAAATCCAAAAATAAACCTGCCTAAAAAATTACAAAAACCACTCAAAGTATATTGACTAATATATAACCATATGGTTATATTAAAAACAAGTCGATTTAAATGCTGGTTAATATCAGTTTCCAGGTTCCAAGCTAGATATCAGTCACCGCGTATACCATTTTGGATTTTGGGGAGAATATCTGCGTTCTTTCCATCTATCTCATTGCCCCTACCTTTAGACAAGGGGTCATGATTACGCATTATCAATTACCAATTACTTTGTCTATAGGGTTTTATTTATGGGGCAATTATTTAACGAGCTTAAAAGAGATATTCTGTACCAGCATGGCATGAATGCCTGCTTAAATTGTGGGGTTTGCACTGCCGTTTGTCCAGCCGCAGAGTTTAATGAATATTCCCCTAGAGAAGTGATGAATCTGGTGCAGTCAGAAGATGATGAACTGATTGAAGAATTATTGAAATCCGACAAAATTTGGTATTGCGGACAATGTTTTTCCTGTAAAACCAGATGTCCACGGGGTAATAGTACAGCCGCTGTTATACTTGCTTTGCGTCGTCTTTCCATTCGTCACGGTTACTTTGCAGAATCAGAAAAAGGCAGACAGCAATTAATCGCCAAACGGGTATTTGGGGAAAACGTCTTAAAACGTGGTTATACCTTGCTGGGAGAAAATATTACACCCTCACACTTTCCCGAACTCGGTGAAAACTGGGAATACTATTATGAACACATGGCCGAAATGCGCCAATGGTGGGACGTACCAATGAATAAGGAAAATAGCCCTGGTTCCCACCGGATGATTCCCGAAAAAGATTTAGAAGAAGTGCGAGCAATTTATCAAACCACCGGTGCCGTTTCTTTAATGGATGCAGTGGAAAAAGGTATGGAAAAGAAACTGGGAAGTAAAGCCGAAGTAGAGAAATACTGGCAAACCTGGCTAGAAACCGGAGATAGCAGAAATTATACCGTTCCCAATTGAGATTTCCCAACTTTTACACGATTTATTTAAACCACACTCTTGACTCCTCTCTGCGCCTCTGCGTCTCTGCGTGAGAAAAAAATGTGGTTTATTTACCCGCAAGTTGCTGTATAAGCCAGACGCAATATTACAACATGAAAGGAGTAAACCAGTAATGAAATTAGCAGGAAAAGCCAAAGCTTGGGAAAGACATCAAAAAGCCGTACCAACAGTAGATGAACCAGGCGGAAAAGTGTGGGGATGTTTCCGTAGTTGTTTTCTGCAAAGTGCTGCTCCTTACACAGAAGGTATCGCTTATAAAATCCTCAAAAACGACCTGGGGATGGAGTTACGAGAAGCACCAGGACATACTTCCTGTGGAGCGATCGGTTATCATGGCGATGTTTCCAACTTAGAAACCCAAATGGTGATGGCAGCGAGAAACTTTTCTGTTGCTCATCATGATTTAGGTGTAGATAATCTCTTCTCCTTTTGTGTCACTTCCTTTGCCAACTACACAGAAATGATCAAACTGTGGGAAGAAGAACCAGAATTAAGAGAATACACAGAAAAAACCTTAAAAGCAACCACGGGAAGGGATTTGTGGATACCTCACGTTTCTGGTGGTAGACCTTCTGTAGTTCATGCGTCCGATGTCTTTTTTGCCAATCGTCATAAACTAGCTGCCAAAGCAAAGTATAGCCTCAAAGGTATTAAAGCCACAGACCACGTTGGTTGTCACTATGCCAAAATTTTCCCCGAAGAAGCAATGGGAGGGGCTGAGTTTCCCCAGGTATTAGTGGGGATGCTAGAAGCCTTTGGTGCAGAGATTGTTGATTATCCCGAAAGAAGACATTGCTGTGGAATGGGTTTTAGACAATGTGCTTTCCCAGAAAATCGAGACTACACCGCCGGTTCTGTCTATAAAAAATTAAAGAGTTTAACAGAAAGCCATCCTGACTGCAAACTCATTCTTACCAACTGTCCCGGATGTACAGTATTCCTCGATGCTGAACAAGGAACAATCAAGGATGTCTTGGAAGAAGAGTTTAACGTCAGTATCCTTGACTACGCCCAACTGACAGGGTTGCTGTTAGGTTATGACCCCTTCAAGGATTGTGGTTTGAACGCCAAAGCCGTAGCTATAGAACCGTTGCTAGATATGATTGGCATTCCCTACGACAAATCCAAAACTGCGGAAGAACGGAGACGGCCATTTTAAGAAAGTAGGAGGCAGGGAAACTCCTTCTAACAGACTTCCAACAAGTAAATTATCCAATCTTGTGGGAGTGGCTCTCTAGCCCGTCCGAGTTTAAGGGCAGGCAAGATGCCTACCCCACAAGAATTAATTGAATATTTTTGCTCAACAACGTAAGTAAGGATAAAAACTATGAATAAAAGTGTAGTAGTAATAGGTGGCGGTGTTGCAGGGATGGCTGCTGCTGGTAAACTCAGAGACTTAGGTCATGATGTAGTTCTCATTGAAAAAGAATCAGAACTAGGCGGTCACGTCAAAAACTGGTATAAGGTATTTCCTGATTTTACCGATGCTTCAGAAATAATTGCCCAGTTGAAAGGTGAACTACATGGAATTAGAATCTTAAAAAATACAACCGTGACTAAAATTGAAGGTTCAGCACCCGACTTTCAGGTAACAACATCTAGCGGTGAAAAATTGGATGCAGCAGCAATTTTGGTCGCCACAGGATTTAGACATTTTGATGCTGCCTTTAAAGAAGAATATGGATATGGCATCTACGATAACTCTATCACTTCCGTAGAACTAGATGCCATGCTCAAGTATCAAACTGTAAAAACCGCCGCAGGTAAAATTCCTAAAAAGTTAGCTATTGTCCACTGTGTCGGGTCACGGGATCAAAAGGTAAATAATAATTACTGTTCCAGAGTTTGTTGTACTAATGCCATCAAAGTAGCCATAGAAATTAAACAACAAATTCCCGATTGTGAAATTTATTGTCTTTATATGGATATTCGGGTATTTGGTCGCGGTTATGAGGAACTGTACCGCACCTCTCAAGAAAAGTATGGAGTGCAGTTTATTCGCGGTCGGTTGTCAGAAGCGAATGAGAAGCCGGATAGTAGTTTATTGTTGCGGGTGGAAGATACTTTAATCGGTAAACCGATGCGGTTGACGGTGGATATGTTGGTGTTAATGGTGGGGATGGAGGGAAATTCGGATTTATCAGAAGTTGCGGGGCTAAAAGTGGGATGCGATCGCTTTTACACTACTGCTCATCAACAATACTCTAATAATGCTTCTCCTAGATCGGGAATTTTTCTGGCGGGTACAGCTACTGGTCCGAAGGCTATTGTTGAATCTATCACTGATGGTAGGTCTGCTGCGGCGGAAGTTGCTGCTTTTGTTGGTAGTGCTAACTGTGTTTATGCTTGCGCTATTAATTGAAGAAAACGAACCGCAGAGGCGCAGAGAACGCACAGAAAAGAGAGTTTGAGAGGGTTCTTGCGTGAGTCCTGAGATTAATAAGAGGAATGAGGGGTTTTCGCATCATTTCAGTGAGGGTAAGGAAATGGCAGCAAAAAAATGTTTTTTTGGCATTAAAACAGACCGTCAGGTTGATGGGGATAAGATGAACCGTCTGTTTTTGGATCAGGTTTTGGCGGAGGGTGGGGAAAATGCGGCTATTGCTGCTTGTATGCAGTGTGGCACTTGTAGCGGCGGTTGTACTAATGCAGATTTGATGGATCTTTTGCCGAGAAGTTTGGTGTTGATGGTGCAACGGGGGGAATGGGAGAAGGTGTTAAACAGTAATAGTCTGTGGTTATGTACTTCTTGCCAAATTTGTACTTCTCGTTGTCCCCGTGGTGTGCAACCTGCGGATGTGATTGAGGCTGTGAAAGCGATCGCTATTCGTCAAGGTATCAATAATGATTCTACCCGGTTTAATCAAATATTTGTGGAGTTAATCAAGAAAAGAGGCATCCTCTTTGAACCAGAACTGATGCAGAAATATGGCGGTATTGAAGCCATGTTAGCACAGGTAAAATTAGGTATGAAATTAGCCTTCAAAGGTAAATTATCCCCCTTACCAGCAAAAGTCCAAGAACCAGAAAAGTTTAATCAAGCATTAACAAAGGCAGAGCAAAAATGAAATATTCTTACTATCCCGGATGTAGTCTGCATAGCACTGCAAAAGAGTTTGATGTATCCACCAAAGTGGTAATGCAAGAATTGGGATTTGAACTGCAAGAACTTCAGGACTGGTCTTGTTGTGGTGGTTCTGTCGCAGGTGGTGTTTCTCATGATGTAGGTATGGCGTTAGCTGCCAGAAATGTCGTTTTAGCACAACAACAAAATCAGGATTTGTTAGCAGCTTGTTCTGGTTGTTATAACAAATCAGCCAAAGCAGCTAAAGCCTTAGAAAATAACCAAGAACGGCAAAAAATTACTGCTATTCTTGGAGATATGGGAATATCTGTATCTGAAAACAACATCAGAGTTAGGAATGTTGTAGATGTTCTCGCGAATGATATAGATATTTCCACCCGGATTAAAAAACCTCTACATGGTTTAAAAGTAGCTTGTTATTATGGTTGTCTATTAACTCGACCAGAAAATATCACCGGTTGGGACTCTCCTGTTTTTCCCATGTCTATGGATAGATTAGCGCAAACTTGCGGGGCTGAAGTAGTTGATTTCCGATCTAAAACTAAATGCTGTGGCGGTCCGATTTTAGTCCCAAAAGAAGATGTTGCCTTTGAACTCACCAAGCGATTATTAGATGAAGCCAAATCTCTAGAAGCAGATTGTATTGTTTTAGCTTGTCCCTTATGTTCTACCAACCTAGAACTGAGACAGCCAGATATTGAGAAAAAATATAATGTTTCCTATTCTCTGCCTATTCTCTACATCACAGAACTAATCGGACTAGCACTCGGAATTAAACCTAGAAAACTAGGTTTAGATAAACATATTGTTTCCACCCAACCTGTTTTATCTAAATTAAAAACCTGCTCCTAACTCCTCTCTTACTCTCTGCGCCTCTGCGCCTCTGCGTGAGAAAAAATCCGTAAATTTCTCCATCACAGGAATCATATTTATGGACATCTATGAGCTATAAGTTTTAGATAGCAATAGTGAAGTGTGGGATTAAACCTTTACTTGGAAGGAATTTTCAGCGTACCAATATTGTATATTCCCTTGGCATCAGATGGAATTGCAAAGGGAATCAAGGCTGGAGGGTTGGTAAATAAGCGAATTTCATAGCGTCCTGGTTTTAATCCCGAAGTAGCAAACTTACCTGCTCGATTGGTGAATATAGTAACTGGTTGCCAATTGCGATCGCCCACAGCAACAATCTGTGCTGATTGTAAAGAAATAGGTTCACCATCACTATTCAATAATACTCCTCGCAAGAAAACTGTGGCATCTGTTCCCACTCGCACCACTGTACCACTGCTATAAGTGGGTAAAATTTTGATAGCACGATTTCCTAAATCCATTCCCACAGGTAAATTTGGCGCATCAATGATCACAGTAGAAATATTATAAGGACTTAAATTGGGGACTACACCAAATCCTAAATTATCAATGCGGGTGGTATAGCCACCGGAACTAGGATTAATACCGATTTCTTGACCTCTCACGCTATCTTTTGGAATCAATAAAGCAAAACTATTATTAAGAGAACGTGACCAGACAAAGTTACCATAATTGGTGGCGAAAATTCTCTCTAAACCAGCAAGTTGTTGATGCAAATCTGCTTGTAAATAACTGCCTAAAGTGAACTGATTGGTTATACATAAACGATGGGATAAAGTCAAAATCGGTTGAGTAAAATCATAGGTGCGATTACCTGAAATATCAGCAGATGGAACACCCAAACTATAGGCGAATTGCTGTACTCCAGGTGCTAATAAATCCCCATCAACCGGATTAGAAAAATTTAATCTTTGCACACGACCCACATCATCTTTAATCACTAATTCTACATCATTAGTACCCCCATTCAAAGGTAAATTGCGGATATCTTGCCGTCCTGCTCGTAACTGTAAAGTCCGTTCTAATCTACCATTAACTAATACATCAACTAATGAATCAGTTTCTAAGAAAAATTCAAATTGGCTAATGGGTCGAGTGACTAAATGCAGATCCAAAATCAATGGTAGCAAGGGGACTAACGATTAAGCTAGAAGCAATTACAAAAGGACGGAAAAACATCATATTTTAATGTTTATTTTTGTGAACTATATACCTAAAATTAATAATTATTGGAATATTTAACCATAGCATAAATATTGAATTTATGACTGAATTTTATCAGTAGAAATACTATCAAGTTCAAAAGCCAGAACTTTGATTTGTGTACGTGATATACCCTATTTTAATGTTTTGAGTTGACAGCAGTTTTCATCTAGTGAGACCACAGTAGAGAAGTTGCATACAACGACTGTAAAAGGGTTTTAAACTTTGTTTTGTGGTTCATTTACCTGAAAATTGCTGTCAGTTTATCAAGTAGGAGTATCATCAGTACATTCTCACGAAGATTACGCAAAATACTGACAATCTTCACCATTATTAATGCCAAATATACTACTATCTCATTTGATAGTTATATGCTAAAATAGTTTAATAAGCAAAATTTGCGAGATATTCAGTCGCAGATGACCAGGAGAGCAGAATTAAGTAAACTTCTTAGCTGTTGTGGAAGTCCTCTGTGGCACTAGCTATATTTATTTCATGGGGGTACTATGGCTCGAATTATTGTAATTGGTGCAGGAATTGGGGGATTACCCACATCCTATGAAATGCGGCGTATTTTGCCACCAGAACATCAAATTACACTGATTTCCAATACCCCTAAATTTACATTTATTCCTTCTCTTCCTTGGGTAGGTTTAGGTTTAAAATCACTTGAGCATATTCAGTTAGATGTAGAAAAACTCGTAAAAAATAGAGGTATTGAATGGGTTTTAGGAGGAGTTAGCCAAATTTTGCCAGAGTCAAAGCAAGTGATTGTAGGAGAGAGAGTAATTTCCTATGATTATGCGGTGATTGCTACAGGTGCAGAGTTAGCTTTAGATGCAGTACCAGGTCTACAAGAAGAAGTTGGATATGTGCAATCGGTGTGTAATCCTGCTCACGCACTCAAAGCTGCTACGGCTTGGCAAAAGTTTCTCCAAAATCCGGGTCCTTTGGTAGTGGGAGCAATACCAGGTGCAGGTTGTTTTGGCCCTGCTTACGAGTTTGCGTTACTAGCAGATTGGCTGTTACGACGATACGGGTTGAGAAATCAAGTCCCCATTACTTTTGTCACCCCAGAACCTTATGTGGGACATTTGGGAATTAGCGGTATGGCCAATTCTGCGGAATTGGTAAAAAAATTACTTTACCAAAGAGAAATTGAAGTATTTGAAAATGCAGCTATTAGTCAAATTGAATCAGACAAAATTTTGCTGGCTGATGGTTGCACTCTACCTTATGCTTACGCTATGCTATTACCGCCATTTCGGGGAGCGCGTTTTTTACGAGAAGCACCTGATTTAAGTGATAAAAAGGGCTTTTTACCTGTACTACCTACTTATCAACATCCTCAATTTCCCTCAATTTATAGTGTGGGAGTAACTACTCAACTCAAACCACCAGAAATCACTCCCATTCCCATTGGTGTGCCAAAAACAGGACAAATGACGGAAGCTATGGGTATGGCTGTGGCTCATAATATCGGTGTAGAGTTGGGCGTAATTTCTGCTCCTTTAGTGACTCCTACTTTGGAAGCACTTTGTTTAGCGGATTTTGGTGATACAGGAATTGCCTTTTTAGCAGACCAAGTTTTACCCAATCCTATCACCGGAAAACGCAGACGAGCAGTGGCCATGGAAGGACGCTGGGTCAGTTGGAGTAAAACAGTCTTTGAAAAGTTCTTTCTGACGAAAATGCGTTGTGGGGTTGCAGTTCCTTGGTTTGAACATTGGGGTTTGGAAGTTCTGGGATTATCACTGGTACAACCGCTTAGCAAAATTTAAACCTGAAAATTCATTCACCTTGTCGGAACAACAGCTTTACCAAACTTCACAACCACAATTGACTTAAGTCAAGGATTTCCTCAACTGAAATCAATACGCTGGAAGCATAGAGATTTGAGGAAGGAACTATGTTCTGCAACCAGTGTGAACAAACTACCCGTGGAGATGTGTGTCATCAGTGGGGTGCGTGCGGTAAAAGTCCTGAAGTTGATGCTTTACAAGATTTGCTAGTGCATTGTTTACGGGGGCTTTCTCAAGTAGCACTACAGGCCAAATCTCTGGGAATTGGTACCCGCAGCAGTGATGAATTTACCTGTGAAATGCTGTTTGCAACATTGACGAACGTCAATTTTACTACTGCTGATTTTATGACTTTTGTGAATCGAGCGATCGCTCTGCGCGAAAGTTTGAAGTTGCAAATTCAAGCTACAGGTCACAAGGTGATTGAATCCGCTATTACTAGTTTTTTACCCGCAAGTGACCAAAGCCAACAAATTCAGCAAGGTAAAGATTTAGAATTTGCCTTCATTAGTCAATCTGCTCAAAATGTTGATATTTTCTCTCTTAAACTCACAGTTTTATATGGACTCAAGGGCGTTGCAGCTTACGCTTTCCATGCCTTAGAACTTAATCAACATGATGAAGGCTTGTATAAATTCTGTCATGAAGTTTTAGCAACATTAGATACTCAAGATAAAACCCTGGAAGATTGGTTAAATTTAGCCCTGAAGGTCGGGGAAATGAACCTCAAAGCCATGGAACTGCTGGATGCTGGTAATACGGAAACCTTTGGTCATCCAACTCCTACAGTTGTACCCCTGGGGCAAACAGTTGGTAAAGCTATTCTCGTTTCTGGACATGATTTATTAGCTTTGAAAGCTATTCTCGCAGCTACCGCAGGAACAGATATTAAAGTTTACACTCACGGTGAATTACTACCAGCATATGGTTATCCCCAACTAAAACAGGCATATCCCCACCTTTACGGTCATTACGGGACAGCATGGCAAAATCAAACCCATGAGTTTGAACATTTCCCTGGTGCGATCGCTATGACTACTAATTGTCTCATGCCTCCCCATGAAGGATACAAAGACCGAGTATTTACTTTGGGACCTGTGGGTTATCCTGGGTTACGACATGTGAGTATTAGCGATGTTTCTCCTATTATTAATAAAGCCTTAGAATTACCAGGATTTACTGAAGCCCAAGATAAAGGCACTGTAACCACAGGCTTTGCGAGAAATGCCGTTTTAGGAGTAGCGGATGCTGTGATTGATGCTGTCAAAGCAGGTAAGATTCGGCACTTTTTCTTAGTGGGTGGTTGTGATGGTGCAAAACCGGGACGGAATTATTACACGGATTTAGTGGAACAAATGCCAGAAGATTGTGTGGTATTAACTTTAGGCTGTGGTAAATTCCGTTTCTTTGATAAAAATCTGGGTGATATTGGTGGCATTCCCCGCTTGTTGGATGTGGGACAATGTAACGATGCTTACTCTGCTATTCAAATTGCTGTAGCTTTAGCTAATGCCTTTGGTGTTAATGTCAATCAATTGCCTTTGTCAATGGTACTCTCTTGGTATGAACAAAAAGCGATCGCTGTTTTGTTGACTCTCCTGTATTTAGGTATCCAAAATATCCGCATTGGCCCCACCCTTCCAGCTTTCCTGTCAGCTAATGTTGTCAAGCTACTATCCGAAACCTACAATCTTCAACTCATCACCACTCCAGAACAAGATTTAGCAGCAACCCTTGGATAGAAAATAGTTGGTGAATACAATCAAAACCAATAGTCAAACTCTTACGGGGTAGGCATTTTGTCTGCCCTTGTTGTCATTTCTACCCTCTTCCCTCACCATATCACCAGAAAAATCACACATTTTCAACTTGTTGAGGTATAAATTGTCAAAGGGTTTTAATTTCAAACTACCTGACACGGAGTCACTGACATAGCCCTGAATACTGAGGCTAATTAAAATCCTGGGATCTAGAAATTGGTACTCATAAAAATGCTAAAAAAATCTTTACGTAAATTCCCGTTTTTATCTCTATTTTCCCTTTCTTGCCTCTCTGGCTCTATTTTAGTTAATTTCCCTGCCCAAGCTTTACCAGGGCAAAGTACAGAGGAGGTAACAACTTGGATTCAGTCCCATCCCACCCTCCGCCCTACCAGTGGAGAAAAGTTACTAGTGAATAAGAGTGATACAGCAGCACAAAGATTCACTTTTCAGGCTTCAGTATTGCCAGCGGGTAAGGTAACTTTTACCAAAGACCGGAGTACAATCCGCACAGAACGCATTAGCCTATTTGATGCAGTCAATGGCGTTTCTTTTCAACGTCTTCAAGAATCTTTACGGGTAATTTACGGTTTGGATATCTATCAAGATTATGATCGTGCTCAGGTGATTTACGAGTACCCCAATGAAAGTGCGATTAACCAAGCGAGGTTAGCAAAAACACCAATTCGAGAAGCTTTACGGGGACAATTGCGATTAGGCGATCGTTTTGCCTACTGGGTAGAAGTCGCTAAACCCAAGGAAGGTAAGCCTTTAACAGGTCAAATGACCGTTTTACTCAAAGAAGATATAGATAAATTAGAAGCTGAATTGAGAAACCGCTAATCTTGTGTGGAGTAAAGGGTTGGGAGGAAGACAGAAGGAAACAGGTTGGTAATTAACCTATCCTTCATCTTTTAACTTAACTTCTGTTGGCATGGTTTGCCATTGGCCGGAAAAGATACTTTCTACAGCCAAAGAAATACGTTGTAAGTCTTCCTTCAGCAAGGGTGGCCAATCAATCCCAGCTTTTCTGCCCACAATAAATAATTGTTGACCTTTCACCCCTAATTGATAGAGGGCATAAGCTAAGTCTCTATCCAATGCTAGTGAATCTTTTAAAGCTTCAAAAGCCACTTTCAGGGCTAATAAGACGGAAGTAATTTGACCTGGAACAGGTGGTTTTCCCTGTTTTAGACGATTTAACAAGGTATCTGGATTGTTCTCCGATATACCTTGGTCTATTAGGAGTTTACGCGCTATTTCGTAATTCATTTATCTAGCTGCTTTTAATCCCTATTCAGGATTGTAGTCAATTTCCACCATCTTTGTCTGGATGTAGCTGAGTGAATTGTTAATACACACAAAACTTATACACCAACTCTATTGTCCTAAATAAGCTTCTAAAACTTGAGGATTTGTTTGGATTTCTGCGGGACGACCAACAGCTAGATTTTGTCCTTCAGCTAAGACCCAGACGCGATCGCATAAGGACATGATCACATCCATGTTGTGTTCAATAATTAAAAATGTCAAACCCTCGTCTCGATTCCAGGTGACAATGCGATCGCATATATCATCTATTAATCGGGGATTCACACCAGCTGCCGGTTCATCCAATAAAATTAACTTGGGATTAGTCATTAATGCTCGTCCCATCTCCAGTAGTTTCCGTTGTCCCCCAGATAAACCACCAGCATAGTCATGGGCTTTTTTGGCTAACCCCACGGACTCTAATAAAAACATTGCCCGTTCTTTGAGTTGTTTTTCTTCCTTTGCCACAATATGGGGTTGAAATTGCACCTGCCAAAAATTTTCACCTGTTTGTTTTTGTGCCGCCAATAACATATTTTCTAGCACTGACAAGCGAGACAAGGCACGAGCAACCTGAAAAGTACGCACCAAACCCTGTTGGGCAATTTGATGAGGTTGTAACTGATGAATTGGTTCCCCATCAAAGATAATTCTGCCTTTATCAGGGCGAATAAAATTAGACAGAAGATTGAATAAAGTTGTTTTTCCAGCCCCATTGGGGCCAATCAAGCCTGTGATACTGCCTTGAGCAACTTCAATATTAGCCTCCTTCACAGCTTGAATCCCACCAAAACTTTTACACAGTCCAGTCGCTGCTAACAGAGGTAATTGGGTTGACTGATTATTTACCAAGGGTAAGTTCCTCCTTCTTGCCTAAGATACCTTGTGGCCGCCAAATCATCAGTACCATCAAAATCAGACCAATGACCATAATCCGAAATGCACCAATCCTTTCTACATCCAAAGGCACAATCTTCGGTAGAAACTCCCGTGTCAAGGCATCGTAAGCAAAGTAAATGACTGCACCTAAAATCGTACCAATGTTGTTGCCAGAACCACCTAAAATCACCATAATCCAAGCATCGAAGGTGAGTTGAGGCTGAAAGTTATCAGGATAAATAGCACTAAGTTGCCAAGCAAAAAACGCACCTGCAATGCCAGCGATCGCTCCCCCCAACATTAAAGATTGTAATTTATAGGCAAATACATTTTTACCCAAAGCTTTCGGCACTTCTTCATCCTCACGAATAGCTTTGAGAACTCTCCCCCAAGGCGATCGTACCAAAATCTCTAACCGCCAAAACACAAAGGCTAACACCAACAACGACAGCACCATCAGACCGGCCTTGGGATTGTAATTATATAAACTAATTACCCCAGAAACATAAATTGCCACAGCTAATAAAGCAAAAATTGTCCCTACTCCCAACCGTGAGAAAAATTCCTGCTGACTGCTACTGAGTTTACTGCCATTGTTATTTACAGCCTTTTGGGCAGTTCTCACCCAACCCCAGAGGGAAAATAGGGTAATCAAAGTTAATCCAGTCAAGACAAAAATCATCACCCAGCGAAACAGTAAATTCGGTTCTGTCCCTAAGGGAATCACATAACTTTGCACACCAAAAGCCCCAGAAACCCAACTATCTCCCACTGGTAAATCTTGGTTATTGATAACTAACCTGATTAATTCCCCAGTCCCAATAGTAACAATAGCGAGATAATCCTCTCGTAATCGCAGGGTGGCAAAACCAATCACCAAACCCAACAATGCCGCAATTATCCCCCCAATAATCACCGCCAGAAATAAAGGTACTCCTTTTAAACTTAATAAGACAGTGGTATATGCGCCCAATGTCATAAAAGCGATATTGCCAAAGTTGATTAGTCCCGTAAAACCCCATTGTAAATTTAGTCCCAGGGCAAACAAACTAAATACAGCGGTAGAAATTGCCAGAAAAATTAGATACTCAACCATCTTCAGTCATAGATTTGATCACTACTTGTCATCAAAGGTGAGAAATTATCGTCATGGTCAGGTCAGCGATGACATAACCTACCTACACAAACCAGACACTGACAGACTTTCCATCCCTTCTTCTTTTCCCTGCTATCTTAATCTGCCACACCCATAAGTTAAACAATTTTCCTTAGCCGTCTGATACAAGTTCTCATTTTTCACCCCTTTCCTACCTCTTGGCAGACAACTAAAAATATTTATACCTGACTTATCCTGATCTTCCATCCCAAGATATATGCTGTTCACCATCACTGTTTTATGGGAAAAATAAAGTTGTTGTACTCGAACAACACATCAGCATATGAATTTACTCAGAATTAGAATGCATCACCTCATCGAACAAATATCCGATGATAACCTCAATGCCGTCTGGGAATTGGTTTATGCTTTACACGCTGACTGCTATATGCTCAAAGCTATAGAAGAAGGTAAGCGATCGCAACAACCATGGGATGTACTCAACCGTGATGAAGCACTCAAAGAGCTAATGTTTTTATAAATTCCTATGTCCTCATCCTAACAAGCTGGTTGTCAACAAGGTGATAGCGAGTGAACCTGGAAATACGCTACTCTAAATCTTTTTTACTGGACTTGAAAAGTTTAGAACCTGCTGCCTATGAGCGGGTATATAATTTCGTCTTCGTCGCATTGTCAGGAAATTGGCAGTTGCATCATCTCCCAGAACTGCGACGACTAGACCAAGAAGGCATTTTTTATCGTTTCACATTAGACGAATACCTCATTGGCATAGAACTCAGAGGCGAAATCGTCAAATTTTTGCGCGTTGTCCCTATGCCTGAAGTGTAAAGACAAAATATCATCTCATCAGGTTTCATCTATTTACCTTCAATAACTGACCAAACAGCCAACACTGACTGCCAAACCCTTGCACAGTCCACAGCCTCAATGCTGTCGCTATAGCTATCCACACAAGCACTGCCAACACCTCACATCGTATTCATCTACTGCTCTAATCTTGCTTGTCTGCTAGGCTTCCATTTAGGTTGAAAATGTAAAACCCTTGCTGTACTGTACAAGGCATTACGACTGCTTCTAAAAAAAGCTCAAAAAAAATAAGCAAAGGGGGTTGACAAAGGGAGGGGTTAGGGGATAGAGTAATAAAGGTGAGAGGCGAAAGAGAAAACGCGCTCCCAACTGAACCGAGAAAAGATAATACTTTGAAAGCCAAAGAAACCAATCCTCGTCAAGAGAATGAAACTTTGAGCGAAGACTCAAAGGAAATTATAGAGGATTCGGAAAGAATTTTCTAATAATAAAAGAGAAAGAGCTAAAAGCAAACTTAACAAAACGGAGAGTTTGATCCTGGCTCAGGATGAACGCTGGCGGTATGCTTAACACATGCAAGTCGAACGGGAATCTTAGGATTCTA
>NZ_JACJTT010000003.1 GCF_014698825.1 Richelia sinica FACHB-800
GCAACATCAGAATTATCATTTGGTGATTTAGATGGTCTGGAATCTTCTTCAGATGCAAATCTGGGAACAGAAACAGTTTTCCAAGAAAATATTGATGATTTATTTGGGTTAACAGAAGAAACACCAGCAACATCAGAATTATCATTTGGTGATTTAGATGGTCTGGAATCTTCTTCAGATGCAAATCTGGGAACAGAAACAGTTTTCCAAGAAAATATTGATGATTTATTTGGGTTAACAGAAGAAACACCAGCAACATCAGAATTATCCTTTGGTGATTTAGATGGGTTGGAATCTTCTTCAGATGCGAATCTGGGAACAGAAACAGTTTTCCAAGAAAATATTGATGATTTATTTGGAGTAACAGAAGAAACACCAGCAACATCAGAATTATCATTTGGTGATTTAGATGGTCTGGAATCTTCTTCAGATGCAAATCTGGGAACAGAAACAGTTTTCCAAGAAAATATTGATGATTTATTTGGGTTAACAGAAGAAACACCAGCAACATCAGAATTATCCTTTGGTGATTTAGATGGGTTGGAATCTTCTTCAGATGCGAATCTGGGAACAGAAACAGTTTTCCAAGAAAATATTGATGATTTATTTGGAGTAACAGAAGAAACACCAGCAACATCAGAATTATCCTTTGGTGATTTAGATGGGTTGGAATCTTCTTCAGATGCGAATCTGGGAACAGAAACAGTTTTCCAAGAAAATATTGATGATTTATTTGGAGTAACAGAAGAAACACCAGCAACATCAGAATTATCATTTGGTGATTTAGATGGTCTGGAATCTTCTTCAGATACAAATCTGGGAACAGAAACAGTTTTCCAAGAAAATATTGATGATTTATTTGGGTTAACAGAAGAAACACCAGCAACACCAGAATTATCATTTGGTGATTTTGAAGCGATCGCACCACAAGAGATACCATCGTCAAATGTAGATGATCTATTTACAGAACTGCCAGAACCACAACTCATCGATAACGAGTTAGAATTTGGGGATGCTTTCAATGCACCATCAGAAACCAACGAATTTGCAACCACAATTCAAGATTTCGATAGTTTCTGGGGAGAAGTAGATGCCTCCTCCACACCTGAATTAGGTGCAGAATTAACCACACCCGCAGAAACCAACGAATTTGCAACCACAATTCAGGATTTCGATAGTTTCTGGGGAGAAGTAGATGCCTCCTCCACACCTGAGTTAGGTGCAGAATTAACCACACCCGCAGAAACCAACGAATTTGCAACCACAATTCAGGATTTCGATAGTTTCTGGGGAGAAGTAAATGCTTCCTCCACACCTGAATTATCTGCTGTAGGTGAGCAAGATGTAGCTAGAGACTTAGAAGCTAGTTTATTTGCCGCAGCAGCCGAAGAAATTGTTGAAGAACAGCAGGAATCTCTACCTACCTATGATTTTTATCTAGAAAACTTTGATTTCTCAGTTCCAGAAACAGAACTGTTACCACGTCCTAATCTCACAGCGGATCTAGGTGAAAGTTTGTTTGCAGATTTAGATGATCAATCAGCAGCAACTACTACCGAAGAGGATGATTTATCTAGTCCAGAAGTTGAAAGCTTCTCTTCAGATACCCACGATTTGGACTTGACTTTAGAAGTACCACAAGAATCTTCAGAATCAACTCCTGTAATCCAAAGTTTTGTAGATTTAGAACTTGACCTGTTTGATGGTGTGGAAGATGAGAGTGTTGACAACTCCTTCGCTGTAGACAATGAAACTACTCCAGCACCAAGTCTAGAGACAGAAAGTACAGATGATTTTGATGATTTGCTGCAAATAGATAGTCAGTCAGAAATAACAGTAGCAGATGATATTAACCTCAATCTAGACAGCAGCGAGTGGGAAGAACCCCAATTAGCAACGGATAACGAAGCAGATTTAGAAATTGCAGACGCTGGTTTTGATTTTGAATCAGAGTTAAATCTGACAGAGGACACAGCTGAGGAATCTTTACCTGTCAATGAAATCACCTCAGATACATCTGTCATTGAGAGAGATGTAGTCGCTAATCCAGAGTTAGCCTCTGCACCTACAACTACAGATGAAAATGCCAACCAAGAATTGGGATTGGATGAATTTGCAGAATTAGAAGCATTATTAGACGAACCACCAGTACAAACTCCACCTGCGGCATTTATCCCCGATGCAGATTTTGATGCTTTAGAGGCTTTACTAGGTGATGAATCAACACCAGCCACACCTCCACCTCCTCCTGTGGCCGCACCACCTGTTGTACCACGTACACCTGCTATAAGTGCAGTAGCAGTTGAAGATGAATTTAGTGATTTAGAGAAACTGTTGGCAGAAGCAGATCAATCGATGTCGCATACACCAGCGATGAAAGGCAATGCCGGCAGAAACCAACGTCCAACCACTCGACGGGTAACTAGGGAAGAAACCATGAAAATCCCCGTCAAGCAACTGGATGAAATGAGTAACTTGGTTGGGGAGTTGGTAGTTAACCGTAACACTTTAGAGCAGGATCATGAGCGTTTGCGTCAATCTTTAGATAACTTGCTGGTTCAGGTGCAACATCTTTCCGATGTGGGCGCAAGGATGCAAGAATTGTATGAGCGATCGCTCCTTGAATCATCGCTATTAGCCAGTCGAAGAAGTAGAGACCATGGTCATAGCTTCGGACATGGTAACGACCGAGGCTTCAGCGAATTAGAAATGGACAGGTTTACACCCTTCCACACTTTGTCACAGGAAATGATTGAGTTCATCGTCCGGGTACGGGAGTCAGCTAGTGACATCGACTTTGTGACAGAAGAAACAGAAAGAGTCGGTAGACAATTTCGCCAAGTCACCACCCAACTGCAAGAAGGACTGACCAAAGCGCGAATGGTGCCCTTTGCCCAAGCGATTGACCGTCTGCGTCGTGGTGTCAGAGATAACGCTCTCAAATATGGTAAGCAAGTAGAATTGCAGACAGAAGGAGCAGAGACATTAATCGACAAGATGATTTTAGATCACTTGACCGATCCATTGACTCATATGCTTAATAATGCGATCGCTCACGGTATTGAAACACCAGAAGTTCGTCAAGCCGCAGGTAAACCACCCACTGGCATTATAACCATTCGTGCCTTCCACCAAGGCAACCAAACAGTGATTTCCGTCAGCGATGACGGTGCAGGGATTGATATCGAAACAGTCAAAACCAAAGCCATTAAAAAAGGCATCATTACTGCACAGCAAGCGCAAACCCTATCACGCCAAGATTTCTACGACATCTTATTCCTACCCAGTTTTAGTACCGCCGACCAAATCGACGATATTAAAGGGCGGGGTGTAGGTATGGACGTAGTACGTACCGATATTAGCGAAATTCGTGGTGTGGTAAGTACAGATTCAGCTGTTGGTAAAGGCACAACCTTCACCATTCGTCTACCATTAACACTGAGTATCTGTAAAGCCCTATGCTGCGTTTCCGAGAAAAGCAGAATTGCCTTCCCCATGGACGGGATAGAAGACACCGTTGATATCCCCACTAAAAACGTTCACCAAGATGCAGAAGGCAACTTATTTATTAACTGGCGCGACTCCATGTTACCCTTCAAACCTCTGAAGGAAATATTAGCCTTCAACCGCCATCTAAGTCGTGGTAGCGTCTATGGGGGAACTCGTGATGATGACATGATTTCCGTCATCGTTTTACGCTCTGGCAACACATTAGTAGGCTTACAAGTCGATCTAGTTCTGAGCGAACAAGAAATAGTAATTAAGCAGTTTGAAGGCCCAGCACCTAAACCCAGTGGTGTTGCTGGTGCTACCGTACTTGGTGATGGTCGCATTATGCCTATTGCTGACGTACTCGAAATCATCGACATCTTCCAAGGCAAGATGTCCAAACAAATTGGTGGTGCTGCTTGGCAACAAAAATTACCTTCTGTTCCAGAAATAGTTGATGAGAAGATAGAACCAACGGTATTGATTGTGGACGACTCCATTACAGTCCGAGAATTGCTATCTCTCACCTTTAACAAAGCTGGATATCGAGTGGAACAAGCCCGTGATGGTCAGGAAGCCTGGGATAAACTACGTTCCGGTTTACCATGTGATATCGTCTTCTGTGACATTGAAATGCCTCGCTGCGACGGTCTAGAACTGCTGTCACGAATTCAAAAGGATTCCTCCCTCAACCACCTGCCTATTGCTATGCTCACCTCCAGAGGTGCAGATAAACATAAACAAATGGCAGTGCAGCTTGGTGCTAGCGGCTACTTTACCAAACCTTATTTGGAAGAAGCCTTACTGGAAGCAGCTTCTCGCATTCTGAAGGGAGAAAAGTTGGTAACAGCATAGGGTTCAGAAGTATGGCTGCGCCACGCTGCGCGAACAGAAGTTCAGAAGTTCAGAAGTTCAGGAGTTCAGAAGTTCAGAAGTATGGCTGCGCCACACTACGCGAACAGGAGTATGCCTCCGGCACGCTGTGCGAAAAGAAGTTTAAAAATGCAAGAAGAAAGCAGCAATCACATTAATTATTCTGTAACTCCTGTCTTCTTCTTTCTATGGCATTAAATTATTCTGTAACTCCTGCAACTTCTGTAACTTCTGTCTTCTTCTTTCTGCCTCTACTCAGTGCAGGAATTAAATACTGTGTCAAAGTGAAGGCATCTACACCTAACTCTGTTCTTTCCTGGGCAGCTAAAATTCCTGCTTGGGAATGCCACCACGAAGCAGTGGCAACTATATCTTCAATTGCAAACTTATTCTCACTTTGGGCAATTAATCCACCCAATAACCCGGTTAATACGTCACCGCTACCACCACGGGCCAAGGCTGATGTACTTTCTGGGTTAATCCAAACTATACCTTGGGGATTAGCGATCGCTATTCTTGCCCCTTTTAATAATACTACTGCCCCACTTTGGGCGGCTGCGGTTTGTACAGCTTGGACTCTATCTGTGTAACTAATTTCAGGAAACAGCCGATGAAATTCACCTGTGTGGGGTGTGAGTACGGTGACTGCTTGGCGTTTCTGTAAAGTGGGAATGGTTCCTAACTGGGCTAGGACATTTAGCCCATCTGCATCAAGGACGAGGGGAGATTTACTAGCTAATACCTGTTGCACAATGGCTGTGGTATCTTTAGTTAAACCAGGGCCACAAGCGATCGCACTAAATGAATGTAAATCTGTGTTATCTGGTAATTCTAAATCAGCAATTGCCCCTGTTTCTGTTTCTGGACAACCAATAATTAAAGCCTCTGGCAAATGAGATACCAACAAGGGTTTAATTGACTCTGGCACTGCAATAGATAACATCCCCACACCACTGGCACGGGCACCTAAACCAGTGATAATTGCCCCTCCCGCATAACGTCGCGAACCACAAATTAATAGTAAATGTCCTTGTTTATATTTATGAGTAATCAAAGGACGGGGTAAGGGTAAAGAAGTTAGAGCCGTTGCTGTAGTGATACGTTTAACTGGGGGTGATTCTCCTAACACAGCATAGATATATGCCAAAGGAATATCAAAGTCAATTAATTCGGCTTTCCCAATATAATCGAGGGCATTTTCTTGCAGTAAACCTTGTTTCCATAGACCCAAACACAAGGTATAAGTTGCCTGAATTGCTGTTCCTAAAATTGCACCTGTATCAGTATGAATTCCAGAAGGTAAATCAATACTAATGATTGGTGTATTACTAGCATTAAAGTAACTAATCGCCGCAGCAATTGGCTCAGTAATTTCCCTTTCTAAGCCAAAGCCAAATAAACCATCAATTAAAAAATCGCAACTTGGTAAATCTTCAATATTTTCATAACAGGAAATATCTAAACTTTTCACATATTGTAAATGCTGGGCAGTTAGTTCTTTATATTTGCTAAAAGGTGCATAAATCCAAACTTCGTAGCCACGCCAGTGTAACTCTCGACCTACAACTAAAGCATCTCCACCATTATGACCGGGGCCAACTAAAATACCCACACGTTGCTTTGTAGGAAATAATTTCTGGATACGCTGGGAAATTAATCCTGCCACTTTTTCCATTAAGGCGGCAACAGGCATCCCAGCAGCAAAAATTCTCTCCTCAATTTCCCGCATTTGTGCAGCAGTAACTATGATTTGTTCTTTGTTCATTAGTGAATTTATTGATGAATTTAATTTGCTTTGTCAGTTTAAGAAATAAATAGTATTTTGAAAAAAAGACCAATATGTAATACCAACTCTCCAAAAACAACCAACATATTGAACAAACCCCTCCCCAACCCTCCCCGCAAGCGGGGAGGGTGCACGATAGTGCGGGTGGGGTAATCATCTGTTGCCAACATTGTTCAATTTCGTACAGGAAATAGGGACTTTTTGTGAAAATTCTCCTATTCCCTATAACCTAGTTTTTACCGTCCGTAATAAACTCTGGCATTACCATAACCCGATTTGCGAATATAATTATTCCATTGTTCTGCATCCAACCTTTCATTAAAAGGCCCAATAGCAAGATGTGCTCCTAATGGTTGACTTCTGATCATCACATTGGAGCTTTGATCAATAATTCTGCGAACTCTTTCAGCCATCACAGTTAAGTTTTTGCCATCACTAGGAATCACTACATAATAAGCTTTAATATTTCGGCGACGATTATTGCTAGGGGATATTTCTTCACCATTAGTAAAACTCACCACACGTGCGCCACCAACACCGTATGCTTCCAAATCTCTCACTCTTTCTACCGCATTTGTTTCTCTATTAAACACCCCCGATTGGATGACATTGCGTCCATTATAAGGACGAATGTAAGCACCACTTTCTACCAGTCGTACTCGTTCCAAAATGGTAGGATCATCAGTATCGACATAGACAAAATAACGTTCAAAGTTCTGGGTTTGGGCAAATTCAAAACCAGTTTCCGCAGTTTGTGCCTGTCCAGGACTGGTGTATGTCAGCAATGTGACTCCACCAAGCAGACAGGACAGTAACGGTAAGGATATGAATTGGGCAACTCTAACATTCAGCATATCTATCAGCAGTTGTGTCGAATATTTGTTACCGACTATATTAGACTCATGGTCAAGAAATTGTGATGGGGTTGAGATACACTAAATGTTGACTGTACAAGGCTTTTTTATGCAAAAATAAAGCGGTAACTGATAAATTACCGCCAGAGTAACTATTTGAGGTGTCAGTCCTGGTTTTACTTACACCCTAAAGATTCGCGGGTGTCCACACCTGTTTTTGAATTCACCCCACTAGCCTTGGCACACAGTTTTTTGATTTCTACACCATCCAAAACAGCATTTGTAAAATCAGTACCTGTAATATTCACCGCGTCGAAAGTTGAGCGCAGCATCATAGCATCAGTCAAAATTGCATCACTTAAATCAGCATTTTTGAACCTGGCTAAATAGGCGATACCGTTACTAAAATCTATGCCATGTAGATTAGCACCGTCTAAAAGAGCACCGTTAAAAACGCTACCCCGTAAATCAGCATTGGCAAAATTAGCATTTTCTAATTTGACATTGGTAAACTCAGCCCCAATTAAGCTTTTGCCACTAAAATCCTGACCTTGCAATTCATCACCAGCAGAACGGGTAATGCTAGAAGAACTTGCAGCTTGTGCCGAAACAGGAAATAACAATAGCGCCACTGCTAAAATCAAGCCAGCTAGGATTCGCCAACACTTCATAACTTCAAGTTAATAAATCTAAACAATTCCATCATTAATCATTAAACCTTACTAGGGAGTGGGAAGTAATTCTCTGCCAAACCTGGATACATCCCGTAGTATAGATAAATGTTGAGGTGCGATCGCATAATTAAACTACCAGTGGCTAATCAAGAACACACTACCCCATCTTTGGCACGAACCCCTCTCTATCCATTGGGTGTAGAACTCAAGGCCAGATTTACCAGCTTTGGCGGTTGGGAAATGCCAGTTCAATATAGTGGTATTACCCAAGAACATCATGCCGTCAGAGATGCAGCAGGCATGTTTGATATTTCTCACATGGGCAAATTTACCCTCCAAGGTAAAAATCTCATTGACCAACTACAAAAACTAGTTCCTTCTGATCTAAATCGTTTACAACCAGGTCAAGCCCAATATACTGTGCTATTAAACCCCCAAGGGGGAATAATTGACGACATCATTATCTATTACCAAGGTACAGACAGCACTGCTACTCAAAAAGCAGTAATTATTGTTAACGCTGCCACCACCACCAAGGATAAAGATTGGCTACTAACCCATCTTTCCCTGGATACAGTCCAGTTTCAAGACCTATCTGGGGATAAAGTTTTAATTGCTATCCAAGGGCCAAAAGCAGCTTACCATCTTCAGTCCCTCATCTCAGTGGACTTAACCCCCATTGCCAACTTTGGACATTTAGAAACTACCATCTTTGGTCAACCTGCCTTTATTGCCCGCACAGGTTACACAGGAGAAGACGGTTTTGAAGTCATGGTAGACCCAGAAGTTGGAGTTAAATTGTGGCAGAGTCTGTATGAAGCTGGTGTTATTCCCTGCGGACTAGGGGCTAGAGATACCCTGCGGCTAGAAGCTGCCATGGCCCTCTATGGACAAGATATTGATGACACCACCACCCCTTTAGAAGCCGGTTTAGGATGGTTAGTTCATTTAGATACTAAAGGTGACTTTATCGGCAGAAACGTGTTAGCACAACAAAAAGCCCAAGGAGTCCAGCGCAGACTTGTTGGGTTACAAACTCCAGGGCGGAATATTGCGCGTCACGGTTATCCAGTCCTCTCATCAGACCAAGTAGTTGGAGAAGTGACTAGTGGCACTCTCTCACCTACCTTGGGATATCCAATTGCTTTAGCTTACGTCCCTACACCATTGGCTAAGACTGGCAACCAACTCGGAGTAGAAATTCGTCACAAAGTTTACCCTACACAAGTAGTTAA
Source organism: Richelia sinica FACHB-800 (assembly GCF_014698825.1). Classification (GTDB taxonomy): domain Bacteria; phylum Cyanobacteriota; class Cyanobacteriia; order Cyanobacteriales; family Nostocaceae; genus FACHB-800. Next base: position 8,912 of record NZ_JACJTT010000003.1, read on the forward strand.
AAGACCCTTTTATCGTTCAAAAAATCGTGTTAATAACTAATCAAGATGTAGGTTTTTGCGGAATAATGTGTTTTGGGTTACTTTCATTACCTCATAGGGTAGAGATGAAAGCGAGAAAAATAGTTTTTTGACGTGGAAAAGGAAATGTATGTCATTTGAATATCCTGATGACCTGAGATACTCGGATACCCATGAATATGTCAGACTAGATGGTGAAATTGCCACTGTTGGGATCACTGAATTCGCCATAGACCAACTTGGTGATATTGTCTTTCTGGATGTGGCAGAAATTGGTGATGCACTGGATAAGGGAGAAAGTTGTGGCACAATTGAATCCGTTAAAGCCGTTGAAGACTTAAAATCACCAGTGACAGGTACAGTGATCGAAAGAAATGAAGCCTTGATTAATTCTCCTGAACAGATAGTTGATGACCCTTACGGTGAAGGATGGTTACTTAAAGTCCGTGTCAACGACCCTGAGGAAGTTGAAGATGGAATGACAGCTAGTGAATATAGTGCCTTAGTAGAAGGTTAATAGGTAGAAGGTTCATAGTTTTGTAGACACCCTTCGAGTTAGCGAAATTTTTTTGGGTGCGTTACTAACGCACCATTTTTATTCAATATTTACCAAAAGTAATTATTACAATATATTAATGCAGTAGCTTCTGGAGTATAGATTGTGGTAATTAATGCCCCACGTTCTGAGTATGGTGAGCAAAAGGTGTTTAGTCATAGCCATCAGCAGTACAATAACTTTGCCCAACGGCACATAGGCCCGCAAGCTGAAGAAATTCAGGACATGTTACAGGTTTTGGGGCTGAGTAACCTGGATGAGTTGATTGAGAAAACAGTACCACAGGGGATTCGTTTTACCCATACACTCAATTTGCCAGCCCCCCAAAGCGAATATGCTGCCCTAGGTAAGTTAAAACAAATAGCTGCTAAAAATCAAGTTTATCGTTCATTTATTGGTATGGGGTATTACGACTGTATTACCCCTGGGGTTATTCAACGGAATATTTTAGAAAATCCTGGTTGGTACACTGCATATACTCCCTATCAACCGGAAATTGCCCAAGGTAGGCTAGAAGCTTTGTTGAACTTTCAAACCATGATTATTGACTTAACAGGTTTGGAAATTGCCAATGCTTCCTTACTAGATGAAGGTACAGCGGCTGCGGAAGCCATGAGTTTAAGTTATGGTGTATGCAAGAATAAAGCTAATAGCTTTTTTGTTTCCCGTGCCTGTCATCCCCAAACTATTGATGTGTTGCAAACGAGGGCTGAACCTCTAGGGATAAATATTATTATTGGTGACCATCAAACATTTGATTTTGCAGAACCGATTTTTGGGGCAGTTCTCCAATATCCTGCTAGCGATGGCACTATTTATGACTATCGCAGTTTTATTGAAAAAGCTCATCAAGTTGGGGCATTGGTAACTGTAGCAGCTGACCCCTTGAGTTTAGCCTTACTCACCCCACCGGGAGAATTAGGTGCAGATATTGCGGTTGGTAGTACCCAAAGGTTTGGTATTCCCTTGGGGTTTGGGGGGCCTCACGCAGCCTATTTTGCTACTAAGGAAGAGTATAAACGGTTAGTACCAGGACGTATTGTAGGCGTATCTAAAGATATTCATGGTCAACCTGCTTTACGTCTAGCGTTACAAACCCGTGAACAACATATTCGTCGGGAGAAAGCCACCAGTAATATTTGCACAGCCCAGGTGTTACTGGCAGTGATGGCGAGTATGTATGCAGTTTATCATGGGCCCCAGGGACTAAAAGCGATCGCCCAAAATATTCACCAGTTAACCGTAACTCTGGCCAATGGACTCAAACGCTTAGGTTATCAAATTAGTTCCGAATCTTTCTTTGATACTCTGCGCGTAGAATTAGGAACCAATAGTTTAGCCACTATTCTGCAAGCTGCTGATGCTAGAAATATCAACTTACGCATCATTAATAATTCTGCTGTGGGTATTTCCATCGATGAAACGACAACCACAGAAGATTTAATTGACTTGTGGCAAGTTTTCGCAGGTAAAGATGAATTACCCTTTACCGTTGAAGAATTAATCTCTCCAACCTCTCATATCCCCTTACCTCGTACCAGCAACTATCTCACCCACCCAGTCTTCAACCGCTATCACTCCGAAACAGAATTACTGCGTTATCTACATCAGCTAGAAACCAAAGATTTATCTTTAACTACATCCATGATTCCTTTGGGGTCTTGTACGATGAAGTTAAATGCCACTGCTGAAATGATTCCCGTCACATGGGCAGAGTTTGGCAAAATACATCCCTTTGCACCTCCCTCTCAAACCAGAGGTTATCAAATTCTGTTTCAACAACTAGAAGCTTGGTTAGCAGAAATTACTGGCTTTGCAGGTATATCCTTACAACCAAATGCAGGTTCTCAAGGTGAATATGCAGGACTTTTAGTAATTCGTCATTATCACGAAAGTCGGGGAGAAGGACACCGCAATATCTGTTTAATTCCTCAGTCAGCACATGGTACAAACCCCGCTAGCGCGGTGATGTGTGGGATGAAAGTAGTAGGAGTTGCCTGTGACTTACAAGGCAATATTGATGTTAATGACTTGAAAGCTAAAGCTGAAAAACATAGTCATGAACTAGCGGCATTGATGGTAACTTATCCTTCCACTCATGGTGTATTTGAGGAAGCCATTCAAGAAATTTGCGCTGTAATTCATACCCACGGTGGACAAGTGTACATGGATGGGGCAAATATGAATGCCCAAGTGGGACTTTGCCGTCCTGGTGACATTGGTGCAGATGTGTGTCACTTGAATTTACACAAAACTTTCTGTATTCCCCACGGTGGTGGTGGCCCAGGTATGGGGCCAATTGGTGTTGCATCTCATCTATTACCGTTTTTACCAGGACATTCTGTGGTTCCCATCCAGAAATCAACAGGTGCTGTTTCTGCTGCCCCTTGGGGTAGTGCCAGTATTTTGGTAATTTCCTGGATGTATATTGCCATGATGGGTGCAGAGGGGTTAACAGCAGCTACTAATGTGGCAATTCTCAATGCTAATTACATTGCCAAGCGGCTGGAGTCATATTATCCAGTGTTGTATCAAGGTAAAAATGGTTTGGTTGCCCATGAATGTATTTTAGATTTGCGGGCATTGAAAAAATCTGCCAGCATCGAAATTGATGATGTAGCAAAACGGTTAATGGACTATGGTTTCCATGCACCTACTGTATCTTGGCCTGTAGCAGGTACAATCATGGTCGAACCGACGGAAAGTGAATCTAAACAGGAATTAGATAGATTCTGTGATGCTTTAATAGCTATTCGTCAAGAAATTGCTGACATAGAAATCGGGAAGGCAGATATTCAAGATAATGTCTTGAAAAATGCACCTCATACGGCTGAAAGTCTAATTATTGGTGAATGGAATCATCCCTATTCCCGTGAACAAGCTGCTTATCCTGCCCCTTGGAATAAGGAACATAAGTTCTGGCCCACTGTGGGTAGGATAGATGCGGCTTTTGGAGATAGGAATTTTGTTTGTTCTTGTTTACCGATGGAGGCTTATAGTTAGTTTTTAGTTTCTAAAATCCCTGATTTCTGATATCAATTTATCATTTATTGGTGAGTTTGAAAAAAGAAGTCAGGGATCTAAATTTTTGTAGAAACTCAAGATATGGTATCAATTTCATTCAATTTGCAATAAGCATTAATTAAAATTTCCATTCGTGTTCTGGATCAAGTAATGCAGCTTGAACAGTAGATAAGTTTGCTAAATCCTGAAAAGGACTAGATTTTGCTAATTCAGTGATTTTATCAAGTGCTAAGTGTAAATGTTCATTATTGCCAGAAGCAATTGCTTGATCAACAACATTAAATAGGGCTTCAAAATTTTTTGACCTTTCAGCAAATGAATGATCAATAAAAGCTAAAAAACAATCTCTTTTTTGCTTAATTTCTGCTAAAGTAGTTTTTTCCCAAGCTTCAATTTTACGGCGTTTTGTTCGTTCTTCTTTAACTACTATGTTATATTCACGATAAGCAGATACAATTTCTTTGAGACATTCAGCACCGCCATTTACTGCTTGCATTTTATTTTGCAGACGAATTGTTTTTTGATGTTCTTTAGTCTTAATAACTTCTGTTACACCTTTAGCAATTCCTCCAGTAGCAGCACTAGCTAATCCTATGATATTGACTGGAATGGTCATTATTTATAAATCTCCCAAATGTTTATATTTTGCTTGAACATTGATAACTAACGGGTTAAGATTACCTTGATTGTCTAAAATTGGAGTTTTGAAAATTTCTACTAAAGCCTTCACTAATAAGGCTAATTGTTGAAAAGCAGCAGCATCCCTCCCAGGAAGAAAATCCTTTGATTCTAATTCATCAAGTTGTTTAGAAGCAAGTGTTTCTAGCTTTCTGACTAAAATACCAATTTCGCGGATTCTTGTCTCAACCCTGCGGAGAAAGTCTCCAGCTACTCTGATTTCTGCTATTTGAGTATTGACTTCCGCTTGATACTCTCTTGCTTGAGTCAACGCTTTTTCACCTTCTCCAGCTAACTTGAAACCTCCAACAGCTAATGCAGGTCCGACAGCAACACCACCAAGAACTGCACCACCGAGTAATGCGTTACCACCACCTAACCATACTGCCACACCAGGTAATCCCAATTCAGCAACAGCAACTTGCTTGGTAAAAAGTCCAAAAAATTGAGGAACGGCAACTGTACCTACTGTACTGGCTAAACTAACGGCTCCAGTACCAGCCGCACAACCAGCACCAGTGCTTTTACCAACTAAGTTTAAAACCTCCTTGGCTTCAAATGCTACAGTTTTAAATTCTTCAAGTTGCGGAATAGAAATACCTTCTAAACCTTCTAAAAATTGCTGTTCAGTTTTAGATGCTTTCTGACCATTTCGCCGAATAAATTCAACAAACCTTCCTACTATTCTCTGTCTAACACGCAGTTGTAGATTACCATAAGATCCTGCCAGTCTATTTGTCTCTTGCCATTGATTTTTTAAATCTTCAATAGCATCTTCATATCTTTTTTCAGCAAGTTTACCTATTTCCTCAGCCTTTTTGATGTTGTTGAAGCCTTCAGCACCTTTAGCAATACCCAATGCACCAGCACCAGCAGCCACAACACCTAAAATAATGGGAATCACGAATATCATGATAAATTCTGTGTTTTAGGATAAAAAATTACTATTACTTCCGTAATAGTAGCAAAATAATTTAACAAATATATATAGAAAAATTACTTAGGTAAGAAAAACTATACAATACGGAAAATAGCTATGTATTGCGATCGCTCATCTTTTTCCTTTAACTGAGAAAACCCAATACTTTCACAACAATCTAGATGATTAAATTGTTGGGTTTCACTGCGTTCTACCCAACCTACAGCTTGTATGGTTAGTTGGTAATTTGTAGGTTATTGATGGAATGCTGAAATTGTCATTTTCAGATAAACAAAATCTTAATCAAAAATAGAAATTACTTTAATCCCAATTACTTTGTGCATAGGCTTTGTTTTCTTCTCAGTAGTAATTAACTCCTCAGCACTAACAGAAAGAGCAGCAGATACGTGAAGTGCATCCATAGCAGCTAATCCATACTGAGAAGCGATTTTATAAGCCTCTTGTACAATGTAAGTTAAATCATTTGCCCAATAAATAACATCATTAAAAAACTCTTCATAAAATTGAAATTCTTCTGTTTGCTGATGATAAATTGCTTTAGGACTTACTTCTAGTCTGACAAACTCACTAGCAGCAAATACCCGTTGTGAGTCTGATAGTATTTCTAATGCTTTTTCTGCTATTAAACCATTACCATTCGCTGCACTTAATAATACCCCTGAATCAATATAAGTTATAATCATTCTTCACTACCTTGGATTCCACCTCTACGAGTGGCTAATTCTTGTTCTATTTCATCTGCATTTAACAAAGGTTTACCAGATGCAACAATTCTAGAGCGAATTTGCCGTAAACGTTCACCCAAAGGTGGTTTTTTTGCAGTGGTTTTCAAGTGTAAAAAATCCAAAAAATTTAATAATTCTTCTTGTTTATCCTGGGGTAAGGAACGCCACTTTTGTAATAATTCTTGTTCTGAAATCATTGTTGTGCTGCTTTTTCGCTTGGTCTTGTGTCTAGTTCTGGAGTCAGGGAAACAGCGATCGCTATAACCTTGTATTTTGGTTAATCTTTCTATATATTATTTTAACTATGCGTCCTTCTCTCTGCGCCTCTGCGTGAAACAAAACAATTGTTGCTTCTACCAAGGACTGCCAATCATTGTAAAAGCAGACCAAAAATAAGGGTGAGATAAGTTCAAATTGCCTAACTCTCCTATTTCTGGTGGTAAAGCAACTCCCCTATTTAAACCTGCTTGTCGGAGTTCTCCCTGTGTAATTTTTATTTGCCCTGTAATCATGGCAATTTGTGCTTGCTGCAATGCTTTTGCCTTAATTGGCGCAGTCTTCAAGTTACGATATAATTCCGTCATCAGGGCTAAAGTACCGGCATCACTGACAGACCACAGACTACCGATCGCTGATTTGACCCCTGCTTGTAATGCTAAACCGGAAAATCCTAGTTCTGCTTGCTGATTTCCCAAGGCAGTTTGGCAAGCACTTAAGACTAACAATTCCACTGGTGGTTGATTTAACTGAAGCTGAGACAGGTCACGTAAGCGCAATTTGGTATTCCAGAATTTAATATAGGAGTCGTCTACTGTGCCAGCATTAAAGACTCCGTGGGTGGCTAAGTGAACGATTTTGTGGGGTTTCTGAGTTTGTTGCGATCGCAAATTCTCTATAGTAAATTTTTCATTGAGAAACTTAACCCCACCTTTGCTTTGAGTAATGGCCGCTAACTCTACTGGTACAGCAGGTAAAGGTTCCTGATCTGGAAATAAAGATGCTCCCATCGCTAAAACAGAAACATTCCGAATATCTGTATAAGTTGCATCAGTTAAACTAAATGCGGGAATTAAGCTAATACTATAGTTTTGAACTAAAAAATTTTTCCCATCATGTAACGCAGCAAAGGGAAAAGAACGTAACCCAGTGCCTACACAAAATATCAGATTATCTATATTTTTAGTTTCTAATTCATTGGCAACAGGAGCTATAAACAAACTATATAATTTCTGGGACAATGGTAAATAGGTTGGATTTTTAAAACTTAAGTTTTTCCGGGCAGTGACTTCTTGTTGTAATGCTTTAGTTAGACCCAGCAATTCGCTCCTACTAATTGCAATAGATTTATTAATTGGTCTTTGATTTGCCATAAGCAGGATTATGACTATATCTTGGTCTCTGGGTATCAAATACACAACGGCAGATTTTGTCCCAGTTAACTTATTCATCATTTCTAATTTATGACTAATCAACTGAGGCTGCATTATCTCTTGGGTTATATTTAACTGTAAATAGTTTTCATATTCTTTTTTCCACAGGCTCTCTTGTTCCGCAACAGAAATAGTTCTATTAATAGAGGATATATTAATATTTTTATCTCTTTTATTGTTATTACTACCAGTAGCAGGAGATATTTCTGATAGAACGCAAATAACGTTAGATAATCCAATTATTACTAATGTATTTACTAGATTTTTCTTCAAGGTAGAGTAGGTTATTTTGGACATAATTATTAGGGTTATAATTGTTATTTAATAGTTTTTATATCAAAATAATTTGGCTATTTGCTTTTCATCAATTCTTGATACAGAGACTAGACAACATCAAATAAAGTTGCTTATCTTAATTTTTCTTAACATCCATCAATTTAGCTATAAAAAATGCAATATATCAAAATAAATTTATAGATAATTTTCGGATTTGATTAATCGCATGAAAATTCAAATCAGATTGCTGGATAAAATATCCTCAAATTATCGTTACAGATGCTTTTTCATACCAGTTATACAAAAAATTCCTTTGGCTAAAACTCAGATAGAATTAGCATGACAAGTCAAGATATTACATCTTGACATATTTGCTGCTTAGTACATATTCAAATTGAATTTCTGGTCGCCTTGAGCAGTACCCAATTACTATTTATCTACAGATGTATATGTGATTTTTACGGATAAATAAAAATTAATGTCTTAAAAATATTACAATACATAATTATTATTTCCTGGTTTCATCAGCCAAAATCAGTTTTCCCAGTATTAACCGACGTATCCTCATAAACTTGGTAAAAAAAATAGCGAGAAAATTACAAAATACCGCTTATCAAAAATCAGCAGATGCGTGGTAAGGTTTTAATCTCATTAATCTTCCCTTGGTGCTTCGACCTATGCATCTGCCTAATTTACATCCACATCACCTTGAAGAATTAGTCAAGAGCAGTAGTATAGATTCACACTTGGTGTATCTAAACTTTAGATCCCTCCAAGGTGTTAGTTCCTATGAGTACCTATTGATTTCTGAACAACTTCCACGCACCAACACTGGCATGGTCAAAAGTGCTTGGTTACAACGGTATGCTCATATTACTAAAGGTGGTTGGTGGTGTTCTGGACTAGATCCTTTTAATAATTGGCAAGCTATGGAGTGGGGTTGCTTTAAACCAAACGAACCTCGTCAAAGTCACAATGGCAAGTTAATTAAGTATGAGCATCCACCCAGCGCACCTACAAGAGTATTTTATTTACGAGTAAGTTTAAAAATCTGGCAAAAAGTGGCTCAACGTTATGATTTAGAAATGCCAGAAAATATTTCTATAAATGAAGATGGAGAAGCTGAAGGTTTTTGGCGTTGGGTAATCAAACATAATATTCCTATTATTATTTGTGAAGGAGTGAAAAAAGCCGCAGCACTTCTTACTCAAGGTTATATAGCAATAGGTATTCCTGGTATTACTAGTGGTTATCGAGTAGTGAAGGATGGGTTTGGTAAGGTTACCCGTCGTCAACTCATTCCTGATTTAGGGGTGTTAGTTACAGCTAAACGTAGTTTTTATATTTGTTTTGATTTTGAAACTCAACCTCACAAAATTGCTGCTATTAATAATGCTATTGCTCAACTTGGTTGTTTACTACAGCAAAATAACTGTTCTGTGAAAGTAGTTGAATTACCAGGGAAGGAAAAAGGGGTTGATGAATTTATTGTTAATCAAGGTGAAATTGCCTTTAGTAAAATTTATCGTCAAAGTTTAGATTTAGAAGTTTATATTGCAAAAAACCGACCTCATACAGAGTTAACTATTTCTCCTACAGTTACGGTTAATCGGGCATTTTTAGGAGAGGTGGCTTTTCCCCATCATGGGTTAGTGGGGCTAAAATCACCCAAAGGTACAGGTAAAACAACGGCATTACAATCTGTTGTTGCTCAAGCAAAATTAAAAAAACAACCAGTTTTATTAATTACTCATAGAATTTTACTAGGAAGATTCCTGTGCGAAACTGTTGGTATTCACTGGGGTCTTGGCTATGTCTATAATCAAGAAGGAAAACTTTTACCAATTACTGATTCCTTTGGTTTATGTGTTGATTCAATTTGGCGATTAAATCCAGATGATTGGCGCGGGGGAATTGTCATTTTAGATGAAGTTGAACAGAGTCTATGGCATTTGCTAAATAGTAATACTTGTAAACAGAAACGAGTCAAGATTCTTAGTGTTTTTCAACAATTAATTGCCACTGTATTAAAAACAGGTGGTTTAGTCATAGCACAAGATGCTGATTTATCTGATGTTTCTATCGAATATTTACAAGGGTTGTCAGGAATTAAATTAACTCCTTGGGTGTTAGTTAATCAATGGAAACCTACAAAAGGATGGGATGTGACTTTTTATGATTCACCCAATCCTACTCCTTTAATTCATCAACTAGAATTAGATTTATTAGCTGGTAGAAAATGTTATGTAACGACTGATAGTCGTTCTGGTCGTTACAGTTGTGAGACTATTGAACGTTATCTGCAAGAACGTTTACAAAAGCTGCGTCGCGAATTTCCTAATTCTTTGGTTGTTAGTAGTATGACAACGAATACACCTGGCCACGCGGCTGTGGAATTTATTGCAGCTATTAATGAGAAAATTACTAATTATGATGCGGTGTTTGTCACTCCCAGTTTAGGAACAGGAATTAGTATTGATGTCCAGCATTTTGACCGAGTTTATGGCATTTTTCAAGGAGTCATTCCTGATTCCGAAGCGCGTCAAGCTTTAGCCAGAGTTAGAGATGATGTACCTCGTGTTGTTTGGTGTGCAAAGCGAGGGATTGGGTTAATTGGTAGTGGTAGTACCAATTATCAATTACTGGCTCATTGGTATCAGGAAAATCAAAAAGAAAACTTGGCTTTGCTTAATCCTCTACATAAAATTGATGTGGACTTACCTTTGGTATATGATCCAATTCATTTACGGACTTGGGCTAAGTTATCAGCTAGAGTAAATGCTTCTATTCGCTTTTATCGTCAATCAATGCAAGATGGTTTATTCAGTGATGGACATCAACTACAAAGGCGAAGCAACGAGGTACATAATAATATTATTCGGGAGTTAAGATTGGCATTTTTTGCCACTGACCCTAGTGATTCTGCTACTCGCAGAAGATTGATTTTAGAAATTGTCAAAGTTCAGAAAGATTGGATGAACAGCCGCCAAAAGGCGAAAGATATTAAACGTAAAATCAAGGATATTAAACAGCAAAATCAATGGTCTGCTGCTCATGCTGTGTCTGTAGCTAAGGATATCGATTATGTGGAATATGAGCATTTATCAACTAAACATTCTCTGACGGAATGTGAACGTAATCAAATGCAGAAATATATTCTACGACAAAGGTATGGAGTAAAAGTAACTCCTCAACTGAAATTGTTGGATGATAAGGGATATTACAAGCAGTTATTAACTCATTATTATCTGATTCATGAAAGTGAATATTTTCATGTCAGAGACCAACAAGAATGGTCTCAACAGTTAGCTTTAGGTGAAGGTAAGGTATTTTTACCAGATATTAAAACTTATACTTTAAAAGTTGAAGCGATGCGGGCTTTAGGGATGCTGCAATTTTTGGAAACTCAACGAATATTTTGTGAAGGTGATGCTGAATTATTATGGCTGAAAAATGCAGCCAAAAAAAGTAGTAACCATATTAAAAGAGCTTTAGGAATTGATATTATACGAGGAAATAAGCCTCTATCTGAGATAAAGATATTGAGTCGGTTGTTAGGTTTATTGGGATTGAAATTAAAACGGGTAGATAATTTTTATAAAATTGATCCTAAAACTTTGAATGATGGTAGAGAAGAAATATTTCAGGTTTGGAAACAACGAGATGAGTTGATGTTAGAACATCTGATACATGTGCATCAAGCTTCAGCTAGCTATGTTAATAGATAATCACGGAAATACTCATCAGCAAAATCTTGTGTAAATTTTGTCACATAATTTGCTACTTACTTGGATATACTGGTATTATTTTTTAGCGTGTTTACATTTAAGTAAATCTACATGCTATAGTTAGGCAAAACAAAAATTAAGTTGAATTCATCCGTAAGCATCTACCTTCATTGAATAAAACAGCATCTTGCACTGAGTGTTTGTACATTTACGCAGAAGCACAACTAGTCAGCAATTTTCATGGCATTAAGAACTAAATATGTACACTATCACCAATAACAAGTTGATATTGCAGCCTTACTTGACGAAGGGGGGTGTATGGGACGATGGTATTTTGACTTTTTCTATTCCTCATTCCAGTCCGGCAATGGAGGCTAATAGTTATTACTTTAATCAGGAAGAGTGGGCTAAGGCATATTTGCAATACTGCCATCAAGATGAAGAATTTCGTTCTTTGTGGCAAGCAGCTATGGGTAGTTGGGATGGCAAGATTGTTGTGGACGTGGGTTGCGGGCCTGGTAATTTATTAGCTTGCTTGGGAGGTTCTCCCAAATTAATGATTGGTGTGGATATTGCTAAGGGTAGTTTAAAAATAGCAGAAAAATTTGGCTATGTACCTATTTTAGCTGATGCCCATAACTTACCTTTGGTGTCTGGTTTTGCAGATATTGTGACACTAAACGCAACTTTGCATCATTGTGATGATATGGGTAAGGTGTTAGCAGAAGCTGCACGATTACTGAAACCAGGGGGAATTTTAATTAGCGATCGCGATCAACAATTGAGTTCTATGAATTTTAAAGGGATTTCGGCTTTGCTGTGGCGATCGCGTGTTTGGGTATGGCGGCTATTACGCAAAGGTGCTCATGCTTCTCGAGAACACCAAAAAAGAATGTTAGCTACGGAAATTCACGTAGATAAACCTGGTGATGGTGTATTTCCAGAACTTTATTTCCATACTTTGGAACCAATGGGTTTCTCAGTCAATGTCTATCCTCATAATAATCAAGTTGGCGCTGCTGTACTGCAAGGTAACTATGGTAAGGCCATGTGGCATTGGCGGTTTGTACAGAGATTATCAGGTATCAATCCCTATACCCCAGAAGCAGCTATGTCTTTAATGTGTGTGGCAAGGAAAAAATAGCTGACAGGTGAGGGTGACAATAAATTGAGATTGGGGGAGAAAAGATACTCTTTAGCAAATCTCCCCCAATACCTTGATTTGTATGTTTTCACATAGTTTTGGTCAGTACCAAACAAGATGAATTTAATTATGTAAATGATGCTGACAAAAATCAGCGATCGCTGCAACCAATTGGTCAATTTCTGATTCTAAAGTTAGGTAATGAACACTCAACCGAATACAACTAGGGTTGGCAATGGTGCGGGTGAGGATTTTTTGTGATTCTAAAAACTGAACTAACTGCATATGCAACTGATGGTTAGTCAGTTGAAAGGAAACCAAGCCACTTTCAGGAGGAGAATTTTTTAAACAGTTCACATGCGCTAATTGTGTTAATTTTTCCCATAAATATTGACTGGAATTACAAATTTGCTGATATCTGTCCTTTGCGGTTCCCCATTGGTCATGGATAGCGATCGCTTCTTTTAAGCCGACATACAGTGGAGTGGCAATTGTAGACACTTCATATCTTCGTCCATCTGGTAGCCAATTAGCTGGTTGTCCTTGACTATCGAGAATTAGTCCGTTTAAACCGATAAATGTAGGTTGTAAATGTTCTCGCGCTGCTTTATTCACATATAATCCACCTACCCCAGCCGGGCCACAAAGCCATTTATGACCGGTAAAAGCATAAAAATCTACTTCTAAATCAGTTAAATCTAAGGGCAGTACCCCAAAGGATTGGGCTGCATCTACCAAAAGTAAAGAATTATTGCGTTTGCATACATCAGATATTTTGTCAAGTGCCAAAACTTGGCCAGTATTCCAAAATACATGGCTTAAAACAACTAAGCGGGTGTTAGGGCGCAGATTTTCGGTGATAATATCTACAGGATTGCCTGCATTTAAAGTATCACTTACAGGACAACTGGTGACATCTACAGCAAATCTGCGGCTAATTTCTTGAGCTATGGCAATCACTCCCGGATGTTCACAATCAGATAGGAGGAGATGATCTCCTGCTTGCCAAGGCAATCCCCACATGGCAATATTGCAGCCAGTGGTGACATTATCTGTTAGGGTGATTGTTTCTTTATCTACATTTAATACAGAAGCGATCGCACTGCGACTGGCTTCTTTTTGCGGTGCTATCCAGCGATAAGCTTCGTAGCCAAAGGGCCCTATTTCTTGAATATAAGCTTGGGCTTGGGTGATAGCATCCATTGCCCCTTGAGGCATCGGCCCTTGCCCTCCATAGTTAAAATAAATCTTATTTGCTAAAGCTGGAAACTGTGAGCGATGGTGATGCAGCATATCTAAATAGGGATGGAAAATTTTAGCTAATTTTTATCTTGTATGCAGTTAAAAACTTATCACGACATCAACAGGGGGAGTAGAAACAAAAGGATGAGAAAAAAGTTGTTGTTTTCATTGTTAGCAGTTGATTTCTCCCTGATGAGACATGATAAAAGTTGCATTGATAACCTATGGAGGTAGTTTATTCCTATGTATACGGGAAATATATAAAACCTATCTACTATTGCGCGTGCTTTTAATCACACTAAATTTAGTGTTCATAACTACTCCCAGACTGACCCAATTATTGCTAGCTTAAAAGGATGTTAATTAATGCCGAACTTCTCCTGCAATTTCAACGCTGTCAAAGGCGGCCTTACTTAGATACTCATGGTGACCATCACCAGCGAGATGTTCCCAATGAGTTACTGCTGAAGCTGCAACAAGATAAAATTGCCCATCATCAAAGCGTGATGGCACAGTTAATTTATCATCAACCACGTTATTCCCCAGGTAATTGGCAAGCAGGGGCTAAAGCTACTTGGGATTTGATGCAGCAAGGAGTTGACTATATTCATCAGGGTGTTTTATGTACCAGTTATGGTGAGAATTACACCTTAATTAGTCGGCCGGATTTATTAGTGAAACAGCCAGGAAATTCTAATTTGGGTGACTGGTACTATATCCCAGCAGATATTGAACTGGGAAAACGTCCCAAACAAGAATATCAAGTTGTGGCGGCTTTTCATGCTCAAGTTTTAGCAGTCGTACAGGAAGCAAAACCAAAAGAAGCTTGGTTGATACTGCGAAATAAAGATACAGTTTACGAAGTAGACTTGAGTAAATGGATACCACAAATGCAGGTGGTTTTGGCGGAATATATTCAAGCTTTGGAGTCACCAGTTGCACCAGAGGTGTTTATTTCTCGGCAAAAGTGCAATCTTTGTCATTGGTACAATTATTGTTATGCGATCGCTCATTCGCAACAACATTTATCTCTCCTTCCTGGTGTCACACCCATTCGCTATAGCCAACTGCAAGAACTTTCTATTACCAGCGTTGAAGCATTAGCCCAAACTCACCCCAGCACCTTAGAAACTCTCATTGGTTTTGATAGCGAAGTCGCATCAAGATTAACAGTACAAGCCCAATCAGTAGTTACCAAACAACCCCTGATTTTACCTTACGCCTTACCTAGAGAAAAACTCACCTTCACTGCCCCCATTGAGCTATATTTTGACATTGAAGCCCAGCCAGATTTAAACCTCAATTATCTGTTGGGAGTATTAGTAGTGGACAGACAAGCCAATACAGAACAGTTTTACTCCTTTTTAGCGGAAACACCAGCGGTAGAAGGATTGATTTGGCAGCAATTTCTCGATTTAGTCTACCAATATCCCACGGCCCCCATTTACCATTTTTGCTCCTATGAAGTAGATACAGTCAAACGTCTCGCTAAACTGTATCGCACACCCTACCTTCATATCCATCCTATTCTCAACCGCTTTATTGATATCTATGAACAACTAACCCGCAGCGTTGCCTTACCCATCGAAAGTTACGCCCTAAAAGCTATTGCTAGGTGGTTAGGCTTTGAGTGGCGTGATCAACAAGCCAGTGGAGCTAAATGTATTTACTGGTATGATCAATGGTTAGAAACAGGCGATCGTACCTTACTAGAAATGATCCAACGCTATAACGAAGATGACTGCCGCGCCACACGCAACGTCAAAGACTGGCTCGTCAAATACATTCAAAACGAGTATAGATACAATTCAGCTTAATTCCTTACCTACATTCTTACCCATGCTATCTTAAGGAAAAGATATTTACTGGTTGACAATCATTCATGGGAATCACTCAAAAAAACCGCAAAAAAGCACTAATTATTTTTTTTATTCTACCCATTATTTTTATTAATTTCCTGTGGAGTAATATAGCTTCTGCCTCCATGAACATCACTGGTTTAGAGTTTATTGGTGAAGCTTCCCTACCCACAGGATTAATTTTTCAAAAAACAGAAATAGGTGGTTTATCTGGAATTACCTACGATAGAAAAAATGACCTATACTATGCCATTTCTGACGACAGAGGACAAAAGGCCCCATCACGGTTTTACACCCTCAAAATTGACTTAAGTAAAGGCAAGCTAGATAAAAATAATATTTCCATAGTGGGTGTAACCACCTTACTAGATGAAAACAATCAAACCTATCCTCCAGACTCAACCGATACAGAAGGTATTGCTTTAACTAATAAAGATACTGTATTTATTTCTTCCGAAGGCGATACACGTCAATCAATTAATCCTTTTATCAAAGAGTTTTCCTTATCTACTGGTAAAAACCTATCAACTCTCACCATACCAGATAAATTTTTACCCGAGAAAAATGCTAAAAAAGGTATACGTAATAACCTAGCATTTGAAAGTCTCACTATCTCCCCTGATAACAAATCTCTCTTTACAGCTTCAGAAAATGCCTTAATTCAAGACGGTGCAGCTGCTAAACCTGGTACTGGTACTCGTTGCCGAATCTTGCAATACAATTTAGAAACTAATCAACCAGAAAAAGAATATCTTTACCAAACAGAACCTGTCACACAAAGAATAAATTTGACTGGACAGTTTTCTAGTGGTTTACCTGATTTACTTGCCCTTGATAATCAAGGTAACTTATTGTCCATAGAAAGGTCATTTACTGGTATAGGATTTGGAATTTTTATCTTTCAGGTTGCTTTGGAAAAATCCGATAATATTAGTAACATTAATAGCCTTACAGGTAAAGATTTAACCAAAATAAAACCAGCCCAGAAAAAGCTACTTCTAGATTTAAGAAAATTCGATTTTGCATTAGACAATCTAGAGGGTTTAACACTAGGACCTAAACTCTCAGATGGCCAACAATCACTAATTCTGATTAGTGATAATAATTTTAACGGATTACAGCGCACCCAAATACTTGCATTTAAACTTAAAACAGAATCCTCATTGCTCAGGATACTACGTCGCATCCGTATTCTCTTACCCTGATTAGCACCATTTTCTATCCATAGAAGTATTTTCACGGTTATAATCAGGTGTATCTCACCTGATCCAACTTCCCTAAGATTTTGGTTAGGAAGGGTTTCAGCTTGGGATTGTCTGTCAGCGCGGCAGTGCTATCAATCCCATACCCATATAACAAAATCTATTTTCTATTGATGAATCCAAATTCAATTGAAAATTTTTGACAAAATTTACTAAAAATTCATTTTTTTTTACACTAATGAACCAATACACTTGATGATTAGTTTAATTTTCATGTTTTTTGTAGAGGATTAGGTTTTTTCTGCCAAAATCTATCTTAATTTCCTTAAAAAAAACAAGAATATCTATGAAAAGATTCTTGATAATGAATGAATTTTTCTATATACCCTTGTCTTCATGTCCAAAAAAGGATTTATCCAACACAATATACAAAATTTAAATAATTAACACCATTTCCACCTGCAATATTAAAAAATTATTACCACATACTTTCATTCCTTGATGTTTTCCTACCCATAAATTTGACAGTATGAACACAATCATGAACAAATCAAAAACTGAAGCAGATAATTACATAGGAAAATTATTAAGTAATCGTTATTTCATCAAGGATTTATTAGGTCTGGGTGGCATGGGTAGGGTCTATCTAGCAGAAGATATTGCCAAAGGTGGTAAGCTTGTAGCAATTAAAATGCTGAGATTAAATCTAGTCAATGAACAAATAGCACAACGCTTTGGTAGAGAAATATTTATTGGTGCTCAACTAGGTAGAAAAAGTAAAAACATCGTTCGTCTCTTTAGTTATGGGGTAACCGAAGAAAAAATTCCTTTTTACGTAATGGAATATTTACAAGGTAAAACACTCAAACAAATTTTAAAAACACAAACATTATCTTTAGAAAAAATATTAGAAATTAGTCAGCAACTATGTTTAGGCTTACAATGCGCTCATAAAGGTGTGAGTCTCAAAGGACAAATTTATCCTATAGTGCATAGAGATATTAAACCAGAAAATATCTTTATTAATGAAAATAGTAAAAACTCAGAAACTGTTAAAATATTGGATTTCGGAATAGCTAAATTTCTCACAGAAAGTAGTGGGATGACATTAACAGAATCCTTCGTAGGTAGTTTACCTTATTGTTCTCCCGAACATATGGAAGGACAGTTACATCTAGATGTACGTTCTGATATCTACAGTTTGGGGTTGATTATGTTTGAAATGATTACAGGCAAACATCCATTTCATACAACTAGTCGCTCATTTGGCACTTGGTATCAACTACATCGATTTCAAAATCCGCCTAAATTTACCCAAGTCAACCCACAAGTTAAAGTACCGCAAAAATTAGAAGAATTAGTGATGTGGTGTTTAGCGAAGGATGTAAGCGATCGTCCCCAATCCATCAAGGCAGTCTTAGAGGTTTTAAAGACTATTGATGTTCATCCTACAGAATCATCTTTATCATCCTTAGAAGCACCACCAACAGATTCAATATCTGTAAAATTAGTACCAATCACATCCGTAACAGAAAAGGAATGTTTGCAGCAGACTTGGCCAAAAAATAAACCAATTGCACCAATTGTTTTCCCTTACCTTCTTCCTACTACCCAAGGATTAATACCCACTTTTTGGGCCATGTTACCGCGAGCAGAAATTGAAAAATTGATTAATAAAACCCATACCACTGAGTTTATTAGTAAAATCACAGCTTATCCAATGGTTCTCTGGATTACTATTCTTTATGATCAAGAATCTTCCCTCAGTCGGTGGTTATCTTATTATTTAGATATTAAAGATGAAAAAGGGGAAAAAATAGTTAATAATTTAGCCAAATTAGGTTATTATCATTTGCTATTTTTTCCTTTGGAGTCCCCCGATAAATGTGCATATGTAAAAACATTAAATATTACAGTTCATCAGCGTCAAAAATTAGCTGATGAAATCAATTTAAGTCATACATTATCGGAATATATTTCTGCTAAACAGGCCAAAGATTTACTCAAAAAAGAATATGACAATGTCAAGGCTAAAATTATTAAAAGATTATCAATTGAACAGCAAGATGATACACTTGGCTTAAAACCTTGGATAGCCAAATTATTCGATAAGTTGTTTTAAATAAACATGTGAAATTATGTGATGTTTTTTAAGTTAAAGATGCTTGGTATTTACTTCGCAGAGGATATAAACTAGGCATATATTGTTGGGACAAAGTTTTTATATACAAAAATATTCTTCAAACTATTATTTTTTCTCTAATAAATTCGGTTCTTCGGTACTTTTTATGGAGAACCCAGTTCCAAATCATTGAAAACCTTATTGTGTAGGCATTTCATTAAAAATATTACGCATAATAGTTTATAAGCCTTGCCCCGTAAGGGTTGTGTGGTAATCAATCTTCAATTACCATAAAATCTACGCAAGAACCAAATTTACTTCCTGATCATTTAATTTAGCAATTTAGACAAAATTATTCGTCTAATTAATTAACTTCAAATTTTTCTGTCAATAGACAATAATTAAGTTTAATATAGTTAACAAGCTATCGTGTCAACTGTTGATATTTTTTTATAAATTTATATTCAGATTTATGGAGCAATTACTAGCAAACCGCTATCAAATTCAGCAGTTAATTGGTAGGGGGGGTATGGGTGAAGTATTTTTAGCCGCAGATATTTTGTTAGGAAACGCACCTGTCGCTATTAAGTTTTTGTCTCAAACGATTTCTGAGCAAGAAGCACGGGATGATTTTATCCGAGAAGCACTTTTAAGCGCAGCCCTCAGCCAAAAAAGCATTCATATTGTTCGTGCTTATGACTATGGACTAACTTCAACTGGTAAACCATTTTATGTAATGGAATATTTATCAGGTAAAAGTTTAAAAGATTTAATCCCTACTCCTCTACCTTTATTTTTAAATTTAGTTAGGCAAATTTGTTTAGGTCTACAATGCGCTCATACAGGAGTAAGTATTGAGAAGAAAATTTATCCTTTAGTTCATAGAGATATTAAACCTGCAAATATCATGGTCATTCCTGATGAAACATTAGGACAGATTGTCAAAATTTTAGATTTTGGTGTAGCACATTTTTCTAATGGTTCTGCATTTGCTACCCATACAAAAGTTATTGGTACTTTACCTTATTGCTCTCCCGAACAATTAGAAGATGACGAGTTAGATAGTCGTTCAGATATTTATAGTTTGGGTGTGATGATGTTTGAAATGTTAACATCGCAAAAACCTTGGCAACCAGAGAGTGATTTGTTTGGAGCTTGGTATAAGGCACATCAATTTGAACCACCAAGGGCAATTCATGAAGTCAGTCCACAGCTAAAAATACCTCAACAATTAAATGATTTAATCATGACTTGTTTGGCCAAGCAACCAAGTCACCGTCCCCAAGCAGTGGAAGAAATTATCCAAGTATTGAATCAGGTAGAAGAATCTTTACCAAAAGTATCAGTTTCCCCATCTGTAGAGTCAATTCAACATCCCACAACTTTAAATTCTATTTTCCTGGATGAGATTACAAAAGTGTGTTGGCAGATGGCTTGGCCAGCAGATAAACCCATTCGTGAAATTGTGTTTCCTCGATTTATGAATACTGAGGTAGGGAAATTTACAGCTTTATGTTTGATGTTATCTAGACAAGATATTAATCAACGAATGAAAGCCGCTCGTGGGAATAAGTTTATTTTTCTTACCTCTCCTCATCCTATGGTGCTGTGGGTGACATTTCTTTACAATCGAGAATTAGGGCCAAAGTGGCTACCTTGCTATTTGGATATGCAAAATCCCCAGAATATTGAACTACTACTAGCATTAAGTGAGTGCGATCGCTATCCTTTGATATTTTTCACCCTGGAATCACCCCATAGCTGTGCTAATGTCCTCAATAGCAACATTTCTCTTCAACAAAGGCAGTTGTTAAAAACCTGGATAGAAGAAAGTCGCAAACTGCCAATTACATCTTATGCCGCTGTAAGTAAAAGTATATTAAGGGATAAATATAAGGAAATGCAATCAACTATATTGCAAAATCTTGAAAATTTAAAACCTGTCTCAGAAAGTAGTTGAGTCTATCTAGCGGAGGAAAGGAACAATTTTATATTTAGTTCACATGTGTGATAAATCATGGGGACAGTTTACAATTACTAATAATAAATTACACACACAAAAAGATAGATACCATGAAAATCAAGTATGCCATTAATCTCAGTAAGGGACTAACATGGTTCTTTATACTAGGCCTAATGTTTATTTATCACAATTTTACTCTTGGTCCTTGGGTTTATTTAGCACTTCACGGTACTTATGGAATTCTCTGGTTATTAAAAGACCAACTTTCACCAGATAAACAATGGGAACAAGAAGTTTCTATTCCACAGATGATATTCATCTTTTTGATAGTAAGTCTATATTGGGTAGCACCTTTTATTCTGATTAGTAGTGGCACTGTACCACCAATACCGTTAATTGCAGTAGCTATTTCCTTAAATATCTTTGGTGTTTTTCTCCATTTTGCTAGTGATACTCAAAAGTTTTATACTCTTAAATACCAACCAGGACTAATCACCGAAGGCTTTTTTGCTCGTTGTCGCAACACGAATTATTTAGGAGAAATATTGATTTATACTTCATTCGCTCTGCTGACTCAGCACTGGCTACCATTCTTAATTTTAGGAGGTTTTTTCACGTTTATATTTCTGCCAAATATGCGGAAAAAAGATCAATCTTTATCTCGTTACTCGGAGTTTGATGATTATAAAAATAACTCTGGGTTTTTGTTCCCTGGTTTTTAGGTATAAGTCAGTGGTAGTAGCGTTATCACGAGTTGCCTATCCAATTTTTATTGCTACTTGATATTGGTTGCAAGAAAAGACAGCGATAGTTGTTATGGTGGTGATGTTTATGGGAATACTTAGAACCAAGACCCTAGAAAAAATAAATTAGGGTTTGATTACCAATCTGTAGAGAAAACTGCAATGAAAAAAATCATCCCTTTCCATAGTTTTACAATTTTGACCCCGGATGGAGCAGATGAAGTTTTGCAACGGTTAAAACAATGTTTATTATACCAAGGAAGCTTTTCTGAAGAAAGCTTTCAAATCACCAGAACATTCTATCGTACTGCATTAACACAGGTTCAAGGAAGGTTTGAAAAACAATCTCATCAAACAGCTGTCCATATCAAAATCACTCTACACCCAATGTTTATGGTGATGCTTGGGTTTTTGTTTGTCATGTGGTATGGCATAGCAGTTCCTAGTGCTTTTGAATCTGCTACTTATATTTATGCCACACGACAGAAAATACCCTTATCATCATTGCCTGCGGATGGAAACATTACTGCAACAGTCATTCAATCTATATCGGAATCTACCGATGGTACTTTGCCTCCTCATTTAGCAGCTATGTATCTAGGAGGGCCTATATTTGTACTAATTATATTTATCATCAGTTTTTGGGCAGATGCAAAACGCATTCGCCTGGAATTGACCCAAATTATTCGTGGTTCTTCAGATATGTAATACCAATTTAAAAAATGATTGTTACAGATGTAGGTTAGGTTGAGTTACGTATCCCTGCGGGACACTGCGTGAACACGCAGTGTGCCGTTCGCGGTAGCGTTGCGTAGCAAAGGCATAACCCAACACTCTAAAACCTTGTAAACGTTGGGTTTCACTTTTTTCAACCCAACCTACGCATCTGTCGCATTCTTTTATGGAATTGGTATAAGATTATGTAGCCAATAAAAAAGGGGCCATAAACGCCCCAATAAACCGTTTAATTTTAAATCTTTTATCTTCTTCTGCTACCAAAACTACCAGAGGAACGACGGGGGGCAGAACGTCCACTGCTACCAAAACTACTACCAGAACTGCGTCGAGTGGTACTAGATTTACCAGAGGGTTGCAGTGTGCTGCTACCAAAACCAGAACCAGTAGCTCTACCACTTGTATTAGCAGGATTTGAGCGCACGGTAGAGTTGCCACTAGAATTTCTAATTGTACCGGTGGTACGGAAAGTAGTGCGATTTCTCACTGCTGCTGGCGCATCATTATAGCGAGAGCGATAGCTGGACACTGCTGCATCATAGCTAGAACCATAGCCGCCATAGCCTGTCATAATTCCCCCACGACTATAAACTGGAGGAACGTAGTATTGAGGACTAAACAACAGACTACCAATTGCTTGACCTGCCAATGCACCAGCAAATGGGGCCCAGAAACCATTTTCTTGGCGAACGATTACAGTTTCTTGTTGCCCTGTTTGGGGATTGGTTTTTGTTTCTGTGACGTTATGGACATATTCAATTTTAAAGTCCTCGGTCAGATATAACACTGGCTGGCTATTTTCCACCTTTAAGTAGGTTTTTTTGCCAGCTTTAATTTCATCATCACTCAACCGAGCCATTTGCAATTTTTCTGTTGCAAAGGTTGGAGGGGTGCTGTTGAGTAAAAACAGTGTATATTCCCCGTTAGCATCGTTATAGCTTGCTTGTTGTACGGGGTATTGTCCATCACTTAGCTTTGTGGAACTAGCAGTTTGGCTAGATTTGTTGGTTGGAGAAATGTTTTGGCTATCTCCACCACAGGCTACTGTTGTGAGGCACAAAGTTATGGCTAAAGCCAGGACTGTAAATTTACGCAGTATGGTCATGATCATTGCGTGATTGTTTTCTCTACTAGCTCAACAAGTTATCATTGATGGTGCTAATTACAGACTAACGAACAACTTACAATGGGATCAATTCCGGGTAATACTGCAATAACTGGTCGTTGGTCAATTCATCACCTAAGCGAGCGGGAGAGAAGTGGACTTGGATAGCTTTGAGTTTATATTTATAGTGCAAATTGATTAAGGCTTTTAATCCTTCTTGCAATGGGGCAATGCTAGCTAGGTTGGTTTCTAGGTCTGGAACTTCGCCTTCATAGGCTACGGTAATCATAACAACGACATTGCGCGTAGCTGGGAGGGTGAGAGGTTCGTGAGAGCCTGAGTAAGAGCTATAATCTGGTTCACTGAGATATCTTTGGGCAGAATCGGTAAATAGTTCATTCACATAATCTCCTGCTTCTCCTTCACTCCAAAATACATCTCCCTCGTTAGCGGCAGAGAACCAATATTCATCATATTGCAGGAGAGTTTGGCAAATTTCTACCAATATTTCACCCAACACCTGCATGTCGCCATCACTATCAATCGCTTCTCTTCCAGCACGATTTAATACGCCTAAAACAGGGGCGATGTCGCTGCCGCTGAGATGGAGAAATAAACGAAAAACTACATAGCGAGTTTTACCTATCATGCGATTAAAGGTATCACGCATTGTTTTACTCCTAGAATTGATTGAATATAAATGATTTTAAATTCAGGATGGGAATATGAAAGATGAGAAATTTGCAGCAGGGCTGAATTTAAAAATATTTCTCTGGTCTATGTCTCGTTTCCATAACTACTGATTAATGTAATAAAATCCTTTGACAAAATCGACAATCATGTTCAATGATGGCATTAAATGAGATGAATCTTGAGATTCTTGCTCTGCTGAATAATCCTTGTTAATAGATTGATTAATAAATCTTTTGCCAAAGTTAGGGCTATCATAAATCACTAAGGTTTGGGCACTAGAATTTGTTAATATTACTTGTGTTGGTACTTGAAAGAAATTTAATTTAGTAGCTATTTCTATTTTTTTATTGGTTTGTTTAATAATTTTTGATTTTCGCATTGAGTCTTGTAAAAGGATAATAATTTGTTTTACCAATTGAGCAGATTTGAGGTTTTGTCTATTAATCATTTCTTTGCGAATTATATCTACCATGGTGTAAATATTTTTTTGCGCGATCGCAGCATCTTGGAAAGGAAGAATAGCCATGTAAGCTGTGGGTAGTAATGCTTCGTCGCCATTGACGCGGAAGGTGAAGACGGTGCGTCGGCTATCAATTTCTACGTTTGGTGGTTGCTTGAGTCCTTGATATTCCTGAGAAATCTGGTAATAAGTACCTGCAAACACAAAGTTGGCTTCGTGGTCGAGGGGTGCATCAACAACGATGCGGATGGTGGGTGGAGTGGCGTTAAAGAATTCCTTTGTGCTTTCGGAATTAAAGTTTTGGATGAGGGAGCGATCGCCTGCTGGAGACAAATCAATCCATTCACAGGTAATTCCTTCTGTTTTGACTCCAAATCTTTGGGTAGCGTACAGTTTGGCCCCAGTTAACATGGCCCCTGATAAGTCTGCACCTACCCATTCCACTTGAATTAATTTAGCTTGGGTCAAATTGGCATGGACTAAACTAGCATTGGCTAAATTAGCATGACTCAGGTCGGCTCCAATTAAATTTGCACCGCTGAGTTTAGCACCACTTAAATCAGCCCAACTCAAATTAGCTCCCCGTAAATCAGCCCAACGGAGATTTGCACCTCTCAGGTCGGCTCCACTCAGGTTGGACAAGCAAAGATTGGTTTGTCGAAGTTCACTATCTCGTAAGTTGGAACCAGTCAGGTCTGTATAGCCCAGGTCGGCAGCGCTTAAATTAGCTGTTTCTAAGTTAGCTTCTTTCAAAGAACAGCCCCGCAAGTTAGCTTCACTCAAATTGGCATGACGAAGATTAGCTTGTTTCAGGGTAGCCTCTCGTAAATCAGCATTATTTAAGTTGGCTTCACATAGATCAGCACGGGTAAAATCTACCCGAATTAACTCAGCCCTCACTAAGGTGGCTTCACGTAATTGAGCACGACTGAGGTCAGCCCGAATTAAGTTAGCAACGTTGAGACTGGAGTAATTCATAATCGCACCAGTCAAATTAGCACCACTTAAACGAGCGACATTGAGTTTGGCATAACTCAAATCAGCATCACTAAGATTAGTGCCACTGAGGTTAGCTACACTCAAATTGGCTTTAGCCAAATTAATGCCACTCAAGTTTGTGCCACTCAAGTTTGCTTCTGCTAAGTCAGCACCAACAAAGTCTATGACTCCGGTGGCGTATTTTTCTAGTAATTCCTCTATTGTCATGTATCTACCCCTCTGATGCCAACTTTAATAGTTGGTAAAGTATGCAGAGAATCAATGAAAGTTAACTTTTCCAATCAAAAATGAAAATTGGTATTTTAGGACTGGGACTTATAGGTGGCTGTTTGGGTTTTGATTTACGCTCACAAGGACATCATGTCTTGGGAGTCAGCCATCGCGAAACAACCTGTCAAAAGGCAGTTGACCTTGGCAGTGTTGATCAAGCATCAGTGGAATTGAGCTTGTTGGCAAACGCGGAGGTTGTATTTATTTGTACCCCCATAGGACTTATTTTCCCTCAAGTTGAACAGTTAATTAGTCATTTACCTGAGACTACAATTATCACTGATGTTGGTTCGGTAAAAACACCTATAGTGGAAGCGATATCACCAATTTGGCCTAATTTTATTGGTGGACATCCCATGGCTGGTAAAACTGTTGTTGGTATAGAAGCTGCTCAGAGAAACTTATTTGTGAATCGTCCCTATGTCTTAACACCTGTAGCAACTACACCAGACAGGGCTGTAATTGTAGTTGAGGAAATTGTGCGATCGCTTGGCTCTATTATCTATCATTGCTCACCTCAACAGCATGATCGCGCCGTGAGTTGGATTTCTCATTTACCAGTGATGGTGAGTGCTTCTTTAATTGCAGCCTGTTTAAGTGAAACAGATCCAGAAATTGCCCAACTGGCTCAGAAATTTGCTAGTTCTGGCTTTCGAGATACCAGCCGTGTAGGTGGTGGTAATCCTGAACTGGGAGTGATGATGGCCCAGTTTAATCGTCAAGCTTTGCTCACATCTCTGTACCAATATCGTCATAATTTGGACGAATTTATTCAGATCATCGAAGCAGAAAAGTGGCCATTACTAGAAGAAAAGCTGAAATTAAATCAACAAGCTAGACCGAATTTTGTAGAATAATTAGCTTATGGGTGGTCATTCCCTAGTTCTCACACCCTCTAGTTCTCATACCCTCTGTGACTCTCTACCTCACAGACTACTGCACTGCATACCCAGATTTCTATTTCGCCCTAAAATTAATGTTGTGAAGTACCCATCTCATACCATTTTGAAGGATGGATTTTAGAGGGTGGAATGGTCAAGATTGGCTATATCAGCTTTTGGTCTTTCCATTAGTTAGGATCTTGGTTTCAACTTGGTATCATCTGTTGATTGTGTCGCTAAAATTCCCCGGTTTCAACTCTGGGGAGTTGAATAAAAACTTGGTTGTTTCTATAGCAATTTCCTGTTATAGCAATGGACAGAGCGGTTAGGACATTAACTAACACTAAAACTTAGACAGCCAAAGGCTTTTAGCACTGTCACCCGTCACCTGTTACCTGTCACCTGCTATACATCTAGTTCGGTTAATTGATTGATGATTACCGCATCTGTGGAAAAATCGGGAAATATTTTCCCCTACTCCTTGCCCCACCGCTGCCTTAATCATCGTTGTTAGTCGCACATGATATCACCTACTCCTTGCTGTAGAAAAAATCCCTCATCACTGACATGGTGAGGGATCTAAACCAGGTTAGCATCTCTACTATAGATAGTGGTGATTGTATAAGAACCTAAGAAAAAGGAAAGCCACCTCTGACCCTCTTGGGTTGTTGACCTGTGAGGTCTGGAACCTCAGAGACTCATACCCTTCTGTCTTCATTTCTAGGGGGATCAAATTTCTAGCACCACCCGAAAGCCTAGAAAATTGTGCCGATAACCTGGTAATCTGCGATCGCGTGCCGCACAACGACAACCTACTGGCACAAGATACCAAGAACCACCACGCATACTTCGATATCGATAGTAATTATCAAAGTGACCATCTACCCATGGCTTGCCATCGGTGGGAGCACTGCTGTAATTGTCATGCCAGGTATCTTGGCACCATTCCCAGACATTACCGTGCATATCGTATAAACCAAAGGCATTAGCAGCAAAACTGCCCACCTCTGTAGTTTTTTCACGGTATTCTCCAGGTACACCAGACCCATAAACTCCCTTACCGTTGTAGTTAGCTAAATCTGTAGAAATTGTTTCCCCAAAATAAAATGGAGTAGTGGTTCCTGCTCGACAGGCATATTCCCATTCAGCTTCACTTGGTAAACGATATTTCTTACCTGTTCTTTGAGACAGTCGGGTACAAAATTCGATTGCTTCATTCCAAGACACCTGTTCTACAGGTCGATTTCCTCCTGGAAAATGGGATGGTTCCCGCTTTAAATCAATCTCCACTTTTGGTAAAGCAGCAACAGCTGCCCATTGGCTTTGGGTGACAGGAAATTTACCCATAAAAAAAGACTTAATCTGGACAGACAGTTGAGGTCCTTCTGTATCGTTGCGTTGCGCTTCATCCTCTGGAGAACCTAACAAAAATTCACCACCAGGAATACTCACCATGTCTAAAATTTCATTCTGCCCCAAACTTTCTGTAAAAAATTCGGCTTGTTTCCTCGTGCGATGAATTTGCCAACTTCCACCATCAAAAATTAAAGTGGCAGTTTCAAAATTAAAAATTTTTGTAGAATCTAAACCTGATAAGAGAGTGGGAGATTGAGATTTTAGTTCTGCCAACCTGAGATTATCTTCTTTGGTTTCCTGCTGTTGAAATGCTAATTTTTGTGGAGTTAATACTCGCTCTTCAATCAGTACAATATCTTCATGACGTAATCCTAAAAATTGACGATAATCTTGTAAATCCTGTTGTGTAGCTTGATTAAAGGGAAATTGTTGATTAACTGCGGTAATTAATGCCTGTTCATACTCCTGTAATTTCCGTTCATACTCCAAATAAGTTTGAATTACTTCTACTTGAATAGCTAAAGCTTCTTCTTCTGTTAAACCTAACTGTATCCGTTTGGATTCTAGAATTTTGAGCGCGA
Organism: Richelia sinica FACHB-800; assembly: GCF_014698825.1. Classification (GTDB taxonomy): domain Bacteria; phylum Cyanobacteriota; class Cyanobacteriia; order Cyanobacteriales; family Nostocaceae; genus FACHB-800. The sequence goes on from NZ_JACJTT010000003.1 coordinate 37,642, forward strand.
AGACTGAAAACTTGCCCTGACCCTGCTGGACACGTTGCTTTGCTTCCTGCATGTACTGCTCTTTAGCATGAGGAGAGATAACCCTAGTAGGGATATTTGCTTCAGAATTAGATGTTAAAGCAGCTAAAGCCTCCCTAGCGGAGATGTAACGTAAACTATGGTGACGACGCACCATTTTGGTTAATATTTCGGCTAAATTTTCACTCACATTGACTTGATTTTGCCAGATAATTTCACCAGTTTGGGGGTCTTCTGGCAGATTAATGGGCAAAATTCCCGTCAAAGCCTGAATAGCTGTCATTCCCAAAGCATAGATGTCACTAGCTAAGGTTGGCTTGCCGTTCTTTTGTTCATTGGGCATATAGCCAGAAGAACCAATGACAATACTAGATGTTACTTCTCCCTGACTATTCATCATCAAAGTACCGATTTCTTTGACAGCACCAAAGTCAATCAAAAAAATCTTGCCATCCACCGCTCGACGCATGATGTTTTGGGGTTTAATATCGCGGTGAATGACTCCCTGACTATGTACAAAATCCAAGACTTCCAGAACATCTTTTAATAACTGGAATACATATTCTTCCGGTAAACGCCTACCAGGAATGATTTCTTTGCCTAAATCTTTACCTTCAATAAATTCTTGAACTATATAAAGATGTTTATTTTCTTGCAAATGCGCTAATAATTGAGGAATTTGGGGATGTTTACCCAATCTTTCCAAAATTACAGCTTCTCTTTCAAAGAATTCGACAACACGAGGATGGCTTTGGTGGGGATACAATTGCTTGACTACGCACAATGGTTTGCTTGGTTGTAGATTATCTTGTGCTATGTAGGTCATAGCAAAGCTACCACCGCCTAATTGCTGAATAATTTCGTAGCGTCCTGCCAGTGTATTCACAATACATCCTATATCCCACATACCTGTTCAACTAAACTACAATTATCGCTTACCGTATAGGGAAAAACAACGCAAATACCGATGCTGCTATTTTCCTATCAAGATAGATGATATGCAGTGGTTTTGACTGGATCACATGTCACAATTTTCACAACAAAGTTACATATCTGTCACAACAGCTTCAAATTAAGTATCTACCGTAGTAATAGGTCTGGATATTTTTAAATTTGATCTATGAAGAACTTACCACAAGACGGTGATTCCCATATAGTAAACAGCTGTTCTCACCATACATCCCATCTTCCTCAGTATGGTTTTACTCAATGGAAAAAGGCTATAGCTTCTTTATCATTAGTTTTGTTGGGGTCGGGTATGACCTTAGCTGGTGGGTATTTAGCAGGGCACAAGCATCAGGTAGCTGATAGTGCTGCTAACTTGGGTATGAGCAAAGCTAACGCCGCGTTACCACTACCGGCAATCACCGATTCTAATTTTATCATTCAGGTCGTCCAGAAGGTTGGCCCGGCTGTGGTAAGAATAGACTCTTCACGTACAGTCAAAACTCAGCTACCAGAAGAATTTAATGACCCATTTTTCCGGGGCTTTTTTGGCTCACAGTTGCCTGAGTTACAAGAAAAACGAGTGGAAAGGGGAACTGGTTCTGGTTTTATTATTAGTGCTGATGGTCGTATTCTCACTAATGCCCATGTGGTGGATGGTGCAGATACAGTTAAAGTGACCCTCAAAGATGGACGCAGTTTTCAAGGCAAGGTATTAGGCAAAGATGAATTAACTGATGTTGCAGTGGTGAAAATTGATGCAAAGCAATTGCCCACAGTATCTTTAGGAAATTCTGACCAATTGCAACCGGGAGAATGGGCGATCGCGATCGGCAATCCTCTTGGTTTAGATAATACCGTAACTACAGGCATTATTAGTGCTACAGGACGTTCTAGTAATCAAGTTGGTGTTCCTGATAAGCGTGTCCAGTTTTTGCAAACTGATGCAGCGATTAACCCTGGTAACTCTGGTGGGCCCTTACTCAACTCCCGTGGTGAAGTAATTGGTATGAATACAGCTATCATTCAAGGAGCACAAGGTCTAGGTTTTGCCATTCCCATTAACACTGCACAACGCATTTCTCAACAATTAATCGCTACTGGTAAAGCACAACACCCTTACTTAGGTATTCAAATGGTGGGTTTGACACCAGAGTTAAAACAAAAAATAAACTCCGATCCTAACAGCGGCCTGACTGTCAGTGAAGCTGAAGGTGTATTAGTAATTAAAGTTATGCCTAATTCCCCCGCAGGAAAAGCGGGTATTCGCGCTGGAGATGTCATTCAAAAACTCAATGGTCAACCGGTTACAGATGCACCAAGTGTCCAAAAAGCTGTGGATGCTGGCCAGGTGGGAGCAGATTTAAGTTTAGAGTTGCGTCGTAATGGGCAAAGCCTGAATTTAGCGGTGAAAGCCGGTAATGCTCCTGCACCAATACAGTAATACTAATTCAATTTTGTAGAGACTTTCATACAGAATGTCTCTACAAGAATAGAAGTACCTGGGCAAAATTAATTCAACATTTTTGCATCAATCGTAACAATACAACCCGCGATGTCCAAGACTTTTATCAATCGCTATATTTACGTATGTTGACTCAAAGAGCGATTTTTAAATTTTATCGCCACCACCGTGAAACATCTTGGATAGCAGAAGCTGTATCTCTCAATGCTTGTTCGCCACCTAAAGTATCTATAATTGGAGTTAATATATTTATATCACTAAGTAAACCTGGGCGAGTGTAAACAGATAAGATGTGAAGAGTTTTTCCCCAGAGACAAAAAAGTTGAGTTTTTTGTATTTGTAAAAGTTTATCCACCAAACTACTCAGGACTTGGACGCGATGCTTCTCATCCTGAATCTCCCTAGCAGCAGCCACAGCCTCTGGTAACAATTCTGGCAATTTATCAGCCAAATCACTTAGAACATCAGCACGATACTCTTCATCCTGAATCTTCCTAGCAGCAGCCACAGCCTCTGGTAACAATTCTGGCGATTTATCAGCCAAATCACTTAGAACATCAGCACGATACTTTTCATCCTGAATCTCCCTAGCAGCAGCCACAGCCTCTGGTAATAATTCTGGGAATTTATCAGCTAAACTACTTAAGGCATCGACGCGATACTTTTCATCCTGAATCTCCCTAGCAGCAGCTACCGCCTCTGGTAATAATTCTGGGAATTTATCAGCTAAACTTCTTAGAAGATAGGCGCGATACTCCTCATCCTCAGTCTCCCTGGCAGCAGCCAGAGCCTCTGGTAATAATTCTGGTGGCAATTTATCAACCAAACCTCTTAAGTTGTCGAAGCGACAATACTCACTCTGAATCTCCCTGGCAGCAGCCAGAGCCTCTGGTAGCACTTCTGGAAATTTATTAGCCAAATTACTTAGAGCATCGAAATGAAACGCATCATACCCAATCTCCCTAGCAGCAGCTAGAGCCTCTGGTAACAATTCTGGCAACTGAACAGCCAAACTACCCAGAATAGAGGCGCGAAACTCTCCATCTTCAATCTCCCTAGTAGCAGCCACTGCTTCTGGTAACAATTCTGGTGGCAATTTATCAGCCAAACTTCTTAAGGCTTGGGCACGATACTCCTCATCCTGAATCTCTATGGCAGCAGCGAGAGCCTCTGGTAACAATTCTGGAAATTTATCAGCCAAACTTCTTAAGGCTTGGGCGCGACTTGACTCAAACTGAATCTCCCTGGCAGCAGCCAACGCCTCTGGTAACAATTCCGGCAATTTACCAGCCAAACTACTGAGAATATAGGCGCGATACTTCTCATCCTTAATCTCCCTGGCAGCAGCCACAGCCTCTGATAACAATTCTGGTGGTAATTTATTTGCTAAACTACTTAGAGCATCGTTGCGACACTTTTCATACTCAATCTCCCTGGCAGCAGCTAGAGCCTCTGGTAACAATTCTGGCAATTTATCAGCCAAACTACTTAAGGCTTGGGCGCGATACATTTCATCCTGAATATCCCTAGCAGCAGCCACAGCCTCTGGTAACAATTCTGGTGGCAATTTATCAGCCAAACTACTTAAGGCTTGGGCGCGATTATAACCATTCTGAATCTCCCTGGTAGCAGCCACAGCCTCTAGTAATAATTCTGGCAATTTATCAGCCAAACTACTTAGTACCCGGGCGCGACTTGATTCAAACTCAATCACCCTGGCAACAGCCAACGCCTCTGGTAACAATTCTGGCAATTTATCACTCAAACTTCCCAGTGCTTCGGCGCGATACTCTTCATCCTGAATCTTCCTAGCAGCAGCCACAGCCTCTGGTAACAATTCTGGCGGCAATTTGTCAGCCAAACTACTGATGGCATCGGCGCGACAATGCTCACTCCGAATCTCCCTAGCAGCAGCCACAGCCTCTGGTAACAATTCTGGCAATTTATCAACCAAAATACTTAGAACAGAGACACGATCCTCCTCATCCTGAATCTCCCTGGCAGCAGCCACAGCCTCTGGTAACAATTCTGGTGGCAATTTATCAGCCAAACTACTTAGAATTCGAGCACGCCTAAACTCATCCTCAGTCTTTCTGGCAGTAGCTAGAGCCTCTGCTAACAATTCTGGCAATTTATCAGCCAAACTACCTAGTACCCGGGCGCGAAACTCCTCATCCTGAATCTCTCTGGCAGCAACCAGAGCCTCTGGTAACAATTCTGGCGGCAATTTGTCAGCCAAACTACTGATGGCATCGGCGCGATAGCTCTCAAAATGAATCTCCCTAGCAACAGCCAGAGCCTCTGATAATAATTCAGGTGGCAGTTTAACAGCCAAACTACTTAGTACCTGGGCGCGAAACTCTTCATCCTCAGCCCCCCTGGTATCAATCTCCCTAGTAGCAGCCAGAGCTTTCGACAGCGCTAATTCTTTTAACTTTGATGGCAAATGATTGGCTAGCTGTGTAAGCAAGTTTGCTTTCTGTGATGGATTCGAGCTTTGTATTGCGTAACTGAGTCCTTGCTCAGGAGTCCACATATTTTTTTCAACTAACGCAACCAGCAGCCCTACTGGTAAATCAACTGTTAAACTATTAAGGGATGCAATAATTAAAGCATAGCGACACTGCAACCCAATAACTTGAGCCAAGGTTGTTTCATTCCAGGAGTTTTCTGCCAATTCCCAAGCATGAAAAACATCAGTTACAAAATTGGCAGTTTGTGATAAGCGCGCGCAAGCTTCGTACCAACCATTACCTCCTGTTTCTGAATCTTCTCGTAATAATTCGTGAATTTCTTCTACCTTTTGAGCCTTGGACAAATGCCAAACTAAATGCTGATGGATATACCCGTCATTGGGTAAGGTATGCCAAAGATTTTTAGAAGTTTTATTTCGGTAATTCTCCAAAAAAGTAGCGTGAGCAGAGGCTAAAGTTATACCCAACCCCGATAGATTATCTTCATCCTCTGGGTTTGGTGGAGCAGTCAACAAATTACGTGCTAAGTCATGAAATAAGTCATGTAAACGGTACGTTGGTGTCCCATCTTTTAAAGGAACTCCAGGCGATAAAACTGCTTTATTTTCTAAGTATTCCAATGTCTTAGCAGCATCATATATATCCATTTTCCATAGAGTCGCTGCCATCATCTTAGTGATGGTAACATTTTTCGGTAATACCCCCAACCAAGAAAAATGCTCCTGCTTTTCTTTAGGCATTCGCTTGAGACTCAAATTTAATGATGCTGTTAAGCGCAAGCGTTTTAAAATGGTTTCATCAGTAATTTCTTCTGCTTTTGGTCGATTAAGATTTTTTAATCGCGCTACCTCTTGCTGAAAATCCTCTAATAATTGAGTCCAAGTTGTACAACTGGCGATTTCAGCAGCTGCCAATGACAACGCCAGAGGGAAATAACCAACGGATGAAGCTAAATCTTGCGCTGGCTGATATTCTATAGCAGTAATCGAGCGTCCTAATTTTTTAGTCAGCAGTTCTATTGCTTGGGATGGTTCCATCACATCCAAACAACATGGGGGGTTAGCTCCGAGAGCTTCGGCGATTTCTGCATCGCGGGTTGTTACCAAAACTTGACAGCTAGCTCCACCAACATTAAATGCTTGTGCATCCTCTATATTCCAAACATCGTCTATTATTAGCAGCACAGCTTTTTCATACAACAATGTACGCAGTTGATTGGAAGTTGCTTCCACACTGATGGGTTTAAAGTTGTAGTCCCCCAATGCTTGTACCCAAGCACTAAGCAGCGATAAAAGATTAGGCTGTTGACCTAAAGTTACCCAGAGAATCCCGTCACAAAAATGAGCTTGCACCTCTTGGTCATATGCTAAAGCCATTGCCAGGGTAGATTTACCAACCGAAGCCAAGCCATCAATAGCTGTCACGACCAAAGCACCTACATCTGATGAATTTTTCAGCAGACGAGTTTTTAACTCTCGGCTGTATTCGAGACGTTCTACATAATAATTTGGTAGAGATGGTGCGAGTGAGGTATCAATCATCTTGTATATTACTGGCTTTTACAGCTTTTGATTGACTAGATATCTCCGAAAACGCTCAAAGCCTTTATGTTCTTCTAAAATTAATTTTACTTTAAGCAGGTCATAAGTTATGCTCTTATTTTGCACGACTATTTACAAATTCAATTTTAGCTAATAAATATTCATGCTTAATCAAGAAGCATAAGGACAGAAAAGTTGATAATTGCATAAAAAATCTCCATGCACAGAACTTAAATAATAGGAAAGACTAAAAGCAAACATGGCTAACAAAACAGGAATAATTGTGCTAAATTCTATATTTTTTTGAGTAAAAATTTTAACACAACAAATTGGCAACATCAGCGGCCAAAGTACAGTAGAAATCATCAACATGACAAAAGATAAAAACTTTTCTTCTGGAGTAGAAGTAGGATGACGAAAAGCAAACCTTAACCAATTGAATAAAAAATAACTGGTCATCAATAAGTAACTAATCACCACAGCAAAGAGAATTTGATTCATATTTTTTACTCCTTAGTTACTGATGGGTGATGGTAAAACCATTAATGATTAATCGTACTGAATTTATCAATACTAAACGGGATATTAATTATACTTTAACTGGTGCATGAAATATGCTCATAACGGTATAGCACAGATATGAGAAAATTGCAAAATAAAATATTCTTTATCTAGATCAGCAGTGGGCATCTGCAAAAATTGATACTCACAGATTGCTAAGTTTTAGACAATGAAAAAACTGACCCTAAATAGGCGAAATATTATCCTTTTTGTCTGTGAGAGTTGAGGATGTGAACACCTTCCATCATAGAAATACAACAGCGAAGCAACACTTATCTCCAGAGAGAGTTGGTTTTATTGTCTGTTGATAATTGAAAAGATTATTTACTTATTTTGGGGAAAAAGATATGCAAGAGTAGCACAGCCAAAAGCTGTGACTAAACTTACTAGAAAGGCAGCAAGAAACAAGTGATACATAAGAAAGCCAAAAACATCAAACTAATGGCAGATATAAACACTTATTTAGTCAGTATTTGGCAATTTAAATTCCCAAATTTATAAATGTATTATTTATATTTTTTTTAGGATATAAATTTATAAAAAACATCTTTGAATCACGAGTTGGTATGATTCACATTGTTTCATCTATAAGTTAGCAGGTAGTTATGACAGACCTATGACCCCTTTATGTCAATGTGTTGTATGTGAAGAGAAGTCAATTATTACCACTTCCTAAGGACAATCACATAGTTTAAGCCAAGGATAGGGAAAAACGAAATTCACTCCCCACACCTAATTGACTTTCAACCTGCATTTGACCACCTTGCAGTTCTACTAATCGGTGAGATATAGTTAAACCAATGCCAGTACCACCAGAATGGCGATCGCGTGATGAATCTGCACGCCAAAAACGCTCAAATACATGAGCTAAATTTTCTTCAGCAATACCTATACCGGTATCTTTCACAGCAACCCAGCATTGACCAGGGGTCAGCCAAACACGAATAGTGATTTCACCCTTGGTTGTATAACGAATAGCATTACCAATGAGATTGATTAATACCTGTTCAGTGCGGTCAATATCTGCCATAACTAAAGGTAACGGACTAGGGCATTCTAATTGCAGCACTGGCCCATCTTCTAGTAACTGATCACTAAAACTCTCTACCAAAGACTCTAATAAAGGACGTAGATTAATGGGTTGCAGATGGATTGGTAAATAACCGGCTTCAGCTTTAGAAAGAACTTGCAAGTCGTTAACTAGCCTTTCTAACCGTTTAGTTTCTTGCACTAGTCGCTGATAAATTTCTAAGGAAGGCTCAATTTCTCCAGTGGCTAATTCCTCTAAATAACCACGCACAACTGTTAGGGGTGTACGCAATTCATGGGTCATATCACTAATTAATTCTCTGCGTCGTACCTCCACTCCTTCTAAACTAGCCGCCATACGATTAAAGCTATTACCCAGTCGGTTAATTTCTGGTATGTCTGAAATAGGTACTCTAGCTTCCATATCCCCAGAAGCAAATCGCTGCGTAATTTGCTCCATTTCTGTTAAGCGCTGCATAATTCTTTTGGCCACCCAGAAACTTAACCCACCAGCCGCACTGGTTCCCACTAACACTGACCAAACTGTGCTTCTTCGCCAAGCTATTTCAAACCCTGCCACTAACTCTGTCCGCACATCAATTAAGTCAAAGCCGCGATGTTGTAATCGTTCTAAATGCAGGACAAAAAAACGGGGTGAAGATATTTTACTGATAATTACAAGGCTGACTACCCCCACTATCATCACGACCAAGTGAGAGAAGAATAGACGAGATGCTAGGGGTAAAGATTTCATCCACCACCCATTTTTTTTCATCGTCTTCACCCAACTGGAGGGTCGTCAAATTTATAACCAACTCCCACCACTGTTTTAATAAAGGAAGGATTTGCCGGGTCTGGTTCAACTTTTTTGCGTAGTCTGGCGATGTGGGTATCAACTACCCGTTCATCACCAAAAAAGTTATCTCCCCACAGTTTGTCTATCAGTTGTGACCGATTCCAAACTCTTCCAGGATTGCTGACAAAGGTGCTTAATAAATTAAATTCTAAGGTGGTTAAATCAAGGAGTTCAGTTGTTTGAGAATTATTATGGCGGCTGGCTGTTCGTTGTTCAATATCGATGGTAAAGTGTTGAGTCCGATTGACTTGGGGTTGTCCTCCTTGACGAAGACTACGGCGGAATAATGCTCTCACTCTAGCTACTAACTCCCTGGGGCTAAAGGGTTTCACCATATAGTCATCAGCACCAGTTGATAAACCGATCACGCGATCAATTTCTTCTCCTTTGGCGGTGAGCATTAAAATATATGGATCTTTAGCACCAGGTTTTTGCCGAATTCTGGCGCAAACTTCTAATCCATCTAAACCAGGGAGCATTAAATCCAGAATTATTAAATCTGGTGATTGTTCTTGAAAGATGCGTAAAGCGTTAATTCCGTCACGGGTGGTGCGACAGGAGAACCCTTCTTTTTCTAAAGCTAGTTGGATTAAATGAGCAATTTCTGGCTCATCTTCAACTATTAAAATTTCCATTGACAGATCAAGTGAGCATATTTAATAAAGTCTTTTTCTGGTTGGTGATTTGACTTCAGAAATTTTTCTAGGCTGGGTAAATGATAATTTACATATGGGAGTTAGAAGTGCTGCGATAACTATAGCCCAGATGTGAATCTTTTTGAATCACTTGTTTAATAGTATCAAAATCTACAAAGGAGTCTGCCACATCTATCAGTTGGGTACTGGTCATGGTTTGCATTCCAATTACTTCTACTCTTGCACCCAAGCTACATACAGAATTGACTGCATAGGCTAAGTCTCCATCACCACTAACTAAAACTGCTGTGTCATAGTAGGGTGCTAAAGTAATCATATCAACGGCAATTTCTACATTCAAATTGGGTTTTTTACCATTTTCTGGAACTGCAACTATATCCTTGGTTACTACACGATAACCGTTGCGGCGCATCCACAGTAGAAATCCTTGTTGTTTTTCGTTGTGAGTATCAGTTCCTGTGTAAAAGAAGGCGCGTAATAACCGAGAACTTTTGGTTAAATAACAGAGTAGTTTCAGATAGTCAATTTCAATACCTAGTTGTAATGCTGTATGAAACAAGTTTAAGCCATCAATAAAAATAGCCACTCGACCACGATTGAGGTCATCATCGATGATACTATCAATATTTTGTGTTTGTGATTTGGGAGTTTGATTTTTCACTGGTGTTTTAGTTGTAGGTGGGCCTTGCCAATGTGGCTTTTCTTTAAGTTCTTTATATTCATTTGTTTTTTGACTAAAATTATTAAAATTCATTGATACCTCTGGATGTTAAAAAGTTAGTAATTTCTTGTTAAATCAATAATTTAGCAGTTTTTAAGCATCAAGTTTAGCCTATTTGAGGGCAGCTAAAATCTACAAATGTGACAAATTCTTTGTTTACCTGCCTCCACTAGTAATTTCATCTATAAAATAGAAATATGATCCCATCATCTGTGCTAATTGAACAAACTTAACAGGAATTTGTATTTAGTTACTAGCTGCAAGTCAATTTAACTGATGTTGATGATGAATGATTTTAAATCTCAATCATCAGACTTTTAAATGATTTTTAGACAAATTTAAGCAATATTTTAGCTATTAATCATCAATATTGCTATTTCTAGGCATATACTTTACACAAAATAAGTTATTTATCCATCTTAACTTTGCGTTTGCTGCTGCTGTCAAGATAAATTTCACCTATGAGTTTTTGCTTTTTGCTTTCTATAGTAAATTTTTGCGGTTAGTTCCTGAAAATAAGGAAGCTTGATTAAAGAAGGGATGCAATGGTAGAAATAGCTGGTTTTTAGCTTCAGTGGTAATATCCGATCGCTGAAAAAATTTAGGCTGATAAAACAGAGTAAATCTAGCGATCGCTCTATCGAGACTATGTGATTTTCCATGGTAATTCGGTCAGACAACCTCCAAAATGGGAATGATGTTACCAAAAGTATAATCTTTAGCTTGTCTGGAAAATCTTATAATATTCTAAATGTGATTTTTTCAAGACTTTTGGCTGTCCTCTGTGTGGGGTGATGAGATTGTCTCTGGTTAAATAGGGCAGCAAAACCTTTGATTAGCTGCTGTGCAAATTTATTCCTCATCACTCATCAACTACACTAGATATCACTGGCAATCCTTTCCTGATCTGAGTGGTTCGTACCTTGGACAGTCAAAACAGAGCAAGACGCATGATGTAGGACATAATTGCTGACACTACCTAGAAATAATTCACGAATCCCAGTTCTGCCACGCCGACCAACTACAATTAAGTTAGCGGGCCAATTGCGAGCAAATTCACAGATGAGCCTTCCTGCATCTCCTATTTGCTGAGTACACTCAGTTTCCACACCTAAATTGATGGATGCTTGGGTAAGCGATCGCAACCACTGCAATCTTTCCTGTTTAAGTTCATGCCATGCTTGCATATATTTATTCATGGCTTCTGTCTGTAAAGAAGGATAAATAGTTTCTGGCTGCATTAACACAGGGTTGATGTAAGGATCATCTATGGGTGAGAGAACATGGAGCAACATGATTTTTGAACCACTGGCTTTAGCCAAATCTAACCCTTGCTCATACACAGACTCCCAACCGGCACCGTTGTCGAGAGCAACTAAAATTTTGTTAAACATAAATTTATACCTATAAAGCTAACTCTGAAATTTCTGAGAGTGCAGTGTGATGCTCCTACGCTCCATCTTAAATCTTAATCAAATAGTTGTTTATCACCAGGAATATATACAAACTTTTTTGACATACTCACCGACGTAGAACATCGATGATTCTTGACGGTTCACAGCAACTTGCTAAGCGTTCCTAGTCTGACAGTCGCTCCCCGTCCGTTTAAGGTCGTGCTGATGCCCCATGCCGACCATTTCTATATTTTGGGACGCATTCTCATCTCTGTCGTGTTCAGTGTTGCAATTTAAGCACAAAACTGAGCGAACAGACAAATCAATCTTGCCCCATCGATAACCACAACAAGAACAAGTTTGGCTGGTGGGTTGCCACCTGTTAATTACTCTAAAATCCCGATTCAGTTTTTCGGATTTAGCTTCGCAAAATATCCGAAATTCTCGCCATCCTTGCAAGCTAATCACTCTTGCTAACTTGCGATTTTTAACCATTCCCGACACATTCAAATCTTCCAAAACAATAGCTTGGTTCTCACTAACTACTTTGGTTGATAACTTATGCAGAAAATCTTTGCGGGTATCTGCAATTTGATGGTGTCGTTTAGCAATCTTAACCCTTGTAACTTCACGGCGTTTAGATCCCTTTTGTTGCCTTGCTAGCTTGCGTTGTAGTTTCCGAATTTTGCGGTCTTTTTTTGAATAATCAGGACTTATTGCCTTCTCCCCATTGCTCATTACAGCAAAAGTTTTCACACCCAAATCAATGCCAATGCTCATGTGTTTGGCATGGGATTGAATAGGTTCAACTTCTACAACAAAGCTGAGAAAATAACGGTGAGCAACGTCTTTAATGACTGTGACGCTTGTTGGAGATGACGGCAGACTTCTAGACCAAACAGGCTTAACATTGCCGATTTTGGCTAGATATACTTCATCTCCTTTGATTGAGAATCCACCAATTCTGAATCGTGCTGATTGTCTCCCTATTTTCTTTTTGAATTTAGGACTACCGACCTTTTTACCTTTCCGCTTACCCTTGAGTGAATCGAAAAAGTTTTTGTAGGCAACTCCTAAATCGGCTACAGATTGCTGCAATGGGATATTAGAAACATCTGACAACCATGAACGCTCATCAGTTTTTTTGGCTTGCGTAATCACTAACTTTTGCAAGTCCTGATTACTTGGTAACTTCTCAGACTGTTTACAGATAGCCAGCGCATCATTCCACACCACACGGACACAACCAAACAACTGAGCTAAAAGCTGTTGCTGTTGGTCTGTTGGGTAGAAGCGATACTGATATCTTGCTTTCATTGATTTTACTGAAGTCTGTTATTATTGTATATCGTAACGATATACAAAGCAATGAATAAAAGTGTGTTTTTCCGTCTAACAGAAGAAGAGTTAGCGCATCTTGAGGAATACTGCCAAACAACCAAAAGAACCAAATCCGATGTACTTAGAGAATTAGTTAGAAAACTCAAAATTCATCAAAAGCCGTCCTAGAAGGACTGGGCTTGTATCCCATTCTTTTCGGTCAATCTTTCTCTCCATTACAGTAATAAAGGCAATAAAGGCGGATCTAATATTGAAATAGTATCTACAATCAAAGTAGAGCAATCAATCGAGGGAGAATAATCTTATATCTCACCCCCAGGAGGGTAAAGAGATGAGGAAAAGATTTCGTAACCGCACCGAAGCAGGTTTGATGTTAGCTTCACACCTGCAAGCTTATAGTCAGTGCAAAAATCTATTAGTCTTGGCCTTACCTCGTGGTGGTGTTCCCGTTGGTTATGAAGTAGCCCAAGCCTTAAATGCGCCACTAGATGTATGCTTAGTGAGAAAATTGGGTGTACCTGGTCATGAAGAGTTAGCAATGGGTGCGATCGCTGAAGGTGGACGCTTTGACCTGACTTCCCAAATAGTATGTGTACTCAACTATGATGTCATCAATGGTTGGGGCATAGACCAAGAAACCATTGACAAGGTAATCGAACAGGAGTTAGAGGAATTACACAGACGCGATCGCGCTTATCGAGGCGATCGTCCACCAGTCAACGTCCATGGCCAAACCATCATTCTCATTGATGATGGCATTGCCACTGGGTCAACTATCCGCGCGGCTATTGCCATCCTCCGCCAACAGCAACCTAGCAAAATTATAGTCGCAGTACCCATCGCCCCACCCAGCACCTACAAACAATTGCAAACAGAAGTTGATGAAGTAATCAGCTTAATTACGCCAGAACCAATGTCTGCAATTGGAGTTTGGTATGAAGATTTTAGTCAAACCACCGATGCAGAAGTTCGCCAACTTTTAAAAACAGCCTAAACTAATTGAGCAATCATCCCCTATCCAAAACCCTGGTTAAACTGGGATTTCTGCTTTTTTAATTTTTAATTGCTACTTCCTCTTCCCTGTAATCAATAGCAAAGCCGCTACAATAGTAGCCTAAAGAATAATTATGCTTAAATTAGTGATCTCATGACGACAGCGACACCCGTAAAAACTGAGTACGAAGCAATTATTGGACTAGAAACCCATTGTCAACTCAGCACCAATACTAAAATCTTCTCCACTAGCTCCACAGCCTTCGGTGCTGACCCCAATACTAACATTGACCCGGTCTGTATGGGTTTACCAGGGGTTTTGCCTGTACTCAACGCCAAAGTTCTAGAATACGCTGTCAAAGCAGGTTTAGCCCTGAATTGCCAAATTGCTAAATATAGTAAATTTGACCGTAAACAGTATTTTTATCCAGATTTACCGAAAAATTACCAAATTTCCCAATATGACCTACCCATTGCCGAACATGGTTGGTTAGAAATTGAATTAGTAGATGCTGATGGTAATCCCACTCGTAAACGCATTGGTATTACCCGTTTGCACATGGAAGAAGATGCAGGAAAACTAGTCCATGCAGGTAGTGAGAGACTGTCTGGTTCTGCCTATTCCCTAGTAGACTACAACCGTGCAGGTGTGCCATTAGTAGAAATTGTGTCTGAACCTGATTTGCGTTCCGGTCAAGAAGCCGCTGAATATGCTCAAGAACTACGCCGGATTATGCGCTATTTGGGAGTGAGCGATGGCAACATGCAAGAAGGTTCTCTCCGTTGCGATGTGAATATTTCCGTGCGTCCTTTGGGACAAAAGGAATTTGGCACCAAGGTAGAAATCAAAAATATGAACTCCTTCAGCGCCATTCAACGGGCAATAGAATACGAAATTGAACGGCAAATTGCTGCTATTGAGTCAGGAGAAAGGATTGTTCAAGAAACTCGTCTCTGGGAAGAAGGTTCACAAAGAACTATTAGTATGCGCGTGAAGGAAGGTTCTAGCGATTATCGCTATTTCCCCGAACCTGATTTAGCACCCATTGAGGTATCACCAACACAATTAGCCGCATGGCAAAGTGAAATTACAGAACTACCGGCGCAAAAACGCCATCGTTATGAAAGTGAACTGGGTCTGTCTGCCTATGATACAAGGGTGCTGACAGAAGAACGTACAGTTGCTGAATATTTTGAAGCAGTGTTAGCGGCTGGTGCTAGTGCTAAAGCTGCTGCTAACTGGATTACTCAAGATATAGCTGCTTATCTGAATAAGCAAAAATTGACTATTTCGGAAATTGGCTTGACTCCTACCCATTTGGCTGATGTGATCAATCGCATTGAAAAGGGCAAAATTAGTAATGCCCAAGCTAAAGAAAAGCTGACCGACTTACTCAATGGAGTTCCACCAGAAAAAGCTTTTGCAGGTCAGGAGCTAATTTCTGATCCCAGTGTACTGGAACCCATCATTGATGAAGTGATTGCGGCTAACCCGAAAGAGGTGGAAAAATACCGCAATGGCAACATTAATCTTAAAGGTTTCTTTGTTGGACAAGTGCTGAAAAAGACCAATAAACGGGCGGAACCTAAGCTGACCAATGAATTGGTGGAAAAGAAACTCAATAGCTAGGTCGAAGTTTCAGCCCTTCAGTGTGGGCTGTGACAAAAAAGCAGACATGGTAAAACCCCTCAGGCTGAGAATGGTATACTGTGCTATGTAGATGCAACTTGATTATCTGGAGAGCTAATTTATCAGCTCTCTTTCTTTGTATCTATTTATTCAGTCTTTGCCCACAAAATTATATCAACTCTCACTAGTTACTGGTCATTAAAGCAGCAGAGAACTAGTGATATCAGCTAAGAGAAATCTTGACAAAAAGCCGATGGCATCAGCTTTTGACAATCAAAAATCTCAAATCAAAATTTCACATCTGACTAAATCCATACATAAATCTTTCTGTCAACTTTATCTGTGCCAGATCGTGATGCGCTCATTCTGGTCTTAACCCCCCATACCCTAAGTGCTATATTGTGATAAGTAGATGCACCCTGATGATTTGGAGAGCTATCCAAGTGGCTCTCTTTTTCCATTTGTAGAGTTTTTAACCAGAAAAATTCGCCACTAAATAACTGTATTTTTTAATTACTAGTGGCATCACTAATAGAAAGCTGTGACAGTTTGGCAACTGGTAAGTCTTCGATTTCTGGTAATTGTTCCAAAGCTAGGGGAGTGGACTGGGAAGCCCCTGATAATCTTTTGAGGAGATTGGGTCGAGAATCATACAAGATATAAATAAGGCGATCGCCTATTTCCCATTCTTGATTAGCTGCCATAATTCGCAACCGTTCTTCCCGTTCCACTAGCAGGGGTACTAACAATCCAGCTTTAATTTTTTCTTGGATATGCTCCTGTTGATGAACAAATTCTTTTTCATTCAACGTAGTGGTTCCTAACTTCACCCTGCCATCATTGACATATTCATTCCAAGTTTTAATGGTGAAATCACTCACAAAAGCTTGCTCAACTTTACTGTGGGTCGAATTTCCTGCTTGGGGGTCACGGGGAAAAACAGCTAAAACACGGGGTGGACTAAATTCTTCAGCGGCTCTTTGCGCTAATACATAATTTACTTCACCATTATTAGTCATTGCCAAAAATGTCCCCACCGAAGCAATACCCGCCTCTTCTAATACTTCCCCATCCAAAGCACTACTAGCAATTACGCGCAGATTTTGGGCTTCTGCTTGTGCAAAGCATTCTGGATCAGTGTCTATCATCACTACACTTTCGCCCCGTTCTTGAAAAAAGCGGGCAATCAATAAACTCAAGGGATTACAACCAACAATCACTGCACCTGTTGCATCTTGAGAGGTGATACGTAACAACTTCACCACCCACCCAGCCGTCAACCCTTGACAAACCACCGTCATGATAATGGTCAAAAAAACCAAAGCTTTAATGGCATCTCCACCGTTAATACCTCGCTGGGTGAGAGAAATGGCAAATAGGGACGCTACAGAGGCAGAGACAATGCCTCTAGGGGCAATCCAGCATAAAAACAGTTTCTGTCGCCAGTTTAAATTACTTTGCCAAGTACACAACAGGATATTGATGGGGCGAACTACAAACATCAACACCAAAACAGTAAATAAACTGCCCCACCCCAAAGCCAACACACTGGCAATGGACAAATCAGCTGCCAAAAGAATAAATAAAACAGAGACGCTGAGAATAGTAAGTTGATTTTTAAAGCTGCGTAATAATCTTTCTTCTGGTACAGAGGAGTTGGCAAAAACTACTCCTGCCACCACGGTGGTCATGACTCCCGATTCGCTGCGAATCACCTGGGCCAGGGTAAACAAACCCCACAACATGGCCAGCACCACTAGGTTTTTCAACTCAAAGGACAAAACCTGAGCGCGTTTGAAAATCCAACTCATTAGATAACCACCAGCCCCACCAATGGCACCTCCTACAGCCAACCGCATGAGTAGACCCATGATGGCATCAACAGGTTCTGTATCGCTGTTTAAAATCGTGTCTAGGACGACATAGGCGAGAATTGCCCCCACTGGGTCGATTAAAACTCCCTCCCCTTCTAACAGGGTTGCTACCTGTCGATCAACGTTGATTTGCTTGAGTAAGGGGCCAATCACTGTTGGACCAGTGACAACCACTATGGAAGCGTAGAGAAAGGCAATATTCCAAGGAAACTCCCCTAACCAGTGCGCCGCCATACTACCACCCACAAGGGTAATGAGGGTTCCCAATGTCACCAGCAATTGCAAACTGACGGAAACTCTACCCAATTCCCGCAGGTCGAGTTTCAGCCCCCCTTCAAACAAAATTATTGCTGTGGCTAGGGCAACAATCACTTCTAACCCTGTTCCTAGCCCATGGGGATGCAAAATCCCAATCCCATCAGGACCTAAAAGAATGCCTAACAGGAGCAGTAACACAATGCTGGGTAGTTTGAGATATGCAGCTAGCACCTGGGCGCTAATGCCTGCAAGGACAACGATCACCATTTGTAGGGTGATGTCAAAGGATGGTTCCATGTTTGAGATTTTGAGCTAATGATTTCAAAATCATTTGTAAAGAATCATAAATATCACATCTTAAATTATCAATCTGATTAGCTCCTCATGAACAACGATGTTTGGGAAAGCTTTGATGTTCCATGAAAATCGCCCACAAAAATTTTTTTTCCTTAACCTATTGACATCATCAGAAAAATCCGTTAATTTATAAAAAGTCTGAACGCCCCCATCGTCTAGAGGCCTAGGACACCTCCCTTTCACGGAGGTAACGGGGATTCGAATTCCCCTGGGGGTATTCTTAAAAGCCAGGAAGTGTAAGTTTCCTGGCTTAACTATTTAAGGGTAACTATTATCCCATTGTAGAAAGTTGAGCCGTAAAATCGCCAAATTCTAGTTAACTAAATTACAGACTCTTTGGCGAACTGCTAGTAAGTTAACCTGCATGTCTTTGTGGAGACGACGCTCAATTATGGAAATGGGCATGGTGAGCTTAGGCCAAACTTGAATCATGTAGCAGAGGTTTGTACCTTGGTTATCTGCTAGGGAATAAGGTTCTAGCTGCCAATGTCCTTTAAAGCCTTTGAAATCTCCCTCTACCATTTGGAATTTAATAAATTGAGGGAAAATTTCTTCTACATCCAAAATCACTCGCGCACAAAAGTTGATGTTGAGTAATTTTTGCGCTCCCACCTGCTCTAAGCGAATTCCACCGTCAGGATGGTCGATACGGCAACTTTTGGCCAAGCTGGGAATAAAATCAGGCAATGTTTCATAATCGGTGAGAATTTGCCAAACTTTTTCCACTGCTTGGGGAATGTGGATATGAGCGGTGATTTGCCGTTGTCGTTCTGACAATTTCTCTACTTGGATAGATACTTCTTGGCTTTGCAAATCACTGTCTTCTGTGGATTCAGGTAAATCCAGTTCTGTGAAATCGGTTTGTGTAGTCACTGTTCGGAATTGGATGGGCTATGGTCAGAAAATTGGGGTAAAGTCAGGGTAAAACAAATTTCGCTCAACTGAGAATTAGGAATTGGGGTACTCTCTACAGCGATCGCTCCATTTAAATGCTGTACCAAAGACTTCACTAAGGCAAGTCCTAATCCTGTACCAGGTATCCACCGTCCTTTACCACGACGGAATTTGTCGAAGATATACGCAGCTTCTTCGTCAGATATACCCCTACCTGTATTCACCACTTTGATCATAATCTGATCCAGTTGGTCAATGACTTGATGAGTGGCTTTTAAGTGAACTGTACTGCCTTTCTCGGAGTATTTGCAGGCGTTATTGAGTAGTTCTTGTAAAATTCTCTCAAAGCTTTCGACTTCGGTTTGTAACTCTAGGGCTGTTTCTGGTAAGTCAACGACAATATTGTATTTCGGGTCTTTGAGTTTGTTGAGACAAGTCTGTACTCCTGCTTCCAGAGTGCTGTTTAAATCTATTGTTTCTAATTGTGGTGCTTCTTGATGAGATTCTAATTTTTGCAGGGTGAGCAGGTCGTTAATTAGGGTAATTTCTTTCGTGCATTCTTCTTCGAGAATATCCAGATATCTAGTTTGCCGTTCTGGGGGAATTCCTGGCAATCTGAGGTTGCGAATCGACATCAGCATATTAGTCAAAGGATAGCGCAAGCGATCGCTGATGTTGCTGACAAACTCGTCTTTTAGTTCGTTGAGTTGTTGTAGCTGTTCTACATATTGCTTGGTTCTTTCGTACAATTTGGATTGTACTTCTAAGCTGCGTTTCAGTTGCTCTGTGCGCTCGTCTACGAGATTCTGGACTTGTCGCAGAGTCTGGGACTGAATGATGGCATTGCTGATTTGAGCACACAGCATTTCAATCAAATTCAGTTCAGAAGGTTGCCAAGTGCGAGGAAATGTTTGCTGAAGCACCACAAAACCTAAAATTCTGCCCTGATTTTCTAAAGGCATGAGTAGGGTCGCGGGGAATTCATTGATTGCAAATAATGGAGCAGCTTCGTAATTATCCTGTCCATCTGTACAATCGTTAATCATAATTGGTTTGCCCGACTCCGTAAATATACGTTGACAAAGCCCACAATCTGCTAACCAAAAGGATTGCTCTAAAGTATTGTCTTGACTTGTTCGAGATAGGTTTTTGTTGTTTACCCATTCCCCCACTACTGTGGCTTTAGCTTTGGGGATTTGCTTTTTTGGACGATTGATAAATAAGGGGTCTGTATATTTTAATAGTATTAATAAACCTCGATCTGCCTGTAGTGCTTCCGCAGTCGAGCCGATTACTAACTGGAGCATCTGATTTAACTCCAAGTTACTCCGACTTAATATAGTTAATTGCTTGATTAAACTTTGGTGCTGGTTGGTTTTGTGGAGATACTGTTGTTGGTTGGTAATAGTGTGAGATTGAATTGCATGGGCAAAAGCGATCGCACAACATGACTCTAAATCCTTGAGCAGTTGTTTTTCTGATTCATTCCACTCATAAGAATGGAATTTAATCAGGCAAATAACACCATTATTTTCTTCACCAAATCTCGTATGAACCGCCAAAACTGCTTGAATAGGTGCTGGTAAATTTTGACAACCTGTGAGTAAACATTTTTGAATATTGGCAATATCTTCAATGGAAATCTTATCTGAAGCACATTGCACGACTGGCATCTTGATCAACAAATGATCTGCCGATGATACTGGCTGTGGTTGTACTAACTTTAAATGCTTTTCACTACACCAATAACCAGTAGTCCCTTCAGTGATAGATTCACTTCCTATAGTCACCAGGCAGCAAGCATCTGCTTGAAATGCTACTCCCAACAATTCAGCTATTTCCTCTAGCATCAAGGCAGTTGCTGTACTCTTGGCAATGATTTGAGTAATTTGTTGTGCCAACGCATGGGTATTTTGGGCCTGATGCTGCATTAGCTTGAGAGGATATGAATGTTTAGGGACTACATCATTATCTATATATTGTGGCGCTGATAAGAAACGTTTTTTCATTTTTGTTAAGCTTTTGGATAGAGATTCCAGTTTTTTAAACTCAACTTTTTGCCATCCTCTTCACCCTCTTTTAGCGTTGACTGACCCTGAGAAATTAATAATTGCGGATGATCATCGTGGTTAACTTTTCTGGACTTGCTGGTGATCAAGGTCTAAATCTTGCCCAATTCAGCGCCCAAACATCAATACTGAGAGTAAGAATTTTTGCAACTACATTGAGCAAAAGCTTGTTATATAAGAGTTTGAGACCTTCAAAGGTTAAATCATAGACTATGTTGTACTTAGCATAGCCTGTCAATGACTGAGCATAAACCGTAATTTCTCTATAATTGACGCAAAAATACCGCAAATCCCATCCGCGTTAACACTGTCAACATACAATTACCGTTCAACTTCTGGTCTGATGTTTCAGGCGATTGCTGAATTAAATTATTTGTTTTACTCAGGCTGGATGAGATTAGGAAAGCCTATATATTATTGATTGAAAAAGACTTTAGCTATTAGATTAATGACAATTTTTTATGCAGAGAACACTTAAGATAATGATAACACCCCAAAATCAACAGTCTAAAGTTAGATATTCACAATATCTTATAGTTGGAATTATCTATGATATGGATAATTTGTAAATACAGACAGATAATTCCTGAGATTGTCGGCAATAAAATGTATTTTTATTGGGTAATAACCCAGTTACTATCAAGAAGTAACTGGGCAGTAGTCAACGGAGTTGAAAACTAGGGAGCCAAACTTTCGAGACTGAGAGGAACCATATCGCCATTTCTTGTCAGTCCTAATAACATAGGTTGTTGTGGCTGAATTAATTGACCTGTGAGTACACAACGTTCTTCTTGTTGAGCAGTAGCAGCGATGCTGGCACGAATATCATCCTTAGAAAATCGCGGCTTCCATTCACCTGATTTTTGCTGCACATAATTCCAGAGGACATCCCGAATCAGGGCTTGATATCCTTGATTGCCGGCAATTTGTTTGAGTTTATCCTTGAGTTCCCGTTCCAGACGAATGCTAGTAACTTCCATGTCGGTGGTGGGGGTGCGAGTGATCGTATGCATGACTTTTTCTCCTTATAGGTATAGACAGGATAGTAATACAAGTGTAGTATGTTTACAGTAATGATCAATAGGTGAAATTTTCTGTGAAATCCATTTACCCCCCCTCCATCTCTATATCAGCCACCAATTCCTTGATTAATTGGGAATTTGCTGTGGCGAGAGTGGAGTATTTATTTATGGGTGATGGTAGCCGAGATCCAAGGCATAGCACAGAGGGTGATGATGATTTTGCATATTTCAGCATAGATGGGCTGAATAGAAAACCACTAGTAGATATAACAAGCGGGAGGTGCAGGTGATTCAATACTGTACCAATATCAGACCAAATCATTCTCAGGTCAAATTCTAACCCCCGCTTCTCAAAAATCAGAGACGGGGGTTTTTTGATAAGGAGTCAGGCTGTGACAAGCGCAATGCAAGTTTTGGAGCAATCCGTGGTGGTATTTTCTCAAAATTACTTGCCACTATGTCGGGTGAATATTAAGCGGGCGATAGTGTTACTAGTAACGAATAAAGCTGAACCTTTAGATTTAACAGCAGAAAGTGGATGGCTGATTCATTCACCTAGTTTGGTACTGTCTGTACCGAAACATATTCGCCTCAAAATTGCCGCAGCGGAACGGATGTGGAAGGTTCCCCCAGTCAATCGCAGAGAAGTGCTCAGACGAGACCATCACGTTTGTCAATATTGCGGTAGCAATAAACGCCTGACCTTAGATCATGTGATTCCCCGTTCTCGAGGTGGGACACACACTTGGGATAACGTCGTCATAGCTTGTGAGCGATGTAATTCTCGAAAAGGCGATCGCACTCCCACAGAAGCGGGAATGCAACTGCGAAAAGTGCCCAAAGCACCAGCCCATCCGGCTGTTTACTTTGCCGAACAATTCTGGAGTGACGTGCAAGCCAAGCTGGAATAGCAGGAGAGCATAAGGAATGCTGAAATTAACTTATACCGAAAGGAGCTTTTATTTAGAGTGTCTGGCTCAATCTTTAGAAGAGTGGGTAGCACAGCGAGTCATTTTGGCCATTCGAGTTGGTCAACCTTTGTGCTTTGAACCCAGTACAGCTTCCTTTTTGCTACCTGTTGATTTACCAGGTGTGGAGGTGCTGAAAGCAGAAATCAAGCGTCATGACAGCGAAATGACAATTTGCAGTTGTGATGCTGAATATGTAGAGGTGACTTTGCAAGGTTCTTGGTTATCTAGTGGTAGTGAAGAAGCTGTGGGTGTGTTTGTCACCACCATGAGTGAGCGCACAGAGTTCTTTTTGCATAAATTATGGCAAGATGCTCAAATTTGTGCGGTAAATAGTGCGGAATGTTAGGAAACTTTCATTCAACAAGCAATAAGTAGGGTTTGTCAGCCTTTGGTTTAACAGACCCTACTTTTGGATGATTTATGGTTTGGCATTCTCAGCCATTGCTAGCAGTTCGGGGACAGTCACGAATCGATAACCTTGCTGCTTGAGTCCACTAATGATTTTGGGCAGAGCTTCTACTGTTCTGTGGCGATCGCCTCCACCGTCATGCATTAAGACTATAGCACCTGGTTTCGCACCTTTGAGGACATTATTGACAAATGCTTGTGGTTTAGCACGGGGGTCGGTGTCTGCTGAGGTTAACGACCACATAATGACAGAATAGTTTTTACTTTTGGCATAAGCAGCTAATCCGTTGTTTAAAAAGCCTCCTGGGGGACGAAACAAGGATGTTTTCACTCCGGTGGTTTTGTAAATCAATTCAGCAGTGCGCTCAATTTCGCTTTTGGCTGTAGCTGCATCCATTTTTCGATACCAATGATGCCAGGTATGGTTGCCGATGGCATGACCTTGAGCTGCCACTTGTTTAGCGATGTCTGGATGAGCTTGTAAGGCTGTTCCTACCCAAAAGAAGGTGGCTTTCACACCATTTTGTTGAAAGATATTCAACATGGCTGGGGTAGTCTTTGGCCAGGGCCCATCATCAATGGTGAGAGCGATGACTTTTTCTTGATTTTTTGGTGAAACTTGATAAACGGTTTTACCTTGAAATTGAGGGGGGACAGTAAAAGCAAGATTTGCCGTTGGCTTAACTGGGGTATTAGATGGAGGATTGGTGGCTGATGGATTGAGGGATGGGTTAGTTGTGGATGAGAGCGATTGCCTAGGGGAAGTTTGAGTACAAGCGGTGAGGGAGAGAGCGATCGTCAGTACAAATACGACTTTTTGTAAATGCAAACTTGCCGTCACATCAGGATTCCAAAAAACTCATACCATTGTAGAGTTTGAATGCAGAATTGACTGCTGGGTGGAAATTTGGTGAATCTATAGAAGGATTTTAATTATTGATAATATGCAAAAATTTCTGTCTAGAGATTGATTAAATTTTAGTCTATTTTTTTAAATATAAAAACTAGGATAATACACTAATTCAAATGAAGGAGTTGTGTGGGTTATTAGTGGGTTATGAATTGATGACTTAGCCACAATCGTTAAATATTTTGAGGATTGGCAATGAGAAATATCAATTTACTAATATCTTTATTGTTACGTCCGTTGCGGTTTTTAGTTTTGAGTTTGGTTTGTGCTTTCATTATATCATCTGTGGTCTCGCCAGCTTTAGCAATTGGTAGTTATCAAACAGAACCTACAGAAGGAACTACACAATTATTAGAAACACAACGTAAAACTGATGAAGTAGCTAAATCAGCACCTCCATCACTGCGACAAGTCCAAGAGAAATCCAATAAAGGACTAAATGAAGTACAAGGAGACGCAGATATTGATAAAATGAAGCGACCTGAAAATTCCCAAAGTGCAACAACTGTAGAAGAAGAAGTGGAAACTTTGTTGCAGAAAGTAACAGGCAATAAAAAATAAGCACAGTTTTAAAAAATCGTTATTTTAGTCGAAATAGCCATAAAGATGGTGTGTTTAACGTATGTTGACACACCATCAAAATTTGACGGTAAATAAAATCATGATTCAATAGATATTTTGTTTATATTTCTTAGGGTTGATGTTGATTGAGTAGTGAATTTGGGAACTTAGAAGATAAGTAATTTCATAACATTAGGAATGGGAAAATGCCGAAAATTAATATTGGTTTGTCGGATGAGCAGAGGGAAGGTGTAATTAATTTTCTCAATCAAGATTTAGCAGACGCTTATGTGCTGTTAGTAAAAACTAAAAAATACCATTGGGATGTAATTGGTCCCCAGTTTCGCACATTGCATGAATTGTGGGAAGAACACTATGAAGCCTTAACCGAAACTATTGATGAAATAGCTGAAAGAATCCGCACTTTAGGTGGTTATCCAGTCGGCACAATGGAAGGGTTTTTAGAAATTGCCACCCTACAAGAACATGCTGGAGAAATTCCCTCAGCTACTGGTATGGTTGCCCAATTAGTAGAAGACCATGAAAAAGTTGTACGGAATTTAAGAGAGCACATTAATGGCTGTGCAGAAGAGTTTCATGACCAGGGTACGGCTGATTTTTTAACTGAATTAATGGAAGAACATGAAGAAATTGCTTGGATGTTGCGTTCCTTTATTGAAGGACAAGCGATAGAACCAAGCGGTCAGCAAATAGAAACTCAAGGGAAAACACCCATTGGTGTGTAATTGCAGTTAGTAAAAACCGGGAAATTTTGCTTTGTGGAAATGTAAATATAAGGAGTCAGTCTGTGCCAGAAGTTTATCAAGCAGAGCGTACTATTTCAGCCATATTTAAAGAACAAAAACAAGTTGATGATGTGATTCGGCGTTTATTAGACCGGGGTGTTCCTAGAGACCATATTTCTGTGATGGGTCGCAATTTTCAATCAGAAACCCGCATCGCTGGTTTTATTAGCAAAAGAGATGTGATTTTAGGGGGTTTGAGAACAGGGGCAATTTTTGGTTCTCTGTTTGGTTCCTTCCTCAGTTTGTTAACTGGTGTGGGTGTTTTATTTATTCCCTTTGTAGGGCCAATTGTAGCCGCAGGGCCAATTAGTGCATTATTATTAGGGGCTGCAAGTGGAGCGATCGCTGGTAGTGCGGGTGCTGGCTTAGTATCAGTGTTTACAGCCTTGGGAATGCCAGAAGATAAAGCCACGGTTTATCAAACTCGGTTGGAAGCAGGAGAATTTATCTTAATGGCTGAAGTGCCAAGTGATCGCGCTGGTGAGTTTCAGTTACTCTTAGAAAGTGCTGGTGCAGAAGAAATTAATACCCTTGACCAACCTCTAGCACATCCTTGTCCTGGGCCATGTAATAGTCCAGAGGATTTGTCTCCAGAAGTACGTTCTCATCTTTCACCAGAAGCCCAAACCACTTTTATTAATTGCTATAACACTGTACTGAATCAAACCAAAGATGAATTTACATCGGAGCAATCTGCATGGGATGCAGTACATCAACAATTTGATGAAGATGAAAATGGTGTGTGGTCAAAGGCTAAAGTCGGTGTTTAACTAATATTAACCAAGTGCTAGATTAACAGGCAGATTATTTGTGACATCATCACATCTGCCTGTTGTAATTATCAATTTTAATTACTTTTAATTGCTGATATTAATAAGTTGTGCGTCCAGTAAATAGTCCCCACAGAAAAATAGCCACAATCGCGCCTATTATAGCCACAATTATCCCTGGAATGCTCAGTGCAGCGGCAGTTAGTTGTAATCTTCCTGTTTCTAAGAGAGTAACTATAGTTCCACCGATGACAGCACCGATAATACCTAATACCATGGTACCAAGGATACCACCACCCTGACGACCAGGATAAATAGCTTTAGCGATCGCTCCAGCAATCAACCCCAAAATTATCCAAGCGATAATGTTCATAATTTAATGCAGTAAACCTGATCACTAAATTAGTAATTGGGTTGCTGGATTCCGTCTATCGCAGGAAATAGTTATCAAAACTAAAAATTGCCAAAATACTATTTCATCAACCGTTTCAAGTGATTTTTATTCATCATTAATATCAAATATTTAATTCTTGCAAAGCCAAGCGAATTTGTTCTATGCGTCTGCGGTTCACGCCCAAATCCCACTCGCCAATGCGGGAGGCAGAACGTATATGAATTACGGCTTCATCTGTAGGTAAATAAAACTCTACATCATCAACAAATTTGAAGATGCGACTTTTAGAAAGTGCATGGATATAGTTATCAGTTTTCTCGATGACTTGTGTCCGTGGCACAACTGTGAGGACTTTAAGTAAAGTTTCCCATGCTGTATTGCGGTCTCCGTGATAAACAATAGGTTCAATGGTATGTATAACATCTGCATTTTGGCTCACTACGCAGTTGTTTGTCGCTGGACAAGGAGCAAGCGCACCATTATTTACACCCAACCCAGAAGATTCCGCCCATGTGAGAGTAGGAAAGGCAAAACAGAGGCTTATAGTTAAAAATATAACTGTGAATAAATTTTGCGCTCGTAGGCGTGAAAAAGCTCGAAGTAAGCTGGACATGTAAATTTTTCCCTAATGTTACTGATTAATAAATTATTTACAGTTATTCGATTAGTTGGTTACTGGTGCTGTCTTTACACTATACACTGAATGTCTATACTGCTGATTTGACAATTTGATTTTAGAACCTTGTTTTAAGTTCATACAGGTTCAAACTGATGATGACAAAGCTGGCTAGATTTCGCTTTAAAAGTATTACCCATCGCTTGATATTTGGTTGTGTGGTAGCAGCGATCGCTATTTATGGCACTTCCTATTTTCACGGTCGTTATCTGGTGCATAAAAGTGTGGGTATTTGGATGAGTGATTTAGCCAAATCCCGCATTGATACGGCAGCTAGGGAAATTGAGGCGACACTGCAAGTTATGGAATGGAAGGTGTTGCTATCTATTCAGGATATGCAAAAATCAGCCGCTACTGCCAATGACATAGAAATTCAGCAATTTTTGCCGCTAGTTAACAGTTTATTTGCACAACAGCCCCAAGTCCAAGCGATCGCCCTCATTGATACCAACAGCATATCTGCAACTGCATGGTACGCTGATCGTCAAACCAAAGCCACTACCCTAAGTCCAGCTAAAACTCAAGTTTGGCTCAATCGCTGTCAAATCCAGAGTCACACCCCAGCTAAGTCAGCATTTTGGACTCCAGCATACACATCCAATCATTCCCATATTGCTTATTGTGTTCCCCTGGAGGCTAGTAATCCAGCTAGTAAGGGTTGGTTAGTTATGGAGGTAAATTTAGATTGGGTATCTGCTGTCATGGTAAAAAAATTAGCCCAATTCCGTGAAGTAAATTACCTCAAACTAGGCGACCCCTTTGTATTATCGTCATCCAATCAACAGTGGATTGTCAAACCACCAAACCCCCAACAAATTCAGTCTTGGTTATCGTCAACAAGTGATATTTCCGGCAACCGTCAAAAGCATCAAGGTATTTTGATGACCACTGATATCACTTCCACAAACTGGATTATCGGTATTGCTTTTCCTGGAACTAAATTAGAGCAGTTTTATCAGCAATACATCTGGTTGATGATAGCTTCCATGTCCAAGGATATGGTGTTGATGTGTGTCGTCATTGCTTTGATTTCTCAACTGACTACCCGACCACTGCGGCAACTTAACGCCAGCACCCAAGAAATGGCTAAGGGCAACCTTGACACCATTTTACCTCCTGTAACTTCCGATGATGAGGTGGGGCGCTTAACCCAATCTTTTCGGCAAATGCGTGACTCTTTGCAACTGTATATAGTTAATCTGCAAGAGACAACTGCGGCTAAACAAAAACTAGAAAGTGAACTTTCCATTGCTGCCCAAATTCAGCGCACAATGGTGCCTCGCACCACGGTAGACAGTAGCCCTAATTCACCCTATCAAATATCTGCCCTGCTCAAACCTGCACGGATTGTCGGTGGAGACCTCTACGACTTCTTTATGTTAGGAAGCGATCGCCTGTGCATAATTATTGGCGATGTTGCTGACAAAGGATTTCCCGCTGCCTTAATGATGGCACGTACAGTTACCCTCATTCGTACCCTCACCCAACCTGACTATAGCCCCCAGAAAATCCTAGAAACGGTCAATCAGGAGTTATGCGCGGAAAATGAAGAATGTTTATTCGTAACTGTCTTCTGTGGGGTAATTGAACTCAAACAAGGCAAATTTACCTACGCCAGTGGTGGTCATGATGCACCTTTACTCGTACAAAATCACCTGGTGCAATATCTGGAGTTGGAAACTGGCCCACCCCTGGGACTATACGACGACGCTGAATTTACACAAAGCGAGTCTGTACTTGCCCCTAATGATTTAATTCTCCTTTATACTGATGGCATCACAGAAGCAATGAACTCTCAAGGTGAAATATTTTCTGATACCCGGTTAATAGAGATGATGACCTCCTATCCTCCCAATAACCCAGCCCGTGCAATTCGCACCATTGTGCATTTTTGCCAACAGTTTGTGGGAGATGCACCGCAGTCAGATGATATGACCTTGTTAGCTGTGCAGTATTTACCGTTAAGTCCTTTTTCTCAAGTAGCAAATGTTATGGAATGGAACCTGACCATCAACAGCGAGTTAACGGAGTTAGAGGCTGTGCGACAGAAGTTAGGGGAGATTTTGCAAGCTGCTAATTTGACAGTTGAGGTGATTGAAGATGCTCAATTGATAGTTGAAGAGGTGTTAGTCAACATTATTGAATATGGTTATGAAAACCACAGCGATGGTTTTATTGACTTGCGAATTGAGATGGACAAGCAACATCTGACCATGACCTTTAAAGATAGTGGTAAGCCCTTTAACCCGCTCACAGAGATTACCCCAGCAGATACCAGTATGGATGATGAAGAGCGATCGCTTGGGGGATTTGGCTTTTTCCTCGTGCAAAAATTGGCACAACAGGTAAACTATGCTTATCTCAATGGTCAGAACGTTTTGACCGTCCAGCAAGTGATTACTACCGCAAATTAGAATCACCCAATTTCCGCTAAACTACAAATAAATACTTAGTTTTCAAATAAAATCTATGTCCTTACAAATTCACGTAGAAGATCATAACTCCAGTATCTTACGTTTATCCTTAGATGGTCGCCTTGATACCACCACAGCCAATGATTTAGACAAGTCTATTCACAATAGCTTGACACCTGACACTCAGACAGTAATTTTAAATCTCCAAAACCTCAACTTTATCTCTAGTGCTGGACTCAGAGTCTTGGCTAAGGTGCGAAAAACCATGAAATCAAGAGAAGGTAAGGTATATTTCATCAATCTTACACCCCAAGTACAGAAAGTATTTGATATTGTCAAAGCTGTTCCCCTGTCTGAGGTGTTTGTTAGCACTCAAGAATTAGATGCCTACTTGACTGCCATGCAAGCGGAAGTAGGAGGAGAAAGTAATTAGTAATAAAAGGAAATAAAAAGCAGTTTTAGCTAACTGATTAACCTGACTCATGATGGAGGGGAATATGGATAATTGATATTATTACCCCAAATTATGAGAATGCAATTATGAATCAATCTAATTCTAATCATGGCCATCAACAGGGAAATGTCAAAGGAATTACCAGAATTTCTGTCAGTGGTTACAAGTCCCTTTATGATGAGTGCAGTATAGAAGTTCGGCCATTAACAATTTTGGCAGGTGCTAATAGTTCTGGTAAATCAAGTATCATGCAGCCTTTATTGTTAATGAAACAAACTCTAGAAGCTACTTATGATCCTGGAGCTTTGTTGTTGAATGGGCCGAATGTTAAGTTTACTTCAGCGGCACAATTATTTTCTAAGTTTCCCGGACTAAAATCTAATAATACATTTACTGTTGGTATTGAAATATCACGTAATCAGTTTATTAGCAATATATTTACAAATCATAAAAAAGAGGGAATAGATATTGTTAAAATGATCTACAAAGGGGAGGAGAAAGAGTTCTCTCTTTTGCCTAATATGTTATCAGAAGATATACTCAATATTTTGCCAAAACCTTATATAGAGATATATAACGCTATTCAAGATACAGAAACATTAAAAGATAAAACAACATGGGTTGTAGATAGAAGTAGGTGCTTTTTAGAATTCTCATTATCTGCCAAAGAAAAATATAATATTATTTCTCAAAATCCATTATTTAACTTATTATATTCCAGTCCTTCTGAAATCTTTGGAAATTATATTCGTGAAATAATCCATGTACCTGGATTAAGGGGTAATCCTGAACGTAATTATAAAATTACAGCTATAGGTGATGAATTTCCAGGTACATTTGAAAACTATGTTGCTAGTGTTATTAATCATTGGCAAAAAGGTAAAAGTTCCAAAAATATAAAAGAATTATGTTCAGCGCTAGAAACCCTGCGACTAACTTGTAAAGTTCATGCAAGGCAAGTTAATGACACACAAGTTGAGCTTAGAGTTGGTCGTCTGCCAACCCAGTCCAAATCCAAAGACGATATGGTCAATATAGCCGATGTTGGTTTTGGTGTTTCCCAAACCTTGCCTGTTTTAGTAGCTTTATTAGCAGCAGAACCGGGGCAATTAGTTTATATTGAACAACCGGAAATTCACCTTCATCCCCGCGCTCAAGTAGCTATGGCGGAAATATTAGCAAATGCGGCAAAACGGGGTGTAAAAGTAGTGATAGAAACTCATAGTGATAGGTTAATTTTAGCAATTCAATCCTTAGTAGCTGAAGGTAATTTATCGCCAGATTTAGTTAAATTGCATTGGTTTACACGTCAAGAAGATGGTATAACAAGAGTCAATAGTGCTGATTTAGATGAAGCTGGTGCTTTTGGAGATTGGCCAGAAGATTTTGGTGATGTTTCTTTACAACTAGAAAATCGTTATTTAAGTGCTGCGGAAGCTCGTTTAATGCAAGGTATACATGGGGAATAAAGTAAATTCTAAGCTATTAGTAATTGATGCTTCTGTCGCTCGTTCATGTGGTACTAAGGAAGCAACTTATCCAACTTCAGTAAACTGCCGGAATTTTCTTATGGCTGTTCTAGGAATTTGTCATCAAATTGTAATGACATCAGACATTAAAAAAGAGTGGGATAAACATCAATCACCATTTGCTCGAAAATGGCTCACTCAAATGGTAGCAAAGAAAAAATTTAAATTTATATATATTTCTATTGATAATAAATTATGGAGCCAAGTAGAAACTATTGCTGCCAATATAAGTAATAAAAGAATTGAAGCAATGACGAAAGACTTATGTTTAATAGAAGCAGCATTAGCAACTGATAAAATAGTCATATCATTAGATGATAATACTGCTAGAAAATTTTTTAGTGCAGCATCAGTTCAAATTGATTGTCTCAAAAATATTGTCTGGGTCAATCCAGATAAAGTGGAAGAAGAAACACCTATTGAATGGTTAAAAAATGGTGCTGAAGTAGAAAGCGATCGCTTGCTCGGTAACTACAACACCAAAAATGAATGAATTAATACCTGATTCTGGGGTCTACATAAGCATTGAGAATATCAATCAAAATACTTGCACTCACCACAATTGCCCCAAAAAATACTAATACTCCCTGTACAGTAGGATAATCTCGGTCAGAAATGGCTTGATAAAGTCGATTGGCTAATCCTGGCCAGGAAAATGTGACCTCGGTTAAAATCGCTCCACCTAACAAAGATGCGAAGGTTAAACCTAAAACTGTAATTACTGGAATTAAGGCATTTTTCAAGGCATGGGAAACTAAAATCTTTTGTTCAGCAATTCCTCTTGCTCTTGCTGCTTCTACATAATCAGATTTGAGAGTTTGTTTTAAATTCACCCGCACAATGCGCTCAAAGATACCGCTGAGTAATACGCCCAAGGTGAGACTAGGCAAGGCTAAATGATGAATGGAAGTAAAAAATTGACTGAAATTACCACTTAATAAACTATCTATTGTGTATAAGCCAGTGATATGTGTGGGTGCGGAGAGATTAGGGGGAAAACGGTTAGAGTTGGGAAACCAACCCAGTTGGACTGAGAAAATTAATTGTAATAACATCCCTGCCCAAAACATAGGTAAAGCATAGGTGATAATTCCAAATAAGCGCCCACCTAAATCAAAGGATGTACCGGGACGAGATGCTGATAGTGTACCTACTAAAATCCCGACAACTAAAGCCACCAACATACTAAATACCGCTAATTCCACAGTAGCGGGAAAATGTTGTCCAATTATTTCCCAAACTTGTTGTCCACGACTGGTGATAGAAGTTCCTAAATCGAAACGCAGTAAGTTACCTAAGTAATTGAGATATTGCAACCAAATCGGTAAATCTAAACCTAATTGTTTTCTTAATTCAGCTTTGGCACTTTCTGGCGCACGTCCACCCAGGATGGCATCGGCGGGGTCTCCTGGGGTAGCTCTGAGTAGAAGAAAAACAATAGTAATAATGGTTAATAATTGCAGTGGTGCTAATAGTAATCGAGAAGCGACGTAATACTGTAAAGCTTTAGAACGAGACATAGTTATCAATTAGTTATCAATTAAACATTGAAAATTAAAAATTAAACATGATTTAATAAATATGGGCGGGGAGTCCCCGCCACAACAGGCTATTTCTTGATGTTTCTGTAAATTAGGTTTTGGGTGGGGTCAAGTTTAACGCCACTCACACTTTTCTGAGCAAAGACGAAATCTTTGTTTTGCCAGAGGGGAACGTAGGGAACATCATTAACAACTTGCGCCTGAATTTTAGCAAATATTTGTTTACGTGCTTCAGGATTTTGCTCTTTACGCTGCTGATCAATTAGCTGATTCATAGCTGTGCTGTAGTAAAAAGCACCTTGAGTTTGACTGCCACCTTCTTCACATCCTTTAGCATCTGAGCCTTTGGGACAATCTAGGAATGGTTGAATGTAGTTGTCTGGGTCTAAAAAGTCGGGGTACCAATCCAGTAAGGCGATGGGATAGGAACCTTTGGAAATATCTTTAAAGAAGGTTGCACCTTCTACGGTCTTTACTTCTAGCTGTAAAATCCCTTCTAATTTGGTGTCTACCAGGGATTTTAGAGTTTGTGCCACTAAACTACGGGTGGGTGAACTAGCAGGATACCACACTTGAACCTTGGCGGGATTAGCTGTGGAAAAACCGGCCTTAGTTAATAATTGTTTGGCTTGGTCAAAGTTGGCATCACCATATTTCTCTTTAAACAGAGGTTGAGAAACATTAAAGGTGGTGGGAATCATGCTGTATAGAGGATCGGCTTGACCTAATAAAACACGCTCGTTTAATAGTGGACGGTCAATTAATGCAGCGATCGCTTGTCTGACTTCTAGTTTATCTAAAGGTGTTTGATTTCGGTTTAACACCATGTAACTAACTACGCTACCTTGAGCGCTAATTGCTTGCCAATCTCCTTTTTTCGAGCCTTCCTCTAAGCTGCGAATTTGGTCAGGTTGCAGTGATAGGTAAGCTACATCCACTGCACCAGTGCGAAAGGCATTAAACAAGTTAACGGGACTGGTTTGAATTTGGACGTTAATACCTTGATTGGTGGGTTTTTCTCCCCAGTATTTGTCAAAAACTTCCAAAGAAAGGGAATCAGGGCCATACTTGGCTAATTTATAGGGGCCTGTACCGACAAAAGTATTCGGTTGAAATTTCCCTGCACCAATTTCATAAGCTTTGGGAGAAACTGGACATACCCCAGAAAAAGCTAATAAGGAAGGGAAAGCGGCAAAGGGTTTTTTTAATTTGATTGTTAACTCATACTCTCCACGAGCTTTGACGGAATCAACAATATCGGAGAGTAAGAAGGATGGTTTACCTTTATTTTCAATAAAGCGTTGGAGACTAAATTCCATGGCTTTAGCATTGAAAGGTGTACCGTCGTGAAACACTACTCCCTGACGTAAGGGGATAGTGTAGGTTAAACCGTCGGCGCTCACTTTTGGCAAGGCTGTAGCTAATTGAGGCTTAATTTCTGTACTGCCTGGCTCATAGGTATAGAGGCGATCGCTCATATTAAATACTAAACCCAACGATGCCAATTCGTAAGCATCTGCTGGGTCAAGAGTTCTGGGCTTGCCTGTTGTGCCTACGGTAATCTTGCCATCACTAGCAACAGTATTGGTTGGACTAGTGGATGGAGTGGATGTTTGTTGTCTAGGAGTACAACTTACAGCCAATAATAAACATAGACAGAATAAGGATAGGAATTTTGTAACCCTACCTAACTTTCCTCTCGATGAAAAAAACCAAATGTTCACAATCAATCTTTATTTAAATCGGCGGTCAGATATCTTACTACATATGCAACAATTTCGCCGACTTTTTTACAATTCTATCTATCTACTACCACAAATCAGCAATTCCAGTATTTTGTTATTATTTGCTTGATTCCCTTGAAAAGTAGCTGTGGTATGGGGATGAGTATTGACAATAACTAGATGATAAGCCTCTAAACTAATGCCGAATTGGCTCTTACAAATAAATAAATGATAGACGCACATTTTTCCTCACTGTTTCACAGCAGGGCTATGTTGATGATGATAAAATGTGCATCTTTCAGAGTCGAGTTTCCAACATAAATTAAGCCAGTGTTTCGGGACAATATCCCAACCCCTGAACAAACTGTTGCCGGAATGCTTCAATTTCTTCTTTCTCTGGACTACCGTGGGAGACTATTGCCACTTGATAGCGACGCATTACATCTACAGGACTCTGTCCTGCTTCCAAACTCCAAAGTGCCATTTGCACTCTCATTGGCGGCTCGTAGCTAATTCCTAATTCATTGAGGAAAGCTCGGAAATCGCCATCTTCTTGAGATGAGACCTGCTCTCTAAGTTTAATCCTGATTACCCAACCATCAATTTGGTGAATTACAGTGATGAAGGCAACAGGGGTTTGTGGTCTGCCGTGGAGGTATTGAACAACCCTGAGAGTTAAACTGGCGTTAGCCAGGTAATACAAGTATTCCATGATGGTGTTTTTGGGATCAAAGCTAATCCTACGTCTTTATCTTCGTAAACAAGCAGAGTTCCCGGTAGGGTAAAAGCCCCCGTTTTCCCATGGGGAAAATTACCCAATTTTGAGTTTGGAGGTTACGTGTATGTTAACTAATAGTATCAATACTTAAGCTGAAACCTGAATTTTTTCAGTAATATCTTAAAGTTCGGTTATTTTGTTAAGAGTAGCTCACAAGGGCCAAGTCAAAAGTCAAAATCCTCAAACATTTTCATCCTTCATGAGCAATGACACAACTGCCTCTTAATTTTTAATCATTTACTGGTATCCCAAATTATATATGAGTGTATCACCACAATTAAAAAAATTACAATCTGCATGGATTACCGCAGAAAATTTTCGACCCTATGGGCAAGTCATATTTCCCAGTCAAGATGGTAAGTCCTTTGATCAGGACGATGCTCAGTTAAGTCTGCACAATGGCATTCCCCGCTTCTATATCATGCGATTGTATAACCAGGGTTTGGAATTTCATCACCTGACCCGACATACACAATGCACTCAATGTTTAGGTGCATTAGAAGGGAAGGATTGGTTTATTGCCGTTTGTCCACCTTGTAATGATGTGTCAGAACCAATTTTAGATAAAATAGCAGCTTTTCATGTGCCTGGTAATTGTTTTATTAAGTTGGAAGTGGGGACTTGGCACGCTGGGCCATTTTTCCAGCATGAATTTGTAGATTTTTATAATTTGGAATTAAGTGATACAAATTTGGTAGATCATTTTACACATAACTTCCATAAAACTCATCAACTCGGTTTTGAAATAGTTTGAACTAAATATAGACCTCTTGCAGGAACCCTGCTTTTTCAATTCTTCTCTTCTTTGCTACTAGGTGCTAAATATCAAAACATTGATGCAAGAAGTCTATTTAACAAGTTACAAAAAAGATAAAGTCTGTGGAAATCGCTGGAAATTTTCACCAGAGACTGTAGACACCAAAATCAGTATGAAAAAGTGCTGTTAACAATTGCCGATTTTTCTGGTTTTAGAGCCTATCATTCCCAGACCCAAAATACTAACAGCTAATATTGTGCTGGGTTCAGGAATTAATGTCCGTCTAATGCTCAAGAAATTAATGCCTAGAGCGCGATTAGGTTCAGTGCTGCTAATAGTAATTTTAGCAATGTTCGCAGTTTCGCTACGGATTCCCAAGAAAAGTGCTGAGTTATCAATGCCATTAAGAGGTGGAATCCCAGGCAGAGAAAATGACCCTAAAAGATTATTTTGGCTATCAAAAGCCGAAATAAAAGCATCGTATTGAAATGAATCGTCTACGCCGATTTGTGTTCCCACTGCAAATACAGGGGAATCAAAGTTAATAGTGATGGGGCCAGGATTTCCTACTGCGGGGAAATTGCTAGGAATAAATCCAGTAAATAAAACAGCATCACCCAGAGAAAAATTAACTGGGACGAAGGGATTGACAGAAAAGATAAAAGGCGGGGTATATCGGCTATTTTGAGGATTAGGAATATTGACACTATATGCAAATCCTTTCTCTGTGTTGCTGGTGAAAGAGTATGGTAATAATTTGGCAGTAGTTGCTGGTGCAATGGGAATAGAGATGCCAAAATCCAAACTACCCCAATCAACTTGATCATCTGCTTGCACATCTTCTCTTTGAGTAATTAAAGATACAGCTTGAGCAGGGCAATTAGTCAAAATTCCGGTAAGAGTCACCCCAATCGCCATAGCACACAGCTTGGTAAAACAGGGGTTTGGTAGTGATAATTTCATAAAAATCGGTGAAATATCTGTTTTTTGTCAACTCTACATATATTACAATGAGTCATATATCTAAAATTCGTCAAAATTTATTGAGTTGCTAGCATAGAAAAACACAATTTTTAGTAAATTTACGAAGAAAAAAGGTACTATCTTTTATTGTGACTTTTGGAAACTAGTGGATTCAGGATGATCGCATCTTCTATGGGATAAATAGTATAATTGGATACAAAAAATCATGAATAAACTACAGAACAGCGATCTTGAGTTTGAAGAACTGTTCGCGCAAATTTCACCAGAGGTAGCAGCAACATTTAGTAGTGAACAAATAGATACAATCAAATGGAGTTTTAACTATCGTCGTTGGACTCGTCATCCAATAGATTGGCGAATTTCTCTACCTATTCTTGGTTGGAGATTCTATATAATTTTTTTAGCAGGTGAAGAACGTCGTTCATTACAGAGATTAATGTCTGAAAGAAGCAAATATTTATTGTGGACTCCTGGCAATATCCTCTTTATGACAGGGTTTTTAGGGTCACTGATAGTTTTTATGATCAACTTTTGTGCGCTGATATTTCCGTTATTTTCTAATTCCCCAACATTGATCTATCCTACTTCCATCCCTTGGCTCGAAAGTAAAATAGAATGTGAAAATACAGGCAGATATTGGTATAGAGATAAATGTTGGGATCAGGAACACAGCCCAAACTTTTAGTTTAAAAAAACAGGTAAAATTTAACTCAAGGGATAATGAATAACCAAAATTTAACACACAAAGATTATCAGTCAGACCCTTTCATTGCTAAATTTTTTGCGCGAGTGCCACCGCAAACATTAGCTCAATTCACAGATGAGCAATTAGCAGAGATAAAACGAGTCTTCAACGATACCATCAAAGCCAAGCCAGTGGTGGATATTAGGTTATCATTTCCTTTTTTGTGGAAACGATTTTATACAGTTTTTTTAATGGGTAAAGAAACCAAAAAACACAGGACTAAAAACTAAATGTGGTGCGAATTGTGCCGATAAAGATATCATTATTTCTGGATATATGACCAGGATCAGTGACAATGAAAAAGCCAGGAGTAATGGCGATGTGATCGTTGACTAAGTAACGATAAAAAACTTCATAATGTGTAGAATTGCCTCTGTCTAAGTTAGCGATTAAATCACCGTCGTTTAACTTTGGTGGTTGACCAATAATTAATCCTAGTAAGTCTCCTTTGCGGCCAAAGGGGTCGTAAAAGCCTAGAGATGCTTGGTAGGTAGTGCTGAATGCAGAGGCATTTGATTTGAGGAAATCAGTGACTACTGCACCTCCCCAGAGACTCAAGACTAAATTATTGGTCATTTGCCATTTGATGCTGGCATTAACAGCATTAATTTGCGCTGGTTCATTTAATCCTCCAGAGGTGTCAGCATTTGCGCTACCTGTACCAGTATCTAATTGACCGTCTTTTGCATAGGCATTAACATAAGCTAAAC
This sequence comes from Richelia sinica FACHB-800, assembly GCF_014698825.1. Classification (GTDB taxonomy): domain Bacteria; phylum Cyanobacteriota; class Cyanobacteriia; order Cyanobacteriales; family Nostocaceae; genus FACHB-800. Next base: position 76,872 of record NZ_JACJTT010000003.1, read on the forward strand.
CAGTAATCAGGGACGCATTAGGTTTGTAGAGTAGTTGTACACCTAAAGCACTATGGTCTGCACCAAATAAACCTTGATTACTACTGCTGCTAGTTCTGGTTCCGTAGGCAAATTGCAGACGTATTTTATCGGACATCAACCAATCAAAACCTAAACCCCCATCGAGTGCACCAATTTTCAGGAGAGGTGTGGAACCTGCGAATAAAGATATGGCACCTTGTCCAGCATCAGCATAGGGTGAGTTGACACTGAGAACGCTACTTAAGCTAAAACCTACAGGTTTAAAAGTGAAAACCATGCGATCGCCTAATCCAGCTATGCGATACTCTAAAGAATCTAGTTTCAGCTGATTGTCATAGTCTGCTTGCCAAGCTAACCTGGCCATATTGGTGTTAAAAGCTGTCACATTCCCAAAACTATCATTAATGCTGTTTCCTGAGACCAAAGCTAAACGCAGACGGTCTTTTCCAGTGAAAGAAGATACTAATTGTAGTTGGGTTAATTGGGTCAGAATTGTATTTGCTTCCCCTTTTCCCGGTGGTTTACCACCTGCACCCGTGCTTAAGCCTAAAATTACTTGTCCACCTAAGCGGACGGTAGTGGAAAATTGTTGAGCAGTTAACTCAGAGGTTTTTGCTTCTAGGCTATCAATTCTACCTTTTAATGTAGTTAATTCAGCAGCGAATTCTGTTTGCAGTTTTTGTAATATTTCTAAATCGGCTTGACTAATTTTTTCTTGTAACCCAGTTGCTACTAATTGATTAATTTTATCCAGTGCTGCTTGTAAACCTGCGGCAAATTCATAACGAGTGAGGGGACGATTACCCTTAAAGGTGCCATCAGGATAACCAGCGATGATTCCATAACGTTCTATTAAAGATTGTAGAGCAGTAAAAGCCCAATCATTGGGTTGAATATCTGATAATTGAGATACTGATGTGACTGGTTCAGCATTTACAGCTATGTCAGATTCAGACGGTGTAGGTTCAGCATTAACTTTGATGTTGGGAAAAGTCAACCACAATGTGACTACACTGACTAAGAAAATTAACTTTTGATAAATGCTCATCTACCTACACCCGATATTCAAACTGATATTTAAACTGATATTTAAAAATGAATGTTATTATGATTAGCGATCGCGTGCGATGCCAGTTGTTAAACTGCCACGGTAAGGAGTCCCTTCCTTTGGTTGTTCACCATTGACTGCAAACACATCAATTTGGGTAATTTGTCCATCGCTATTAATTACGGAAACAGTGGCATTATTTCCATTTAAACCTGCTTGATTGGCTATTCCTGTATTTCCATCAACATTGGCAGTACCTGCTTGAAAATCTACCTGCATTCTTCTAATTCCCTGCTGATTATTATTGGTAAAATTTGCATTATCGGGAATAAAAACTGCTGTATTGCCCCTGCGACGAATAAAAGTTCCAGTAGTAACTTGAGGATTAATAATTCTCACTGTAGCTTGGGGACGGGGATTTAAATCCCCTTCTGTTCCGTCTAAAGCATCACTTAAAAAAGTTCTGGTAAACCCTTCAAATCGCTTGGTTTGATTTTTCAAAGCGGCTAAGGTTTGAATGCGAATTGCATTGATAGTTTCTTGGACTGGTTGTGCTTCTTGAGCCACTAAATTTTCTTGACCTGGACCTAAACCACTGGCTAAAGAAATTAATTTATAAAATCCTTGCAAATCAAATTCTTGAACTGTTCCTACCAAACCATTTTGTACTGCTACTGTTTGACCACCTTTTAAAGCCACAGTCTTTTTTTCCTGCTGGTCGGAAATTTTAATATCTCCATCTGTAAGTGCAAATATTTGTGTATTATGGCTGGCAGCATCATGAATTACCATAACTGCACTGGCTTTATTAGCAGGGGATAATAAATCATTAGATGACAATTTTAGCTGATTATTTTTATTAGCTGCTATCAGTAATTCTGGAGATTTGGAAGATACTTGACTTGGTGCTAAAATCCTAATTTTGCTTTCTGGTGTTTCCACTGCTGTCCCCACGCTTCCTGGTGGACTTAAAATTAAAGCTGTACCATTTTCGAGGGTAAAAATCATTTCATTTAAGGCTAATCGGTTAGGCAGTTGAAAACGACGTAACCCTGGTGCAAATCTGAAAATACTGCTTTGGTCTACACGAATTAAAGATTTATCATTAAAGAATAATTGAGCTTCAGAACTTGCTCCTGTTTTCACTGCATCGCGAGGTATAACCACATCTTTAAGTTTTGCCAAGCGTGTAGTTTGGTTTGGTAAGAGTAATTCTACGACTTTAATCAGCTTGTAAACTTCAGCCTTAGTGAGGACTGGATCTGGTGCAGCGAAAACCCCTATATTGACAGCAAAAAAATCTAAATTAACAATTAATAAACCGATAATTAAATGCAGAAGCCGTAAATTATCAGACTTCTTCCTGACTTGGGGATGTTTCATAGCAGGTACAAAACAAATGGTAGATAATAAATTTGTAAAAATTAATGTTTGAGTTGGCAGAAAATATTGAGCTTGGGTTTTCAAAGATATAGCCTAGACAAGACAGTTAGGACATTAACTACAACTAAAACTTAGACACAAAAAGGCTTTTAGCACTGTCACCAGTCACCTGTCACTTGTCCCCTACTATACTTTCTACATATAACATTAAGATTATATTTTTTAAACCTTTGTGCCAACACAAAAACCCACCCTGGTGAAGGATGGGGTGGAAGTTTTATGAAATGCAACTAAATTGTCTTGATTCCCTTAGTTAGTAAATCTTTGTAAACAGGAAAATTGGATTTTAATAAATTCCGCACTGCTAACTCAACATCTTGATGTTTGAGGAAAGATTCCCCCATGATCACCCCATTAGCACCAGCATCAGTGACTACAGATATGTCTGCCGAAGTTTCTATGCCTGAATCACTGAAAACTAGAATACCCATATTTTCGAGTTGCGATCGCTTGGTTGCCAATAAGGTCTCAGTTACACTGGTATCTACACTCAAATCTTCTAAACTGCGATTATTCATGGAGATAATGCGGATATCTTCTAAGCGTAGCACCCGTTCCAATTCTCCAAAGTTATGAACTTCCACTACTGCATTCATCCCCAAGTAGTGAATGACACGCAAGAAGTTTTGGATCTCCCGGTCGGTCAGAATTGCCGCAATTAATAAGACAGCATCTGCACCAGCTGCCCTAGCTAAATAAATTTGGCAAGGGTCGATGATAAAATCCTTGCAGAGCAGAGGTAAAGCCACACAATAGCGAATAGACCGTAATTGCTCAAAACTGCCTTGAAAGAACTTGTGGTCAGTGACGACAGATATACAAGAAACACCAGCCCGTTCATAAGCCTGAGCGATCGCCACTGGTTGAAAATCTGGTCTAATTAAACCTTGATAAGGTGAGGCTTTTTTGACCTCTGCAATTAAGCTAGGTTTTAAAACACTTTGCTGTATAGCCGTGACAAAATCTCTGACCGTTGGTGCAGCTGATAATTGACGCTGCAAAGAAGCCAAAGACATCTCTTGCTGTATGTGTGATACTTCTAGCTTTTTATGCCACAAAATTTCTTTGAAAATCGGTTGTAATTGATAGTTGGGGATAGCTGCATGGTAAATCATAAGGAGGAGTTGAGGAGTTCGGACAATGTTGAGTGTTTAGTCTGGAGTGACATCCTGTCCTGGTTTTTGCCTATTGTTAGGATATGAAATGGGCAATTACAGATGATCAATCGTTCACCAGACATAATATCAATCCATCAATTGCCATCATTTTTTCTATTGGTATTAGTAGGTAAAAAGTGCCTCCTGACTTCAGTTCTCTTGAGCCAGGCAATTATTTTTAAGTAATCTGATATAAGTACGGTAGGGTATATAGTCTATAGGGTCATAGCCAGCGAAACGTAGAATTAACACACAGGCCCAAGAATACTTCCCTACTATTATGGCTTTAATAATTTGTTCGATTTGCTCAGTATTGATTTTTGGATTTAGTGTATTCTGCCCATTTAAGTTTTGACTCATAGGTGCACTCCTGTGTGTACTGAGAACTAATCCTGATGTTGTAGACTCTTGCTCCGTAAACTGACAATTCCCAGCGTAGTTTTTCCAAGTAACCACAAAACTGAGATTTTCATCTGTGGATAATGTAGATGAACTTGATTACCTGTCTAATCTGACAAGCAAAGGTAGATTTAACTTAGTTAGATAGTTAAACCTCTAAATCCAGATGAACAGTATTCACAAGCAGCTTCTTCGTTAAGACTACTCAATGTTCAACACTGACTGCATGAACTATTTTTAGATCCACCTGTCTATTTTTTCGCTCTTCTCAAAATAGGCGTTCAGAAGTGAGGGAATTTACAGAAATCTTGTAGCAGTTGACAGGTGACAGGTTACAGGCTTGCCGTGAGTTTCGACTACCGCGCTGGCTTATCAAAGACAGCGTACCTCTTCCAGAGGAGCTACGCTAACGCCCAGCGTGCCGGAGGAAAGTGCTAAAAGCTTTTGGTTGTCTTAGTTTTCCTTTTCTTTCATGTCCTAACTGCCTTGTCTATGGCTATCCACAAATACGCAAACAGCAACTCTTTTATATGCTGGTGTGCCACTTTTAGGGTCAGTAGAGGCTGTGAATAAAACATTGGCTTCAGGATAGAACATAAAAGCTACACCTTCCCGAATAGCACCTGCAATAATTTCAATATTTTTTAATTCTCCCGCATCTCCTCTGACAGTAACTTGCTGATGTGGTTTTAATCCTGCTGTTTTGATATCTGTAGGATTCATCAAAATACAATGGCGATGGGGCATTCCTCGATATTTATCTGCACTCCGATAAACTACTGTATTATGTTGTCCATAACTGCGACCTGTTCCTAAGATGACAACAATTCCCTGCTGATTTTCTGCCAGACCAAAGGCTGTTGGATGGGGTAAAGTTAATTGGGGTATGGGTGTAACAAAAATCTGGGCTTTACCATCAGCTGTAGGAAATTTAGGCTCATTAAAAATTCTTCCTGCAATGATAAATTCCTGTTTTGTTTGGTCGATTGTGGCTAGTTGTTGATAACCAGGTATGGTTTTCGCAATTACTTCTCTCACATAGGTAGTATCTTGCAGCTTGCGCCAATTGATAGGAGTTTCACCGTGTAGACAGTGAGCAATTTCAGTGATTAATTCCACTTCGGAGATCAGATCAGCTTCTGGTGGTTGTAAATGACTTTTACCCTCGTCATTTAATCTGACGAAATTATTACCAGATTCCGTTGTTGTTTTGTGAGGATTTTCAAATCGATTGAAGACAGGTAAAAGCAGAGTTTGCTGTTTAGCTAAACCGTGAAAATGTCCTAGATTGGGTTTAGTCGAGACATAGAAAATCGTTTCTATTTGTGATAGTGCCTGTTTTGCTTGCTGTAAGTTAGGATTGGCTGCATATAAATTTCCACCCAAGCAGAAAAGAGTATCTACTTTTCCTTGTTGTGCTGCTTCTATAAGGTCACGAGTATGATAACCAGGGGTTTCACTCAAAGATTTTCCTAATAGTTGAGAGAGTGCTTGTTTGATTTCCTGACGCAAATTTATGGTGACACCCATGGAACCAAAACCTTGCACATTGGAATGTCCCCGAATTGGCATTGTCCCTGCACCTAATTTGCCTGCATTACCTGTTATTAGGGCTGTATTTGCAATACTGAAAACATTATCCACACCATTGCTATGTTGAGTAATACCCATTGCCCAGGCAAACACTACGCGCTGGGATGTACCAATCAAATAAGCGGCAGCTGTAATTTCCTCTTGGGACAATCCACAGGTGGTGGTGATGGTGTGCCACGATATATGGCGAGCGTAGTCTAAAACTGCTTCCCAGCCTTGAGTATATGCAGAAAGATACTTATTTTTAATTAAGTTCTGTTCCAGAAGGGATTTTTGCAAACCGACAAATAGGGCAACATCACTGCCAGGAATCAGTTGTAAATAGAGGGATGAGATATCTGAACCACCAGTGAGTAAGGATTTGATGGGAAATGCAGGAGAGGCAAATTTAACTAAACCAATTTCAATTTGGGGGTTGATGACAATAACTTTACCGCCTCGTTCCCGCAACTGAATTAATTCGTTCATCAGTCGGGGATGATTTGCAGGTGCATTTGAGCCTATTAACACCACACAATCACTATGCTTGAGGCTTTCTAGACAGACCATTGATGTACCTGAACCGAAGACTTGTTTTAAGCCGACGGTTGAGGGAGCGTGACACAAGTCTGAACAGTCTGCTAGGTTATTGCTACCGAGCGATCGCATCAACAGTTGTAGTAAATAAGCCGCTTCATTGGATGAACGTCCAGAACTATAGGTAGCGATGCGTTCTGGTGCAATGCTAAAGGCTTTGGTCGCAATTTGGAAAACTTCTTCCCAGCTAATAGGTTCGTAGTGAGATGCACCAGGTCTGAGAATAAGCGGATAACTCAGTCTACCCAAGCGATCGCATTCTTGGGAAGTGAGTTGTTGCAACTGATGAAGACAATATTGCTGGAAAAAACCTGGCTTAATCCCTGGTTGCAATTCTGCGGCGATCGCTTCTACACTTTTGGCACAGCGTTGTAAATATTCTCCCGCTTCATTAACAAATCCGCCTTTTTGTCCCCCCGTCCCCCAGGCACAGGATAGACAAGCACTGTGATGATTCAGGGTTTGCCACAGTCGCAACCCTTGGGGAGTTAGAGTTTGTTCTACCCAATATTGAATGACAGGTAAACCTCCCCCTGCTTCTGAACCAGACTGGCTGTGGGGTAAATTATCCATAGTCAGCTAAATATTAATGCGCTTAAACTAAATTATGAAGCAGAAATATTTTTTTGGCACATGATTTTGGGTATAGGGGAGGAAACGGAGGACAAGGGGGACAAGGAGGAATAGGAATATCTTCTTTTTCCTCCCCCTCTCCCCCTCTCCCCATCTCTTCCTCTCTTTCTGTCACCTGTCACCTGTTAACTTTCACCTACCAACACTAACTCTGGTGCTACTGCTTCTTCCTGTGGTGGCAAACCGTACATTGACCGATAGAGGTTGTCGTACTGTTTAGCGGAACGATACCAGCTAAAGTCTTGACTCATACCCCGTTGCTGTAATTCTTGCCATTGGGGTTTGAAACGGAAGCCTTCCCAAGCGCGAATCATACAGGTAAATAGGTCTAGGGGTTCATAGCGGTCGAAGCAATAACCTGTCCCTGCGGTGTTGATGGGGTCGTGGTGCGATACGGTGTCAACTAATCCCCCTGTACGACGAACAATGGGAACAGAACCATAGCGCAAGGCTAACATTTGGCTAATTCCACAAGGTTCAAAGCGGCTAGGCATTAAAAATGCGTCACTTCCTGCATAAATGCGGCGAGATAAAGCGTCGTTATACAGCAGGTAGGTGGCCATACGTCCAGGATAGCGGGATGCTAACTGCCACATTTGGGTTTCGTAGTAGCGATCGCCTGTTCCCAATAAAACAAACTGAGCATCTGTATAGGCCATGAATCGGTCTAAAATTTGCAACACCAAATCTAGACCTTTTTGTTCTACCAACCTTGTCACCATGCCAATTAAAAAGGCATTGGCGTTAACTTCTAATCCCACTTCTTCCTGCAAAGCAATTTTGTTAGCTTTACGTTTGTCAAGGGTATCGGCAGTAAAGGTTTGGGCTATGTATTTATCATCGGCGGGATTATAAAGTTCCGTATCTATGCCATTAATAATCCCAGATAACTTACCACTAATAAAGGAAAGCAAACCTTCTATTTGTTCACCATAGGCCGGTGTCTTAATTTGCTCGGCATAGGTGGGAGAAACCGTATTTACCCTATCTGCAAATTGCACCGCAGCGGCCATGGTGTTGTGTCCTTGCATATACCAGGGACACCAAGTAATTTTCTCTAGATACCAGCGCCAAGGCCCTTGATAGGCTAGGTTGTGGATGGTGAATACGCTGGTGATATCTGGAGATTGGTGGAGCCAGACAGGTAACATGCCTGTGTGCCAGTCGTGACAGTGGACAATTTCTGGTTTCCAGTAGTTCCAGCAAAATTCCGCCGCACCATTGGCAAACAAGGTGAACCGCCAATCTTCATCTTCTCCAGAATAGATGCGGCGGGGCATGAAGGATGGATGACCAAATAAATACAAGGGAACATCAGTACCAGGCAGGACTGTTTCGTAAACGGCAAAGTCCTGGAACATGGCATATCCCCGCCAAATTGGCTCTTTGGGAATTTCCATTTTATCTGGCAGAAAGCCATAGTAAGGCATGAAAATCCGTACATCATGCCCCATTTGTCTCAAGACCTTGGGTAATGCACCTACAACATCACCCATTCCTCCTACTTTCGCAATAGGAGCAGCTTCGGCTGCTACAAATAAAATCCGCATGGTAGTTTTTGTTTCCCTGGTCAATGGTTAGTTGTCAGTGGTCAATGGTGAATTTTCACCTGTTCCTTAAGAACCCCGTTGAATTTCCGCAAAGATGGCATTTAAGATTTCTTGTGCGCCTTGTTGCCGCAAGCGATTAGCTAGTTCTGTGCCTAAGGCTTCGGCATTAGCAGCTGGCCCAGATACGGTATCTTGGACTAACTTTTGACCATCCACACTAGCAACTATACCTGAGAGTGTTAAATTGCCATTCTCAATTTCTGTATTCACACCGATGGGTACTTGACAACCGCCTTCTAAGTCACGTAGGAAGGCACGTTCTGCCAAACAGCGATCGCGTGTTTCGGGGTGTTCAATGGCTTTTAATAGGGAAATGAGTTCCTGATCATCAGCACGGCATTCAATCCCCAAAGCACCTTGACCAACGGCATGAAGGGAAACTTCTTTAGGTAAAATTTGGTGAACGCGATCGCCCATTCCCAATCTTTCTAAACCAGCAACCGCTAAAATTAGCGCATCATACTCGCCAGCATCGAGTTTTGCCATGCGTGTATTCAAATTTCCCCGGATATCTTTAAAGGTAAAATGGGGGAACTTATGGCGTAACTGTGCTAGTCTTCGCAGTGAAGAAGTACCAATCACTGCACCAGCAGGGAGATTCTCAATCGTCAAACCTTTGTGCTTTTCATGCAGCACCAGGGCATCAGCAGGATTTTCTCTTTCTGTAATCGCTGCTAAAGTCAACCCTTCTGGTAAGTTAGTCGGCAAATCTTTCAGGGAATGGACAGCAAAATCAATTTCTTGATTGAGCATTCCCACCTCAAGCTCTTTAGTAAACAGTCCTTTATCGCCAATTTTGGCTAATGCTACATCCAGGATTTTGTCGCCTTGGGTAGACATGGTGTGGACTTCAAAATTGATCTCAGGAAAGCTTTTCTGAAGTTGCTCTCTTACCCAGTAAGTTTGAACTAGTGCTAGTTGACTTTTACGTGAACCAATACGAATTGTGCGCGGAGGACTAGAAACTGAAGTCATAAAATAATATGTCAAACCAGGCGATAAATTCACTCTCATCTAGACTACCGCAGTGAGGGACTTACCGGATTGACACGGGCATATTTACATTTATTAACATCCACTGGGGTGGGAGGAAAAATGGTTTTCCCACCATTTGCTGGTGATCTAGCTTACAGTGGTAATAAGTAATAGGTAATTGCTAATAGGCAAAAGGTAAAAGACTAGACCAATGTTCCCTCAACTGCCAAAATCTCGACAAATACCTTTGAGATTAGTGTTAATTATCCCCTTTGTTTTACAAATTGTGGGAGCAGTAGGACTAGTGGGTTACTTGTCTTACCGAAGTGGAGAGAAAGCGGTAGAAGAGACGACTAATAGCTTGATGGTAGAAATAGGCGATCGCATCAAGCAACATTTGGATAGCTATTTACAAAATCCGCAAAAAGTCAATCAAATCAATCTGCAATTAATTGAATCGGGATTAATTAGCTCCAAAGACTTCAAAACTTTAGGTAAATATTTTTGGCAACAACTAAAAAATTACAATTTTACTTATATCAATTATGGCACTCAACAAAATGAGTTTATTGGTACAGGCTATTTTCAAGGCAGTATAGAAATAGCTGAAGTAACTATGTCCGATATTGGTACTCTTTACAGCTATCGTACCAACAGTCAGGGCGATCGCATCTATCCACCCACAATTCTCAAAAATGAAAATCCTAATAATGCCCCATGGTATTCAAAAGCCATAGAAGCAAATAAACCTATTTGGAGTCCCATTTATAATTGGGCCAATGTCCCCGATGAAATCGCCATTTCCGCCAGTGCCCCGGTTCATGACAAATCGGGTCAAGTTTTAGGTGTAGTCGGTATTGATTTAAGCTTATCTCATATTAGCAAGTTTCTCAAATCTTTGAAAGTTGGCAAATCTGGTGAAGTTCTAATTATTGAACCTTCTGGATTATTAGTGGCAACTTCAACAGATAATCTGCCATATAAATTAGTAAATGGCACAGCAGAAAGGGTACAAATCAAGGAAATTCAAACACCCTTGATTAAAGCCACAGTGCAGACAATTCTCCAAAATCATATTGATTTCCAAAATATTCAAAATACTGGTAACAAACCTTTAAGTTTAACAGATAAACACAATTTTATTCAGATTATTCCCTATCAAGATAATTATGGCATCGATTGGTTAATAGTTTTAACATTACCCAAAGCAGATTTTACAGCAGCAATTACCGCTAATAATCACCAGACAATTGTTTTATGCCTGTTGACTTTGTTAACAGCCACAGGTATGAGCATCATGACAGCAAGATGGATTATCCAGCCAATTTTACAATTAAATCAAGCCAGTCAATATCTCGCTCAAGGAAAATTAACTCAACCATTATCAGAAAATCACATAATTACAGAAATTAAGACCTTGGCTACATCTTTTAATTGGATGTTATACCATGTTAAACAATCATTATCACAAAGTGAAACCCGTTATCGGCAATTAGTTGAACAGCAAACAGACTTTGTTTTACGCTCAGAACCAGATACAACTATTACCTTTGCCAACAATTCTTTGTGTGCTGCTTTAGGCTGTACTCTTGAGCAAGTGGTGGGACTTAAATGGATCGATTTTGCCGATCCTAACGACTTGCAGCCTACACTGATTAATTTATCTAAACTAAGTCCAGAAAATCCCAGCTTTATCACAGAAAATCGAGATAAACGCGCTGATGGCAAAATTGGCTGGACACAATGGATTAATCAAGGTATTTTTAATCAACAAGGAGAATTAGTAGAAATTCAATCTGTCGGAAGAGATATTACGGAACAGAAGAAATTGACAGATGATTTACTGAATAAAACTGAGGAATTAGAGAGGTTTTTTAACACTACCTTAGACTTACTCTGTATTGCCGATACCGATGGATATTTTCGTAAATTAAGTGCATTATGGGAATCAACCCTTGGTTATTCCCTAGCCGAATTAAATGGATGTAAATTTCTCGATTTTGTCCATCCTGACGACCTGCAAGCAACACTTGATGCTATCAACATCCTGGATACAGGACAAGATATCTTAAATTTTACTAATCGTTATAGAAAAAAAGATGGTTCATATATTTATTTAGAATGGCGTTCCAAACCTAAAAATGGACTTATTTATGCAGCAGCTAGAGATATTACTGATCGTAAACAAGCAGAAATCACTTTAGCAAAAGCGAAAGAGACCGCAGAAGCAGCAACTAAAGCTAAAAGCCAATTTTTAGCTAATATGAGCCATGAAATTCGTACTCCCATGAATGGTGTGTTGGGTATGGCTCAGTTACTAGCAAATACCCATTTATCTGAGGAGCAAAAAGAGATTGTTCAAACCATCAAAGATAGTGGTGATACTCTGTTGGTAATTATTAATGACATTCTCGATTTCTCGAAAATGGAATCGGGAATGCTCCAACTAGAAGCAAGTCCTGTCATTTTGAATGAGGTCATTGCTTCTGTGTGCAACTTGATGAAAGAACAAGCTTTAGCTAAAAATATTCATCTTAAGTATGAAATTTCTGCTGATATTCCCGTGAGAGTTTTAGGAGATATTTCCCGGTTGCGGCAAATCTTGCTGAATTTAGTTGGCAATGCGATTAAGTTCACTAATGCAGGAGAAATTCATATATCAGTGCTGAAAACTAGGCTAAAAGAAAACCAACAATTAGAGTTAATATTTGCTATTCGAGATACAGGTATTGGGATTGACAAAGAACGTCTCCATCAACTATTTCAACCATTTACCCAAGCAGATGCTTCCATTAGCCGCAAATATGGTGGTACAGGTTTAGGTTTAGCTATTAGTAAAAGCTTAGTTAGTTTAATGGGTGGTACGATTTGGGTAGAAAGTGGTGGTTATATCGGTGGTACACCTCCTGAAAATTGGGTAGTTAATCAAGAAAAATTACACAATCAAGGCTCAATTTTTTATTTTACTATTGTGACCGAAGCAGTTGTAGATAATAATATCAACACAAAAGATAATACAGAAATTTATCCATTTGAATTCACAAATCATCAATCTCACTTAAAGATACTTTTAGCAGAAGATAATAAAGTCAACCAAAAAGTCGCGATATTAACACTCAAAAAGCTAAATTATGATGTTGATACTGCTAACAATGGCTTAGAAGTTTTAGCCAGGTTAGAACAAAATTTTTATGACATTATTTTCATGGATATTCAAATGCCAGAAATGGACGGTATCACAGCTACACAAATCATCCGTCAATTAGATATACCTCAACCCTATATTATTGCCTTAACAGCTAATGCTTTGGAGGAAGACCGAAAAATTTGTTTAGATGCAGGAATGAATGATTTTATTAGTAAGCCCATCTCTATCACAGATATGAATAGGGCTTTATCAAGCTATTGTAGGATACAATGCTAAAAGGCTTTTATGGTCTAAGTTTTATTGGTTGGAAATGTCCTAATACCGTTTCCTAATAAAAAAATCAAGGAATTGAGCAATCATAGGGAAAAATGCTCAATCCTTAATTTAAAAATAATGATAAATTCTCTACTTGTATTTGATGAAAAGGCAATCTGCTATCAATTCTCAGCTACAACCAATCGCGATAAGCGGAGATTTCATTGACACTAATTTCAAAGGGTGCTCCTTTGCCGAAAGGTGGATAAACGCGAATTTTTGATTCCTTGCTAAATCTCTCTAGTCTATTGCCTAATTGGGGAATGTTGCTGACTATATGCCAGTAAGATACTATATCAGGAGCATCAATGATCAGCATCAAAGTCGTGCCATTATTGGTCATGTACCAGTGACAACTAGACAGCAGCATTTGGGTGATGCGATCGCATGTGTAATAAAAGCACCTACCAATAGACTGTTCTAGTTCCAGATGTAGCATTCCATCCTGTTTTGTCACCTGATTAGGAGGCAAATCGTCGGGAGGAAGCAATGGGAGTTTAGACATAATTTCGCGCCTCTTGATTTTAGCGCCGCTAACTCTCTGGATTTTTTTGCAGAGACAAAGATGAGGTTTTCAGCGCCAGTTTATCAATATTCAATTCGTCATGAAATCTCTGGAGTTTGTCGCGGCTAGTGTTACCTGAGTGATGATGTTCATCATCGCCAACAGTCCTGTTTTGATTAGTATCTCCTCTTCAGACTGACACTAACTGCAACTCCAACCATAGGCGTGGATCGGCGTGTTTTAGCTTTGAGAGAGGATCTCTCAATAATCGCTTGGCATTCATCAACACAACTTGAATTAACCCCATATTTTCGGCAATCTCTCGCAAAATTTCTTTGTGAGTTTGCAAATGAGGCATGATTTCTTCAGAACAATAAATCCCTATGTATTGAAAACGTTTAGCAGGCCGCCCCCAAAAGCCTGTAATCACTTTCACGTGACATCCTTCTAGGATTTCTCCCACTTGGGGATAATACTGTTTCACTAATCTTGTGAATTCTTGGGCTAAGATATCTTCAGTAAGCATTTGACTGATGTTTCTGTAGCTTCGATCACGATATTTAGCATAACACAAAATTGTCAGATAAAGCTAACAAATACAGCAAAAATTAAAAATTAAATATTAAAAATTAGACAAAAAAATAGGTGGATATTTACCACCTAAAACAAGTATTTAATTCAGATTTGCACCCAAAAATTTAAAAATTCAAAACTTTTTATCTCGAATTGCGTTCAGATACTAAAACCTCAGCGAGGATTTCCGGGAGATGTTTTAAATCTGTATATCCTTCCTGTCCAGAAATCGGTGAAATAAATGTATAGCAAGGGTCACAGCCGCCAGTATCATACACCTGAACCACCCATTTATCAGGAAATCCTTCAATTCCTAACTCAACTATGTACCAACTCTCTCCAGTCAACCTAGCATTGAGAATAGTAAACCAATCTCGATATTGTTCAGGAATATTCCAGTCAGCGACTAAAAACTCTAACGCTATTTGTCCTGCATCTGTTGAAGTCAATAGCATCACTACTCCTGATTAGCAACTTGTTGTTGAGAAAAATCAGGATATAATCCTAGTTGCTTTGATAATTCTCGCGCGATAAAAAACAAAAACTGCGCCCCATCTTGATTACCTTCATGGGCAAACATCGTTGCCACTTGTAGCATGGTGTGAATTAAACCAGAGTCGATTAATTCTGGTTGAGCATCTAAAATCTCTGGTTCTTGACCATTAGGGCATTTCAGCAATTCATCAATTAAATTACAATACAATGTGTGACGTTCTTCGCGTTCTGCTTCTGTCATGGTTAATTAATATTTAGAAAATACTTATTGCTCGATACTGTGCTGCCACATTCTCTCTAACATTTCCACCTGTTCTCTCAATACAGCAGCACGATATACCAAATATCTGTCATAACCAATAATTCCTACACCAATACCAATAGGTGTGACTATAAACAACCATTGCAAAATAGTCAGTATTTTGTATTGGTTCACTAATGTCAGCAGATGCGGGAAAAAATGATGGTTAGATGATGTAGTGCTAGCTAGAGCTTGATTTGATGGGGGAGTTAATGATTGAGCATTAACGTTTATTTTGTTAAATTCACAGGTTAAATTCTGTGCTTTAACTAACTCTATATGATTTCCCCAAACCACACTAAACACAATAAAACCGGGAGTAAGCAATGCTAAAGCAACTAACCCAACCGTAAGCACATTTAAAAGTTTTAATTTCATGTTGGCTCTCCCTTGCTAGGTATAAGTTACCTAGTAAGAAACTTTGTTTTGGTTGATTGCTGTACCTGCCTAGATCAACTCCAATCAAATCAAACTTGTTGAAAGTAGCGGAATTAAAAATTAAAAAATCCAAATTCAAAATGATTTTCAGTTAGTATTGGGTAATACTGACAGAATCAATTCCATTTTGAATTGCCAAATGAATTTATCCAGAGTTAAGAAGTCCCCCCTCATTCGTCAGACTTGCGTCTGGGAACTTCGGGGGGTAGAGGGGAATCTCTGCGTAAATCCTATAAGGTTTATATCAGTTCCCTTTTTCGACTCTGGATTTGTCGTCCAAAATTAAGATTATTAAATTCATTAAAAAACTACTCAAAGCTGTTTTGCCTTGTGTAGTCAGGATTTTGAAAATATTTTGGGTGAGGGGTACTAGTATTTTCGGGATGGGGTACTAGTATTTTTGAGGGAGGGAACGGGAGGCTTTGTACTCAATTTCAAATCCTTTGATGATGCTAATTCCAGCTTTTTTTCCCATCATCTCAATCACCACTATCTGTACTCAAATCACATCATCCTCTGACAAAGATAGCCTCAAGATAACTTGAATAACCTAAAACAACAATTAAATTTTTCCAAACAAGTTAGTTTTTAATGACGTAACCAAAATCTAAAAGTTAATCTCAAAAAAATACCCTGAGCAGCCTTTTATTTATAAAATTCCTAAACTACTTCTAGTCATTGACTGGGAAATGCCAATTCTCAATCGAGAAAATCCAATACAGAAAGTACAAGACAACAGATGATAAAATGACTGATGGTGATTTAATGATGAATGTAAATACTTAGAATTAATATTTTATATTTTAGAGGCTAATCAATGCGAATTGCTAAAGACGTAACAGAACTTATTGGCAGAACTCCATTGGTACAACTGAATAAAATTCCGCAAACGGAAGGAGTTGTCGCCACAATTGTGGTGAAATTAGAAAGTATGAATCCTGCGGCTTCAGTCAAAGACCGAATTGGGGTCAGTATGATCATGTGTGCTGAAGCTGAAGGGACAATTGCTCCTGGTAAAACAATTTTAGTAGAACCAACTTCTGGCAATACAGGCATAGCTTTGGCAATGGTAGCCGCTGCTCGTGGCTACAAGTTAATTTTAACTATGCCAGAAACCATGAGCCAAGAAAGAAGATCCATGCTACGTGCTTATGGTGCAAATTTGGTGTTAACACCTGGTGGGGAAGGAATGCGGGGTGCTATTCGCAAAGCGGAAGAAATTGTAGCGAATACTCCCAATGCTTTAATGTTGCAACAATTTCGCAACCCAGCTAACCCCAAAATCCACCGCGAAACGACTGCTGAGGAAATTTGGTCAGATACTGATGGGAAAGTAGATATTTTAATTGCTGGTGTGGGGACTGGGGGAACAATTACAGGTATTGCCGAAGTGATTAAACAACGCAAACCGAGTTTTCAGGTGATTGCAGTGGAACCTAGTAACAGTCCTATTTTGTCTGGTGGACAGCCGGGCCCCCATAAAATTCAAGGGATTGGGGCAGGATTTGTACCTGATGTGCTCAAACGGGATTTAATTG
This sequence comes from Richelia sinica FACHB-800, assembly GCF_014698825.1. Lineage (GTDB taxonomy): Bacteria > Cyanobacteriota > Cyanobacteriia > Cyanobacteriales > Nostocaceae > FACHB-800. The sequence continues at coordinate 93,640 of NZ_JACJTT010000003.1, forward strand.
ATGAGGTGGTTTGTGTCCATGATGAGCAAGCAATGGTTTATGGACGCAGATTAGCTAGGGAAGAGGGTTTACTGTCTGGTATTTCTTCTGGTGCGGCTTTGTGTGCTGCTATTGAGGTAGGTAAGCGAAAGGAAAATGCTGGTAAGTTAATTGTGATGATTCAGCCTTCCTTTGGCGAAAGATATCTGACTACGGCAATGTTCCAAGATTTAATGAGTGAAGGTGCAGTTAAAAGTTGAGTTATGTCTACAGATAGTACACAAAGTTGGTATATTGTCAAAAAAAAATCAGATCATTGTGAAATAGTCCCCGCAGCAACATTGACAGAAAGTAAATCAGAAATCATCGAGCAATGGGGACCCTTTGGGTCGATGGAGGAAGCGATCGCTCGTCGCATAGGATTAATTAGGGCTGGCAAGTGCCAACCCCAGTAAAATCAACTCTTCCTACCCCAGAAGCAGCTTAATTCTTGTTGGAAGTGGTTGTATTTTGAGCAGCTTGCTTACCTAAAATTTCCACCCCTTTAGCAAATTGAGGATCGGCTAGAGTACCAAGTTTTTCTCGCTCATGTAGCCACAAGTCCTGACGCTGCTTATCGCTTAATTCCACCTTCACATCTGGGTCGATGCCGTGTTTATTGATATCTTTACCACTGGGGGTATGATATCGGGCAATAGTCACAGCCAAGCCTGACCCACCTTCCAGCGGTCGCACTGACTGCACCAAACCCTTACCAAAGGTTTGAGTACCAACAATCACCCCCCGGTTGTTATCTTGTATCGCCCCAGATAAAATTTCGCTGGCACTGGCTGAACCTTTATCGACCAACACCACTAATGGTTTATCAGTCAAAGCACGTCCCGTAGCTACCTCCCGGTCTTGCTCGCCTTGACGGTCAATGGTCGAGACAATCGTGCCCTTATCTAGCCACATCCGGGCAATTTCCACACTGGATTGCAGTAAACCCCCAGGATTGCCCCGTAAATCTAGAACATAGCCGGAAACTTGTTTATTTTCCAACTTTCTAATGGCATCCTGCATTTCCCTAGCGGCGTTAGCGCTAAACTGATTCAGGCGGATGTAACCAACCTTGCCGATTGATGTTTGTCGCTCAGAATAGCGTACAGGATGAATTTCTATACGCGCCCTAGTAATTTCAAAGCGTTTGGTTTGTCCATTCCGGAGAATCTTTAAGCGGACCTTGGTTCCAGGTTCACCCCGAATCAAAGCTACAGCATCGTTAGTGTTCATGCCTTTGGTGCTTTTACCATCGATTTCTAGCACCACATCCTTAGCCAAAATCCCGGCTTTGAAGGCAGGAGTATCATCAATAGGCGCAATGACAACTAACTGCTTGGTCTTTTCATCTTGACCGATGGTGATACCAATACCTGTTAATTCTCCAGAGGTATCAACCTGCATATTCTTAAATTCCTCTGGGTCCATAAACCGGGTGTATGGGTCTTCCAGCTTTTTCAGCATTTCCCGGATGGACTTATACGCTTCCTGGGGATTACTGTAGGACTTATTTAGGTACTCCTTGCGAACAGCAGGCCAATCTACTTGGTTGAATGTACCATCTACATATTGACGGTAGATGATTTGCCAAACTTCGTCTACTAACTCCTTGGGGCTGGCTTTAAATAAAGCTTGACCACGGGAGTGATTAATCAGGCTAGTAATAGCGATCGTAGAGAGTGTCACTACCGTAGCACCTAAAACAAGCCTACTTTTTGTAATCACCATAATGACAGCTGTGTCAGAGGGGAAAATTTATCTTTAGTATGCCCTATGTGACTTAATTTCCACACTTAGGCTCTAGTTACAATCAATGGCATTGGATTAACTCCAACTATGACTACGGTTCATGAAATTCTACTGAGACCAAGAACAAACAAGTCCGTAGGATAGAAATTTGTGCCGATTTAATTCTTCAAGTATATCAACAACATTCAGGAATTTGGCTAGATGTCCAAGACGCTATCCACCGGATTTTGCTGGTCATATCCAGTATATGAAGGTCAGTAATTGCGTAATAACCCTATCTATCAGCAAGCCCCACACCTAAAACTCTACTCAAGATGTGGGGCTACTGTGGCCTGTGTCAGTTTTAAGGATCTACCCAACGCCCATCTGCCTTAATGAGGTTGATTAATTCCTCTACACCCTGATCTTCTGGCACTTTTTTGATTTCTTCCCGACCACGGTATAAAGAAATGTAACCAGGGGTTTTACCAACATAACCATAGTCAGCATCTGCCATTTCTCCAGGGCCATTCACAATACAACCCATCACGGCAATATCTAAACCAGTCAGGTGTTTAGTTGCTTCTCTCACTTTGTGCAGCACTTCTTCCAGGTTAAATAAAGTGCGTCCGCAGGAAGGGCAAGCGACATACTCCACCATGGTTTTCCGCAAACCCAAAGCTTGGAGAATGCTATAACACACAGGAATTTCTTTTTCTGGTGCTTCTGTTAAGGAAACGCGAATTGTATCACCTATGCCATCAGCCAGTAAGGTAGCGATACCAGCAGTAGACTTAATCCTTCCATATTCCCCATCACCAGCTTCAGTGACTCCCAGATGTAAGGGATAGTCCATCCCCAAGTCATCCATACGCTTGGCCATTAAGCGGTAAGCAGCCACCATCACAGGAACCCGTGAGGCTTTCATGGAAATGACGATATTGCGGAAATCTAGAGATTCACAAATGCGGATGAATTCTAAAGCTGATTCCACCATCCCTTCGGGAGTGTCACCGTAGGTAAATAACATTCTTTCCGCCAAAGAACCGTGATTAACTCCGATTCGCATGGCTTTACCTTGGTCACGTAAGGAAACTACCAGAGGTTCTAGAGTTTCCGCGATTTTCTCACCGATTTCCTTAAATTCTGCTTCGGTGTATTCTGTCCGGTTGGGATTGGGTTTTTCAAATACATACAAACCTGGATTAATGCGGACTTTTTCGATATGTTTAGCAACTTCCAGGGCAATTTTCATCCCATTGTGATGTACGTCAGCCACAATAGGTACATCACGGTAAGTTTGGACTAATTTCTGCTTAATTTCCGCCAACGCTTTGGCATGAGCCATACTAGGAACTGTGACACGCACGATTTCGCAGCCAATTTCATGCAAGCGACGAATAGCGGCTACAGAACCGTCAATATCAAGGGTATCTTCGTTAATCATGGACTGCACCACTACGGGATAACCACCGCCAATGGTGACATTTCCGACTTTAACGGGACGGGTTTTCCGGCGTTTGATTGTGGTATCAAAAGTCGGTTGATTGGTATTGGAATTATTGAGCGTGGGCAGAGTTTGCATAACCTCAACAGGTAGATTTGCTGTAGCTAAAATATCAGATTGTCAGGGCTTATGCTTCTCAGATTGCCATATGTGTGGCTTTTTTGGGCGATAACAGAGAAAAGTATTTGCTGTTGGTGCAAAATGATAAGCTACTGATTAGATTCTTCTGGGGACAAAAAGAAGAGGAATTCTATTTTTTGATTAAGCTGGTAATGCTTCCCTTAACGACCACCATGTTTTTGAAGTCATTTTTGTTAACTTGGTTAGGTACAGCAGTTGCTTTATTAATTACTGCCCAAATTGTACCTGGTTTCATTATCAAGACTTTTGTGGCTGCTTTGTTGGCAGCAATTGTGATTGGTTTGGTAAATGCCACTATCCGTCCAGTGTTGCGGGTTTTAACTTTTCCTGCCACTTTGCTGACTTTTGGCTTATTTACATTCGTTGTCAATGCCTTAACTTTGTGGTTGGCTAGCGCCATTACCCCTGGCTATGGTTTTATTATCCGGGGGTTTATTCCCGCTTTTTTCGGTTCAATTGTACTATCAATCGTTTCGAGTATTATTAACTATTTTCTCCGGGCTGTTGAGTAAAAAAAGGTTGGCATTGAGCAATTGCCATAGTGAGTGCTTTTTTTTCACCTAATTGGTGAAAGATGTGTTTGGGAACTAATAGTGCCACATTCTCATGGTTGTTTTCAGAAGCTGCGAGGATAGCAGCAGCCTCTGCCACGCTGGGCGTGTCCACAACTTGTTGCGTAATGAGGGATGGATGGGGGACGCAGATGCAACTCAGCACAGATGCTGTAAAAGTTTTTAAAGGTAAATTGTGTAATTGACAAAACTCAACTAGGGCAGGTTCTGAGGATTTTGTGTCTATAGTTGCAATACCCAGGATTTGATTTTTTTCTAATTGGAATTTATGTAATATTGTTTCAATTGCTGTGTTGATTAATTGCAGTGAAATTCCTTTGTTGCATCCAACACCAATCCACAAATTTTGTCGATATAATTTCTTTAATTGCATCATAAATCATTAGAGTTTAGCTTCATCATAAATTTATTTTTGTGTAGGATTAATGTACAAAGGCTAGAAATATTAGCCAGTAAAAGATATAAGTTACTGATATAAATTCAAGTGCATAATAATACCAAAAAATTGATATTTTTAATACCGTTTTGTAAATTCAATTCTTCTATATTTACCACATCTAGCACAGTAGGAAACATCAAGGGAGAGACAAGGCAAAGGTAAAAGGTAGAAGGTAAATATTCTTCTTCATTTTTACTTTCTTTCTACCCTTGTGGCACAAGTATTTCATCTTGGTGTTTCAATTTTTTACACCTCCGGCGTAACAAGCTCAACAGTTGCGACGGAGTTTTGCTATTAATAATTAGGGTTTGCTAAAAAATTTATCTGTGAGGGCTAGAAGTATGGCTACGCCACGCTGCACGAACAGAAGTTCAGAACGGGTGCGTTGCGCTACGCGACAACACACCCTACAGGAATATTTCTTGATGAAATTTAGCTCTACTAATTTCAAATTATTAATTTTCAACTGTGATGAAATTTATTCTTCTGCCCCTGCTTGCCGCAAAATTTTGGCTATGTTTTGATAACCATTAAATTCAGCAATCATTAATGCTGTGTAACCGCCTTGATTTCGCAAATTCACATTTGCCCCTGCTTGCAATAATAATTGTACGGCTTGAGTAAAACCTTCCGCAGCAGCCCACATTAAGGCCGTCACTCCTGCGAAGTCTTGAAAATTCACATCTATTCCTTTATTCAACAATAATTTAAATACTTCTGGATGATTTGCACTGATGGCTTTAAAAAGTGAGTTTTTACCATCATCTGCTGCTTGGTTAATATCTGCACCACCTGCGAGTAAAGTCATTACTGTTTGGGTATGTCCTTGGGTGACTGCGAGTGTGAGGGGTATTTCACCAAAGTTTTTCTTGTTGGTGTCGGCTTTAGCTAGGAGTAAGGCTTTGGTAATTTCGCTGTGTCCTTGAAATGCGGCGATGAGGAGAGGTGTATCACCTAGATGGTTTCTAATTTCTATATCTGCACCTTGTTGTAACAACAGTTCGACTATATCTAGATAACCTTCGACTACGGCTATGTGTAAGGCTGTTTCCCCTTCTTTATCTTGGTGATTAATATGGGCACCTGCATCTAACAGGAGTTTGACTATTTCTATGTTGCCATTGGCTGCGGCTGCTAATAGGGGTGTGTTGCCGTCGGCGGTTGTGGCGTTGACTGCTACCCCATTTGATAATAGTGTTTTGACTATCTCTATGTTTTCCAAGTCTACAGCGAGAATGAGGGGAAGTTCTCCTTCTGAGTCTGGTGTATTAATGTTGGTGTGATTTGGCAGTAAGGCTTGAACTACGGCTGCATGGCTGTTTTTAATGGCGACTTTTAAGGCGGTGTCGTTGTCTTTGTCTGTAATATCTATTTGGGCGTTGGCTGCTAATAAGGGTTTGACTATATCTACATGACCTTTGAGGGCTGCTGCCATGAGGGCGGTGCTACCATCTTCGTTAATGGCGTTAACTTCTGCACCTCTGGAAATTAAAAGCTGGACAATATCAAGTTGATTGGCAATTGCTGCCAACATTAAGGCTGTTAAGCCATAGGTTTTTCTGGAGAGGTTAATATTTGCACCTGCGTCTAATAGCGATCGCACTATTTCTGTATAACCTAAGTTAGCTGCAAACATCAGGGCTGTGGTGCCGTGGCGATCGCACACATCTACATTAGCACCTGCTGCTAAAACTTCAGCTAATCTCTTCATATCGCCATTTTTCGCAGCCTTGAGTAGCAAAGCATCATTATTCTCTGTCATATGAAAATGCCCCTGGTAACGCTACGCTTCGCGGAATTTCAACATGAAAATGCACAGTCAACCATTAGATTACACAAGTGTTCTGGTCTTTGGTGATGTATTAGAACTCCTAACCACCGGAAAGCCTGAACTCCTGTTATGCTAATTTTTATGAAGATTTAATAATTTGGGAAGAACACAACATGAGTCTGGAACTTGCACCAACAGTTAAATATTGGTTAAACTTCGCTCACCCAGTGCTGATGTGGGTACTCCTAGCACTCTCCTTATATGCCGCTTACTTAGGTTTGCAAGTACAGCGTACCAGAAATGCTCAAGGTGAAGAAAAGAAAGAATTAATCAAAGGCCGTTATAACGTCAGACATTATCAAATTGGGTCTATCATCTTAGCTGTGATGGTAGCCGGTGCAATTGGTGGGATGGCTGTCACCTATATCAATAATGGAAAATTGTTTGTTGGCCCCCATTTATTGGCAGGACTGGGGATGACTGGTTTAATCGCTGTTTCTGCTGCCTTGTCTCCTTTTATGCAAAAAGGCGCAAATTGGGCCAGAGTCAGTCATATCTTATTAAATTTTGCCATATTAGGTCTGTTTGTTTGGCAAGCTCTCTCTGGTGTGGAAATAATCCAAAAAATTCTCTCTCAAGCTTAGTCATTAGTAGTCAGTTGTCGGTTGTAGTCCCGCACTCATCACAGACAACTGACTCTCACCTGACCAATCATTTCTTTTTCTTACCTTTCATCGGAAAAGGTAAACCCAAAGATTGATGGAAGTCTTCTTGGACTGTACGGGTGAGACGACGGGAGACTTGACGGACGATTTGATTCAACAAGCGATCGCCTGTAGATTGGATGAGAGAATGGGGTAATCGCTGAATAAATTTAGGAAAATGCAATTCCACTACTAAATCTAATTCCCACTCCACCCTAGTCATTTCACCTCTATCATCAACCAACTGTAAAGAGGCTTGATAATCCACATCGTAACCAGGTGCTTGATAATCGGGAATAGGAATAGTACGGATGCAATATTGACCATCTTGTGGTGGTAACAACTCTAAACCAATCTTTGGTTCTACTTCATAACCAAAAGAACCAAATTTACCAATGACCAAAGCATAACCATTTTCACCTAATGGATGCACCTTCATTGGTTCCGCACAACGAGCAAACCAACTAGAGTGGGTATTAAGATATGTCGCTACCTGATCTACAGGTGCGTACATTTCCATACAGTCTTGATAATGTCCATAAAACTTTGTCAGTCCCGTATGAATTTCTACTAACTGAGGCTTATCTTCAATTACGCTAGATCCCATAGGTAAAACTGATTCTGTCACTTCCAGAGATTGATATTCCCAGTTGTTTGTCACCATAAATGCTTTTTTCTATACTTGAAAATTTGTCTATACTAATGATTCCCATTCCATGATGATTTTTTCACATCGAAATTATATTTTTACGAAAATCATCCTCATCTGTCATGAACTTCAGACAATCATTAAAATAAATAACGGCAATAACACACATTAGTTTTCCAGGATAGCAATAATCATGAGAGCATTTGTAGCGGGTGCAACAGGTGAAACAGGTCGTCGCATAGTTCAAGAACTGATCACAAGGAATATTCCTGTCCGTGCTTTAGTCAGAGACCCAGAAAAAGCCCAAGCAATTCTTTCTCCTCAAGTAGAATTAGTCATTGGTGATGTGCTACAACCAGAAAGCCTGGAAGCAGCATTAGGTGATAGTAGCATTGTTTTTTGTGCCACTGGTGCAAGACCCAGTTTTGACCCCACAGGCCCCTATCAAGTTGATTTTGCTGGAACTAAAAATTTAGTTGATGCTGCCAAAGCCAAAAACATCGAACATTTTGTCTTAGTCTCCTCTATGTGTGTCTCCCAATTTTTCCATCCCCTCAATCTTTTTTGGTTGATATTATTTTGGAAAAAGCAAGCAGAAGAATATATTCAAAAAAGTGGTTTAACTTACACCATTGTCCGGCCTGGTGGCTTAAAAAACGAAGATAATTCTGATTCTATCGTCATGCAAGGTGCCGATACTTTATTTGAAGGTAGTATTCCCAGACAAAAAGTAGCACAGGTTTGTGTAGAGTCTATATTTACACCTGCGGCCAAGAATAAAGTTGTGGAAATTATTGCTAAACCAGAAATCCCGTCCAAAACTTTTACGGAATTATTTCAACAAGTTGGGTAATGAATAATTGGTAATCGATAATTAGTTAAGATTACCAATCATAACTGGCAACAACAATAAAGGAGTCCAATTCTGAAAAAGTTTGAACTCAAAGGGGTAGAAAAATTTATTGGGCCCATTGTGGCACTGCTGGGATTTGTCTATATGTTCCAGTGGTATATCACTGGGGAAATTCCCTCTTCTACTGAGCCTTTTTTTCAAAATTTGGTAGGGAAACAACCACCGTTAGTGATGAAAGAGGGAGACCCCTATATTCGGGCATTAATGCGGACTATTTCTGCTAGTGAAGCTAGTGGAAAGCGTCCCTATTCTTTGTTATATGGAGGTCAGCAAGTCAGTGACCTCAGCCGTCATCCTGAAGTTTGTGTTACCATTGTCAATGGCCCGAATACAGGTAATTGTTCCACTGCTGCGGGTAGATATCAAATTATCAATACTACTTGGAAACAAATAGCCCCCCGTTATCATCCTAAGCCATCACAGTTTATGTTTTGGTCGAATTATAGTTTTGAACCAGAATATCAAGATGTGGTGGTTTACCGTTGGTTAAATGACTCTAAGGTTTGGGGAATAGATATTAGTCAACAATTGCGTCAAGGTAAAATCGAAAATGTTTTACGTACTCTTTCTCCCACTTGGACAAGTTTAGGATATGGGATAGAAACTAATTCTGTAAGTAGTTCTTTGCCGAGAATTTATAAGCAAGTATTAAAGGAAGAATTAAAAGCCGCAAATCAAGTCGAATCTGGTAATGTAAATTCTTCTCCTGGTGGTAGTTCTCAGAGAAATTGAGGATTAAACACAGATGCACGCAGATAAACGCGGATAGATATTTGTCAATTAATGGATTGGAGAATGATAGCCAATTTCATTTAAGTGCAGGACGCTTATAGCGGGCAAGATGCCCGCACCACAAGAGTTTGATTATTTATGGTTTTACTTTATGTACTTGCAATCTACTGCATGTACGGGTTAACAGAGAATTGTGAAAAATTGCTGTATAATTTGCACAAATTTCTCTGTTTGTTCTAAGTGGATATTATGCCCAGCTTTTTTAATCATTTTTAATTGAGCTACTGAACATTGATGCAGCATTTGTGTATTAATATCAACAAATTTTTGGTCAATTTCTCCAGCTATTAGCATTAAGGGAATGTGATTATTTTGAAGTTTTTCCCATAAAGAAGGTTGGTAGCCTGTCCCCATATATTGTAGAGATTTAGTCAATTCTATGGGGTTATTTTCTAATCGACTTTCTAGCATAGTTTCATAGTCAGGATGGTTTTTGATATTCCCGAAAATCGGCTGACTATACCAATAATTGAGAAAAATTTCAAAATCTTTTCTTTCTGTAATTCTGGTTAATTTACTGGCAATTTGAAAATCACTTTTAATTCTTTTCAATCTATCTGCTTCCTTTGCTAAACCAGGTGAGGCAGATTCTAAGATGACTTTGATAAATCTTTCAGGAAAATGCAGGGACAGATATAATGCTAATCTTCCTCCCATTGAATAACCGACTAAAAAGCATTTATCGATTTTTAAGTCATCTAATAACTCAATTAATCCTTGGGCTGTAGATTCCATTTGATAATATTTATCTTCACCCAATACTTGAGTTGTGCCATGTCCTGGTAAGTCGAGGGTGAGGTAGGAGAAATCATCAGCTAATAATTTAATCACTGGGTCAAATTCGTCGATTTTTCCCATGAAGCCATGAAGGAAGAGAATTAGGGGTTTGTTGGTGTGATTAATTAAGGAATAGTTGAATTGATAGTTTTTAAATATCATTTATTCTATATTTTTGAAGAGAATCTATAATTTTACTTATCATATCAATTGAATGAACCACATTTGACTACAATTCTGTTAAAGTCAAAAACATCAATTATGTAGGTTGGGTTGACGCAAGGAAACCCAACATGAAGAAATAACTGTATTGAATTATCAGCAGGAATGAAGGTAAAAGGCAAACCAAAAAATGCTTCACCAGGGCAAATGCGTTTACCTTGGGATAGTCATAATGCGCTAGAAAATACCGAAGTGGAAGAGGTAGCAGAAAAAATTTATTTGCGCTAATTCCTATAATTCCACAGTGCCAGGTAACGAATCGCTACAGTGTTGATTCTGGCGTACATAATCTTGTTGTTACAATTATTTACATTATGTGCAAGCCCTTATGTGTCTCTTTTACAAGCTTCGATGCGAAAGGATAACCCAATTAAACTTCAAAAATCCCCCAAGCACCACCAAACCAACCCCATAAACTAAATTAGGCAAGTACCCTTTGGGATATGATTTAGTGCTTAAAATGAATTCATCATACGACGATATCCACACTGCTTCTTTTCTCCATCCCACAAGATCAGCAAATTTTTCCCAGGCTTCTTTGTCATATTTACCGTCTGGTTTACCACCAGATTCCAAATAAATTTGCTTCTGGACACTAAAGCCAAATTTACCATTGCTATATTTTACCCACAGTCTGTCAAGTGTGCGAAGGTCTGTACAGGGAAAATTTAAAAATTCTTCCTCCCTTATCCAATCACCTTTTTCCCTACCTATAGCTTGCAGCATCACTACATAGGTTTTATAGTCTGCATCTTTCCAGTTTCCTGCTGCTAATAAATCTCGCAATTTACGATAATCTATGCCTTTCTCGGAACTTAAATCATCTATATCTTGAATATCTGTCTCACCATTTAATAAATTGAGCCATGCTTGGATTGTTTGGGGACGGTCTTGTGCTTCTAATTCCATTCCTGCCAAAATAGCTTGGTTTAAATTATCGCTAATATTAGGGTTATGTTGTTTTGGTGCAATTAATTTCGCATCATGATACTTACGATCCCAAGAAGTTGTAGGATATTCCCCTGTAACTGCATAGTAAAGTGTCGCTGCAAAACCATAGATATCTACTGTGATTTCTTTACTACCCTTCATCTGCTCATAAGGAGCGAAATTTTCATTACCAAACTTTTTAGAGAAAGACTTTGCTGGTGCGATACCTCCAGCTAAACCAAAGTCAATTAAAATTGGTTGATTACCTCCTCGTAACATAATATTACCGGGGTGAATATCACGATGAACTATGGAATTTTGGTGGATAGATTTTAGTGCATCACCAATTTGATAAAGACAATTTACAGCGTCTTTTTCAGGTAATAGTTTTGCTGGTTGTCCTGCATTTTCAATTAAGTCAAATAAACTTGTTCCATCAATAAATTCCATGACCAAGCATGGTGTATTACTATCACCTTCTTCAAAATAATCAAGCACACGTACAATATTCTGATGAGGAACTTGACAAAGTTTCCCCAATAACTTAGCTTCTTGAATAAATTTCTCTACATAACGGGAGTATTGCCTATCCCGTTTTAGCTGCATATTAGGGGTTTTGATGACTACAGGTAGTTGCAGAGGTGTATCTTGAATAGCTTGATAGGTTATACCAAAAGCACCCTGTCCTAGTATTTCTTGAATAATGTATTTATCGTTATGTAGTCGATGACCTGTATTCCAGTACATAATAAGTTTTAGTTTATAGATTTTTCAGGTGATGCAGTTGTGTTTGGTTGTGGTGATGAAAATTGCTTGAGCATAAATTCTCTAATATCACTTTGAAAAATACCCGTAAATATTGCTATAACTGCCACAATAAAACCCGCTACTGTCAACCAAAAACTTATTTTTTCTCGCCGATTTTCTGGTGTGTCTGGTGGTGTGGTTTGAGGGTTTAGTTGGGGAAATTCTATATCATTAAACCATTCATCAATAGATTGAGGACGGTTCTTAGGAGATAAATCCATTGCTTGAATTATGGCCCGATTGGTTTTAGGTCTAATTGAATCATTTAATGTTTTTGGTGATGGTAAAGGAGAATTGTTTTCAATTCGGTCTTTAGCTGTGGTGGGAAATTGACCAGTCAATAGATTATAAAGTGTTGCTGCTAGAGAGTAAATGTCTGTATATGCGCCTAATTCCATTGTCTGTGAATACAATTCTGGCGCTGTAAAACCTTTTTCTGCTAATGTTTCTATGTAATTAAAGCTCAATTTTTTATTGTTAAAATCTCTTGCTAGTCCAAAGTCAATGAGAATGGCTGAGCCATTTCTAATCATAATATTGGCTGGTTTGACATCTCGATGAACTAAGTTATTTTGATGGACTACTTTTAAGGCTTCACCAATTTGTTGAATGTATGTTAGAGCTTCTGATTCTGGTACAATGTTTTTAGCTCTATGGGCTAAATTAATTCCATCCACATATTCCATTGCGATGCACCACAAACCATCTTCTTGAAATGGATCTTCAAGAAGACGAACTATATGAGGATGCTTACATTTAACTAGTTTGAAAGCCTCTTGCACAAATTTTTGCTGCCACCGTTCTAACTCGTCTGGAGATAGAGAGTCAGCATCTGGGGTTTTGATGACAATGCGATCGCTTTTTTGGTCTGTGGCAAGATAGGTAATACCAAAGCGTCCCTGTCCTAATACCCTCTCTATAGTGTATTTCCCACCCTGCAATTGTTTACCAGCTGCCCAAACCATCCCCTACACTCCCAAGCTTCTCTATTCAAAATAACCTGTTGTAGCAGCTAATATGGTGATTTAAGACAAAAATCGGTCTAAGGCAGCTTTAAGTTGTTGAATTTCTACGTCTATATTGCCCTGTTGTGATGCTCTGGCAATACACTCATTTAAGTGCTCATCTAAGACAATGCGAGCAACTTTGTCTAATGCACCTCTTACGGCAGCAATCTGTAGTAATACATCAGGACAAGGGCTATTTTGCTGTACCATGGTTTTAATACCACGAATGTGTCCTTCTATCCGTGAAAGTCTGTTAACTATGCGACGTAAGGACTCTTCACTATGGATATGAGAATGAACAGATTCGTCCTGCCCCAGGCTATGATTTTCTGTGTCGTGATGATGTGGGTGTGGGTGTTCTGCTGGCTGTGATGTGGGCAAAGAGTCTTTTGCTAATCGATCTGATCCATTCATGGGTAATCACAGTGTTGGTATTAATTCAGATCCTAGCCTAGTCAAGCAGTGTGTAACTGAAAAGTCCAGTTTAATGTTCATCTCATTACCTACCCAAACCTTTTTTTCTCTCTGACCCTTCCCACCTTCATTGGGTAAAATCCGAACCTTACAGGTGTAAATTACCGGAATAGCATTACTTTGCAATATTCAGTTAACTTGATGAAAAGACGGCTGCACAGGATTTATTCGGTAAACATTCACTAGAGAAACCTAAACTCCGATGAAAACGTCATAAAACGCGGATTTTTAAACCATCTGTAAAAATAACTTTAGATAGATGTGTCACGACTAACCAAAAATTAAACTTCTAGATTAGGTTGTGATTATGAAACTTTCCAGATTACCCCGGTCAATCAGGCAATTTAGCACCCATGTATTTGCAATCTTTCTAGGAGTGGTGCTAACTTTTACGTCCTTACGGGTATTGCCTTCGGAAGCAGAACCCGCACCCACTGCTAATGTAGCACCAGCAGCTGCTACACAAATTGCTCAAAGACCATCTCCAGCCACAGCGGCTGTTGGTTCTAGCAGTTTTGTCACCTCTGCGGTGAACCGTGTGGGCCCAGCAGTAGTAAGAATTGATACAGAAAAAACTATTACTCGCCGTGCTGACCCCTTTTTTGAAGACCCATTTTTTCGGCGGTTCTTTGGTGATAGTCTGCCACAAATGTCCCCTACAGAACAATTGCGTGGTTTAGGTTCTGGTTTTATTCTCGATAAGAGTGGGGTAATTCTCACTAATGCCCATGTGGTAGATAATGCAGATAAGGTGACAGTCCGTCTCAAAGATGGTCGCACCTTTGAGGGTAAAGTGCGGGGCATCGATGAAGTTACGGATTTAGCGGTAGTAAAAATCAACGCTGGCAGCGACTTACCGGTGGCAACTCTCGGTTCTTCTAGTAATGTACAAGTAGGAGATTGGGCGATCGCTGTAGGTAATCCCTTGGGCTTTGATAATACTGTAACATTGGGGATTGTCAGCACCCTCAAACGTTCCAGCGCTCAAGTGGGTATTAGTGATAAGCGGTTAGATTTCATTCAAACTGACGCAGCAATTAACCCTGGTAACTCTGGTGGGCCGTTGTTGAATGCCCAAGGTGAAGTGATTGGTATTAATACCGCCATTCGTGCTGATGCCATGGGAATTGGTTTCGCTATTCCTATTGATAAAGCTAAAGCGATCGCTGGGCAACTGCAACGAGATGGTAAAGTTGCTCACCCCTATTTAGGTGTGCAAATGGTAACTTTAACACCCCAGTTAGCCAAGCAAAATAACAACGACCCCAACTCATCTATTGAAATACCAGAAGTTAACGGCGTTTTGGTCATGCGAGTTATGCAAAACTCCCCTGCTGCTAGTGCAGGTATCCGACGCGGTGACGTAATAGTACAAGTTGACGGTCAACCCATCACCAGCGCAGAACAATTACAAAGCGTCGTTGAAGACAGCCGTCTTGGTCAAGTTTTACAAGTGAAAATCCGACGGGGTAATCAAACACAAGTCCTTTCAGTTCGCACTGCTGAACTACAAGATATTTCTTAAGGACTTGCAATCACAAAGCCACAGAAAGGTGCGTTAGTAAACGCACCTTTTGTAGTTGTAAAAAAAGCAGTTAAGTAAGTCGTCGAGAAAAATTCAATGTATATGAATAAATATAAATTGTGCGTAGGGTGTGTTATGCCGTAGGCTAACGCACCTTAAATTATTGATGGTGCGTTGCGCTGCGCGACAACACACCCTACATTTGAGTTTCTTAATATAGCTTGAAATATTAGCCTCGACTTACTTAGACACTCAATTGAATCAATTCACAACAAAAAAGTAGCGATAGATTCATGAATCATCGCTACTAAATAATAATTTGACCTATGGCAAAATTATGAATTTTTAGGTGACGATTAAAATTACACAAAACCAGGAAATATTCATATCCTCTTATCAATTAGATTCATCTCTAGCATGAACTTGAGCCGGTGGACTCGTGGCTTCCACCGCTGTAAATGGTTCAATAATTTTATAGAAATGACTTGCACCCTTAGGAACTACCCAAGAACTTCCAGGTTCTAGTAAAATCATTTGCCCTTCTAAATGTAATTCCGCTTTACCATTAATCACATAACCAACCGTTTCATAATCTCTTTGACTAGACTCTTTATCATCTACTGGTTCCTCATTTTCCCATAGCCTCATCGAGACTGTTTTCCCAGAAGCCAGATACTTTTGACCAAGCTTACCCTTAGGTGAATAGGTAGAATCTACTTTTTTTACACTTGTATCACTCATAATCAATCACTGAGTTAAACTAAAATAATTAGACATTTTCAGCAATGAAACTGAAATACTGTAGATTGGGTTGAGGAAGGCAACCCAACATTATTAATACTTTTTGGTTTGCACTATCCCTTACCCCAACCTAATTTCTTCTTATGTAATTGTATTAGAATAGCAATGGACAGAGCAGTTAGGACATTAACTAACACTAAAACTTAGACAGCCAAAGGCTTTTAGAACTGTCACCTGTCACCTGCTATAGTGAGGTTGCATATCACGTTTCTCCACAATAAATTTTAAACAACCTCACATCTATCAGCACTGTTTACTAAGATTAAATATTATCTCTTAGCCTTCTGCTTTCAGGAAAATTCTCTTGATAATAACCACGTTGACCCTTAGTCAGTGGTTCTAATCCTTCTTTTAATTTAGATTGAGTAGAGTCAAGAAATTCCTTCGTTGCCTCAGGAATATCCTCATCAAGGTTTAGCTTCTCCCGCAGGTTATCAGCAGTATCTTTAAGACTTTTTTGAACATTATCTAACCCCTGATTATTTCTCAACTCCCTACTATCAGGAGTACCTTTATAATAAATACCTTCGGGAGTTTTCACAGTATCAGCAGTGGCTAATAAAAATGCACTACCTTGATTTACTACTTGGAAACTAAAAAATGTTAGTCCCACCAGAAATAAAACGAAAATTTGACGCAAAATTAAACGTTGAATCACATCCAGAAAACGATTCATAATCTACCTCATAGTTTTTAGAAACAACAGCACAGAGAGAAATTTTCTCTAAATCATCACATCGTTACAGCTACTCCTGAAGTTGGTTGAGGTGGCTTAACACCAGCAGCTATCCGCACTTTATATAGCTGTATTAATTCCTGTTCATATTTGCCCAAATCATGGTAAATTTCTTTGAAAATTGCCGTTGCTACTGGGTCAGTATACATAGCACACAAATTAGCAATATCACCGATACCTGTTTGCACATCTCCCAAAGCACAGCGCAATTGATATATATCATCACTGCCAGTCAATGCAGTTTTTACCTTGGCATATTGATTAGCAATGTTGGCAGAAAATGAGGATTTTTCACTCAATCTTTGTAAATAATTCTCTAGTCTATTAATATGTAGCCTTTTATTATCCATCATGGCTGCAAATAGAGTCTTAGCTTCCATATCTGACTCTTTTTCAGCATATTTTTCTAACGCTTCTAAAGAATATCTTTCACCAGCTAAAGCCGTATTTAAACCTTTGACAATTTCACCCTTTGTGGAACCACCCCAAGCATCAGCTAATTTCCACCATTCAGCAGATGTATCTTTCTCATTAGGTAAACCAACTTCTTGACCTCCGTAACCTAAGCGAGATAAGAAAGCTGTAGTAAAAATCGCTAAATCTCCAGGTTCACGAGATGTAATCAAATTACCATCGATAACTACTGGTTCATCCAGATAAATAGCACCTGCATTGGTAATATCTTTGCGAATAGAAGTAAAACCAGTGGCTTTTCTACCTTTGAGTAAATCACCTTCTATTAAAACTTGCGGCCCATGACACACCGCTGCTATCACCTTACCTTTGGTCATGGCATCACGCACAAAGCTGACTGTATGACAATTGCGTCGCATTCTATCAGGTGCCATACCCCCAGGAATCACTACACCAGCAAATTCATCAGCGATAGCTTCTGTGGTTGTTCCATCAGCATGTATACTCAATTTTCCACGTTTACCTTTATATTTTTCATTCATACGTGAACCAAGAACTATTACCTCCATTCCTGCTTGTTTAATACCGTTATAAGGGATTAAGAATTCTAAATCTTCCACAGCCTGCTCAATCAGAATGGCTATTTTTTGTTTATTACGAGAATGATTATTAACTGTCATACGTTTATCCTAATTTTCTCAAAATTTAATTTGATTAATTTTGTATTTGATTAGCATGAATTACATGAATTAAATCTAATTAAATAGTGAATAATTCTTCGTAATCATGGGGAAAGTAATGATGAAAGTTACTAAAATTGCCTGAAGAAATAGCAGTTGGTAAGACAGCAAACACAGCTCTCACATGGATTGCTGCTGTAGTCGGTTCAATGTTTTCTTTTTGGCTAGCACGTTCAATAAATTCTTGTAAGTGAAAGTCCAAAGACCTTACTGTATTTTGACCACGTAAAAATTCACCCAATTCTGCTGGTAGTTCTGATGCTAATATTTCCGCTTGATCAGCAGGAATAAGCTCTTGAATAGTTTTTAATGTGGCACGAGTTGCCATTTCTGCTTCTTCAAAAGAGCTAGATTGTGCCATTGTTTGCACCAAGCTAATAAATTCTTGATAATTCATCTGATTAATTCCTTTATCTTAATTTACATAGCCTGTAATTTATAAAAGCCATTTTAGTCATTACTAACAACTCAGATTAACCCTCAGATAAATAATTAACTTCGTTCTCAAGAGATAGATTTTTTATGACTATAGTTATACCTCTCTAGTTACATAAATTAGCGGTGATAAAAGGATAAATTAAAAATATTATTTACTGGAGTTAGTAATGACATTCACACAAACTAGTGATCCAACTATTCGTGAATATGTAGAAAATTGGCAGAGATTAGATGTTGATGAACAACTGGCATTATTTTGGTTTATTTACGAAGAAATGGGAGGTGCAGTTACGCCTGCTGCCCCAGGAGCAAGCACCGTTTCTCCAGAAATTGCTCAAGGCTTATTTCAACAAGTTGAACAATTATCATTAGATGAGCAATTACAAGTCCAAAGAGATTTAATTAATAGGAGGGACACCTTAATCTGTCGTCAATATGGCTCTTTAAGTGAGACTACTAAACTACTTTTTTGGTATCTACTCGCGGAAGGAATGAATAATTCAACTATCATTCCTTTTCCGGAAGATTATCAACTTTCTTCTAACGCTGAAAACTTGTTCAACCAAATTACAGAGTTAAATTTTGAACAACAAATCACCTTATTCCGTGATTATGTTGCTCCCATGGGTGCTGAACCTAGACCTGGGGCTGAAATTTAACAAGCTTTGAATGTTTCTTCACGATCATTACAACAAAAATTTTGATATTTTTGGGGGTATAAGTGTAAACTATATCCCCAAATATCGTAATAAATTAAAGCATATTATCATAGCTTTAATCAAAAAAATATAAATAAACACAGAGTAAACACTATGCTTTTTACTCTGTGTTACTAGGGTTTGGTTGTGGTCAAGAATGCACCCTGACAAGATAACGCTCTTTGCTTCTTAATTAATTTAATTTTCCCTTTTTAGAGCCTCATCTGTCTTCCGACTGGTTTAAATGTATTCTATTCTCATTTATGTTCTGTCTTTTTACAGTGTTTGATAATATTAATAATATTTTATCTTAAACAGGATAACTAAAATAATTTCCGCTAGTTATCGCTAACCATAAAACAGTATTTAAAATCAAACTCACAAATTTGAAAATTAGTTTTCAAAAAACAACACTTTATTTCTTTACATATAAAAGCAAAAATTACTGCAAGGATATTTTATGCCCAGAATCAAGATTGATACTGTAACTGAAGCTCTTGCAGCTTTCCAACAATTGAACATTGATGAAAGATTAGCTACTTTAGCATCGGTATACACTAATTTAATTGATGAAATTAATGGTGATGAAATAGAGGCATTACCAACCGATAAGGCGCAAAATTTAGTAGCACAAATTCAATCATTATCAGATGAGGAGCAGTTATTCGCTCTGCGGGATTTACTACCAGCAACTCGTAATGATCAAGATGAAGTGATGTTAGATCCACATCCTAGTAAAGCTATGGTAGAACTAGCGAGAGGAGGCACAAAAATGCCCACTGGTGAATATGGTGCTATGAGTACTGAAGGCAAATTAGCTTTTTGGTATCTTCTAGCAGAAAGATTAGGTAGCACTATCATTCCCATCCCTCAAGACTATCATCCTTCTGAGGAAGCAATTACATTATTAAACTTTCTCGATTCATTAGATACTGATGATTTAGTGGCATTTGTACAAAGGGTCATGTAATTGTGGAGTTTTTCCTATTCCCAGTCTTTGGGTGGGAATACTATTTTCAACTAACTGAGGAAATCGATGTTAAATACTTAATCTAGGTTGAGAAATATTGATGGGTGGTGTGTTGTCTAATAGTGCAATACACCATCTCTTATTGCAGCATTGAAACAGACAAACCCGATAAAGATGGATAAAACCATTGATTTCATGATTATTGTTAGCCTCATTCCAAATTGGGATAAGAGCTTGACTTGACACTTTATTAATACTGATGTACTATAGATATAGTTAGCAATCAATATAATTTTTTCTGACTACTAAATATCGCTATCTTTGATTAATCTAATCAACGTGGTGTGTTATGGGTTTAATCTAATACATCTTGCTGTCATAAAGTTTTTATCAATATCCTGTCCAGGCAACTATCCATTTACATTCATAGGGGTTTACTATGTCACAAGTAAATCACAAAATTTCTTTGCTAGAACTGATTCAAATCTTTACTGAATTTCGGCAAAATATCATTATTAATATTAAACACTTGGAAGAAAA
Organism: Richelia sinica FACHB-800; assembly: GCF_014698825.1. Taxonomy (GTDB): domain Bacteria; phylum Cyanobacteriota; class Cyanobacteriia; order Cyanobacteriales; family Nostocaceae; genus FACHB-800. Next base: position 113,953 of record NZ_JACJTT010000003.1, read on the forward strand.
TTATCAAAGGACTGGTATTAAGCGAGTTAAGGGTGTACGTGACGAAAATGGCAGAATTATTCAGCCTTGTTTACGAACAGAATCTGTATATCCAGGTGATTATGTGGGGATGGGCATATTTGCTTTTAATCGTAACCAGGCTACTATTAATCTGTTGGTAAAGCGGAAGGTAAAGTTAGTCAAAACTGAAGATAATACACCAATACTTGAAGTAGCAGGTTTACTGACTAATGATTTAGATGCCTACAATAATTATACTATTGTTTGGGATGGAAAAATCCATGTTAAATGGTTGCAAATTAAAATAAGTAGTAAAAATTTATTTAATTTGTTGAAATCATCTGGTGTGATTGATGATGATAATTTTGACTTTCATCATGAATACATTATCAATCTAGACCAGTTGCCATTGGTACCGGAAAAATTTAGCTTTACTAGCATTGATAGTTTGTTCAATGAATTAGCTGAGGTGAAGGTTTTAACTAGTATTTTATCTGCTTGCTTGCGAAACGAATCTAATGTCTTTATCTCTGAGCAGTTAGATGAGCTAAGAAAACATTACTTATCTAAAAACTTGTTCTTGAATTTTCCTACTACTGATTTAAAAAGTAGTGAGTTTGATTACCACGTCAGTTACAAAATTGATATTGGTAACCTGGATATCCTCAATTTATATAAGCTTTATTCTGCAAATAAGTTTTTAGCGAGAAGATATCAAGCTTATGATCAAGATACTGGGGAAATTTTCCTCAAACCAAACCTAGAAATGCTGCTGTCAGAGAATATCATATTTCAACCAAAGGCTATTTCTTCTCGAATGAAGATTACTAAAGTTGATGATTTAATGAAACCTATTTTTGATGATTTTTTAGGAATAGAGCATAATGGTAAAATTAAGGTAATTCTTGACAAGGTTGGTGCTAATAGTTTAGCTAATATGTTGCCAGTTAAACATGTTGAACACTTAGTTGATAAATCAGAAATAATTGCTATTATGGTGACTGCAATTAGCAAGTTAGAGCAATTCGCAGACAAAATTTATCAGGAAAATATTTCTCCCTTGGTATTTTACATTGGAGCGACTGGTTTGTTGCCTGATGAAATTTCTTCAACAGCAATTTCATCTGAGGAACTGATGGCTAATTATCCCAATTTGCAGGTGTCTAAATATGAGCAGAATGGTGTATTTTTTCTAGTTGGTAATAGCATTATCAGTGTTTATGGGAAACAGAAAAAATACAGCAAACAACTTGTGATGGCTGCGTGAGAATACAAAATAGCCATAAATTCATTTCTCCCCCTACTCCCTGCCTTACGCCTGAATTACTTGAATTTCATCCAATTGATTAATAATCACATCTGCACCTTGCACATTTTCCGGTTGATTAATCCAAGTAATCCCAATGCAACCTGCCGCTTTAGCATTGCGGGCCATTTGCATATCCCCAACGGAGTCACCAACCATTAATGTAGCCTCTGGTTCTACACCTAAAGCTTGACAAGCCTGCAAAAATAATACAGGGTCTGGTTTACTAAGACCTTCATCAACTCCCATTTGTAGTTGCAGATAACTACCTAACTGATGAGTAGACACAAACTGACGCACATCTGCTGTTGTTGCTGCTGATAAAATCCCTAATTTTAGCCCAGCAGAGGCCAGAGTCTGTAAAATTTCCCAACTCCCTGGAAATAGAGGTGATGGAGTTTGTCTAACTTGTTGGTCTGCTTCTTCTAACCATTGCTGGGAGAGTTTTAATGATTCAAACCATCCCCGTCCAGTTTCGGCAATATATGCTGCAACTGCAACTTCTGTCTCCCTTCGACTAGCAACAGCCATTAAACCTGCTGGATTAATTTGATTTCCCTCAATTCCAAAGGCCATTAACAATGGTTCTCCTATCCCAGGAATTTGCGCGTCAATAAGCCGTGCAGCTTTTTGTCCCAAAGTCCTTAGATAAGCTTCCGAATCTTCTAAGGTCCCATTTTTATCAAATAAAACGGCTTGAATCTTCGGAAAAACCATGTTTCCACATTTAATACTAATCATCTGCAATTTTTCATTGATTATTGACACAAAAAAAGAGGGTTATTCCCTCTTCTCCATATGCTTTGATACTCTGATTTGTAGATAATGACAAATACAAATGTACTATTCTTCAATAGCTGAGGGGATCTCTTCTTCAACTTCAGTTGCGCTGGGGATCTCTTCTTCAACTATGGCATCGACAGCGTCCACAGGTGCAGCAGTGATACCTTGCTGTTTAGCTAGCAGTTGTTCCCGATACTTAGCAGCCATTTCTTCGGCCTTATCATAAACTAAATCACGGTTCTTAATCATGTCACCGGGTTCGGGTTCTAGCTGTTTGGTAGACAGAGAAATCCGGCCCCTTTCTGCATCCAAGTCAATGATCATTACTTTCACTTCATCATTGACGTTGAAAACACTGTGAGGTGTGTCGATATGTTCGTGGGAAATTTCTGAAATGTGTAGTAGTCCGCTGACACCACCGATATCAATGAAAGCACCGTAGGGCTTGATACCACGTACAGTACCAATTACCACTTCGCCAACTTCTAAGCGGTTCATCTTGCGCTCAACTAACGCCCGACGATGGGATAGAACTAAGCGGTTACGTTCTTCATCTACTTCTAAGAACTTCAAAGGCAATTCTTCGCCTACTAATTCTTCTTTAGGCTTACGAGTGCTGATGTGAGAACCAGGGATAAAACCACGTAGTCCTTCAATTCGCACTAATGCACCACCGCGATTAGTAGCAAAAACACCAGAACGGACGGTTGCATCTTCCGCTTGTAACTGGCGCACACGTTCCCACGCCCGCATATATTCAATCCGACGAATCGAAAGGGTCAATTGACCATCTTCGTTTTCATCGGTCAGAATGAAAAATTCCCGTGTTTCGTTTGATTGTAAGACTTCTTCCGGGGCATCGACCCGGTTAATAGACATTTCTTGTATGGGTATATATGCTGCTGTTTTAGCACCTATGTCAATCAGAGCGCCGCGCGGCTCTATACTAAAAACTGTACCTGGTACTATATCACCAGGGCTGAAGTGATAATCGTACTTATCAAGTAGAGCAGCGAAATCTTCGTGAGTAAATCCAATTTCTGTAGCGGTTAAGTTCTGATTGACCATGCTAATTTGTTCCTGGTTTTATTCTCCGTAAAGTTTGTGCCATAAGTGCCTGTTTATGTAAGTGATAGGACTTGTCCTTACACCCACATTCCTTCTCATCCTAGCGTAGAAAAGCTAGTCTTCACACATATTAACTTCCAGATAGAAAATTATATCGCATATTCAGTTATTAGTCAGTAGTCGCGGAGAATCTACCCTGAGAAGTAGCCACAGAGTCAAGGAAAGAAATGATACCAATTAAAAATTCAAACTAAAAACTGAAAATTTAAACCTGGGCAAGAGGTGATTCATCATGGTTTTCAGCTTTTGTTTGTTTTAGCTTCTTGATGCAAATAGGTATTATTTTTATCTATGATTATTTTGTTAATAGTCATAGAAGTCGAAATTGCAATTCTAAAATCTAGACATAGAATTGTCCGTTGCCACTCAAATAAGCAGCAACGGACAGTTGGATGAAACTACCTTAAAATGCTGGTAATAACAACCTAGTTTTTCTCTTTTCTTTCAAAACGGGGAGGTTCGCGAAAGGCGATCGCAAAAAAGAGAACACCTATTGATAGGGTCAAAATCAAAATGTAAGCTACGCTTTCCATATTCCTAGTTCCTGCCAATTAAGCAAGTATTTTTAGTTTATCAAGCCGGAGAAAAAGTATGAAGTAATAAAGCTTTAACATTTGTTTAATACTTCACTCTTCATACTTCATCTGTGTTTAAGCTTCCTTACGAATCCGAGTTGTTACGTCACCCACTTTCTGGAACAGACCCCATTCCACTTGTTCTTCTTCAATCTCAACCCCAGCAAATACGTCGCGGTAGATTGTCCGAGAACCATGCCAGAGGTGTCCAAAGAAGAATAGCAGTGCAAATACTGCATGACCAAAGGTAAACCAACCTCTAGGAGATGTACGGAATACACCATCAGAGTTCAATGTTTCCCGGTCAAATTCAAATATTTCTCCACCTTGAGCCTTACGAGCAAATCTCTTCACATCAGCAGGATCTGTAAAGGTTTTGCCGTTGAGATCACCACCGTAGAAGCTAACTTTTACGCCAGTTTGCTCAAAGCTGTATTTGGATTCTGCCCGACGGAAGGGAATGTCAGCGCGGACAACACCATCTTTATCAGTCAGAATTACAGGGAAGGTTTCAAAGAAGTTGGGCAAACGACGTACAGTCAATTCGCGACCTTCTGAATCAGTAAATACTGCGTGACCTTGCCAAGATTGAGCGATACCATCACCCTTGACCATTGGCCCGGTACGGAATAAACCGCCTTTTGCAGGGCTGTTACCAACGTAATCGTAGAAGGCTAGTTTTTCAGGAATTTGTGACCAAGCTTCGGACAGACTAGCACCTTGAGCAACGCTAGTTTGCACACGACGATCAATTTCTTGACGGAAGTAGCCTTGATCCCATTGATAACGGGTTGGTCCAAACAGTTCAATAGGTGTAGCAGCGTTACCGTACCACATGGTTCCAGCTACTACGAAAGCAGCAAAGAAAACTGCCGCGATACTGCTAGAAAGAACGGTTTCGATATTACCCATCCGCAGGGCTTTGTAAAGCCTTTCAGGAGGTCTAACTGTGAGGTGGAATAAACCAGCGATAATACCAACTACACCTGCGGCAATATGGTGAGCAACAATACCACCAGGGTTATAGGGGTTAAATCCATCAGGGCCCCATTCTGGTGCTACAGGTAAGATGTTACCTGTCAAACCATAGGCATCGGAGACCCACATACCAGGGCCATATAAGCCGGTGAGGTGGAAAGCACCAAAGCCAAAACAGAGTAAACCAGATAAAAATAGGTGAATGCCAAACATTTTTGGCAAGTCGAGAGCAGGTTCACCGGTACGGGGGTCTCTGAAGAGTTCCAAATCCCAGTAAACCCAGTGCCATACAGCAGCTAGGAACAACAGACCAGAAAGGACAATGTGAGCAGCTGCAACACCTTCAAATGACCAGAATCCAGGGTCAGTAGCTGGGCCACCAGTAACGCTCCAACCACCCCAAGATTGGGTAACGCCTAAACGTGCCATGAAGGGCAGTACGAACATACCTTGCCGCCACATGGGGTTGAGAACTGGATCACTGGGGTCATAAACTGCCAGTTCGTAGAGTGCCATCGAACCGGCCCAGCCTGCTACCAAGGCTGTGTGCATTAAGTGTACAGAAATCAGCCGCCCTGGATCATTCAGAACAACTGTGTGTACTCGGTACCAGGGTAGTCCCATCGACTACGCTCCTCCTCGAAGATTTATGTTTACAAAGCAATTTTTTTACTGAGGTGCTGATTTACGTAAAACGTATTTCAAACAACTCTCTAAGTTTTTGTTATTGCTAGTGTCTTGCCTTTAACCTCAGATAAACCTGGGGTTGAGCAATGCTAATGCGCTACTGTGATTTGACTTCTTGAAGTTACTTTAACCCGTACTAATGCCGAATTGTGTTCGGTGTTAAAACGCCCAAAAGACGTTTTTAGGGTGACGGTAACTTTTGGGAAGCAGCTTTTTGAGCGCCAGTGCGATCGCCAAGCAAAAATGAGAATGTTTTAAAAAGTGTAACTATTGATGGAACGCTTTGCAAGGGTGTCAATCGATGGGATCACGTAGTTTTTTCTGGGAATTTGGTGAGCGATCGCTTCTAAAGTTCTAATTTACAGCAGAATTCAGGTCATAGGTGGCAGAAGGAGGGAAAGCCAGACGAAAGTATCCACCTGTGTTCTGATTGTCTGCTGCTCACCGTAACTCCTCTCCTACCACAAAAATTTACACTACCAACTGGATATTTTCTAATTGACATTTGGTATGGGCTGTTGCTAGACGTTCAATTACCTGTTCAGCACTCATTAATCGCTTTAGAACCACTTGACCAATTACTTGATGGGCAAATTCTGGTGTCATTGGCTTGACCTCAATTGTTAATATGGCATCTTCGACTCGATACAGCCACAGTAATTCATTATTTTCAACCAGGCAGATATTTAATTGCTGAATCTCAGGTTGTCTGCGCCATGCTGTTACTTGCCAAAGTCCATCCGCTGCCCAGACTCTACCAACTATCCAGCCTTCGGAAAGAAAAAAGTATTTCACAGTTTTATCGCCATCCTAAATTATTGACGAAAAACTAACATATTTATAGATAAGAAAAAAGTGAAGCATTTGACAATATATTGCTCCATTCTATGAATGTTTGATGAATTATAACAAGGATTTACATAATGAATTCCGAATGAATTTTTGTAAACATTTTCCACCAAAATACTAAATGATTTCTACAAATTTTCTCTTTTATTCCTTGAGCCAAATAAATTAATGAAAACTTCAACAAATATCAATTAAATTGATAAATTATTAACAATTACTAATACTATTTAACTATCGTCAGGGTTAAGCAATGCTCAACCCTGACTCAAGTATTTTTATCATCATTCTCAGTGGAGAGGCATCAGCACCCAGTAGATTCTCACTTTTTCAACCCAGCACTTTTAATCACTTCCAAAACCATTGGTGCTGCCACACTACCACCACCACCACCAGAATGTTCCGCAAAGGCGACAACAAGAATTTCTGGCTTATCAGCAGGTGCATAACCACCAAACCAAGCATGATTTGCTTTAATTCCTCGCTTCCAAGCTTCCGCAGTTCCAGTTTTGCCAGCAATAGGAGGAATATCTGGTTGATTCAACGCTTTAGCTGTACCTTCAGAAACAACCTTTCGTAAACCCTCCCGCAAAATTTTGATAGTTTCTGGTTTCATATTTAAAGATGTACGCCATTTTTGTGCATCTCCGTTATCTTTGAGCAAATGTGGTTTGATACGATAACCACCATTAGCAGGAACAGCAAACATCACTCCTACTTGTAAAGGAGTAGTTTGTAAAGCACCTTGACCGATAGACATATTAATGGAGTCACCCACAGTCCAAGGTATCTTCCAGGCTTTACGTTTCCAATTATCATCAGGAACTAAACCCCTAGCTTCCTCTGTAGTGAACTCAAAGCCAGTTTTTTGACCAAATCCATATTTGCGAGTCCATTCAATCAAAGTTGGGCCACCAATAGCCTTAGCAATTTGATAAAAGAATGTATCGCTACTCCACTGCATAGCACCAACAAAACCCAATGGGCCAAAACCAGCATGATTCCATTCGCCAAAAGTAGTACCACCCACTGTTAAGGAACCATAGGTTTGTAGGATGGTATTAGGAGAGAATTTCCCTGATTCCAATGCAGCAGTTGTAGTAACGATTTTAAAGGTACTAGCGGGAGGAAAGGCGCTTAAAGCACGATTGACTAAGGGATGATCATCACTTTGGAGATTGTCCCAATCTTTTTGTGATAGTTTTTGTTTAGAAAAGATATTGGGATCAAAGCCAGGATGAGATACTAGAGCTAGCACTTCGCCGTTGTTGGGATTAAGGGCAACGATCGCTCCATTTCGATTACCCAAGGCTTTTTCTGCGGCTATTTGCAACTTTAAATCTATGGTTAAATGCAAATCTTGACCAGCTTTTGCCTGTTTATTTCCTAACACTCGCAGTGGTCTACCAGCACCATCCACTTCTACCTGTTGACCACCCCATTCTCCCCGCAGTAATTTCTCATAGGCTTTTTCTACTCCCATTTGACCAATTACATCACCTAGTCTGTAGCCTTCAGATTTCTTCTTTTCTAATTGTTCGGCGGTTAATTCACGGGTGTAGCCTAAGATGTGGGCTAATTCTTTACCATGGGGATAATAACGCACAGCTTCAGTGTTGATTTCTACCCCAGGCAGTTCGTTAGCATATTCTTTTAAAACTGTGATTTGTGCCTCATTTAAATTACGGGCAATACGAATCAAGGTTGAGGAGTTAGCACCAGCTTTTTCTAATTTTTCTTCTATATCAGCAAGGGGAATATCTAAAATCTGTGATAATCTCTGACCAATCACAGACCAACCAGGTTTTGTATGGGCCATAGGCCATAAATATACTGAACGAGGATAACGAGTGCTGGCTAATAATTTGCCATGGCGATCAAAAATATTCCCCCGTTCTGGTTGTTTAGGAATCATGCGGATGCGGTTAGACTCTGCTCTTTTGCGATGGCTAGCTCCATCAACAATTTGCAAATAAGCTAAACGAGCACCGATTCCCGATGTCATCAATAAAGTAAATATAATTAAAAATATTGGTTGCAAATTTCTCCCCACGGTGCGTTTATTTGGATAACCACCCAGGGATAATTTTTGTAAAAGTGTCATATTAACTCAGAGCATCACAATTGCAGCTAAGAATTATTGTAAGTTGGGTTGAGCCTGAGTGTGACTCAAAAAAATTATGAAATTGTTTACCGCATATGTTTTGTTTCATTTGAAGATGCAAAAAAAAGATGCGTTCTCTGACGCATCCTTGCTGTAGAGTTTGTCACATCTAATGGAATTAATCTCCAGATTGTGATTCGGTAGCTGAATTTTCAGATTGAGGTTTTGTGTATTTACCAGGATATTTATGGTGGAAATAGGCTTCTAGGACTTGTAAAACCATGGGCCCACAAACAGTACCACCATGATCACCACTGTTTTCCCCAAAGGCTACCACTGCAATTTCCGGGCGATCGCTTGGGGCATAGGCTCCAAACCAGGTATGATTAGGACGACCAATCCCCGCCTCGGCTGTACCACTCTTGCCTGAAGTTGGAGGAATAGAGGGCAGATTTAACCGTTTACCTGTCCCTTCCGTCACCACTTTTCTTAATCCTTCCCGCAGCACTTTAATCGTCTCTGCCTTCATATTTAAAGATTCTCGCCAATTCTTTGCTTCTTCATGGTCTTTGAGAAAATGGGGCTTGACTCGATCACCACCATTAGCAGGAACAGAAAACATAATCGCTGATTGCAGTGGTGTTACTTGCAGCGCACCTTGACCAATGGACATGTTAATGGTGTCACCCACAGTCCAGGGGATTTTCCAGGTCTTCTGCTTCCAGTTCTCATCGGGGACTAAGCCCTTAGATTCTTCATTGGCAAATTCAATGCCGGTTTTTTGACCAAACCCATATTTGCGACTCCATTCAATCAAGGAGGGTCCACCAACTCTTCTCCCTACCTGATAAAAGAAGGTATCACTACTCATAGCCATAGCCCCAGGAAAGCCTAGTGGGCCAAAACCAGCGTGATTCCATTCTCCGAAGGTCACACCACCAATGGTCAAGGAACCAAAGGTTTGTAGGACTGTATCTGGGCTAAATTTCCCTGATTCCAACCCCGCAGTCGTGGTGACAATTTTAAAGGTACTAGCAGGAGGAAAGGCACTCAGAGCACGATTTACTAGGGGATAGGCTTTCCCCTGAACACTTTGCCAGTCTTTCTGTGAAAGTTTCTGTTTAGAAAAAATGTTGGGATCATAGCTAGGATGGGATACCATCGCTAAGACAGCACCATTGCGCGGGTCAATAGCAATGATCGCACCTTGGTATTTACCTAATGCTTGATCTGCGGCTTTCTGCACATCTAAATCAATAGTTAAATGCAGGTCATTACCAGCCTTGGCTTGTTTTTCACCTAATACTCGCAGTGGTCTACCAGCACCATCCACTTCTACCTGTTGACCACCCCATTCTCCCCGGAGAGTTTGTTCATAGGCTTTTTCGATGCCCATTTGGCCAATCACATCACCCAATCGGTAGCCTTCAGATTTTTTCTTTTCTAACTGTTCGGCTGTCAGTTCACGGGTGTACCCTAATACATGAGCCAACTCTTGACCTTGGGGATAATAACGCACAGCTTCGGTGTTGATTTCTACTTCTGGTAGTTCACTAGCATATTCTTTTAAAGCGGTGATTTGTGCTTCATTCACATCTCTAGCTATACGAATTAGTGAGGAGGAGTTAGCACCAGCTTGTTGCAGTTTCTTTTCCATTTCCCCTTGGGGAAAATTGAGAATTTTGGCTAATCTAGGGCCAGCTATAGACCAGGAGGGTTTGGTATGGGCCATAGGCCACAAATAGACTGAGCGGGGATACTTGGTAGTGGCGAGTAGTTTACCATTGCGGTCAAAAATATTGCCCCGTTCTGGTTGTTTAGCAATCATCCGAATGCGGTTAGATTCGGCTCTAGCTCGGAGTTTTGTCCCTTTGACAATTTGCAAATAAGCTAACCGAGCATCAATGCCAATCATCATCAATAAAGTAAACAAAATTAAAAATATTGACTGGAAACCTCGCCCAACGGTACGTGTATCTTTTTTACTAGCATTTAGTGATGGTAATATAGCCATGAGACTAACAGCGAGTTGAGGATCAGGATTACCTTATACACAATGGCCCAATTGGTCATTGAGTATGGGTAATGAGTAATCGATATTTGGTAATTGGTAATGGGTAATCAATAATCAGACATCGGACAGGTTTTTCCCACTCTCCAGTTCCTCATCCCCTTCTTTGCTCGACGTTTCTCAATATCACGGCATTCTACTGAAGATTATGGCTCAAACTGTAATGCACAATCAGAGGGGCATTAAAACTTTCCAGCCGCTAGATGTGGAACTGCGTAATGTATTCAAGTTTTTTAACCAAGAACCAGCAGTACATGGGGTGGACTTGGATATCAGAAGGGGAGAATTTTTTAGTATTTTAGGACCTTCTGGATGTGGGAAAACTACTACTTTGCGCTTAATAGCTGGGTTTGAACAGGTTGATGGTGGTAAGTTGCTGATTCAAGGTCAACCCATGACCAATGTGCCACCATATCGCCGGCCCGTCAACACTGTATTTCAGAGCTACGCGCTGTTTAATCATTTAAATGTGTGGGATAACATAGCATTTGGATTAAGGTTAAAAAAATTAGCCAAATCCGAAATAGATTCTAGGGTGACAGAAGCCTTAAAGTTGGTGAAAATGGAAAGTTTGCGATCGCGCTTTCCCCATCAATTATCTGGAGGTCAGCAGCAACGAGTGGCTTTAGCTAGAGCTTTAGTCAACCGTCCTGCGGTGTTGCTCTTAGATGAGCCTTTGGGAGCCTTAGATTTAAAACTCCGCAAAGAAATGCAAGTAGAATTATCCAATCTCCATAAAGATTTGGGTCTGACATTTATTATGGTGACACACGATCAAGAAGAAGCACTGTCTTTATCTGATCGTATTGCTGTGATGAATCAAGGCAAAATTGAACAAATTGGTACTCCCAGCGAAGTTTACGAACATCCCACTACATCTTTTGTCGCTGATTTTATTGGTGATACTAATTTATTTAGTGGTGAGATTGCCGAAGTTGATGCCCTCAATATTAAAGTTACAACCAAAACAGGATTGACCATTGTTGTCAGTCGAGGAGAACAAACACCAACAGAATCATTACAACCTGTAGTTGTGAGTATCCGTCCCGAAAAAATCCAACTATCTCTATATCAACCTAATTTCCCTAGTAATTGTTTTGAGGGAAGACTAATTAATGTGATGTATTTGGGCACTCATGTTAATTATGTTGTGGAATTAACTAATGGTGTGGCAATTACGGCCATGCAGCCTAACACCTTCGGTAGTCTACCAGACCGGGATACTCCTATTTATGCTTGGTGGTCAGAAACAGACTGTTTAGCGATTAGTCAAAGTGTGGGAGGAAAGAATTGAAAATTAACGATTAACTATTCACCCTTAACCCTAACTAATGATTAAGAGAAGAACATTTTTAACAGGAATGTCCGCATTGTCTGCCTTGTCTCTTAGTAGTTGTGGCTGGAGACTAGCTAATATCAATGTGAAAGATAACAACACGGCTCAACGCGATCGCCTTTATATATATACTTGGACTCAGTATACAGATAAAGAATTACTCAATACCTTTACCACCCAGACAGGGATGAAGGTAATTGCTGATGTTTATGAATCCAATGATGTGATGCTGGCTAAGTTACAAGCTGGTGGTGGTGGTACTTACAGCATCCTTTATCCATCTGACTACATGGTACAAAAGATGGTGGAAAAGGATTTATTACATGAAATTAATCATCAAAATTTAATTGGTTTAGAAAATTTATTTCCCCGGTTTAATAATCCTAGTTACGACCCCAATAATCGCTACAGTATTCCTTTTAATTGGGGAACCACGGGATTACTTTATAATTCTGAAAAATTAGCCTCTGTTCCTGAAGATTGGGACTATTTGTGGAAAAATCAAGAACAATTAAATAAACGCATGACTTTACTGAATGATGTTCGGGAAGTAATGGGTGCAGCTTTACGGATGTTGGGTTATTCTTATAATTCACAAAATGAATCAGAAATTCAACAAGCTTATGAAAAACTCAAACAATTGAAACCAGCTATTGCTGCCTTCGATACCGATGCTTGGCAAAACCAAATTCTGGCAGGAGATTTACTAATTGCTATGTGTTATTCTGCCGATGCGGTGAAAATTTCCAAAGAAAATCCTAAACTCAAATATGTGATTCCCCGCAGTGGTTCTTCCCTGTGGACTGATACAATAGTCATTCCCAAAAATTCCCCCAATTTACCAGGTGCTTATGCTTGGATTAATTTAATTTTAAAACCAGAAGTGGCAGCACAAATTAGTGAAAGATTAAATATTTCCACACCTAATCAAGCAGGATTTGAACAATTACCTAAACAAATTCGCGACAATGAAAACTTATTTCCTTCAGAGTCCCTGTTAGAAAAATGTGAACGTTTAACTCCTGTGGGTCAATTTGAAGAAGTGTATGAGCGATACTGGACTCAATTATTAGCGTAATCTCAATTATTAATCCTTGAAAACGGGTTCTGGCTTGTGTCTACTCAAATTCCTGATTCTCAACTAGATGCTGTTAATTTACCTGAAGCAAAAAAGCCTGCTTTTTGGGTACGGATTCTTCCTAATTTCATTCTTCTAGGACCGGCTGGACTGTGGTTATTACTATTATTAGTATTGCCCACTATCATCATTTTTCAATTAAGTTTAGTTCCTAACATTCGTCCCGGTGATCTTGTCAATCCTAGTGGAATTCAAAATTATATCCGCATTTTAGAGCCTTTATATTTAAGAGTTATTTTTAATTCTCTATTTTTAGCCATCACTACAACTATTAGCTGCTTATTTTTAGGTTTTCCTGTAGCTTACTGGATTGCTCAAAAAGCTCCCCAGCGTTGGCGTAATCTTTTATTATTAAGTTTTGTTTTGCCTTTGTGGACATCTTCTTTACTACGTTCCTACGCTTGGATTACTATTCTGCGGCCCACAGGCTTATTAAATAGTATCCTCACTAGTTTTGGTTTACCTGCATTGGAATTACTCAACCGCAATATAGCGGTATTAATCGGGATGAGTTACAGTCTGCTGCCCTATATGGTGTTGGTTTTATATGCTTCCCTAGAAAAGCTAGATAAACGGTTACTAGAAGCATCCGCTGATTTAGGTGCTAATCCAATTCAAAGTTTTTGGCAAGTAACTGTACCCCAAGTTTTGCCAGGAATTTCTGCTGGTTCGATGCTGGTTTTCATTACAGCATTGGGAGATTTTATTGATCCAGAATTATTAGGTGGTGCTTCCAGTATGACCGCAGCAAGGTTGGTTTATAATCAATTTCTTGGTGCTACTCAAAATTGGGGTTTTGGGTCAGCTTTGAGTATGGCACTAATTATGGTGGTGAGTGTAGCGATCGCTTTTGTGATGAAGTTTGGTGAAGTTACACCCAAAAATCGACGCTAATTCCCCCAGCAATCTCAATATGATTCCTAATGGTAGACCAACCTGCAACTGAACTGCCTCGCACTGCTAGACGCTTACCCAATCAACGCTGGCAAATAGCACCAGCTAAACCAGAATTAGCGCAAAAATTGGCATCTAGTCTCGATTTATCCCCAATTATCAGCCAATTACTCATCAATCGGGGTATGGAATCCCCAGAAACTGCACAACTATTCCTCGATCCTGAATCCTTAGTTTTACCCTCCCCCTTAGAAGAGTTCCCAGATTTAGCGGTGAGTGTGGAATTGTTGGAAGAGGCGATCACTAATCAATCTAAAATAGCTATTTGCGGTGACTATGATGCAGATGGTATGACCAGCACCGCTTTGTTATTGCGGAGTCTCCGCGCTTTGGGTGCTAAGGTTGATTACGCTATTCCTAGTCGAATGCACGATGGTTATGGCATCAACAAACGGATTGTGGAAGAATTTCACAGCGAAGGTGTCAGACTAATTCTCACCGTAGATAATGGTATCTCGGCTTTTGAACCCATCGCTAGGGCCAGAGAACTGGGTTTACAAGTCATTGTCACCGACCATCACGACATTCCCCCCCAACTACCCCCAGCTAATGCCATTCTGAACCCCAAACTCATTGCTGAATCTTCACCTTATCGAGGAATTGCAGGTGTGGGAGTGGCTTATATTTTAGCTGTGTCTTTAGCACAGCAAATGGGAGAAACCAAAGGCCTAATTTCACCTATGTTAGCCTTATTTACCTTGGGAACCATTGCAGATTTAGCACCTTTAACAGGGGTAAACCGTCGCTGGGTGAAAAGAGGTTTGAAGCTGTTACCCCAATCGAAATTACCAGGAATACAAGCATTAATTCAAATTGGTGGAGTTCAACCCGGTGAAGGGGGAGAGAAGGTACAAAATTCCAAGACCTTAAAACCAGAAGATATTGGTTTTCGTTTGGGCCCCCGTATTAATGCCATTGGTAGAATCGGTGATCCACAAATAATCATCGATTTGCTGACCACTGATGATTACGGAATTGCACTCACCAAAGCCATGCAGTGCGAACAAACCAATAGTCAACGTCAGCAGATGTGTGAACAAATCGAACAAGAAGCGATCGCTATTGTCGAAAATTTGTATGTACAATCTCTACAACGAGACAGAGTGTTAGTTGTTGTCCAAGATTATTGGCATCATGGAGTCATTGGTATTGTGGCTTCCCGCTTAGTAGAACGCTATGGTGTACCAGTCTTCATTGGCACTTATGAACATGAAACTGTGATTCGCGGTTCTGCCAGGGGAATTCCTGAGTTTCACGTCTTTGAAGCCTTACAAGCTTGCCATGATTTGTTGGGTAAATTTGGTGGACACAAAGCTGCGGGGGGATTTTCTCTACCAGCGACCAATTTAGAGGCGTTTCGGTCGCGGTTGTGTGAGTTTGCTCAATGTTTACAACCCCAACACCTGAAACCATTACTGAAAATTGATGCTCAAGCTAATCTCAATCACATCAATCAGCACCTTTACCAACAGCTAAATATTCTTCATCCCTGCGGTATTGATAACCCCGACCCGATTTTTTGGACACCCAATGTGCAAGTAATAGAACAGCAAATAGTCGGTAAAGGTCACATCAAAATGACTTTAGGACAAACTATAGAGCATCATAGATATGAAATCAAAGCGATCGCTTGGCGATGGCGTGACTATTTCCCCCTGCCTCCACGAGTTGATATCGCCTACAAACTGCGAGAAAATCACTTTAATGGCAACACCACCATTGAAATGGAGTTATTAGGTGTCAGACTGCCCCAGCAATCAAGTCAATTCTTCTCTCCTACCTCTCACAAGTCCCGCGCTACCTTTGAGTACAATCAACGCCAATATACTTGTGGAATTTACGACAACGAAGGTAACACAGAATTAAGAGTCAAAAATTCTGAAGGCAAAGTCCTGGTCATGCAGTCAGGAAACTTAGTCGGCTTACTGGGCATCAATCGTCACGAAGCAAAACATGTGGATTTATCACAACCACCTTACGATGGCATTATTCAGGCTGCTTTTCAAGCTTTATCTTTACCAGCATCTACCGTATAATTTGGTAATCGGTAATAGATAACTGGCAATAAACATTACCCATTACCCATTACCCATTACCTATTACCCAACCTACAGGTCGCCGTTGCGAAATGCGAGGACAAAAATTACTGCTGGGCCAGCAAGCACAATCAGTGCGACAAAGGTCAACTGAAAAATCACTTCCCAATTGATGTTGGCTAAAGCTTCCATTTTTCCTCTTTTCCTCCAATGGTTTTAAAAGATTCAGTCACTTATATAGCAGAATCCACAATGGATCATATCTGGCTAAGGGACTCAAGATTTAATTTACTTAACAAAATTATAGGAAAAGACATGAAAAATTAACCTCGTCTCACTTTTCCTTGTTCCAGAAAGGAATATATAGCTATATTATTAAATTTGATTAAGTTTTATTAAATGTATTTACATACTCTAATAATAGTGATAGATATCTACAGCATATCTCAAATACATTGAGCGCATAACTAAAACTATTAACAAAAGACATCGCTCAATCATCGGTAGGTGTTTTCTGTTTTCTGGAAAAACTTTTTCATAAAACAGTTTGTAGATTTGACAGCATTTGCAGAGTGAAAGCTGAAAAGTTTTTATTCTTCATTCAAATGTTCAAACCAATTCTTCTTTTTGAAAATTTTGTCATGAAACTAACAAAATTAACAACTTTAATTGCTGCTTTAGGTGTTGGCTTTATATTGTCTAATCCTGTAACTGCACAAGCAGCAACTATCACTTATCAGGCAGATTTCGCTCCATTTCTACCACCTGTTTTTAACGCCAATGATACCTTTGATTTAGGATTTCAAATTCATGACCCTCAAAGACCTAAACCAATTGTGATTAGGAAGATAAGATATCATGTACTCAAGATTACTCCAGACGCAATTATCAAAATTTCTATTCCATTATACTTCGTCAATTTGTCACTAGATTCATCTTCTAATTTCACTTCACCTTCAGTACCAGCACCACCAGATGGTATTGATCTCACGCTTTCTGGCTTGGGTGGTGCTGCAATAACAAACAGCTTTATTCCATCTAATTTTGGTATCACTCGTTCAGATGTATTAGCTGGTAACTTATCATTTGAATTAGAAACAGATGGTTTAGTCTCTGGAGATGGGGTTGTTGCCTCATTAAGATTAAATGGTTCCAGTATCGGGTCGCTAGTTGCTGAACCAATACCCGAACCCTCAACCATGATTGGCATAGGAACTGTTTTAGGCTTTAGTGTATTGTTCAAACGCAAATTAAAAGCATATCAAGCAGTCTGATAAGAATTAGGTGCAATACCTAACCTGATTTCGGGATCAGCTGTAACCTCTATTATCTTGTGAAAGGAATAAGGAAATAGCCTAAACCCGAACTCACGAAAAAAAAATAACCCGCTATGAACGGGTTGGAATTGCAGCCGGAAACAGAATTCACGGCTGTGTTTTCTGGCGAATTTTGTAATGTTCACCCAATTTATTAAGGTGCAAGGGCGTTACCACGCAACAAACTACCAATGGTTTTCGCCGTAATTTTTAGCTGAGTGATGGGGTTAGCAGGAACGACAGTTTTGTACAGATAACTGTCAAAAGTCAGCCGTTGTACATCTAAGTCATCACACATTTCTACAAATGCTTCACGGGTAGCATCGGAACGATAGAATACGGTTTGTAGAATATCCAGCACTTTGTAAGTGAGTCCATATTTCTTGTCCCAACGCTTCAGGTAAAGTTTTAATTCTTTTTCGGTAGGGATACGTGTACCGTTGTTGGAAACTTCCACAATGGTTTCTGCACACATCCGTCCAGACTTAGCAGCAAAGTAGATACCTTCACCAGAAGACTTGGTAACATAACCAGCAGCATCACCCACTAAGGCAATGCGACCAACTACGCGACGAGGACGAGGATGTTCAGGAATGGGGTGAGCCTCGACTTTGATGATTTTACCACCAGCGAGTTTCTCAGTAGCGCGAGCGCGGATACCAGCTTGTAATTGTTTGATGCTGGCTTTATTTACGTGCATTGTGCCTGTACCGACTGCTACGTGGTCATATTTGGGGAAGATCCAAGCGTAAAAGTCGGTGGAGACATCATTACCTACATACATTTCCGCCAGGTCATTGTAGTAGGCCATTTTATCTTCGGGGAGACGAATCCGCTCTTGGAAAGCGATCGCATAATTGTAATCCCCAGCATCCATTTCCTTCGCAATACGGGAGTTGGCCCCATCTGCACCAATGATTAAGTCTACTTTCAAAGACTTAGCAATACCAACAGACCCACCTTCGCTATGGTCTACGTAATGAATGGTGTAAGGGTCAGTGTTGTTTGAGGGGATATCGACTTTGTGAACTGTGGCGTTAATTAAATTAGCACCTAGTTTAGCCGCCCGGTTTCGCAAGAAACCATCTAACACTTCCCGGCGGCACATACCAATATATTCTTCTTCATTTACCAGATTGATATCTACTTCCCGATTAGAAGGAGAAATCATCTTCATCTTCCGTACACGACGGTCGATAATGTTCGCAGGTAAATCGAACTCACCCACCATACATAGGGGAATGGCACCCCCGCAAGGTTTGGCATTATCCAGCTTCCGCTCAAACAAGTACGTTTCAATCCCAGCCTTTGCCAGAGTTTCAGCGGCTGATGAACCAGCTGGGCCTGAACCAACAACAGCAACCCGTAGTGTCAAAGGTTTACTCCCAATCTTGACTTTTACCGAAAAAATCGTATCACGGTCTTTTGGCTGATTTCCCGCTCACCCTTCATGTTTTGACAGAATTGCAATATTCCTTAATGTTTCTACACAAATATCGATATTCACATTGGGAGTTTCTTGTTCGTCAATAGATAATAATTGATGGTAATTAAAATGACAAGACACCCATGGTCAGCGATGGAAATTTCTCTAGTTGATTCCTTATCCAGAAAAATTGGTGTGAGTGCGATCGCTGGATATCAAAGGTATATTTCCCCTCACAAAGGCTTTCGTTGTGCTCACCGTGTGTTTTATGGTGGTGAATCTTGCTCCCAATACATCAAGCGGGTTATTGCTCAAGAAGGTTTAAATGTAGCATTTCGCAAATCACGGGCTAGATTCAAAGCCTGTAAACAAGCTAACTTAATTCTCCGGTCACAAGCAGAAGAATTAGAACCGCCAGAAGAAACCGAGGAAAACCAAGACATCAAGGATCAAAAGAAAAATCAACCTACTGCTCAATATGCCTGTCCAGAAAATTCAAGTGCTACTAACTGCGCTTGTGATGCTATTCAGGCAGGTTGTGATTGTGCTGATGTAGCTAACATTATTGCTGACTGTAGCCAGGCTGATTGCAGTGGATTGGATTGCAGTGGCTTAGACTGTGGCTTTCTAGATTGTGGTGGTTGTGGCGGTTAAACATCAAATCAACCAAAAATCACATCTTCAGTTATATGTGTTCATCTGCCGTTATTTGCGTTCAATTATTCCTATTTACTGGATACAGCATTTTAAAACCAATAATTCCATTGTTATACATAAATATTTAAGAGTAGCGAATATCATGTTTAAATCTTTAGGAATTCAGTTAATCCACAAACCAGTATCTTATGATATAAATAAAAACACGGTAAGCCTAGCTATAAGCCGTAGATTAGTGGCAGAGGTATAGCAGCAGTGGGTATAGTAGTTGAAAACGTCTCTAAGCGATTTGGTAGTTTCCAAGCAGTCGAGCAGGTAAATCTGGAAATTAAAAGTGGTTCTCTAGTGGCGCTACTAGGGCCTTCTGGTTCTGGTAAATCTACCCTGCTACGGTTAATAGCAGGTTTAGAAATGCCAGACAGCGGTAAGATTTATCTCACAGGCAAGGATGCAACACACCAAAGTGTGCAAGAAAGAAACATTGGCTTTGTATTTCAGCATTATGCTTTATTTAAGCATTTAACTGTACGTCAAAACGTGGCCTTTGGTTTAGAAATTCGTAAAGTAGCGAAAAAGAAAATAGCCGGTCGTGTTGAGCAGTTACTAGAATTGGTACAGTTGCATGGACTCGGCGATCGCTATCCTTCCCAACTTTCTGGTGGACAAAGACAACGGGTAGCCCTAGCCAGAGCATTGGCAGTAGAACCCAACGTACTATTATTGGATGAGCCATTTGGCGCATTAGATGCCAAAGTTAGAAAAGATTTACGGGCTTGGTTACGTCGTCTTCATGATGAAGTTCACGTCACCACAGTTTTCGTTACCCATGACCAGGAAGAAGCAATGGAAGTGGCTGACGAACTAGTAGTGATGAATCAAGGAAAAGTAGAACAAATTGGGACACCAGCAGAAATTTACGATCGCCCAGCTTCGGCTTTTGTCATGAGCTTTATTGGCCCAGTCAACGTTTTACCCAGTTCTTCCAAAATTTTCCAAAGCACCGGTTTTGACTCACCCAATCCAGAAGTATTCTTGCGTCCCCAAGACGTAATCGTGGAAAAAATCGCTAACGGTGCGACAACATCTGCAACAGTAAGCAGAGTCATTCATTTAGGTTGGGAAATTCAAGTCGAACTCACCTTAGATGATGGACAATTCGTCATGGCACATTTGACACGCGATCGCTTTGATGAGCTAAATTTGGAACCACAGGAGCGAGTGTACGTAAAACCAAAAGATGCCAAATCTTTCCCGCTTTTTTATTCCATTTAATCAATTCATCACATGACATATCCCTCGGCTAGTAGCTGAGGGTTTATTTTTTGTGCTTTCATAGAGATAGGTGAACTTTTGTAAAGAAAATTGACTAGTACAGTTACGCCAACCAACAACTTAACACTGCCAAGTGCTTGGTATCGCCTCAACCCAATTTGGCAAGGAGGGGAGGAGGTGATTCAGCAGAGTTTACCACATACCCAGTTAGCTCCAGCTTGGCAATTGCTACTTTTAGGCGACGGTTCCCCAACCAGACACCTGCAACTATTGACAGGTGAGCCGATAGAAGTTGATGTGATTGATATGTCTTTAATTGGCTCGAATTTAGATGGTGCGCCCGATCTAATTCAAGCCGTAGCAGGGCCAAGATTGCGACGACAGGTATGGCTAAGGACTGCCTCTGGTCAAAGATTGGGCTATGCTACCTCATGGTGGGAAGCTAGCCACGTAGACGAATATTTACAGAATCGTTCTTTACCAATTTGGGCCAGTTTAGCCCGGATTCGTACAGAATTATATCGAGATATTCGGGGAATTTATTACGGTGATTCTCCAGCATTAGAGGCAGGATTTAATCAGCCTGGGCCGTTCTGGGGTCGCCACTATTTGTTTTGGCATCACGGACAGCCTTTAACATTAATTTATGAAGTATTTTCGCCTTATTTAACAAAATATTTGGGTGCTACCCATTTGAGTGCAGATGATTAAGAGAATGGAAAAATAAACACAATTTTTAATTTGGTATTTGAAGTATTTAAGAGTAGGGGCGGGTTTACCGATATTCTGTGTGGAAAGATACAAATCTCTGTAAACCCGCCCTTACAACAGCGATATGTAGAATCTCCTCACCTTTAGCCGGGAAAGTGTCAACACACCAGGTCTTTGCCATATTTTGTATAGGTTGTACAATGTCTATCAGTAAATACATGGGTTAAGCGATCGCGCTAACCAACAACAGCAGCATTGATCATGTTGGGATTCCTTGGGTCAAACCAACCTACATAATTGATGTTTTTGACTTGAACTTTATTGGTCTATAAGTATATTTATGGGTTTTCCAGGATAGATATTTTGGTGACTCCTCAGCCATAGACGTGGAATAAATTTGAGAGTTAGGATTTTGGGTTGTTGATAGACAAATTCAATCAAAAATCTGTCATCTCTTCCCTGTCACCTGATTTCAGGTAGAGTCTTTTGTGTTGATTTACCTGCTAAATTCTATAAACCATGCTAGAAAAGGTAACTGACTACAAGCACCTTGTTTTTCTAAAAGTTAATTGCAGGTTATTAACGCAGTAACCAAGAGACTCAGGGTAAATAAATTGAGCTAGTTTGCTGTCTTGGTGAAGTTTCAACCTTCAATCAGACTAGGCAAATCAAGCAAGTAATTTGTTGGCAATTATTTAGGTATATATTTAAATGGCACTACCTGTTGTGTCTGCTGTGAAGAAAGAGAACAATCAGAAACCGTCGTCACTAGCGGTGACGCTCTCGACTGCTGGATTGTTAATTTGTATAGGCATACCAGCATATCGGCTGTTTACTCAAGGACAACCATTATCGAGAGATTTGCCTGTGGGGGTAAATATGATTCCCCAAGATGCCTTATTTGCAGTTTCTCTCTCTACAGACCCTAAACAATGGCAGCAATTGCGGAAGTTTGGCACACCAGAAACTCAAGGGGAGTTAGATAAGAATCTCACCCAATGGCGCGATCGCTTGCAAAAGACCTTTGGCGATCGCTTTCTCACTGATAACGGCTATAACTTCCAAACAGATATTCAGCCTTGGGTAGGGGATGCTGTCACCATTGCTATGCTAGCTCCTCCCTCTACCCCCAATAGCACTGAGGCAAACTCTGGGCAGTCCATGATGATGGTTATGCCCATCAAAAATATCCAAAGTGCAAAAAGTATCTTAGCCCAGCCAAAAGCCCTTAAACAAGGTCAATGGGTTGACCGCACCTATCAAGGCATCACCATTAAACAAGCTGAAGGTCAAAAAGACGGAAAAATTTCCGCCGCATTAATTGACGAACGATTTTTAGTGATTGCCGATAGTCCTCAAATCACAGAAAGAGCCATTGATGCCTATAAAAATAAAGTATCTCTAGCTAATAGCCCAGGTTTTGCTGACAATTTCTCCAAACTCTCTAGCTATCAACCTTTCGCTCAGTTTTACGTCAACTTACCCTTAGCAGCACGCATCGCCACCTCTGCTCCCAATCGGGCTTTACCCGCTCAAGTTTTAACACAACTCCAAAATAACCAAGGTTTAGGGGGAACTGTCACCCTAGAACCAGAAGGAATGCGGATTAAAGGAGTTTCCTGGTTAAACCCCAATAGCCAAAAAGTTTTAGCGGTAGAAAACAAAGCGGGCAATATGCAAAACCGCCTACCAGGGGAAACCTTAATGATGCTTTCTGGTAGTAATTTACAAAGACTGTGGGGAGATTATGTTTCTACTTCTCAAGGAAATCCTTTATCACCACTTCCTCCAGAACAACTACGTCAAGGTGTGAAATCACTGACCAATCTGGATTTAGAACAGGATTTGCTCAGTTGGATGAAAGGAGAATTTTCCGTATCCGTCATTCCCAATATCACCCAAAATGAAAACGCTGAAAACTTCCGTGCAGGTTTAGCATTAATGGTACAGGTGAGCGATCGCCAAATCGCAGAAAATGCCCTGCAAAAGCTAGATGAGGCGATGAAAAGTCAATACCAATTTCAAATCCAACCAGCTACAGTAGGTGGTAAACCAGTCATTAACTGGATTGCACCATTTGGGACTCTCACAGCAACTCGCGGCTGGTTAGATGGAGATGTTGCCTTTTTTACATTAGGTGCTCCCGTCAGCGAAAAAATCATTTCTCAACCCAGCACCACCCTAGCTAGCACTCAACCCTTTCAGCAAACAGTACCAACAGAAATCAATCATCCCAACAGTCAATTTTTCTTAGATGTAGACAAAGCCGTCAACAGCTTTAGTCTCAATACGCTACTTCCCAATCAAAAAAACCTACTAGCTGCAACACGCACCATAGGAGTAACAACCGCCGTCAACGACAAACACAGCAACCGCTACGACATTTTCATCACACTCAAGAAAAATAGCCAATAGGAGGCAGAAAGAAGAAGACAGAAGTTACAGAAGTTGCAGGAGTTACAGAATAATTAATGCCATCGCTGCTGAATTCTGGCATTTTTAAACCCACATTCCGCAGATGTGACGCAGCCCGCAGCCATACTCCTGTTCGCGCAGCTTGCCGTAGGCATACTCCTGTACGGGCGGGTTTACCAAAATTCTCGTTCATAGTTGATGATATCTGTAAACCCGCCCCTACTGACTCCTGAACTCCTCTCCCCTTTTGATAGGATCAAAACAGTCGGAATTGATATCTTCAAATATCCACTGGGGAGAACTGTTTTATGAATCTGGTTGTACTCCAGAATTGGCTAGATAATGCCTCGTTTGCCGTCCTTTTCTGTACAATGCTGGTGTATTGGCTAGGGGCAGCTTTTCCAAATTTACCCGCAACAGCAGCTTTGGGTACAGCTGGAATGGCGATCGCTAATTTGTGTATTGCTACTTTACTAGGAGCCAGATGGATAGAAGCTGGCTATTTTCCCCTGAGTAATCTCTATGAATCTTTATTTTTCCTGACTTGGGGAATTACCGCCATCCATCTAATTGCAGAATATAACAGTCGTAGTCGCTTAGTAGGGGTTGTAACTGCTCCCGTGGCTATGAGTATCACCGCTTTTGCGACTCTGACCCTACCATCAGACATGCAAGTAGCAGAACCTCTAGTACCTGCACTCAAATCCAATTGGCTGATGATGCACGTCAGTGTAATGATGTTGAGTTATGCGGCCTTAATGGTTGGTTCTCTCCTAGCGATCGCTTTTTTAATTGTCACTCGTGGTCAAAATATTCAATTACAGGGTAGTTCCGTTGGTACCGGTGGCTATCGCAGCAACGGTTACAAACTCCACAAAGCTGGAGAATTAGTTACTCAACCCATCACACCCCCAGTAGAAAACAACGGCTATGCTCGTGTGGAGAGTAACAACAACGGAAATGGAATTGCTGTATTAGATTTGGTTAACACCACTGTTACTAATTCCCAATCTCAAATTTCCACTTCCCCAACCCTGTCACCCCAACGTCTCAACTTGGCAGAAACACTAGATAACATCAGTTACCGCATTATTGGTTTAGGATTTCCTCTCCTCACCATTGGTATTATTGCTGGTGCTGTTTGGGCTAATGAAGCCTGGGGTTCTTACTGGAGTTGGGACCCGAAAGAAACTTGGGCATTAATTACTTGGTTAGTCTTTGCAGCTTACCTACACGCAAGAATCACTCGTGGTTGGCAAGGTCGCAGACCTGCTATTTTAGCATCTGCTGGTTTTGCCATTGTTTGGGTTTGCTATCTGGGAGTCAATCTTTTAGGTAAAGGTTTACACTCCTACGGTTGGTTTTTCTAAACCTTGAAGCTATTACAAATCTGGTAATTGACAATTCCATCTCTGAATAAGGTAGTAGAGACAGGAAAGAGAAGTGTACAGCAGTAGAAAATAACTCATACTGTCACCTATCACCTGTCACCTGTTACCTGTAATTTTGGAAAAGATGTGGAGTATATAGCAAGTGCCGATAAAATAGAAAGGTTGTACCTAAATAGTAAACTGGAGATATTTGCAATGTCCCGTCGTTGTCAACTCACCGGCAAAAAAGCTAATAATGCTTTCAGCATTTCCCACTCCCATCGTCGTACCAAGCGTTTACAACACGCTAACTTACAAACCAAGCGGATTTGGTGGCCCGGTGGTAATCGTTGGGTAAAACTAAAGCTATCTACCAAGGCTATCAAAACCTTGGAAATCAAAGGTATAGAAGCAATGGCCAAAGAAGCTGGTATCAACCTCAACCATTTCTAAATCTTCTTGACCAAAGCAACCCTAATTCTAGGGTTGACTTATTCAGAATATTCAAGGCAGGCATCAGGTAATTTCGGTGGTTGGGAATACCTGATTTTACGTACTTTTTGTCATATTGGTATCATTCAACCATGTTGTGATGACGAAAAGAAACAACTGTTTACCTTTGGTTATTTGCAAACTTAATCAAAAACCTTGATTTAGCGAGAAAATCTCACAAAAACTGCGGGAATTATGAACGGTGGGTGTTACAGCCCACCACTTGCTAGGAATAAAAGTATATATCTAAATCTTAAATTGAGAATTGAGTGGTAAATTCTGACGAAAATTTACAAAAAAATCACGTAATTATTTTTACTCGTTATCCAGAACCAGGAACTACAAAAACTCGAATAATTCCCTTGTTGGGAGAAATTGGTGCTGCTAATTTACACAAATTGATGACCGAACATACCCTGAAACAGGTGCAGGAATTGCAAACAGATTTCCTGGTATCTGGGGAAGTGCGCTTTGTCGGTGGTAGTCTGGAACTAATACAGGCTTGGTTAGGTTCACATTGGACTTACTCTGTGCAAGGGGAAGGAAATTTAGGACAGAAAATGGTGCGATCGCTAACAGAGGCTTTACACAGAGGTGCATCAAAAGTGGTTATAATTGGTACTGACTGTCCTGGTATCAATGCAAAAATTTTATCTACAGCTTTTGAGCAATTAAAATCTGTAGATGTAGTCCTTGGGCCTGCTCTAGATGGAGGTTATTACTTAATTGGCTTAAAGCAAGCAATCCCAGAGTTGTTTTTCAACATTGAATGGGGAACTGCTCAAGTCTTCACACAAACAGTGGCAACTGCTCATCAACAAAATTTGTCTCTCGCATACTTAACGCCTTTAAGTGATGTTGACAGACCAGAGGATATCTATGTTTGGGAGCAAATTGCTTCTAGTTAAGAAAATGTCCACCAAGATAACGTAGTCTACACAACAATTTCCTATTTTGTTATTTCACTGAGATGGGATAATAGCGTTAGTGTATTTTTTTGTACTTAATTTATTCATTAATACCTTGTAAATGTAATGATTTGTCAAATTTAATCGCGGTA
The DNA here is from genome assembly GCF_014698825.1 of Richelia sinica FACHB-800. Taxonomy (GTDB): domain Bacteria; phylum Cyanobacteriota; class Cyanobacteriia; order Cyanobacteriales; family Nostocaceae; genus FACHB-800. The sequence goes on from NZ_JACJTT010000003.1 coordinate 140,614, forward strand.
TTTATGAATTTATCTTTGATGTTCTGCATAATACCCACGGTTGTGGTAACAATATTCAAGTAACTTTAAATATGGCAATCTATATTTATTGAGAACTAATTTGAAAAAAAATGGTTAATCGTTCTGTTCCCTCTAGCGTCACCCTATCTTTAAAGATAGTAGGGATAATCTGCTTGTTATCCTTTTTACTTGACTTTTTGTTCTTATTGTTCCCTTTCCAGCCCACCAACCAATTATGGCAAATTAGCCTGGGCAGAAATTTGGTAGAAAGAGGCATTGTGCCAATGGTGGGCTTGGCAATTCTGTTAGCTGGTGATTGGATTGAGAACAATAGTGATACTGGTCGTTCACCAGGTCTAGACCTGAAATTACCAGCTTTTATCTTATCCAGTGTTTTAGGTCTAATGTTTTTGTTGATTTTTCCACTACATCTGAATAACGTCAACCAAGTTAAAGGTCAGACATTAACCAGAATCAACCAGGAAGCAGATCAGCTAGAAAGACAAGTTAACAACCAATTAGCTCAATTTCAAACACAATTGGGTAGTAATGATCAGGTCAAGGTTGCTTTGGATAGGCAACGTGCTGCGCTGAAAGAACAATTGGCTGGTCAATTGGATGAATTGGTCAGGGATGAGCAAAAATATAATCAGGCGCTCCAAAATAATCAAATCCCTGCGGAGCAAAAAGAGCTACTCAAGCAGTATAAAACTAATCCCAAAGCCTTGGATGATTTTATCGCCAAGCAAACTGAACCAAACCAATTAGCACAACAACGTATTACCCAAGTTCGTACCCAAAAAGAACAAAGAATAAAACAAACTCAGGAAGATGCTTCCAAGGAATTGCGAATTGGTGTTAGTAGTTTGTTATTGTCTATTGGTTTTATTGTGATTGGTTGGACTGGACTCAGAAGCCTGGGTATTCTCCAAGGTGGTGGTGGTAAACGTAAGGTGCCAGTACGTTAGGTCAATATTAATCTGGCAGTGAGGATGGACAATTGATTTGTTAATTATAATCCTGCTGCCACTCCTTGTTTGTGATTTGAAGATTAGAAATATAGCAGCCAGAGAGAACAGGAAACAAGGTGAAAAGTATTTTTGCGTGAGGATATGTTCTCTTGGTCTATCCAAAAGTAGAATTTACATTTAAATATTTTGACAATTTTTATACCACATATTTGGGGCTGTTTCTGGACTTAAATTCGCAAGATTTTCACATTAAGTAAATCCATATAGACTTGCCGATGATTTCAATTTACATATTGACCTATAACGAAGAACTGGATATCGCCGCTTGTATTGAGTCAGCGATGCTATCAGACGATATCATTGTAGTAGACTCTTTTAGTAGCGATCGCACTGCTGAAATTGCCAGTCTTTACCCAGTGCGGTTTGTCCAACACGCCTTTGAAAGTCACGGTCGTCAACGCACCTGGATGCTGGAGTCGATTCCACCCAAATACGAATGGGTTTACATTCTGGAAGCAGACGAAAGAATGACACCAGAGTTGTTTGCTGAATGTGTAGCCGCTACCAAAGACCCCAATTTTAATTCCTATTACGTCGCGGAAAAAGTGATGTTTATGAATCGTTGGATTCGTTATAGCACCCAATATCCGCGTTACCAGTTACGCCTTTTCCGTCATGGTAAAGTCTGGTTCGATGACTATGGTCACACAGAACGAGAAGTATGTGAAGGTGTAACAGGCTTTTTAAAAGAAAACTATCCCCATTACACTTGTAGCAAAGGCTTGAGTCGCTGGATTGAAAAACACAACCGTTATTCTACAGATGAAGCTAGAGAAACATTGCATCAGCTAGAAAATGGTAAGGTGAATTGGCTCAACTTATTTTTCGGCAAATCCGAGGTAGAAAAACGTCGTGCGCTAAAAGACTTGTCTTTGCGTCTACCAGGTAGACCCTTACTCCGCTTCCTTTATATGTATTTCTTCTTGGGTGGTTGTTTAGATGGACGTGCAGGTTTAGCTTGGTGTACTTTGCAGACATTTTATGAATACCTGATTTTGCTCAAGGCTTGGGAAATGAAGCATCTTCCTACACCTGAGTTAGAGACGAAAGTGCTGGTGGGAGAAGGACAGCTAAAATAAAGCCTCTATCTCCGCACAGATGAAAGCATCATGGGTAATTCACTAAACATGATCTGTTCATAAGCTTAATTTTCTTAACAAAAGTTTTTATTACTATAATTCCTGGGGAAAGCTAGGTTAGTTGCTTGTCAACACTAGTCTCCAGGCTTTTTAATCGGTGCCACAGATTGATTACCATCTAGTGCAAGGGCGCGGTAGTATTAGTATTACACCTCAAAATTGCAATAATCATTCACAGCTATTACAAAGAAAAGTAACATTATTAAAAATTCAGTAACTGCCATCTCATTTGGCCGAGGTCTATAAAATCGATGAATTTCGGATTTGGGATCACCCCATGGGTTTATGGATACTAATCATCAAAGTTTTACTAGCCTAAAAAAGGAGAATCAGGCTTTGGTCATTGAGCGCTTGAAACAGGACTTAAAAAATGACCTGATTGCTGGTTTATTAGTGGTAATTCCCCTGGCTACCACGATTTGGTTAACAATAACTGTCGCTAATTGGGTAATTGACTTTCTCACTCAAGTTCCCAAACAACTGAATCCCTTTGATGGTTTAAACCCGATTTTAGTCAATTTTTTGAATCTGTTAGTGGGATTGGCTGTGCCACTGTTCAGTATTCTGTTAATTGGCTTGATGGCACGGAATATCGCTGGACGTTGGTTGCTAGATGTAGGTGAGCAGTTATTACAGGCTATCCCCTTAGCGGGTCAAGTCTATAAAACCCTCAAACAGCTACTAGAAACATTACTCAAAGATTCTAACGGGAAATTTCGCCGTGTGGTGCTAGTTGAATATCCACGTCGAGGCATGTGGGCGATCGCATTTGTGACTGGAGCCATGAGTAGTGAAATTCAAACTCAACTCTCCCGTCCTGTTTTGAGCGTGTTTATTCCTACTACACCCAACCCTACCACAGGATGGTATGCAGTAGTCCCGGAAGAGGAAGTAATCAACTTAAACTTATCCATTGAGGATGCCTTTAAAATCATTGTCTCTGGTGGTATCGTTGCCCCTAATACTTCCCTCTCCTCCATCTCCTTCACAACTACCGTACCTGTACTAGAAAGCCAACCACAGGTAGTGGCAGTGGAAGAAATTGAAAATTATACTGACAAAGTTATCAGTTAATGAATAAGCTTGTTGTTTAACTTGTGTGACAATTGATAAGCTTGTCTGTTCTAGTTAATTATTTCTGATCTCATTTTTCCTACTATTATGCAACCTCGTAAACCCCAACAAATAGCCCGTGAATTGGCACTTCTGAGCTTAAGTCAGCTGCCAGTCAACCCCAAAAAATTAGAAAAATTATCAGATGAGCAGTTGGTATCAAAGCTAGTATTGGGAGCAGTCCGCACCCTGACCACGGAAGTCCAAGATACTTTAGACAACGCTGCGGCAGAACTACAACGTAGTAACGATCGCCTTCTGAGTAGCGAAACTAGGGCCTCAGACCTGAATACAGCTAGAACCATGCTCAAAGAAGCGATCAACTATACCCAAACAGCCATTAATCAATTGGGTACATCTGTTGACTTTCCCGAATTGATTCAACTAGCCAATCAAGATAAAGAAGTCCGTAACTATGCTAAAGCGATCGTGATTTCTGTAAACGAAAACCGCAGCGTCATTGACCAAATGATTTCTGGTGCTTTAGTTGATTGGCAAGTCACCCGATTGGCACAAATTGACAGAGATATTTTACAAATAGCTGTGGCAGAAATGAATTTCATGGGCGTACCAGCCAGCATAGCCATCAATGAAGCAGTAGAGTTAGCAAAACGCTACAGTGGAGAAGACGGACATCGCTTTATTAATGGTGTTCTCCGTCGCGTGACAGAGCAAAAACAACCTGCATGAAGGTAGAACTATAGCTGTCCCAGGTGAAACTATCAGAAATGCCGAATTAACCTAGACTTATTGGACAATTACTATACAAATAACTTTCATCAAAACTTAAACTTCTGCAATGGCTTTTAATTGGTTCCGTCGTCAAGAAAATTCCTCCAACACCCCTGAACAACAGTCCCAGGGGGAAACTCAGTCTTCAGAAACTGCCCAACCAGAAGCTGCCCCAGAACCTGCAATCGATACGGCGGATATGTTGGCATTTGCTAAAGCTGCTTACAAAAATATTCAGCAGAAACAGCAAGCCACTGAAACGGAAGATGTTCCTCAACCAGAAACAGAACCAACACCAGAAGTTGTTACAGAAGCTGTCACAGCAGAAACTACAACTGATACCACTCCAGAAACCCCAACTCCTGAGTTAGAAGTGAGTGCGGTGACGGAAGAACCTGCACCAGTGGAAACTGTAGTAGAAGCTACGAAAGAAGCAGAAAATCAAGATGTTGTTACGCCAACTCAAGCCCCAGCTACCTTATCTTTTTTAGAACGGGCAGCAGCAGAAAGAGAAGCTAAACAGGAAAGATTAATTGCCAATGCCATTGATGTTGCACAGCCAGAAGTAGAAACCATAGAACCTGTGGCTGTGAGTCCAGAAACATCAGTTGCAGAAGCTGATGTTGCAGAAGCTGATGTTGAGGAAGTAGCATTTGATGAAGGGTTTGTATGGTCAACAGAAGTTTTAGCTGCCCAAGGTAGAAAAGCAGAAGATATTTCTATAGAAGAAATTAATTGGCTGAAAAAGCTACGTCAAGGTTTAGATAAAACTCGCCGGAATTTCCTCAACCAACTGAAAGCAGTTGTTGGTCAAGGGCCTCTCAATCAAGCAGCAGTGACGGAAATTGAAGCACTGTTGCTGCAAGCAGATGTGGGTGTAGAAGCCACAGACTTGATTATTACTGCCCTACAGAAAAAGCTCAGAGATGAGGTAACACCACCAGAGCAAGCGATCGCCTACCTGAAAGAAATTATTCGCGATATGCTAGATCAGCCGATCAAAGCATCATCAAAAGTAAACTTTGCTCCCACCAAAGACACCCTCAATATTTGGTTAATCACGGGGGTAAATGGTGCAGGTAAAACCACAACCATCGGTAAACTAGCTCATTTAGCCCAAAAATCCGGCTATAAATGTCTAATTGGGGCAGCAGATACCTTCCGGGCTGCCGCAGTTGAACAGGTGAAAGTCTGGGGTAGTAGAAGCGGAGTCGAAGTCATTGCCAACCCAGGCAAAAACACAGACCCTGCCGCAGTGGTATTTGATGCCATTACAGCAGCCCAGTCCCGACAAACAGAGTTACTGCTAGTTGATACAGCAGGAAGGCTGCAAAACAAGAAAAACTTAATGGATGAACTGAGTAAAGTTCGCAAAATCATTGATAAAAAAGCGCCGGATGCTCATATTGAGTCATTATTAGTCCTAGATGCTACCTTGGGGCAAAACGGTCTACGTCAAGCAGAAGTCTTTTCCCAAGCAGCCCAACTCAGTGGCGTAGTTTTAACTAAGCTAGACGGTACGGCCAAAGGAGGAGTAGCCCTAGCAGTAGTTCAACAATTAGGCTTACCTATCCGCTTTATAGGTGCGGGAGAAGGAATCGAAGACCTCCGCCCATTTTCTAGTTATGAATTCACTGAAGCCTTATTGAGTGGCTAGTTTCTTCAGTTAGCCCACGAATTAAAGCCTAACAGTTATAGCCGTAAACACAGCAGTTAGGACAGTAACTAAAACTAAAGCTCAGACACCCAAAGGCTTTGAGCACTGTCACCCCTTCGGATAATGCCTCCGGCACGCTACGCGAAGGCCAGTAGCTCATAGGGGTTTCTGGCTCACATGTTACCTGTCACCTGCTATAACTGTTAGGCTTTTTCATTTGCCCCTCTCCAACCAATACAAAGTGTGAGGTTGCAGCCTCCAACTTTGCGGATATAGAGGCTATAGATAGAAAAAAACTATGAAAGCGAATTTTTGAAAAATTTATGGTATACAAGTTAAATGTTTATCTCCCATTTTAACTTCCTTAGTTTTACAGGTATGAAATTTGTGGTTTCATAGCTTATTGCTAAATATAGTCAACTTGTCAAAGAAACTATCTCCAAAGACTTGTTTCTTCTTTACAGATGACAGGCAATAGCTACTCTAGAAGGATGAGAGGTAATTTTGCTGCCTAACAAGTTTATATTTCTCCAGATATAGGAATTGCTAAATCAGTTATGAAAAAATGAAAAACCTTCCAACATATCATTAAAATTACCGACTGCCAATAGGTGATTTTGAAATAAAAAAGACATAAATGCAAATTTGAGGAATTTGCAGAAAATACAATCAGTAAATGTAATACTTATACAAAATAAGTCCTCCGTCTTTCTACTCTTGCTAAAATCACTAATCTTGTCGAATATGATTGAGCGATGGGAAAGGGGAAAGATTTATAAAATATCATAAATTTACTTAATCTTTATTATTTCTACCCGTGTCTCAAGTTCCTTCTCACTCAACTGACAGTAATAGTAACGCCGCAACAGATGTCACGCCAGTTGTGGCGCTCAAAGAACTTGTGGCTAGACTGCACCGGGAACAAAATAAAATTCAAGATTTACTTAGTTCTTTAGGATTTGCCCTCAGAAGTTTTAATAATTTAAATCAGTTTTTAGAACTTATTCCCTTGATGGCTACCAGAGTGACAGATGCAGATGGTAGCGCTCTTTTTCTCTACAAACCTAACGGTCAAATTCGCCTAGAACAGTTACATTGGCAAGATAGTCAACAACGAAAAAATATTAGAAAAGCTTTAGAAACAGCTACAAGTCAAATTACACTTTTACCTAATTCTGTTCCCCTCGCTACATCCCCAGGTATTTTAGATGATCAAATGCACCAATATTTAGGGCCAGATGTGCAAATATTTGGAACAGCAATTTTAGTGAAACATACAGAAAGAGGTTGGTTGTATGTTTTAAGTCGTGACCCAGAATATAGTTGGACGGAAACTCGACAAAAATTAGTCAGGTTGGTTGCAGACCAAACCGCAGTGGCAATTGAAAATGATGAACTGGCAGTTGAACTGAGAAAGAAAGAACGTCTCGATCAAGAATTAGAAATTGGTGCAGAAATTCAACGCCGACTTTTACCCCGTCAATGTCCAAGTATTCCTGGTGTGACATTAGCTGCACGTTGTAAACCAGCTAACCGTGTGGGTGGGGATTATTATGACTTTATTTCCACTAATCACAATCAATTACGAGCAAATAATTCTGCTAGTGCAGATGAGGTTAGTTGGGGTTTAGTAATTGGGGATGTGATGGGTAAAGGTGTTCCCGCAGGTTTGATTATGACGATGATGCGGGGAATGCTACGGGGTGAAGTATTACATGGTAATTCACCGGCGGGAATTTTACAAAATTTGAATCGAGTCATGTATGCAGATTTGGAAAATTCCCATCGCTTTATCACGTTATTTTACTCAGAATATAATCCCCAAACTCGAATTTTGTCTTACAGTAATGCGGCCCATAATCCCCCTTTATGGTGGCACGCAGCGACGAAAACAGTCAGTAGATTAGATACTTTAGGGATGTTGATTGGTTTAGATGCCAATAGTCAATATGAAGATGCTCAGGCACAGTTAGAACCAGGGGACACCATAATATATTATACCGATGGTTTAACCGATGCAGCTTCGGCTGGGGGCGATCGCTTCGACGAGGACAATTTTATTAGTTGCTTTAGCACCGCTTGTAAATACTGCAATGGCCCCCAAGAAATTGTAGATTATCTGTTTGACCAAGTGCAGCTATTCATTGGTGCTGATAGGCAAAACACTGATGATATGACATTGGTTGTTTTACAAATTATTTAACTTGATCATAGAAGTTATCTCAGTTAATTGCCTGTGGTAAAAATTCAATATCCAAAAGAGGTACACATAGAGAATAAATCTGGCGAAAAGCTTGGAAAATTAAAGTCTCAATTTCGGAAAATATGTCATTCGGTAGCAGATTTTGATTGATTAATTGCTAAAAAATTGACCTAGCAGTAGATTTGATTGGTGCAATTCACCTCACAACCAACATACTTACTGAAAAATGTTCAGCACCGGATAATCAATATCGTCTCCATAGCCTAAAACGTACCACATTAATGGGAAAATAAAAATTTGTAATAATCCTTGTCTGATATTGCTTCCAGCCGAAAGGAATTTTGTTCAATGTGGAAACGAATTGCGTTAATCTTACTGTTGGTATTCAGTTTCAGCCTCAGTCACCCTAGTGAAGCATCTGCGGCTGGACTCAAAAGTTTTGTAGATACTGGTGATGGCTATCAGTTTTCATATCCTAATGGCTGGGTGCAAGTGAAAGTTGCTAACGGCCCTGATGTGGTTTTCCATGATTTAATTGAAATTTCTGAAAACGTTTCTGTGGTCATTAGTCCTGTTTCTGCCGGTAAGACTTTGACAGAATTGGGAACACCAACAGAAATTGGATATAAATTAGGAAAAGTCGCTTTAGCACCAGAAGGTTCAGGACGGTCTGCGGAATTAGTTAATGCAGCCCAGAAGGAAACTGATGGAAAAATCTATTACCTCTTAGAATACCTGGTCACACTTCCCCAAAAACAGCAAAGACACAACATTGCTAGTGTGGCTGTGAGTCGTGGCAAGCTTTTTACTTTTAATGCGTCAGTGCCAGAAAAACGTTGGTCGAAACTCCGACGATTAATTGATGAATCAGTGAATTCTTTTACTGTCTATTAATTAGTAATTGGTTATTGGTAATTGGTCAGCAACAACAATTACCAATTCTTTTATCATCATCTACTATGACAATTCCACCTTTTGTACTTGCTTCTGCTTCTCCTGCGCGTCGTCGGTTATTGCAAACCGTGGGGATAGAACCGATAGTTTGCCCCAGTGATTTTGATGAGTCGCAAATTCCATTGACTGAACCTGGTAATTTAGTACAAACTTTGGCTAAGTGTAAGGCAGAAACTGTGATATCACAATTTCCCTCTGCTTTGATTATGGGTTGTGATTCGGTTTTGGCGATTAATGGTGAGATTTATGGTAAACCTGCCAATGCTGATGAAGCGATCGCTCGTTGGCAATTAATGCAAGATAATGTTGGTGATTTATATACTGGCCATATCTTGATTGATACCATACAAAATCGCTCTGTTGTCAAGTGTCAAGTAACGAGGGTATATTTTGCTAAGATGAGCGATCGCGCTATTTCTGCCTATGTAGCTACAGATGAACCCCTGAAATGTGCTGGTGCTTTTGCCTTAGAAGGGTTTGGCAGTTTGTTTGTGGAAAAAATCGAGGGTTGCCACAGTAACGTAATTGGTTTGAGTTTACCTCTACTGCGGCAGATGTTAGCAGATTTGGGGTATGAAGTTACTGATTTTTGGTCATAAAGTTATACTCATTTGAAAAATGATTGTTACAGATGTAGGTTGGAGACCTTTGCGTTGCGGGGTTTCCCCAGTTGTAGCAACTGGTGTTTGAGGGACGACGTGTAGGGTGTAGTAGGCATAATCCAACATCCACAATCTTTTGAAGTGTTGGGTTTCACTCTGTTCAACCCAACCTACGTATCTGAACTTCTGTAACTTCTGTTCGCGCAGCGTGCCGTAGGCATACTTCTGAACTTCTGTAACTCCTATTTAAAAATTTATCAGGTTACTTCACCTCTATTGGTTCGGTTAAAATTTGCCGAATAATGCGAGTAATGGCTTTTTGGACGACTCGATTAGCAATTTGTTGACCTAAACGTTGTACTCCAGGATTAACAATGATTTGAGCTAATTGAGGCGCTATTTTAGTAGCATCAAAACCTCTAGTTTCCCGCAAAATTCCCACAATTCTTTGGATATATTCCAAGGTTTGTTGTTGTTCAACTGTGGCTGCGGCAACTTCATTGACGGCTGTGATGCCAACTCTTTCTCGGAGTAGAGAGGTGAAGTTATGCAAGGTGTTTCTGCTCACAGCATCTATGCCGTTGAAAAATTCATCTACTAGTTTGTCTCTAATAAATGCACCCCGTTCAGAAGTTAAAAATTCGACTCCTTGATTCACAACTAAATTAAAGTCGTAATCTTGACTATTACGAGCATTTTTTAATAAGTTTTCTAAGCGATTCCAACGGAATTTCCCATCTTTAAACAGTAAATCTTTTAATGATGTTCTTAATTCATCGGCTGGGTCGGTGAGTAGTCGTTTAGAAACGTAGGGATAAGCTTCACTGAGAACTTTGAAATTGGGATCTATATAGATAGCAATTCCTTCTAAGGTGACAAGAGAACGAATAATTAAAGCGTAGTATGGCGGAACTCTGAAGGGATATTCGTACATTAATGCTGAGAGTTCATCGGTGATGCTTTTAATATTCAGTTCAGCAACACTTGCACCTTGAGCATTAGCAAATACTTTTGCAAAGGCAGGAATAATTGGTGTCAGGTCAGTTTCTGGTGAGAGAAACTCTAATTTAACGTAGTCCTGGGCTAAAGAATCAAAGTCCCGGTTAACAACATGAACGATCGCCTCTATTAAACCATATCGTTGGGGTGGTTTAATTTCGCTCATCATCCCAAAGTCGAGATAGGCTAATTTCCCGTCAAAGGTAGCTAGCAAATTACCAGGGTGGGGGTCAGCGTGGAAAAAGCCATGTTCTAGTAATTGACGTAGGGAACATTGCACACCCACCTCAATTAAATACCTGGCATTGATACCCAAGGCGTTAATTTCTTTCGGTTGGGTTAATTTCACCCCGTTAATCCATTCCATCGTCAAAACACGACGGTTTGTATATTCCCAATAAATTTTTGGTACGTATATATCCTGAATATGACCGTATAATTTAAAAAAGCGTTCTGCATTCTCACCCTCATGGATATAATCCATTTCTTCAAAAATGCGATCGCCTAATTCATCTAAAATCCCGACTAAATCACTGCGTACCCGTTTAACACTGCGCTGTACCCAGGCAGCCAAGCGACGCAAAATATATAAATCTATAGTGATAATCTCCCGTAAATCCGGGCGTTGTACCTTAACAGCGACTTCTTCCCCTGTTTTTAACCTTCCTTTATATACCTGTCCCAAGGAAGCCGCTGCGATGGGTTGGGGAGACAATTCCGCGTAAATTTCCTCTGGTGTTGCTCCCAATTCTTCCTCAATGAATTGATAGGCGATTTCATTGGGGAAAGCTGGTAACTGGTCTTGCAGTCTGGCTAATTCTTCTAAATACAGAGGAGGAACTAAATCTGGACGAGTGGACAGTGCTTGACCAATTTTGATATATGCTGGCCCTAACTTTGTCAGTAATTCCCGCAATTGGATGGCTCGGCGACGGTCATTTTTAACCACGATTCCCCGTTTACTATCCCACCAAATCCCCAAAACAAAAGCCAGGGTTGGACGCAAAACCGTTAAAATCCGGTTCAACACTTGTAGAGGTTTATTGCTGTATTGAACTTGGATTTCTATGGGGTCGTAAAGAATTGTCTCCGGTTCAACTGCGGCCGTGTCTATGACTCGATGAGCAAATGCTGTTCTATCTGGCGACTCTGTCACCACATTTTTAGTTGGTACTACTTCAATCACTGACAATTCGCCTCCGCGACTGTCTACAGGAATTTTTTCGGAAGGGGGAAGTGTCTTAACCATCATGAAGAAGCCACTGTCAGTTTAATGTTGTTAAGTATTGTAACAATATGTTGAGATTATCGCATCTCTTCAGCCACAGGTAATTGCTGGGGGAGGTGCAGATTATCTAGGTTGTAGGGGATGGGAGTGGAGAAATGACAACAGCAATATCCGTAGCTTTAGCTCAGAGATTGTCAAGCTATCTACTGCCATTATCACCTCATGTCCTAGATTGGCCAAATCTCTTTATTTTTTAGATCAGTTTTGGTGTGAATGAAGTTTAAGATTTGCTGCGAAAATTAAAATAGTAATAAGTTATCAATTTCAACGATAGGCACAAATAGCCTCAATCCAAAAATATCTAATCCCAAATCGGATGACGCAAGTAGTGGATAAAATTCTTGAGCGGGCACTGGTCGGTTACGATTTATCTCCGGCTGAGGGTGTAGTGTTGCTACAACAAACAGACCCAGAAGCGATCGCTACAATTAAAGCTACAGCCGACCAACTGCGTCAGCAACAAGTCGGTGATACTGTCACCTATGTGATTAATCGCAATATTAATTTTACTAACATTTGTGAGCAGCATTGTAGTTTTTGTGCATTCCGGCGGGATGATGGCGATCAACAAGCTTATTGGTTAGATTGGGCACAGATTCTCGAAAAAACTACAGATGCAGTCAACAGGGGAGCGACGGAAATCTGTATGCAGGGGGGGTTAAATCCCCAAGCCCAAATTCATGGACGGTCGCTGACCTACTATCTGAAGTTAGTAGAAACAATAAAACAGGAATTTCCCCACATCCATCTCCACGCCTTTTCACCCCAGGAAGTGCAATTTATCGCCAGAATGGATGGTATTTCCTATGGTCAGGTGATAGAGGCTTTAAGGGATGCTGGTTTGGGTTCTATGCCGGGCACAGCAGCCGAAGTGTTAGATGATGAAGTGAGGAAAATACTTTGTCCAGAAAAAATCAACACTGGGACTTGGTTGGAAATTGTGGGGACAGCCCATAAATTAGGCTTGCCAACAACTAGCACCATGTTGTCAGGGCATATTGAAACGCCAGCACAACAAATTGACCATTTAGTTAAATTGCGATCGCTCCAACAACAAGCCCTAGAAAAAGGATATTCGGGACGAATCACAGAATTTATTTTATTACCCTTCGTGGGACAAGAAGCCCCCAAACCTTTACGTCGTCGAGTGGGAAGAGACCAACCAGTATTAGCAGATGCACTGTTACTCACTGCGGTAGCACGGATTTTTTTAGGCAATTGGATAGCTAACCATCAACCCAGTTGGGTGAAACTGGGGCTAGAAGGGGCGATAACAGCCTTAGAGTGGGGTTGTAATGATATTGGTGGCACCTTGATGGAAGAACACATTACCAATATGGCTGGTGCGGTGGGTGGTACATGTATGGAAGTAGAAACCCTGCAACAAGCGATCGCTACTCTAAAACGACCATATCACCAAAGAGATACCCTCTATCAGCCAATCACATCACACTCCCTAGTGTGATCCCCTGTATACCAATCCAAGATAGGATGGACTTTGATTTACTTCTTTTTTGAAATATGAATATGAAGCGCTATTGGTCGCGTCTGCTAGCCTTGGTTTTGGTCGTAGCCATCGGCTTAATGGGTTGTAGTGGTAGTCCAGACGGTTTAACAGGAGATTATCGCCAAGATACCTTGAGTCTAGTGAATACCATCAGACAAGCTCTGGAAGTATCTCCTGATTCTCCCGATAAAGCAGCAGTGCAAGCAGAAGCGCGACAAAAAATTAATGACTTTTCTGCTCGCTACCAACGGAATAATTCTGTTTCTGGTCTTGGCTCTTTTACAACTATCCGCACAGCCCTCAATTCCTTGGCTGGACATTACAGTTCTTATCCCAATCGCCCTGTTCCAGAAAAACTAAAAAATCGTCTAGAGAAAGAATTACAGCAAGTAGAGGCAGCACTCAAACGCGGTGCTTAATTCTCATCTCAGTTTAATTGTGAAAATGCAGAATTTTTGAAGTTGAGAAATTCAATTTTGATTTCTGACTTCTTAATTCTTGAGATTGCGAATCTTCTGGCAGGCACAGCCTGCTTTTTATTGACATATAGTAGGAGATAGGTGACAGGGAACAGGTGACAGGTGACAGGTGACAGGTGACAGGTGACAGTGCTAAAAATCTTTGGATTTCTCAGTTTTAGTTTTAGTTGATGCCCTAACCGCATTATCTATAGCTATATTTAACAAAAAATCTAGTTTGCATAACATAAATACAAATAAATATACTGACTCAGCAAACCCTAATTGCTATAAAATCTACCCATTGATATGTTTGTAAATTTTTGGCAGTTGAAAAAAACTATATTATTTTGGCGAAAAATATTAGCTGTAACTCTTGTGAGCAGTTTAGTGATTCCTGGAACTGGAAATCAAAGAGTAATAGCGCAAACAATGGATTATTGCCAATTATCTTCATCAGTAATTCAAGAAAAAGAAAATTTAAGATTATCTGCACTCAGAGGCAATCAAGATGCAGAAAATCGCTATCAAAAACTTTTACAACAACATGCCCAGCAATTAGAAGTTTGTCGTCGGCAAACCTGGCCTCAAAATCAAGGTATTTGGTTGCGGTTATATCCCTGTGATGTTCAACCGGGAGCAGTTGATAAAATTCTCGATCATATTGTCAATAAAGGCTACAACCAAGTTTATTTAGAGGTCTTTTACGATGGACAGGTTTTGCTACCAGTAGCTAATAATCGTACACCTTGGCCCTCTGTCATTCGCACTCCTGGTGCAGAAAAAGTAGACTTACTGGCAACCACAATTCAAAAAGGTCGAGAACGGGGGTTGAAAGTGTATGCGTGGATGTTTACTATTAATTTTGGCTATACCTACGCACAACGCCAAGATAGAGAACAAGCGATCGCTCGCAATGGTAAAGGTCAAACTAGCCTATATGTTGTCGATGATGGGGCACAAGTCTTTATTGACCCCTACAATAACCAAGCCAAAACCGACTACTACCTGATGGTGCAGGAAGTAGTACGTCGTCGTCCTGATGGCATTTTGTTTGACTATGTGCGTTTTCCCCGTCAATCTGGTACTGATTCCATCGCTACAAAAGTTTCAGATTTATGGCTATTTACCCCCGCAAGTCAGGAAGCTTTATTCCGACGCGCTCAAAATAGTAAAGGATTAGAGTTAATTCAGCGTTTTATCCGCAAAGGATATATCACTGCGGGTGACATTGTTGAAGTTGATAAACTTTATCCCCAAGAAGATGAACCACTGTGGCAAGGTCGCATTGTCCCCAGCGAGAAATCACTTTTAACTCCCACCCAGAAACAACCAATTTTGCAAACAGAGTTATGGTTCTTGGCTGTTGCTCATGCCATGCAAGGTATTTTAGATTTTGTCGCTATTGCTAGTTATCCAGCCCAACAACAACGTATTCCCTCTGGAGTGGTGTTTTTCCCAGAAGGAAACCAGACCTTTGGACAGGGTTATGATTCTCGTTTGCAACCTTGGGATCGCTTTCCCAATACTTTAGAATGGCATCCCATGTCCTACGCAACTTGCGGTAATGCTAATTGTATTGCAGCGCAAGTGCAACGGGTGTTGAGTACAGCTAAACCAGGGACGCAGGTTATTCCAGCTTTAGCAGGGAAATGGGGAGAACCTATGAGTAATCGCCCTTCCCTAGAAACGCAAATGCAAGCACTCAAACAGTTTTCTTCACAAATCTCAGGAGTCAGTCATTTTGCTTACTCTTGGCAACATCCAGAACATGATAGCGATCGCAAATTTTGTAATGCGCGTTAGGGTCAATCAAAAATATCGGCTGGATCAACAGCGCGCAATTTATTGAGAGCGATCGCCCCAGAGATAAAACACATAACAAAGGTTAAAATTAAAATCAAACCGGAGCGCGTAGACTCCATTTTAATAGGTAATAAAGTTGCACCTCTGGCGATTTTATATAAAATTGAAGCAATGAATAATCCTGGTATATAGCCAAAAAATGCTAATATTAAAGCTTGTTTTAAAATATGGTTGATGAGATATCTTTGAGTATAACCAATAGCTTTTAATGTTGCATATTCGGAAAGATTATCTGACACATTAGTATAGAGAATTTGATACACAAAAACTATTCCTACTATTAAGCCCATCCCTACACCCAAATCAAAAATAAAGCCAATGGCTGTACTATTCATCCAATAGGCTTTTTCAAATTCAATTAATTCTAACT
Source organism: Richelia sinica FACHB-800 (assembly GCF_014698825.1). Classification (GTDB taxonomy): domain Bacteria; phylum Cyanobacteriota; class Cyanobacteriia; order Cyanobacteriales; family Nostocaceae; genus FACHB-800. Next base: position 156,533 of record NZ_JACJTT010000003.1, read on the forward strand.
TAGAAAACACTCGCACATCATCAGGCAAATATTTTTGAATTTTTTGTTTGAATAAATCAATGTTTGTGCCTGGTTTAACTTTAATCATGCCTAAATCAATTTCATTTGACTGGCGTTGAGAGAAAATTCTCAAGAAATTCACATCACTAGTCATCAAATTGCCATCGACACCAAAGGAAGTCCCTAACTCAAATAAGCCAATGGTGCTAATAGCGCGAATACCTGTAGCACGGTTATCTATTTCTGTCTGGACTAATCCATATTGATGAAATGACTGTGCTACTTCTCCGAATTCTGGACGGGAATTTTTATCAAACAACACTACATCAGGATTTTGCAAATTTTGTTGATAAAGTTGTAATCCCACTAGGTCAAATACTGGATACTTTATTTCAAAGCCAATGATATGAATATTCCGCCAATAAATGGGATTTTGAGGATTTTTCCACTGAGCAAAGCCTAAATAAATGGGAGTGACAAATTCTACTTCTGGAAAAGCTAAAGTTTGATATAAACGTCGGGAAGAAAAACTTAGCATCGCAATTAAGGAAGTAGAACGAGGACTAATTAAAAAAATATCTCCCTGTAAACTGGTATGTAGCCTCACCGCACTATCAAACAATGCAGACCGAAAGCCAAGCTGCATAAACATCAGCACTACAGCAAAACTAATCCCGGCAATCCCTACTAATAATCGATTTTTTTCATATTTAAGTTGTAGCCAAGCAATTGGTATTTTAAAAATCATCTTGCATAGCGTGAGTACAAACCTGATTTTCAGCTAAGGAGAATTCCCTGTATTAATAATAATATTGACCTTTAAATTAGTTAGTCGGGAAACTAGACGACTATCTGCATGATTTAAGCGGATTTTTACTTCCACAACTCTAGCATCAACATCAGCAGCGGGGTCGGTGCCCAGCACATCTTTTTTACCAATTTGTAAACCAATTTCGTCTACAACTCCCCCTAACTTGTGTGGAAATCCTGCGGCTGTAACTACTGCTGATTGTCCCAAATCAACTTGATTAATATCAGTTTCATAAACTTCAGCGATCGCATACATTTGTTGCGTTTGCCCAATTTCCACAATGCCACGACTACTGACCAGTTCTCCAGGGTAAGTATGAATTTTTAACACTTGTCCAGCTTGGGGCGATCGCACATAGGCTAAATAGAGATTTGCTTGGGACTGCACCACATTACTCATGGCTTCTTCTAGTTGGGCTTGGGCTACAGCTACATCTGTAGGTCGCACTTCAGCAATTTCCTCGAAAGTGGCTTTGGCTTCCCGCAATTGTTGATTTAAAGTGGTGCGTGTGCGGTGGAGATTAAATTGAGCAGCTTGTAATTGCTGATTGATAGTTTTTGCCCCTAAACACCGATTGTCATGCTCAAAAGCCGAAATAGCCCCATTTCTATATAAGTTTTGATACCGTCTGCACTCAGCTTGAGCATTTTGTAACTCTGTTTTTAAGCGGTCAATACTAGCTGTTTGGGTTGCCATTTGACCTGATAATTCAGCTTGAATTTGTTGGATAGTCGCAAATTGAGCCTGGAGAGTTCCTTTTTTAGCACCAGCTTTGACCTGTACAAGTTGAGCTTGGGCTACCTTCATTTGTTTGATACTGCGGTTTACAGAAGCTTGCAAGCGATCGCGACTGTCTAAAATGGCAATTACTTGTCCTGCCTTGACTTGATATCCCAATTTTACCAATAACTTTTCTACTCTTGCCCCTTCCATAAAAGCAGGTGCAGATAAGTGAATCACTTCTCCTTGGGGGGCCAAACGCCCCAAAGCAGATACAGAATTTTTATTAGCTATGGGAGAAGTAGGCAAAGAATTGAGTTGAGAATTGGAGTAACGGAAAAACTTAGCAGCAATCACAACACTAGTGACTGAAGAGATAGTTGCCACTAAAACCATGATACTTAACCATTTTAATTGTCTTCTTGTGGGCTTAAAAAATACTTGGTTATTCATTAGCCATGATTTAAATCAGCAGCAAGAGCAAGAAAAGTGTGATTACCATTTGCTAAAATCATACTCACCTAAGTGCAGCAGTTGGTTCAGACACAATCTTTCTTCATTTTGAATGTTGTGTCTTTGTGAGAGGATTTACGCCTACAACAAACTATGTCAACGTTAAGTATTACCTTGTTGTAGGTAAAGGGGAAATTTGATTTGATTAAATCCCCTTCCAAACCCTGTGGCAAAATTTATTAGAGTCAAACCACACTTTATTTTCCCAGCATGACCGCAACTATACCGAATCTCCCTAGTATTTATGATCCCTTTACCACTGAAGCTAAGTGGCAACAATTCTGGGAAGAAAATCAAGTTTACAAAGCTGACCCTAACCACAAGGGTGAACCCTACTGCGTTGTGATTCCACCCCCCAATGTCACAGGCAGTTTGCACATGGGTCATGCCTTTGAAAGTGCGTTAATTGATTCCCTGGTACGTTATCAACGGATGAAAGGACGTAATACCCTCTGGCTACCGGGAACAGACCATGCCAGCATTGCCGTGCAAACCATCCTAGAAAAGCAACTCAAAGCCGAGGGTAAAACTCGCAACGACCTGGGACGGGAAAAATTTCTAGAACGGGCTTGGCAGTGGAAAGCAGAGTCCGGGGGAACTATTGTGAATCAATTACGGCGGTTAGGAGTATCCGTAGATTGGTCACGGGAACGCTTTACCTTAGATGAAGGTTTATCAAAGGCTGTTTTAGAAGCATTTATTCGTCTCTATGAAGAAGGGCTAATTTATCGCGGTAACTATTTGGTTAACTGGTGTCCAGCTTCCCAGTCTGCGGTATCTGATTTGGAAGTAGAACCCAAGGAAGTTAATGGCAATCTCTGGCATTTCCGTTATCCGTTATCTGATGGTTCTGGTTATGTAGAAGTGGCAACGACTCGACCAGAAACCATGTTGGGTGATACCGCAGTAGCTGTTAACCCCAATGATGAAAGATATCAACATCTAATTGGTAAAACATTGACATTACCAATTATGAATCGGGAAATTCCCATTATTGGTGACGAATTAGTTGACCCCACCTTTGGTACAGGTTGTGTGAAGGTAACTCCAGCCCACGACCCCAATGATTTTGAAATGGGTAAACGTCACGATCTGCCCTTTATCAATATCATGAATAAAGACGGCACCATCAATGACAATGGGGGTGAATTTCAAGGACAAGACCGCTTTGTGGCTAGAAAAAATGTGGTCGCGCGTCTGGAAGCTGATGGGGTATTGGTAAAAGTAGAGGAATATAAACATACAGTACCTTATAGCGATCGCGGTAAAGTCCCCGTTGAACCCCTCCTGTCTACCCAGTGGTTCGTGAAAATTCGTCCCCTCGCTGACAAAACCCTAGATTTTCTTGATCACAACAACTCCCCCGAATTTGTCCCCCAACGCTGGACGAAAGTTTATCGCGATTGGTTAGTAAATCTGCGTGACTGGTGTATTTCTCGTCAATTATGGTGGGGTCATCAAATTCCCGCTTGGTATGCTGTCAGCGAAACTAATGGGGAAATTACCGACGCAACACCCCATTTTGTCGCCCGTACAGCAGCCGAAGCCTTAGAAAAAGCTCAAGCCCAATTCGGGGCAGATGTGCAGTTAGAACAAGACCCCGATGTTTTAGATACTTGGTTTTCCTCTGGTTTGTGGCCCTTCTCTACCTTAGGCTGGCCAGAACAAACCCCAGATTTAACTACTTACTACCCCACCACCACCTTAGTTACAGGCTTTGACATTATCTTTTTCTGGGTTGCCAGAATGACCATGATGGCAGGTCATTTCACCGGACAAATGCCCTTCAAAACTGTTTATATTCACGGTTTAGTCAGGGACGAAAATAATAAGAAAATGTCAAAATCAGCTAATAATGGTATTGACCCATTGTTACTGATTGCTAAATATGGAACTGATGCCCTGCGCTATACGTTGGTGAAGGAAGTTGCAGGGGCTGGTCAAGATATCCGCCTCGAATATGACCGGAAAAAAGACGAATCATCTTCAGTAGAAGCTGCCCGCAACTTTGCTAATAAACTGTGGAATGCGGCCCGGTTCGTGATGATGAATTTGGATGGACAAACTCCAGCCCAATTAGGTCAACCAATCGCCACAGAATTGAGTGATAAATGGATTATTTCCCGTTATCATCAAGTCATTAAACAAACCAATAATTACATTGATAATTATGGGTTAGGAGAAGCAGCCAAAGGACTTTACGAATTTATTTGGGGCGATTTCTGCGACTGGTACATTGAATTAGTTAAATCCAGATTGCAAAAAGATGCAGACCCCGCCTCTCGAAAAGTTGCCCAACAAATTCTCGCTACAGTGCTGGAAGGAATCTTAAAGTTACTCCATCCTTTCATGCCCCATATTACGGAAGAAATTTGGCAAACTCTCACCCAACAACCAGAATCAGGTAAAGAAACTCTCGCTTTACAAGCTTATCCAGAAGTTGCAGAAAGTCTCATTGATACAGGATTAGAAGAACAATTTGATTTGTTAATTAATACAATCCGTACTATTCGCAACTTACGGGCTGAGGCAGATGTGAAACCAGGGGTAAAAATTACCGCTAATTTGCAAAGTGAAAGTGAAAAAGAAAGATTAATTATCACTGCTGGTAAGTCCTATATTCAAGACTTAGCCAAAGTGGAAACCTTAACCATTACTGCCACTTCACCTGAAGAAAAAATCCAGCCTGAACCAACTCAATCAACCCAACCAACTCAACCAGTTACTAAGAAAAATATCTGGGGCGGTTTAAAGACCTTTGGATTAATTATTGGTGGACTTATTGCCCTGAGAATAGGGATCATTATCGGCAATGCTGGCTTGCGTTTACCCATTGTGGGAACTTTCTTTGAAACAGTTGGTCTGGTTTATGCAGGTTGGTTTACTGCCCGGAACTTGCTCACACCAGCATCAAGAAAACAGTTTTTTGGTAAGTGGTTTCCGCCAAAAAATGAGCAGAAAGTAGAAATAGAACCACAATCAGCACCGCTACCAACACCGACCCAGGAAAAAGAAAATTCCATTGCTGGTGTTGTAGGTACTATTCAGGTAGTGATACCTTTACAGGGTGTAGTCGATATTGATGCTCTCCGGGCCAAGCTAGAGAAAAGTCTCAGTAAAGTGGAAGCGGAAGCTAAATCCCTGAGTGGGAGATTAAGTAATTCTAACTTTGTCGATAAAGCCCCTGCTGATGTCGTGCAAGGGGTGAGAGATACCTTAGCGGAAGCGGAAAAACAAGCGGAGATTTTGCGCGATCGCTTGCGTAGTTTAGCATAAACCCCATGGGTAATGGGAAAACCATCTATTCCCACTTACCCATTTTCAATTTATAGCTGTAGACAAGACAGTTAGGACATTAACTACAACTAAAACTTAGACACAAAAAGGCTTGTAGCACTGTCACCTGTCACCTGTCATCTGTCCCCTGCTATAGATAATTTTTTAACTTTTAATACTTAATTTTCTATTTGGAGCGAAGCCACAATGTTATATCTCGCCCAGGTACGTAAAAACGACTTTTTAGATCAATATGAATTGCGTCTATTAGCTCGTCAAGAAGAAGAACATCTTTGGGTGTTAATTACAGAAGAAAGTTTGATTCTTCTGGGTAAAGGCAACACCATGAGCGATAATTTATTAGTATTACTAGAATTATCTGCCACAGGAGAAATCGAAAAAATTGAAGATGCTACCAATTGGGTACTTTATCTAGTCAAAACCTATCTTTCTACAGGTATTACTCCTGACTTTTTACAAGAAGAAACAGAACGGGCAGAACAGTGGCGGCAAAATTTGACATTACAAAATCAAGACTTAGCGCGTCGTACCCTAGAATTAGAAGCTCGAAGGGAGCAAATTCAAGCCTTAGAAGAAACTTTGAAAAAAGAAAGAAACGGTCTATGTCAAGATAATAGAGATAGCTAAAATTAATTAGAAATTAAAAAACTCAATTTTATCAAGTGTATAAATTTGTATATTTTAGACATTCCATCCGCACATTTCTCAAAGGTTTTTGCAAACTGCATATTTTATATCTGGAGATTTCTCAAGTGTTAGACAAATGGATAGAATCAGTGACGATAGGTTTCCCTGTTCGTGAAATGCTATAAAATGACAGGAAGTTAATAGAAGGGTGTAAAAATGGCTACTTGGCAATGTGTAAAACAATGTGGCGCTTGCTGCCATCTTGATCCCGCAGACCGTCCAGATTTGGAAGAGTATCTTTTACCAGAGGAATTAGGACTTTATCTGAGTATGGTGGGTGAGGATGGATGGTGTATTAATTTTGACCATATTTCCAGAGAATGTCGCATTTATGATCAACGTCCTCGATTCTGTCGTGTGGAAGTAGAGACATTTCAGGACATGTATGGAATTGAACCAGAAGAATTGAACGATTTTGCCATTGACTGCTGTCGTCAGCAAATTGAGGGGGTATATGGCGATCGCAGTTTAGAAATGTTGCGCTTTGATCAAGCTGTTGGATATATACCCATATAGTGTAAATTTATCACTCCTGGGATTCTGAAGTATTTATGAATTTACACCAAGTTATTACTGAACAGCTAAAGCAACTACTGGATAAAAATACCCCTTCCGTTGAAAGTTTGAACAACGCCTTGCGAATCTTGGCAAAACATCGCTCCCACTTATTGCAAAATACCCTGATTCAACAATACGGACTAACTGTACAACAAGGTCTGTTTCAAGGCATGGAGTTTCTCCCCAATTGTGCAGAAGGGTGTTACATTCCCAAACTACTGGGGTGCTATGAAGTAGAATTGCAACCTTATTTCCAAGAAGTGAGCCAACGCCCCTATGAAGTGATTATCAATGTAGGAGCAGCAGAAGGATATTATGCAGTAGGTTTAGCACGGCTAATGCCCCAGGTCAAAGTTTTTGCTTACGATACTAATCAAAATGCCCATCCCGTTTGTCGTCAATTAGCAGAGAAGAATGGAGTCAGCGATCGCATTGTGATTGGTGGTACACTCCAACCAGAAGAGTTTCAGAGTTTTGCTAATTATAAAACCCTGGTTTTATGTGACATTGAAGGTGGGGAAGCTCATCTCTTAGACCCAGCCAAGGCACCAGATTTAGCGAAAATGGATATGATCGTGGAACTACATGAGGGCTTTGCGCCTAATGTCTCTCAACTAATTATTGAGCGGTTTCGGGCTACCCATAATATTACCTTTGTCACCCATCAGGGACGGAATATTAATCTACCACCCTTACTACATGGATTAGGACACCTGGATCAACTTCTGGCAGTATGGGAATGGCGTTCCTTCCCTACTCCTTGGGCAGTGATGTGGGCAAAAAACTGAAGAATAAAAGTTGCAATTTTACAGCCAATTCCCCACTAAGACAAAGGGAGACCAATAGAAAGGATGTTTGAATTTAGGCTGTTTAAGTAACTTTAATTGAGCCATTCTCACTGCTTCCGCTTTGGTTAACTTAGATTTGGATAGTTGGGTGTAAAACTCAACCATAAATTCAGAGGTAGATTCGTCGTCAACAGGCCAAAGGGAGGCTAGGGTGCTTCTGGCACCTGACCTGACTGCTACCCCTGCTAGTCCCAGAGGGGCGCGTTTATCTCCTTTAGCGGTTTGACAAGCACTAAGAACCAATAATTCTATGGGTGTGCGGCTGTTTTGGTCTCTTGATTGGAGTAATTGACCTAAATCTTTGACATTGAGACGGTCATCCCAGGTAAGAATAAAGGTATCTTGGGCTTTGGAGCTAAATTGTCCGTGGGTTGCTAGGTGAACGATGGGGAAGGGTGTGGTACGGATGAGGTTTTGGATGTCTGTACTGGTGAAGGTTTGATTTAAGAGCAATTTGGAGGGGATTTCGGCGTTGATGCCTTTGACTTCCACATTGACTCCAGGAAGGGCAGAAAAGCCCTGTCTAGCCTCGCTAATGCCACCAATTAACATGGTGAGTGGTTGTCTTTGGATGGGTTGGGGAGCAAGGAGTTGTAGTCCTGGGGTTTGAGCAATGCTATATTTCTCTACCAGATATTGCTGACCATCGTACAATGCGGCCATGGGCAGGTTTTTCATCAATCCGTCGAGAATGAAGACGAGGGTTTTGATTTGATTTTTAGCTAGTTCGGCCTCTGATGGTTGGATGAGTAAATCATAAATTTGTTTAGCGATCGCTAATCTTGCTCTTTGACCTGTAGCAGGTCTGAGGGAAGACCGCATTTTCTCGATGATTTTTTCGATTTCCGTCTGAGAAATGAAGGTCGTATGATGATGTAAGGGGCGATCGCTCAGAGAAAAAATTACTTCCAGGCGATCGCTGAGAATAATCGGGTAAATAATCGCTGCTTGGGAGTCTACTTGGTCTATTTTGGCAACGCGACCAGTTAAACAAGCCTCTTGGAAGTAATTATCCAATTCGGCCAATTTCAAGGCTTCTATCACGTCCCTAGCTTTGTTTAAATTGGATTGACTGACCTGTGCTGTTTTGGGTGATTGTAGCAGTAAGGCCACCAACTCTCGATAAACAGGTTCGACGCTATCTCGGAAGGACAGTTGAATATTGGTATTAGCTGCAATGAGGTCGTTACGAATATCAGTTAAGGTTTTCACCGCACTGTCATAGAACTCTATAGCTGACTGGGTGTTACCAGTGGCTTGAGAAATTCTTCCTAGTTGCCATTGCCAAAGATAAGATACATCTGCGGCATTGCTAATTTTGGCTAAGATTAAGGCTTTTTCTGTCAACTCTTGGGCTTGGGGCCATTGCCGAGTTTGTTCATACATGCTACCCAAATAACCAAGGGCATAGGATTCTGCCCTTTGATCACCGATAGTTTTTGCCTGTTGAATAGCAAGGGCTAAAGTTTTTGCTGCTAGCTGGTCATAAACAGATTTTTGGTGGACGGAAATCTTTTGCAAGCTTTGAACAAAGTTTACCTGGGCATAAATATGGGGACGACTGGGTGTGAGATTTTGGATTTGCGGTGCGATTTGAGTAATTAAAGTCTCCGTTTTTGACCATTGTTTAGTGTCTGCTAACAACCGTAATAAATTCAGTTGGGCTTGAAGTTTGATCTGGGCTGCGGGAGATTGGGATATGGCTTGTTGATAGTAATCTTGGGCAGCTTTCATATCTTGCCGAAAAAAGGCTATGTTACCTAGACTGAGGAGTGCTAAGGTAATGTGGTCTGGGGAATTGAATTTTTGAGCGATCGCTAAACTTTTTTGCAGACTTTCAGAAGCGGTATTCAGATCCCCCATGACTCGGAGAGTGTCGCCTAAATTCAATAAACTAATGGCTTTGAAGATAGAATCTGGTTGAGTTTCCAGGTTTTGATTAACTGTTTCTAATATCTTGCGAGAACGAGGATACAATCCCATCACCCTCAAAGCCTGACTTTGATTGAGTAAGGTGCGGTTAATTTCCCCTTGTTGACCGAGTTGAGTATAAATATCAACTGCCTGTTGCCAAGTAGCAAATGCTGCTTCTGCTTGTCCTTGAGCCAGTTGTAAATTACCTTGAATATTTAAGGCTTGAGCGAGAAGATTTTCAATGTCTTTGTTTGGTGATTTGGCTGCTTTGAGCAAATCCAAACTTGCTGATAATGTTTGATTTGCCTGTGGCCATTGACCTAATTGTTGGTGTGCTAAGGCTAAATTGCTGAGGACGGCAGCTTGGTTAACAAAATCACCTGATTTCGCGAGTATTACTGATGCTTGCTGCCACAGGGCGATCGCTTCAGCAAATTGCCCAGATTGATAACGCTGCTTCCCTGCTGATACTAACTCAGTGGGCGTTGATGCTAATTGAAGCTGTGCTTGTGTGGTCTTACCTGGTGTTTCCACAGCCACTGCTAGACTTGTCCATGGTCTGTTATTTACCAAAGGGGGAAATAAAGTCAATAAGGTCAAAAATAGTCCTAAACAAAAATATTGCCAATATTTAACCATTTGGTAATTTTTCCTTTCACCCAAACGATGGTATAGACAATTCCACAGTCTACATGTTAATGGATTAGAAGCATTTTAAGTTAAAATTATACACCATTTCCCAAGGTTGTAAATTTCGTATATATACATATATATTTTGCAATTTTCCCGAATTTTGTCTCTTACTTTCAAAGCATATATAAAGTTTTTTATGAATTGGTTTACAATTTAAATAAATAGTCATATTTTTCTCAATCATACTGTTTTTAACCGCCAAGCCAATAATTAATAGTAATTTCCAAAACTAAATAACCTCAGCATTTTTAATCACACAGTCCCAATGGAGATTAGAAAAGATTCTGAACATGACTTGAGAAAAATCACACATCGCGCTAGTCTTCATTAGCGTCAACCTGTGATACTCAAACCATGACAATTCAAACGCAAATACCCTCATGTACCTGGAACCGTCCCATTGGTTTAGGTTGGGATAAACCCTACACTGTCCGCTATGCTAGTAATGTTGATGATGGCCCTTGGCACGGAATGCCTTTAGGTGGCTTTGGAGCAGGTTGTATCGGTCGTTCTTCACGGGGAGATTTTAATTTTTGGCATATTGATGGAGGTGAACATGTATTTAAAAATGTTCCTGCTTGTCAATTTAGTGTATTTGAGTCTGGGAATAATGCCACCCAAGCTTATGCTTTATGTACTCAACCACCAGCAGATGGCAGTTTAAAATCTTGGCAGTGGTATCAAAATATTTCTATAGATAATTCACAAAATATAGGCACTTATCATGCGCTTTATCCCCGCAGTTGGTTTGTGTATGAAAATGTTTTGCAAACGCAATTAACTTGTGAGCAATTTTCTCCAATTTGGGCAAATAACTATCAAGAAACTAGTTACCCTGTGGCTGTTTTTTTGTGGAAAGCACATAATCCAACCCATGCACCTATTACCATCAGCATTATGCTGACTTGGGAAAATATGACTGGTTGGTTTACTAATGCTTTGAAATCTCCAGAAGTAAAGTTTAGGGATGATGGGAGTCCAGTGTATGAATATCGGCCCTATTGGGGAGAAAGTGCAGGTAACTATAATTGGTTAGCTGAAGATAATCAATATGTGGGTTGTGTTTTAGGTCAAGTTTCTAGAGGTGAAACGGTCGAAGAAGGGGATGGAAGTTGGTGTATTGCTACACTCAAAGACCCACGAGTAGAAATATTTCATCATTCCCGGTTTAATGCGGTAGGAAATGGGGAGGATGTTTGGCAAAGTTTTAGTCAAGATGGTTCTTTACCTAATTATCAAGATGAAAGTCCAGCAGATGAAAATACCCGTTTAGGTGCTGCGGTTGCGGTGCGCTTTACTTTGCAACCGGGGGAAACTTTAGAGGTTCCCTTTGTCCTCAGTTGGGATTTTCCGGTGACAGAGTTTGCACAAGGGGTGAAATATTACCGCAGATATACAGACTTTTTTGGTTGTAATGGTGAAAATGCTTGGCAGATTGCGACCCATGCTCTTAAAGAATATCAAAATTGGCGATCGCATATCCAATCCTGGCAAGCACCTATTCTCAACCGAGAGGACTTACCAGACTGGTTCAAAATGGCTTTATTTAATGAACTCTACGACTTAACCAGTGGGGGAACTCTCTGGAGTGCTGCGACAGAAATCGATCCTGTGGGTCAATTTGCAGTATTAGAGTGTTTAGATTACCGTTGGTATGAAAGTTTAGATGTGCGGTTATACGGTTCCTTCGCACTGTTGATGTTATTCCCAGAATTGGAAAAGGCCGTTATTCGCGCATTTGCTAGGGCTATACCTGAAAACGATGATAGAACCAGAATCATCGGTTACTATTTAGTTATCAATGCCGAAAGTCCTATGGCATTCCGCAAAGTTGCCGGTGCTACACCCCATGATTTAGGTGCACCCAATGAGCATGTATGGCAACAAACCAACTATACTGCTTATCAAGATTGCAATCAGTGGAAAGATTTAGGTTGTGACTTTGTTTTGCAGGTATATCGAGACTTTCTCTTGACTGGTGGGGATGATGTGGAGTTTTTGGCAGATTGTTGGGATGGAATTGTCTTAACTCTAGATTATCTGAAAAAATTCGATTTAGATGGGGATAGTATACCGGAAAATTCCGGTGCACCAGACCAAACCTTTGATGACTGGAGGTTAAATGGTGTCAGTGCTTATTGTGGAGGGTTGTGGTTAGCAGCTTTAGAAAGTGCGATCGCTATTTGTGATATTTTGCAAGATATCAGAGATACACAAACCCAAAAATCTATTTATCAAAGTTGGTTACAGCAAGGAAAACCAATTTATCAAGAGAAACTGTGGAATGGTAAATATTACCGCTTAGATAGTGAAAGTGGTTCAGATGTGGTCATGGCAGATCAATTGTGTGGTCAATTTTACGCCAGACTTTTGGGACTACCAGATATTGTACCAAGCGATCGGGCCCTCTTAGCCTTAAACACCATTTATGATGCCTGTTTCCTCAAATTCTATGACGGTCAATTCGGTGCTGCTAACGGAGTGCTTCCCGACGGTTCCCCAGAAAACCCCAAAGCAACCCATCCCCTAGAAGTTTGGACAGGTATCAACTTTGGGTTAGCAGCTTTTTTAACCCAAATGGACATGAAACAAGAGGCAATGCAGCTAACTCAAGCGGTTGTAGAGCAAATTTACAACAACGGGTTACAATTCCGCACTCCCGAAGCCATTACCCCTGCTGGAACCTTTCGCGCTAGCGTTTATCTACGGGCCATGGCAATTTGGGCCATTTATCTAGTCATATCATCTGCTACTAAATAAAGGCTACTTTCACAGTCAAAAACCTCAATGGTGTATGTTGGGTTGAACCAAGAAAACCCAACATCATCAATACTTTTGTTGATTTTCCCTATTGCTTAACCTAACCTTATTTCTTGTTAACTGAATTGACAAATAATCAATAAATTGATATTGTTATAAAAATTATATAAAACACTATATTTAAATGACAGTAAAAACTAAATATATTACCTACCCAGGAAAGCAGCTTCTGAAGAAGTTCAAGCACGCTAGTGATTTTGGGGTACTAGGCGATTGTAACAGTCAGAACATATCTGAATGGGAGAATGCTCTAGAAACTCATATGCTAAGTGATGACATTAAAGAGATCAGAGGTACTTTCCGTGGGAAACCTGTTATACACTACTTTAACCCCACTACTAGGTTGAATGTCGTCTGCAATGAAAATAACACTTTCATAAGTGGGTGGAAACTCTCTTGTCCACAAGTGGAAGCACTTCTCACAACAGGGAATCTTGGGGGTGGTTAATATCAACAGCTTGAAATGTTAATTTGAAGATGGGGGAAATTCCCTCATCTTTATGAAAGATAGATGTTTCTGATACCGTTTATTTATGAAGCTGTGCTTAATTTATATAATCCTTATACTAAAACTATGAGCATAAATGTATATATAAATTTGATAAAAGATTTTGTATCAAGAACAATTAGTGCTAATGAGTTTGAGAAGAAGTTTATCCAGATGTTTAAAGTTGAAAATAATTTTTCTTCTAAAAAACAATTCAATATTTTAGATAAATTGTTCGCTGATGTAGATGCGTACTGTAGCGATTCCGATTTAATTGAAGACCCTGAATTTGATATTACTGAAGAAGAATTAAGATTATCAGCTAAAGAAGCACTGAATCAATTAGAAGAATTGGCCAGTGTATAAATTCAATAATATAGAGTTTGATGAAATTTCTATCAGGAATTACGCATAGGCTACGAAAAATATGGGTTTGAGATTGCTTCCCTACGTTCGGAATGACGAAAACAGGTTAATCTTGCGTAAGTCCTACTCTATAAAACGCTACGGTAAACTAATATCAATTCCGGTTACAACAGTATTATTCCCTGATTTAAATTTTTCGTAGGGGTTTACTATGGGCAAACCCTTCACCAATTAAATTGAAATGGGATGAAAAAATTCAGAATTTATTTATATTTTTAAAGCTAAAAAGTATTTTCTGTAACAGAACTATATCAGATAATACCCTTTTCAATTTTCTTGACTAGTTGTTTCCGGAAGACAGAAAAAAAATTAGTAATTGTAAGAGTTGAAATATTTAAACTTCCAACTCGTGTTTTCAATTATGCTCCTGTTGCCATCTGTAATGCGAAAGTTAATATTCAACATTCACCCATTACCTGTAGTCAGGATACTAAGAATGTTGTGCTTGCGTTTGTATGTCAACTTGAGATTATGAATGAGTTTATAGCTGAGAGTTAAACAGAGACACAGGGACTAAAGAAGTAGAATGTTTCCCTCATCCTTCCTGACTGCGAGTTAAGTGATTTGATAAATTTGAGGATGAATCTTTCCAGACGCAACTCTTGGCAAAACAAATTTTTCAGTTATATAATAAGCCTTTACCGTTTAGGATCATGAGTGAAGTTGTGTAATCACAACTATCAAGGTTGTTCTGATTGTGTTGTTCTGAAATTGTTGAAGAGATAGCTGATAGTTTATGGGTCTGGATCAAGGTCGGATTTATAATATAGCGTCTGATTGGTCGAGTGTCAAGGGACGTATTCAGATATTTCAAAAACGCAGTTATCGGGTATATATTTATAATTTTTAAATATTGACATCCTATGTACTTGCTATTGTTTCAGATTGATACTTTGACTTTATGTCATGACCGCTGGAGATAAATTTCTGACATTAAGTTATGTATGCAGATAAAAATGAAAAATTAGCCAATACATTTTGAGTTTCTTAATTAAGATTCATGATTTGCTATAGATAAATAGAGTTAATTATTCGTAAATTTAGAAATACTACTAATAAAGATGCTTTTTTAGCAACGAATTAAGAATTTTCAAATTAATATCATAGTTATTTTTTGCTGAATCTAGTAGACATAAATCACAGATGATTGATACGACGTGGTTTTTGCCGAAATATTTTGACATATTTACAGATTGTTAAATAAATATATCGCTCTACTCAATCATTAGTCTTTAACTACCTGTTCAGATGTTGAATGGCTAGGGTTGATTGTCCTACACACACTAAATCCACAACAGCCGTATGTCAGGGAATTGTCAGGGTTGTAATTAACTGGTTACACCATCCACTTGTCGTAAAAAATGTCTAGATAAAAATGTTTTGACAATAGTCAAAAAAATGATATAAATTATGACTAGCAGCACCCCAATTTATAAATTAATTAAGATAGTAAATGAGGGGTATTACCCCTCATTTATTGACAAATAAGGGACAAAAATAAAAGCTGCACAACATATCAGTAAATGTCTAGGGGAGGTCAGGAAATTTAACTTGCTAAAATACTAATTAAGCAGATGACATTAGAGATAAAAAATAGTATAAATAATAATGTAACTCTTGAGATTCATATTTGAATCATCTTCTAAAATCCATACATGTCTCAGATATTTGATTTGACAAAATCTCAGCTTGTTTGGCAAGAAGTTATACAACTAAATACCAGGGTCAAATGTTGAGCAAGGGTTTGGGAAGTTTCAAGAGAACAAAAGCATCTACTCACAACACAACTAAGATTTTCTCGTATTTATCTACAGGTATCCACACCAAAGATAAATATAGAGATATGGGAGGGTAAGCTTTACTGTTGGAGGTTATGAAAAATACTCAGAAGTTAAATAATTTCTGGATGTATCTATTGATTACTTATTGCTCGTTTCAGCATCTCCTCACACATTGTTACCAATAAATTCCT
Organism: Richelia sinica FACHB-800; assembly: GCF_014698825.1. Classification (GTDB taxonomy): domain Bacteria; phylum Cyanobacteriota; class Cyanobacteriia; order Cyanobacteriales; family Nostocaceae; genus FACHB-800. Next base: position 172,279 of record NZ_JACJTT010000003.1, read on the forward strand.
TTTCCTAATTACATAACTGCAAAATCAGCAGTTTGTTAAATCCTATTGTCAAAAAAGCAATGGGAGTATCTGGATTAGTTTACTTAATGCAAAGACAACTAACACTATGAATCAAGACATTTCTGGCAGTAGTAGCTTAGATAAAAAAATTCATTCTGAACAGTTGGATCAAGTAGTAGAAGCAATTCTAGCTGGTAAGTATTCTTGGGCCTGTGTGTTAATGCTACGATTTGTAGGCTACAATCCGATGCATTATATACCCTACCGTACTTATAACCGACTTCTCAAAGAAAATTCTCGCTTGGGTCTGTCAAACTCACAGCAGAATGAAAAGATGAAAATAGCCACATCTGCTGTAGAGAAAAGGTCTGATAGTCATCTGAAAACTAACTGTTTGAATAAACTAAAAGACATCGCTTATCTGGAAGTTGGAGGTAAGCAAAAAGCTGAATTACATGGAAGTAACAGGGAGCAGTTATCAGCCTAAATTACGGCATGATAGTGGAGTAAACACACATTGTAGGTTGAGTGTCACCAGAGGTCGTAAGCTTATTGTAATTGCGATGCAGTGAGATTACAGACTTCCGCTCTACCTACATAAATATGCCTAACAGTATATTTATTAGTGCCATAATGGCAAATATACACTACTAAAATCTTGTAGATTATAAGTAACAACTTCACTAGTGGAATTGTTTAATTAACCATTTTTCCCACTCTATAACACTTGTGTCTGACCATCAACTACATCAACTTCATGTTGCCATCTGATTTGGTATCAAATGATTAATCGTGACTATTGGTGGTTCTTTTTACCATTTAGTGCCTAGTTGGTTCTTTATGTGGATAGATGTATATTTATCACTAATTAAGATGAGGTAATAACTAGCTTGTCTTTTGCAGATAATAATTATAGAGGATAATGTGATCAGCAAAAGTAGGTTGGGTAAAAAGAAAGTGACGGCTTAATCTAATTGATAATGAACATGATGATGATTGTACTAGTTTGAGAAAATTACTCACCTATTCCTCCCAAATAGGATAATCACCGCTATATAAATTGGCAATTTATATAACAATAGCAGAGAAGCTGTGAATTTTTTACAGCTTCTTTTTTTGTAACTCAAAATAAAGGGATTATTATCTAACTGGGGAAGGATACCATCATTTTGTTTTACGAATCATCACTAGGCTGGGTTACCTATAGTTTGAATAACCAGATAATAAGCTATTGTTAAACATTTAAAAAATGCAACTCATATATTTTTTAGAGCAAGATAATATAAAGTCTTGGCTAAAAAAATGTGAATTATAAATAAAGATTTCATGAAGCTTATGAATTTAATTGAAAAATCTAGGAAAATTTGAAAATGAATCATTGTCATTAGAGACACATCAACATAATTTAGCGGGGTAATAAGTTTAAGTTTATGGTTCTCTGCTGATGATAAAATTTTTATTTTCAGTTAGTGTAAGTAGCAAAGTGAAATTTTACCCAATATCTCTATTTAATTAAAACTTCATTAACTGAAATCGACTTCAGATGATATTTAGCGCGGATAGATTGACAGTCTTTGTTTATTGAAGATAAAGGCTAGATTTAACATCCCCATAAATCTCCAAATTGTCCGCCAGATGATCAGGTTGCACCTATCAAAATGCCTGAATTTCCGTAGAGACAATGAGTGGTAATAATTATGTCATACTATTCTGGTGAAGACAGGGCGTTTGATGTAAACGAAACACAAGTAAGTAAGTTTTTAACGCCATTTCAACGTAAGGCTTTACTCAAAAATTTACAAAACAATTTACAACCAGAATATCGCCGTCGCATTGAAATCATGTTGTTAGCAGATATGGGTAAATCCCAGTCTCATATCTGTGAAACTATTGGTTGTTCTCAAGAAATGGCACGTTATTGGATTGGCATAGCTGAAGCTGGAATGGCACATAAATGGAATGAGCGACCTATAGGTAGACCGAAGATTGTCAATAATCAATATATTGAAAGATTGAAAGAATTAGTAAGTAAGAGTCCTCGTGAATATGGCTATGCTTTTAGTTCTTGGACAGCACAATGGTTAAGTAAACATTTGGCTAACGAGTTGGGAATAGAAATTAGCGATCGCCACATTAATCGCTTGCTTAAGCAAATGGGACTATCGACAAAGAAAAAAAGTTCCTTGCCAGCAGAAAATACCCCTAATAATCATGACGGTATTAAGATTGGTGATTTGCCATCTACCTCAGAAAGTAGTTTTCATTGGTCATTTAATTTGATTCAGACTAATCAATCTTAAGTTTTTGGAGATTAGACAATGGTATCAGGGTTTTCTCAGGAACATTTAACAGCGCAAATTAACCATTGTTTTGGGGAATTGCTGTCACCGGCAGTGCTGGAAGATTGTCTCCCTGCTTTAGAAGTTATTACTCCACCAATAGCCAAGCAATTTTGGCAATCGACAACTGCTAAACCAGGGATTTATATTGTCTTAGCGGGGAAAGTGAGGTTACTTGATGCTAGGAATAACTTAATTACTACGTTGACCACAGGGTATTCTTTTGGAGAGTTAACTTTATTTCCAGAACAAAAGTTTAGCTATTATGTTGCCAGGGCTTCTGTAAATTTGCAGGTGGGTTATCTTGGACAAGAGATTCTGCAAGGTGTGATGGCACAGATACCGGAGTTGGGCGATCGCTTGTTAACTACGGCAGAACTCTGGGATAGTGTACTGTTATGCAGCCAAAATACTACTCTTCCCCGTTGTGAATCAGTAGAAGATACCTTAACAGCCCTATCTCTTTTTACACGACAAACTCTCGCACCGGGAACCTTACCAATTACCAAGGAAACCAAGCTATGGTTAGTGCGACAGGGGGAAATCGTTCATTCCCAAGGACAAAGATTAACCAACGGTGAGATGGGTGTTAATCCTTCTCAGGGAACTTGGCAAGTTACCCAACCTACCATTGTCTACAGCTTATCCCATTCCCATTGGCAAACGGCATTACAACATTGGCCTCAATTAATTCAATTCAGCGAGACAGGAACACAGCTACAAGTAGCCAAAAGGGAAATTAAGCCCAAAAACCGGAATGTAGTTCTTCCCCAGGAAAATACCCCCAAAACTCAACCCCCAGCTAAAAAACGCCGCGCTTATTTTCCTACTCCTAAAGTAGCGGTGGGAAATTGGTGGAGTAAATTTACCAAGCGATACCCGTTTATTGGCCAGCAAAGTCCTTCTGACTGTGGTGCAGCCTGTTTAGTGATGATAGCTCGTTACTGGGGTAAAAACTTAAGTATCAATCGTCTACGGGAATTAGCCAACGTTAACCGTTCCGGTGCATCGATGCGAAGCCTGACTACGGCAGCAGAAACCATCGGTTTTGCCACTCGTCCAGTAAAGGCTAGTTTTGATAAATTAGCACAACAACCCCTACCAGCGATCGCTCATTGGGAAGGTAAGCATTACATAGTCGTCTATGAAGTCAACAAAAACCGTGTCATAGTTGCTGATCCCGCTATCGGTCAACGTCAACTCAAAATAGAAGAATTTAAAGCCGGGTGGACTGGTTATGCTTTATTATTGCAACCCACCACCACCCTTAAAGAAACACCGGAAGCTAATTCCCCATTTTGGCAATTATTTGACTTAGTAAAACCCCATACCCAAGTTTTACTAGAAGTATTTGTAGCTTCCGTGTTAATTCAAATCTTTGGTTTGGTCACACCTTTATTTACCCAACTGTTATTAGATAGAGTCATTGTCCAAGGTAGCACCATCACCTTAAATGCAGTTGGTTTTGGCTTGCTAATTTTCGGTTTATTTCGAGTCGCTATTAATGGACTCAGACAATATTTACTAGACCATACCGCCAACCGCATTGGTGTCGCTTTGTTAGTGGGTTTTATGCGGCATACATTTCGCCTACCCCTATCATTTTTTGAATCCCGTTACGTTGGTGATATTGTCTCCCGTGTCCAAGAAAATCAGAAAATTCAGCGTTTTTTAACTGGAGAAGCATTATCGATTAGTTTAGATTTATTGACAGTATTTGTGTATGTAGGGCTGATGTTTTGGTACAGTCCACCGATGGCGTGGATTACCTTGTCAATTGTGCCACCTTTTGTTTTTTTAGCCTTCTTTGCTACACCATTTTTACGCCGCATTAGTCGGGATGTATTTAGTGCTGGAACAAAGGAAAATAGCTATTTAATTCAAAGCTTAACTGGTATTTCCTCCATTCGTTCCATGGCTATTGAACAAACCGTGCGTTGGCGCTGGGAAGAATTGCTCAATAACTTAACGAAAAAAACCTTTAGTGGCCAGGTAGTAAGTAATCAATTGCAATTGTTTAGTTCCACTATTCAATCTTTGGTCACGACAGGCTTACTATGGTTTGGTGCTTGGTTAGTGATTCAAAACCAACTTACCATTGGGCAATTAGTCGCATTTAATATGCTGTTAGGGAATATTATTCAGCCTTTTCAACGGTTAATTGTCCTGTGGAATCAGTTACAGGAAGTGATTGTCTCCACCGAAAGAATCAATGATGTCTTAGAAGCAGAACCGGAAGAAGACCTAGAACAAAATCCCCGCCAATTTTTAACTAGACTACGTGGTCAAATTCGTTTTGAAAATGTCACCTTTCGTTATCACCCAGATAACGAAATTAACATTCTAGAAAATCTCAGTTTTGAAATTTTGCCAGAACAAACTGTAGCTGTCGTTGGACGGAGTGGTTCCGGTAAAACAACTCTTTCTAAGCTAATATTGGGACTATATCCAGCGACAGATGGCCGAGTTTTAATTGACAATCAAGATGTGACTAGGATTGCCTTGCAATCACTGCGTTCACAAATTGGCGTTGTTGACCAAGATACCTTTTTGTTTGGTGGAACAATTAGGGAAAATATTAGCATTGCCCATCCTGAAGCATCATTAGAAGAAATTATCACCGCAGCCCAATTAGCGGGTGCAGATGAATTTATTAAACGCATGGCTATGGGATATGAAACAGAGATTGGTGAAGGTGGGGGAATGTTATCAGGAGGACAACGCCAACGTTTAGCGATCGCACGGGCTTTATTAGGTAATCCACGTCTGTTAATTTTAGATGAAGCTACTAGTCATCTTGATGCTGAATCTGAGCGGATTATTCAGACAAATTTACAACAAATTCTCAAAGGACGCACCAGTTTAATTATTGCTCACCGCCTATCTACAGTGCGTCATGCAGACCTAATTTTAGTATTAGATCGGGGGATTTTAGTAGAAAAAGGTACTCATGAGGAACTGATTGCGCAAAGAGGACATTATTTTTATCTCAATCAACAACAATTAGCACAAACTAGTTAAATTTGCTAAATTAATTTACAGGGCTTCATCGGTCATTTTGTGTTGGCATCATCAGATTTGAGATTTAGGGAACAGCTAATTAAATCTCAGCCAAATTTTGATATTGATTATGCCTAATACAACATATCGGTCATCATCTACTGTGAACTTGCCATCCCCATTAAAACCACCTTTAACCCAGCAAGAAATACTGGTTAAAGAAAATGATTGGTTTTACGGCACAGAGGAATTATTAGAGGCTTTACCAAAAGCATGGACACGCTCAATTTTATATTTAATTGTTACCTTTGCCGCAGTTACTATTCCTTGGACTATGTTGGCTCAAGTTGATGAAACTGGACGGGCCATTGGACGGATAGAACCCCAAGGTGCAACCCAGACATTAGATAGTGCAGTAACTGGCAGTATTACATCGGTCAATGTATCAGAAGGTGCAACTGTCAAAGCTGGACAGGTTTTAGTGGAATTAGAATCAGATGTTTTACGGACAGAATTACAACAGGCACAAACCAAATTAGAAGGTTTAATTAATCGTCAAGGGCAATTAGATTTACTTAAAAATCAAGTCATGTTGGCGATTAATATTCAAGAACAACAAAATCAATCTCAAGCCTTAGAAAAACTGGCCCAAGTCAATCAAGCCAGACAAAATTTAGATTCTAAACGTAGCGCCTTAAATTTACAAAAATGGGAAAAATTAGCACAAATTGAACAAGCCACACAAAACATTAAATCTACTCATATTTCCCATCGTCTAGCCACCAGTAGATTGAGTCGAGATATGGCAGAAGTAGGACGTTATCGCCTACTTTTAAAAGAAGGTGCAATTCCTCAAACCAAAGTGGTGGAATTAGAAAAAACTGCTGAAGATAGTCAACGGTTACAAGAGGAAGCCAAATCTGAGATTCAACAAGCTAAATTGCGGTTAAAGGAGCAACTGAGCAGCTATGAATCTATTATGAATCAAGCCCAGTCAGATGTTGAACAGGCAAAGCTACGCTTAGAAGAAGAATTAAGTAGTTATCAAAGTGTCCTACAAGCCGGCAAACTGACACTGCTGAAAAATCAGGAACAACTCAAAGATTTACAGTCACAAATTACCACTGTTAAATCTGAGATCGGCCAGACCCAGAGCCAGATTACAGCCTTTAAATTACAATTACAACAAAGAGTGGTGCGATCGCCCATTGATGGCACAGTCTTTGCACTACCAATCAAAAAACCTGGTGTAGTTGTCCAACCTGGGCAAATGATAGCCCAACTGGCACCGAAAAATGCCCCCTTAATTTTGAGAGCACGTATACCCAGTCAACAAAGTGGCTTTATCAAGGTAGGAATGCCTGTCAAAGTCAAATTTGATGCCTATCCTTTCCAAGAATATGGTGTATTAGAAGGCAAAGTTACCTGGATTTCACCTGACTCCAAAGTTCAGGAAAATAATCCCCAAGGTAGCGAAAACTATGAGTTAGATATCGCTTTTGAAAATCCTTATATTCAAGTTGGTAACAAACGCATTCCCTTAACACCAGGTCAAACAGCAACCGCAGAAGTAATTGTGCGTCAGCGTCGAGTGATTGACTTTATCTTAGATCCATTTAAAAAACTACAAAAAGACGGCTTGGATCTTTAATCAAACCATATCATCAACTCATGCTTGATGATTTGATTTTGCCGAGAGGAATTAACCCATGTCCAAATCCCTATCAATTTCAGCAGAAGATATTATCTATCATGTCAAAATATCTTGTCAAATACCCAATTTACTGGAAGCGATCGCCACTAGAAAAATTATTGCTGAAACTGCTGATAAAGAAGGAATTACTATTAGCTTAGAGGAATTACAACAAGCAGCAGATAATCTCAGATTAGCCCACAGACTGATTAAAGCTGAAGATACATGGACATGGCTAGAAAAACATTATCTTTCCTTAGATAATTTTGAAGAAATTGCCCAAACCAATTTATTATCTGCTAAATTAGCCCATCATTTATTTGCCGAAAAGGTAGAATCATTTTTTTATGCCCATCAGCTAGACTATACAGCAGCTGTTACCTATGAAGTGATTCTAGATGATGAAGATATCGCCCTAGAATTGTTTTATTCTCTCCAAGAAGGGGAAATTAGCTTTCAAGAAATTGCCCGTCAATATATTCAAAATCCTGAATTACGGCGGGCAGGAGGATATCAAGGTATTCGTAACCGTAGCGATTTACGCCCAGAAATTGCCTCCGCAGTTTTTGCAGCCAATCCGCCCCAACTCCTGAAACCAATTATTACACCCAAAGGGGCGCATATTATTATGGTAGAAGAAATTATCAAGCCTCAATTAACAGAACAAATTCGCCTCAAAATCATGAGTGAATTGTTTAGCAATTGGTTGCAAAAGCAGCTAGAATCATGGGAAATTACAGCCCAGTTAGACGATAAGAATCATCTTCAAAATTCAGAAAATGTTTTACAAGAAGCCAGTTAATCTTCACTCAAACTAGTTTAAATATCGGTCGGCATTTTTTGTGAGTACACCTGGTATCAAGCAAATTTTATCTATCTTTATAAGTGAGGTTTAGCAATGCTAGACCTCTAATACAATACATTGCAGGTAAACTGAGTATTAGTGTATAAAATAATAAAATTAACGCTGACTCCAAGAACATAGGATAAAAAATATTCTAGGCGTATAATGAAATACAGGAATTAGCAAGTTAGGCTAATGCACCGTCAACCATTTCAGGTGGATTGTATGCGCCTCATTTCGTTTTTCTGTATTCTCCTGAACTATAACTTACACAAAGTCAAGCCATCTCATCTGATAGAGGTACTATAAAACAGCAATACTTATGCTGAATATAGGGAAATTTCCCTAAGGTTTAAAATATCCAGATGCAAAATTATTAACTGGATGAGAGTGATTATGACTGAGCTAAATTTAGAACCAGGAAAGATATATGAGTTTGCTGATCTCGACAATTTTCGAGTGTTCTGGCGATTAAAATACCTGAATACAGTTGTTAACCCAATCAGTAAAGAAATACAACTACATTTTGAGCACTTGGACTCCTCTGCTGATAAACAAAAAGATATTTATTTAAGTCAAAGCGATATCTACCAACAGGTAGGCGGTATCAACGAAGCTCTTGAGTATCAAGCTAGGTATGAGTATTAGCCTGAAATTAGCCCAAGAGAAGATAGATGATACTTACACAGCGAGGCTTTCCCAGTTTTGTGGGCAGCCTTACTGTATATAAATTGTTAAATTTGCTTGAGGGAGAGAATTTGAAGTCTGAACTCCCCAGTTTAGGATTGACCACAGAATTACAACATCTGCACTCGAGAAGTTCAGCTGTAATTAAAAATTACGTCAGCAAAGTAACTTTACCACTGGCTAAATCATAACGACCGCCAACAATTTTCACTTTATCTTCATTAATTAAACCTCTGATAATTGTCGAACTTTCTGCTAATTTTTCAGCCTGATATTGGACATTGGCAATAATAGAATTCTCTTCTAAACTACCTGTTTTATTTCTTACTCTTTCCACCGCAGGTTTAATTTCTTCTACGAAAACACCAATTCTTCCAGGTAATGGATCACCTTTAGTTGCCGCGACAACTGCACCACACCTAGCATGACCTAAAACGACAATTAATTGGGCCCCTAACACAGCTGTAGCAAATTCTAAACTACCTATAGCTGTTTGACTCGCCACATTGCCAGCTACCCTGACAACAAATAAATCACCTAATCCTTGATCAAAAACAATTTCCGCAGGTACTCTAGAATCTGCACAACCAAGTATTGCAGCAAAAGGATATTGAGCTACAGATGTTTCTTGCAATCTTAATTTTGACTGATTAGGGTTAAGACGTTTGCCCTCAACAAACCTTTTGTTGCCTTCCAATAGTCTAGCTAAAGCTTCTTGAGGATTGACTGGTTTGGGCTTTGCTTCTGTGTAGGTAGGTTGTTGAGCAACAGCCGATTCTCCTTGCCACAATACACTACCAACAGCACTGGCACCTAGACCAGCAGTACCTACACCTACTAATTTTAAAAAATTTCGCCGTCCGACAAATCCATTAATTTTACTCATGATGCATCTCCCTTTTAACAGCATCATTTAACTCAGTTGCTCTGAAAAATTCATAAATATATACCCCAAAGTGTTATTAATTAATGCAATGCCAATAACACCTTGAGGGCAATAAAGAATTTAAGAATTATTGCAACCAGCTAAATATTAAACTTTGTTGTTCTTCGGAATATACCAAAATCAAGTATGACAATAGAATAAATCTATCATTTGATAAAGTTATGAATACAACAGTATTTTGTCTATGATTAATCTTTAATATCCATCAACATGTATAAAATAGGACGTAATAATAGGGAATGTTTGCAGGAGCAAATAGGAATTTGAACTAATTGAGAAAAATATGGGAACGGTGCATTAGCCGATGGCATAACACACCCTATGAAGTTTGCCCTATGAAGTTTGGATCATGTTTTTTAAGCCTTGCTATCTAAAGGTTGGGGAGTAGGATGACTGGCCTTAGCTAACCTTCTTCCATAGCCAACAGCAATAAATCCAGTCACAGACATAAATAAACTGTAAATAGCTGGCGGTATAGCCATGTCAGGATTGTTGAGTAATCCGGCAGTAATAGCGATCGCTAGTGTACCATTTTGAATCCCTACTTCAATGGCAATGCAGATTTGTTGTGCAGGACTGAGGTTAAACAGTTTGCTAGCATAAAACCCAGCCAACATGGAAATAATATTCAATAGCACCACAGCCAAGCCAACTTGAACAATAAAACCGGGAAGACGATTCCACTCACGAATAATCAACATGAGAATAATAATTGCCAGTAAAACTACTGCCAAGGGGTTAGTGACTTTTTCCAGACGACGGGCAAGTTCTGGAAATATCTGTCGCACACCCATTCCTATGCCTACAGGCAGTAGAGTCATAAGGAAAATTTGTAGTATTGTATTGCCAATAGGTAGAGCAATGACAGCAGTTTGGCCGATGAAGTGCTGGTAAGCGAGGTTTCCTAAAATGGGAATGGTAAAAACTGTAATTAGGCTACTAAAAGCTGTGAGAGTGACTGAAAGTGCAACATCTCCTTGAGCCAGGAATGTAAAAATATTTGAGGATGCCCCACCCGGACATAATGCCACTATCATTAACCCCATAGCAATCACTGGTTGCATGGGTAATACTTTAGTAATGATAAAACCAATAATAGGTAAGAAAACTAACTGACTAATCAAGCCAATGGCAACGGCTTTGGGATATTTCTTTACCCTTTGGAAATCTTCTGGTAAAAGAGATAACCCCATTCCTAGCATGATTATGGCCAAAGCGATTGGTAACACAACCGCACTCAAGAAGCTTGCTTGCATAATCTTTGTATTAATTAAATACAAAGATGATATCAGAATGTTTTTACAGGAGTTGAAATCGCTCAAAGCCGAGTTTTACAGAGTCATAGCTTGACGCTTGAAGTGCCAGGAACAGAACTTGCTGCTGGGATGTTTGCTAACAACGCTTTACCAGACGAGAAAGCGAAGCAGTGAGAGACGATGCGCGTCAATTTGCAAATCCCAATTTCTGCATAAAGGGAAAATATTAAAACTAAAACAAGTGCATCTGTCATAAGATGCGCTTATTTTTCATAAGAAACTAAAATCGAAATCTACCCAGGTTGGTTTGACGTAGAAAATAAGCCATAAAAATCAACTAAGGTAGTGAATTCTTATCTATCAAGAATAATGATATATTACCAGCTTACAACTATATTATAAATAGTTTGAATATGTTGCTTCATACCAGCATCAGTGACTCCTACAAGATATTTGAATAACGCATCAACATCTTTGATAGCTTTAGCTGTCAGTCTAATTTTTCCTGTTGGCGTTTGTGTCCAGGAATTCGCAGGAATGGGAAAACCATGTGCAAAACTGTGTCTTACTTGCAGAATATCGTTTAGCATCTGTCGAGTAGCTAGTGCATTTATATTTCTCTTTGACCAAACCCAATCATTTAGAGGGTCATAACCTGTATATTGAACCAAAAGATTACGAGAATTATCTGCATTTGGCGTATTAAATTGTTTGAGCGAACGTTCCGCAGCATTTTTCGCAAGGGAATGTACAGCATAAAACTGAGGATCTAAAGGGTTTGCTGTTACATCAAAAAAGTTGCGAACAAGTTCTTCTATATAAGTTTCCCATCCTGCTACAAACATTGCTAAAGCTGAATGGTAATAGATTTGAGTGTGGCTATTTAATATTGGGCGTAGGCGAATATCTGTAGCAGTATCACGTAAAACACGAGCTTTCTGAGCTACTAGATTATATTTTAATGCTGCTGGTGATGGCACTGTAATACTCTTAGAGACAATTTACAAATTCTTCCAGTGCATCTCGATACCTCTGTAATGGCTCTGGATTTAATTGCACTCGCTCATCACCAATTTTTTTAGGGCCTGGTTTAAGTTTATGTAAGGGAGTACCAGTAGTTGCAGCAACTACACAAGCACTGTGATAATCTGGAATTTCAATAAAACTTTGGCTGGGTAAATCTTTAGGATTAGCAAAAATATGACGATTTTTCTGATGTATATCATCCATAGTTTTCTTAATAATTTTATTTACAGCTATAAATGCGGAGGCAGCTTTACCTTCGTAAACAGTTACCCGATTACTTACAAATGTATGTAATTTTGGTACAGATAAGCCTTCATCTTTTGCGCGTTTTGCAAAACTAATTCGTGCATACGGAGCCGTATTGGGATCACTGATACCATATAGAAGTGCTACCACATTTTCGATGGCACGACGCGAACTATCATCCGCAGTAAATGGTACAACTACACCCTCTGCCGCAACTAAACCGAGTTGTGTATATACAGCAAAACTAGGGTTACAGTCAATTAAAAATAGAGTATCCCGCTCACCACTATGTGTACGCAAAGCAACTGTTAAATCCCGAATCCAACTCAGCACTTGTTTCCAAGCATCTATAGGGATTTGCAGTTGAGAAGTCTGCCGAATTGCTTCAGAAATTATTTCTAAAAGATTATCTCCACATATAAGCCTTAAATTTTCTGGAATTTGGGGATTAAATTCTTTTGGCTCACATACATAAGGAGATACATCTGGAATCATTCGGAAAGGTGAGTTAAGACGTGCTTCTAGGTAGCCGGCTACTGTTGCACGAGGTGTCTTTCTACTTAAAGAATTAAGAGCTTTAGGACTTTTAAGATATCCCCCCAATAAAGTTTCTGATACATTAGCTTGTGGACACAGATCAATTACATAAACATCTGTATCGGGATAAAGGTGAGCATATTCAGAAGCAGCTACAAAGCAAAGAAAGCTTTTTCCTACTCCGCCTTTGTTGTTCCAAAAAGCATACGAACTCATTTGTTAGATTCCTTCTCTTTGGTAAAATAATACCTACTGCTAACAGAAGTATTGGGAAACTTTTACCTCTATTGTTACAAAATTAAGTTGAGCAGGTTGTTATTGTAACTCAAATAGCAAATTCCACCAAATTTTTGAATAATCTGGCTTTAATGGTGATTGCAAGCAAGTATAGAATCTATTTGGTATCTTTTTTTGAAATACAAAAGCTTTAGGAAATTCGTTTTAAGCACCCTAGCAACTATAAGGGTTCAGGAAACCGAAAAATCATGAGAAATAACTACCAGACTCATGAAACTTATATGAGTATTGGGCTTTTAAGTGGGGGAATAGATACCAAATGAGTTCTATAACATTTTGAATCGCAACCAGAGAACCTAGATTCAAAACCTCAGACAGACGCACACAGAACCAGAGGGATTTGATAATAGTCCCTATCTATCTTTGTTGTTCCTATGAACGAAGAAGTTTCCATGAAACTGGGGTTCATCAGACAAACCATCTCTGAAATTGGGATTGGGGGTTTGCGTCTGCGTGGTACAGACTGGTTTACTTGGGCGACTGGTGGTGCGTCTCCTACAGTATTGTTGACGGCTGAAACTGGTATCGCCGAATTGTTAGTTACACAGGAAGAGGCATGGGTATTAACAGATGAAATTGAGTTGAAGAGAGAATAATTATGACTTTTCAACAAATATTTAATCAATTACCTGAAACCCAAGCTAGTGCATCAGGCAGGGTGAATTTATTGGGTGAACACACTGACTATAATGATGGTTTTGTTCTACCTACAGCTATTCCCCAGCAGACAATAGTACAGCTAGGTTTTAGTGAGCAAGGACATCAGTTTTATTCAGAAAATCTGCAAGAACGGGTAAAAATTTTAGATATTAATCATACACCTTCAGGATTTGCTAGTTATATTTTTGGCTGTATTGAAGTTTTAAAACAAGCAGGATATAGGATTCCGCCACTAAATGTGTATGTGAAATCATCAGTACCCATGGGCGCAGGTTTATCTAGCAGCGCAGCGTTGGAAGTCGCAACACTCAGGGCTATTCGCCAACTTTTGGACTTACCAATTGATGATGTAGAAATTGCCCAATTGGCCCAACAAGGGGAAATTCATTATGCAGGTGTCCAATGCAGCATTATGGATCAAATGGCGGCTAGTCTGGCTGATACTCAACATCTTTTGTTTTTAGATACCCGCACCTTAGAACGTCGTGTCCTTCTTTTCCCTGACGGTACAACAACTTTAGTTATAGATAGTGGTGTCCCTCACACCCTCGCCACTAGCGGTTATAACCAACGTCGCCTTGAGTGCCAGGAGGCTGCAAACTTATTAGGAGTTCAGTCTTTAAGAGATATTACAGATGCAAAGGTAGCAGAAACATTACCAGAACCATTAAACCGCCGCGTTCGTCATGTGGTGACGGAAGATAACCGGGTTTTAGAAGCTGTGCAAGGAGTCACACCAGAGGTTTTTGGTGAATTGATGAACGCATCCCATGCTAGTTTGCGGGATGATTATGAAGTTTCTGTACCCGCTTTAGATACATTGGTAGAAATTTTACAGACGACTCCAGGGGTATTGGGTGCAAGGCTTACAGGTGCTGGTTTTGGTGGTGCTTGTGTAGCGCTAGTTCCCTTAGGTGCAGAACAAGCCATCGCCACTCAAGTTCTGAAAGCCTATAACAATGCAGGTTATACAGGCAAGATTTTAGTTCCTAACATCGAGGTGGATGATGCAGCCTAAAGTGATTTTTGGCAATGCTAATAGCGAAGGTGCAAATTTTTGTGTTGGCAGTGGCAATCAGAGCAATTAAAAAGCTCACAAAGTGCGACTGAGATTAACTATCACTGCACCCTGTGAGCATATTTTAACCCTGAGAGGCGATCGCCACAGCTAGTCTTCTATACTGCTCGCTGCTGCATTAACACTTGATAGGAATATTGGAAATCATCAAGGGTAATTCTAATCGCTGCTGGGTCTGTTTCTCCTTGGGCGCGGAAACGGCGAATTGCTTCTACCGCGGCTTGATTACAGAGTAAAACTAAATCTGCGCCATTCCAACCTTCTGTTTTATTGGCCCAATATTCCAAATCTACATCTAACATGGGTCGTCCTTGGGTGTAGACTTGCAAAATCTCTAGGCGGCTGGCTAAGTTTGGTAAGTCAACTTTAAGTTGTAAATCTAACCTTCCTGCCCGTAATAATGCTGGGTCAAGGGCATCCGGGCGATTTGTCGCCCCAATCACTAAAATCGTTGCCCCTGATTCTATGCCATCCAACTCTGTCAGTAATTGACCAACGACCCGATTACTCACACCAGAATCACCAGTATAAGTTCCCCGTGCAGGTGCTAAGGTATCAATTTCATCAATAAATATCACACAGGGGTCTGCTTGTCGGGCTTTAGCAAATAATTCCCGTACCGCTTGTTCACTGGCTCCCACCCACCGGGTTAGTAATTCTGGGCCATTGACACCAATAAAATTAGCTCTAGCTTGGGAAGCAACAGCTTTTGCCAATAGGGTTTTACCTGTTCCCGGTGGGCCCCACAGTAAGATACCTTTGGGAGCAACAGCCTTAGTTTGGCGGTACAGTTCGGGATACAATAATGCCCCTTCTACTGACTCCCGCAGGGTTTGTTTAATTGCTTCTAAACCGCCAATATCATCCCATTCCACATGGGGAACTTCTACTTCCATACTCCGCAGCACTGCTGGTTTAACTTCTTTGAGTGCTTGCAGAAAGTCAGCCTGGCTGATGGTCATGGTTTCCGGCACTTGCACATCAATGGAAGGAACCTGACGACGCAGAGCCGAGTAAGCAGCTTTTTGACAGACAGCTTTTAAGTCGGCCCCAACAAATCCTACAGTGCGATCGCTAATAAATTCCAGACTCACTGTCTCATCTAACGGCATAGTCCGGGTCAGAACTTGCAGAATTTCCTTCCGTCCATCACCATCAGGAATCCGAAACTGGATTTCTCGGTCAAATCTTCCTGGACGACGCAATGCCGGGTCAAGATGATCGGGACGGTTAGTAGCGGCTAAAACTATCACACCTTGGTTGTGAGAAAAACCATCCATTAGGCTTAACAATTGGGCCACCAGCCGCTTTTCTACTTCCCCTTCCACCGCACTCCGGTCGGGAGCCAAGCTATCAATTTCATCAATAAAGATAATGCAGGGTGCATTTTTGGCAGCTTTTTCAAAGATACCCCGCAGTCTTTGTTCCGCCTCACCGTAATATTTACTGATGACTTCTGGCCCCACTAGCGCAATGTAATTCACTCCTAGTTCTTCCGCTAAAGCACGAGCAGTGAGGGTTTTACCAGTCCCTGGTGGCCCAACCAACAGTACCCCGTGGGTAGGTTCTAAACCCAGTTTCGCCAGCAAGTCAGGACGTTTTAGGGGAACAGCAATCAATTCTTTGAGTTCTTTGAGAACTTCACTCAGTCCACCAATATCTTTGAGCGTCATCCCTGAATTAGGGTCTGGGGGCACAACGGGTTCAGATGAACCTGCATCACCACCCGGAGGAGTGGGAGTAGAAGGCGTGCGGATACGACTAGTTCCCACATCACTACCTTTATTACTGCTACGGGGAATATTTCCAGTTCTGGGAATACTGCTGAAGGAGCGTGAGTTAATTTGCACATCTGTCTTAACTTCGCCACTTTCAATTTTATCTTCTAAAGTTTTGATCAATTCTATCAACTGATCAAATCCCTTAAATAAATCACTCATATTTTTCCTCTTAGAAACAAGCTAAAAAAATCAGCTACCTTCAAACTGAGTTGGAGGCTAATGTATTAAATTCAAATAAAAGATTGGCAGCCCCTTGAATACGCTCAAACGGCTCAACTGATCTGGGCAAGTGAGGTAAGTGGATAATAGTTTGTTCTGGAAATAAGTTGTAGTCAATTTCCAGGTCTGAGTTGTAGTTATTTTCGACAATATAACTTTGTTGAATTCCCATTTGCTTGAGAGATTCCGTTAAGCGTATATGTTCAGAAATGATTGCAGGTTCTGCTTGAACTACACCCACAAATTGAGTATGAAGGGGGTTTTTTAACTTTTTCTGAGCTTGCATAACTTGTTGGCGGAGATTCCTTAATCTGCCAATGAAATCTACTCGCCCTAAAATATCTTGATACTTAATCCACAACTTAAATATCCAAGATAACCAATCTCCTAAAGCTGAGGGCATTGCCAAAAATTGTAGTAAATGTCCCGTAGGTGCAGTATCTAAAATAATCAAATCTTGCTGATTACTATCCAATAAATCGATAATAGTAATTAGAGATAACATTTCATCAATGCCTGGTAGGGCTTGCGACATAATCTGTCGCCAAGCATCAGGAATATAAGCAATATTTATACTTGTTTCTGACTGAATACCTGTTCCTTCACCACTAATCATATCTGCCAATTCCCAAAGATAGTCTTCTCGGAATTGGTCTAAGATTTTATTGGCATCAATTTCTTGTCCAGTTAAATTAGGAGTCAATAATTGCGTTTCATGTCCTAATTTTTTACCAAAAGCATCTCCCAAAGAATGGGCTGGGTCGATAGAAATTATGCTAATTCTGCGCTCAGGATAACGATTAGCAAGAGCTAAACCCATAGCACCAGATACGGTGGTTTTGCCCACACCACCTTTACCACCAACAATAATTAATTTACATCCTTCGGCGACAAAATCATGCAAACTGGGTAGGATTTTGGCTGGCCATTTCACTGGAGAAATATATATCGGTTGTACTTGCTCTATTTTTTGTATTTGTCCTGTTAAATTATCTAATTCCCAGCCACCTAAGGGTGGATAATGCTGTTGGGGTATAGTAAAAATCGGTTGATTAGGAGAAATTTTTAAGAATTGATTGAGTAAATTTTGCTGTTCTCCATAGCGGTCTGGATCTATCTCAGGATTTTTAAGAATATGATTAATGAAGATACCTGCATAGGGTACATCAAGAGTAGTTAAATTTTCTAAAAATCGTTCAGTTTCAGCTAGACACATAGGTTCAGCAATGGCAACCACTAAACAACCTGTAAATTGTTGATCTTGTAGTAATCTCCGACCTGCTGATAATTGATGCTTGAGGTCGGCTAAAAACTGATCAACTTCATCACAGGTATAACTACCAGTGAAAGTTTCGGTAATAACTTGATGTTTTTTCTGAAATAATTCTAAGGAATTTAAAATTACATCTAAGAAATCTTTTAATCGCAACAAGTTTAATGTATGCCCAGAAGGAGCCATATCAACAACGATGCGATCAACAGTTTTTTCTGAGAGTAGACGTTGAATTTCTAATAAACCCATTAATTCATTTAAGCCGGGCCAATTAAAATCCCACACAGGGGCTAAATCGTCCCCATCAGCCAAGCTGCCCCGCTCTACCAATATTTCTAAAAAATGACTATATTTAGCTCTAAATTCTAATAATAGTTTTTGAGCATCTAAAGCCTGAATACTCAAATTAGGTAAATCTGTTAATGGTAAAGCTTCATCTTCTACTGCTGACAGTAACACATCTCCTAAAGAATGGGCTGGGTCTGTAGACAGAAGCAAGATTTTTTCTTGAGGGAATTTCTTCGCCCAATAACGAGCAAAACAGCAAGAAATTGTAGTTTTACCTACCCCTCCTTTGCCGCTAAACATAACTAAATTAAGTGAGTCGTACTGATTCATAAGATAAGCATCGCAATTAATAAATACTGGTTTAAATAAAATGGTAAGGAGGTAAGCAATCTTCTAGAAATAAATCCCAATGTGGACAAGATTGCTGCCAGGATAAAAACTTTTCTAGCAGCCAAATTTTATCTTGAGAATTAATCAGCAGATAAATTTTGACCTCTGCCTCCTGGTCTTGAATAAATACGGGTAATTGGTTGATGTTTTTGATTAAGTCAATCAAATTTGCTTTTTCTTTGGCTTGGTCAAGACTGAAATTTTGATAGCTTTGATATTGTTGTTTCTTCGCCAAAAAGTAATTTCTACCTCTGGCTTCCACTGGTGCTAACTCCTCTGGTTGACGGGGAATTAGTTTTAAAGCAAATTCGGTTTTACCATCAATTTGCTTGATTTTGTCTCGATATTCTTGGTAATGAGATTTGAGATGGATAGAAAGCTTTTCCGTAGAAACGAAATATGTACCAAACCGCAAGGGTAGAACTGTTGTTTGCTGATAAAGTTCGCGAATTACCCGATCATGGGATACAGCCATTTGGATAATTTTTTCATCATTATTCCTTAATGACTCGAATAATATTCCTGGTTCGACAATCGCTGACAGTTCATCACCATGAATTAACATGACTTGACTAGCAAGACCCTGGGGCAAAGTCAAAGGAAAGCTAGGTGTTTCTAAAAAAGCATAGGTGTAGAAATTGTTTAAGTCCATATATTTTTACCAGATATAAATATTAGTTGACAGAAATTAAAGTGATTCTTTCTCTGAAAAAATGCAGTGATTGAAGTAAATAATAAATTCTTATTCTCTGTATAATTTAGTATTTACAATCAAATGAACTCAGTTATAATACTATAAAATATTCAGGTTGTTTTATGAAAAACATTCGTAATCGTCATCTTGTTAGGTCTAGAATTAGTACAATGCCTAGAAATAAATCTGATGCTTCCAGTCAATTGGATCTTTATAAATTGGTGACAGAAAAGCAACGAATTAATCGAGAGCTATCGGGAATTAAAGAGCGGATGACTGTACTTCAGAAACGGTTAGATATCCTTAACCAAGAGATAGAGACAACTGAAAGAACGATTAATAAATTGCGGCAACCCAACCATAAATCCACTGATAAATTGATTCGGTCAAGTATCTTTGAAGAAGGAAATAATTATCATGCTTTTGAAATCGAATATTAATTGCTTTGAAGATTTAGGCAAGTAAACAAAGAGAAAAATATACGCCCGGTCAGCCGGGTTTTTTATTGTTTACCTTGCCTGAAAAATCCATCTTTATAGCAGTAGACAAAAGAGTGAAGACATTAACTAAAACTTAGATGACTGAACCACTACCACCAGAAAAACTAAGATAACAAGACTAAAGTCGGTTCAGAATCAGCTTCTGATGTTACCTCTAGTTCTTCTTGCCAGTCTTCATACTCCTCAGCTAAGGCTGCCAAGCGGGATTCCTCTTCTAAAGCTTGGATTTTTAACAGAATTTCTTCTTCTTGAGCCTCGAAATCTTCTTCACTGATTTCGCCAATATCGAAAGAGAGTTGTAAGCTTAATAATCGTTTATGCAAATTTTCTTGAGCGTCGAATTCAGTATTAGTCCGCTCTTGAATTTGCTCGGCAATCCATACAACTCCACTGATTGGCCCCATGACGGGTGCTAGTAAAACTTTCATTAACATGGTGATCACTCCTATTGAGTGGTGAAGTTAGGCTGGGAGGTAGGGAAATAATTGATAGACAGTTGACTATCATGAAGCAAGCTGGGCAAAGGTATAGGGAGCAGTAAAATTGTTGTAGCGAATGCGTAGGCGATCGCCAAATTGCTTGTCAATGGCTTCCACGCGATCGCTAAATACAGATTCTTTGTCCCAAGGAATGAGAAACGCAGCGTTGTAGATCATTTCTTCTGTCATAGGTTCACTTTCCACCACCTCCTTAGCTAAAGGATTGAGTTCATGACAGAAAACCTGAATTACATCTTGCTTGCGGGCCAATAAATTACTTTCAATCAATTGACCAATTTGAATCACCTCTTCCATACTGAGCTTTTTTCCCTCCATGTTGTCCCGCTGCTGTTTTAATTCTGGATTAGATTCCATCATTGATTGCAGTTCTGCCTTGGTATCCCAAAGAATCTTAATACTTACCTCTCGTTGTCCTGCCAGTTTTTGAAACAACTCTGTTAACTGTTCTTTATATGGCTTAATTAGTTGGGCATTGATGCTTTCCCAATCTTTGACAACTAATCCAAAGCGCAGCGGTAGCAGGGTGTAAAATCCTGCTTGCATTGTTTGTTCTAGAACTTTTTCATGGGTTAATAAATTGCGACGAGAAGCCAAATATTTTTCTTGACGAGCCTCTGAATATAAAAAACTAAATCCATCAACAACTTGACTCGCAATTGCTTGACCATCTAATCCATTCACTCCAACAGGAGGAGCGACTTCTTCAGGAAAAATGCCGTACAAATAAAGACCAAAACTCATAAGCTGCCAATAAATTAAACTTAAACTTACAATTGATAACTGGGGGCTAAATTGGCTTAGAAGTTAACACCAACTGTAATTTGGCGTGAATTAAATCCAATTGTGCTAAACCAAGGTCAATTTCACCATCCACAACGATGCCAGTATTTAATAGTCGATCTAATAGTTCTAGGATTGAAGGTTTACTACTTGGTTCTCCTGGGTAATAAGAGCCAGAACTAGGTAACAAAGTCCCAAATTCTCCTAAATTTATATTTAAGTCGGCTGGATCAATTTCAAATATCTGACACAAATGTA
Organism: Richelia sinica FACHB-800; assembly: GCF_014698825.1. Lineage (GTDB taxonomy): Bacteria > Cyanobacteriota > Cyanobacteriia > Cyanobacteriales > Nostocaceae > FACHB-800. Next base: position 193,571 of record NZ_JACJTT010000003.1, read on the forward strand.
AAATCTGTTCCTCTAATTTCTGTAAACTGACTGCGGCTCTATCTAAGTCAGATTCACTCAGATAATTCTGATCCATACGGCGAATTATTTGAGCTTCCATGAGTTGACGCAGCAACTCTAATACAGTCAAAAACAAAGGTGCTAAACCCGCTTCATTTTTAGATTTAGAAGCGGTGTTTTGCAAATATTTGGAATCGTCAACTGAAGTACAAAGCATTTCCATCATGCCACCTCATTCAAGCATTTAAATTCGATTCCAGTTCTCATGACGATAGAAATCACTCCTCAATGGCAATTAATGAATCTTCAAATTGAGAATCTATCGGTGTAGAAATACTTTCTCTATCCAGAAGTTGAGCATCATTTTCCACATTATTTACTGTGGATGGAATTTGTACGTTAACAGTGCTAGATGTCAGTAATTTAATCTGTTCTTCTAAACTGGCAAGGCGATTTTGCAGTTGTTGATTTTCTGTCAATAAACTTTGTGCTTTGCTACTGAGATAAGGGTCATTTTCCCACCAATTAATACCCATCTCTTTAGCTTTATCAACAGAGGATACTAACAAGCGAATGCGAATGTGTAACAGTTCTGTAGAGGCGATAGATACGGAAATGTCACCAGCAATTACAATACCTTTATCTAAAACTCTTTCCAGAATGTCTGCTAAAGTCGAACCTTGGGTAGATGTATTAATAGTTCGACTAGAGTTGGCTTGAGGACGTGTGGGGAGAATGGGGGTAGAAGTCACGAATGGTTCAACTCTTGAATAGTGTAGAGACGATTAATTTTGTTCACCAAGGATTTTTGCTCTAAAGAGCGGAGGGCATTTAAGACAATGTTACGGTCTAAATTTAAGCCTTTTTGTAATCCTGTAATCCCTTCACTTCTTTGCTGAACTAAATAGTTGTAAACTTCTTTCTCGAAGGGAACATCATTGTCAGTTGGTTCGCTCAAGTGAGAACTATCTTCAATTGTGATACTCTCTACTTGTTGTGCAGCACATTCCTTCAGCACTTCTAGGAAAATACTGGTGCATTCTGCCAGAGATAAGTGAGTGCGATTGAAGAGAATATCCATCGCAATTTCTCGAAAATCTGAATTTTTTGGTGTGGCTAAGATATCGTTGTCTGCACAGACTTTGGCAATCATTAAACAAGACCTTAACCCAGAAGTTTTTTCTGCTCCTGTAGCTAATCGGAAGGTTTTAACTAAATGTACGATTAAGTGAGCAGATTCTCTATCTATATTAGTTTTCTGAATTAATATTTCCCTTTGAGTTACCTCATCTGGTTCTGGCATATTGATAGTAACTAATCTATCCATCAAAGCATCTTGGGTGGAGTGAACACCGCAATATTCTTCAGGATTAGAGGTAAAAATCACCCGAAATTGGGGATTTACATTCAAATATTCTGGCTGGTTGCTACTAGGAGGAAGGCTGAGGATTTTCTCTTCTAAGGCTGATAGTAAGACGTTATTAACTTCTGGACGTGAACGGTTAAATTCGTCATAGACTAGGGTAAAGCCTTCTCTACAAGCCAATGTGAGCCGTGAGTCAACCCAATTTTGTCGGAATTCATCTTCCATTTTGACAACATTGTGGATATAATTATCCAACAATTTTTTATGGGTATAGCCAGATTCACTACCAATCAAATCGGAACTTTTAAATTCGTCGTCTCCAAACAGCAACATGACTGGTCTATTGAGACAGTGAGCAAGATGTAGGGCTAAAGTTGTTTTTCCTGTTCCAGCGGGACCGCGTAAGTGAATAGGAAAACCTGATTGGAGATAACGTAATGCCCGAAATGCCACTTTTTCGATAGCAGGTGTCACCACAAACTGCCCTGGACGAACACGAAGAACGGCTCTTTTATGATTCATCTTGGTAATTGTCATAAACTAAAGATGGGAAGAAAATAAATTAAAAAAAAGCACGAAGATGCTATTTTTTTTGTTTTAAAGTGCTATAATTACTCCATTAGTGCATGAAGCGAGGAGACTAGTGCAAACACTGTAGAGCAGTTAATTATCAAATAGCTGTTGGTCTTAGCTTAACTACAGTGGAAAGTTAGACTACCAAAGTTTCACGCCAAAACTCATTGTTGAATTTCATTATGTACCCCCTTGTCTTAACAGTTTTGCGACTGCAAGATGAGGGGGATTTACTATTTAGTCTGATTCTCAAACAGAAAAGCTCTGTTACTTAGGAAGACTTAATTACAGACCAGAAATACCAAAAATACTCACAAACAAATCTTGGCGAAACTGACGCAGATATTGCTGCTGTTCTTTAGCTTGAGCCATGCGTTTTTCAGTAGTCTTGGTTAAGAAATCATGGGTTTCTTGCTCAAGTTCTTGATGGAACTGGTACAATTTCTGCGCTTGTTCCTTAGCTTGAGCCATGCGTTCTTTGGTTGCATGTGCTAAAAATTCATGAGTTTCTTGCTCAAGTTCTTGATGGAACTGGTACAATTTCTGTGCTTGTTCCTTAGCTTGAGCCATGCGTTCAGTTTTGGTTGCGGACAGGAATTCTTGAGTTTCTGCAAATAGTTGATTAACTTCCTCAGCTATTGAGCGATGTTCCTGTCGAATTCTTTCCATTAAAGCAGTCATGAAGTTCTCCAGAAAATAATAAACAAGGATTAACCACATTTACTGGTGTGGAGATGAGTTACCCAGTAAATGTAGTTGAAGGAATTTCTGCTTTTTGGTTATATCTATTGAGAAAACTCTCACCAAAGCAGGAATAAGAGCAGAATTCAATGAATAATTAAATTCTGCGATTCTGGAATCTACTTAAAAATTAAGCAGGAACTGCTGCGGATTGAGTTAAACCTACGGCTTCTGCATACTTCAGGTAGGTTTCTACGGAAGCGATAACGATTCTAGCTTCAACTGCTAGTAATTCAATACCTACTAAAGAAACGCGAACCCAAGCGTCTACAACGATACCTTTATCTAGAATTCTATCGATAACTTCTGCCAAGCTGGAGGAAGAATTAGTCTTTTCAACTGCCATATGTTTGCACCTTAACCCATTGTTGTTGTTGAATCTTTGCATTGAGCAGAATAACTATGTTTAGCCGCTGATAGTTATTCTGCTACGGAAAAATCTGTGTAAGAATTAAGCAGGGACTGCTGCGGATTGAGTTAAACCTACGGCTTCTGCATACTTCAGGTAGGTTTCTACGGAAGCGATAACGATTCTGGCTTCAACTGCTAGTAATTCAATACCTACTAAAGAAACGCGAACCCAAGCGTCTACAACGATACCTTTATCTAAGATTCTATCGATAACTTCTGCCAAGCTGGAGGAAGAATTAGTCTTTTCAACTGCCATATGTTTAGTCCCTTAACTCATTGTTGTTGTTGAATCTTTGCCTTGAGCAGAATAACTATATTTAGCCGCTGATAGTTATTCTGCTATGAAAAAATCGGTTTGATTTGCAATCTACTTAAAAATTAAGCAGGAACTGCTGCGGATTGAGTTAAACCTACGGCTTCTGCATACTTCAGGTAGGTTTCTACAGAAGCGATAACGATTCTGGCTTCAACTGCTAGTAATTCAATACCTACTAAAGAAACGCGAACCCAAGCGTCTACAACGATACCTTTGTCTAAGATTCTATCAATAACTTCTGCCAAGCTAGAGGAAGAATTTGTTTTTTCGACTGCCATGTTTTTGTACCTTAACTCATTGTTGTTTTGCTGATTGACTTGATTCGTTTTTTGAATCAACCCATGTATAAAAAACTATCACTCATTTTTTTTGATGTCAATAGTTTAAATCAAAAATATGATTTATTAATTTTTGTAAAATTTTGCATTAAAATTAAAAAAAAAGACGAAAATTCAAGCTTTTTGCTTGGTGTTTATGCGAAAAATCTGGCTTAATTCTCAGTCAAATTACTCTCTTAAGACCAGACTTTACCCACGTATTAGTTCAGGGTATCTCACGGAGACACAGTAGTAAAATAATATAAGTAAGCAAGGTACGCTCCGTAATTATTCCTCTTATTCACTGAGGTATCTACATAAATACAAAAACAATAACTTACTCTATTAACTGTGTTTTGTAGTTTTTCACAATCACAACTCAGGATAAAACAGGTACCCCAGACTTTATATGGCTACTTCATAGGGCATTAATGCTCAGTATTAAGACGAAATTGCGGAGAAGTTCTCTATGAGATATTTTACGGAAGAGGGGCAGATGTTGAATTGAGAAATACGCAAGTACAAGATTTTTTAAGTGAGTAAATTCCCTTAAATTGTCTGGAATGACTACGGTGATGTTGATTTATCCTATCTGTGAAATATCAATCAAGTAGATAGAGTTGATTTTTAAAAGGACAAAGCCCGTGCAGATAAGGAATTAATTGCTTGAGATGTGTGGAAAGATGAGCATCTATCAAGTACAGTCCCACTCAGTCAAATTCCAGCAATGAGAGTATGAATTACTTGTAGGGTAATGATTTGCGCTGTTGGGGTTGATAACTCTGAGTAAGAGTGAGTAATCACACAATGATTTGTGTAAGGTGCTATTACAAGTTAAGCAATCGTACTAATGGCAACTATTCTGCTAAATCAATTAGAGTGATGTGTGCAATTATTTTTTCTAGCAATTATATATGGAAGGTAATTCAACTCCTGTGCCTCAGCAAGCTCTAGCGGCATTAGTGGATACGTTTGTGAAGCAAGGTCATCCACCGCAATATGCTCAAGCGATCGCTACTTCAATTATTTTTCAGACTGACTTAGATTTACGAAATGCACAAATAGCAAGGCTTTTGAGTTGGTTGAAGGAAGAGCACAATGACATTTATGCCTCTGCTTTGGATATAGTCGAGAAAACTTGTACGGAGTTTGAACGTCGAGTCAAAGACGGCTGATTTAACCCAACTGGCTGAGAAGACCTCAAAAGTCATCAATCAAGAAGTCATACTCTCTCCGTTTAAAGACTGATACCCAGGTAGCAAAAAAGGCAGGGATCAATGTTCCGCATAGTGATTCAGATGTAGAACATTATTTTGAGAAATTGACTTCTCATTTAAAAATGACTTCATTCAATCATCTTCTGAGTAGCAGTTGAGGTAGAATTAACACCCCCGAATCAAAGGTATTTTGTCAATTGCCAAACTGCTAATAAAAATATTCGTCTGCGTTGTCTAGGTTGTAATAGGGATACGTTGGTGGTCTGAGTTGAATTAATGGCTGCTCTCAAACTGCCTTCATTCCTGTCTGTCCCTATTTATCAAGACTTGTAATTATTTAATTTTTCTCTGTGACTCCAATCGGGTTAAACATACCCGATTTTTTTTATGGTATTTCTTGCGATCGCAATGACGGAAATACGTTATACCATTTCTGGATCAAGATGCACATAATAAGACCCCCCTGTAGTCCCCCCTTGGCAAGGGGGTATATATAGCAATGGACAGAGTGGTTAGGACATTAACTAAGAATAAAACTTAGACAGCAAAAGCCTTTTAGCACTGTCACCTGTCACCTGTTACCTGTCACCTGCTATATATGCAGCTAGACAAAGAAACGGTACAGCTTTGCTAGCCCAGAATTTCGACTCAATTTCGACTCAATTTAAGGGAATATAGATATCCTCAGAACTGGGGTTGAGGTAGGGACGATGCACGTCAATCAAGTGCTGGGCAAAGTGTTGCTCAATAATTCGCATCCGTTCCTCGATGGCATTTTTACCCTTTTGCCAAGCTTCTAACAAAGCGTTAGCAACTATTTGACAGCGGTTCATGCCAAAGCTGTCATGAGTGGCAAATTTTTGGCTGGGTTCCTCTGCTAAACCTAGTCCTGGGGCTAAAAATTTGGTGAATAAAGGTATTGCTGGCTGAAAGTGGGATTGATGTTGTGGGTAAACGTTTTGTAGGATTTTGTGAATAATTGGATAGTCTTGGCGTTCAAAGTGTAGGACACCAGCATCATAGCGTCCGTAGGCGGCAGGATTATACAAAACTTGAAAGCTAAAGGGAATGGCAACGTGGTTGAGTTGTTGGGTGAGACTATCCATGAGTGCGATCGCTCCCTCTGGGGTCAAGTTAAAATAAATGCGTCCCACTTCCATATCTGCATCTATCTTCTGTCTCTCCTGACCTACATCACTGACTGCTACATAACAGCCATTTTGCCAGCGATTTTTGGGCATCCAAACTGCAATGACATCTCCCACTTTCACAGATTTTTGACTAGTTTGCAGATGGCATTCTGGTTCTACATATAATGTCAAATCATCTTTAGTTACGGCCATAGTTCCATCTGGTTCTAGTCTTAACACTTGCCAACCAGGCTGATAATGTCCTATGCCATGATTATTTTGGTGTAATTGTTCATAAAAATGCCAATCTACACCTAAGCAATTTTGCTCTAAAGTCTGCTGGGAATAATGTGCATTTTCATTATTGACCGCTAAAACATTTTGCAATGAGCCGTTGTAGTAAATACCATGCAAAAAGTTTCGCAGCAGTAAGGCTAAATATTTTTGTTGTAAGGCTGGGGGATTTTGTTGAAAGCGGTGAGCAACTGTGGTAGGTAAACCAAAGGGCTGATAATTAGGGTGCTGAATACAAAAGTTAGGTTCAATTTGAATATTAGAGGCTATATCAAATAAAGAGTTCAGCAGTTGATTTGTAGAATTATCTAGCATAAATATATTTGCACCTCATAATTATCGCCAAATATTAGTTTTTACCCTTCAATCGATTAACAGCCGCGCAACCGGGTTTTTTCGTAATAAATCCTAACTAATTGCTGTTCTTTATCTACAAGAGAAATTTGTTTTGTGCCTTCTGGATGGAGAATTTCTTTGGCAGAAATACCAAATATATTTAAGACCGATTTTTCTGGCATGGTCAATAAGCTTTTGGCTACTCTGAATGCACATAAATAGGTACGTTCAAAAGATTTTTGATTTTGAATCATGTTGTGAATATCATGGATTAAAGCCAATCCAGCAAATTGAATGATGCGGTTGAGAAAATTGGGTTGGTAGTCCAAAATCACAGGAAAAGCATGGAAGTAAGAGCGCAAAAGGGCTAGTAAGGAAGGTTGAATTTCCTCTATTGGGATCATCGCTAAATCGAGGGATTCTTCGATATTTAAGGTGGCATCAACTACTAAACTAGACAGCCAAATTTTTAAATAACTAGCTAAGATTGCCCCTAAATCAAAAGCTGGGTCTCCCCATCCACAGGCTTCCCAATCAATTAATCTAATTAGGCAATTATCTAGTTTTCCCCAACGAGAATGGATGAGAATATTGCTCAGTTGTAGGTCGTTATGAGTTAAGCAGCAAGGACTCCATTCATAGGCTAAGTCTGCAATTGCTGATTCTAAGCTTTCATAACGTTGATAGAGGGTATAAAATTCTAATGCTTCTGTGGGAACTTGGCTGAAAATCTCTTGGTTAATTGAACCTAGACCTTGAGCGGGGTTGTAAAAGCTATAGCGGAATTGTCCTGCGGGAGCAGTGGACATAAAGTCCCGATATTCTTTTCTTTGGAAGGTAGCGCGATGTAAGCCTGCTAAGGTATTACCAATGGCTGTAGCAATTTCTGTGGGGAAAGTATTGTGTTGATGGTAAAATTCCCCTAACTCTAGATATTCACTGAGGTAGCTACGAACCAGAATCGAGTTTTCTGGATCATAATGTAGCAATAATGATGCGATCGCCCCAATGTTACCAATGACGGGAAACTTTTGTAGCAATTGGTGAAATAGCCACTCGTTAAAAAATTCGTGGTTACTGCTATCAAAGCTACTTTTACACTCTTGTTTCACTAGCAGCTGTTGATCACCTGCCAGATTGACTAATAAATTCACATTTTTCTGATGACTTCCTGGCAACACAGATTTATAGGATGCGCCATCTTCCATGCTAAACAGACCTGCTGCTTGCAGATACTGGATAACGTTTTGAGAAGATAGTGATAATAACATGAATTATTTCCTATTTATTGAAACTGCTGAATAATCACCGATTGCCGTTGTCCTTGAACTTAATTATGGTGTAGTAGCTAGCAATGAAAGGGCAATTACAAATCTCTTGCCACTCTCTATTCATATCCTATTTGTGTAAGTAAATGCTGCCAAAATGGCATGATACAACTATTTTTTTGTTTTTTTCATCATCACGACCACAACAACTTTATTCTGTTTGTTGATGGTCAATTTGGCATATCTATTCGAGGATAATGTCAGCCTTTTAAATATAATTCAAAACCTTGATTCAGCTACGTTAATTAGCTGGAAAGATTTTAAACCATCCATGCCAATAGGTGATAAATTTGCTGTTTTGAACTAACAAATACTAGCCATAGTGATTTACCTACTTCTCCCGATAGAATCAATTGTATTGCCTATAACAATTAGGACATTTTGACCACAGTCGGAAATATATAAAGTTTTTTGCTGCACACTACATAACGCATAAGATTCCTAATTTCATTGATCATCTCACTGCTGAGATAACCGGAAAATTCTAGCGGCTAATGATGAATTTTTTGTTACTTTTATGTTAATTTTTCACCTGGAAAAATTTTAAGTAATATGTATTTTACATCACTAACCCCCCTGAGAACGACAGATACAAGTAATTTAGATAAAGTTCACTACTCTTCTACACTCAGACCTGAGCTACGCCAAGTTGTGTGCTACCCCTCGTGGGTGTCACAACTAGGGTAAGAAGGAAACTTTACTTTTAGGTTCCATGTAGCTAATCATGCCACTTATTCACACTAAAATGCCGTAGCCAAAAACGGCAACTATACTTAAATTCATTGATGATACCTATTGTAGATTGTGATTTTACCTTCTAGGTCGGCAGAAAATGTACTCAGTTGATTGACGGATAAGTAAGCGATGCCTACAGCCAATACATCTTTCTATACCAGGGTTCAATTCCTCCAGCGTCAAGCTGCCTCTCTTTTACTCTACCAATCTGTTCTGCATGGGGAAGTAGCGATCGCATTTTTGGAACTGTTGCAAACGATACGTTATGCCGACGGTGATGGTCAGCAATGCCTCCAGGCTTATGGTGCTTATTTTCAGGCTTTAGCCGCTATTAACCAAAATTGGGAGGAATATTTAATTAACCAGATTTTGACGGCGGAAAATCCTTTTACGAGGCAGGTACAGCAGCAGGAATTTAGTGCTTTATCTCCTGCTTTAGTTGCTGCCGTCCAACATGATTTACAAGTATTACAAATACTATACGAATGTAACAGTGCGATTTTAAGTGAGTGGGTACAGGTAGTCACCCATTTACCAGTTTCCCCTGTGGTTTGGTATCGGGAACCAGAGACTAAAGCCCCCAGTAACACCATGATGGCTACTTTGCCACAATTAGACAATTGGGGTGATGCAGTGGCAGACCTAGCAGCTTATTATCGTCACCATGGCACTGGCTTATTTGTCAAGTATCATGCTTTTCGTTGGCAAGATGGGGAGTTAATTGGTATTCCCTATCCTGACCCAGTGCAGCTGAGTACATTGGTGGGTTATGAATGGCAAAAGGCTGCACTGGTGAAAAATACAGAATTTTTATTATCAGGAGCACCTGCACTGCATGTATTACTTTATGGTAGTCGGGGTTCGGGGAAGTCTTCTTTAGTTAAAGCATTATTAAATGAGTATAGTCACAGAAATCTGCGCTTAATCGAAGTCTCTAAATCGGCTTTACGAGACTTACCAACTATCGTCGAACAACTGCGGGGAGTCCCCCAGAAATTTATTATCTTTGTTGATGACCTATCCTTTGAAGAAGATGATGATGCCTTTAAAGCTTTAAAGGTAGTTTTAGAAGGAAGTTTAACTGCTAGACCCCAAAATGTAGTGGTTTATGCCACCTCTAACCGTCGTCATCTAATTCGCGAGTATTTTGCAGATCGACCCAATCCCAAAGATCAAGAAGAAGTCCACGCTTGGGATACAATGCAGGAAAAGCTATCTTTTAGCGATCGCTTTGGTCTTACTCTCACCTTTGACGCAGCAGATCAAAAGACCTATTTACAAATCATCCAGCACTTAGCAGCACAAGCTGATATCAATCTTCCTGCCCAAGATATAGAATATCAAGCCTTACAATGGGCCACTCGCCATAATGGTCGGTCTGGCAGAACAGCTAGACAGTTTATTGATTTTCTCAAAGCCGATCTAGTTTTATTTGGGGAAAATAACAATAGAGAGGCAGTGGAATCTGAAAATGATTAGACCTTTTGGACAAGACATCCCATTCAGATATAACAGGAGTCAGGAGTTAAATCCTGTGGTCATAGGTGTTACCTCATCAAATAGTGTGCTAATCACCCTCTTCACTGCTATAAATACACTGTGAGTATCAATCTCACCCACCAGTTTGACAAATTTTGAGATACAACCAGAGGCATATGATAGTACCCCATCAATCACCAGATATATACCAAGAATAATGTGAGGACTAATGACCTTAATTACTACTAACCATTCTGACAACTTGACGACACTAAAAACCAGCAAAATGCAATCAACCACCATCAGCAATCGATTGATGCTTGGACTAGCCGCCTTTAGTGTGAGTTTTGGTCTTAGTCTCGTTCCCAACTGGGATTTTACAAAAGCTTTTGTTACAGGCATCATCACTGTTTTATCTACCTATTCAGCCGCCTTATTTGTCGATAAGAGAAGACGAATTGAAGAAATTCGCATTTTTGGTTCCCTACATCGCAAAATTCGTGAGCTAGAAGGATTAAAATCTCGGATTATTCACGAAGTTCAGCAATTAGAAGAATATCAAAATATTCTCTACAAAGAAACTCAACAACTGCAAAACCAAATTACTGAATGTCGCTCTCAACGAGATAGTTTGCATCGAGATATTGGCACTTTAGCAGGACAAAAGAAACAAGTAGAAACGGACATTTATAACTTTAAAACCGAAATCCAAAATTTAGAAAATGATGTTCTTTCACTTAACAACTCCTGTACCAATCTCAATGCTGAAAAACGCCGCTTGGAAGTAACATGTAATGCCTCACGCACGGAAATATCCCAATTACAAGCACAAATAGAAGCATTTCAACAGGAAAAGCAAGAAGTTGAAAATAATTTGACTTTATTAGGCAGACTCAAGCCACAATTAGAAGAAAAACTCTATGAATTGAGAATAGAAATTCAACAATTAGAAATTGCCATTTCCCAAGGTAATCAGTCTTTGGCAGATACCAAGACTTCCCAAGAAAAATTAGAGCATCAAATCAAATCACTAGAAACAGAAACCACTACTAAACAAACAGAAATTCAGCAACTAGAAAGTCAAATTTCTCTGTTACAAGATGAGCGCGATTTATTGCAAAACCAAGTTTGGGATCTGCTACATCAACTAGAAACACTGAACACTGAACAATTATCTACTAGTCACAGTGTTGTTGTTGAGCTAGATGAAGATATAGATGATATCGAATTCTTCCCCTTTGACGAATTACTCCAACCAGTAGAATCCTTGGATTCTCCATCTCAAAAGTTAGATCATCTTCCCCAAGAATGGAATAACTTTTTTCAAAAACTCCCAGAACATGAAATTCAAGTATTAAGAGCCCTAGCTGAACAAGACAACCCCAAAGCCACGATTAAACAAATAGCAGAAGCGCATATAACTATGCCGAATTTGTTAATAGATGCCATCAATGAAATTGCTAATGATACCATTGGCGAATTAATTATTGACCCAGGTACAGAAACACCAGAAATTTTTGCCGAACATTTATTGAATGTGCAAAAAATTCTCCATACCTATGAAAATTTAAATGCAAAATCTGTTTCCGCCAATTAATTTATTCATCACCTTATCCTATGATGAATTTAGGTTTGTAGATACCCCATAACCACTGGAAATTTGAGGTCATAGACTATTACCTAAATTTCACCTCCAGGCTATCTGCATAGTTGTTGAAAATAAAGTGATATAAATTACATGGCCAAGCTCAAAATCTCGAAAAAAGTATCCACTGCTATCATCAATTCTCTTGGTGCGGGAGTAGTTCCTAGAGTCGGAGTTGAACAGATTGCAGTTGGTCGAGAAAAAGAACTCAACAGCCTATTACAAAACCTCAACGACATTGCAGAAGGTGTAGCCGCCTTTCGGTTTATAATTGGTAATTACGGCTCTGGTAAAAGTTTCTTGCTGCAAATGGTGCGTAACCGGGCTATGGAGCAAGGGTTTGTAGTTGCTGACGCTGATTTGTCATCTGAACGCCGACTCGCTGGCACCAACAATGAAGGTTTAGCTACCTATCGGGAATTAATGAGTCGTCTCGCTACAAAGACTCGTCCTGATGGTGGTGCTTTGATTTCGATTTTAGAGGGATGGATTAATAAAATCCAACAGGAAGTTGCCAAAGACACGGGAATGCGTCCCAATGATGAAGGCTTTGATGACCAAGTAGAAGCAAAAATTCGGGAAGTAGTTGCATATATAGAAGATTTAGTTCACGGCTTTGATTTTGGCAATGTGATTATTGCTTATTGGCGCAGTTATCGCTTAGATGATGAAGAATTAAAAAATGCTTCTCTGCGCTGGTTAAGAGGAGAATATAACACCAAAACTGAAGCGAAAATGGCTTTAGGTGTACGTGTGATTATTGATGATGATACTTGGTACGATTATATTAAATTGTTAGCTAAATTTGTGGCGGAAATTGGCTATAAGGGTCTATTGGTATTAATGGACGAAGCTGTAAATTTATATCAAATTTCTACTACCGTCACCAGGGAGAAAAATTACAATCGACTCCTGGCTATGTTTAATGACACCATGCAATGTAAAGCCGAAAATTTAGGCATTTTCATTGGTGGAACCACTAAATTTTTAGAAGACCCCCACCGGGGCTTATTCGCTGACCAGGCATGGCGCAGACGCACAAAGGAAAGTCGTTTTGCTACCCAAGCCAATGTGCAAGAATATATGGGACCCGTGATGCGCCTTAACCCCTTAAGCACAACAGAAATTCTGACTTTATTGCAAACATTAACAGAAATTCACACCCACCATTTTGGTTATAGCCAGAAATTAACCACTAGCGACTTACAGGAATTTATCCAAGAAATTGTCAATAGATTGGGTGCAGAGGCTTTACTCACCCCAGGAGAAATTGTCAGAGACTTTATCACTATTTTGAATATTCTCCAGCAAAATCCAGAGATGAAATTTGCTCAATTGATTCATGACCCCAATTTCAAACCTTCCTTCGGTATCCAAGGAACTGCTAACCGAGATGATGAAGCGGCTGAATTTAGCTTATGATGCTCAACTAAAATTATGAGATAAATATGAGTATATGAGCGATCGCACATTTTCTCAACTTGCACCCTTTATCCAGGAATATATCTACCATCATCATTGGACAGAGTTACGGCCAGCGCAAATTGCTGCTTGTCAAGTCATCTTTGAGACCGATGCTCATTTACTTATTGCTGCGGCCACAGCTGCTGGGAAAACAGAAGCGGCATTTTTACCTGTTTTAACCATATTGCACAACAACCCAGCCAATAGTATAGGTGCATTATACATTGGCCCCATTAAAGCTTTAATTAATGACCAATTTGCACGTCTCAATGATTTATTAAAATTAGCGGATATTCCTGTTTACCACTGGCATGGTGATGTTAGTCAAAACCGCAAAAATCAACTTCTGAAAAACCCCCAAGGTATTCTTCAAATCACACCAGAATCCCTAGAAAGTCTGTTAATTAATAAATCTCAGCAATTACATCGCCTCTTTGCCGATTTAAAATTTATTATTATTGATGAAATTCACGCTTTCATGGGTTCAGAACGTGGTTGTCAAATTATTTGTCAATTACAACGTTTAGCTAAATTCACCAAATACCCACCCCGACGCATTGGTTTATCAGCTACCCTGGGAGATTATGCTATGGCAGAAGCATGGTTGGGTGCTGGTACAGACAAGGCTGTGATTACACCGCAAATTGAGTCAGGCAAGCGGCAAATTAAACTAGCATTAGAAAATTTTTATCTAGATAAAGAAAACCCAGAACCAACAGAATATGAACAATATATATTTAATCTCAGCCAATCTCGTAAATGCCTAATTTTTGCTAATAATCGTACTCAAACTGAATCAATTATTGCCTCCTTGCGACAAATAGCCACTAATCAAGGATATGCAGATATCTATCATGTCCATCACGGTAGTATTTCTGCCAGTTTACGACAAGCAGCAGAAACAGCTATGCGGGAACCGAATCAACCTGCGGTCACTGCTGCCACCCTAACTTTAGAATTAGGCATAGATATTGGTCATTTAGAACGAGTAATTCAATTAGAATCACCATTATCTGTAGCCAGCTTTTTGCAAAGATTGGGACGCAGTGGCAGAAGAGGTGAAACAGCCGATATGCGGTTTATTTGTGGTGAAGAAAAACCACCCACTGAAGCTGCTGTAGCAGAACAAATTCCTTGGCAATTAATCCAGTGTATCGCCATTATCCAACTTTATTTAGAAGAAAAGTGGATTGAGCCAATTAAATTAATTAAATATCCTTTGAGTTTACTATATCAACAAACTATGAGTATCATCTCTGCCAAAGGAGAAATTTCCCCTGCTGTCCTTGCTCAAGAAATTTTTAATCTAGCACCTTTTACAGCAATTTCTAAATCAGATTACTTATTATTACTACGCTATTTAATTGATATCAATCATCTCCAAAAAACTGAACAAGGTAAATTAATTTTAGGATTAGCTGGAGAAAAAGTCGTTAAAAAATTTCAATTTTATGCTATTTTTGCAGACAATCAAGAATATACAGTTAAACAGGGTACAAATGCCATTGGTAGTATCGTTACTCCCCCCATCGTTGGTCATCAGTTTGCCTTAGCGGGACGCAGTTGGGAAGTTTTAGATGTTGATTTTAAAAAGAAGGTAATAGCTGTCAAACCAGTTGAAGGTAAAGCGAGTATTTTTTGGCGTGGTGGTAGTGGCAATATTCACACGCGCGTCTTACAAAAAATGCGTCAGGTATTATTGGAAAATACAGACTATCTTTATCTGCAATCTAATGCACGTCAACGGTTGCAAGAAGTTCGTAAATTATTTAAAAACTCTGGTTTAGATAACAAAAATATTATTAAACTGGGAAAAAATAGATGCTGTATCTTTCCCTGGATGGGTACTGTCGCTTATCGGACTTTAGAAAAGTTAATTAATGCCTATGGACGAGAATCCCTAGAAATTTCTAGTATAGGTGGTGTTAGTCCCTATTATCTCACTCTTAAATTAAATCCGCACAAAATTGACTCTATCTATCCAGAAATTTTATCTTTATGTCAGCAAAGAATTAGTCCAGAAGATTTAGTTAGTCATTCTGAACCAATAGAAATTAACAAGTATGATGAGTTTATACCCCATCCTCTTTTACAGAAAGCCTTTGCTCACGATTATTTAGATATGGAAGAATTGAGACAGCAAGTGGCTTCCTGGGTTGTTGATAATTTAGAAAATTAAATGTATTGTCCAAAATTATCCATAGGTAGATTTTAAAAATCTCAACTTCAGATAGATAATTGTTAAACTTGATTCTGAGTAAATCTTAAGTAGGGTGTGTTACGGCTTTAGCCTAACGCACCGTTTACTGAATTTACAAACATGAAGAGGTAAAAACCATGATTCATCACATGTCAATTTCTGCATCTAACCCCCATCATGTAGCAGAAGTTTTAGCACAAATTTGGAATGGTAAAGCAGTTCCATTTTCTCCCCATCCTGGTAGTTACATGGCTTTGTCAAATGATGAATATGGAACCATGATAGAGGTTTATCCCTTAGAAACAGAATTAATTCCTGGTAGAGATAATCAACCAGCTAATTTCCAACAAAATCAATCTCCTAGCCAATATTATCCCATTCATGCAGCAATTAGTGTCCCTATTAATCAAGCCAGAATCGAGGAAATAGCAAATCAAGCTGGTTGGAGAGTTTTACATTGCCACCGTGGTCAGTTTGATGTAATGGAATTTTGGGTCGAAAATCGTTTAATGTTGGAGTTACTAACTCCAGAGATGGCACAGCAATATTTAGATTTCGCTCAAAAGCGTAACTTGGAACAGTTTACTTCTAGTGC
This sequence comes from Richelia sinica FACHB-800, assembly GCF_014698825.1. Classification (GTDB taxonomy): domain Bacteria; phylum Cyanobacteriota; class Cyanobacteriia; order Cyanobacteriales; family Nostocaceae; genus FACHB-800. The sequence goes on from NZ_JACJTT010000003.1 coordinate 209,718, forward strand.
TGTTTAGTTATTGATTGAGACAAGCTGTTATTTTCTGATTTGATATTATTAACTGTGATCTGAAATTAAGAATAGGTTATGTTATGGTTAAAATTTTCCAGAAATTTTATCTAATTTTTAGCGAAGATAATTGTAGAGGTTTTGACTATATTTCTGCTCCCATATAAAATAATCAATCTGAGGATAGATTATTTTTATTTAAAAATATGTATGAAATGTATTTGATGTGATTATTCAATTGTAAAATCACATATCAAAGATTAGTAAACAATGTCTATTTTCTTGGATGGTAATGATTTCAGCCTTTTTTGTACAAAAATATAATAATAAATTACTAGATTATATATACTCTTTATATAGTTAAGGTATTAATTAAAATTATTTTATATGTTATAAAAATGGCTTTGATTTTCTTAACAAACATGCTAAAAAAATTAAGATAGAAGTTAAAGTTCCAACACAAAATCAGCAGCCATGGGATTTAACTACGCAAAAGAATTGATAATCTTTTGTTCATACATGGCGTTTTTTAAGCAAGTTGATGGGCGAAAATACTATAAATATCATTCATAAAATTTTAAATAAATCAAGTTATTTAATTATATTTATCTAGTTATATGAACCAAAAGATATGATGTAGGTTTTTATTGATAATCAAGACCTAAATAAATATATTTTGGAGCCTTCAATCTGAATCTTAAAGATTGATCAAGGCTAAAACTCTGACAATTGCTGTGCCATTCATCTTTATTTTGCTTTTGATTTATGTTGATCCCAAAATTGCTGAATGCCAATAATTTTATTAGCGAGTTTCACAGGTTTACTTTACTACAATATACTCGTAAAGTAGAAATTAAAACATTTCAAGGAAAGAGTTGGGTTATTTATTACCTAATGGGTCAAATAGCTTGGGCAACTGGTGGTGATCATCCCTACCGTCGTTTATGCAGAAACCTGGCTCAAATTTGCCCGCATATTAACATTAATAGTTTAATTTTAAATTCTGAAGATAAATCTGTAGAGTATTGGGATTACCGCTTGTTAATCAATTTATATAGACAAGAGGCAATTACTCCCAACCAAATGAAATCTATTTTGAGCAACATCATCAATGAAATTTTTTTTGAAATCACTCAACACCTAGATCAGGAAGCAGTATTTTGCCAACTGAGTAATGAAGTAATTGTACCTGCACCAGTGAGTTACACCAGTGGAATTCCTTTTCTAGACCAGGTACAAGGATTATGGCAAGATTGGTCAGAAGCTGGGTTAGAGAAAATTTCTCCTAACTTGGCACCAGTTTTGAGATGTGCAGAACAACTACAAACACAAGTAAGTTCTTTGATATATAAAAACTTAGAACGATTGCTCAATGGCAAATATACTCTATGGGATTTAGCCGTGAAGATGAAGCAAAGTGTGTTAGATATCACCCGTTCTTTACTTCCTTATATTCATCAAGGTTTTGTCGAATTTATCCAAATCGCTGATCTACCATTACCAAAAATAAACAATGACGGCAATGTAGATATGAAACGGACAAATTTACCATTAATCGCTTGCATTGATGATAGTTTACAAATTTGTAAAAATTTAGAACAAATTGTTCAGGGACAGGGGATAAGATTTTTAGGTATTGAAGAACCTGTACAAGCTTTATCAATATTAATCAATAACCGTCCAGATTTAATCTTTTTAGATTTAATCATGCCCACTATCAGTGGTTATGAAATCTGTGCTCAGTTACGCCGTACTACCTTATTTGCCAATACTCCAATAGTCATATTAACAGGTAGTAATGGGGCTTTTGACAGGCTACGAGCAACGGTATTTGGGGCAACAGAATTTATCAATAAACCTGTAGATAAGCATCAGGTAATAGAGATAATTAATAAATTTATACCAAGGGTAGAAGTAGATAAGTCTCTGGCAACCTATGCTGCTTAGTACACATGAATAAGATTCTTTACCAATGCCTGATTCCTATGGTAGCACTGGGTCAAATAGTTGACAATTCAGCAGTACCAGCATTAATTAACCTGTTAGAAGACCCGGAAGATTCTGTTCGTTCTAGTGCCGCAGAAACCCTGGGTCAAATAGCTGATAATTCAGCAGTACCGGCGTTAATTAAACGATTAGAAGATCCAATTTATTTTGTGCGTTATTACGCAGCGGAATCTCTGGGAAAAATAGGTGATAAGCTAGCCATACCAGGACTGATTAAGTTGTTAGAAGACCCGGAAGATTTTGTGCGTGATATTGCCGCAGTCGCAATAGGTAAAATAGGTGATAAGTCGGTAATTCCTGCTTTAATGCAACTTCTGGAACACCCGATTGATTGTGTGCGTGATAGTGCTGCATTAACGCTGGGTCAAATCGGTGATAAATTAGCAATTCCAGGACTAATTAAATTATTAGAAGACCCGGATGATTTTGTACGTGACAGTGCAGCCTTGGCACTGGGTCAAATATTTGATAATTTACCAAGTCCAGTGTCAATGAATGCTATTTTCTTAGACTCATGTTTATAGTGAAAGCAAAAAATCCCCCACCACCATTGGGGGATTTTGCATAGCTTTTATCAGGGTGTGTAACAGAATCTATTCTAAAGGTCGTAACTTAATTGAGGGTGTGGTGTACTGGTCTGAGGGGGTGAAGGGGGGAGAGGGTTTTATACCATTCAATTATGAATTAGATATGCTGTAACTGCCTCTGTGTCACCCACGCACCATGAAAACCATAGGGTACACGGTGTGGAATTATCACCCGCGCTACGGGTTCACTGGTGACATCTTGGGCGTTAATAACCACTAGTTCAGATGTTTGGGTATTTTCATCGAAAACGAATGTGACTAGCCAACCATCATCTTCGATTTTAGCACCAAGACGAGGTGCAAAGACGGTTTCGCCACCATAGCGTCCTTGCCCAAATTCATAGGTTTGGGATTTACCATTGTTAAAGTCATATTTAATTACACCTTCAAACAAGGGAACGGGACTATTGGCCATTTTCCCTACATAGCCATATTGATTTTTTCTTCCTACCCAATTTTCGTTCACACGGGGAAACTCTCCAGGAATTTCGTCTAGTTGTTCCTCATGAACTGCACCTGTGGTGAGATTAAAAGTCCACCGATGTAAACGAGGAATATCTCCTTGGGGATGAGGTGGTGTGTCTTGTGAAATGAGAACATTGGTAGAACTCATACGACAGCCTATGAGTACAATTTCCTCTCCCTCTTCGTAAGCGTTAAGGGTATGGAATATGTAGCAAGGTGAAGATTCAAACCAACGGATGTTGCTATTGTCGCCATGACGGGGGATAATACCAAAACGGCTGGGGCGATCGCTCTCAAACATCATCATTGGTTCTCCCCTTTGCATTCTTTCTGGGCTGAAAGTCAGGGGTAAATCCAATAAAATCGTGTAATTTTCTGTAATAGCACAATCATGCATCATCACTGCCATTGGTAATTCAATGGGAACTGTCCGCAATAATTCCCCTTGGGCAGAAACTACCCCATAATTTAAAAATGGTGGTGCAAAGGAATAGCCAAAAAACATCATTTCCCCTGTCACGGGGTCTACTTTCGGATGGGCCGTGAATGGTGAAATTAATTTCCCATCAAAGTTGTATTCACCAATGGTGTCTAAATTAGGTAATTGAATCTGATGAGGTGCACCTCCTTCCCACAGGGCTAAAAACTTGCCAGTGTGCCAGACTAAAGCAGTATTGGCAGTGTTTTTGCTAGGGCCATAGGGATGGTCTAATTGGGGTGGTTCTAAAAGTCCTGTCCAAACGGCTTTACCTACTTCTTGCTCAATTTTCCAACCTCTGGTTTTGACATAACGGTTGCTATAGGTAGCTTGACCGTCGTTAATTCTCACACCATGTAACATCCCATCACCATCAAACCAGTGGTACTGTCCCATGGGAGACCATTGGGGGTTAGGGCCATTACGGACAAACATACCAGAAAGGTCAGCGGGTAGTTCACCAATGACTTGCAAGGTGTCTGTGGTAGTTTCTAGACGCACCGGGGCAAAGTTACCCTCAAGATAGGGATTAACTGTGATGGATACCATGAAATTGAAAAACTTATAAGTACATAAATTGGGATATTTAGGATGAATTTTTAGTTTTTTTCACATCAAAATATCCTTCAATATGAGCTTAATATAATTGCTGGCATATTTGCGTTTTTATATGATTTATAGCTATAGACCAGGGAGTGAGGATATTCCCAACAAATAAAAATTAGACAATAAAAGCCTTTTAGCACTGTCACCTGTTCCCTGTCACCTGTCACCTAATCTTGTATTGCTATCGTCAAATTGATGAAGACAGAAAGTTGACTATATGTTTATTCATCAGAGAAATGCTTCTTTACTTTCCTCCCAATTCCTCAATATTTTTCATGACTTTCTGATACAAATTTCTATTATTTTGTTGATTAAAAATAGTAGCAGCCCGTTGTAAATCTTGTCGGGCACCACGTTTATCTCCACTAGCTGCGCGGGCATTTCCTCGATTATTAAAAGCAGGGCCAAAGCTAGGATTGATGCGGATAGCTTCATTATAATCAGCGATCGCTTTTTGTTGTTCTCCCCTCGCAGCGTAGGTATTGCCCCGATTATTGTAGGCAATGGCAAAGTTAGGATTGAGGCGAATGGCTTGGGTATAATCTTCTAAAGCTGCACTTTTATTACCTTGGGCAGCACGGGCATTGCCACGATTATTATAAGCCTCAGCATAGTTAGGAGAAAGCCTGATAGCTTCATTGTAATCAGCGATCGCACCTTTGTAATCATTGAACGATGCACGGGCATTACCCCGATGGTTGTAGGTTTGGGCATCGTTGGGATTGAGACGTAAGGATTGGTTATAATCAGCGATCGCACCTTGTTTATTACCAATGTCAAAATAAACTAAACCCCTATTCCTAAAAGCTTGTGCGTACTTGGGGTCTAAGCTAATGGCTTTGCTGTAAGCTGCTATTGCTGCTTGAGAATTTCCCCGTAGATGTTGAGTCTGTCCTTGAATATAAAATTCACCCGCTCGACTAGTTGACTGTGTGCGACGATTAGGAGGAGTTACACCCACTTCTGTAACCAACACATCTTGTCTATTACTACACGCAACACATATAATTCCACTCAGAACAGCAGATATAGCGATTTGCCAAAATCTGTTGTCCTTTGAGTCTGTGTTTGTAAATAACCACCATTTCATCATTTTTTTATAGACGCAACTATACCTAGAAACAATTCATGCCGAAATTCTGTTATCCAGGTAAATTTGACTTTTGTCAAAGGATTCAAGTCCATTCACTTCATTTCCGTCCTTGCTGATTGAGAATATGAATTTGTCTCACGCAAAGGCACAAAGAAAAACAAAGGTAATTTTTACATTGCATAATTTCTGCATATTCTCTAGGTTTAATTCACTAAGGTTCAGATGTAGACTGTTGATATGATAATAATTGAGGCTTTAAAAACACTCCCAGAGGTTTAGTTTTTAGAGTTTGCTTATAAAATAACTGGAGTGAAATGAATTTTCAGTATAATTTTTTTCAACTTTTAAGACATTTTTTGTAATCAATAATCAAAATAATTCAATATAAAGTATTTTCGTCATTGCGACCGCAGGGAAGCAATCTCAAACCCATATTTTTCTACATCTGCACAGCAGCGAATTTTGAACCTCTTTCTTACCACAAATTAGCTATAAATATTCATTTTTGATTATTTATCACCAGACTCTTGATTTTTTGGGGTCAGACGTAAATAGGTATTGCTTTCAATATCAACATTTAAATCTTCTAAATATGCACCTAAATCCTTTCGCAAATTTTCAGTTAAAGTAATAGAAAAATCTAACTCAATGCCTTGGTTTTGCACTAACTCTAATAAATCGTGAAACTTAGTTTTGATAGTTTTACGCTCGTATTCTGTCAACTTAAAATAAAGACTTTCAGTAATGTTTTGCATCTGCATCGCCTTCTTCAACCTTTCTTGCAAATGCTCAAATTCTGAATTTAACAACTTCCATTCCTCTTCTATTTCCGTATATCTTGCAGTTAGCAATGATATATCTTCTGTCTTTGGTTCTGGGTTAACTTGAGGTTGTAACTCTAATAAACGCCAATGAACCTGAGCCAAATAAATACAATCTAAATAAGCGTATTCGATTTGTTCTGCTGTTAAAGGTCTTTTTCCCCAATCGCTAGTTTGTTCTTGTTTATCAATATGATGAAAATGACAAAGTTCTGTAGCAACCGTTTTCAGTTGATAATTAGAGACAGGCAAAAGATAGTAAGGGATTTTCTTCGCCATTTCTAATGTACAGGTAATATTTTTAGCTTTTTTACTTCCTAAAAATTTCACATCATAGCTAGCATTATGAAATACTTTTTCAACCTCCTCATTCACCATAATTTGGTCAATAAACTCAGCAACTATATCCGGTCGTTCTAAAACATCTAGGATATAAACACTATTGCCACTCATATCTTGAGGATTATCCAAAATTTGAATTAGAGACAATCTTGGTTTCCGACTTTTAAAATCAGCAACTTCAGTATCTATCCATAAAGTTTTTTGTTGAGTATATTCAGTTATTAAATTACGCATTTCCTGAATATCAGTAACATAAGGCATAATAACTTTTCCTATAAAATCATAGATAAATTTTTAAATAAAATTAGACCTCTTGCAAAAGTTCCTCTTTACGTCCTTCTCTCCGCGACTCTGCGACTCTGCGTGAAAAAAACTACAACATGACCACCAAATAAAAATGTATAACTAATAACAACTCATGCTTTTAGTTATACATTCAACTTACACTGATAGCAATTAACGGGAAAAAGTGAAAGAAATAAAATTAAGCAAATGTACGACTATTTGCAGTAGCTAATGCTTCAACTAATCCACGGACTGCCGCAATCATTGCTACCTCGCTATTTAGTTGGTTAATAGCAGAACCTACACCCACACCAGCAGCACCAGCAGCGATCGCTAGAGGTGCGGTAACATTAGAAATACCAGAAGCACACAATACAGGCACAGATACCGCACGAGAAATTTCATAAGCTGCTGCTAAGGTAGGTGCAGCTTTTTCAATTAAACCCAGAGTACCCGCGTGGGTAGGTTGACTGCTAGTACCTCCCTCGGTTTGGATGATATCAGCACCAGCTTTGACTAGTTCTTCCGCTAGTTGTACTTGTTGGTCTAAAGTTAGGATGTGGGGAACTGTGACAGAAAGGGTGATTTCTGGTAACAAAGCACGAGTTTGGTGAGTGAGTGCTAAAACTTCCTCCGCTGCAAATGTGCGTCCTTGTGCATAGAAGGAATCAAAATTACCGATTTCAATCAAGTCAGCACCAGCAGCTACAGCTTGGACAAATTTTTCTGGTTCTACAGCAGATACGCACACAGGTAACTTGGTTAAGCTTTTTGCTAAGTGAACTAAATCCACATCAGCAGCAATATCAACAAAAGTTGCACCACCAAATTCCGCAGCTTTAACCGTAGCAGCTACACTGTCAGCGTTGAAATTATTCAAACCGCTAATTACTTTTAAAACATTGCGGTTAACAAAAGCACGTTGCAGACTAGAAAGCATTGTCATAGTTTTGCGTTGTTAGCTATTAAAGTAGAGATATTTTTACACTATATAGTTACTGGATTCTAGAGGCTAGTACCACAGGGCAAAAGTTCAGGATGATGGGGTTGTTTCCTCACTGCTATTCTGGGCTGCTGGGTGAGATAAAAATATACATCCTCCCCCTAATAAAAATGCCACAGCACCTATCCCTAACCCTGTGCTTGGTGCGATCGCTTGGGGTTGGGGAAACACCATTCCAAATATACTCATGGCTAAGGAAAAGCCGCCAAAATACATACCAATGCCTAAACCTACCCATCGTAGTGGCATCAATTCCAATGCTAAAGGAATTACCCCATTGACAATTAAACTAAATCCAGCAATAATGATAAATATAATGGGAAAGAGTGCGCCCATATATAACATAATCACCATTCCCAATATTGTTGTCCCCACACCACACAACATTGCTAGTTTATTTCCTACCTTACTAGCCACCCATCCACCAGGAATGTAAGCCAGGGCAATTATTAAACCTATCCCCACCATCAACATACTCACATCAGTGTTTAACTTAGCTTTGAGGAGTTTTCCCAAGGCATCCATTAATAAACGGGAACCCCAAGCCACACCTAAACCTGTCCCCAAGATTAAACCTAAATTTTTGATGGGTATTTTGGGTGTGAATATTTCCGTGGGTGCATCTGGAGGGTTCACTAACCGCAACGCAAAGGCAGCAGCAACCAGGACAAAGGAACCAATACTAAAGGCAAAAACTGGACTGAGGTTGAGAAGATAACTATTGGCAATTGGTCGAAACGCACCAATCACCCCTGCGGCTAAAGTTACCACACTGACAGCTAAAGGTAACTCTGCGGGCATGGCATATTTTACCAATAAAGCGATCGCTGGAGAACGAAACACCGTCATTGCTAATGCCCATGCTACCAAAGTTAAAGGTAAAATCAGTCGGATCACTTCCCCTGGTGGAAGAAATGTAACTATACAGGGTATGGCAATAAACAAACCAGATGCTAAAATTACCCCTGCGGAGATGAAAGGAAAGCGTGTACCCATCCAACGCTGACTTCGATCAGAAAGTCCTCCCATCAACGGTTCCATAATCACCGCTAAGGCGTTTTCTAGCACCAACAACCCCACAGCGAAACTAGCAGGGAAACCAAACTGAGTTAAAAGTTTGCTGAGATAGACATTATAAATCAACCAAGTCAGGGTAATTGCACCTTGTACCCCTGCTAAAGCCCAAACTTGTAGCCATAAAATCTGAGTTGGGGTTTTGGATATACTCACATGGAAACCCTTGGATATGCGCGTAAAAATAAAAACCGCTTTGATGTAGAGATGTCCCATCAGAACATCTCCACACCATACCTTAATACTGAGGTACAGAAGAATCTACTTCTTGACTCCAAGCATTAATTCCACCTTTTACATTTGTCCCGACAATTCCCGCTTCTTTGAGAATTGCCAACGCTTTAGCAGAACGTCCACCCATCTTACAATGAGCAATTAAGCGATGTCCGTTCAAAGCTTCCTTCACCTTCGTGACACCATCACCGTTTTCAATATCCGGTAAAGGTACTAACAAAGAACCAGGAATTTTGGCTATTTCATATTCATGGGGGTTGCGAACATCCAACAGCAGAAAATCTTTCGCACCACTATCAATTAAAGCCTTCAATTCCTTCACAGTCATTTCTTGAACTTCATTTTGCTGTTTTGCTTCCTCTGCTTGCGCTTGGGGAATACCACAAAACTCTTCGTAGTCTATCAGCTTTTCAATGACTGGACGGATGGGGTTAGGACGCAGTTTCAACTCCCGGAATTTCATATCCAAGGCGTTGTATAACATTAATCTGCCACTTAAAGTGGTACCCTTACCAATAATAATTTTGACTGTTTCCGTTGCTTGGATCACGCCAATAATACCAGGGAGAATGCCTAATACCCCACCTTCTGCACAGGAGGGAACCATTCCTGGTGGTGGTGGTTCTGGATATAAATCACGGTAGTTCGGCCCACCTTCATAGTTGAAAACCGTAGCTTGTCCTTCAAACCGGAAAATAGAACCGTAGACGTTGGGTTTGTTTAACAATACGCAAGCATCGTTCACTAAATATCTGGTGGGGAAGTTGTCGGTTCCATCCACCACAATATCGTAAGGACGAATAATATCTAAAGCGTTTTCCGAACTCAAACGAGTTTCGTATAAGTCAACCTGACAATAGGGGTTGATTTCATGAATACGGTTTTTCGCGGATTCAATTTTGGGTTTACCTACCCAAGATGTCCCGTGAATAACTTGACGTTGCAAGTTAGAAAAATCAACAACATCAAAATCAACAATACCGATGCGGCCAATACCTGCGGCAGCAAGATATAACAGTAATGGTGAACCTAGTCCCCCAGTACCGATACACAATACACTAGCCGCTTTCAGGCGTTTTTGCCCCTCCAGCCCCACTTCTGGCAAAATTAAGTGGCGGGAGTAGCGTTCGTAGTCATCTTTGGTCAACTGGATTTCATCCAGATTGGGATTGAGCATAGCAGTAAGATGTAGGAGCGCGGAGTATTAATCCTAACTAAAAAAGGTACTCCTTGTTAACTTAGATCACTAAATTATTAGTTCAATTGTCTCGGTTTGGAACTGGTGATTTTCATCGAGACACCAGCTTTGCAGTTCACGAGCTTGACTATTTTGGACGGATACTATTATATACGAGTATACAGGCCAAGCATATAGCCTGTCCCATTCGGAAGGAATTGCTGGATAATCTGGATGGGAATGATAAATACCGATAATACTCAAATTACGACTTCTGGCTTCCTTCTGCATTTTTAACATGACTTGCGGTGCGATCGCATATCTCCGTCTCGTCGTCTCTAAATTTTCTGCCTCGGCAAAATTATCACCCTCTGTACTCCAAGCATTGGCAGTAAGGATTACTTCCTCTACAATTTTGGTATCATCTAGCAAATAACCTAATATAACGCCGCAACACTCATCAGGATAGGTACTTTCCCCGTGGGTATTAATTATTTGTACATGTTCTTTTCGTAATTTAATTAGCATGGATAATATTGATATTGAGACCTAAATTTTTTTTACAGCAGTTTTCTAAAAAAGAATGCTCAAGAGAAATTCAAGCAAGAATACGCGCAATTTTTAGGGCAAGTAGTGAATTTCACTGTATTAGCATTCAGAGTTAGGCGATCGTTTTTGTATTATATTGTATTACAATAACGTAGCTTACATACCTCTACTGCTATTAACTATGATTCGACCGACCACACCTGAAGACACAACAGCCTTAATAGCTATAGCTGATGTACTCGGCTTTCAGCCAAATGAGCTTGATGCGCTGAGGGGAATGCTGATAGATTACTTTAACAGGGATAGTGATAATTTTTGGATTACTGACGATGACAATGGGCCGGTTGGGGTCGCTTACTGTGAACCGGAACGGATGACCAATCAAACATGGAACCTGCAATTAATAGCCATCCGACTTGACCGTCAGGGGCAAGGACGCGGTTCAGCACTTCTGCGGTATCTTGAACAAACATTGATAGCAAATGGTGGACGTATGCTGCTGGTAGAAACTTCAGGGTTGCCAGCTTTTGAACGCACGCGAGAATTTTATAAAAAATGCAGCTATGAGGAGGAGGCCCGCATTCGTGACTTCTACGCAGCAGGTGATGATAAAATCGTGTTCCGCAAAGTATTGAAGGCCGCCTAGACTAGAGTATCAGGTAATAGACAGTGGTGGGAATAATACTGTCAAGAAACCGCTTATTCACTCCAAGACAAAATTTTCACCTTGTCACCTATGACAAGTGTATTTATCTGAAACTAGTTTATTAGTGCGTTATCACTGTACTTAACGCACCATTAAATTGATACTTAAAAATCAGGTTAATAAAGTCACTTCACCTGTTGCTACATCATAACGACCACCAACAATTTTCAGCTTTCCCTCTTGCTTCAAGTTTCTCAAAATGATTGACCTTGCTTCTAACTGATTCACCTGATATTGAACATTAGCAATAATGGCATTATCTTCTAAATTGCCTGGTAACGGTTTAGCTTTTTGTACCGCAGGCCTAATTTCTTTCACAAAAGAACTAATTCGACCTGGCACTGGTTTATCTTCCACCGCAGCGTGTACTGCACCGCATTTGGCATGACCTAGAACTAAAATTAATTGAGTACCTAATACAGCAGTACAATATTCTAAACTACCTATGGCTACTGTAGAGGCAACATTACCCGCAACACGCACATCAAATAAATCACCAATTCCTTGATCAAAAATAATTTCCACTGGTACACGGGAGTCAGCACAGCCTAAAATAGCCGCAAATGGATACTGTCCATTGGTCGTCTCTTGCAAACGCAACTTTGATTGATGCGGGTATAGACGCTTCTCTGCTACAAATCGCTGGTTTCCAGCCATCAAAGTTGCCAAAGCCTCTTGGGGACTAACAGGTTGAGGTTTTTTAGCTGCTATGGTTTCATCTGCGATCGCTGTTTCTGGACTCCAGCATATACTACCAACTGAAGCCGCAGCAATACCCAAGCCACTCATACCTGCTAATTTTAAAAAATTACGTCGTCCTACAAACCCGTTAATTTTACTCATACTTATCCTCTCAGACTTGCTTTAATTTATACCAATAACCCATGTTCAGGGTAATTCTCCTGAGCAAAATCAGATGCTGATTTGGCGGATTGAAGAATTAGATGAGCTATTAGCACGGGGATGTAACTGGTTAAAAGATTACTTGAATACCCAGCCTCAAGCAAGAAAAAGATTAAGGGTTTGCTGAATATAGCTGGAAATATGACCACCAACTTACCTATCAAAGTATAGGCAGTTGATAAGAAAATGTGTGCATGAGTGATTAATCAATAATTACTGCCAAAATCTAATCATCATCCAGATCCACCGCAGCATTAAAATCTTCATTGGACTGTTGATTATCTTGACCAAAGATCACTTTAAATAAACGATTGAGGCGCTTCATTCCACTTAAGGTAATGAGAGTCAATAATCCTCCCATTAACCCCATTTGCCATAAACCACAACCAATAGCGGCACCTAAACCCGCAGCAGTCCACACACAAGCTGCTGTTGTTAAACCCCGCACCCTTGGTACTTCCGATTTTCTCGGTGACTCTTGCAAAATTAATCCCGCACCCAAAAACCCAATTCCAGTGGCTACACCTTGAATGGTACGACTGAGGGCGTTAGTTGCGGCATAGGGACTGTCACCTTCAGCTTGCAAGGGAATCATCACAAATAGGGCTGCACCCATACTAACTAACATAAAAGTTCTCATCCCAGCTGGTCTACCACCCTTTTGACGGTTTAATCCAATCATGCAACCAACTAAAAGCGCCAAGACTAATCTCAAACCAATATGTAGCCAATCGTCTGCGGTTAAAAGCATCGGCCCCATGATTAAATTCCTCACTGACATGAAAGGCAATTTTGACCCTATTGCTGGTTACATCCAAACTAACTGCGATAAATCAATAGAGTTTTAGTAGTTTATGAAAAGTTTAACAGAAGGTTAACAATAAGTAAATTAATATACTGATGCTGGGTGACAAAGGTGAAAAATAGTATCCCTCGTCTGTAGATGCGATCGCTTTTCTAAGAATCAGAGACAATAAGATTAGCAACGCTTCACACTTCTTCATTATTAATTTTGGGAACACAATGGCAAGAGACTTAAGGGGATTTATCAAAATTTTGGAAGAAAGGGGTCAATTACGACGAATTTCCGCTTTAGTTGACCCAGATTTAGAAATTGCCGAAATTTCCAACCGGATGCTGCAAAAAGGTGGACCTGGCTTGTTGTTTGAAAATGTTAAAGGTTCCTCTTTTCCAGTGGCAGTTAACTTGATGGGAACTGTAGAAAGAATTTGCTGGGCCATGAACATGCAGCAACCAGAGGAATTAGAAACCCTGGGTAAAAAGCTGAGTATGCTTCAGCAACCAAAACCACCAAAAAAGATTTCCCAAGCTATAGATTTTGGTAAAGTCTTATTTGATGTAGTCAAAGCTAAACCCGGTCGAGACTTTTTCCCCCCTTGCCAACAGGTAGTTATTAATGAGAACGAATTAGATTTAACTAAGTTACCGTTAATACGCCCCTATCCGGGGGATGCCGGAAAGATTATTACACTAGGATTGGTTATTACTAAGGATTGTGAAACAGGAACGCCTAATGTTGGCGTGTATCGCCTGCAACTTCAATCCAAAAATACTATGACCGTCCACTGGTTATCAGTGCGTGGTGGTGCGAGACATTTACGCAAAGCAGCAGAACAGGGGAAAAAATTAGAAATTGCGATCGCTCTTGGTGTCGATCCTTTAATTATTATGGCAGCCGCTACACCCATTCCGGTAGATTTATCAGAATGGTTATTTGCAGGACTTTATGGTGGTTCTGGGGTACAGCTAGCTAAATGTAAAACTGTAGATTTGGAAGTACCCGCAGATTCAGAATTTGTCTTAGAAGGGACAATTACACCAGGGGAAGTTTTACCAGATGGCCCTTTTGGTGATCACATGGGATATTACGGTGTTGTGGAAGATTCACCCTTAGTTCGCTTCCAGTGTATGACTCACCGCAAAGACCCGATTTATCTCACCACCTTTAGCGGTCGTCCACCCAAAGAAGAAGCTATGATGGCGATCGCACTCAACCGCATCTATACCCCCATTTTACGGCAACAGGTATCAGAAATCGTTGATTTTTTCCTACCGATGGAAGCCTTGAGTTACAAAGCTGCCATTATTTCCATAGATAAAGCCTACCCCGGACAAGCACGCAGGGCCGCATTAGCGTTTTGGAGTGCCTTACCCCAATTTACCTATACCAAATTCGTCATAGTTGTTGATAAATCCATCAACATTCGTGACCCCCGTCAAGTCGTCTGGGCCATCAGTTCCAAAGTAGACCCCACCAGGGACGTATTTATCTTACCCAACACCCCCTTTGATACCCTAGACTTTGCCTGTGAAAAACTCGGTTTAGGGGGCAGAATGGGAATTGATGCCACAACCAAAATTCCCCCAGAAACAGAACATGAATGGGGTGCAGCATTAGAATCAGATCCTGATGTTGCCGCAATGGTAGAAAGACGGTGGCAAGAATATGGTCTTGCAGACTTGCAACTAGGAGAAGTTGACCCGAATTTATTTGGTTATGACATGAGGTAATTATGGAAGGTGACAGGTGACAGGTGACAGAGGAAGAAGGCAAAAGTTACAGAAGTCAGTAGGGGCGGGTTTACAGATATCATCAACTATGAAAGAGAATTTTGGTAAACCCGCCCGTACAGGAGTTACAGAATAATTAATGCCATGACTGCTGAATTCTGGCATTTTTCAACTCCTGTTCACCCAGCGTGCCGGAGGCATTACCCCGAAAGGCATCAGCAAACGTAGCTGATGTCTTCATCATCAATTGTTGTTGGTGTAAAAATCCTTCTTTGCGTTCTTTTCTCTGCGCCTCTGCGTCTCTGCGTGAGAAAAATGTTACACTTCTACAACTACAGTTCACAACTGTCGATACGGGAAAACACACCACAAAGACCCAACCACAAGACAAAACCTCCCCACTCACCCACAGTAGACCCTCCTCTCGGTAAATGGGCCACAGGGGCAGAAATATCGAAAATGATATTATTGTAGGTTACCCAATCTCCATTTTTGTGCCAACCGATGCGATCGCTAAAAGCTTCCCATACATCCGCATCATAATCCTTATTACCACCCATTGCTTCATAAATTCGCTTTTGGATAGTAAAACCAAATCTGCCATGACTGTACTTTAACCACAATTGGTCAATAATCTGCAAATCTTCACAGCGGAACATTTCAATATCTTCAACAGCAAACCACCCTTCCTTTTCTCTCCCCGTCACCGCTAACATCATACGTGCAGTTTCTCGGTCAGCTTCCTTCCATCGACCACTAGCTAAAAAATTCCGCAACTGACTATAATTTATCCCCAAACTAGATTTTAAATGTGCCTCTGCTTGGGGATGAATACCCAATAATTCCTGAAACTCTAACACCGACTGTGGTCGATTTTGGGGTTCCAAAGCAATCCCCCGCACAATAGCCGCATTCAAATCGTCGCTAATTGTAGGATTGTATTGCTGTGGTGGTGGTAAAGATAAGCCCTTTTTGCGAAAATTAGCAGGAATCGGTACTTCCTTCGTAACTAAACTATAAAGTGTAGCCGCTAAAGCATAAACATCAGTATATTCCCCAAACTCACCCCGTCTTTCATACTGTTCAATGGGTGCATATCCCTCTGTTTTGGCATTAGTCATACTCCCGGTTTTACCCGTGTATTCCCTAGCCAAGCCAAAATCAATTAAAATCGCCTCTTGAGTTTCCCGTCGTAACAAAATATTATTAGGCTTAACATCCCGATGCAAAAATCCTTGCCTGTGGACATACTCTAAAGCTTGACTAATTTGCTCAATGTAACATAAAGCCTCTGTTGCCGATAAGGGGCCATTGTTCTCAACATAAACCCCCAAATCGTCCCCGTCCACATATTCCATTACCATTCCCCACAGACCTTCCTCACGAAAGACCTCATAAACCTTGACAATATGGGGATGACTGCATTGCGCTAAACGCAAAGCTTCATTGAGAAACTTTTCCTGACGTTGTTCAAAATCTTCTTGAGTTTGCTGAAACTGATTCAGGGTTTTGATCACCACCATTTTATCTTTGGAGGTGTCCAGTGCTTTGTAAGTCAGACCAAAACCACCACCACCCATCACCTTTTGAATGATGAATCTCCCGTTTTTCAGTTCTTGATTGGGTGTCCAAAGTTTCATGGTGATGTTTAAGACATCTGAGCTTTAGACTATCATCATATCCTAAGCACTCACCAGTAACATATCATCCTTGTCCCTTTTGCTGCTGGTATAACTGCTTAAATAAAGCTTGTTGCTTCTTATGGTCAACAATTGGTGCAGGATAACCAATAGCGCGACGTTCTAAAGGCAAAATATTCCCACTCACTAAATATTCTGTCTCTAGCGATCGCAATTCAGGCACCCATTGACGAATATATTCCGCTTCAGCATCAAATTTTTGAGCTTGACTAGCAGGGTTAAAAATTCGTAATGGCTTAGGGTCCATCCCACTAGAAGCACTCCATTGCCAACCACCATTATTAGCAGATAAATCACCATCAATGAGTTTCTGCATAAAATATTTTTCTCCCCATTGCGGATTAATAATCAAATCTTTAGTTAAAAAACTCGCTACTATCATCCGACAACGATTGTGCATCCAGCCAATTTCATTTAATTGCCGCATAGCTGCATCAACAATAGGATATCCCGTTTTTCCCTCACACCAAGCTTGAAAAAATGTTTCATTATTCCGCCAAGGAAAATTTTTAAATGGTTCTCGATAAGCCCCATTTGCTAATTCAGGAAAATGATACATCGCATGTTGATAAAATTCCCGCCAAGCTAATTCTTGTTGCCAAGTGCGAATACTCGCTGTTACTTCTTCACTATTACTATTTTCTAAAGCTGCTATTGTTGCTTGCCAAATTGTACGAATACCCAGCACCCCAAACTTTAAAGCTGGACTTAATAAAGATGTGCCATCAACAAAGGGAAAATTCCGCTGTTCTTGATATTCATTTATTGCCGAATTAGTAAACTCTTCTAATCTTGCTTGTGCTGCTACTTCTCCTGGAGATAGAATTAATTCTCCATCCCAATTAAAACCTAAATCTGGCGCTGAAGGTAAGGGAATTATGCCAAATTTTTCAGCAATTTCCTGTTCTTTTACCGTCAAACCTTCACTAGGTTGCAACGTATTTGCTGGTATCGCTTTAGCTTTACTACTCCAATTTTTCCAAAAGGGTGTGTAAACTGTATAAGGAGCATTTGCACCACTATAAATCTCTGTCGGTGTATGGAGTAACTGATCCCAATTTTCCTTCAGAACTTGAATCCCTTTAGCTTGGAGAGAATCAATCACAGCCCTATCTCTGATTTGTGCATAGGGTTCTACATCCCAATTCCAAAATACAGCCTTGGCATTTAACGCCTCTGCTAACCCTGGAATGCCCACCACAGGGTTATGTTGTAAAATTAATAGTTGAGTACCAAGTTGAGCATATTGCTGTTGTAGCGCCTGTAAACAGCCAATCATGTAACTTACCCTAGCGGGAGCAACATCATCTCCGTTCAATATCTGGGGGTCAAGACAAAATACACCCACCACCTTGGCAGTTTGCTCTCTAGCCGCAGCTAACCCTGTATTATCAGCTATACGTAAATCTCGACGATGCCAAAAAAGAATTAAGTCAGACATTCGGTCATTTCAGGAAATTTATTTAGTTCTCATGTACTATAGCATGAGGTGGTTAGCAAGTAGAGAATAGTCCAACTGGTAGAAATATATTTCTGTTTTGCACTTACTTGATATCTTAGATATCTCAAAATTTTGCCTGACACTTATGGCATCTACAGTTTTTGATCAAGTCAGCTATTTCATCTCCCTTCTGCGTAACTTGAGCAAAACCCTGACTCGACCTTTAAATTTATCAAAATCTTCCATACTTAACTGTGTTTTTTGCCATGCTGGACGCTGCATCAAACGGGCAGACCAATCGTAAATTTTTTGATAAGGCTGAAGATTAAATTCTAGATAAGGCAAAGCACTAATAGCAACACCTGCCACAATATCTGCAAGGCTTAATTCTTCACCACCAAAATAAGGTTTATCTCCTAATAAATCGGTGAAAAAGTTGCATATTGTATTTATATTATCCTTGATTTTGGCTATTTTTGTTAATTCCTGATTATCATCAATCAGACCAACTATCTGAGGAAATAATTCATTAGTAGTTATCATTTGCACCATCCGGACTTTGGCTAACATTTCTGGGCTTTGAGGTAACAATGCTGGTGAGGGATATTTACTTTCTAAATAATCCATAATTGCCAAAGACTCAACCACCCGCAATCCATCATCAATTAATACTGGAATATGATGAAAAGGATTAATTTCTAAAAATTCCGGTTGCAATTGGTCGCCATTTAAATTCATGGTCACTCCTTCAAAAGGAATATCTTTTTCTAATAAAGTGATCCATACACGGCGAGCATTAGGGGAAATGGGATTGTAGTATAACTTGAGCATAAATCCTCCAAAAAATAAAACCGAATGGTCTGTTTGTATATAAAAAAATATATTGTTACTGAGTGACTCAATTCTGCGTTTCCTTAATGAACAGTATTTAACCAGAAATGATATTACTGTGTGCGATCGCCTGGATGTTGATTATTTTGACGACTCTCCATCAGTTTCCAGGTTCTGTTTCATTGCTTTACCTATAGCCTGAACATTGGTTTCTGTACTTTGTAGCAAAGTATGTGCAACATTTGATTGGTCATAATGACTGCGGTTTTGGCTAAGTTTGTATTTTCCTTCCAAACTTGTGACAGTCATCTCAAAAGCAATAATTCCATTCATCATTCCCTCACGGAAGTTATCGGATAAATCATGCCATTGAGATTTATAGTCAGAGTCATAAGTTTCGATCATCTCGTCAATCATCTTATCCATCAATTCAGGCGAATCTCCAAGAGTGATAACTTGAGACAACCCGTAAGCGTGTACAGCAATATAGTTCCAAGTCGGTACGCTCTCTTTCTTCTCATATAAAGATGGTGAGATATAAGCGTGGGGTCCAGTAAAAACAGCAAGTGTCTCACCCAGACCAAAACTTTTCCATTGAGAATTGGCTTTGGCAAGATGGCCTGACAGCTTAACAACTCCGTTCTCTACTGTTACCACAAGCGGAATATGTGAAGCTACGGGAATATTATTGACAATAGATACCACAGTAGCAAAACTATTAGCACGCATGAAAGCGACCAGTTTCTCCATGTCATCTTCTCGGAAAGCGGTGGGAATATACATGATGCTTTAACCTAGCTAAGATTTATTTGCACATCATCAAAATATATTGTTACTGAGTTACTCAGCGAGTAACTCAATTATGTTTCTACTTTTTAAAGAAAATAATTGAATTTTTAAAATGTAAAGTTACATAGATAGCAATCATCTATTTACAGTTAAATGACTGATGACATAATTATTGAGATGATTGACAGCCCTTTGCATATAAATTACATCATCATATAATTTACTCATCATAATTGATCCTTCTAAAGTCACAATTAAAATTGTTGCTACCTCTTCTGCATCAACCTCTGATTTTATTTCTCCTCTTTCCTTACCTTTATTAATTATTTGGCAAATTAACCCACGCCAATAATCCATTGCCTGTTGAGCGCGTTCTCGTAATAAAGGATGAGCATCATCGCTTTCCACTGCTGTATTTAGTAACGGACATCCACCTTTAACTGGTGGATTTTCAACAAAACTACTAACTATTTCAATAATGCCTAAAAGACGATCAACAGAATTTTTGTGATTTTTTAAGACTTTAGCAAAATGCTGGCGAAAACAGTTAATTGCAAAATCAAAAGCCTGTAATGCTAACTCATCTTTATTTTTAAAGTGATTATAAATCCCTCCCTTTTGCAGTCCTGTCACCCGCATAATATCGGAAATAGACGAACCAGCATAACCGTATTGATTAAACAATTCGGCTGCCTGTTGGATGATTTTAGTTTTTGTTTCTTCACCTTTAGACATTGTTTTAAGACCTATCGGTCTGAATCAAGAATAAACTAAAAATTACTGACAAGTCAAGACTTATAGCAAATCAAAAAATATTTGCAACAGATAACCCCACCCGCGCTGTCGCGCACCCTCCCCGCTTGCGGGGAGGGTTGGGGAGGGGTGTAATCAATGTGTTGCATTCTTTTTTCAAATCGGTATTAATTTACAGAATATGCAATTACATGAATGTGAGGGAGTTCTGGAAACATAAAGAATGTACCAGAAACTTCCCTTACTCATCAGTCTGCCTAACTTAAGCGCACAAACTTAAAATTTGCTCAACAACCTGGGGATTCACATCTTGTTTTTCACCTAAAGCGACCATACCACGTTGTTCAAATCGTGCTTGAATCACAGGAATACTTTCCAAACCAACACCATATGCTCCTAAACGAGTAGGTACACCAACTGATTCAAAGAAATCACGAGTTTTAGCGATCGCTTGCTCGACTCTTTCCTCCTCTGTACCTGTGACAATACCCCAAACTCTTTCACCATATTGTAAAAGTTTTTCCCACTTACCTTTGCGTCGTACCGTTAAAGTGCTAGGTAAAACAATTGCCAAAGTTTGGGCATGATCTAAACCATGCAACGCTGTCAACTCATGACCAATCATGTGGGTGACCCAATCTTGAGGCACTCCCGCACCAATTAGACCATTCAGGGCCATGGTGGCACTCCACATAAAATTAGCCCGCGCATCATAATCGGTAGGATTAGCTAAGGTTTTTGGCCCCTCCTCAATCAGAGTTTTCAAAATAGACTCAGCCATTCGGTCTTGTAATGGTGCATTCACAGGAAAAGTTAAATACTGTTCCATTACATGGGTATAAGCATCAACAATCCCATTACTGATTTGTCGAGTAGGTAGAGAAAAAGTTGTTTCTGGGTCAAGGACAGAAAAACGAGGATATACTGCGGAACTCCCAAAGTAAAGTTTTTCTTGAGTTGCGGCTTTAGTTACCACCGCATTCACATTCATTTCTGAACCTGTCGCTGGTAATGTCAACACCACTCCCAAAGGTACAGCTTTAGTCACCGTCGCTTGTTTGGCTAAAATATCCCAAGGATCTCCCTCAAAAGGTACAGCCGCAGCAATAAATTTAGTGCCATCAGCAACAGAACCCCCACCCACAGCTAACAGAAAATCAATACCTTCTTTCCGTACCAACTCCACTGCTTTCATTAAGGTTTCAAAATGGGGGTTCGGTTCAATACCCCCAAATTCCAATACATCACGACCAGCTAACGCAGATTTGACCTGATCATAAACACCGTTCGCTTTGATGCTGCCACCACCATAGGTAATCAAGATTTTCGCATCAGCGGGGATTTCAGCACCAATGTTAGCTATTTGACCTTTGCCAAACAGAATTTTGACAGGGTTATGAAAGACAAAGTTTTCCATGATTAGTCAGAGGAGGTTAATTAAGATTGCACCGTTAGCATCAGCATTTAGGTATCAGCCAATACCTATGCTAATAGCCAAATACTCGTCCTTGAGTATTGTAATCACAATCTTCCATAACGGCATTTTTACACCATCAAACCTCTACCCAAGTCCCAACTTTTTCAATATTGGCTGGGTAGACACTATATGACGTTCTAAACCCAAGACTTGGGGTTTAATTCCTAATGCCAAACCAATCAACTGTGGTAAATGCAACACAGGCAAACCTAATCTTTTCTCAATTACTTTTTCTACCTCTGGTTGCCGAGAATCTAAATTTAAGTGACACAGTGGACAAGGAGTAACTAAACAATCTGCACCAGCAGCTAAGGCTGATTGAATGTGCATACCTGCCATTGTGAAAGATTCCTTTGTTGCATAGCTAGAAAGGGGCCAGCCACAACATTGAGTTCGACCGTGATAATAAACAGGTGTAGCACCGACAGCACGGAAAACATTTTCCATTGCTTCCGGTTGGAATGGGTCATCATATTGAGTTTTTTGACCACGCAGGAGATAACAGCCGTAAAAAGCAGCACAGTTGAGACTTGTTAACGAACGAGTCACCCGTTGGCGAATTTTATCTAAACCGTAATCACGCACTAAGACATGAAGCAGGTGAATAACTTCTGTTGTTCCTCGATAAGGTGAGCAAGCTTCTTTTTGGAGAAAACTATTCACTTCCTGCACATACTCAGGTTTTGTGGATTGGCATTCCTGCAAGCGTTCATTGACATGACCAAGGACACCTTGACAAGTGCTACAATGGGTCAGAAGTGGCAAATTTAATTCTTCTGCCAGGGCGATATTTCTGGCATTCACAGTATCTTCTAATAGCTGAGAATCTTCTTTAAAAGTACCTGAACCACAACAAGCTGCTTTTTTTAATTCAATTAATTCAATACCTAGTGCTTGGGTAAGAGCTTGAGTTGATAGGTAAAGCTCTCGACAAGCTCCTTGAGCAACACAGCCTGGATAGTAAGCGTATTTAATGGTTTGAGATAGCATATAACTAGATTGGGGTGGGAGCAATGACCCTAGACAATTACAGTTTTATCATCCCTGATGAATAGACCAGCCAGTGTTAGAGATGTTGATTGAGAAAGCTTTGAGTGAAGGTTGAGGGGGAGGGAAATAACAACTCGTTGGGGTTATTCCTAATTGATCAGAACCTGGGAAAAGAGGTCTATACTTTTTGGAACTATACGGACGATCGCGCTTTCCGATAAGATGTATATGCTCAAAACTACTTCGCCAATCAAGAGCACATCATACCAACTGGTTAAGGACTTTTTATCTATGAGCCAAACAGAAATTTTTGACAAGGTCAAGGCAATTGTAGCTGATCAATTAAGTGTTGAGGCAGACACCATCACACCCCAATCTCATTTTGCCAACGATTTACAAGCTGATTCCTTGGATACTGTAGAACTAGTAATGGCGCTAGAAGAAGAATTTGATATCGAAATTCCCGATGAAGCCGCCGAAAAAATTACTACTGTTCAAGAAGCAGTGGACTATATCAACAACAAAGTTGCTACCTCTGCTTAAACAAGGTCTGGGTCATGAGTCATGAGTGCTGAGGAATACAGCCACACTATGTCTGTACATTCAGTGAAGATTTTGGTTATCGGTAAGCGGTTTTTAATCACCTTGGAGTGATGCTAGCGTAGTTCCTCTGATGAAGACACGTCAGTTGCTGACCAAATCACTAATCATCAATCCCCAATAAACTGACTCAAGACTCAGGACTCCCAACTCAGCACTCTTAAATTCTCCGCCTGCTGCTTTTTTGCCACATTGTAAATCATCATGACAGACTATAAACGTAGCCGCGTTGTTGTAACAGGTGTTGGCGCGATTACACCTATTGGTAACACCTCCGCCGAATATTGGCAAGGATTAATTAGTGGAAGCAATGGCATTGACTACATCAAGGCCTTTGATGCCTCTAAACATGATTGCCGCATTGCTGGTGAAGTCAAGAACTTTGACCCTCATCTTTACTTGGATCGGAAAGATGCCAAGCGGATGGATCGATTTTCCCAATTTGGGGTGTCGGCGGCAAAACAAGCACTAACAGATGCTGGTTTAGTTATCAATGAACTCAATGCTGAACAGGTGGGTGTGATCATTGGTTCAGGCATTGGGGGAATCAAGGTATTAGAAGACCAACAAACCATTTACCTGAATCGTGGGCCAGATCGCTGTAGTCCATTCATGATTCCAATGATGATTGCCAACATGGCAGCAGGATTAACAGCAATACATACCGGTGCTAAAGGACCCAATTCCTGTTCCGTTACAGCTTGTGCTGCTGGTTCCAATGCTATTGGTGATGCGTTTCGGATGATTGAGGGTGGTTATGCCAAGGCGATGATTTGCGGTGGTTGTGAAGCTGCTGTGACACCATTGTCCGTAGCAGGATTTGCCGCAGCTAGGGCCCTTTCCACTCGCAATGATGACCCAGCCCATGCTTGTCGTCCCTTTGATCGCGATCGCGATGGTTTTGTCATGGGGGAAGGTGCCGGAATTTTAATTCTTGAAGAACTGGAACATGCCCTTAGCCGCGGCGCTCGCATTTATGCAGAAATGGTAGGTTATGGCATGACCTGTGATGCTTACCATATGACCTCCCCTGTACCAGGAGGACTTGGTGCGGCTAGAGCGATCGAATTAGCATTAAAAAATGGTAATTTGACACCAGAAATGGTAAGTTACATCAACGCTCATGGAACTAGCACACCAGCTAATGATGTAACTGAAACCGCAGCAATTAAAAAAGCTTTGGGTGATCATGCTTATAAAGTAGCAATTAGTTCTACTAAATCCATGACTGGGCATCTATTAGGGGGTTCAGGGGGAATTGAAGCCGTAGCGACAGTATTAGCGATCGCTAATGACCATATTCCACCCACAATTAATTTGGAAAATCCTGAACCAGAGTGCGATCTAGATTATGTTCCTCATACTAGTCGTGCTCAAACAGTAGATGTCGCCTTATCTAATTCTTTTGGGTTTGGTGGTCATAATGTCACCTTAGCCTTTAAGAAATACGCCTAAATTTTGAGCTTTGCTGTTTGTCGGCTCTCCCCACAAAAGCATGGGAAAAAGATTGTTGATTACTGCTACTTAAGTCACCCTAATTGCTTATACTGTGGTCATCAACAAACAATTTCCCTGTCAATTTCGTTGTATAACTATCTTGATTGTCAGCAAGTTTTCCATGACAACTTGCTAGCTACATTCAATGAGCACAAGTGGCTGGCTGATCTCATCTGCCTGTAGACATGATCACGCCTAAAGTCATAACTTAACAGGAAATTAACTTCATGATCACCTCATAGATTCCGCTCAGTATTAGTTTAATTGAGCATACTCCCCTTGTCTCCTAACAATTGGGATGGAATGGTGATCATCATGAACATGGGGAAATTATTCACTCTCCCCAACAGAAAGCTACAAAGTGTGCTAACCCGTCGTTAAAAACAATCTTATTATGGCTGTTGCAACCCAATCCCTCGAAGAACTTTGTATTAACTCAATTCGCTTCTTGGCTATTGATGCTGTAGAAAAGGCAAAATCGGGACACCCAGGACTACCAATGGGTGCTGCTCCCATGGCGTTTGTACTGTGGGACCGCTTCATGCGGATTAACCCCAAAAATCCTCAATGGTTCAATCGCGATCGCTTTGTCCTCTCTGCTGGTCATGGCTCGATGTTGCAGTATGCCCTGCTCTATCTCGCTGGCTATGATAGCGTCACCATTGAAGATATTCAGCAATTCCGTCAATGGGAATCCAAAACCCCTGGACACCCAGAAAACTTTGTGACCCCAGGTGTAGAAGTTACCACTGGCCCACTCGGACAAGGGATTGCCAATGGAGTCGGTTTAGCCATAGCGGAAGCACACCTGGCGGCTAAATATAACAAACCAAATGCCACAATTGTTGACCATTACACCTACGTAATTTTGGGTGATGGCTGTAACATGGAAGGCGTTTCCGGTGAAGCAGCTTCTTTTGCTGGCCACTTGGGATTGGGTAAACTTATCGCCCTCTATGACGACAACCACATCTCTATCGACGGTTCCACCGATGTAGCATTTACAGAGGATGTTTCCAAGCGGTTTGAAGCTTATGGCTGGCATGTCCTGCATGTAGAAAATGGTAACACCGACCTAGAAGCGATCGCTAAAGCCATCGAAGCAGCTAAAGCCGTTACCGATAAACCCTCTTTCATCAAAGTTACCACCACCATTGGTTACGGTTCTCCCAACAAAGCCAACACCGCTGGTGTTCACGGTGCAGCTTTGGGAGCAGACGAAGTAGCATTAACTCGCCAAAATTTAGGCTGGACATACGAACCTTTCGTCATTCCTCAAGAAGTCCTTAATCACACCCGCAAAGCCGTAGAACGTGGTGCTACCTACGAAGCAGACTGGAACAAAGCCTTTGCTGATTACAAAGCTAAATATCCCCAAGAAGCTGCCGAATTTGAACGTTATGTAAGCGGTAAACTCCCCGAAGGTTGGGATAAAGTATTACCCACCTACACCCCCGAAGACAAAGCCCTACCCACCCGTAAGCATTCAGAAACCTGCCTCAACAAACTTTCCGCAGTGTTACCTGAACTCATTGGTGGTTCCGCTGACTTAACCCACTCCAACTTAACAGAACTCAAAGGTAAAGGCGACTTCCAAAAAGGACAATACCAAAATCCCAACATCCACTATGGTGTCCGGGAACATGGTATGGGTGCAATTGTCAATGGTATCGCCCTACATGGTTCAGGATTAATTCCCTACGGTGCCACCTTCCTCATCTTCTCAGATTACATGCGTGCACCTATTCGCCTCTCTGCTTTGTCCCAAGCAGGAGCAATTTGGGTGATGACCCACGACTCCATTGGACAAGGTGAAGACGGCCCCACCCACCAACCAATTGAAACTCTAGCTTCCCTGCGTGCTATTCCTAACTTAACTGTAATTCGCCCCGCAGACGGAACAGAAACCTCCGGTGCTTACAAAGTGGCAATTGAAAGAGCGAAAAACAACGCCCCCACCTTGTTAGCTTTTACTCGTCAAAATGTTCCTAACTTGGCAGGTACATCAATTGAAGGTGTTGGCAAGGGTGGATATGTTTTAGTAGATAGCCGAGGTACACCTGATATTATCCTCATCGCTACTGGTTCCGAAGTTAGCCTTGCTGTCACCGCAGCCGAAAAACTCACAGCAGAAGGTAAAAAGGTTCGAGTTGTTTCCTTACCTGCATGGGATTTATTTGAAGAACAGGATGCAGCTTATAAAGAATCTGTTTTACCCAAAGCTGTTACTAAGCGTCTCTCTATCGAAGCTGGCAGCAGTTTTGGTTGGCACAAGTATGTAGGTACTGAAGGCGATACAATTAGCATTGATCGCTTTGGTGCTTCTGCTCCTGGTAATGTTTGTCTAGAGAAGTTCGGCTTTAGTGTTGAGAATGTGTTAGCTAAAGCTAAAGCATTGTTGGGTTAATTTTCCCTATATTCTCTTCATATTGAGAAGGTGGGCTTGCACAGTCCACCTTTTTCATGACAAGAATTTATAGCCTTAGGCAAGGCAGTTAGGAAATTAACTAAAACTAAGTTTTTGTCCAGTCTGAAACCAACCTAATATTTACTTGTGGGTGGTGCTAGTAAGTAAGCAGTTTTATCCTCATTGATGTGAATAGGGAATGAATTTTATACACACCATTGTGTAAATAAATTTACCCGACTCAAATCATCAGTAAATAATTATGCAAAAATTAATATAAATAATAAAAACGCTATGAAGTAGATTAATTGCTAGACAATTGCTAAGTCACAAAGAAGTTTTCTCTTCCACTATGGAAAATGGGTAAAAATTTTCTAAAGCAGTTTGATGAAAATTACTTCTGGTTTTGTTCATCAAAGTCAAATTTTTCACCAAGTGTGATACTTTATTTCTGAATTTCCAAATTTTACATAGTGATGAATATTGGTGACATACTAGGATTCACCCATGGGCATGATGGTGATGGAGTAAAATATCACATTTTTTCTCCTCTAGGTTGCCAACAAAAACTACTAACTATAGCTATCATCATTAATGTAATACTGGGAGACAGAGAAATTCCTGTTAACTAGTATAGATGTTGTTTTTATACCCCGATTTAATGAATATAAATGTGGATGAAACTGCTAAAGTGTTAGTAACAATTCAAGTAGCAGTTTTCACTCAAAATAGAGAATAAGTTAAAAAATCAGCCTACCATATAGTCTAGCAGCAATATTATTGGTGCGATCGCCCGACTATCTCTGCACAGAAAGAAGATACTATAGCTGTTAAAGCTGTAGTCATTTCTGTATAAATACATTAGATCAGTCAGAAAGAGAATATGAGAGAGTAAAAATAGCGCTGACACTGAAATGCGACTGAGGAGGTATAAACAGTGACTCCCTCTAATAAAATACATAATCCCTTAGTCTTGATTGTAGATGATGATCAGGTAATCCAGGCACAGCTACGTCATGCTATGGAAAAAGAGGGATACAGAGTCATTGTTGCTCACAATGGACTAGAAGCACTGGATTTTTACAACCTTTATAAACCAGACATAGTTCTTCTAGATGCGATTATGCCCGTTTTAGATGGTTTTAGTTGTTGCGCTCAATTACAAGCATTGAATAGCAATAACTGCTCAGACATTTTTAGTGAACAAGTACCAGTTTTAATGATCACAGGATTAGATGACCCCCATTCTGTTGATCAAGCATTTGCTGTTGGTGCTGCTGACTATATCACAAAACCGATTCATTGGGCTGTATTGAAGCAGAGAGTACGTCGATTACTAAAAATGCACTGGGTGATGAAAGAATTACAGTGTAAAATCCAACAAGAGCAACTAATTGCCAATATTACCCAAAAAATTCGCCAATCTTTAAATTTAGAAGTTATCTTAAATACCACTGTTACAGAAGTGAAACAATTACTAGGAAGTGATCGAGTAATTGTTTATCAGTTTCAAGCAGAAGGCCATGGTATTGTCCTAGTTGAATCTGTGGCCACACCATGGCAGTCTTTACTAGGTAAAACTATTGCCCAAAGTTATTTTGTCCAAAAATCCAGTCATGGCTGGAAAAAAGGCAGTATTGATGTATTAGAAGATATCTATACCTCTGAACTATCACCCTTACAAATTGAATTGATGATAGAACTGCAAGCACAAGCTCGTTTAGTTGTGCCAATTTTAGAGGGAAATAATGTGTGGGGGTTATTAGTAGCTGATCAATGTTCTGCTCCACGTCAATGGCAACAGTTAGAAATAGATTTACTGAAACAAATTGCTGATCAATTAGAAATTGCACTGCAACAGGCACAGTTATATAAACAATTAGAAGTAGCAAATCAAGAGCTAAAACGACTAGCAACTATTGATGCTTTAACCCAAATTCCCAACCGCAGATATTTTGATGAAATATTAGAGCAGGAATGGAAAAGATTACTGAGAGAACAAGCACCTTTATCTTTAGTTCTCTGTGATATTGATTATTTTAAAAAATATAATGATACCTATGGTCACCAAGCCGGTGATAAATGTTTGCAATTCGTAGCAAGTGTTTTGAGTGAGTCTTTAAAAAGACCTGCTGATGTTGTCGCCAGATATGGTGGAGAAGAATTCTCCTTAATTCTGCCTAATACTGATACAACCGGAGCAGTACACATTGCTCAATCAATTCGGTTAGCTATGAAAGTTCATGGACAAACTCATATCAGTTCAGAAATTAGTCAATATCTGACTCTCAGTTTTGGTGTAGCCACTATTACTCCTAGTAATAATATTTCCCCGCAAGTGCTAATAGCTAAGGCTGATCAAGCCCTTTATCAAGCTAAACAAGCAGGACGCGATCGCATTTTCATTTACTCCGACATTGGTCAGTTAAGCGGATGTGAATAGAGAGAGGTTGATTATAGTGACGAGTCAAGACAAACATGATTGGTACTCAATTTTAACTTGTGTCCATCAACGCAAGTTTTCAATTATCATCGGCACTATAGTCTTAATCATAGTCATTACACTCTGGCATCGCCTATTAATAGTAGAAGAACAACATATTAAACAACTAATTGAGCAACAAGCAATTACTATCCAAACAGAATTAAATCAGCAATTAAATAGTCTATTTTTAGCATTAGATCGCATGGGCAAACGTTGGGAACAACATGGTGGAACTCCCCGAAGGGAATGGGAACAAGATGCGGAAATTTATATGCAACACTTTCCTGGGTATCATGCAATACAATGGATTGACCCATCTTTAAAATCCCATTGGATAGTGTCATCAATAAAAAATAAATCTGTTAATCATTCGGAAATAAATCGTAATTTTCAAAGATGTGTCGGCTTAGAAGAAAAACGTAAAAATCAGCCTATATATATTTCTAGTCCATTCAATTTGAGCCGAAACAAGAAGGGTTTTATTAGCTGTAAGCCTTTATTTGTCAATAATAAATTCAATGGATTTCTCGTAGGTGTTTTTTATTATCAAAAATTACTAGAATCTAGCTTAGAATTACCATCCGGTTATCAAATGCAAATTTTAGATTATGCAGATGATCTAAACAAACCAGAATTAATTTATAGTAAATATGGGCAGAAAATAGAAGAATTAGAATGGCAGCATACATTAAATATAGAATTATATAATCGTCACTGGCGGTTGAATATATCTCCTAGCAATCAACTTTTGTCTTCTTTTCGTTCTCATTTACTCACAGTCCTATTATCAGTTGGTATTTTAGTTACATTAACAGTAACTTTACTAGTATATTTTGTACAAATTAGCAAAGAAAGTTATCATCGGATTACTACAATTAATAGTGAATTAGCCCAAAGAGTCCTGGAATTGCAAGAAGTAGAACAATCTCTACGTACCAGTAAAAATCGATTAAGAGAATTAATTGAAACTGTAAGAGTTATTCCTTGGGAAATAGATTTAACAACTTGGTGTTTTACTTACGTTGGTCCCCAAGCTGAAGCAATGCTCAAATATCCGCTCTCAGAATGGTATCAAGAAAACTTTTGGTTCAATCATCTTTATCCAGATGATCGAGAAAGATGTATTGAATTGTGTCTAGAAGCATCCACTGGCGGAACTAATCACGAAATGGAATATCGTTTATTAACTGCTGATGGAAAATTAGTATGGGTGAGAGATATTGTTCACGTAGTTATGAGTGATGGTAACCCCACAAAATTGCGGGGCTTTATGTTTGATATTACTAACCTTAAAGAAACCGAGGAAACATTACGATTAAGAGAAAGGGCATTAGCAAATAGTTACAACGGCATTGTTATTGCTGATGCTCGGCTACCTGATACACCAGTAATTTATGTTAACAATGCCTTTGAAAAAATGACAGGTTACTCAGCCCAAGATGTCATTGGCTGCAACTGTAGATTTTTACAAGGAAAGGATAATCAACAACCTGGATTAAATAAACTACGGGTAGCAATTCAAAGGGGTGTAGAATGTAGCGTTGTGCTTCGCAATTATCGCCAAAATGGCCAATTATTTTGGAATGAATTAAGTATTTCCCCAATTTATAATGATCATGGTCAACTCACCCATTTTATTGGTATTCAAAACGATATTACCGCCAGTAAAATAGCAGAAAAAGCACTCCGTAAGAGTGAAGAACGCTGGCAATTAGCAATAGAAGCTAATCAAGATGCCATCTGGGATTGGAATCTGATCACAAATAAAATTTTTCGCTCGGCAAAATGGGCTGAATTATTAGAAATACCAGAAAACCAACTGGCCATTACAGAAGAAGATGATTGGCTCAACCGTATTCATCCTGATGATTATGAGCGGGTGACGACCATGATGGAAGATTATCTTCAGCACCGAATTCCCCACTACATGATTGAATATCGGTTGCGTTGCTCTGGTGGCAATTATAAGTGGGTGATGGTCCAGGCCAAAGCCCAATGGAATAAACAGGGACAACCTATACGCTTGGTTGGTTCTACCAAAGATATTACCGAACAAGTGGAACAAAGACAGGCATTACAAAAACAATTACAACGGATACTACTGCTCAAAAAAATCACCCAAAAAATTCGTCAGACCTTAGATAGTCAAGAAATTTTTGAGACTGCGGCCACAGAAATTGGTCAAGCCTTTGGTGTCGATCGCTGTTTAATCCATACCTATGTGAGTGACCCTAGTCCTCGCATTCCTTTAGTGGCCCAGTATGTAGCTTCTGATTACTGTTCTGTATCCACCCTAGAGATTCCTATTACCGGAAATCCCCACGCAGAAACCTTAATTAGACAAGACCAAGCGATCGCTTCCCCTAATGTTTACCAAGAGCCTTTACTCCAAGCAGCTATTCCCTTGTGCCAAGACTTGAATATGAAATCTATGCTTTCTGTTCGTACTTCCTATCAAGGACAACCCAACGGAGTAATTTGTTTACATCAGTGCAGTTATTTCCGACAGTGGACTCCAGAAGATATTGAACTAGTAGAAGCGGTAGCTGATCAATTAGGTATAGCCCTAGCACAAGCTGCTTTACTCGAACAAGAAACAAAGCAACGAGAAGAACTGAGCATCAAAAATGCCGCCTTAGAGAGGGCTAGAGTGGCAGCAGAATCAGCCAATCGTGCTAAAAGTGATTTTTTAGCCATGATGAGTCATGAAATTAGAACCCCAATGAATGCTGTCATTGGTATGACTGGTTTACTACTGGATACAGCCCTCACGGAACAACAACAAGATTTTGTCGAAACTATTCGCTCTAGTGGTGATGCTCTCCTCACCATTATTAATGACATTTTAGATTTCTCCAAAATTGAATCGGGTAAATTAGAACTTGAAGAACAACCCTTTGATGTGAGAAATTGCATCGAACGAGTTATTGACCTTTTAGCACCAAAAGCCCATGAAAAACAATTAGAACTAGCTTACCTAATTCATCCCCAAGTACCACTGCAAATTATTGGTGATGTCACTCGTCTGCGACAAATATTAATGAACCTTTTAGGTAATGCGATTAAATTTACTAAATATGGGGAAATTATACTATCTGTTCATGGTAAAGAAATAGATTATAGCAATTCAGAGCAACGTTACGAACTACTATTTATTATTCAAGATACAGGTATAGGTATTACTCCCAAAAAAATGGGACGGTTATTTCAATCATTTTCTCAAGCCGATGCTTCCACAACTAGAAAGTATGGTGGTACAGGATTAGGTTTAGTCATTAGTAAACGGCTGAGTGAAATGATGGGGGGAACCATGTGGGTAGAAAGCCATGGCTATGTCGGTGGTACTCCCAGTTCTCTCTGGTCAAGGGAAGAAGTGGTAGTATTGACTCAAAATAACCAAGGTTCAAATTTTTACTTTACCATTGCTGCTCCAGTCGTTGCGAATACAAAACGAGAAAAATTTACTAACGATATCGTCAACTTGACAGGAAAAAAAGTATTAATCGTTGATGATAATTCTCCATATTGGAAGGTGATTAGATTACAACTAGAGTCTTGGAAAATGGCAGTTGATGTCAGCCAATCACCTGAGACAGCCTTGGCTAAATTATCTCAAGAAAAACAATTCGATTTGGCAATTTTTGACATGACCAGACCAGAGACGGAGGGATTATCTCTCGCTCATCAAATCCACCAAATACCAGGCTATCAAACGCTGCCGTTAGTGGTTATTTCCTCCTGGTCTACTCTAATAAAGAACTATAAATATCCCGATTTAGAAATTGCGGCTTGTTTAAGTAAGCCTGTAAAACAATCTCTACTTTATGATGCGTTGGTAAATATTTTTAATCAAGAAAAAATTAAACAAAAGACCTTAGAATTAAAAACTGAATATATCAAAACTGATTTAAACTTAGCCAAAAAATTACCCTTACGGATTTTGTTAGCTGAAGATACAGTAGTCAATCAGAAAGTGGCACTACTCATGCTCAATAAAATGGGTTACAGAGCAGATATAGCAGCCAATGGATTAGAAGTATTAGACGCATTGCAGCGACAAACCTATGATGTGGTGTTCATGGATGTCCAGATGCCGGAAATGGATGGATTGGAAGCCACCCAAAGAATATGTCAACAATGGTTAGAATCAGAGCGTCCCTATATTATTGCCATGACAGCTAATGCTATGCGGGGCGATCGCGAGGCTTGTTTAGCCATCGGTATGAATGACTACATCAGCAAACCAGTTCAACTGGAAGAGTTATATCAAGCTCTGAGTAACTATCAACATCATCATAGTTCCACCACAACCCCAACTGTAAGTCTTACACCTCAAGGAAATTCCACCACAACTAACATAGAAATTCCTCAGCCCACAGTCATTGATAGCCTAGTCTTACAATCTTTACGAGAAATGCTCGGAGGTGATGAAAAAGCCTTAGGAGAAATTATCAACTATTATCTTTTAGATGCTCCCCAATTAATTCAAAATCTCACTAGCTTTGTTCAAGAGAAAGATTACCAAAATATCTGGCAGACTGCACACAAATTTAAATCTAGTAGTGCTTCCCTAGGAGCTAAAAATTTAGCCAAGATTTGTTTACAACTCGAACATCAAGGTCATAGTAGTCATTTAGAAAATAGTGACCAACTTCTGGAACAATTACAACAAGAATATCAACAAGTAGAGATAGCCTTACGTAATTGTATGCAAGAAGAAAACTAAATCTTGCTATTTTGAAGTGATGAAATCAACTATTCCGCTCTTTCCCCTTCACCCTCATACCCACTCAGGCTATTTACCTCTCAGGTTCATGACCGCTAACACTGGTACACTGCATCCCCATTTTGAATATTCACCTTAAGATATTAGCTACAGCAAATTACACCAATCTAGATATACAAATTTTATTTCCATTTCTCATCAATATACTCAAAAAAAATCCCTCCAGTATCTGACTAGAGGGAAATTCCAGAGATTCGTAGTTATAACCAGGGCGTTGCAATTGTATCGAAAACCCAAAAAAGTAAAACCCCCCTCTCACCCTTTAGGACTATCTACCATTGAGACTTTCAACCTTGTGGACTGGTACACTGCATCCCCATGGCTGAGTAAGCAGTTAAGATACTGTTGTGAGTTCTATTGAATTTAATCAAAACTATAGGCTTAGACAAGAAAGATAAGGAAGACAAGGGAAGGGAGACAAGGAAAAATATCTTCCTCCCCCTCTCCTCTCTACTCTGTCATCTTCTCTAGCTGCTTAACTGAGTATGGGCTTGCCTTGGGAATATAGCAATAAACCATATTCCAAGCCTTCTACCACAGCTTGATAGGATGCTTCTAAAATATTGGTGGAAACGGCTATAGTCATCCACCGTTGTTGACCATTTCCAGATTCGACTAAGACACGGGTTTTTGCGGCTGTACCTGTATGTCCGTTGAGAATTCTCACCTTATAATCGGTCAATTCAAATGTAGCTAATTGAGGATAAAAGTTGACTAAGGCTTTGCGTAAAGCTGCATCCAAAGCTGCCACTGGGCCATTTCCTTCCGCAGCTTCCAGAATATTTTTACCATTAACAGCTACTTTGATTGTCGCTAGGGAGTTGGTAGTTTCTTTTCCCTCTACTAAGTCACAGTGGACATGAAAACCTTGTACTTCAAAAAACTGCTGACGTAGACCCAAGGCTTCATATACCAAGAGAATGAAACTAGCTTCCGCGGCTTCAAATTGATATCCCGCACTTTCTAATTCCTTGAGGCGTTTGAGTATAAATTTAGCTTGGGGTTGTTCTTTATCTAATTCAATGCCAAAAGACCGAGCTTTTGATAACACATTACTCAGTCCAGCTTGTTCAGAAATGACAATGCGGCGACGGTTACCCACTTGTTCTGGCTGAATATGCTCATAGGTTAAGGGGTTACGTTCTACTGCGGATACATGAATTCCACCTTTATGGGCAAAAGCCGAACGACCAACAAAGGGCGCATGTTCATCTGGGGCAAGATTTACAACCTCACTAATAAAATGACTGGCTTCTGTAAGTTGATTTAGCTGGTGTTCACCAATACAGCTATAACCTAGTTTCAGTTGTAAATTAGGGATGAGAGAACACAGGTTAGCATTACCGCAGCGTTCCCCGTAACCGTTGATAGTACCTTGCACCATTCTTGCCCCTGCCATGACTGCTGCTATGGCGTTGGCCACAGCCATTTCTGAATCATTATGAGTATGAATGCCAATTTGAGGAATTTGATTTTGTCCTTGGTCATGGATGAGGGAATTTTTCTCCCTTACTGCTGACAAATGACAACTAACATCTTTGACAATCTGACTTACTTCATGAGGTAAAGTACCGCCATTGGTATCACATAAAACTAACCATTCTGCGCCAGATAGCCAAGCAGTTTCTAATGTCTGCAAGGCATAATTTCGATTGTTTTTATAGCCATCAAACCAATGTTCAGCATCGTAGATGACTCGCTTACCTTGAGTATGTAAATACTCAATTGTGTCGCGAATCATAGCTAAATTTTCTTCTAAACTAGTTTTAAGTCCGGCGGTAACATGTAAATCCCAAGATTTACCAAAAATTGTCACCCAACGAGTACCAGCAGCCACAATAGATTGGAGCATGGGTTCTGTAGCGGCATGAGCATGGGGACGGCGTGTGGAGCAAAAGGCAACAATTTCGGCTTGCTGGAGGGGTTGGTCTTGCAAGTGATGGAAAAATTGCCCATCTTTAGGATTAGCTCCTGGCCAACCACCTTCAATGAAGGGAATCCCTAATTGATCAAGTTTGTGGGCAATGCGTAACTTATCTTCGATGGAAACAGATAATCCTTCCCGTTGAGTACCATCTCGAAGTGTAGTGTCATAGAGCCAAATCTGAGGAGAGGGATTTGTGGTCATAGAAGTGAGGGCTGGGAGACAATGGTCGGGGTGATGTGCCAATATACAACAAAAAGCCAGTTTGCTAATCTAAATATGCCTCAGGTACTAACGCCAGGGAAAACAATTGAGTACAAATGCCAATCCAATTTATTTAAGGTGCTGTTAGAAAATTGTTTTGACCTCTACAATGGCTGTTTTCAGGTGATTAGCTATGGAAGAAGTGGCAGTTGTGGTACTTGTGCGGTTAAGGTAGAAGGCAAAGTATCCGTGGCGAATTGGCGCGAGCAAATGCGGCATTCGCTTCCTCCCCAAACTCTGACAATAGATTTGCTTCATTGCGGTCAAGTTGAGGTTGGGGAGGATGTGAAAATCAAAAAGTTTGAGGGATTTTTGGGTCAAGGTTCTCAAATAATGTGGACACCAGAAGGTTCAAAAGGAGACAAACAAGATGGGTAGATGGACACCCCTGGTACTCATGGCTGGAGGCGTGGCGATTTTACTGGGTACTTTAATTGGTATTAATTTTCCTATGGGTGGGCAACAAACCGCCAATGTTCCCCAAGGTCGTAAAGCATCCAGCGTTTTGCCAGCTAATATTAATGTTAATAGCACTGCTACGAGAAATGATCCTGAATCTGCTAACAGAAGCGACCAGGAAAGCGCGAGTTTCAATGAGTCGGAGACGGCTACACGTAGTGAATCTCTAGATGAAAACCGGAGCAATGTGGCTCAAAATAATGCTTCGACGGAATCAAATTCTAATGTTGAGAGTACACAAGAAACTAATAGCACTGGAACTTCAGTCACCGATAGCGGCTCTGGCAGCATTAATGAGGATAAGGAACCAATTCGTGCTTTGTGGTAGTTTTTGCTGGATGCTGCCCTAAATTACTCAGTCAAAAACTGGGGCGGGTTTAACCCCCCCTTCCTTGTCCCTTTATAAGTTATTAGTTATTTACTGGAAATTAATAACTAAATGACTAATGACTAGGGATGTTGTAATTATTGGTGGTGGCGTTATCGGGTTAGCGATCGCCTGGGAATTGAAATTGCGCGGTGCTGATGTCACCGTGCTTTGCCGTGATTTCGCCACTGGGGCTAGCCATGCGGCGGCGGGAATGTTAGCTCCAGATGCGGAAAATATCTCCAATGGGGCGATGCTGTCTTTGTGTTGGCGATCGCGGGCTTTATATGGGGAATGGACAAGAAAGGTTGAAGAAATAACTGGTTTAAATACAGGTTATTGGCCTTGCGGTATATTATCACCCATTTTTTCCCAGCAAGAACAAAGTTACACTTATTTATCTCCTTCTTCCCGTGAATCTCCTGCTTTTTGGTTAGATGCAGAGGTCATCAAGCAGTATCAACCCGGTTTGAGTGAAGATGTAGTTGGTGGATGGTGGTATCCAGAAGATGGTCAAGTGGATAACCAGGCTTTAACTCAAGCTTTACGCACTGGTGCCATGACCTTGGGTGTGGAATTTAAGGATGGGGTGAAAGTAGAAGCGATCGCTCAACACCAAGGAAAAGTGGCTGGTTTGCAAACTAATTTGGGCTTGATTCAAGCTGACCACTATGTTTTAGCCACTGGTGCTTGGGCTAATGAATTATTACCCATACCAGTCCAGCCGCGCAAAGGACAAATGTTGCGGGTGCGCGTACCAGAATCAATAGCAGAATTACCATTAACACGGGTTTTATTCGGTCAGAATATTTACATTGTGCCTCGACGCGATCGCTCCATTATTATTGGTGCTACTAGTGAAAATGTCGGCTTTACTCCCCACAACACCCCTGCGGGCATTCAAAACTTACTCCAAGGGGCAACTCGTCTTTATCCTGCCCTACAAAACTACAATATTGAAGAATTTTGGTGGGGATTTCGTCCTGCTACTCCCGATGAATTGCCAATTTTGGGTGCTAGCCACTGCCCAAATTTAACTTTAGCCACAGGTCATTATCGCAATGGCATTCTACTAGCACCCATCACAGGGAAATTAATTGCGGACTTAATTTCTGAGGAAAAGACAGACCCTTTATTAGCTGACTTTCATTATTCCCGCTTCCAAGTACAATCATCTACCACCACACAAATGCTGACTCATCCTGCTAATTTCACCAACGGACATCATAATCACTTATCTTTATCCACCTCCGAAGAGACGATTCCAGATTCTCAACTGATCATTGCTGGTAAAGCCTTCAAATCGCGGTTGATGACAGGAACGGGGAAATATCGCAGCATTGAGGAAATGCAGCGCAGTGTCGCTAGTAGTGGTTGCCAAATTGTCACCGTAGCTGTGCGTCGAGTTCAAACCAAAGCTCCAGGACACGAAGGTTTAGCAGAAGCATTGGATTGGCAAAAAATTTGGATGTTACCTAATACTGCTGGTTGTCAAACCGCCGAGGAAGCCATTCGGGTGGCACGATTGGGCAGAGAAATGGCGAAACTGTTAGGGCAAGAAGATAATAATTTTGTCAAATTAGAAGTTATACCTGATCCTAAATATTTACTGCCAGACCCCATCGGCACATTGCAAGCTGCTGAACAACTGGTCAAAGAAGGCTTTGCCGTTTTACCCTACATTAATGCTGACCCCATGTTAGCCAAACGCTTAGAGGAAGTAGGCACTGCCACAGTTATGCCTTTAGCTGCACCGATTGGTTCTGGACAGGGGCTAAAAACCTTGGCCAATATTCAGATTATTATTGAGAATGCCAAAGTCCCTGTAGTCGTAGATGCGGGCATTGGTGCCCCTTCTGAGGCTGCCCAGGCGATGGAATTAGGGGCAGATGCTCTATTAATTAATAGTGCGATCGCTCTAGCTCAAAATCCCCCTGCTATGGCCCAGGCGATGAAATTGGCGGCTATTGCTGGTCGTTTAGCATATTTGGCGGGGAGAATGCCGATGAAAGAATATGCTAGTCCTAGCTCACCTTTAACAGGGACTATTAGTGCTTAGTGAAAAACCCAAATGCTGTTAAGCCTGATGTGTCTGAAAAATTCACAATTTTGGGAAAATAAAGTTGAAAACTCCACAAATTTTCCACAATTAAATT
This sequence comes from Richelia sinica FACHB-800, assembly GCF_014698825.1. Lineage (GTDB taxonomy): Bacteria > Cyanobacteriota > Cyanobacteriia > Cyanobacteriales > Nostocaceae > FACHB-800. The sequence continues at coordinate 249,506 of NZ_JACJTT010000003.1, forward strand.
CTAAGCTTAAGTTAATCTCAGACTTCACTCAGGTAAATCTTAGATTTTCACTCAGGTAAATATCCAGCTCCAGTTATCAAAATCCCCCTAGAAAATCAGTTTTCTCTACAGAAACTGAAACTAGAGGGATTTTGCTTGAGAATAATTAATTTCCCGGCTGTAGAAGCTAGATTAGCTAACTCTACATCCCAGAAAATAATTGGTGAATTGTCTGAGCAAGACGTTTTTAAATTTAGAAGTGCGCTAAATCGCATCCTCGTTAAATTTTTGTTGTCCCTGCACAGCAGAAGCTTAAACAGGGGACGCTTGCTAGAAAAAACTAGCTTTTTGGTACAAGTACCAAAGAGTCTTACAGTTTTTGGGAGGTTGGGTGAGCCTTTAGAGGTCGGCCTCACCCTCCAGGTTGTTCAGCTTGCTGTTTGAATAAGATTCAAAATTTAAACACTATGTAGCCATTTACGGGAAACAGGGTAAATGACTTGGTTGCTGAAATTGTTTTCAACAACAGAAATTTTGCAAACTGAATATAAACCATCGAAACCGACTTAGCTATTGATTGAGTCAAGAGTAGAAAGGCAAATAGTTGTAAATCTACTCTTGTAGTCAGTTCAGTAAGGAATTTGTTTTTAACTTGTGATTTTAGAATCTAGGCTTCTAAAAGCAGATTCATATTTCACCATTAACTTGCATTTGATGAACCTGATCTGCTAACTCTTGACGATTTTGCTCATCGAGCTTATCAATAGCTAACATACCCATCAAAATAACCTCTTTCAAGGTTAAACGTGTCGAATGTGCCTGTTTTTGCACAATCTCCTTGATAATTGGACTTACACCGATTGCTGTACTAGCTCTAGCCACGGAACAAGAGGAAACATTAATGACTTCGCATAAATATTAGCATTTTAAATGGTGTTATTCAAAGAAAACAAAAAGAGACTTTATGCAACTTTGTTTAAATTAACATTTGCGTGTATAAGCTTAATGATTAGAGAATTGGGTGATTTCATTATTTCCACCCATTTGTACTTAAGCAAAAATTCGATAATTTCTGAAAACTAATTCAGAAAAGTTTCCGTAATATTGACGCTTTCTAGGTTTAAAAGTGTCTATAAACAGCAAATTCTGATGAAGATAAGATGAAAAATTGTTGCTAATAGAGGTAATTACTGAAGGAGAAAAGACAGAAATAAACAAGACTTTATGAATAAAAGATGATAGTTATATCTACGGTTTATTTAGTATTTTTTGTTACTTTTAGCTACAAAACTTAATTTTAACAACGAAAAAACTTATATTTTTTCTTAAATTAATTAGTAATTTTTATTGTTTCTATCACTACTTGACCCTAGATCACATCTAACTCCAGAGTGAATTTTCTGAATTCACCAATGATACTTGTGAGACTTTTTCGACTTGATCACTCAAAGTTACTGTAATTACTTACCTTGTTTGCCCTAGCTAAATAGTGTACATGAGAAGAATAAGTGAATTAAATCTAAATTTTCCTGAAATTAGCTATTTCTGGCTGTCATAAGGAAAAGTGTTCAGTACAAGGAGAGAAAATCACGATGAGGGAACCTTATCTGTTGGCAGCAAGCTTGTTAACAGGATTGGCAATACCAGCATCGGCTCTCCCACAGATGTCGAGTATACCATCGACAAATTCAGGATTCCTGAAGGATGGACAACAGGAATCATATTTATCAGTTGGTGGAAAAATCATCTCTAGTGTGAATCGTTCTGTCTCAAAATTGAGTAGCCAAACTGTTTCTCCATTCCATGGTTCACAGTCAATGGCTGGTGAGCAAGTAATTCCTAGTTTTGAAGGTACTGTACCAGAATTCAGTCATCAAGTTGTATCTAGAGGTGCATCAAATTCGCCCTCAGAGCAAGATATTTTGAATATAGAGGTGTTGTTGTCGGAATTTAGGAACAAATTTGCTTCTAACTCCATAAATTCAGCAATTAACTCTCATAATCAAGAAGCTAGCCCGAAAGTAGTTTCAGGTAGCCAGTTGTATTACCAAAGGTTAGCTTCTCTGAAAACTGGTCAAATTTACACTCGTGTAGATGATAGTAACTTAGACTCTTTGTGGGGGTCAGCACGTCGGCATAAGCTGACATATGAAGATTGGAAAAGCCTATTAGCGATGGAAGCTAAAGCGATCGCTCAAGGTCAAGGTACAAATCGCTTGAGTATCTTGATTGGTGATTCCTTAAGCATGTGGTTTCCTCGGGAAAGTTTACCTGTGGGGAAACTGTGGCTAAATCAAGGCATTTCTGGTGATACATCTGGAGGAGTATTCAGAAGATTATCAGCATTTGCTAACACCAGGCCAGAAGCGATTTATGTGATGGTGGGAATTAATGATTTACGCAAAGGTGCTAGTGACACAGTAATTTTGCAGAATTACCAACGTATTCTCAAGCGTCTGCGGCAAACTCACCCTGAAACGAGAATAATTGTCCAGTCAATTTTGCCTGTCCGTTGGAAAAGTATTCCTAACAGCCGTATCCGCAAACTGAATGGACAAATAGCGAAAATTGCGAAAACAGCAGGTGCTAATTACCTGAATATCCATAATTGGTTTACGGATGGAGAAGGTAATTTGCGTACAGATTTAACTACAGATGGATTACATCTTTCTGCTCAAGGATATGATGTTTGGCGTTCAGCACTACAAAAAATAGAATTTAGGCTCGCACAACGCCAAAGTTAAGCAAATATCCCAGGAACAGGTTCGATGAACAGAGTATTTGTGTCTGGTAGGGTTTATTGAGGTGAAAGAGTTAAGCCACACCTCCACTGGGATGAAATATTAGGTGTGGATGCTAAGACGGAACAGATGAGGTTTGTAATACCTGATTTAATTTGCCACTGCGATAACCTTCTAAATCTAAAGTGACGTAGATGAAACCTAGCTGCTGAAATTTGGCTACTAATGAGGGTAAATCGGTAGTTAAGACAAAATTTTTAATTTGTTCTGGGGATAATTCAATTCTGGCTGTATCACCTTCAGAACGTACCCGTAAATTTTGCCAACCAAGGTTTTGCAGATAAATTTCGGCTCTACCCACACGCTGTAATTTAGCGATGGTAATTTCTTCACCATAGGGAAAACGGGAACTCAGACAAGGTTGAGCAGGTTTATCCCACCAAGGTAAACCCAGTTGTTGAGAAATTTGACGGACTTCAGCTTTAGTAAGATTCACTTCTGCTAGAGGCGATCGCGCACCCCGTTCTTTTGCAGCTTGGATGCCAGGACGATAGTCATGTAAATCATCAGCGTTTACCCCATCCACCACATAGGGATAACCTAACTCTAAAGCTAGAGGCTTGAGGGTGTCGTGTAATTCGCTTTTACAAAAATAGCAGCGATTCACAGGATTAGAAGTGTAATTAGGATTGTCCATTTCGTGGGTTTGGACAATTTTGTGGGGTATACCAATAAATGCAGCTTGCTGGGAAGCTGCTGCCAACTCTTCTGGTAAGAGGGAAGGAGAAATAGCCGTTACAGCCAAAGCGCGATCGCCCAATACATCATAGGCAATCTTCGCCACCAATGTACTATCAACGCCTCCAGAATAGGCAATTAAAGCCCGTTCCATCTCTGTAAATAAGGCTTTTAAGCTTTCTAATTTTTCTGTCAGTATCATTTCCTATTCTGCCCCTAATAGCTCCTGACCAGTTCTATCTTAAATGAGTTAGATTGAGGCAGTGCAATGGGAAATTGATATGTGGGTGGAAATTAAACGATTAATCAGCGCAAGATGAAAATCATCTCCACAGGGTGGGGAGTTTCAAACCTGAAGATCCGACTCCAACCATCATCTTGTCAATTCTTAACTATACTTTGTGACCATATTACCTAAAAGCGGTAAATCTAAAGGCTTAGAAATATAGTCATTAAAACCAGCATTTAAACAAGTTTCCCTATCTCCCTTCATTGCCATTGCCGTTTGGGCAATAATAGGAACATGCCTAAATTTCTCATTAACTCGTAACTGCTGAACTAACTTTAATCCATCACCATCAGGGAGATTAATATCTAATAAAATCACTGCTGGTTCTAGATTGTGGAGATGTAACCACATTTCCGCAGCAGTGTTGACGCAAGTTACTTGATAACCCAATCTATTCAGATAAATTTTAATCAGTTCGGCATTAGATAAATCATCTTCTACTAATAAAATATCTTTGTTTTTATGCAGATTATTTGTGTTATGTATGTTAACATAATTACTTACTGATTTACTGCTTGCAAGACCTACTATCTGGTTATTATCATTAGTATCTAAAACTTTATTTTCGGGATTTTGGGGAAGGATAATCGTAAAGCGTGAGCCACAATTCACTTCAGATTCTAACTCTAACCACCCACCATGAATTTCTGCCAGTTTTTGAGTTACTACTAATCCTAAACCTGTACCTTCATGACGACCACAAGCAGGATTGAGAATTTGAGAATAGGGTTGAAATAGTGATGCTTGATCTTCTGGAGAAATGCCAGTGCCAGTATCCCACACAGTGAATTTAAACCATTTATCTTGCTGTATTACCTTCAGTCCAACGCTACCTGTCGTCGTAAACTTTAAGGCATTAAAAAGTAAATTTAACAGCATTTGCTTGAGTCGTAATGAATCAGCAATGAGAGTTTTAATTTCTGGTTCTATTTCTAGATGCAGTTTTAAACCTCTATTCGCTGCTTTTTCCTTGACTAAGGATAAAACATTATGACAAAGGGAGGGAATATCGACGATTTCCCATTGCACTTCTAATTGGTTGGCTTCTATTTTAGAAAGATCCAAAATATCATTAATCAATCCCAGTAAATGCTTACCGCTAGACTGAATAATATTGAGATACTCTTGATGGCGCTGTTTCTCTGTGTCGTAACCTTGTGCTAAAAGTAAATGGGTAAAGCCAATAATAGAACTGAGAGGAGTACGAATTTCATGGCTAGTATTAGCTAGAAACTGGTTTTTGAGTTGATGAGTGCGTTCCAGTTCTTGATTAAATTGAGCTAATTGTTGGCATTGTTGTTGCCAATAGAGAATTTGTTCACATTGTTTGAGTGCAACACCAAGATATTCACAACTTCTAGTCATTAATTGCGATATCAGTGGTATTTGGGATGGGGTAATAGATGCACAACTAGATTTTTGTGAGTAGTTAGCAATAATTAACCATCCCTCTACACCACTAGTATTGACCATGAAGTGCCAAGCCCTTTGGGGTTTTTGGCTACTCATTTGCTGCAAATCTTCTATTTTGATAGCATCTTGTAGTTTCAGACGCAGTTTCGTCCCTTTTTTGGGGATAATTTCCAGGACTGGCTGTGGAGGATGAGTAGATGGGCAAGAAGAAATATAGGAGACCGTACCAACTGTGGCTTCAGAGTTAAACAAGGCTAAGGCCACCCAGTTAACGCTTAAAGCTTTTTGGAGTTGGTTAACTATCACCTGAAAAATTTCTGCTTGAGTGGATATGCCTAAAGGCATTGTGGTATCAGCAGATAATAAGCAGTGGTTGAGACAACTTTGTAATTCATTAAGACTGCCTTCTAACCACAACTCAGCACACAGTTCCTGAGTTTTTTTCAAAAGCGCTGATGTTTGATTAATATGTAAGTTCTGTTCTGGTAAGCTTGAAGACTGCTGCATGGTCAACTAGACCGATGAACAAGTTTATCTATAGGGACGAATGTAAACGAGAATTTATGTATATTAGTACACATCGTGTTTTTAATTATAAATTATAACTCATAGTGTGAATTTTAACCGGAAATCTGGTAAGTTTTGCACAAAATTCAACACTGATAAATTCCTTGATCACATCTGAAAAATTATGGACATCCAAATAGCTCAATTAATTATTAACGGTATTGCGGTAGGGAGCATCATTGCTTTGGCAGCAGTGGGATTGACTCTTACCTATGGTATTTTGCGTTTGTCTAATTTTGCTCATGGTGACTTTCTCACTTTAGGGGCTTATTTGACTTTGCTGGCTAATAATCTAGGGGTAAATATTTGGTTATCAATGATTTTAGCGGCTCTGGGAACAGTAGTTGTGATGTTAGTTTGTGAAAAACTACTCTGGACAAAAATGCGGTCTTTGCGCGCAACTTCCACAACACTAATTATTATTTCTATTGGTTTAGCTTTATTTTTACGCAATGGAATTATTTTTCTTTGGGGTGGTAAAAATCAAAATTATAATCTCCCTATTAGTCCGGCTTTAGATTTTTTTGGGGTAAAAATTCCACAAAATCAGTTACTGGTACTAGGTTTGGCGATTTTAGCGATTGTGTCATTACATTACTTGCTACAAAATACCAAAGTGGGTAAGGCAATGCGAGCGGTAGCTGATGATTTAGATTTAGCTAGGGTATCTGGGATTAATGTAGAACAGGTAATTCTGTGGACTTGGCTAATTGCAGGGATTTTAACTTCTTTGGGTGGAAGTATGTACGGTTTAATTACAGCAGTACGTCCCAATATGGGTTGGTTTTTGATTTTACCGTTGTTTGCGTCTGTGATTCTGGGTGGAATTGGTAATCCCTACGGTGCGATCGCAGCTGCTTTTATGATTGGCATCGTCCAAGAAGTTAGTACCCTGTGGTTAGGTTCACAGTACAAGCAAGGGATAGCCCTGTTGATGATGATTGTGGTGCTGCTCATTCGTCCCAAAGGTTTATTCAAAGGTACGATCTGAACAGCACCAAACCGTTATGAATTACTCAATAACGTGGAAATAATAAGCAGCTACCAGGAAGTTGATAGCCAACAGGAGAATGGCCCAAGAGGCCCGGAAAGTATAGTTTGGTTTAGCGGGAGTTTTGCTCTTACCTGTCATAAGTGATGCTCCTAAATTTCATGACTTTTTAAGACATACCAAACAGAAGCGCCAATTGCCTAAATTCTTTAAAAATATTTGTGGTAGGAGAAGGAGTTAAGAAGTTCAGGAGTCCAGGAGTTCAGAAGACAGAAGTCCAGAAGTTCAGGAGTTCAGGAGTTCAGGAGTATGCCTACGGCACGCTGCGCTAATAGGAGTTGAAAAATGCAAGAATTCAGCAGCAATCCCATGAATTATTCTGTAACTCCTGCAACTTCTGTAACTTCTGTCTTCTTCTTTCTGTGCCACGCTGCGCTATCAGGAGTATTTATCTATCTTTACTTCCCCCTACTCCCCTGTTTCCCGTACTTCCTCTTCTCCTGCATGATAGGAACTACGGACTAAGGGCCCGGAGCGAACATGACTAAATCCCATTTTTCTGGCTGTGTTTCCCAGTTCCTCAAATTCTGCGGGAGTCCAGTATTTTTGTACTGGTAAATGGGCGAGGGAGGGACGCATATACTGACCAAGGGTTAAGCGATCGCATCCTACACTACGTAGATCCACCATGGTTTGGATGATTTCTTCTACGGTTTCTCCGTGACCCAGCATCAAGCCTGATTTAGTGGGAATACTGGGGTTAATTTCTTTGACTGTAGCTAGAACTGCTAGGGAGCGATCGTATTTTGCTCCTCTACGTACCGGCCCAGTTAATCTTCTAACTGTCTCCACATTATGGTTGAAACAAGCAGGTTGGGCAGAAATAATACTTTTCAGGCGCTGATACTGTCCAACTTCTCCCGCACCATCCCAAAAATCTGGAGTTAAGACTTCAATTTGTGTATCTGGATTGAGATGGCGGACAGCCTCCATTGTCTTGACAAAATGACCAGCGCCACCATCTGCTAAATCATCCCTTGCTACTGATGTGAGGACAACATAACTTAAACCCAAAATTTGTACGGCTTCTGCCACTTTCATCGGTTCTTCTGGGTCAATAGCCATCGGTGCATGACCTTTATCTACTTGACAAAAACCACAAGACCGTGTACAAGTTGGGCCCATGAGTAAAAAAGTCGCAGTTTTTTGAGCGTAACACTCACCTCGATTTGGGCAACGTCCCTCTTCACAAATTGTGTGAATTTGTCGTTGCTTGATAATACGTTGTACGGTGGAAATTTCACTAGCTTTGCCAATGGAGCGACGAAGCCAGTTAGGCATAGATATAATTTCTGATATTAACTCAGTATTTTTTGTCGAATTCATAGACAATTCCGCAAAATGCACATATCTATATAGTATTGAGGGGGTGTACTGTAGTTATGGAATTAATATCATACAAAGTTAGTGAAATCCACATAATCAGGTTCCACTAAGAACTTGTAGTTTTTTCACTTATACAGGAAATTACTCTCCCCTAATCTACATAAATTTTGGATATAGTGGGAGAATTCTTAAGGGCAGTAGGCAAACCCACCATTTAAACTAATAAATTTCTGGTAGAGTAATCAGTCGTGGCAAGTAACAAAATTCTAGTTATCGATGACACTACAGTTGTCAGGGTGAAAGTCAAAGAAATGTTGTCACCAGGCAATAATTTCGAGGTTTTAGAAGCGAAAGACGGAGTGGAAGGGCTTAATTTAATCCTGAAGGAAAAACTAAGCTTGATTATGTTGGATTTTATCTTGCCAAAACTTAGTGGTTGGGAAGTTTTTCAAAAAATCCAATCTCACCCGGAGTTACGCAAGATTCCTTTAGTGATCATGTCTGGTCGCAAGGAAGAAGTTACAGAGAAAATCCCAGAACCTTTTGAGTATTTTGATTTTCTTGGGAAACCTTTTGATAAGAAACAACTGATGGATGCCATTAGATCGGCAACCATCAAAGCTAAACAACCACGTCCCGACGCTGTTTCTCCAACAGTTCCCACTGCTGCCAAAAATGGAGTTGCGACAACACCTGCTACTAATGACCTCGATGCTGCTGCGGAAATCAAATTACTGAATGAAAAAATTGCCAAAATGCAGGCGGAAATAGAAAGCTTGAAGAAGCAATTAACTCAAGTAGTAACATTTATTAAACAGAAAATTAAGTAGTATTAACGGATACAATTATCCTGATTTCTCCAAATATTGAGCCACCGTAGCTATAGGTTTGCCCAACCTGCCGGATATTACCTAACGAAGGAGAACGGCAGGCTTTTTTTAAGTTTTACCAACAAATTTGGTTGTATTGGTAAATGTAGAGTACAAACATGACTGCCATTCAAGAACACAGTTTAATTTTAGTAGTAGATGACACTTATACCAATCTAGAGATTATTTCTGAGGTGTTAAAGCGGTCAGGTTTTGCAGTGGCTACGGCCCATGATGGTATAAGTGCCTTAGAAAAAATTGAATTTATATATCCCGACTTGATTTTATTAGATGTGATGATGCCGGGAATAGATGGATTTGAAACCTGTAAACGGTTGAAGGCAAACACCAGAACTAGTGATATACCGATCATGTTTATGACAGGTGTGTCTGATACAGACAGTAAGGTACATGCTTTAGAACTAGGTGCAGTAGATTACATTATTAAGCCATTTCAGGAGGAAGAGGTTCTAGCGCGGTTGAAAACTCATTTGCAGTTACGGCATTTGACAAAAAATTTAGAAACTCAAGTCGCAGAAAGAACAGCTGCTCTCACTCAAGCGTTGAGGGAATTACAGGAATCTCAAATTCAGCTAGTTCAAAGGGAGAAAATGTCTGCCTTAGGAAATTTAGTTGCTGGCGTAGCCCATGAAATTAACAACCCAATGGGATTTATTGTTGGTAATTTACAACCTGCCAAAGAACATATCCAAGAATTGTTTCGAGTTCTTGATTTATACCAAAAATATTATCCTCAGCCTGTTCCAGAGCTTCAGCAGGAAATATCAAATATAGATTTAGACTATATTCGTGCTGATTTACCTAATTTAATTACTTCCATGAGAGAAGGTGTCAGTAGGATTTGTGATATTACCAATAGTCTGCGGACTTTTGCCAGAGCAGATAGCGATCGCAAGTTGGAATGTAATATTCATGACTGCATAGATAGTACATTAGTGATTCTCAAACACCGCTTAAAAGGAAATAGCTATCGATATGATATTCAAATAGTCCGAGATTATGGTCAACTGCCCTTATTGCAATGCTATCCTGGACAACTCAACCAGGTATTTATGAATTTATTTGCTAATGCTATTGATGCCATTGAAGAATTAGTAGAGACAAATCATCATCATTCTCTTACTACTCATATATCTCCTACTATTTGGATACGTACTTCCTTTAATCCAGACCATACAGGGATAGCGATTCAGATTAAAGATAATGGTATGGGTATGTCTGAGGAAGTTCATCAAAAAGCGTTTGACTACTTATTTACTACTAAACCTGTTGGTAAAGGGACAGGATTAGGATTATCCATTGCACGGCAAATTATTGTGGAAAATCACGGTGGGTTACTCAAAGCTTCTTCCCAAATTGGTGTGGGAACAGAATTTGTCATTGAAATTCCCTTTGGTTAGTTTTGTAAATTAGCTCTTATATTGCTGTTCGTTAACGGTACGATATTCGATTCCCCATCTTCATTTAGTCTTACAAACATATCAAATGCGTACCAAGCGAGTATGTACCAAGGGATATCGTCAAGTTTCACTCCCTTGATTAACAGTTGTCTTACTGCTAGTAACCCAATGGTAAATGGAACTATGATCCGTAAATCAATGATGCCGTTGGTAACTCTTTCTAAATCATAATTAATATCTTTAATGACATTGACAATATCTCTAGCAACTTCAGATTGCTCCTGGTTTTGGTAAATATTGTTATCTATATATTGAGCAGTGTGAGGATGCTGATTTTGAGATAAATTGGTGAAACTAGCGACTGCGTCTTGAAGTTGTTCAGAAATAGCTATACCTTCTTTGACTGTGGCTTGGACTATAGGTTGCTTAACTATTGTAGCTATGGGTACAATCACAGGTGAGAGAATTATTGCTGCTAACCCATCAACTAGATTAATCAAATTCGCTGCATCTAAATCTAATGTGGATGACATTTTCCCATCCCTATGTTTTAAGCATGGTGACTTACTGTTTCACTCTACGTAAATTCTGATATGTTGTCTTCTGCTAGAAGTGAGAAAAATGGTTTGGCGATTAATTATGACTTGGGTTAGATAAAATTTTGAGTTTATACTATCTAGAAGTATTCACTTACTGTCTACTTTGTGCTTTGTTTAAACAAGTCAAAATTTTTTAAATCCAGAGTGCTTTACCTAATCTAGCGATCGCACTTTTGTTAGAGTGGTATCAACCTGAGCTAACTTTCCTATGGTGAATAATTACCAAAATCTCTTTTGGTGGAAAATATTGACTGATGATTTCAATCTTGAGTACCAAGGCATAAATAGTTTATACTTCTCCCTTGGATCTTAATGATACTCTATTGTCTCATGTCAAGTGGCTATTTATCAATAGCTGTAACCACCATTTTTCGTCAAATTATTGATATTATTCGCAATAATCTTGAGAAAAGAGCCAATTTATTGCGAAAAAAAGTTGAACAACTTTTTTTTGTCCCTACCCTGTTTAGGAAAAGTTATGTGACATTTGCACAGGAAATGTTTACAAGCGGGAGTAAATATTATAGGTCTGAATGACCAATTTTTGAGAAAATCATATATTTAGGAAATCGCGATGATCGCGATAATGGCACGGAAGGAACCAAGATAGATGTCAGAGAATTTTCGTAGTAAAGTTGTTACACAAGGGGTGCAGCGCTCTCCAAATCGCGCCATGCTGCGGGCAGTTGGGTTTCAAGATGAAGATTTCAAAAAAGCCATTGTTGGCGTTGCCAATGCCTACAGCACTATCACTCCCTGTAACATGGGGATAAATCAACTGGCGCAAAGAGCAGAGTCTGGGATTAAAAACGCTGGTGCAATGCCACAAATATTTGGCACCATCACCATTAGTGATGGTATTTCCATGGGTACAGAAGGGATGAAATATTCCCTCGTTTCACGGGAAGTTATTGCTGATTCTATTGAAACTGCCTGTAATGGGCAAAGTATGGATGGTGTGATTGCCATCGGTGGCTGTGATAAAAATATGCCAGGGGCAATGATTGCCATGGCACGGATGAATATTCCAGCTATTTTCGTATACGGCGGTACTATTAAACCTGGTCACTATAACGGTAAAGATTTAACTGTTGTTAGTTCCTTTGAAGCTGTAGGAGAATACAGTGCTGGGAAGATTGATGAAGAGGAACTGTTAGCAGTAGAACGTCGCGCTTGTCCTGGTGCTGGTTCCTGTGGAGGTATGTACACAGCAAATACCATGTCTTCTGCCTTTGAAGCGATGGGGATGAGTTTACCTTATTCTTCCACCATGGCCGCAGAGGATGCTGAAAAAGCTGATAGCGCGGAACAGTCAGCCCAGGTGCTAGTAGAAGCGATTCGCAAACAAATCTTACCTCGACAAATTATTACCCGCAAATCCATTGAAAACGCCATTTCTGTGATTATGGCAGTGGGTGGTTCAACAAATGCAGTTCTCCATTTTCTAGCGATCGCGCGTGCTGCTGGTGTAGAACTAACTTTAGATGACTTTGAAACCATTCGTGGTCGTGTACCAGTTCTATGTGACTTAAAACCAAGTGGCAGATATGTGGCTACAGACCTGCATCAAGCTGGTGGTATTCCCCAAGTCATGAAAATGCTACTCAACCATGGCTTACTCCACGGTGATTGTCTAACCATTACCGGACAAACCATTGCCGAAGTGTTAGCAGCTGTACCCGACGAACCACCTGCAAACCAAGATGTGATTCGTCCTTGGGATAACCCCATGTATTCCCAAGGTCACTTAGCGATTCTCAAAGGCAACCTGGCCACTGAAGGTGCTGTAGCTAAAATCACTGGCGTGAAAAAACCCACAATTACCGGGCCTGCCAGAGTCTTTGATTCTGAAGAATCCTGTTTAGATGCGATTTTGGCAGGGAAAATCAAAGCAGGTGATGTAATTATCATCCGCTACGAAGGCCCCAAAGGTGGCCCAGGTATGCGAGAAATGCTCGCTCCCACCTCAGCTATTATTGGTGCTGGTTTAGGTGATGCTGTTGGTTTGATTACTGATGGACGCTTTTCTGGTGGTACCTACGGGATGGTAGTTGGTCACGTGGCCCCAGAAGCAGCAGTAGGTGGAAATATTGCCTTAGTAGAAGAAGGAGATAGCATTACCATTGATGCTCATTCTCGCTTGTTGCAAATCAACGTTGCTGATGAAGAATTAGCTCGTCGTCGTGCTAACTGGAAACCACGTCCACCCCGTTACACCACAGGCATACTCGGCAAATATGCCAAGTTAGTTGCTTCTAGTAGCGTCGGTGCAGTTACAGACTTAGACTTGTTTGCTAATTAATTGCCCTTGGGGGCAGAAGGTATAGCAGGTGACAGAGGAAGAAGACAGAAGTTACAGGAGTTACAGGAGTTACAGAATAATTAATGCAATTACTGTTTAATTCTTGAATTTTTAAACTCCTGTTCGCGCAGCGTGGGGTAGCCATACTGCCGTGCCGTAGGCATACTTCTGTACCGCTCTGTCCATTGCTGTAAAAGTTGAAGACTAGGAAAACAGCCTTTGTTTTGAAGTCAAGACTTAAAATCAAGGGCTAACTTTTCTCTAGTCTTCCCATTCCTGCCTTATTTGAGAGAAAAGGTCAAATACAGTTGCAGTTCAGCAAGTTATTGATCCTGTTGTTGGGTTGTGCTATGGCTTAACCCAACTTTTTCTTGTGCATTCAACCTGATTGGGTAATATGTACCTCTACCGCTAAACATTGAGTGGTTGTCTCGTATTCACTTGCGGATAATGTCCATTACTTTCTGCGGGTACAGCTTCTAAACCTAGATCACCTGTGATTAATCTTGCACCACGATTGCGGGTAAAGTAATTCCACAACCATTGCACCATCACCACTAACTTGTTATCAAACTCAATTAAGAAGTAGATGTGAATAAATAGCCAGAATAACCAAGCAAAGAAACCTCGGAGTTTGATAAACCCTAAATCAACTACAGCCGCATGTTGACCAATCATGGCTAAACTACCGCGATCGCTATAATTAAATTGAGGTAGTGTTTCTCCCACTAATCTTTTCTGCACCAGCTTCGCTACATATTCCCCTTCTTGCATGGCTACAGGTGCAACCCCTGGTAAGGGTTTACCATTTTGATGGGCAAAATGTGCTAAGTCACCAACGACGAAAATATTCGGATGTCCCTTAATACTTAAATCTGGTTCCACCATAACACGACCTGCGCGATCGCACTCTGCCCCAGTTTTTTCCATTAGCACTTTCCCCATAGGTGAGGCTTTCACACCCGCAGCCCATAAGACAGTTTTGGAAGCAAGTTCCTTCACCTCATCACCTTGCTTGATAGTAACAATATCATTCTCAATATTGGTGACTAAGGTTTTGGTTTGCACATCTACACCCAACCCCTTTAAAGAAGCCTCTGCTTCTTGGGATAACTCCGGTGCAAAGGGTGGCAGAACTCGATCTAAACCTTCTAATAATAAAACCTTGGTTTCCGCAGTATCGATATTACGGAAATCTTCCTTCAGGGTTTTAGTGGCTAATTCTGCGATCGCACCAGCCAATTCTACCCCAGTTGGACCACCACCCACGATCACAAAAGTTAACCAAGCTTGACGTTGCACAGGGTCAGTTTCCTTTTCTGCCGCTTCAAATGCCATAAAGATACGACGACGCATTTCAATGGCATCCTCCACCGTCTTCAAACCTGGTGCAAACTCCTCCCAGTCATCCTTACCAAAATAAGAATGCTTGGCTCCAGTCGCCACAATTAAAGTATCGTAAGGGATAGCTTCCGTACCCACCATTACCTTTTGGGCTGTTGGATCAATATCCTTCACTTCTCCCAACAATACCTTGGTATTTTTACTTTTACTCAGAACAGAACGCAACGGCGAGGAAATATCCGCAGGAGAAAGAGAACCCGTGGCTACTTGGTAGAGAAGTGGTTGAAATAGGTGAAAATTGCGTTTATCAATCAAAGTGACCTTGACATTCGCCTTTCCTAAAGCCTTAGCCGCATAAAGTCCACCAAAACCACCACCCACAATCACAACTTCATGGGGTGCTTTATTACCACAAGCGTCAACCTTCATAAATATTTCCTCGTCTTCCAGCAGTTGTTACTATTCTTAACAAATTTGTATCAAAAATGTCACAATTATTTCTGTTGATTTGGCACTTCTTAAAAAAACCTGAAAGTAACAAGCTTGACAGTCGAGCAAATTCTTTCTTGCCAATTCCCAATCATCCATGGGCCCCTTTGGGGTAAAATGATAATTCTGTCAATTTCATAACGTTGCTTGCGGACAGGAGATGCTTCTATGGCCCGGATGTATTATGACTCAGATGCCAATTTAGACCTTTTGGCTGGAAAAACTATTGCAATTATTGGCTATGGTTCCCAAGGTCATGCCCACGCCCTGAATTTAAAAGATAGTGGCTTGAATGTAATTGTGGGATTATATCCGGGCAGTAAGTCAGTGGCTAAAGCTGAAGCAGCTGGTTTAACCGTTAAAAATGTACCTGATGCTGCCAAAGCTGCTGACTTGATCATGATTTTGTTGCCTGATGAAGTGCAAAAGACTGTTTACAAAAACGAGATTGAACCCAATTTAGAAGCAGGAAACATTCTTGCCTTTGCCCATGGTTTCAATATTCACTTTGGTCAAGTTGTCCCCCCTGCGGATGTAGATGTGGTCATGGTTGCACCTAAAGGCCCCGGTCACTTGGTGCGTCGGACCTACGAACAAGGACAAGGCGTACCTGCCCTATTTGCTGTTTATCAAGATGCTACTGGCAAGGCACGCGATCGCGCTATGGCCTATGCTAAAGGTATTGGTGGTACTCGTGCTGGTATTTTGGAAACTACTTTCCGCGAAGAAACCGAAACCGACTTGTTTGGTGAACAAGCAGTATTGTGCGGTGGTTTGAGTGCTTTAATCAAAGCAGGTTTTGAAACCTTAATTGAAGCGGGATATCAACCAGAACTAGCTTACTTTGAATGTCTGCACGAAGTTAAACTCATTGTTGACTTAGTTGTTGAAGGTGGTTTAGCAACCATGCGCGACAGTATCTCCAACACCGCAGAATATGGAGACTACACCCGTGGGCCTCGTGTAGTCACAGCCCAAACCAAAGCGGAAATGAAGAAGATTCTCAGCGAAATTCAATCTGGACAGTTTGCACGGGAATTCGTTCTCGAAAACCAAGCTGGTAAACCCGGTTTCACCGCTATGCGTCGTCAAGAAGCAGAACACCCCATTGAAGAAGTGGGTAAAGACCTGCGTGCTATGTTTAGCTGGTTGAAGAAAGTGTAATTCTCGGTAATTGGTAATAGGTAATTGGAATAATAAACATTACCTTTTACCAAATTATTTATAACTTAAATTAAAATATTTAAAAATTAACTCAACTATTGATATCTATACAAAAATAACAATTATTTTCTCTATAGCTATTCCGATTAACGAAAGGTATAAGCAGTAATATTTAAACGCAAATGAACGCAGATCAAGGCAGATAATTTTTAATCTTTGATTGTTACATTGCAAGAATTGCAAAAACAAGTATTAAAATTACCCCTAAATAAACGCTGGCAATTATTTTAAAGCTTCACTAATAGCGATCGCACTATCTTCACTGATAATAAGGAGCAATATCGAGAGGTGTAATTTCACCTGCTGCTATTTCTTGACGTACCATGTCAGCTAGACTATCCCATTGATTATCTGTTGTAGCTGCAAAACGAATTTTCCAACCTTGTTCATCTTTTAGTTCATCCAGAAGACGGGTAGCGATAGCTTCGCTGACCTTCGGTAACGCATTTTGTTCTTCTGCTGGTAATTTTTCAATTTCTGCAATAGCACGCTGTAGTAATTTTGTCATAGTTAAGAAATTTGAATGTCTTTTTACTATTTATGATATCAAGTATTGGAGTTAATCATGCGATAGATTCCGTAAGTTTCGCTAAAGCACCACTTCACCATCATCTAATCTAAATTGATATATAATGAAAATGAATAATTTTTTATTTCTATCATGAAATTACAAGAATTGCAAAAACAAGTATTAAAGTTACCAATGAGTGAACGCTGGCAATTGGTACAAACTGTATTGGAATCAATACAACAAGAAACTATATCAGCATCAAAGAAGGGTAATTTATCTCGACTACGTGGTATTGCTAAAGATGCAAATATCTCTAGTGATGAGAATATTAATGGAGATTATGTCACTTATCTAACTGAAAAATACCAATAATGCGAATTTTTATTGATACAAATATCGTTCTGGATTTTTTACTGGAACGACAACCTTTTGTAGAAGATGCTGTTAGGTTATTTGCTAAAATTGATGCAGGTGAGATTATAGGGTTTATTGCTGCTACTACAATTACTAATATTTATTATATTATTCGGAAAGCCGCAGGTATAAAAGTTGCTCAAGATGCAATTTCTCAAATTATCACAGATTTACACATTTGCACGGTTGATAGAAACATTTTAGAAACAGCAGTAGCTTTAAATTTTCAAGATTTTGAAGATGCTGTGTAGTATGCTTGTGCTATGAAATCAATGGTAGATGTGATTGTAACTCGTGATGTGTCTGGATTTTTAGGTTCAGAAATTCCAGTGATTTTACCTGGAGAGTTAAATAATATTTCTTAAGAGTAAAAGCGATACCTGCGGTAAGTAATGCTAACCTACATCTTCCAACATTAGCTAACGAGGAGCGATCGCATCTCCTTCACCTTGAACTAGGAGCGATACCTACGGTAAGCTAACGCACTATCTTCCGCTCTAAAAATTATTCGACGCATTTCTTCACGTCTTGTAAATTTTGTACTTGACCATATACGGACATTTAGCTATACAATATATAATAGCTAAACAAAAATCATCAAATTTAGATGATTTATTTTATTACCTAATTAAATCACTTGCGGGAATAAGTATTGATTTCCGTTGTTGATCCTGCGACGGTGTATTTCACGGTTAGCTTTACGGCGTTTCCATCGTCTCGAACTGCTTTTCCTTTTATGAATAAGCGAGAATACATCCGCAAGTGATATTTTTTTTAATTCATGACGGACAAAGTGCAAAAAGGCTCAAATTTCATTCTTAAATACAAACCTGAATTTTTAGCAGAGAAATTTTATGCTTTGAAAAATCCAATGGATATAGCCGACCTTTTAGGTATTTCCTATGGTCGTCTTGTCTATCATATATATGTTATAGAATCTGAAAATCGTTATAAAATTTTTGACATTCCTAAAAAGTCTGGTGGTATTCGTCAAATATCCACCCCGATAACAGCACTTAAAATTATTCAACAAAAACTTAATCAAGTCTTAAAAACCGTATACAAACCAAAGGCATCAGTACATGGCTTTGTAAGTGATAAAAATATTGTGACTAATGCTCAAGCCCATACTAAAAAACGCTATGTTCTCAATATTGATTTAAAAGATTTTTTCCCTTCTATGAACTTTGGTAGGGTGCGAGGTATGTTTATGGCTACTCCTTATAATTTACCTCCAGATGTAGCAACAGTTCTAGCACAAATTTGTTGTCATAACAATCAGTTACCTCAAGGCGCACCAACTTCACCAATAATTACTAATATGATTTGCGCGAAAATGGATAGTCGATTACAAAGGTTAGCTAAAGATTGTAAAGCTACTTATACAAGATATGCAGATGATATTACTTTCTCCACAACTTTACCTCAATTTCCCAATGATTTAGCATACACAGGGACTGAAGAAGATACAGAAAAAATTTTGATTGGTAATCGTTTACTAGCAATTATTCATGAAAATGGGTTTGAGGTAAATGAACAGAAAATTAGATTGCAAGTAAAAGGTAATCATCAGGAAGTAACAGGATTAACAACTAATATTTTTCCCAATGTTGATAGAAAATATGTGCGTCAAATTCGCGCTATGCTTTATGCTTGGGCTAAGTTTGGACTTGAAGCTGCGGAAAATGAATATTTTGAAAAATATGTATCTAAGTCAAGATTATCCATAAAACCAAAACTAGAATTTCAGCAGGTATTAAGGGGTAAAATTGAGTTTATAGGCATGGTTAAAGGTAAAGAAGATTCTATTTATCAAAAATATATGAACCAATATAAAATATTAGCTAGATTATCAATTGTTAATAAAAATAGCGAGGATTAATTAATAGATGGATAATTTACAAAAAATATTACTGGAACAAATAAATTTAAACTTACAAAGTATTTTCTTATATATAGAAAAGTTAACTAGAGAAGAAATTAAGATAGATTCTACTAAAATATATTTGATTGATTATTCAAATCATGAATGGCTAAATATATCAGCATATCAATCTATGAAAGAAGAACTTGAAAAAGAAAATCAAGAAGCGGTTAATGCTATCATGAACAAAGATTTTGGAGAGTATTGCCGTAAATTATGTCTCCAAATAGAAATTTTACTTAATAAGTTTATAATGGAATATGATAAAGACAATATTCAAGATACTGAATCTTCTAAATTTAAGAGATTAAATTTTTTCTTTAAAAGAGTAAAAGAAGAAGATAAACAATACAAGAAGACTATTACTAATATTATGAATATTAGGGATATTAGCAGTCATGGAGATTCTAAAGGTAGGTCAATATCAAACAGAGTTGAAATTAAAGGTAAGAGTATAAAAATAAAGCTGGAAAAATTAAAAAAGACTCTTCTTAAAGAAGAAGTACAAAATATATTTTCTGAATTTATAGATTATCGTCATCCGGGGAATCCAAATATTACTGGTGATATTAAACAGGGATATGCTTATATTCTTTTATATAATTTAAAAGATGAATACTTTGATTCTCATTCAATTATAAAACATATTGAAAACAATAGAAGACTTGTATACCAACATAAACTAGGAAATGATTTCAAGATTGTTTTAGATAAGTATCAACCTGAAAATGAACTTAAAAGATTTTTTGATGAACAAGAAAAAAATTATACAACAATAAGAGATACAATGAACTGGTTTATTCAAGAAATAGGTAAACATCTAACCATAACTTAGCAACTTCATAATGATGACTAGAAAATACAACCTTATCACTCTATTTTCGCTCATAAATTTGACAATTTCCCTCACCATCACAAAGTAATAACAAAATGTATGGAGGTGATAAAATCGGATCAATCCATACTTCTGTAAATTCCCAATTATTATTGATTTTCAAGTAAACCTTTCCTATTATTAAGTTTAATTCAATCAACTCCTAAGAATTTCTTCAACGCAGTTTTATATTTATTCTTCAACTTCTTAGAAATTAATCCTCCCTGTTGAATTTGTGATACAATATCAGCAGATAAACAATCTTTGGGAATAGGACTACCAGAAGTTATACAAATAGCAAGATCATTTGCATCCATTTCACGAGCAAAATAGTAAGCTATAACAGATTCCTTTTTAATAAAACTTGGTAAACTCGGATCTGGTGTTAAAACACAAACTCTTTCAGAGTTATTTTTCTTGTCTGTTAAATTAACAAATAAATATTTATTACCAGAAGTCTTTGCAATTGCGACGTAAAAATGTTGACCATTAGGAGGTGTATCAATTAAAAATACATCTCCTATGTTTATAGAAATACTAGACACTTAGCACCTCATCTAAATATGCTTCCCTCAGTGCTATTTGTCTAATTTCCTCAATTTCTTCCTCACTTTTACCAACATTTTTCAGAATATCTTCTACTAAAATGGGAATAGCAGAACCATGAGGATCTTTCCACTCTGGTAAATCATGAGTCCATTCAGCAACATGAAATGGATCAAGATGTCCAAAGGTTTGATATACCTCTTGAAGAATCTCCTCTTCCTCTTCACATAGTTCATCATTTCCTGGATCTTTGACTAAGTAAACAAAGTTCTTATCACCAGGAGAAATGTACTCAGACCACAGAGGTAGAGCATCATCAACAGGTTTACCTTTAATTAGATCATAAACACCACTAAGAACAGGTCCATAATCCATTGATACATAATGATCACCTGTAATTGGCTGTTCTATTCTTTCTAACGCAATACGATCAGCTATATAGAGCATTTTTAGCAAGCCTAAATACTTGATAGGCTTACCATGCAGCTTCATAAGTATAGCTGCTGCTTCTACAGCTTTTTCTAGATGAAACCGAAACTGGATAGACATAATTATCCTTGAGAAGCAGTGTAGTACCTATATATTATAACTTTGATCTGAAACCGCGAAAATTTATCACACCAACCCCGGATTATATTATGACTCAGTTTATTTCAACTTTGATCTTTTCCCTTTCTCCTCTTTGCGCCTTTGCTCCTTAGCGCCTTTGCGCGAAACAAAAAAACGGCGGAGAACCTACATCCTCCACCGCTTATTTAACTATTAAAAAATCCTAACTACGACTCAACGCCTTGGGGTAACAACTCCCGACGTTGTTGAGCAGTAACCTGCACAGTGCCATTATCATCAACATCAACATAAGCAACATCGCCATCTTTGATGCGTCCAGACAGAATTTCTTCCGCTAAACTATCTTCTAACAGGCGCATAATTGCCCGACGTAATGGTCTTGCACCGTAGCTGGGGCTGTAACCTTCTTGAATCAGGCGGTCTTTGAAGCGATCGCTCACTTCCAAAGTAATGCCTTTTTCGGTCAACCGACCAAACACTTCCTTGAGCATAATGTCGGCGATTTCGGTAACTTCGGCCTTGTTCAACTGACGGAAGACGATAATTTCATCCAGACGGTTGAGGAACTCAGGACGGAAGTATTGCTTCAATTCTTCATTCACCAAAGAGCGAATGCGGTTGTATTGAGATTCGGTCTGGTCTTCAGCAAACTCGAAACCAATACCGCTACCGCCTTTCTCAATCACCTTAGAACCAATGTTGGAAGTCAAAATCAACAAGGTATTCTTGAAGTCTACCGTGCGACCTTTTGCGTCGGTTAAACGACCATCTTCCAAAATTTGCAGCAGCATATTGAACACATCGGGGTGCGCTTTTTCGATTTCGTCGAACAGCACCACGGTGTAAGGACGGCGGCGTACAGCTTCCGTTAGCTGACCACCTTCGTTGTAACCGACATAACCTGGAGGGGAACCAATCAACTTACTGACGGTGTGACGCTCCATGTATTCGGACATATCCAAGCGAATCATTGCTTCTTCAGAACCGAAGAAGTAAGAAGCCAAGGATTTCGCTAATTCAGTCTTACCTACCCCAGTAGGCCCTGAGAACACAAAACTAGCGATGGGTCGATTGGGATTCTTCAAACCGACACGAGCGCGGCGAATCGCACGGGAAACCGCTTTCACAGCGTCATCTTGACCAATGAGGCGCTGATGCAAGGTGTCTTCCATGTGCAGCAACTTCTCGGATTCAGATTCAGTGAGTTTGTTCACTGGTACACCTGTCCAGGAAGCAACGATGTGAGCGATGTCTTCTTCTGTAACTACAGGTTCAACACCATCTCCACTAGCACCGTTGGTTTTGCTTTGAGCGATCGCCCGAATTTCGGCTTTGATTTCCATTTCCCGATCGCGCAATTCTCCGGCCCGGTCAAAGTCCTGAGAACGCACTGCATCATCTTTTTCTTTTAAGATTTGCCGCAGTTCCTTGTCTAACTCCTTCGCTGCGGGAGGCAATTGGGAGTTAATCAAGCGTACCCGTGAACCGGCTTCGTCGATTAAGTCGATGGCTTTATCTGGAAGATAGCGATCGCTGATATATCGATCAGACAATTTCGCTGCTGCCACTAAAGCTTCATCGGAGATTTTTAACTTGTGGTGTTGCTCGTAGCGATCGCGCAAACCATATAAAATTTCAATTGTTTCATCAACGGAAGGCTCACCCACCATCACAGGCTGGAAGCGTCTTTCCAACGCTGCATCCCGTTCAATGTGCTTGCGGTACTCATCCAAAGTGGTCGCACCGATACATTGCAATTCCCCTCTGGCCAAAGCTGGTTTGAGGATATTTGCGGCATCAATGGCCCCTTCAGCAGCCCCTGCACCAATTAAGGTGTGAACCTCGTCAATTACGAGAATTACATTACCCGCCTGACGGATTTCATCCATGATTTTTTTCAGGCGTTCTTCAAATTCACCTCGATATTTAGTACCTGCTACGAGCAAGCCGATATCCAGTGTCACCACACGCTTATCTTCCAGGATGTCTGGGACATCTTTGTTGGCGATGCGACTTGCTAAACCTTCAGCGATCGCTGTCTTACCAACCCCTGGTTCACCAATCAACACCGGGTTATTTTTCGTGCGCCGACCCAAAATTTGAATCACCCGCTCAATTTCCTTGGCGCGTCCCACCACAGGGTCGAGCTTGTTATCAACAGCCATTTGGGTCAGATTGGAGCCGAACTCATCCAAAGTCGGGGTCTTAGTCCGACCGGAGGGGCCACCGGGAGTAACTTCAGCAGTTTCACCCAACATGCGGATGACTTGGGTTCTCACCTTCGACAAATCCACACCCAGGTTCTCTAGCACCCTGGCTGCTACACCTTCCCCTTCGCGGATGAGGCCCAACAGCAGATGCTCGGTGCCAATGTAGTTATGCCCCAGTTGGCGTGCTTCTTCCAAGGATAGTTCTAAAACCCGCTTTGCCCGTGGCGTAAACGGAATTTCCACGGCCACAAAGCCTGAACCCCGGCCTATGATTTTTTCAACTTCAATGCGTGCATCTTTGAGATTGACACCCATTGATTTCAGAACCTTGGCGGCCACTCCTGTGCCTTCCCCAATCAGACCCAGGAGGATCTGTTCGGTTCCCACAAAGTTGTGACCTAAACGGCGGGCCTCTTCTTGGGCCAGCATGATTACCTTAATGGCTTTTTCTGTGAAGCGTTCAAACATGGCATTTTTCCCATCACCTGCGTCGTGCCGGTACGCTGATTTTAGCACAGGCTAAAATTTTGGATGCCTGTATAAAGAAATTAGACATCCAAGAACCATCACACAGGTTAATGAGTTAATTGCTAGCTATTTATGACTTTTTATGCAGTTGTTGTACTGAGGAGCTTGATTTCAGAAGGATTTTTGGGGCTAGCTGCAAACAACAGACCGTCAATGTTGAGACTTTGTTTACCCAGTCCCAAAGACGACTATATATCATATACAGGGAACCAATGTCAATGTTTTTGATTTTTATATAATTTTTCGTTATAAAAATATTTTTTTCATGCCAATATTCTGATGAATTGATTTATAGAAAAATTTAACTTTTTTCACCCAATGGCTGATCACTAATTACCAATGACCAAGATGATTTGGCCAAGCGATCGCACACTGTCGCATGTAAATCCTTTAAGGTTGACAGAAACTGTGGTTCTTGTAAGCCTGAAAGCCACAGCACTAAGGCATCTTCACTATTATCTCGATAATAGCCACGTCTTCGCCCAGCGGTTTTAAACCCAAATTTTTGATAGAGGGAGATGGCCACTTGGTTAGAAGCACGCACTTCCAAGGTTGCTCTCTCCAAATTGCGATCGCAGGCGATCTGAAGCAAAGAATATAGTAAAGCCTGTCCTAGACCTTGATGATGATATTGGGGATGAACCGCCAAAATTGTAATGTGTGCTTCTTCTAAAATTGACCAAAAACAGCCCATACCTAGCAACTCCGTGCTAGAGAAAGGCGCAAATAAACCTAAAAAATGGCTGTTAGGACTCTCTAACTCTCTTTTGTAGCCTTCCATTGTCCATAAACCATTAAAGCAGGCCCTATCAAGATCCAACAAAGCACTTAAATGCTCTGTATTCAAGAATTGAATTCTTAAGTCTAATAAACTCACAGGGATTAGTGATTAGTAATTGCTACGTGTCATTAATTCTCTAACTTCTTCAGCCAATAATGCAATCATTTAATACTACCGTGGTCATTGTCAGTTAGAGAGGTACAAGGGAAGCAACACAATATATACAATTGGTGACTGGCAATGATGAAACCTGATTGATGTGTTCAGGGACTTTACAAGACTTGTAACCACAATCATAGTCTCAATAATGAAGAAATTAAGTTTAATTATCACTTTGATATTTTTACTAACAATCTTTGCGATTCCTGCTCAATTTAATTTGAACTCAGCATCATTGATCACTGTCGGCAAGAAAGCTGAAAGGTTTGCTGAAACAAAAGTCGCAAACCAATTATTGATCATCGTGAATAATTTTTATCTGACAATGGGTTGAATCTAACTGTAGTTATTTACTCTCAACAAACACATTACTGATTAATAAAATTCCCATTCATCACTGTGCAGCTGTGCTATATAACAAATGGCCAGTCAGGCTGTAAACTGGAAATCGGGAAACCTGATTACGCCCGTCATTTTCATCAAAGACGAATCTTAATTAATTATGGTATCGACTCACCCCGTCGAAGTTCAACCTTCTGGCAGTCAATATTTGTCTCCTCAGCGCCACAGCAGCGCTAACCTTTCGCCTAACCAACAGCTTTTACCTTTGACCGCCAAAGTTAATCATCACGACATCTTAGAAATCGGTGGGTGTGATGTCACAACTCTGGTGGCACAATTTGGCTCACCTTTGTACATTGTAGACGAAGAAACCCTACGAACAGCTTGCAGGCAATATAGAGATACATTCAAGGAATACTACAAAGGCGAATCTCAAGTATTGTATGCCTCCAAAGCATGGAATTGTCTAGCTATTTGTGCCATCGTTGCTGCGGAAGGCTTAGGAATTGACGTAGTTTCTGGTGGTGAACTTTACACCGCACTGCAAGCGGGTGTGAGTCCAAATAAAATTTATCTCCATGGGAATAATAAATCTCGTGAGGAGTTAGTTTTAGCCATTGAGTCTGGTTGTACCATTGTGGTGGATAACTGGTACGAGCTACAGACCTTGGTGGAATTAGCTCCAGCCGATTCACCCATCCGCATCATGTTGCGGTTAACCCCAGGCATTGAATGTCACACCCACGAATATATTCGCACTGGACATTTAGATAGTAAATTTGGCTTTGACCCCAACGATTTAGGTGAAGTTTTTACCTTTGTCAGCCAACAACCAGGTTTAAACTGCATTGGCTTACATGCTCATATTGGGTCACAGATTTTTGAACGTCAACCCCATCGAGACTTAGCGGCTGTCATGGTGCAGTGGTTGAAAGATGCTGCTAATTACGGTTTAAACATTACCGAGTTAAATGTGGGTGGTGGTTTAGGGATTAAATATATCGAATCCGATGATCCCCCCAGTATTGAAGAATGGTCAAAGGCTATTTGTGAAATAGTGCAACAAGCTTGTCAAGAAGCAAATTTACCTTTACCAAAATTATTGTGTGAGCCAGGGCGATCGCTTATTGCCACATCTTGCGTTACAGCTTACACCATTGGTTCTGCTAAAGTCATCCCCGACATTCGCACTTATGTTTCTATTGACGGGGGTATGTCCGATAATCCTCGCCCCATTACCTATCAATCAGTTTACCGGGCCGTTGTCGCTAACAAAATGTCTGCTCCCCTCACAGAAACAGTCACTTTGGCTGGTAAACATTGTGAATCAGGGGATATTCTGATTAAAAATGCCCAACTACCCAAAACTGAACCAGGAGATATTCTCGTAGTTATGGCAACTGGTGCATACAATTACAGTATGGCATCTAACTATAACCGTCTGCCTCGCCCGGCAGCAGTTTTAGTGGCGAATGGTGAAGCAAATTTGATTTTGCAAAGAGAAACATATCAAGACCTAATTCGACAAGATTGCCTACCAGAAAGACTTAAATAGTTCCAGAAGTTCAGTAGGGGTTTAGCATTGCTAAACCCGTACAATCGTTTAGCAGTTGGACTTCGTGAAGCTATACTGACAGGATTTTAGTAGTTGAAGAAGTTGATGAGCATATCCCTCTACAACTTCTGTGACTCCTATCAATTCTGTAACTTCTGTGACTCCTGTAACTTCTGTAACTTCTGAATTCTTATTTATCCAGATGTCATGAGAGATTGGTGGAAGCAATGGCTGACGAACGTGGGATGGTCGCAGTCCTTGCTGCCAAGGATACTCGATTTAGCCTTAGTTCTGGCGTTGACTTATATGATTCTTGTCATCATAAATGAACGTCGAACACTATGGATGGTAAGGGGATTCATAATTTTAATGCTGGCTTCAGCACTAAGTGCTAATTTAGGGTTACCACTGCTCAATTTTGTCTTGGAAAAATTAGTGATTGGTTGTGCTGTGGCCATGGCTGTGGCATTACAATCAGAGTTTCGTCGTTTTTTAGAGCAACTAGGACGAGGAGAATTTTGGCAGTTATTTCATCATCACCGCTTGGCAGTACCCAAGTCTGATAGTGTAATTGATGAAATTGTGGAAGCAGTGAAGGAGTTGTCTAAAAATCGCATTGGTGCATTGCTAATTTTAGAAACTACAGGGCCAATTGATGAGCGTGACTTTTCTGTTCCCGGTGTGAAGTTAAATGCGGAGGTGTCTAAGGAACTGATTCAAACGATTTTTCAACCCAAGACCTTGTTACACGATGGAGCCACCTTAATTAGGGCTTCACGGATTGTATCATCGGGTATAATTTTACCACTGTCTGGACGCACAGCCTCACGCCAGTTGGGAACACGCCATCGGGCAGCGATGGGAATTACAGAAAGGGTCGAAAATTGCATTTGTGTTGTTGTATCAGAAGAAACGGGTTCTATTTCCCTAGCGGAACGAGGAACCCTATATAGACCACTCACCATCAGAAAGCTGAAAGAATCTTTGGAGTCCAAATTGTCTCCTACTGTAGATCGGGAAGCTGTGGCCCCTGGTCTTTTCAGTTTGATGCGTCAGATTGGTAGTAAGGCGCTAGCATTGGTTCCACGTTTACTCAAGATTACCATCGACCGCTTCTCAAGATAAAAAATGACAACTCAACAAACTAATTTGCAATATTTGCCTTCTGACTTAAAACCAGAATTACTACCCCAGCACGTTGCGGTGATTATGGATGGCAATGGTCGATGGGCAAAACGTCAAGGTCTACCTCGAATCATGGGACATAAGCGGGGAGTTGATGCCCTCAAGGATTTGCTGCGCTGTTGTAGGGATTGGGGAATTAAAGCGTTGACTGCCTATGCTTTTTCTACAGAGAACTGGAAACGACCACAGGAAGAAGTGGAGTTTTTGATGAGTTTGTTCCAGCGGGCATTAAGGCAGGAACTAAAGGAAATGGTAGAGGAGAATGTGCAAATTCAGTTTGTGGGCAATTTGCAAGCTTTACCAAAAGCGCTTCAAGAAGAAATTTCCCGTTCCATGGACGAAACTAAAAATAATCGCAGTATTAAGTTTACAGTAGCGACCAATTATGGCGGTAGACAGGAAATTTTACAAGCTTGTCGAGCGATCGCCCAAAAGGTACAACAAGGTATATTAAAACCAGATGAAATTTCTGAACAAATATTTGAAAGCCATTTATATACAGCTGGGATAACTGACCCAGATTTGTTAATTCGTACCAGTGGAGAAATGCGGTTATCAAATTTCTTACTCTGGCAAATGGCCTATGGAGAAATTTATATTACTGATACCCTCTGGCCAGATTTCGACCGGGCTGAATTCCATCGGGCCCTGTGTGCCTATCAACAACGGAACAGACGTTTTGGGGGCGTTTAGCTGATAGGTCAAACAGAAAATCAGACGTTCTTGGGGAACGCCTATACAAAAATCAATAAAGAGTATGATATGGCAATGGACAGAGCGGTTAGGACATTAACTAAGAATAAAACTTAGACAGCAAAAGGCTTTTAGCACTGTTACCTGTTACCTATCACCTGTCACCTGTCACCTGCTATAATTTAGGGGCCTGCAAAAATTGCTGCTTCAATATCTTCACGACTGAGAGAATATTTAAAAGCACGTTGAATATCTTGGCCATTTTCTCCAGCATTGAGGTAGCGGACTGTAATTTGTTCAATGTCTAGTGACAGTTCTGCTTCCCAGTGTGGTTTTTGTATATACCAGCAATGTAAAGATGTTTCATCTTGCTGACAACCTTGATTTTTGAGCCACTGTTCAATTTGGGGCAGGGGGTGGTTATACAGGGGTGTGTCGGAAGGAAGCATAGTCACAATTAACAATTAAAATTTAAAAAAATTCGATTTTTCCAAAGGTGAAGGCTTGGCAAATATGGAGCATGGATTGTTGGAGGAAGGTGGCTGCTTGAGGTACGGGAGTTTGTAAGGGTGTGTCACCACGGAGAATACTCACAACAATAGCTAACAGCATACAACCCACAAAGGTTAAACCTAACACAAATAATACAAAAATTTCGCCAGAGGACAAAGGGCGATCGCTGGCATCAAGATACATGGATTTTGACCAATCATGTGGTTTAATTCCTTGATGTTGTAAGTCCCTTGGTGCTTGAATGACTCCAAACCGAGAATAGCCAATCTTCAAATCATAACTTAAACGCCGTTCTGGATGACTGAGAGTGGCGTAAGCTTCGTTAATTTCCTGGAACTTGGCAGTAGCAATACTAGTAGGTAAGACTGTAGTGTCTGGGTGATATTGCTTGCTCAATTCTCGATAAGCGCGACGGATATCAATTACAGATGCAGAAGGATGTAGTCCTAGCAGGGAGTAATATGTAGGTTCGCTGCTTTGTAGCTTTGTCCCGGTTTGACTCACGGCTTTGATTCACTCGGCTCAAATCTGTTTTTTTATATTCTAAATCCCATAGGTATTTACAGGCGACAGGTGACAGGTAACAGGTGACAGGTGACAGTGCTAAAAGCCTTTTTGTATCTAAGTTTTAGTTGTAGTTAATGTCCTAACTGTCTTGTCTACGGCTGTAATTTCATCAGCTTTTACACATTAGACATCTGGTGAAAATAAATGTAGAGACGTTACATCTAACGTCTCTACCTTCTTGTTTGGAGATATCTAAAGGTATTTATGAAAACTGTTCAATGATTCCCCCACCTAACACCTTGTCTCCTTCGTACCAAACTGCGGCTTGTCCAGGGGTAATGCTGAATTGAGGTTCATCAAATACCAATCGGACACGGGAATTTTCCAAAGGAATGACTGTGACAGGAACAGGGGAAGAACGATAACGGATTTGGACTTCGGCCCGGATGAGGGTTGATGGTTCAGCAATGGAAACCCAATTTACCCGATTTACTTTACATTCTGGCTGAGTTGCCTTGGTGCGATCGCCTACAACGACACGATTATTTACAGCATCTAACTCAATCACATACAGTGGTTCTGGGGCGGCAATGCCTAAACCCTTGCGTTGACCAATGGTGTAGTGATGAACTCCATCATGTTGTCCTAGCACCTTACCTGTGGCATCAACAATATCACCTTTTTTGGGAGCCAAGTATTTATCTAAGAAGGCTCGCATGGAACCGTTACTTTCCACCAAACATAAATCTTGACTTTCTGGTTTGTCAGCGGTTTGCAGCCCATATTCAGCCGCAATACGGCGAGTGTCGGCTTTATTCAGTTCACCCAAGGGAAAAATAGAAGCTTCCAGTAAATCTTGTGATAAATCGTAGAGGAAGTAGGACTGGTCTTTATTTCGGTCTACAGCCCTGAGTAATTGGTAGCGGCCAGTGGTGTGATCATAGCGAATTTGGGCATAATGACCTGTAGCGATGCGATCGCATCCCAATTGTTCACGGGCATATGCCACCATCGGTCCAAACTTCACCGTTTTATTACATTGAGAACAAGGTAACGGTGTAATTCCCGCACTGTAACCAGAGACTAAATAATCAACAATATTGGTTTGAAAAACATCCCGAATATCAACGACTTGATGGGGAATACCCAATTGTTCACAAATACCTGCCGCGTCGATCATTCCTTCAGAGCAGCATTGTCCTTTGCCTTTCATTAGCCAAAGGGTTAAACCAATTACTTCATAGCCCTGATTATGGAGAATAGCGGCCGCTGTCGAGCTATCAACGCCACCAGAAAGACCAACGACGACTTTTTTCATATCGTTACAGCCCAAGGGCACCTTACACTTTCAATAGTGCTAACTCTCGGTACTAAATTTCCCGGAGCTAAAAGACTGTCCAATTGTAGCATATATTCCTACAAAGCCTTGTGAGTTCGGGGTATGGCTCGTCAGGCTACACTATTAAAAATCTAACCGCGAATAAAGAAATAGGTTGTCATTCCAGAGGCTACAACAATGACAAAGATGCGAATCAAGCGGGGGTCTAGTCGTCGTGCATAATGAGCGCATAAATAACCCCCAAGGGAACCACCCACAGCCATCAGAACTGCTTGGTGCCAAAGAATTACACCTGCAAAAATAAAGGGAATAATCGCAATTCCGTTAATGCAACTACCAAGAAAGGCTTTAAAAGCATTCATACTGTGAATATTTTTAATGCCCAAAAATGTTAAAGTTGCGAGCATCAGGATTCCTAACCCTGCACCAAAGAAACCACCATAAATAGCGATCGCTAGTTGAGTAAGTAGGAGAATAAATAAAGGTGGAGATTCTGAGATAGATTTTTTACTTTGAAATTGCAACCACTTTTTTAATGGTTCGCTAAATGTAAATATCAGTGTTGCTGAAAGTAATAAATAGGGAAGCAACTTTTTAAATAAATCAGCCGAAGTATATAACAAAATTACAGAACCAATCACCCCACCCACTAAGCTAGTACCACATAGGAGTACCATTTCTCGTCGAGGTATATTCAAATTATGACGATAAGCTCCTGCGCTAGCAATTGATGCCACCCACAGTGCCGTATTATTGGTGGCATTAGCAGCTATCGGCTCTACACCCGTAAATATCAAGGTGGGAAAGGTAATGAAACTGCCACCCCCTGCAACAGCATTTAGTGCACCCGCAATAAAGGCGGTACCAAAGAGAAACACACTATGAATAATTGGTAAATATTCGGCCATTCTTTGTCAAAGGTGTGGTTGGCAATGAGTTTTTCTGTCATACAGACATAGTTACTATGCTGACAATACACCAAGGGACAGCCAGTAAGAACATGTTTGCACCAATACTTGTTGTTCAGGAAAAACTATGTAATTAATATACACTAAACCGACCAAAAAACCGTATTTTATCTGTAAAATAGACCTATGTAAACAAATTCAACCCTTTTCAACTCCAAAAACTAGTGATACAGCGATGGACAGAGCGATTAGGACATTAACTAACACTCACACTTAGACAACCAAAGGTTTTTAACACTGTCACCTGCTATATTTATGACCTCGCAAATTCTTGTCAAAGCTCAAATTAATTTTGCACGACTACTTAGGGCTTGCTGCTAACCAAAAAAAAGCACGTGAGTATATCACGCACCCTATAATTCCCAGATAATGGATTTTTAAATTTCAGCAAGATGATCAGTTAATTAGAGTAATATTGGATTTTGAATTTTTAGTTGGTTAGCTCAATGAGCATAATTATTGGTACGAGGTGTAGTACGAGCACCAACGACGGCTCCCATTAAAGCTGCGGCTAACCCTAATAAAGAACCAAACACAAACCATAATAAGGCTCTAGAGGTAGTAGCCGCAATATCGCGAGCTTGTTCAGCAGTGACTGTTGGTAGGTTCTGGGGTACGGTAGTTCCTGATTGTTGGATTTGATTCATCACCGATGCTGCATTGTAAGCTGCAACACCAAATGCACCCCAAACCCCATTTGCTAACAAGAAAGAACTTAATGCTAGGGTAGTGGCCCAGAGAATTGCTCCGTTGAGTAGGGCTGTGTTTCGATTCATGGGGCCACAACCACGAGTTGTAATCCAACCACCAATAAATAGAGAGATTAATAAAGCAATTGTTGACCACAAACCAACATTACCAGCAATATTTGGGGCTATTGTTCTCGGTGCACCCGAGTTAGCAATTGTGCCAGCACCAACTGCTCCAAATAGTGAGCTTAAGATTAATTGAGTTGCCAAAGCCACTAAAACACCAGAAATAATGGGGCCCCACCGCACGCGATCGCGATATTCATTTACCCGTGTTGCTACGGTAGATTCAGTACCAATAATGTCATCACCAACTCTATTTACGTAGGACATAGTGTATTGTCTCCAGCCGTGTTTTAGCTAAGTTTCTCAGGTTATATTTATGCTTATGTTTTAAATTAAATTCCTATTTATGGTTTTTAATCTCTATCACGAGAAAGAGTTAAATACTGTATCTAGAGTTATAAAGGCTTTCCCTATATGGATTCTGATTTTTTTAAGAAAAATAGAGACATTTATCGATATTTGAAATCAAGAAATACTAAATATAATTGAATTTTTAAAAAATTATTTTTTACATCTTACAAATTATCAATTATCGCTAAACTAACGGATTTTGACTGCTGTACCTGTAGCTGTAATTAGTAATAAAAACCCAGATTGGTCTACATTGATAGTACCTGTATCAATTTCTATGCCAATTACGGCATCTGCACCTAAACGTTGTGCTCTGAGTTCTAGTTCTTCTAATGCTTTACGTTGCCCTTGTTCAAAGAGACGCTCATAGCTGCCAGTACGTCCTCCCACAACATCACGAATACTAGCGAAAAAGTCCCGCAGAACGTTACTACCATACACTACTTCGGCGGTCACAATTCCCAAATAGGACTGAATAACTGCTCCTTGAATGACATCGGTGGTTGTTAAAAGCATATGATTGACCTTGCTGATAGGTAAGTGGGTACGATTTGACAAAGGAGAGATGTTTCTATAAATAGTTTACCCATTACTCCGATTTTATCTTGTGAATGAGAAACTAATTATGATGATCAGTATAAAATCTAGCTTACTCTCAGCAATACATATAAATATCAGTCATTATTAATATTTTGTAAATATGAATAAATACAGTTTTCAAAATTCAATATTTTTGTTTTAATGTACAAGCAAAAACTTATCTGAAAATTTCAGGAAATTTACTGTGGACAAAAAACTAGCAGTTTTAATTACATGTCTATTATTAGGATGTTTCGTCGGCAGTAGACCTTTGGCTGCTCAAGCAGAAGTGGTAGTGGCCCAAGCTAGAAACCCTGAGTTAAAGCAACTATTTGAAGAAGGACGAAGATTAGTAGATGCTGGAGATTATAATGGAGCGATCGCTATTTATCAGCAAGCCGCAAGATTAGATCCCCGCAATGCCAGAATCCATTCTGGTATGGGCTATTTATACGCGCAACAAGGGAATTTTTCTTTAGCCTTAACTGCCTACCGAAGAGCGATCGCTATTGAACCTAATAATAGCGATTTTTATTACGCTGTCGGTTATATCAAAGGTAACATGGGAGACACCAACGGAGCCAAAGAAGCTTATCGTCGTGCTATCCAAATCAATCGTGGTCATGTTAACGCCTATTTGGGCTTAGGTGTCACTCAAGCTACCTTGGGAGACTATGAAGCTGCAATGTGGGCCTACGAACAAGCTATTAACTTAGATAGAAATAATGCTCGTACCTATGAATTAATGGGTTCTATGTTTAAACAAAGACGACAAAGTAGACAAGCTAGTAATGTCCTGCAAAAAGCCCGTGATTTATATCTGCGTGGGAATGATCAAGAAGGTGTAGATAGAGTAGAAGCAATGTTGCGAGATATTGGCGGTTAACAACTCACCATAGCGTAATTAATTACAGATATCATCAATAGCGATTCAGACAACAATATGATCTTAGTTCATCGAGTCTATACAGAAGGCTAGTAGAAGGAGAAAAGAATTCTCAGTTTTGCCTAACCATTTAATACTTCTATTCAACAACGCCAAAAACATATATGTGCATCTACTTCAGTTTTTTTGGCATTTTGGCAGATTTTTTCAAATTTACGTTGTTATCCTAGATGCGCGAATGTCTTTGTGCGATAATTCCGACTTGCAGAATCCCTCGGTTCCCATCCGGGGGTATTTTTTCTAATTACACTAATTTTGATATTCTACCTCCAAAGAATTATTCAGAGAGTAAGATAAATTTTTTACATTCTCTCCTGACGATAGAAGTAATAACCCAAAAACATAGATAAATTAATATTCAGACTAGTCCACATTCCAATGTCTTTGATCATTCGCTCCGGTGGTTATTCCTCGCTGGAGTTATTTTTTGGTTCAGGATTATTCAGGACTTGATTAATTTAGTGCCACATCTTTTACAAAATGCTGCATCGGCATCATGAAAAGATAAACCACATCCAGAACAGACGGTTTCTATCTGATTAGCGGTTTTCACTAACCGTCTAATTAAGTCCCCAACTTGCCAAGGGATAACTGCTACTCCTGTTAAAATCATCAACAATGTTAATAAACGACCAAATTCAGAAATAGGTGTGACATCTCCAAATCCTACTGTTGTCATGGTTACGACTGAAAAATAAAACGCATCTAAAAATGTTTGAAAAACATCTGGATTAACTGGGTGCTCAACTTGATAAATTAAGCCAGAAAAAACGAAAATAATCGCGAATAAAGTAAAGAGAATACGGGTAAAAATGACGCTATCTTCGTTACTAATCGCCCCAAAGAGAAATTTTTGATCAATAAATCTGAATAGTCTTAAAATCCGAAACCAACGCAATAAACGAATAAAACTGATATCTACCAATCCAAACAAGAATGGTAATATCGCCATTAAATCAATAATGGAATAAAAACTAAAAATATATTTCAGCTTATTTTCTGCACTCCATAAACGAATTACATACTCTACAGCAAAAATAATTAATATTGCTGTATCTAGAATTTTTAATTGCATCCGTGCATCATCAGGAATGTTATAAGTTTCTGCGACAAAAATTCCTGATGAAACCATGACAAGAGCCGCAATCGTGAGATTAATGATTTTGCCTAGAGGTGTTTCCAAGTCCGTTAGATAAAATTCTGTTTTTTCACGAATTAGTAACATAGATAACAAAATTTAAGTTTAATTAATTGGCATTCACTATCAAAAGAGTGCGCTATTGTGGGAAATTACTCTGCTTAACTCCTGAATTATCATGAACCATGAATATTTTATGCGCCTAGCCCTAGAACAGGCAAATCAAGGTGATGCACCTTATGGTGCGGTTATCGTCACAGATAATCAAGTAGTAGCTGCTGCTCATAATACGGTGCTGCAAGACCATGACCCTTCGGCCCATGCAGAAATCAACACCATTCGCTATTTAACTGCTCAACTGCAAAGCCCAAAATTAGATGGCTATCGCATCTATACCACCGGTGAACCTTGCCCTATGTGTGCTTCTGCTTGTGTATGGGCCGGAATATCAGAAATTATTTATGCTGTCTCTATTGAAGATTTAATTGCACTCAATCAATCACAGATTAATATTTCCTGTGAAGAAGTTATTGCTAAATCAGATAAAACTATCAAGGTCACAAAAGGTGTGTTGAGGGCAGAGGGTTTAAAGCTGTTTGCACCCAGTTGTAGGAGAGATTCTGAGCAAAATAAATAACTTACTCTTTTCGTACAGCATATTTCTGTGCTAGTTGGGCTAACACTGATGAGATGAATAACCGGGCTAGAAGCGATCGCACTCCATTATCATAGAAAAGTAGTTGGTGGTAAATCTTGATACCACCACAACTTACTTTTGCGATTAAAGTACCCTCTCACCCTCTCAGGCTATTTACCTCGCAGGTTCATGACCTACAAGACACTTACACCCCACCCATTTTTGGAGGACTGTCCATAAACTAAATATGGCTTCAAAGATGACAAATTAAGTGAGTCAGTCTCGGTTATAAACCGGGACTGTTTTTTATGGATAGAGGCAAGTATTCCCTAGTTCCCATACCATCACTGTCTGTCTACCTGTGAGGGTGAATGCCCTACCGTAAATTAAGCATGACAACTTGATTTTTGAGTAGTAATTGAGTAGTAATTAATCGTGTGTAATCTTAAATTCATCAAATTTAATTACCGGGGAATCAGGCTGACTAGTATCAAAACGATAGCTACTGATTTTGCCTGTACCAGTATCAAAAACGCTGAAAACTGTAATTTCATTACTGGCAATATAAGGTAATGGTTGATTATTAGTATCTACCAGAGGAGCAATTGTAGGTATAACAGGTTCTAAACCATTAGGGTCGCCGATTTTTGTATATTCTTCTTGATAACCAATTGGTACTTCTCGCTGTCTATCTTGCCAAGCAGCACCGTAGGAATTACCCACATTAGAAGTCTCTAAAAAGTTCATACCACTAGGACTAATAAAGCGGTTCCATAAATGGGAATGCCCATAAAAAACCAACTGTACATTTGCTTGTGCTAACAAGGGAATCACATCACGAATAATATAGTCATCATGTTGAGGATATTCATACCGAATTGAGGTAATATTTCCTTGATTATCTCGGTCAATCACCTGCACGGGATTAGTATAGGCAGGAACGATATTATCACCCAAGGTATGGGGCGGATGATGAAACATAACGATTTTATATTTCGCTTGTTGAAACTCTTGACTATTGAGTTCAGCTTTCAACCAATTATATTGTTGGCTGCCTGCAAAAATTGGTTCATAAATCATCTGTCCATAACCCCAATTCTCAGGATGAGCAAAATCTTTAGACGCTTCTCGATATCTGCCTTTAACATTGGCATCTAATTTAGGAGTACGCCACATATTGGTGATATATAAGGACACCAGTCTAATATCACCAAAACTCACAGCATAATAGGTATTACCCCCAAATTGACTTTCAGGCAGCGTGAAAATTTCTTCGTAAGTATCAGTATTAAAAGAATGATTTTTTGCTGTTATATGCTCATGACGGGGAAATGTATCATTAAATTCACCATCTAAACTAGCGACTCTTCCCCAGCGTCCCATAACTTCATGATTACCAATACAGGTAAACATGGGTGCATGTTGAATAATTTTCCCCCCTGTGTAAGTGACTGTCCTGCCATTTTGAGACATTTGGTAATGAGCGCGACCCTGTAAGCTAGGAAAGAAAGCATTACCTCGATTATCATCAAACCATTCGGAAGCGCGGTCAGGAATATTGACTAAATCACCAGCAAAGTACACTCCATCGACTCTTCCTACAGTTTCTACAACCTTTTGCAAGTTGGCCGCGGTCATGGGTTTGAGTTGATGGTCTGAGGTGAGAAGAATTTTCAATGGTGTTCCTGGTTTTGGGGTGGGTGCAAGGGTAAAAACTTCACTACTGGCAGTAGCCTCATCTTCCCGCACACTGGTAACACTATAGGGAACCCTTTCCCCTGGTACTAACCCTGTAATTGTGGCTTCATGTCGCCAAATGTCGCGTGTGACTGGTTGTTGATAAATTTGGCCTGGTGAGGTTTGCTGTCCAACTCTAGAGTCTTGGTCTTCTCTGGTGCGGGTGAGTTTGCTAGTTGTTGCTATGGCTGTTTGTTGAAGATGTTGGCCATAGGTGACAAAATGCTTTTTTCCGCAGAATTCCGTAAACCAAACTACATTGACTGAAGTTTTAGTTGGCAATTGCAAAAACGGGTCGGTGAGCAATTGGGGTACTGAGGTCATAATCATTGAACCTAAGGAAGGCACACCGTTCAAAGTAAAACATAAAGCTAGTAAAAGTACAGTTATGAAAGAAAAACTTTTTTTAGTTAACCCAGAATTTACGCAAAATTCCATGAATTTAGCAGATTTTAATCGATTAAAATTAAGTAAAAATCAGGTTGATTCTGCATCGCATTTCAGTGTTCATTCGACAAATTTTCTGGAAAATAAGCTCAGAACAATGAATTTGTATGTATGGTGCTTATTAAGGAAATCATGAAGGATACAGTATTTTTTCTGAAATTATTCATGATGGATTTCAGTAAAATTTCTGAATTATGTTTTCCCAAGTTTATCTCACCTAAATAAAAAGCTGTAATTCTTGCTGTATAAGGCTTTTAATTTCTCAACATTATTGTTTTTGTCGGTTTTACCCATAAAAGAAATTATATTTGTCTTCGCTTATAAGTGAATTGTTAAAGTCTAATGTTTTTTAATTCCCTAGACCTGAAAATCGACAAATTTTCCACAATAATGGTTTATAGACAGGATGTAGTGCATTTATCAATTAACAGCCAGGGGATTTATGATAGATCAAGCCAGATTCTTAGAAATTCTCACTCATGCTAGGAACAACGTACCCAGTTCCTGGGGAACAACCTCAGAAATGGTGGGTCTGTCTCCTCTCCAAGATGGAACGTGGATGATTAATATTCGTCACACTAATAGTAATGGGGAAATCTATCATTACAATGCTTGTATTGAAAGTAATTCAACTGCGATGCCCCAAAATTATGTAGGCAGGTTGGAAGAAAAAACCTCTGAAGCTAGTTAAGTTTTATTGCTTCCAACCAATCTACAACATCAGGGATTAAGCATCTCTATGATTTTGGAGATGAAAAGAGCCAATAATCTGGCTGGTATCAATGGGCGCAGACTACAATAACTCAATGTTGGAGAAAATAAATTCCTGTACAGAAATTTTCCC
Source organism: Richelia sinica FACHB-800 (assembly GCF_014698825.1). GTDB lineage: Bacteria > Cyanobacteriota > Cyanobacteriia > Cyanobacteriales > Nostocaceae > FACHB-800. Next base: position 288,971 of record NZ_JACJTT010000003.1, read on the forward strand.
TTCTGTTTCTGTACGAATTTCCCGACGATTAAGAATGTAATAATTTCCTACTTTTTCATATTCGTCAGTAAATTCACTTCTACCGCCTTTTTGGATACCGGTTGCGGGGTCATGATAAACGGAGTCATAGGTATGAGACAAATATCCTTCTTGTGTTTCGTGCACACTGAAGGTGTTGATGGTGACGACGACATTATGAATTTTACGGTGAACAAGAGTCACAACATCGTTACGGACTTTGTATTTGTCTCCGGCTGATTTACCACCCACTAGAATTTCCACAGCCCCGGTTTCGTCAGTATTTCCATAGCTAAAAGTATTTTCGCCGTGGGTTTGTTCAAAAGTGCGCCGAATGCGGTGAATACCTATTTCCCAAGCTTGAGAGTGGATGGCTTTTTGTGCTGCTTCGTCATCGATTTCGGTAACTTCGGCTTTGAAATCTGGGTTCAGACGAACTTTAGCGGTTAATACTTTTTCGTCATATTTATATGTGATATCTGCGGTGTAACCAGGGAAATTCTGATCCCAAGTGTAACGGTTTTCGTAGGCTGCACGGAAAAGTTCTTGGGCGGAAACTTGAGTAACTGTCATATGTTTATCCTATAACTGGGAGCGTTAATAGCGTTTTAGTGTTGCTGGTATTAGCATAGAGTTAATTCTTGAAGTTCGCATAGTCCCCAACTGGGTACACTTTATGGCTAAAACTCTCCACGCCATTTTTGATGCGATCGCCAATGTTCAAAATGAGCAAGAATTAAAAGAAGCTCTGATGGACACTATTGGCGAACATTTTGGTGTGCAAGACTGGGGTATTTATCTTTTAGATGACCAGTTATCAACTGAAATTGAAGTTCCCGAAATTCCTGCTGTCTGTTTAGAAGGTAATCCTGTGGGACGCTATGTTGTAGAACGTCATGCTCCTGCCCATGAAGAGTTAATCTTATCACCAGGAGACTGGAAAAAGTTTTGCACACGTCATGAACATGTGATGACTGGGCCCATTATTTGTGATGGTCGGTTAGTTGGTACGCTAAATTTTGCCCGTGACCCTGGTGGTCTTCCTTTTAATGGCAATGATTTAGCTGACCTAAGCGCCTTATGTATTCATTTGTCGGCTAAACTTGCGACTCTTCGGGCTAAACCCAAAATATTATCACCTGCTGCTAGTTGTCCTCTCACCCCTAGAGAGTTAGAAATTGCTGAATTAGTGGCTCAAGGTTTAACTAATGGAGAAATTGCTGCTAAATTATGGATTACACAAAATTCTGTCAAACAAGCGTTAAAAAGAATGTTCCGTAAACTGGGGGTTTCTGCCCGTTCAGAAATGGTGGCTAAGTTACATGGAATCAATCATAGCGCAGTGAATTTAAATAATTAGGGTTTGCAGAAGTTCAGGAGTCAGTAGGGGCGGGTTTACAGATATCATCAACTATGAACGAGAATTTTGGTAAACCCGCCCGTGCAGAAGTTCAGAAGTATGGCTAACGCCACGCTGCGCGAACAGAAGATTTTGGTTAAAAGACTATAGGGGTAATTCTTCAAAATTACCCCTATATTTTGTAGTTGATGAACAACAACTTATTTATACAGCCGTAGATAAGGGAGACAAGGAAAGCAAAGGAAGGGGAACAAAGACGACAAGGACGAATATCTTCTTTTTCCTCCCCCTCTCCTTCTGTCACCTACTATACTTGTTCTGGTTCATGATACTCTGGCAGGTCATTTGGTGCACCACAAGCAGAAATATTGCCTGAGAAACTCACGTCAGCCATGAGTTCTGGATGTTCTTGTTTGCGTTTAGCAATTTGTTCACGGGTGAGAATCTTGGATTTATCAAAACCAAGTTCGATTTCTGTGTGTAAGCCTTTGTATTTAACCCGTTGCAAGTTGTAGAAACGTTTGTTGATGGTGGTTTGGACGAAGGCTTTTAAACAGCCTAGCAGGTACTTGCGTTTGAATGGGTCTTTGACGAACCAATATTCTATGGTTTTGCGAAGATAAAAACGGGCATAGTTTCGCAACACTCCTTTAAGAACCTCTTCCCGTTCCATGGCATCGGGCTTCATGATGGGAGTCACAAAGTTATATTGAGAATAATCCCGAACTTCTACGCGATCGCCCAAATCCTGAAATAATTCTGAAAATGGCCATGGTGTGAACATATTCCAGTTCACCATGTCTGCTTTCCAGTCCAAAGCCATTCTATAGGTTTCCTCAATGGTCTCTGGGGTTTCGTTCTCTAACCCCATAATAAATTGAGCCTCAGCCACCATACCATTTTGCTTTAACAGTTGAATAGCCCGTTTATTTTGTTCAATTGTGGTTTCTTTGCGGAACAAATTCAACTTTAATTGGGCTGCGGCTTCTGTTCCCAAGGAAACGTGAACTAGTCCAGCTTTGCGGTAAAGCGGTAGGTCGGCTTCATCTCGCAAAATATCTGTAACTCTGGTATTAATTCCCCAATGAACACCCAAATTTCTCTCTATTAATTCATTACACAAGGCAATAAATTTGGGCTTGTTAATAGTTGGTTCTTCATCTGCGAGAATGAAAAAGCCAACTTTGTGTTTTTTCACCAAGATTTCAATTTGGTCAACGAATTGCTTGGGAGTGCTGGAACGGTATTTACGCCAAAATGCCCACTGGGAACAGAAACGGCAGGTAAATGGACAGCCTCTAGCATAGTTGGGAACAGCCACCCGGACATTGAGAGGAGTATAGATATATTTACTCCAATCTAATAAATCCCAATCTGGGGTGAGGGTATCTAAATCAGCAATGGGAGGATGGGCTGGTGTAGCTAAGACTTGACCATCTTCTAGAAAAGCAATACCTAATATGTTACGGCGTTCCTCTTGATCTGTACCGCGAGCGATCGCACTTATTAGATTAACAGTAATCTCTTCCCCTTCACCGCGAATAATATAATCTACCCAAGGGGCTTCGTTGAGAACTTCACTGTACATATAGGTAGGGTGAACCCCACCCATAATGGTCTTAGCCTGAGGGCAAACTTCTTTAACAATTCTCAGCGTAATCTCGGACTGGTATATCATTGGTGTAATAGCCGTAGCTAACACCACATCCGGCTGATGTTCAGCAATAATTTTTGCTAAAGCATCATCAGGAATATAATCCGTCATTGCATCCACAAACCGGATATCTGTAAAACCAGCAGTTTTTAACGCCCCACCTACATAAGGAACCCAACTCGGTGGCCAGTTTCCAGCAATTTCTGCACCACCCGAATGGTAATTGGGTTGAATCATCATTATTCGCATAAAATTACCTCCTAATTTTTGCTAGATAAATACCAATTCAATTACTGAGAAAAAAGGTGTAAATTTTAGATTTATACTGTAGTGATTAGAAAGAAATACTTTTGATTAATAAAAAATCTGGTTTTCTGTGGTAAGATGCCGCATCTATTAGCATTCTCAAGAATTTTGCAGCATCTAATACCAGAAGCTCAAATAATTTTCTCCCAAGCCTTTTATAAAAATCTGTATCTAAAGCTATATGATTGTTTACTTGGATTTTGTTACGTAAAAACACACTCTGAGGAGATAATCAAAAGTCAAAAAATGAAAATATTTGCCAAAATTGGCATACCAAAAATCTGCAACTTTTACCTGAAAATCTGAATATATGATTAAGATTTTCTAGGCAATAATTGTGCATTTTCTTGTATAAATACTCAATTAACTAGATAATTGATTATTCAATAACTTTATAGCGATATAAGATTGAAAAATAAATAAAATTTTCAAAACTTAACTATTCTGGGTTTAATCTTCAAGCTATGTTGTTTGCATTAATTGCGTCAGTATATACCTGAAAAGGTTTAAGTGTAATATTTATATCTTGATAATAAGACCGGATTAAAACCAAGTAGAATGAAGCAATCTCAGTCTCTCCACTTTCCCTTTTTTAATCTTGACCTACTTATTACCTACTATTTCCCTAATTTTGTGGAAAGAGATGCTGATATATTGGGTGTCCATAACAGCGTTATCAATAGGCTGCGGTTCATTCTACACCTATGATACAGCGTTTAAATAAAATTTGAGCTAATATAGTAAGTATCTAAATTATTACCTAATATTAAACTATGATATACCTAAATCCTCCTCTGAGTAAAGAAGATTTTATAAACTCTGGCTGGAAAGAAGTAATTGATAACAGCGAGAGAAAACTGTGCAACATCTATTATGATAATTTCCGTAGAAAAGCTCAAGAAATTAAAGATGCAGGAAATGATAGACAATGTGCAGTTTTTGAGATTCTCCAGCGTGTAACTGTTGCTCCAATTCAGTTAGATTTAGATATTTCATATTCAACATTTTCAGACAGATTTACAGATGAAACCATAGAATTTCTCGCAGAAATTGTTGATGAAGTTTCAGATCCAGAACTGCAAGCCCAAATAGCAGAAATTCTCTGGTTCAAAGATAAAAAGCGTAATTATAGCATGGGACACTTAGCAGTTCATTCTTATTTAGAATCAGCAAAGAAACTGGAAGATCCTCAAAAATGGAGTCGTTATTTTGATAGAATTAAAAAATCGCTAACTCTAGGACTTAAAATTAATTATAATCCAGAAATTGTTGTTGAATATATAGATGATGTTTTAAATCGTTACCAAGGTCAAGATCCGTTATGGCTATCTGTCAAACTTCATGAGCTTTTACAAGAAAAAAAAACCGTAAATTTTCTGCGTAATAAACAAATTTTAGATACCCCTAAATATGTTGATTTAGCCAATAAAGGTGCAACTTTTGCTGAATCTAGTGGAGAATGGGACAAGGCTAGAAAATGGTGGGAAATTAAAGCAAAATGGCATCATATTGAGAAGAATTATGAAAAATTATATAAAGCGAAAATTCTTGGGGCTGAAACTTACATCAAGGAAGCTGAAGATTCTTTAGTTAAACATCCAACTCCTTACTTAAAAGCATCCCATGATTTACAAAGAGCTTTTGAAGCATTTGAAAGATTAAAGAGTCAAGCTACAGATGAGGAAAGAACCGTTATAGACACTAAATTAGAAGAAATTCACAAACTTCTTCTTGAATATCAGCAGCAATCATCTAATGAGTTAATAACAATTTATTCTGAGTTTAATATTAGTGAAGAAATAGAACTAGCTATATCGCAGGTTAAAGGTAAAAAATTCTCAGAAGCAATATTAGCTTTAGCTTTGTTAGGAAGTCCTCAAAAGGTTTTAGACCTTCGCCAGATGGCAGAAAAAAATTCTTTGTTATCTCAATTCATGCCAGTAGAGATAAAAAATGATATGGGAAAGATTGTTGCACGTCAACCTATAGAGCCAGATAAAGCAGAAGAGGCAGTTATATTTGATATGTATAGGATAGCAAATAATGCTCATAGATGTCATGCTCAAGCATTTATTGAACCAGCTAGAAAACAAATTGTTTTAGAAAACATTACAGGAAAATCAAAAGAAGAAGATAAAATCACGGAAAAAGATTTATTAGAATTAGTTATCAATAATCCTTTTGTTCCAGAAGGAAGGGAATATTTATTTGCAAAAGGTCTTTATGCTGGGTTAACAGGTGATTTTATCACTGCTACTCATATCTTAATTCCCCAAATTGAAAACTCTGTTCGCTATTTACTCTCTTCTAGAGGAGCGATAACTTCAGGAATTGATAATAAAAATAATGGCATTCAAAAAGAAGATAATTTAAATTCAACGCTTTATCCTAGTAAGTATCCAGAAATTACTTCTATTTTTGATGAAGATACACTTTTCGATCTTCAAGGGTTACTGATTGAACATGCTGGTTCAAATTTAAGAAATAAAATGGCTCATGGTTTAATTAGTGATGATGATTTTTGTAGTTCTACTTTCTCTTATTTATGGTGGTTAACATTACGGTTATGTTTTGGTATAGGAATATTAGTTCCCCAAGAAATTGTAGAAGAGTCTAACCCTTTTATTAAATTTGCTGGTATGTTTAAAGATGATCCATTATTTGATGAATTTGTCGAAGAAATGGATAAAAATCGCCGTGAATTAGATGAAGAAATTGCTGGTTATGAAGCATGTTCAGAAGGGAATAATGTGGCGTGAGTATCTATATTCTCGATACTAATATCGTAACTCTTTTACAACATGATAATCAGCAAATTATTCAAAATCTGATAAGAATTAACCAAAATCAGATATTTGTGACAACTATTACGTTGGAAGAACAATTAAAGGGAAGATTGGCTATCATCAATAAATGTAATAGTCATTCAAATTTACAAGGATTAGCATCCGCTCATCGAAATTTAAAACTAACTCAAAGTTTTTTCTGTAATATGAATTTATTGGAATTTAATCAAGAGTGCTGCGAACGTTTTAAAAAACTACGTCAGCAAAAAATCAACATAGGCACACAAGATTTAAGAATAGCTGCTATAGCATTAGTTAATGATGCAATTTTAGTAACTCAAAATTACCAAGATTTTATTAAAGTTCCCGCTTTAAAACTGGAAGATTGGACTGTAAATGTATAGTTAAACTTTGATGGAATGAAGGACAAAGCCTAAAACTTCATCCTTCACCCCTATTAATTACGCTTCATCTAAAGCTGCAATACCAGGTAAAACCTTACCTTCCAGCAACTCTAAGCTAGCACCACCACCGGTAGAAATGTGGCTCATTTGATCAGCCAAACCTACCTTTTCCACGGCTGCTACAGAGTCACCACCACCGATAATGGTAGTTGTGCCAGTTTTGCTGATATCTGCTAGAGTATGAGCGATCGCTTCTGTTCCAGCAGCAAACTTATCAAACTCGAACACACCCATAGGGCCGTTCCAAATTACAGTTTTGCAATCAGCTAAAGCATCTTGGAAAACCTTCACAGAATCAGGGCCAATATCTAAACCCATACGGCCATCAGGAATATTGTCAATGCTGACAGTAACAGCATCAGCATCAGGGGCAAACTTATCAGCAGCTACGATATCTGTAGGTAGCAGGAAAGTTACACCCTTTTCCTTAGCCTTAGCTTCCAAAGACTTAGCTAATTCCAGCTTGTCTTCTTCTACCAAAGACTTACCAACATTCAGACCCCGTGCTTTGTAGAAGGTGAAAATCATCCCTCCACCAATAATCAGCTTGTCGCATTTTTCTAACAAAGTTTCAATCACACCGATTTTGCTAGAAACCTTGGAACCACCAACAATAGCTGCTAAAGGACGCTTAGGTGCTTCAATGGCGCTTTGGAGATATTGCAATTCCTTCTCTACCAAATATCCAGCCACAGAAGGACTTAGGAACTTGGTTACACCTTCAGTGGAAGCATGAGCGCGGTGAGCAGTACCGAAAGCATCATTAACGTAAAAATCAGCGTTTGCAGCTAATTTTTGAGCAAATTCTGGGTCGTTTTTCTCTTCTTCCTTATAAAAACGCACGTTCTCTAACAACAGCACTTGGCCATTTGCCAAAGCTGCAACCTTAGCTGCAACTTCGTCACCAATGCAGTCATCAGTTTTTACAACTTCTTGCCCTAGCAACTCAGAGAGGCGTTTAGCAACAGGAGTTAAGCGTAATTTGTCATCTACCCCCTTGGGGCGACCAAAATGACTTGCTAAAATGACCTTAGCACCCTTTTGGGTTAAATCTTTGATGGTTGGTAGAGCGGCACGAATGCGAGTATCGTCAGTAATGTTGCCTTGATCATCCACAGGCACGTTAAAGTCAACCCGTACAAGAGCACGTTTACCAGATATATCGGCAGCAGACAAAGTTGCTACAGTTTTTTTGGACACAGCCAAAGCCTCCTGATTGCCTTTTTGTTATTGTTTTGAAAGTATAACCATCCAGATTTTACCGGAGTCGGGGGTGCGGAGGTGACATATGTTTAAGACAGTTCTATTTCCAATCGATCAAAGTCGGGAAGCGCGGGAAGCAGCTGACGTAGTTGTCAATGTGGTGAAAACCTATGGTAGTCGTCTTGTAGTGCTATCCGTCTTAGAAGAACCAACATCCGATACGCCTAGTCCCGATCCTATGATTTCTCCAGAGCTTGTAGCAAAACTGCTCGCAGAAGCTGAAGCCTTATTTTCTCAACAGGGCATTAAAGCTGAACTGTTGGAAAGGCAAGGCAAACCAGCCTTTACTATCTGTGATGTTGCAGATGAGATTGGGGCAGAGTTAATTATTATGGGTTGTCGGGGACTGGGTTTAACCGATGAAGGCGCAACGGATAGCGTCACCACAAGGGTAATTAACCTTTCCCCTTGTCCAGTTTTGATTGTCCCTTAACACCTATAGGATGCATTAAGACACCTTAATGCACCCTATGAATTTCATTTTTTACTTAATTTCAGTGCGGATGAAAGGACTTGAACCTTCACTCCTCTCGGAACTAGAACCTAAATCTAGCGCGTCTGCCAATTCCGCCACATCCGCATCAGTTACCTATAGTAACACAATAAATTATAAATGGGAAGAAAATGTTAGAAAATCTTTTCTAGTAGAGAATAGGGAAATTATTCCCCATTCTTACCAACTCCCGCTACATCACGGCAACACGGGGAAGACGATGTTTAAACCCGCAAAGAATTTCCCAAGAAATGGTGTTGAGTGTATTAGCCCAATCATCTGCGCTGATTTTTTCTTTTCCCTGTTCTCCCAGTAAGGTGACTATTTCCCCTTCTTGTAAGTCGGGAATGGAACTCACATCCAGCATTAACTGATCCATGGTAATTGTGCCTATTTGGGTAACTTTTTGACCACGAATTAAGGCTTGCATTTGATTGGAAAGATGCCGCGGAACTCCATCGGCATATCCTATTCCCACAACAGCAATACGCATTTCTTTGGGAGCAATGAACTGATGACCATAGCTGACACCAGTGCCTTTGGCTATGGTTTTCACTTGGGTAACTCTTGCTTTGAGTTGGAGAACTGGTTGGAGACGGATTTTTTTGTTGAGGTGTGTAGCTGGGTAAAGACCGTAAATGGCTAAACCAACTCGTACCATGTCATAGTGCAAGGCTCGATTTGTTAAAGTGGCGGCAGAGTTAGCAATGTGTAGGCTTGGTGGTTTAATGCCTTTGGCTGTAATTTGGGCGATCGCTTCCTGGAATCTGCGCTGCTGTTCTTCCATTATGGTAGAATCAGGGCTATCAGCAGTTGCTAGGTGAGAATAAATACTAGCAATCTTTAAGTGTGGCAATCCTTGGACTAACTGCACAAACTCCCCCGCTTCTTGCCAATTTGTCCCTAATCTAGACATGCCAGTATCTAATTTGATATGTACAGGCAACGGAGAAGTATAGTTAATGGCTTCCAGGGTGTTAGAGAACTCTAAAGCTTGCTTGGGACTACAAAGTGTGGGTTGAAGCTTCCAATGGGCGATCGCATGAATTTGTTCTGGTGTGTGGATTGCCCCTAAAATTAAAATAGGTGCTTTAATTCCCCCTTCTCGGAGTTGAATTCCTTCCGGAACTGTTGCCACTCCTAACCAGCTAGCACCAGCACCCAAGACAGTTTGGGCCACCGTCACTGCCCCATGTCCATAGGCATCAGCCTTCACTACCGCCATGAGTTGAGTGCGTGGTGATAAAAACTTCACTAACTGCTGCACATTGAAAGATAAAGCCCCCAAATCAATCTCTACCCAAGCCCGTTGAGAAAACCAAGCATAGGTGTCACACTGTTGGTTATCCACAGCACCAGGCGTTTCCTTGCCACTTAACATCTCGCTTCACTCCTATCACACCACAACAAAGCTTCCAGTCTATCCCCTAATTTGTCTTTCCAGAAGCCATATGAAATTAATCAGGAAGTTTACCTCTGTTTCGGGAATTGGTACAAGAGTGTTACAAGCATGAATATTATTGAAAGTTCACCCAGGCAGTTCACATCTGTGTTTGCTGCCGTTTATGCAGACACAGTAGATTAAATATTTTAACAATCGCTGAAGTATAAATTATTCTCATCTCCCAAGGAGAGTATCTTTGTGTTAATATATGTAAAACTAATACCTTGAGCGCATATCAATGGGGAAGGTTTTAGTCTTAAACGCCTCTTACGAACCCCTCAACATCACTAGCTGGCGACGTGCTGCGGTGTTGTTGATTAAAGGAAAGGCAGAACGAGTAGAACACAACGGGAAATTCCTCTACTCTGGATTTCCTCTGCCAACCGTTATCCGGTTGCGCCACTATGTTCGCGTTCCCTACAAGGAAATTCCTCTCACTCGCCGGAATATCTTGCATCGAGATGGTCATACTTGTCAATACTGTGGCTACACAGGAGATGAGTTGACCTTAGATCATGTAATTCCGCGATCGCGTGGCGGGGGTGACTCCTGGGAAAACATTGTTACAGCCTGCGTCCGCTGCAATGTTAAAAAGGGTAGCCGCACACCGCAAGAAGCACATATGCCGTTGCGTCATCCTCCACGCCAACCCTATAGCAGCCTCTATTTTGAGGTAACAAAGAATCTGAAGAGTGGACTGCATAAGGAGTGGCAAAAATATGTAATCGGTCTTTAACAAACAGCAAAATTTGCAAGAGCTAATGCAGGTTAACCTCAGCCTGTAGGGGGAATTTTTTGGCTTTTAGTCAAGATTCATGCCTACAACTAGAGTTAAACTTTGGCATTATTATTTTTTTGGCATACAGCTTTTGTGGACAAATCCCAGAAGCTGATATATTACTTTACCCAAAAATTGCTCATTTAAAAGGCAGAACTCCTATCTTACCTCATTTTGGTGGGGTATGGTTATTTTGCATTCTAAATTATCAAATTTGACAAACAGTTAAATTAAAAACCAGATTTTTAGTAAAAATAGTTATTAACTGCCCGATAGTTACCTTTTTGGGAGGTTTACCTGCTCAAAGCTATGATATTCTTTTTTTTATTAGGTACGGATTAGCAATTATACGTTACTTCAGATAATAAATCAAGCAAAATATCAGCTTTTAACAAAAATCTGGGTGTTTATGGAGTCAAACACAAACAAGCAGAAATGAAAAAAGTGAATCAAGCCCTCAAAAAAATACCTAATTTTAGATTTATCTAATCTCCGCAGGTGTAACAGACCGTTGACGACGGAGGGATGAAAAAAATAGACCATCTTGTACAGTGCCACAACACCAGATTTTTGCCAAGATCATAATGTGTGGCTAAACCGCAGCATTGCTGTTGGTGAAAACCTGTCTCCAACCCTAAACCTAGCCCCACGCTTTAGAAAAAAAGTTCCTTATGTATTTAAATTCTCCCGTTACTTCAACTGAGAGTTTGTCACTGACCACAGAATCGAACTCGGAGGAAACAGAAATAGACAAAGAGCTAATTGAACTGCCAACACTGAGCAGACCTACTCTAGCACCAACCACTGCCGAAACTATCTACCTAGCACCACGGGGTAATTCTCTAGCTGCCCAAAAGTCAGAAGAATTACAAAAAACCATGCTAGGGCATCGTCATGAGCGCCATTTAATCATTTTGCAGGACTTTCCTGATCCAGATGCCCTGTCTTGTGCTTGGGCTTACCAGTTAATCGCTCAACAGTACGATATCAAGTGCGAAATTATCTATGCTGGCACTTTAAGCCATCAAGAAAATATTGCCTTAGTTAAGCTAACTACTTTACCCGCACAACGGTGGACAACGCAAAGCATCAAAAGTAAAGATTTGTCATGTTATCAAGGATTGGTCTTAATTGATAACCAGGGGACTACCTCCCAACTCTTACCAATGGTGCAACAGGCAGGTATTCCCATAGTAGCGGTCATAGACCATCACAGTTTACAAACAGAACTCAAATCAGAGTTTGTCGATGTTCGCCCCTATGTGCGAGCTACAGCTACAATTTTTACACAGTATTTACAAGCGGGGCTGTTGGCTTTAGATAGCAGTATTGGACAGCATGTGAAATGTGCAACTGCTTTAATGCACGGCTTGCGTTCCGATACGAATCGACTTATGCAAGCCCAGGAAGAAGACTTTATGGCTGCTGCATATTTGAGCAGATTTTATGATGCTCAACTGCTTAACGCCATTTTACAGGCGAATCGTTCCAAACGGGTCATGGATGTAATTGAGCGATCGCTCAAAAACCGTATCGTTCAAAACAACTTTTCTATAGCTGGTGTTGGTTATCTACGCTACGATGACCGAGATGCTATTCCCCAAGCGGCTGATTTTCTTGTCACAGAAGAAAACGTTCACACAGCAGTAGTTTATGGCATCGTCCATGATGAAGACGACGAATTAGAAGTAGTTATTGGTTCCCTGAGAACCACAAAACTGACTTTAGACCCCGATGAATTTATTAAAGAAGCCTTTGGACAAGATAGCACCGGACGGTTTTTTGGTGGTGGACGCACTGGTGCAGGTGGGTTTGAAATTCCTATGGGATTCTTATCTGGGGGTAATGAAAATTCTGCTTACGCGAAAATGAAATGGGAAGTTTTCGACGCACAAATCAAGCAAAAATTATTGAAGTTAGTGAATCCTAAAGATAACCCGATTCAGTCTTAGAATATGGGTTTTTAAGGACAAATAATCAATCACCTAGTTAAGTTCAATAAGTTGCAAAAACGGTGTTGATTTGGTGGGGGTAAGGCACATTGCTAAACCCCTGCAAATTACAGCAACAGTCAGGAATCAGTGTGGAGGTTGTGAATACTTTGTAGGTTGACTTAAATGAAATAATTAACTTGATTCATTTCACAGACAAGTCACCAAACGGTGTCTTATACTCAACATCTATTCTTAAAAATGTACTCATAATACATTTAAGATAGCTCTACTTCAGAAAGTATAAAATAAGTTAAATTTGAGATGTTATTAGGTGAACAGAATGAAGGTTTATCAAAAATTAAACTTCAAGTTAAAAGATGTGAGTGATATTGAGTTTATCGATATTATGAGACATTTTACTCAACAGGTTAAGGATTGGACTTATCTCGAAAAAGAATCAGAAACCTATGCGAAAGATGTAGGTGAAACTTCATGTAAGCTCTTGTTAGAAGATAATCACTATAATCCAGCATTTGCTATTACTAAGAAAAAAGATAAATTTTATTACATAGATCGCATTGATCTTTCATATAAGGACGATATACCTATACTGGAATATAATATCTTATCCAGAAGATTTTATCACGATTTTAAAAGTTTTATTCATTCAAATAGTTATAGCATCTCTATTGAAATATCAAAAGAAGACATTGGATTAAAAGAAATTATTTCGTCTCAAAGAGCAAGAGAGTCTTTTGAAAAATACTTAAATCGCTTTAACGATTTTCCATTTAAATATCATCATAAGGACATTAAACGGCTTGACTTATTTATTTGTGCAGCTTCACGTTTTTGTAGAAACAGTATAGATGTTGATTATTTGAAAAGATATCTTATGGAGGATAGAAATTGGAAGACAGAAGATGCAAAGTGGTGTTGTGATAGAATTGTAATTGGATTAGATATTTTGAAGGTAAATAAAAATTTAAGTTAATAGCTATTAGGATATATGTTAAGCCATAAATCAAAATTTAATTTTATCAGGTAAGCCTTGTAATCATCATAATAATACTTAATAAAGTATTAACATTAATTAAATGAAAAAATATGCCTATTAATTAATGTGATTTATCATTGTTTTTTGAAAAGAGTGTATTATAAAAATAATTTGAACAAGAGTGTGTAAAATTGTACAAATAATGAGATAACTATTTTACTCTTGACTATAAATATCTTCTATAGCTTTCCGTATTTTCCTACTAATAAAAAATCTCAAAGAGATGTAATATCAATCATTTGATGTGTCTGTGGTCAAAATTTTGTCATCAGTTCTCCTTGTGGAAATTATATTCCGAAATAACTGAGTTATCGCTTTCCACATAACTGTTCCATAATTTAGCAATTGCAAGTGTTTTCGGAGAATGAGAGAAGCGGGATAAATAATCTGTCGCATCTCCTGTTCCAAAAGTGTAAAGGTAGTTATGGTATAAGATTTATGGAACTATACTTAATTCGTCATGGCATCGCCGAAGAACATCAATCAGGGCTAAAAGATGAAGAGCGTCAACTAACTCAAGAAGGAAGACAAAAAACCAAAAAAGTAGCCCAGCGATTAGTAAAACTAGATTTACATTTTGATTTAATTCTCACTAGTCCCCTCGTTCGTGCCCGACAAACAGCAGAAATACTTATAGCTGCCGGACTCAGTTCTCACCAGGAAGAATCTCATCATCTCTCCCCAGCAGGGAATATTCATAATTGGTTAACAGACTGGTTAGAAACTAAAAATTTTAGTCCCAAAGCCAAATTAGCCTTAGTTGGCCATGAGCCTGGTTTAAGCAATTGGGCAGAAATTCTGGTCTGGGGAGAAGCTAAGACTAGCCTCACACTCAAAAAAGCAGGTATGATCGGAATAAAACTACCAGAAATAGGCTCTGCTTTGGGTCGTAGTCAAATGTTCTTGTTGATACCACCCAAATATTTGCTGTAACAGTTTTTCGACCTTTCGCATAGAATGGTTGTGAGATCGGCAACTGTTATGGTGAAAATAATTTCTGGTAAGTTAGCGTGATCAGATATTTCACAAAGCAAATGGTGTTGCCATGATGGTGTGCGAATACAGGCCTGGTTTAGAAGGCATTCCCGCCGCCCAGTCGAGTATCAGTTATGTAGATGGGCAAAAGGGATTACTAGAGTATCGTGGCATTCGGATCGAGGAATTAGCAGAAAAAAGTACATTCCTAGAAACTGCTTATCTTCTGATCTGGGGTAAATTGCCAACCAAGGAAGAGCTAGAAGCGTTTGAATCTGAAGTTCGCAGCCATAGGCGGATTAAGTACCGCATTCGGGACATGATGAAGTCCTTTCCCGAAAGTGGTCATCCAATGGACGCACTACAAGCTTCTGCTGCTGCTTTAGGTTTATTTTATTCCCGCCGCGATTTGGATAATCCTGTTTATATTCGGGATGCGGTGGTGCGATTAGTTGCGACAATCCCTACAATGGTCGCAGCGTTTCAATTGATGCGGAAGGGTAATGATCCAGTTAAACCCAGGGATGATTTGGATTATTCCGCGAACTTCTTGTACATGCTCAACGAAAAAGAACCAGACCCCTTAGCAGCAAGAATATTTGATATCTGCTTGATTCTGCATGTTGAGCATACGATGAATGCTTCTACCTTCAGTGCTAGGGTGACAGCTTCCACATTAACTGACCCCTATGCAGTGGTTGCTAGTGCTGTGGGCACCTTAGGAGGCCCCTTGCATGGTGGAGCCAATGAAGAAGTAATTCAAATGTTGGAAGAAATTGGCTCTGTAGATAATGTCCGCCCATACATAGAAGACCGCTTACAGCGGAAAGCCAAGATTATGGGCTTTGGACACCGAGTGTATAAGGTGAAAGACCCACGGGCCACTATCTTGCAAAACTTAGCTGTACAGTTGTTTGAGAAGTTCGGCTACGACAAATACTATGAAATTGCCCAAGAGTTAGAGCGGGTAATGGCGGAAAAGGTTGGCGGTAAAGGAATTTATCCTAACGTTGACTTTTACTCCGGTTTGGTGTATAGAAAAATGGGAATTCCCACGGACTTGTTTACACCAATTTTTGCGATCGCTCGTGTTGCTGGTTGGTTAGCCCACTGGAAAGAGCAACTGGAAGAAAACCGTATTTTCCGTCCTACCCAAGTTTACAACGGTCTCCATGATGCTCCCTATGTCCCCATAGACCAACGCTAACTTAAAACCTTATTGCTCTGTCATCTCCATATCCAACCCAGGGAAATTAGACCATTGACATAGACGAAATCACCGCTCCAAGCAGGTAGCGGCGCTTTGTCTTGTCATGTGATTGGCGCGAGGAGCAAAGGTAAAATCATTAAATACCCAATACTCAATGCCCAATCACCTATTCCCTGTTTTCCAAATTTGATTAGCCAATTTCAATCCCAACCATAAATAGAAGTTGTCATCTTGGTACATAGGTGGAAAACCATCCAAGGATATACTAAACATGGGAATTGGCAACAAATCTACAAATAGGCATTATCTCGACAAAATTATCAATTGGTGAAATTAAAGGTATTAATTTAACTAATACTCTTTTATTCACCAGAAGTTGACCTAAAGAGCAGCAAACATGAATGCAGGAATTGACCTCCAAGGAACTTTTATTCAATCCCTTACGGATTTAGGCATCCCACCTGGAGCAGCTAAAGCTCTTTGGATGCCATTACCTATGATCCTGATGTTGATTGGCGCAACAGTGGGGGTACTGGTTTGTGTTTGGTTAGAGCGGAAAATTTCCGCAGCCGCACAGCAACGTATTGGCCCAGAATATATTGGCCCCTTGGGCTTACTTGCTCCCGTCGCGGATGGTCTCAAGTTGGTATTTAAGGAAGATATAGTCCCAGCCAAAGCAGATGCTTGGCTTTTTACCTTAGGGCCAATTATTGTCGTATTGCCAGTTTTTCTGTCTTATTTAATAGTTCCCTTTGGACAGAACATTGTCATTACTAATGTGGCCATGGGTGTGTTCTTGTGGATTGCTTTATCAAGCATTCAACCCATTGGCTTGTTAATGGCTGGCTACGCATCTAATAATAAATACTCCCTCTTAGGAGGCTTACGGGCAGCAGCGCAGTCAATTAGTTATGAAATTCCTTTAGCCCTGAGTGTACTAGCGATCGCGATGATGTCCAATAGTCTGAGCACTGTTGACATCGTGAATCAACAATCCAGCTACGGTATTTTAGGTTGGAATATTTGGCGACAACCACTAGGCTTCCTGATTTTTTGGATCGCTGCCCTGGCTGAATGTGAACGCTTACCCTTTGACTTACCTGAAGCAGAAGAAGAACTAGTTGCTGGGTATCAGACTGAATATGCAGGGATGAAATTTGCTCTATTTTATCTCAGTTCCTATGTCAACCTGGTTCTATCTGCATTATTGGTATCAATTTTATACCTTGGTGGTTGGCATTTCCCTATTCCCATAAATATCATAGCGGATTGGCTAGGGGTCAGTGAAACCAACCCAGTGTTACAAGTAGTCACTGCTGGCTTAGGTATCACTATGACCGTTGTCAAAGCCTATTTCCTCGTATTTTTGGCCATTTTGATTCGTTGGACATTACCACGAGTCAGAATTGACCAATTGTTAGATTTAGGCTGGAAATTCCTGTTACCAGTCGGCTTAGTTAATCTCCTATTAACTGCCGCCCTAAAATTAGCTTTTCCCGTTGCCTTTGGTGGCTAAACCAATTTGCGATTTTAGGTTTTGGATGGCATCTAAAATCTAAAATCCAAAATCCAGATTTGACAGGAGTGGAGAAACAACAATGTTAAAGTTCTTGAAACAAGTTGGTGATTACGCCAAAGAAGCAGTACAAGCTGGTCGTTACATCGGTCAAGGTTTATCTGTGACTTTTGACCATATGCGTCGTCGTCCCGTAACTGTACAGTATCCTTATGAAAAATTGATTCCCGGTGAACGATTTCGGGGCAGAATTCACTATGAATTTGATAAATGTATTGCCTGCGAAGTTTGTGTACGGGTATGTCCTATTAACTTGCCCGTAGTTGATTGGGAATTTGACAAAGCGTCTAAGAAGAAAAAACTCAAACATTACAGTATTGATTTCGGCGTTTGTATCTTCTGCGGTAACTGCGTTGAATACTGTCCTACTAACTGTCTATCCATGACAGAAGAATACGAGCTTGCTGCCTACGATCGCCATGAACTGAATTACGATAACGTAGCATTAGGACGCTTACCTTACAAAGTTACCAACGATCCGATGGTGACCCCACTACGCGAACTCGTTTATCTACCCAAAGGCGTGCTGGAGCCTCATGGCGTACCCGCGGATGCACCTCGTGCAGGTTATCGTCCAGAAGACCTAGTAGAAGCAGAAAAATAAATAAAGTGGTCAATAGTCAGGGGTCAAGGTCAGTGGTAAACAATATAGATAGCAACTGACAACCGACAACTGACACTGACAACAAAAAACTGACAACTGACAAAGGACAAAAAAAGTGAATCTAGCCGAAGGAGTACAGATTGTTACATTTGGCATATTAGGCGTGATGATGATTGGTGCAGCCTTAGGTGTAGTGCTGTTCTCCAACATCGTCTATTCTGCCTTTTTGCTAGGTGGTGTATTTATCAGCATCGCTGGCATGTACTTGTTGCTCAACAGCGATTTTGTTGCTGCTGCACAAGTTCTCATTTATGTAGGTGCGGTGAACGTCTTAATTCTGTTTGCAATTATGTTGGTTAACAAGCGGCAGAATTTCTCACCCTTACCTAGTGCAGGGCTGCGGAAAATATTCACTGCCATTGTGAGTATTGGACTATTTGCCCTGTTAAGTACGATGGTACTAGCAACACCTTGGGCTAATTCTGCACCTCCTGTGGCTGGAGAAAGTTCCATTGTTCTCATTGGTGAGCATTTCTTCAGTGACTTTTTGCTACCTTTTGAATTAGCTTCTGTGCTACTACTCATGTCAATGGTAGGAGCGATTATTTTGGCACGTCGTGAGTACATTCCCGACCAATTACCAGCATCTGATTTGCCACAAACCATTTTGACCTTGCCAGAACGTCCCAGAGAACTAGTATCTACAACTAACAACACTGGAGATAGTAATACCTAAACAGGTAAGAACTACATACAACTAACCCCCAAAGGTTACTCAGTCCCTGGGGTACTGACTGACAAACAACAACTGACAACTGACAAAATATGCAACTCCAGTACTTTTTATTACTAGCTGCTGCTTTGTTCTGCATCGGCATCTATGGCTTGATTACCAGTCGCAACGCTGTACGGGTACTCATGTCAATTGAATTATTGTTGAATGCTGTTAATTTGAATTTAATGGCATTTTCCAACTTCCTTGATTCAACATTAATTAAAGGACAGGTATTCACCGTGTTTGTGATCACTGTAGCTGCTGCGGAAGCTGCCGTGGGGTTAGCGATCGTACTAGCCATTTATCGCAACCGTGATACCGTTGATATGGAGCAGTTTAATCTCCTGAAGTGGTAATAGTGCGTGCAATTAAAGCAGGTAATCATTGCTTATAAAGCGCGAGATCCCCAGAGTAGAGCCTGGGCTGAACTTTGCGCTAAACAACTAGAAGACCGTGGATGCCAAGTTTTAATGGGGCCTAGCGGACCGAAAGATAACCCCTATCCAGTATTCTTGGCATCCGCTAGTCAACCAATCGATTTAGCTTTGGTACTTGGTGGTGATGGTACAGTCTTAACCAGTGCCAGACATCTAGCCCCAGCTGGTATCCCTATTCTCGGAGTGAATGTAGGGGGACATCTGGGGTTTTTAACTGAGTCAGTAGAAGAGTTTCAAGACCCAGAAGCAGTTTGGGATCGGCTCTTGGAAGACCGCTATGCTATCCAGCGACGTATGATGTTGCAAGCAGCGGTTTTTGAGGGTACAGGTTCACATTTAGAGCCAGTTACAGAACGTTACCTAGCTTTGAATGAGTTTTGTGTGAAACCAGCTTCTGCTGACCGGATGATTACCTCAATTCTAGAAATGGAAATTGACGGAGAGGTAGTTGATCAATATGTAGGTGATGGATTAATTATTTCCACACCTACAGGTTCTACCGGTTACACAGTATCTGCTAGCGGGCCAATTATGCATGATGGGATGGAAGCAATTACCATTACTCCCATTTGTGCCATGAGTCTTTCTAGTCGTCCCCTAGTCTTACCCCCTGGTTCTGTCGTCAGTATTTGGCCTTTGGGGGATTATGACTTAAGCACTAAATTGTGGATGGATGGAGTATTATCCACTTCAATTTGGCCAGGACATCGTGTAGATGTGAGAATGGCTGATTGCTTGGCGAAATTTATTATTTTACGGGAAAACAACTCTTATTATCAGACTCTGAGAGAGAAGTTACTCTGGGCTGGTACAAGGGTTCGCTACAGCAACAACCACCGTAATTGATTGTTGATGCCAAGATAAAGCAGGGTAAGGGGAGAAGATATGCTCCCCTATCTCTATATTCATAAAATTTATGTTGATGAAAAATTTTTTATATAGCCATGGACAGAGCGGTTAGGACATTAACTAAGAATAAAACTTAGATAGCAAAAGGCTTTTAGCACTGTCACCCCGTTCGCGGAGCGTGGCGTTAGCCATAGGGGTGCGCCAGTCGCTCATGGGGGAAACCCCCAAGACCGCGCTGGCTTACCTGTCACCTGTTACCTGTCACCTGCTATAGCTGTAGACAAGGCAGTTAGAACATTAACTACAAATGAGACAAAGAAAGGCTTTTAGCACTGTCACCTATCACCTGGTATATGTCAGTTTTCGACAACAATATTGATACCAATTATGCAAAATTTAGTCACAGATTCAAGCTGAGAATTGCTTGTAATCCTTGGATTGATGGTTGTTTAAATTTTAATTTGCAAGGGTGGTGAACTGTTTAAAATGGACTAAAATTATTTAGTTTTTTACGTACTTTATAAGTATGATTTTTTTGTATTAAAAATTATCTGTTAGATTCCTGATTTAGAATGTATTAACCTTTGGGAATCTTGCGGGAATATAAATTGCATGGGGAAAACAGATGGAAATTTCTGCTTATAATCTAAATTACCCACTGAGTCCTCCAGATTTACCTATATTAGAAACGGAAAAATATATTCTCCGTTTAGCTACACATAAAGAAGAATTAGAATCGATTTTTCGACTGAGATTTGAAGTTTTTAATCAAGAATTAGGTTTGGGTTTGTCCAGTTCTCATCTATCTCAAATGGATCGAGATAAATTTGATGATATCTGCCATCATTTAATCCTGTTAACGAAGGATAATGGTCAGACTATTGGGACATATAGAATGCAAACTTATACAATGGCGGCTCAAGGGTTAGGGTTTGATGCGGCTGATATATTTAATCTCAACCATATTCCTCAACATATTCTTCAGTTATCTGTAGAAGTGGGACGGGCATGTATAGCCAAACAATACCGCAATAGTTATACACTTTTGTTGTTGTGGGAAGGACTAGCAAATTATTTAATTTGGACTAAAAATCAATATTTTTTTGGTTGTGCTTCCTTGCTAACCCAATCTCACAGGCAAGCTGCTTGTGTTTATAATTATTTTCGTCATCATAATTTAATGCACCCTCGTATTTTAGTTTATCCTCATCGGGAATATGCTGTAAATTTAGCTGATCAATGTCCCGAACAATGCAATATAGAAATTCCGAATATATTTCAAGCTTATTTAAATATTGGTGCTAAAGTCTGTAGTTTACCTGCTCTAGATAAAAACTTTAAAACAATTGATTTTTTGGTTTTATCGAATATTGCGGATTTTGCTCGATGGAGCTATACAATACAATCCTAAATTAAATTTGATAGTCAGTAGAGAAAATTATTAGCGATCGCTCTCCTGTGTGTGAGTCTGTCAATATTTCTTTAGTGCCATAATAGTCATGGTACGAAATAATTTTCAGAAGAACGTCAATAAAAATACAGAAAATGAGAATGTGGCAGGCTGATTTTTATCGCCGTCCTGTGCAAGATGCAGGACAAACATGGTGGGATTTGTTGATTTGTGATGCAAATCGCAGCTTTGAGTATATGGCGACTTGTCCCCAGTCGGAAGCTAATTCCCATTGGCTAGTACAGCAATTTCAGTTAGCAGGTGGGGAATATTTACCTGATGTGATTCAGGTTTTTCGTCCTCAGTCTTTGAGTTTGATGGAAAATGCAGGACGCAGTTTAGGTATTGGTATTGAAGCTACCCGTCGGACTCTAGCTTTAAAAAAATGGTTGCAAGAAAAACAATACTCCATTGCTGTTGAACAGCTACCCCCAGTTCCATTACCAGAAAATCTCTGGGGAGAAGAATGGCGGTTTGCAACCCTACCAGCTGGTGATTTGGTGGATGAATTTCAAGAACGCCCCATACCTGTAAAACAAATGCCAGATTTTCTACACCCCCTTAATTTAGGTTTGGCATCAACAGTTCTTGTTCCTGGTGTAGTGATTTATGGTGGTCGCCAATCTATGCGGTTAGTACGATGGCTGGAGGATGCAAATCCGGTGTCTCTCAGATATATGGCTGGTGCCCCTGATGGGTTGGTATTAGATGCAGGTTTGCTAGACCGTTGGATTATAGCTACTTTTGAAGATGAGGAAGTGGCAACCGCTGCTAAACTATATGAAACACGTAAACAGTTAAGTCAGGGATTGCATTTTTTATTAATTCAGCCTGATGATTCGGGTATGACCTATAGTGGTTTTTGGTTATTGCAGGCAGAAAATTAGTACCAATCCAAATTATTTAGCTAGCAGATATCAACTTTTAAGTTAACTTTGACGAGCTTGCTGGTCAATGGGAGGATGAGTGATCAAAATTCACAATTTAAAATTGCTTGAATGGGCTTGTTGGCAAGTGAGTCATATTACTTGCATAATGAATAAATATTAAGTAGGTCAAAAATCGTTGACCTTTTATGCGGAAATTAAACAAAGTAAACTGTAATCAAACTATTCAGCTTATTTTAGACCAGCTAGGAGCCGATGAGCGAAATTAGTCACCGTAGGATTGTTATTGGGGATGTGCATGGCCATTATGACGGGTTGATGGCACTGTTGGAAAATATTGCCCTGACATCGGAGGATGAAATCTACTTTTTAGGAGACTTAATAGATCGCGGTCCCCAAAGCGCCCAGGTAGTAAATTTTGTCAAAGACAATAACTATCCCTGTCTGTTAGGTAATCATGAGCAGATGTTATTAAACATTCTGACTAGCCAGGAACGGTCTTCTGCCACAATGCAAGCATGGCTATATAGTGGTGGCCAGGCTACAGTCGCTAGTTATAAATCGGCGACAATTCCCCAAGAACACTTAGAATGGTTTAAAAATTTACCGGTTTTTTTGGATTTGGGTGATGTTTGGCTGGCTCATGCAGGTGTTGACCCTCGTAAGTCTGTAGAAGAACAAACTGCGGAAGAACTGTGCTGGATACGGGATGACTTCCATAGCTTGGAGGCCCCTTACTTTACAGATAAAATGATCATTGTTGGTCATACCATTACCTTTACTATCCCTGGTGTTGCTCCTGGTCAATTAGCACAAGGTCAAGGATGGGTAGATATTGACACTGGTGCATATCACCCCCGGAGTGGTTGGTTAACAGGGTTGGATGTGGCCAACAAGGTTGTATACCAAGCAAATGTTTTTAACCGTAATTTCCGCAGTCTGCCTTTAGAAGAAGCTGTGGCCATAATTGATCCCACAGAAATTAGGGGCAGCCGTCGGCATAAACAACGTGCCTAATTTAACAAATAAGTCAAGGTTTTTAGGGGGATGATTTGTTAAACTATCGCACTAATTCACGAATGTTGCTTTGATAGGAAGCTTTATCTAAGCCATAGCTGCCATTACTGGGCGTTGCTGCTATCTGGCGTTTGAGTGCCTTGACGCGATCGCTTGCCCCTGGATGTGTACTTAAAAATGTGGGGACAGAATTTCTGCTTTGGAGTTTTTGCATAAAGGAAACCATAGCTGATTGTGCATAACCAGCCCTAGTCAAATTTGCTAATCCTCTCTTATCTGCATCATATTCATCTTGACGGCTACGGGGTAAGTTGAGTGCTAGCTGCACACCCAAATTCACTGCCGTACTACGGTCTAAACCTGCGGCTGTGGCTACACCACTAGCAAGGGCTTGTTGTCGCATTTGCTTGATTAAATGTTTACCGCCAATGTGACCCATTTCGTGAGCAAGTACGCTGGCTAGTTCCGCTTCATTATCAGCTACAGCTAGTAAACCTGTGTTGACATAGATATAACCGCCCATGGTAGCAAAAGCGTTCACGGCTTTATCATCAACTACTTGGAAAGTATAGGGGATATTAGGACGATCGCTATAACTGACTAATCTTCTTCCTACGTCCTGGACATAGTTAGTAATTGCACTATTACGATAAATTTTCACTTCTTGGCTTTGCAATCGTTGATTCATTTGCTTACCAAGATCCACTTCCTGACGGTCAGATATATTAGACAGTTGGAATATCTGTACCCCTTGGAACAGCAGTGGTAATAAGTCTATGGCTTTACTAGGGAGTGGTGTACTTAAGCACAGACTCAAAGCCACACACAGTGAAATTAATGGATAACACCAACGTTTCCGCCATGAACGGAAACTTTTCCCAAATTGTTGCCAGTTAATCATAATTCAAAGAAATAGCGACTGGTGGAAGATTTAAATTTAAGGGACGGTGAGAGCAGCGAGGAAGTTGCATTCTAGACTCAATATTTAGTCATGGACTCTGACTCTATACACCTTTAGGTGAGAAAAAAATCATACAGTCAGTCTTTTACAATAACCACTAGACGGGTAAAACCTCGACTCAACAAGTAAATTAGATGTTGAACAATGATTGATATAAAAAACCAAATTGTATTAATTACTGGTGCTAGTAGTGGAATTGGTGCGGCTTGTGCTCAAGGTTTTGCTCAAGCGGGTGCAAAATTGATCTTAGCCGCACGAAGATTTGAGCGATTGCAAGATTTAGCTGCAAGTTTAGGTTTAGCTGCTGACCGAGTGCATTTAATTCAGTTGGATGTACGCGATCGCTCTGCTGTGGAATCCGCTATTTCTAATTTACCCACCTCTTGGTCAGAAATTGACATCCTCATTAACAATGCTGGTTTAAGTCGCGGTTTAGATAAACTACATCAGGGGGACTTCCAAGACTGGGAAGAAATGATTGATACGAATATCAAAGGTTTGCTGTATTTAACCCGCTACGTAGTTCCGGGAATGGTGAAGCGTGGTCGTGGTCATGTGATTAATATTGGTTCTATTGCGGGACATCAGACCTATCCCGGTGGTAACGTTTATTGTGGGACAAAAGCCGCAGTTAAAGCTATTTCTGAAGGTTTAAAGCAAGATTTATTAGGAACTCCCATTCGCGTCACCTCCGTTGACCCGGGAATGGTAGAAACAGAATTTAGTCAGGTGCGGTTTCATGGTGATACCAACCGTGCCAATCAAGTATATCGAGGACTAAAGCCCTTAACAGGGGAAGATATCGCTGATGTGATTTTATTTTGTGCCACGCGATCGCCCCACGTTAATATTAACGAAGTGATTTTGATGCCTGTTGACCAGGCCAGCGCCACTTTAGTTAATCGTCAACCATAACAATCTGTCAATCTAGTCCCCTATTCTCTGAGGAAATATAACTTATATCTAGGGATGGGGGTTTCAGGTCAGTCAACCACTTATTTTTAAATAGGGGAAGACCACACACAGGAATCAGAACAATGCAAAGCGAATCGGCAGTGCGATCGCACTCACCCAAGCTGCAAGAAATAGCGAAAACTATTCGTATCACTGGCTGGATAGCTTTTTGGGTGCAGTTGGCATTTGCGGTAGTTTCCAGTTTAGCTTTGTTATTTGCTGCTACTGGTCGTGGTTTTACAAATCAACCTAGTCGGGGACTCGGTGCAGGTATCTTTTGGGCAATATTGGGAATAATAGTTTTATTTTTTAGTATTTATTGGGATTTTCTGTACATGCGGAAAGGTAGATTTTTAGCCAATCCCAACCCAGTTTTGCATCCCAGTAAAGCAGATACAGTTAGAGCCATAAAACTGGGAGTTGTAGCAAGTGTAATAGGAATATTATTAACATTATTTGGTTTAGGTTCAACGGTTGGGGTACTAGTGGCAAAATCTATTTCCCAACCACCGGGAGTAGCAATTACTGACCCTAATAAAATTATTCGCGCCTTAGATGTATTTGTATTAGTAGCTAATGTGAATGGTATTGCTGGTCATTTTGTTGGACTTTTAGCAGCTTTATGGTTATTTATTAGAATTGACCATAACCCTTAAAGTGGTAATATATTTCCGTCATTAGTGGCAATAACAGCTTTTACATAAATATTTTTCCGGTATATATTAGTTCCGTTTTTTATTTTTAATTGGTATTGCACCCTGAAGATTTAAATATATACAGCCTATTGTTTGTTGATGATGGACAACAAACATGAATTATACAAATTTGGTAGTCCTGGTATTGTGACTACCGCTGATGTACATCACTCAAATAAAATCTGCTGGGATGTTAGCAATCACATATTGATTAATATGGATCTGAACTAAACCTACCTCTTTCTACACTCCGGTAATAATAACCTCGATTGGGCAGATTCACTAAATCAAAACTTTCACCCCTGGGAACACGCCAAATTTTGTAGTCATAATAAGTGAGAGGTTCACCAGGTCTGCATATCTCTGGCAAATGGTCTCCTAACACAAAATATGCTGCACCTCTACCCATAACTTTAGCTCGACCATATTTATCAATAGCGATAGAAGTTTCTTCACTAATCGCAATTCCTAACGCACTTTTTGCTACACCATCTTGGATTTGTCTAGCAATAAATGCCATAACCCTTCCCATTCTTTTGCGAGTATCAAAATGAGTATCAATAACTGTCCTGCGTAAGTGCTGCCATTGCAAAAAGTTATAGGTAAACGTAATATTTCGATAAGGGTCTTCCAGAACTTCTCTTGTCTCGATACTATCTATACAAGCACAGGAATCATAAACATATTCACTTTGAATCATGGCACCTGCACTAGTCCCACCAATCCCACCACCCTTATCGTAAACTGACTTTACTGCTACTTCTAACTTCGTATTTTTCCAATTGCGAATATATTGACATTGGTCTCCACCTGCAAAGAAAATTACGTCAGCATTTCTAACTTTATCAAAAACATCAATTCTATTAGCATCTTGTCGGTTGGGAATGATTAAAGTTTCAACATATTTCACACCTTTCATGGCATAAATTAAGCGATTGTAGTCATCATTACCAGACGCACGAATGATAACCACATTCACTTTATTTTCGCTGTTAGCACCACCTCTAACTTGATTAATCATCCATTGAATAGCTTCATCAACATCTGGGCCACCTCCACCTAAAATATGTACAGGCCCAGCTAAACGTCGCAGTTGATAACCAGAGACAGAAGTTGAATCGACATCAGAGGTGATGTCATTCAAGTAGCGGATCAAGTTTGTGATAAGATTCGTTATGAAGATGGCTACCATTTTCCACCACTTAGCGCCTGTATTTTTGAAGCACTTTGCTATGCTGGGGAACACCTTTTTCATGCTAAATTTTCGAGCAAACTGCATACTGATAAATGTCGCATTAATCAAAGCAAAATTCCCAGCGTACAGTGATTGTAGTGTTTTTTAATTAAGCATAAAGCCCAAAATAATCATTATTTTTATAGACTATTTGTAGTTTTGGTGACTGCAAAAATTCATCGTCTGATCTATGTCAATCTGGGTTATATAAGAAAAAATGCAACCAGACATAAGTATAGGAATTATGCAAAATTAACATATTTGTTTGCTTGGGATGTTCAGGAAGTAATCTAAAACTCCTATTTTTATCAGCCTATGTGTACGAACTGAAGGATTGGTGATGTTGAGTTTTTATCCATTAACCAAATTTACATAATTCATGTTTTTGAATAGAAATTAACTGTATTGTGATATTGGCAATTGTTATTCTTATATCCTGTTCACTGTATGAGTATGTAAATATAATCATCCCCTGAGATGACTATATTACTTTAGAAAGATATTGGTCTATCTATAAGCAAACCTCTTGACAGAGATTGCTGAACTTTGATTTTGCTACACATATAATTAAAAGCTTATGAGTCTTGTGAATTGACACAGGCATCTGGCTCATAAAAGTGCCTAAATACTGAAAATAATTAGTGTAGGTAAATACCATGTATACTAAAAAAGTATTGCCAAGTCATTTTTTAGTTACTAATCAAAATTGGCGACCGATTATCAACAGTGATGTCCAAACACATAAAGCCTACAAACAAGATGATAATTTTGCCGATATTGCCGTATCTTTAGCACCTTTAACGTTGGTATTTTTTTGGGTGTTTGTTTTATTATTTATGCGAAAATTTCGCCATAATTTTGATGACAAAATGATTTTAAAAGTTCGTAGCTTACAGAAAGTTCCTTGTAAAAATTGTCAGTTTTTCTGCAATAATAATTACTTAAAATGTGCAGTTAACCCCCATATAGTTTTAACGGAGGAAGCAATCAATTGTCCAGAATATTCACCAAAAAAGGTTAATTTTATTCAGAAAAATTTTTTAGATAGGTTGCGATAATATCATTTCATTCTAAAGCCGTTGTTTCTTCTGATTTTTCGTTCGTAATGCGTGGCACCATCTTTAATTGGCAAACATCTTGGGAAATGAATTTATAATTATTATCGATCAATTTGTTTCAGTCTTTTGCCCAAAATATATTATTTTGGGCTATTTTCACCTTTTTCTTAGTATTAAACACTTGTGCAGAATATTTTATAATCTTCTATTTTTCTAGCCAAACGTGCAGCGAGAAATGGGCTACCATCTTGCAAAGCTTCATAAATTTGTATGCCTTCTTCTCGATACTTAATGATTTTGTTTAAATCCCAATAATGTGGTGGTGCTTGTAAATTACTAATTCTATCTGCTAACTTCACCATCCAGATTTCTGGTGGATTTTGCTTGATGCGTTGTAGACTATCTGCCATTTGCAGATGTTTATCTAGATGAGCATTTTTTGTTAATGCCATCACACCATTTGCCACTGCTGCCCCAAATTCAGTTTTTATTTCTGCAAAAGTTGTATTTGTATCTTCAATAATGTCATGTAAAATAGCACATTGAATGGCTAAATCGCCATCACGTTCTCTTTCTATACTTAAAGCAGCAATTACTTCCATACTCACAATACTCAAATGAGTAATATATGGTATTTGTGAGCCAGGGATTGTTTGACCGTGATGAGCCTTTGCTGCTTTGTGAAAGGCTTTTAAGTAAATTTCCTGTGACCAGTTATTGGCTTTTCTCTGAGATATATTCATTTGTCTATTGTCTAAGAATATGTGCTAAATTGCCAGAAATACATATTAATACAACTACATTGGGGAAGATAATATAACTGAAAATCGGGAGTGTTTCGATGAATTACTATGTAATTTATGATGGTTTGTGCAATCTCTGCGTTACTTTAGTCCAATTACTAGAAACTCTAGACCAAGGAAAGCTATTTCGTTATATTCCCATGCAAGATGAACAAACTTTATCTACATGGGGAATTACTGCTCAAGATTGCGAACAGGGAATGATTTTAATTGATGGTAATAGTCCTACACAACGTTGGCAAGGCAGTAATGCTGCGGAAGAGATTGGTAGATTGTTACCACTAGGGAACATATTTGTCGAAGCTTATCGTAGCTTACCAGGGATGAAATGGATGGGCGATCGCTTTTATGCTCAAATTAGAGATCATCGCTACACCCTGTTTGGTAAACGAGATGATACCTATCGTTCCCTCTATTGTCTAGATGGCAATTGTACACGGTAACTTCGGGGTGTTTTTCCTGGGCAACGCTTAAAGGCGCTAGGCTCAGACAAAACTAACAGAAATCCGACATTCTTTCAAGTTAACAACACTAATACTTCTTCACCCACACAAACTTGAGTTTTACCCACTGGTAACACAGCTAAAGCATTAGTTTGCGCTAAATTAATTAAATTCCCAGAACTGTAATTACCACCTGCTTTGTGAAATTTATAAACACCATCTATTAAGTGCAATTTACCCCAAATATAAGTTTCCATTTTGCCATTGGATGTTAATTCATCATCTGCCAACACCCGCAAAAATTTCGCCTCCCAACCTGCTGCTATTCCTGATAACTTATGAATAGCAGGTTGGACAAATCGCCAAAAAGTTACTAAAGCGGAAACAGGATTTCCTGGTAAACCAAAATAAAGCACATTGCCAAAAGTCGCAAAAGTTAAAGGTTTCCCTGGATGCATTTGCACAGCTTGAAAGTGAATTTTCGCCCCTAAAGATAACAAAATTTGCTGAATGTAATCATATTCCCCCACAGATACCCCACCAGAGGAAATAACAATATCAGCTTGACTTACAGCTTCAGCGATCGCTTTTTGAAGATTGTTTTGGTCATCTTTGACAATGCCTAACATCAACACCTCTGCCCCCAATTGCTTGACCAAAGCTGCCAAAGCGTACTGATTAGAATCAACTATTTGTCCTGGTTTGAGGGTTTGTGCTGGTGTTACCAATTCATCACCACTCGATAAAATCGCTACTCGTGGACGACGAAATACATTGATGCGATCGCACTGAGCAGCGGCTAAAATAGCAATTTCTGGAGCCTGTAAACCTATGCCTACAGGTAAAAGTTGACTGCCAGCTTGATAAAAATCTCCCTGATGTCTGACAAATTCCTGTGGTTGCGGTGCTGTGTTAATCAAAACTCGATTTGCTTCCCGACGAGTTTTTTCTTGCATAATTACAGTATCTGCACCATTCGGCATGACTGCACCAGTAAAAATCCGTGCAGCTTGTCCTAATTTGATAGTGACTTGGGGTTGATATCCGGCGGGAATTTCTGCCACAATTTCTAAAACTACAGGATTTTCCACACTAGCATTGTGCACATCTTCATAACGCACAGCATAGCCATCCATTGCCGAATTATCCCAGTGAGGGAAATCTAGACCACTAGTAACTGGAGTTGCTAAGATTCGCTGATTTGCTGTACATAAATCGACTAATTCAATATCCTGTGGTTGATGCAAAGGTTGAACAGCATCAAAAATAATTGCTTCTGCATCCCTGACTGAAAGCATAGTAAATGATCACAAAACTCTATATTTTTACCTATGGGTCTGAATGTAAAATTGTCAAATATTTTATTTATTCATCACCACTGACGCACAGGTTAATTGTGGTTGCACCTGAGTAGGAAATTTACCAGCAATTAGTTCGACTTTACCATCAGCGTTACGATGCCAGGAAGTAGCTTCGATGAGAGTAGTTGGTGTTGAAGGTATGGTTTGAGCAGATAAATTAGCTGTTGTGCCATGTGAGGAAATATCGCGGATGTCAGACCAAATGCGATTATCGCTGACAATTTCCTCCAAGGGATTTTTTGGTATCCCACCCCGACCCGTTGCGACAAATCGACCTTTCTGGTCACCTGCACAACCTGTAGCAATTAGCTTTGATGAATCCGTTACCTTCCCAGGTAATTCAACTAACCCAGAATTTGGATCAACACCAATATTATTAATTTGCACTGTGCCACTTACACCAAATTGTGAACTAGCAGTAATATCGCTTTCTTGGGTCTGTTGAGAACGAAATTCTAAACCGACAATTCCCTCAGTCGTAATTTGAATATTGCCACCCCTACCTTGAACAGCATTGGCAATAATATCACTGTTGCCAAACCCAGCAATAATAGGAGCATTGATAGTGATATTGCCACCATTACCAGAACCACCCGCTGTGGATGTAATAAAACTATTGTCTCCCATCTGCAAAATATTACTTGCGTCTAAGGTAATGTTGCCACCTTCACCAGACTCAGTTTGTGCCTGAATCATTCCTTGCTGATCTAACTGGATATTACCAGCAGTAATCTTGATGTTACCTCCATCACCACTACCTTGACTGGTAACACTCACCGAGCCACCATTTGTCAGCATCAGATGGGGTGTGGTAATAGTAACATTACCTGCATTGGCAGTGAGTATATCTGGCAGACCAAATTGTTGGCGGATTTCGGCGCTTAACCGAGAGCTTGATGAGTTAATACTGCTTTGATTTAATCTACTTCGACCACTAATGGTAATTGAGTCGCTAGCATTGATTTTTAAATCTCCCCCATTACCCATAAAGAATGCTGTTGCCCCAACTGCACCCCCATCGAGAATTTGCAATTTCCCAGTATCCAAGGTCAAAATTTTGGCGCTTCCAGTGCCAAAGGTAGTGGAAGCAATGTTGCTATACAGTCCAAAGGGGTTTTCACCCGTGATTGTGGTACTTTGAGTTATAATTCTCAATTCACCGCTAGCAGCAGTACCAAAGGTAACAGAAGATAGGGAAGCGCCCTGGACTACCAGTAAATTATCGGCATTGACAAAGATATCACCAGCATTACCAGAACCACGGCTACTAGTAGTCAAGCTTGTCACCCCAATGGGATTAATGGATGCAAAGCCGGACATTTCCATGTCTTTCGCATCAATATAAATATTGCCACCATCTGCACTACCAGTAGTTAGAGTGTTGACACCTGCTCCTTGTTGGAGTGTAAGACGGGGAGTTGTTAAATAAACATTATTGCTACCACCAGTGCCCCCAGCTTCACTCCTCAAGCCACTGCGAATTTGTCCATTGGCTGTTGTACCAATTAAATCGATGGCTTGGGTGGATTTTATGCGAATATCACCACCTTTGATAGAGCCATAATTTTGGGCGAGTATAATTGAGCCATCAGTGAATCGAATGTTTCGCCCTTGTACCTGAAGAGACCCAGCATGATTTCCGCTAATATCAAGTAGCGATCGCTCTTTCAAATTAATATCCCCAAAGCTTTGCCCATTTTCATATGCCAATTCATAACCTGCGCTATTGGGTACGAGTTGGACAATGCCTGCATCACTGGTGCTACCTAATTCTATGCGTCCTGTTTCCGCCGTTAAGGTCGCCCCTTGCAACGATAGACCCCCACCAACTAAAGCGAGGGTATTACCAGGCTTGACCCTTAATTCTGTAGGACTCGTTATCCTTGTTATCAAACCTATTGCGGGACTTGTCAAAACATGTCCAGTACCTGTGACGTTAATAGGTGCAGAATTGTTACCCATCTGTAAGCCTGTGGGAACTTTCATGCTTAATAACGGGCGAGTTGGGGAACTTGTAGCTGGAAACTCAATCCCATCAGCAAATTGAATACCTGTGGCCGTTGTGCCAATAAATGAACCCCCAATATCTAATTTGCTATTGGCACCAAATACGATTCCCTTGGGGTTGAGGAGAAAGATACTGATGGGATGATTGCTATTAATTGTTTTAATTAACCCATCTATCTGCGAAATATTACCACCAGTTACACGGCTGAAAATTGTGGTGATATTGCTTGTATTCGACAAATCAAAAATAGCTGCACCGTGAGTAGGAATGGAAAACTGGCGAAAACTATGGAACAAGTTAGCACCTGCTGCCGTGCCGTTGGTAATAGTGAAGTGATTGTCATTGCCAGAGACAGTGGTGTTGAGACTATCATCAGCAATCACTTGAGCTTGGACTTCCTGGCAGTGAAAAACAATGACGAATATCGCTAACACTCCACTTGTCAACTTTTTCCTGAGCAAACCCAACCACCCACATAAAACTAACATCAGATTCCCTTTTTACCTTGCACCTGTAAATTCCCTACTCTTCTCCTACCATCATCTTCAGGAAAAGAGTCGGGTTTTTGTGGTCTGGCAGTGAATAGATCGTTTTACCGAAATATTACTTAGATTGACTGGGTTTAAGAGCTAACAGCATCTCCATTTGACTGGTAGATTTATCAGGACTATTTACAGTCACACCAAGACCACGAATAGAACCTAGTATAGCTTTTGTTTCTGGTGGTAGAGGCTGAGTTTGGCTGGCAAAGCGATTGATGAGGGTGGCAGTTTGATCCATATCTAAATAGAAGTAACCACCATTAGGCTTTTGTAAAGAATTTGTCACTGATTTAAAATTGGCACTGCTATCTAAAGGTTTGTTTTTAGTATTAGCTAATGTTTCTGCTACAGGCCCCCCTAAAGCAACAAATACGGTATCTTGGTCTAGCCAACCATGGGCAAGCAAGGTGCCTTGTTGGGGTATTTGCCATTCGGTGACCTTTTTACCGCTAATATTTCTTTGGCTGATGTTGAGTGCTTGCTGTTTGGCTAGGGTGTCAATCTTGGCTAAAGTTGCTTCTGCGGTTTGGCGATCGCTTGTATCAAAGACCAAGGCTCCCCCAAAGCCAACATTTGCCAGTAAACCTTGATTGGATTGAATGGCACCAAAGGCAAATTCTCCATTCATCCAGCCGAAAATATCCTTATCTAAATCGAGATTGAGAAATTTCAGTTGTCCCCTAGCTTGGGCAAGGGCTTGGTTAAATTCCGGAAATTCTTTGGATTGTTCTACTACTGTTTGCCAACTCTTGTTGATACTCTGTCCACTTACCAAAGCAAAGGTTTCTGCTGGAAAGTTACTGATAATCTTGGCTGGTGAGTTTTGATACTGGAATTTAGCAGTTTGTGGATCTAAATTAGCGATCGCTTTTAATCTTAAACCTGCATCATCTACACCCACTCCCGCTACCAAAGATTTGATTTGTTTCAGTTGGGCCACGGTTTGAGGCGGTAATGGCTGGGCTGGAGAATTGAGGGCAGTTAGTTGCTGTACCATGTTGCCATAATCAGGTACATAAATTTGCGCCAGACTATTTTGCATATCTGCCCCTTTACTCAAGATGGCACTTGCCCCTTCTTTGCTAGCAAAGGAAGGCTTTCCCTTGAAAGTATCAATAGCTGTTTTTAAAGCTGTTTTTTCTGCCGATATCAATAAGTGCGTATTATTTAACACACTAATATAAGTTGAGTTCCTCTTCCCTTGAGATTCAATGATTTTTTCACCTTGATAGTTGGATTCGACAGTTTTCACATCTTTAGCCGATTTCACCTTATTGGCAAAATTCAAAGCACTAATTTTATCTTTGATCCCCACCACTAAAAGTACATTTGCATCTGGTTTGGGAGGGACTGGCAAGTTCGATTTAGGTGGTGGAGAAATTTCTGGGGGCAGAACCGCAATCATTAACCCACCAACCCAAGGCTTAATATCTTGTTCGTAAGAAATATTACTACCTGGCAATAGCTGTTTATCAAAGTTATTAATATTTTTTCTCAATAATTCTTGAACTTCTGGACTACCAAACTGTTCTAATTTTGCCCATGATTGGGAATCAGTTGAAACGTATGTAGCCATTAAAGCCTTAGCAGGAACGAATTTCGCCGTACCCAAAGGACTGATGGTGTCTCCAGCAGGTAATTTTAAATAAACATAGGTAGCCAATGCGCCGATAGCCACAACAGCCGCACCAACGGCAGGAATTAGAAATTTAGATTTACTTTTAGACATTGTGATTATCCTTTGTTATCCTCAAAATTTTATTAACACTGTTAATTTTCTAAATTTCTCATCAATATCCACTTACTTAGCGGTATTTACTGATAAAATTAGTATTTCTGTTCACTGAAGACAATGTAGTTGCTTTAACAAATACTTCACTAGCCAGATGGGTAAATCCGTAAATGGTCTATGATTTCATCTTCACAAAATAAATAGTGGGCTGGCTAGCCCCCAGCTATTTTAAGCTAGATGAATAACTTAGTATTTGTACTCAAGCTACTAGCCATCAGGTTGCAAGAATTTCTTGTCCTGATGCGCCGACAGTGCAAAGTATCAGCTGAAATCAGGGGATGCAAACGTGGGAGAAACATGGGGAGATTAATTTCAATCCTCCAACCCCAGAGGAGAATCCTCATCCAACAGCCATGTTGAGGGGATGTGCACCTGATAACGCTATTTGTATGACATACATCCCATTAGACGTTTCAGGATTACAAGGCAAGTAATAGTCAATGTCGCAGCATTATTTTGATACCGATAGTCACAAATATAAACGTTTTGAATTACCAGGGTCTAAACCACACTACAATCCCGATAAGCCAGGACAAGTAGAACATATTTTCCTGGATTTACGGCTAGACATACCAAGGGAAATTTGTGAGGGAACATGTAGTGTTCGTCTCTCACCTATCCGCAACGGGATTGAAAAATTGACTTTAGATGCCGTCAATCTCAATATTCAATCTGTACAGGTAGATGAAGTACCTCAACAATTTGAATATGACGGAGAAAAGCTGTCCATTCAACTTTCTCAACCAACACAGATTGGTCATCGGTTGTTGATGAAGATTGCCTACTCTATTGAAAAACCCCAACGTGGTCTTTACTTTATTCAGCCAGACAAACATTATCCCCATAAACCCACCCAAGTCTGGACGCAAGGTGAAGATGAAGATTCTCGCTTTTGGTTTCCCTGTTTTGACTATCCCGGACAGCTATCTACTTCCGAAATTCGGGTGCGTGTTCCCAAACACCTGATGGCGATTTCCAATGGTGAACTGATTGAGACCGTTGAAGATGGAGGCGAAAAAATTTACCATTGGTCACAACAGCAAGTCCATCCTACCTATTTGATGACCTTAGCGGTGGGTGATTTTGCCGAAATTCGTGACGAATGGCAAGGTAAACCAGTTACCTATTATGTGGAAAAAAAACGGGCTGGAGATGCTCAACGCAGCATGGGCAAAACTCCCAGAATGATCGAGTTTTTGAGTGAAAAGTATGGTTATGTTTATCCATACCCTAAATATGCCCAAGTTTGCGTAGATGATTTTATTTTTGGGGGTATGGAAAATACTTCCACCACTCTATTAACTGACCGCTGTTTATTAGACGAACGGGCTATTTTAGATAACCGCAACACCGAAAGCTTAGTTGTCCATGAACTAGCACATCAGTGGTTCGGGGACTTGGTGGTGATTAAACATTGGTCCCAAGCTTGGATTAAGGAAGGAATGGCTTCCTATTCGGAGGTGATGTGGACAGAACACGAATATGGCCAGAACGAAGCCGCCTATTATCGATTACAGGAAGGAAGAAGCTATCTCAGTGAAGATAGCACCCGCTATAGGCGACCAATGGTAACTCACATCTACCGAGAAGCCATAGAACTTTATGACCGCCACATTTATGAAAAAGGATCTTGTGTTTATCACATGATTCGGGCGGAATTAGGAGATGAGTTATTTTGGCGTGCCATTCAGACCTTTGTGCAAGACAATGCTCACACCACAGTGGAAACTGTAGATTTACTGCGGTCGATTGAAAAAGCTACAGGACGCAATTTAGCTTTCTTGTTTGACCAATATGTTTATCGTGGTGGTCATCCTGATTTTAAAGTGGCTTATACCTGGGATGGAGATGCAAAGTTAGGCAAGTTAACAGTGACACAAACCCAAGCTGGTACAGATAATCAAGATTTATTTGATTTAAAAATTCCCATTGGCTTTGGTTACAAACTAGAAAATGCTTCTCCCTCTTTAATCACCTTCACCGTGCGGGTGCATGAAAAGGAACAAAGTTTTTATTTCCCCCTAGCTAGCAAACCAGATTTTATTAGCTTTGATGTGGGCAATAATTATTTAAAAACTGTGGTTTTAGAATACCCCATTCCTGAGTTGAAAGCACAGTTGGAATTTGACCCCCACCCCACTTCTAGAATCTATGCAGCGGAAGCATTGGCGAAAAAAGGTGGTTTAGAAGCAGTCAAAGCACTTTCAGCAGCTTTAGTGAATGATCCGTTTTGGGGAGTGCGTGTAGAGGTAGCACAACAATTAGCTACCATTAAACTCGACCAAGTATTTGATAGTTTGCTACCTGGATTGCAAGATGCTAGTCCCTTTGTCAGACGAGCAGTGATTGAAGCTCTCGGTCAAATTAAAACCTATCCTAGCTATAAGGCTCTGAAAGGCTTTGTTCAGGATGGCGACCCCAGCTACTATGTAGAAGCTGCTGCCTGTCGGAGTATTGGGGCGATCGCTTCTGCTAACTTAGATGATAAACCCCATGAGGAAAAGGTGATCAAGCTGCTCAAATCTGTCCTAGAAGACAAAGCAGGTTGGAATGAAGTGGTACGTAGTGGAGCGATCGCTGGTTTAGCAGAATTCAAAACTTCAGAAACCGCTTTAAATCTGTTGTTTGAATACACGAAAATTGGTGTTCCCCAGCCCCTACGACTAGCAGCAATTAAAGCATTAGGGAAGATATCCATCCCACCTTCCGCACCCTAACTGTCACACATCAAAAAAAGCCACCAAAATAGTACACAAGAACTAAAGCTTATTTAAGTCCTAAGAGAGTTAATGAAAATAAGTATCA
>NZ_JACJTT010000030.1 GCF_014698825.1 Richelia sinica FACHB-800
AGGAAGTTACATCCTTCTAGGTAGGATGAGGCTAGTCCGTGGGTGTACCAGGAGGTGACGAAGGTTGTCCCTGTGAGCCAACCGCCTAGTGCTAGGAAGGCGCAGGGAAATAATAACACCCCTGACCATCCTATGAATACGAAGCGATCGCGCTTCAACCAGTCGTCTAGTACGTCAAACCACCCTCTGCTACTTGTGGGGCGGCCTACTGCGATGGTCATTAGAGAAAATCTCCAAATGTTTATAAGTACGGTTTTTAAAGATGTTAGAGATGACAATATTGCAGTCTTCGGCTAACCAGAAAGTAAGTAGATTGTCAATTTACTTAACAATTATTTACTCTCTCTCATCATAATAAGTGTAAATCTCTAATTTTTCCAGTGCTTGAGGAGATAAAATTTAATCTTGGCTATAATTCACTGATCAACAAGCAACTGGTAACTAGCGACTACTAGCCACCAACTAATAACGCTAGAATGAGTCCTACAGTGCAAATTTATTAATCCTAAATGTTTACCATTGACTTAAGCATCAAAAATACAGCGTTTCCGATATCAGTACAACGTAAGTCAGCCGAAGACGCTGAAGCTGTCTATCAGCTGATTTTGGCGGCGATGCGCTCTGGTAACCCTGATATTGTGGAGTTAAAGTGCGAAGGCAAGACCGAGAAAAAAATTGCTGTTCGCGCTAGTGAAATTTCCGGGGTACAGATTGTACAGAAAGATGGTGCTGCTACCAGTAGTGGTAGGGCACCAGGATTTTTTGCCTTAGCTGCTGAGTAACTAAGGTAAATACATGACGGTAGCGGGCATCGAAGTTAAAAATTTAAACTTCTTTTGGCCTAATGGGGAGCAAGTAATCAAATCTTGCTCTCTCCAAGTACCCAAGGGCGAATTTTGGATGCTTTTGGGTACTAATGGTAGTGGCAAATCAACTTTACTGAGATTGATAGCTGGTTTACTAGCTCCCCAAAGTGGAGAAATCGGGGTTTTACCTCCCATTGGCTTTGTGTTCCAAAATCCTGATCATCAACTGGTAATGCCTACAGTTGGTGCTGATGTGGCTTTTGGCTTGGTATCTGAAAAGTTGGCTCCTGCTCAGGTAAAAGCAAGGGTGGAAGAGGCCTTGGGGGCAGTTAATTTGCTGTCTTTACAACGTAGACCGATTTATGCGTTGTCTGGTGGACAAAAACAGCGTGTGGCTATTGCTGGTGCGATCGCTCGCCACTGCGAAGTTTTATTATTAGATGAACCGACTGCTTTACTAGATCCAGATAGTCAACTGGATTTAGTAGCTAGTGTGCGTCGTCTGGTCAAAAGTCGCGGTATAACTGCTTTATGGGTTACTCATCGCTTAGATGAATTAAATTATTGTGATGGTGCTTTCTTACTTGAAAAAGGCATATTAGTTGATACTGGTGATGCCGAACGTCTCAAACAGCGTCTAATGACTGTGGAAAATGAGGTTGTTTGATTAGCAGTATTTGCTTGTGCTCAAAATTATTATCAACTCATACTCACCAGATTTCCAGTCTATGGGTCTGGTGTTTTAGTTTGATGATGCTCAGAAGAGACTAGGGAAGAAGAAAGCAAGAAAATCTATTCATCTTTCACAGATGCAATAATTATTAACTTTACTGCACCCATATCACAATCATCTTTATACATTCGTATAAAAAACAACAAAATAATTCATTAAATAATATTCAAACATTTTAATAATTGGTTACATATCTGCTAAAAATGGGGAAAATCAGGATTTTTAGCAGCAATTTCCAAATTGGTGCTTCTATCTTCAGGTCTATATTTGCCGTACTTGGATACTTTTTATCCTATGTAACATAGTGTTACAAGGGATGCTTCAACTACTATAAAACTTATGAATGATTTTTGTTAACTCTAGAAAATTGTGATTAAAAACCATGCTC
Organism: Richelia sinica FACHB-800; assembly: GCF_014698825.1. Taxonomy (GTDB): domain Bacteria; phylum Cyanobacteriota; class Cyanobacteriia; order Cyanobacteriales; family Nostocaceae; genus FACHB-800. The sequence continues at coordinate 1,928 of NZ_JACJTT010000030.1, forward strand.
CGTTCCATCGTCCCGGCCGTTTTACTAGTAGACGGCTACAATATTATAGGCGCTTGGCCTTGCTTGAAGAAAACTCGTGATCAAGCTGGACTTGAAGCTGCACGAGGGGAATTAGTGGAAGCAATGACTAGTTATAGCTCTTTTCAGGGTTATGCAACTCAAATTGTTTTTGATGCCCAATATCAAAATGCTTCCAGTAATAGGGAAATTATTACCGAATTGGTCTCTGTTCATTACACCGACTTTGGGCAGACCGCAGATACTTATATTGAAAAAGCTTGTGCCGGATTACGAGAACAAGTCACACAATCTTTGATTTCGCGCTTCATTGTTGCGACTTCAGACCGAGCGCAACAATTAATGGTGCAGGGGTATGGTGCCGAATGGTTGTCAGCACAACAACTATGCGGTGAAGTTGAAGCAACTGTGTGTCGAATGCGGCACAAATATAATCCGCGTAAACAATCAAAAAGCCGCTTTTTAGCTCATGCTATTGATGCTAAAGCTAGACAGCGTTTGACTGAGTTGCGGATGGGATGGAAATAACGCCTCTATCCTGTCCTGGATGGCACTTTTGGATCTGTTTTTGGCTAGGTAAATTCAGTGCTTGAGCCGATTTTCCAAAAAAATCCAAAAATTTTTCCAAAAGCACTTGCCATATTCTGAAACTGGCGCTATGATAATAAACGTTGTGAGCGTTCCTCAGTAGCTCAGCGGTAGAGCGATCGACTGTTAATCGATTGGTCGCTGGTTCGAATCCAGCCTGGGGAGTTAAGTAAATTCTCAGATTATTTGCAAGGTGTGAATCTTAATTCACACCTTTGCTATTTGGTACATCTGCTACTTAAGTCTGTGACTGACAGGGTACAGGGAACAGGTGACAGAAAGAGAGGGGGATAAAAAAGAAGATATTCCTCCTTGTCTCCCTTGTCCTCTGTTTCCCCCCCCTGCCTTGTGCCTCCTGCCCTCTATTGAAACTGATCCCATATTTAATTTTTACTATCACCTAGCTTTTTGACGCACGCCAGTTACAGCGATTCCATTCGTAAATGCCTTGAATTTCGTATTCGGTGCCGTTGAGGAAGCGAATTAGACAGGTGGTTAAGGATTCATTCCCATTGTTGATTTCATTGACCTCTATGACGATACAGGGAAACCATTCCCGTTGACAGGGGCCGTTATCTTGTACCCATTCCCACAAAGCGTTGGAAACTTCGATGCGATCGCCTACTTTCAGTTTGATAGAATCTCTAGTATCAGCATATTTGTCAAAGTGATGTAATTGCACGCGATTTAACCACTGTAAACCATAGCGATCGCGGATAAACTGTACTCTACCTGAATCTTTTGCCTGCAACCAATCATTGAGCAACTGCACTTTCCAAAATCGGTTTTGCTCTTGTTCTGTTGTGACAAACTCCAACAAAGCTGTTACCTCTTCTGAAGTCAGTTCGTCTAAAGGATTATCGGCATCTGATAACGTGGTAGAATTGCCCTGAAATTGCTCAACTATTTGCAGTAATATTTGTTTTTGTTGCTCAGAAAGAGGACAGCCAGATGCACAGCATTGGTTAAAGGCCATTTGCAATGCTGTATCAATTTCATCTGGAGTCATAGTGAATAGCAATTTAAGGTTATTTATAGCAGGTGACAGGTGACAGGTGACAGGTGACAGTGCTAAAAGCCTTTCAGTATTCAGGTTTTAGTTGTGGTTCATGTCCTAACCATCTTGTCTACGGCTATATATAATTATTGCAAAGGTTAAATTAAAGTTTATAATCCCTGCATTGTAAAATTTCTGTAAGGTGATGTGGGACACAGTTCTCGGAAATCAATGCTGAAGCGATAATTGACAACGCAGTATAGTTAAAACTTATTGTGATTATTTGTTTGAGATATGGAAAGGAACAACAGCCGCTTATTACCAATTTTTCTAGCTGTCGGGGTAGAGGCTTACTTAAAAATCAAAACTCAGTTATCAAAATTGCTTAAGTTGAGCTATCTTGCTGCGGTCATGTTTTTAATTTTGGGGGTATTTGTACCTTCAGCATTGGCACTCACCCAAATTAAATTATCAGACCTAACCTACAAAGATTGTCCTCCTGAACTAGCGCAAGGTGCTGTCACTAGTAACGGTTCTGGTGCTGCCAATTGTTTTATCGTCACTGGCAAGGCTGAAAATGGTACTTATAAAACCGTTTATGATGCAGACATCTATGGACGCATTTACGACGCTAACAATGACCCTATTTTGCAAAATCGTACTCGTCTAGGTTCAATTCCTGAAGTGCCACCAGGTGTGAGTGATTTTGAATTAAGAATTTCTGTACCTGTGAACCAGCCAACACCTTTGAAGTTAAAGCAGTTTAAAGCGTCTGGTTTTACCGCCCCAGTCAGGAAGTAGGATAGCCACAAAAACTTGTAGAGACGGTGAGAAAGGGAACGTCTCTACAAACATCAATGATGCTATTAGCGAAATCCAGTACAAGCATTCAGGCTGGGGTGATTAAAATGCTGTCAATAGACTTCCCAGGAAATTGAGTGCCAAAATGGCCAGCACGGGGGAAAAGTCCATTCCACCTAATGGGGGAATAATTGAGCGAAACAGATTTAGATAAGGGTCTGTGATTTGGCTCAAAGCAGCAAATGGTTGGTTGTACCAGTTGATGGTGGGAAACCAGGTCAATAACACTCGAATAATCAACAAAGAACTATAGAGGGTAATGAAGCTGGCTAGGGTAGGAATAAGTAAACTCATGGTTAGATAGGTTTCCTGCTCAAGGTTGAGATATGATTTCTGGATTGATTTTAATTTAGCTTATGTCATTGTGTCTGTAGATATTTGGGGTCTGTATCTACGAAAATAGACATTTTTTGCTCAAAAATCACAACTTTTTACACATCTTGGGAAAGGGAACGCTCATTCACTGTCTGGGATGAATTACCATTGACGTTGCCTAACTGCTTTCGCACATCATCAATTGTGGCATTCAATTGGGCAATTTTATCTTCCAGCGATCGCCTGGCCGCATCCATTTCTATACTTTCATTAGTAGTGGCCCGCATCTGCCTTCTTCTGGGGAGAACTTCAGCGTCGCTCAGATTATTGTCGCTCAGAACATTGTCATCTGCTAATAATTCACCTTCACGACGGGAAGCCAGAACTGCACCTAAGATTCCTCCCACTAAACCACCAACAAAGGCTCCAGCTAAAAAACCACTGGTAAAACCATCTCTACTCATATTTTTACCACCTTCAACAAACCTGCAACTGTCACATAATTGAAGCTATTGTCCCGCTCTAGGTGCATCCTAGCTTAAGTTCCAAAGATGCGATCGCCAGCATCACCCAATCCCGGTACAATAAATCCTCGATCATTCACCGTTTCGTCAATAGTAGCAGCGTAAACGGTTAAACCAGGATATTCAGCACTGAGCTTCTGTAAGGCTGGGGGTGCTGCTACTACACAAATAATTCTCGTTAAGGCTGGATCGACACCTCTGTGCGTCAATTCTGCCATCGCTGTCATTATAGACCCTCCCGTTGCCAGCATCGGATCAGTAATCAAAACTCGTGTTTGTGGGTCAAACTTCTCTGGCAGTTTATTCAAATAACAGGAAGGTTCCAAAGTCTCCTCATTTCGCACCAAACCCAGATGGTAAATTGACGCTAAAGGTAATAAAGTCTGCGCTCCTTCCAACAATCCTAATCCCGCCCGTAAAATTGGTACAACCGCCACAGGAACTTGTGGGTCAACAAAAGTAGCTGGACATGCTGCTAAAGGGGTTTGCACCGTCGTATCTTGGGTTGGTAGCCAGTCTCGTGCTGCTTCATAGGTCAGCCATCGTCCTAACTCTGTAATGGCGCTGCGAAATAATACCGAAGGTGTAGCTACATCACGGACTACGCCTAGCCAATGTTTGATGAGGGGATGGGGTGGGACATAAACAAGCAATCTTTGCGTCATAGCTAGAAACGGGTAGCTTTCGATTTAGATGAGAACTGAAACACAATCATACCAAGTTTGGATTTTGGATTGAGAATATTCACGGCTAGGCATTTTCATTCCCTCACTCCAGCCATAGCACCCCAGATTATTGAAAATATTTTGCATTAACAGTTGACAGCCATTCTCAATCAAGGCTATATTGTTATACAGTGTTCTCCTCTCTTTAAAGGATCGGCAGACGGGATGAGCCGGCGGTAGCAGGCTTCTCCCTCTTTTTTATGTCTAGAGACTATTTAAACAACCAAAAAATATCTAAATTGCCTATTTCATCAACAGATTCCTGGCGTGGTATTATCTTACATATGTTTTGAAAAATACAAAAATTGAAACTCCTATCACTATCCCTAGAGTTATTTTTAATTTTTAATTGTCTATGTCCCCTGATTCCACTTTTGATGTCATTGTGATTGGTTCTGGTATTGGTGGTTTAGTTACAGCCACCCAATTAGCAGCAAAAGGGGCAAAAGTATTAGTTTTAGAACGTTATCTTATTCCTGGTGGTAGTGCAGGTTATTTTGAACGCCAAGGTTATAAATTTGATGTTGGTGCTTCCATGATTTTTGGTTTAGGTAATCAGGGGACAACAAACTTACTAACTCGTGCCTTAGCTGCCGTGAATGTACATATTCACAGCATTCCTGATCCAATACAGATTCACTACCATCTACCTAATGAATTAGATATCAAAGTAGACAGATTGTATGAAAAGTTTTTGCAAAACCTGACGGATTATTTCCCCCATGAAGCAATGGGTATTCGTCGTTTTTATGATGAATGCCAAAAAGTTTTTAACTGCCTTAATAATATTGAGTTGCTATCTTTAGAAGAACCTAAGTATTTATTGCGTGTATTTTTTCAACATCCCTTAGCTTGTTTAGGATTACTTAAGTATTTACCTCTAAATGCCGGCGATATTGCTCGAAAATATATTACAGATCCACTATTATTAAAATTTATCGATATAGAATGCTATTGCTGGTCAGTAGTACCAGCAGATATGACACCAATGATTAATGCGGGGATGGTGTTTTCTGATCGACATTATGGTGGTGTAAATTATCCTCAAGGTGGAGTGGGAGTAATTGCCCAAAAGTTGGTTGAAGGCTTGAAACAAGCAGGTGGTGAGATTAAATACCAAGCCAGAGTAACGAAAATCATCACCGAAAAAGGACAGGCTGTAGGTGTACGACTAGCCAATGGTACAGAATTTTATGGTAAAAAAATAGTATCCAATAGCACACGTTGGGATACTTTTACAAAATTACTTCCCCAAGAACACCTGCCTAATAATGAGAAAAAATGGCAACAAGCCTATGAAAAATCACCCAGCTTCTTGAGTTTACATATGGGTGTGAAGGCAGAAGTTTTACCTACGGCAACAGCATGTCATCATATCATCTTGGAAGACTGGCAGCAGATGACAGCATCAATGGGGACTCTGTTTGTTTCCATTCCCACCTTACTAGACCCAAATTTAGCGCCTCCAGGACATCATATTATCCACGCCTTTACACCAGACTGGATTGTTCATTGGCAAGGACTTTCAGCAACGGAATACAGAGAAAAGAAAGGGCTAGTGGCAGGAAAAATCATTGAACGCTTAGAAAAGGTTTTCCCTGGCTTAAATGCAGGATTAGATTATTTAGAAGTAGGGACACCACGCACCCATCGTCGCTTTTTGGGAAGAATGGATGGAACTTACGGCCCCATACCCAGACGGAAATTGTGGGGGTTATTGTCAATGCCGTTTAATCGCACCGCTATTCCTGGTCTGTATTGTGTGGGAGATAGTACCTTCCCTGGTCAGGGTTTGAATGCAGTGGCTTTTTCTGGTTTTGCGTGTGCTCATCGTATTGCTGAAGATTTGCGACTTTGAGATGTTGATATTTTCGGCATCCAAATTTTTCAGCTTGTGTTTTAATCAAACGAATGCTTCGTGTTTCCACATCGGTTATTGTTCATTCATGCAACTCACACACAAAACTCATATTTTCAAAGCCAGTTTGCTGCTATCTGGTGTTTTTAGTGCTTTTCTCTGGGGTGCAACAGTCAAAGCTGCTATTCCCAGTAGTCAACCGGTACAGGAAAATATTCCCCAGGTGACTAATGGCAATCAATTTGCTGGTGTGGTGCCTTTGAATTCTCCTATGCAGGAATTAGAACCACAGATTAAAGCATTGATGCACCGCTATAGCTTTCTAGATACGGGAATGTTTTTCCTAGATTTGGAGACTGGCAATTATTTGGATATAGGAGGCGATCGCGTTTTTCCCGCAGCCAGTACAATTAAATTGCCAATTCTTGTGGCTTTCTTTCAAGATTTAGATGCTGGTAAGGTCAGTCTGGATGAAAAGTTAACCATGCGGAGTGACTTGGTAACTGGTGGTTCTGGAGAAATGCAATATCAGCGGGTTGGCAAAAAGTACACGGCCTTAGAAACCGTGACCAAAATGATTGTCATCAGCGACAATACTGCAACCAACATGATTATTGATCGTTTGGGTGGAATTGCCAAACTGAATCAGCGTTTTCGCAGTTGGGGACTGCAAGATACAGTCATTCGTCATCTGTTAGCTGACTTGCGGGGAACCAATACCAGCAGTTCGGAGGATATGGCACGGGTATTAGCTTTATTGGTGAATGATAAACTCGTTTCTAGCTCCAGCAAAGAACAAGTATTAGATATTCTCCGTCATACAAAAACCCGCACATTACTTCCCGCAGGTTTAGGGAAAGGTGCGGTTATTGCTCACAAAACCGGCGATATTGGTTTTCTCATCGGCAATGCTGGGTTTGTCACTATGCCCAATGGAAAGCATTATTTGGCAGCAATTTATGTTAAACGCCCTTACAAAGACTCTAGAGGTAGGGACTTCATTCGCCAAGTTTCCCATCTAGTTTATGATTACCTCAGCCACCCTCACCCTGTGGCATCAGTGAATTCTTCTCATAGTTTTACTAGATAGAATGTGTTGAGTAGTGAGTAGTTAATTACTCACTACTACATGGGATTTTTTGCGTAAATGTTTTTTGTTTCGCGCTTCGCGTTCACGTAGTGTGCCGTAGGCATTCCCGTTCACGTTAGCGTCTCCGAAGGAGAAGGGTAGGCGCAAAGAAGAACGCAAGAGGTCTTCTCTAAACTAGTTTCACTTTACTTGCTGCTTTGGTGGCTTTTTCCCTAGCTGCTTGCACATTGTCACCTTTAGCTAAAGCTACTCCCATGCGTCGATAAGGATGAGCAGCAGGTTTACCAAATAATCTAATATCTACATCTTTTTCTGCTAAGGCTTCTGCCACCCCTGTAAAAGCAATATAATCTGATTTTTCTGAGGCTAAAATCACTGCACTGGCAGCAGGGCCTAGTTGTTCAATGTGGGGAATTGGTAAACCTAAAACAGCGCGGAGATGCAATTCAAATTCATTCAAATTTTGAGAGATTAAAGTTACCATTCCCGTATCATGGGGACGGGGAGAAAGTTCTGAGAAAATTACTTCATCTTTGGTGATAAAAAACTCTACTCCAAATATACCTGCACCACCTAAAGCATCAGTAACTTTTTTCGCTATTTCTTCGGCTGCGAGGATTTTATCTTCAGAAATATTTGCAGGTTGCCAAGATTCTTGATAATCACCTCTTTCTTGACGGTGGCCGATGGGAGAACAGAAAATTGTCGGTGCATCCCACTGTTTAATGGTGAGTAAAGTAATCTCAATTTCAAAATTAATAAACTCTTCAACTATTACTTTTTGACTGTCACCACGAGAATTAGCGATCGCATAATTCCAAGCCTGTTCTACTTCACCTCGATTTTGCACCACAGATTGACCTTTACCAGAGGATGACATCACTGGTTTCACCACATTAGGAAAGCCAATTTCTGCGGATACTGCTATTAATTCTCCTAAGGTGACAGCATAACCATATTTAGCTGTTCTCACTCCCAATTCTCGATGTGCTAATTCCCGAATTCTATCCCGGTTCATGGTGTAATTAGTCGCAGCGGCAGTGGGAATTACTGTAATTCCCCTTTGTTCAAATTCTAATAACTTTTCAGTTCTAATTGCTTCAATTTCGGGAATAATCAAATCTGGCTGATGCTTACTGACCACTGCTTCTAAATCTTCTGCACTCAGCATGGAAATTACTTCAGCACAGTCGGCCACTTGCATTGCAGGAGCATTAGCATATCTATCAACCGCAATGACATAATTACCCAAACGTTGGGCAGCAATGACAAATTCTTTACCAAGTTCTCCTGAACCTAGCAGCATCAATTTTTGGGGAAGTTTTAGCACCTTGTTCATGAATTTATGCAATAAATAGTCACAATCTTTTCATGTTAATCATCATCTGAACTATTGAATAAAGCACCACGCATTTGTAAATCTTTACGTTGTTTATCTGTTAATCCAATCCCTGCACCAAATTGACATCCTACTACTAAAGTATCGTTCCACATAGTTTCATTTAATGTAGCATCAGTTAAATTAGCATTGCTCAAATCAGCTTGAGTGAAATTAACAAATAGCAAATCAGCATGAATTAAACTACTACCTTGAAGATTGGCACCACATAGGTTACCTCTAATCAGATTCACGTAATCTAAATTGAGATTTGACAAATCTGCTCCCACTAAATTAGGAAATTTTAAAGATTTTGGCTGATATAAAAATTTTATTATACAATTAATATTGGCTTCATTTAAAGCTAACTTAGCTAAATAATCATAACGAGCAATTCCTAATTTTTCAAGAATAGATAAACGCTGTTGATAATCTTGGTTCAGAAAATTCACAGCATTATCTCTCGGATTTTGATAATCAAGCATCTTGGGTTCTAATCAGATTGACAATTAATCAATTTATTTTCACTATTTTTCCATAGCAAACTACCCTAATGGCTATTTAGCAAAGCCTATTTTATCCTCTGCTTAGGATAGGCAATGCGTTTGTGGTGGAATTGTTGCCATACTTCGACAAAAATTTGAGCAATTTGCGTCATCTCTTCCCTTTTTAATCCTGACTCTGCCAATTGCCCATCTTGCCACCTAGCGCGGAGAATATTGTTTAACATATTTATTGCTTGTTCTGGTGTGCCATCCTTTAAACTCCGCAAGGCAGCTTCACTGGAATCTGCTAACATCACAATTCCCGTTTCTCTTGATTGGGGAATTGGCCCATCGTAACGAAAATCAGCTTCATTAACTTCAATGTTGGGTTGTTCTTTAGCTATTTGTTGTGCTTGGTGATAGAAATAGGCAATGGTCATTGTTCCCTGGTGTTCGGGAATAAACGCTTGAATTGCTGTTGGTAAACTGTGTTTTTTTGCCATGACCAACCCTTCGGTCACGTGCTTTTTAATAATTGCGGCACTTTGCCAAGGGTCTTTAATTTCTGTTTCATGTTTATTGGGGCCTGCCATTTGATTTTCGATAAATCCTTGGGGGTCGTGCATTTTCCCAATATCGTGATACAGTGTACCAGCCCTAACTAGTTCCACGTTACATCCCAATTCTTTAGCAGCAGCTTCTGCTAAGGTAGCAACTAGTAAAGTATGTTGAAAAGTGCCTGGTGTTTCTGTCGCGAGTCGCTGTAACAAAGGTCGATTGGGATTTGCTAGTTCTGCTAACCGAATGGGGGTTATTAAATCAAATATTTTTTCGAGATAGGGACTGATACCTAAAGCCACCACACTCCAAGCTAAACCAGAGACAGCAAATAAACCTGTTTCTTGGAGGACAAAATACCAACTGGAACCAAAAACTGCACCGGTGAAGATTTTGAAAATCAGGTAAATACTGCCTTGAATCACAGCAATCACTATACCTAATAATGCTAACTCTTCACGCGATCGCAATTTGGGTGCAACAACACTGCTAAATACTCCCCCTACCAACCCTGCAACTAAGCCAATTTTACTAGCATCTAAGCCGATGGGAAGGATGAATGATAGTAACCCAACTACGGTGACACCCAAGGTAGAACCATAGAAGCTACCTAGTAATAAACCCATGCCACTCCAGGTAGTATAAGGCAATCCCAAAGCTAACACACCCGGTGTACTTAAGGTTAGCAATAAAATCAACAAGCGATCGCGTTGTCGTAATTGACTTTTACTGAGCTTTTCTACCCAAACAAATATTCCCACAGCCGCAGTTACTACCCCAGTTAAAACCGTCAACTGCAACCAATTCACCCTGATGCCAACTAAATGATAGTGCTTTAAAACCTCTAGTTTCCACTCAGTAATTATCTCGCCTTTTTTGACAATTACTTCTCCTTGTTTAACTTTCACCATCACAGGTGTAACATTATCAGCAGCTTGTTGTGCTTGTTGTTTAGTTTTATCTGCATCTGGTTTTAAATTTGCTTCTAATACGGACAATAATATTTTGCTAGCTAAAGATTCTGCTTCATTAGGTACAGTACCTTGGATTTGTAATTTCACTGCTTCACTTAAAAGCTCATCTGGCAATCCTACTGCTATACCTTGGGTGAGGATTTTTTCTACACTTTGATGAATTGCCGCTTGGGTTGTAGACCAATCATCATCAGATAATTCCAACAACACAGTTTCGTTATATATATTTTCTTGTGCTGCTAATTTATTTTTTGCTGCGTTATATTTTTTTCTCGCTTGATTAATTGGATAAATAATACTAGACAAATTTTTGTTGGCATTGGTAGCAAGATAAGTTTCTAATTCCTTGAAAGCACGATTTAATTCTACGTTGTCGATTTGTTTGATTTCTGATTGAGGCAAATTTTCGGGTTCTAATATTGGTAGGGAGACAACTGACCCGTGGGGCTTGAGAACTGGATTAGCTTGAAACCGTTTTTGATCACGATTTTGGAGAATCAATTGTAATTGTTGCCATTCTGATTCAGAACAGGAACGCAGATAACGTTGGCTAGCAATCGATAAAAATGAAATATCAAAGAAAGGAAAAGCACCAGCCACATTTCTCAATTCTTTGCCAGTAGTAATTATTTGTTGGAGATTTTGGTTAATTTTTTGATTAATTTCCTGGTCAATCATTAAAATAGGCAGTGCTTGTATTTTCGCTGCCTTGCGGTTCATTTCTGTTTTTTCTTTATCTTCCACTTCATCTGTAGAGGGAGCAATGAAGGTTTGATTAGCTGGTATTCCTACCTTTAATTTTGGTTGTCTATATAAATCTTTACCTACTACACCTGTGAGAGAAATAATCGATATAACCAACAACACAGAAGAACGTTTTTTATGCACAAAACTCAACATCACTGTTTCCATTCTGCCTGGTGATGTAGTTAATTGGGCCGATTTTCTACGTTTTTGTTGTCCACCCTGTTTACTTCCCGGTGATAAATACAAAAGTAAATCTTTGAGAATTTTTTGGTGTAATTTTGGGTTTCCCTGTTGTCCCATTTGAGTAATTACTAAATCTAACCATGTAGTTTTAGGGGATAACAGTTGGTGCTGTTGCTGCCATTCCCTTAACCGCTGGCTCAAGGATTGCCAAAATTCCTTGGTGTTCATTACGCTGATTTATGTGTTACTCAATAGAGATAGGAAAATCATGGAAATTACTTGACTAAATTTATCTTGGGCGAATAATATGAGGAGCTGCAAAGATAGACAAGGGAGTGAATCCTAAGGATATGCTATCTTCTGTTGGGGCGATCGCACTATTTTCTGGAGCAAGATTATACACCCCTGACCACACTGCCACAAGTTTATCGGCTAATTCTAACATTTCCACAAAATTGCTCAATCCCCATGTGGGTAACTCCGTCGCTGCGGCTAAAATCTGCCAATTAATGGGTATGCCTAAACTACTGTTATAAGCCCCGGATAAAGCCCCTGCCAGAATGCCTCTGACATCCTGCTGTTTTAAGCTTAAATGAGTTGCTCTGCCTATGGTGAGTGGAAAGTCTTCTAAGGTGGTAAGAAAACAATACAGGGCAATAGCTAGGCTTTGAATTAGTGGTTCTTCCTTAGCCAATAAAGCCTCTACCTGTGCTAGTGCTTTTCCTTGTTGGACAAATATATTGACTTTTTCTAAAATTTGTGGTAATTGGGTGTCAGTTTGATGGAGAAATTCTACAGTTGAAGGGATAAAAGTTTGATGATCTAACTTCTCATTCAAAGACTGAGCGATCGCATATCCTAATATTAAAGTTGTATCTTTGACCACTGGGTCATCTGGCCAGAGATTTTGGAGTTGAAGTAAACCTGATCTGAGTTTGGCAGGACTTTCGTGGAAAAAAATTGCTAGTGGTATGGTGGTGAAAAGAATTTTGTCCCAACTCTGGTGATTTTCTGCACCCACAGATAATTGATTTTGCAGCTTTAACCAATGCTCTAGGTCAAATCTCCCCAAAGAGATTAAACTTTTTGTGCCCACAACAGCCATTTCCCCCAAATGACTGATATGTTGGTCAGCTAATCTGGCTCCCAGAAAAGCCCCTAAAAAAGTTCCCCTTACCCGATTTACCAGAGAATAACGCATAAAATTGGATATTTTAAATTTTAGACTTTGGATAAATCTCACCAAAATCTAAATAAGGGTGATTACCATCAGATAATCAACCCCAAGACAGTTAAACGGATTTTTCTCGCAAATGGTGAACTAGTGCTTGTAAACCCAATACATAACTTTGAGCGCCAAAGCCACTGATTTGGCCAATTGCCACTGGTGCTATGTAAGAATGATGACGAAATTCTTCTCGACGATATATATTACTAAGGTGTACTTCTACTGTAGGCAAATTTACCCCAGCGATCGCATCACGTAATGCCACACTAGTATGGGTATATGCTCCAGCATTAATCAAAATTCCCTGATAATCACCCAAAGCGCTGTGAATTTTATCTACTAAAACCCCTTCGTGATTGGATTGCACAGGAAATACCCCCACTTGCAGTTTAGTAGCTTCTAACTCCAGCAACCGATTAATATCTGCCAAACTTAAAGAACCGTAAATACCAGGCTCCCGTTGTCCTAGCAAATTTAAATTCGGCCCATGTACTACCAAAATACTTATAGGTGGCAACGTCAACTCCCTTCAGGACTTTAGCGACGACGCGGTTCATTTACAGGAATCGGAATCAGTTCCGGTTCAGCCTCAGCCTCTGGCCCTAGCAGGGCTTCAATTAGCTTACGTGCTAATTCTTTAAGCTTTTCCAGTACCTTTTCTATATAATCCATTGAACTGACCGCTCCTGAGTAATACCTCAATATTAATTTATTGGTTCGCAGAAACTGGTGTATTGTTGCACCGCAGGCCTCGAATCTGGCTGACACTTTCATGCAAAGTTGCTGATTAGGCAATGAAAAAATCCAGTTTTGTGTCTTGCCTTACTTCTTAGAGTATCACATTCATTTAAATAGGTGGGGAAGGAGTTGAGAAGTCCAGAATTACCTAGCTCTGCAACTAGCTGTTAAAAGAGTCACCTATCTAGAATCTCTCCCTCCTCCCTGTACCCTGCCTATTTCTTCTTCGTACTCGTTGTCGAAGATTTAGCTGTTGATTTAGTAGTTGATTTAGTGGTTTTGGTAGTCGTTGATTTAGTAGTTTTGCGCTTGGTTGATGATTTTGCTGCTAGTAACTCCAAAGCCATCTCTAGAGTCACATCTTCTACTGTCTTACCTTCAGGAATTCCCACATTAGTTTTGTTGTACTTAATGTAGGGCCCATAGGGGCCGTCGTAGATATTAATCGGTGAATCATCTTCTGGATGTAAGCCTAGTTCGCGCAAAGCTGCTTTTGACTTGCTGCTGCTAGCCCGTCCTTTTTTCGGTTCTGCCAATAACTGTAATGCCCGTGCCAAGGTGACTGTTAAAACATCATCTCCAGCTTTTAAAGAGCGATAGTCTTTACCATCCTTGCCTTGGTCATGAACCACATAGGGGCCAAAACGTCCTAAACTCGCTTGAATTTTGCCACCAGTTTCTGGATGTACTCCCAATGTACGAGGTAGGGCCAATAAACCCACAGCCATATCTAAGGTGATATTTTCGGCTGTGACTCCTTTGGGTAGGGAAGCTTGTTTTGGCTTGGGGTTTTCCTCTGTTTTGTCTCCTAACTGCACATAGGGGCCATAGGTGCCAATTTTCATATAAATTGGTTCACCTGTTTCTGGATGGCGACCTAATTCATCTGGACCCGTGGTTTTTTGTTTGAGAATCACCTCTACTTGTTTGGGGTCGAGGTCTGCGGGGGTGAGGTCTTTGGGAATGGATGCAGTAACTACGCTTTCGCCATTGTCCACTTCAATATACGGGCCGTATTTACCAATGCGAACTTTGGCATCTAAATTTTCTAGTTCTACAGTTCTAGCTTTATTAGCATCTATTTGGCTTTCTTGTTCCTTGACAAGAGTTTCTAAGCCTTTTTCCCCTAAATAAAACTCTCGCAGATAGGGCAACCAGTTGACTTCTCCTTCGGCAATGTCATCTAGAGTTTGCTCCATTTTGGAAGTAAAACTGGGGTCAACAATATCTGGGAAATGCTTTTCCAGCAGGTCTGTGACGGCGAAGGCGGTAAAAGTAGGAATTAGAGCGTTACTTACTAATTGGGCGTATCCTTTATCCAGGATAGTGCCAATAATACTGGCGTAGGTACTAGGACGGCCAATACCTTCACTTTCTAGGGTTTTAACTAAGGTAGCTTCAGTATAACGGGCTGGGGGCTGGGTTTCATGTCCTACTGCTGCCAGTTCGGTACAATCGGGATGATCCCCTACTTTCAAGGCTGGTAAAATTACTTCTTGGTCTTCTAATGCCGCTTCGGGATCATCGGAACCTTCAACGTAAGCGCGTAAATAGCCGGGGAAGTCAATGCGTTTACCAGAGGAACGAAAGCCAGCGTCTTCTACTTGCAGTTGAACAGTAATTTGTGTTTGGCGAGAGTCTGCCATTTGACAGGCAACGGTACGCTTCCAAATCAAATCATAAACCGCTAGTTCTCGACCGCTTAAGCCGGTTTCCTGGGGTGTGCGGAAACTACTACCTGCTGGGCGGATAGCTTCGTGGGCTTCCTGTGCGCCTTTGGATTTGGTGGTGTATTGTCGAGGTTGGGGACTAAGGTACTGTTTACCGTACAATTGTTCCACACAGCTACGAGCAGCAGCGATAGCTTGTTCTGACAAATGCACCGAGTCTGTCCGCATATAGGTAATATACCCTTGCTCGTACAGATTTTGAGCAATACGCATGGTGTCCCTAGCGGACAAGCGGAGTTTACGGTTAGATTCCTGTTGCAGTGTCGATGTAGTAAAGGGTGGTGCAGGTTTGCGGGTGACTGGTCTTTCTTCAATATCAGTCACCTGCCAGATTTTGCCTGTTAACCTTTCTTTCAAGGCTTCTGCTTGCTCTTCATTTAACAACACCACATTGCGCCCTGGGGCAATTTGGCCGGTGGCTGGGTCAAAATCACTACCTGTAGCAACTTTTGTGCCACCAACTGTCACCAACTGGGAGGTAAAGGGGGTTTTTTCCTGTAATAAGCTGGCTTTTAAATCCCAATAACTGCCAGCATGAAAAGCCCGTCTTTGTCGTTCCTTATTGACCAACAGCCGCACCGCTACAGACTGGACTCGTCCAGCAGATAAACCCCAGGCAATTTTTTTCCATAACAATGGAGATAGGGTATATCCTACCAACCGATCTAAAATCCGTCTGGTTTCTTGGGCACGAACTAATTGCTCATCGATGTTACGGCAATTTTTCAAAGCTTTTTGGATAGCGTCTTTGGTGATTTCGTGAAACACCATCCGCTTGGTTGGCACTTTTGGTTTTAATAATTGGTACAAATGCCAACTAATGCTTTCACCTTCACGGTCTTCGTCAGTTGCCAAAATCAACTGGTCTACATCTTTTAAGGCATCTTTGAGTTGGGTAACAACTTTCTTTTTGTCTTTGGGGACAACATACACCGGTTCAAAGTCGGAGTCTATATTCACCCCAAGCTGTGCCCATTTTTCCCCTTTGACGGCCGCGGGAATTTCGCTAGACGACTGGGGTAGGTCACGTACATGACCCATCGAAGCCTCTACCCGATAGTCTTTGGGCAGGTAGTTACGAATGGTACGAGCTTTGGTCGGAGATTCGACGATGACGAGAGTTGACATGGAAATTTTAAAAAAAGAATAGCTGTGAAGCTAAACAGTCAAGTTGAGATAATTTCGACGAAATGTCAAGATGCTCTCCTTCGCTAGAGGATGAAGTGAGGCATTTGGATTGAACTAGTAAACCCCCTAGCTGAAAGCAGCACCTATAATTTCATCCACCAAAGTGTGACGGTTACAGGACACTGTTAGGAGTATTTTCTCCTTTATCCTTTATAGTTCATCTGACTTGGGGGCTAATATCGCTTTAGTGATTTCATCCTTACACAAACTGTCTGATAGAGCAAAGGAATTATATTTTTGATCTATTTTCTTTGATCTACTTTTGCCCTGATGATGAATGAAATCTCTGGCGTTCTACTTTATTAATGTTTAACTGATGTCATCCATAACTGGCGAATTAGGTGTTTAAAATACCCCTTGCAGTTTCATCCTGCCATAGGTTACGGTTTTGAGAACTGGGAAAAATGCGTAATCTCAAGATTAAATTTACCTAACGTTTTTCATTCCCCACACTCTCCTCTTCAGCTTGTGCCACAATTCAACCATACTGGAGTGAAAAAGCAAAGTCAGGTGTTGAAGAAGGTGGATAAAAGAGCGATCGCACAACAGAGAAGATTAAATTATACATGCTTCCCTAGTATTCAAGTTGACGATCTCCACAGACAATCGGATGGTGAAGGAACATGGTCGGTATCGTCACTCCCTGCCAATATAATATTGTTCACATTGGCTACCCCAGATTGCAGAAAATTAGGAAAATAATGTTATTGTACTACTAGTGCAGGTTGCTGTACCTGTTGTAACTGTTCATAACCATCCCCAGCCTCGAAAATCTCCTACTTGCGCCTTGCACCACAGGCAATTGTGCTAGTATATATATGGAGAAGTAAGTTCGGCGGTACTGTATCTTGGTTTTAGCAATAATTTCAAGCGGCTCTCCGAATAAACATCTCTGCATCAATGGATTCTGGAGAGTTTCATGTCAATTTACGTAGGTAACCTATCCTACAGCGTCACTGAGGATGACCTATCTAAAGTATTTTCTGAGTATGGTTCTGTAACACGTGTACAGTTGCCCACAGATCGAGAAACTGGCCGCGCACGCGGTTTTGGCTTTGTGGAAATGGAATCATCAGCTGCTGAAGAAGCAGCCATTCAAGCTCTTGATGGTGCTGAATGGATGGGTCGCGTGATGAAAGTGAATAAAGCTAGACCACGGGAAGAAAAAGGTACTCGTTCTGGTGGTTGGGGAAAAAATAATTCTGGATACTCACGAGGCGGTTATTAAGTCTTGATCTAGTTCCCCTTAATAAAAGCTAATTCAGCTTTTTCAACTAAATCATCCCAAAGTCAGCAGTTCAGTCATTTACTGGACTGTTTATTTTGTGCTGGGCAAGAAGATATGGGAAGAAATTAATGTATAAATTCTGATTGGGCAAAGCGGTGTCAGCCTTACTTCTGTTCACCATAGCTCCACTCACTGTGCGAAGCACTCCTAAACTCCTTTCAATTTAAACATAATTTAATCTGATAGTTAGTATAGTATCTAGACTAGGGAAAAGCTGCACAATTGACTGGAAATATCTGATATTTAATTACGGAATAGAGGCTGATTCTGTATGATTTGTGTTCTTTGACTAAAAACTCAGAAAAAACAGAGAAAGATAAATGCAATTTTGGTCAAGAACTATAGATAGAATGAACTCAGTTAGCCTTGATGTCTAATCGCCAAAACCTATACATATCATGGATTTTGCTAATCTTGCATCTCAGTTGAATGCTGGCACTATTTTGCCGGAGGGAATTGTCATTATCACCCTGTTGGGGGTTTTGATTGTTGATTTGATTTTAGGGCGTACATCTTCTCGCTGGATTGGATATCTAGCGATCGCAGGTTTACTAGCCTCGATTGCTGCCCTGTGTTTACAATGGGATGCTATCAATCCCATTGCCTTTAGCGGTGGCTTTAATGGCGATGATTTAAGTATTGTGTTTCGCGGTATTGTCGCTTTATCTGCTGCCGTGACAATCTTAATGTCAATTCGCTACGTTGAGCAGAGTGGTACTGCTTTAGCAGAATTCATCGCGATTTTATTAACTGCTACTCTGGGCGGAATGTTTGTTTCTGGGTCCAGTGAATTAGTGATGATTTTCATCTCCCTAGAAACCTTGAGTATTTCCTCTTACTTATTGACAGGTTATACAAAGCGTGACCCCCGTTCCAATGAAGCAGCACTGAAATACCTGTTAATTGGTGCTTCTAGCACAGCAGTATTTTTGTATGGTGCGTCGCTGTTGTACGGTTTATCTGGTGGACAGACAGAACTAAGTGCGATCGCTAATGGTATTGCGACAGCTAACGTAGGTCAATCTCTAGGTTTAGTGATTGCCCTCGTGTTTGTGATTGCAGGTATTGGGTTTAAAATCTCTGCTGCACCCTTCCACCAATGGACACCAGACGTGTATGAAGGTGCACCCACCCCAGTCATTGCCTTTTTATCCGTTGGTTCTAAAGCCGCAGGTTTTGCTCTAGCTATTCGGTTGTTAACCACTGTTTTCCCCCTTGTCGCGGAAGAATGGAGATTTGTGTTTACAGCCCTAGCGGTACTGAGTATGATTTTGGGTAACGTGGTAGCCCTGGCTCAAACCAGCATGAAACGGATGTTAGCCTATTCTTCCATTGCCCAAGCTGGCTTTGTGATGATTGGTTTAATTGCTGGAACTGATGCCGGCTATGCCAGCATGATTTTCTACTTGCTGGTTTACCTGTTCATGAACCTGTGCGGTTTCACCTGTGTGATTCTCTTCTCTCTTCGCACCGGTACCGACCAAATCAACGATTACTCTGGCTTGTATCAAAAAGACCCCTTGTTAACACTCGGTTTAAGCATTTCTTTGCTCTCCTTGGGTGGTATTCCTCCTCTCGCTGGATTTTTTGGCAAGATTTACTTATTCTGGGCAGGTTGGCAAGCTGGTTTATATTGGCTAGTCTTACTAGGCTTAGTTACCAGCGTTGTTTCTATTTACTACTACATTCGTGTCATCAAGATGATGGTGGTCAAAGAACCACAGGAAATGTCGGA
The DNA here is from genome assembly GCF_014698825.1 of Richelia sinica FACHB-800. Lineage (GTDB taxonomy): Bacteria > Cyanobacteriota > Cyanobacteriia > Cyanobacteriales > Nostocaceae > FACHB-800. The sequence continues at coordinate 21,136 of NZ_JACJTT010000030.1, forward strand.
TGTAGTCAGAAATTATCCAGAAGTACGTTGGAATTTGCCTGGATTTAGACCTTTACAAGTTGGTTTGATTGTCACTTTAATTGCTACTTCCATTGCTGGTATTTTGTCAAATCCCCTCTTTACTTTGGCAAATAATTCAGTAACTCATACTGCCATTTTGCAAGCAGCAACTATTGTGCATACACAAGCCAGTGCAATCACTACTAATCAAGCAGAGGATTTGTAATTGATTGGTTATGGTTAGTGGGTATTGGGTGATGAAGTTTTCTTCTCCCCAATTCCCATTTATATAGCAGGTGACAGGTAACAGGTGACAGGTAAGCCAGCGCGGTCTTGGGGGTTTCCCCCATGAGCGACTGGTGCACCCCGAAGGGGTGACAGTGCTAAAAGCCTTTGTTTGTCTCTGTTTTAGCTGTAGTTAATGTCCTAACTTCCTTGTCTACGGCTATAGATGGCAGAAAGTAGAATTTTAAGCTAGTTAAATTAGTACACCAATAAGATAAAAAATTGATTTTAGAACGTATACAGTAATTAACTGTAGGAATTCTATTTTGATGTTTGAAAAAAGCTTTTAAATTTTGATTTCTTCTTTTCTATTCCCTGTTTCTAAACCAAGGTGTGGGAACAGTAATCACACAGGTTGACCATATCACCTATTCCTATTGCCTGTTACTTGCTTTATCTGCAAGCATATTTGCTGCACAGAAGGTGGTAGTTGACTACAAGTCTTCTCAAAGGAACGAGGATATAGATAAGACCAAGCAAATAAGCCTATACCTGTACTTCCTAGTAGCACTACCAATAATCCTCCCAGAAGTACGAGTTTTTTGCTGCGACGTTTGGGTAGTATCTCTGGGTCAGGGATAGGTTCTGCTGCCATTTCTGTATCTGTCTCAGGAGATTCAGGTTCTGGTTCAGGTTGCGGTTCAGGTTCTGGGACTGCCGCTGCTGGTGGTTCAGGTTCTGGGATGTCTGGGGTCTCTAGGGCAGAAGCATCTATTTCTGGTAAAGGTAGGGGTACATCTTCCTGTAAGGATGGGGGCGACACTTGGCAAACAGTCATCACTACAGAAGTGTTGTCATGACCATTTTTTTCATTGGCTAAGTTAATCCAACTACTGACGGCATCTCCTACAGACATTTGACCATTCAAGACCGGGATGGCAAATTGTCGCCAAGATTTTTCTACCCAGTGGCGATCGCTTAGTCCATCAGAACACAATAATAAAATGCCATCTTCTTCCAAAATTAAGCGTTGAATCTCGAAGTGCAAGTGATCCGCTTCTCTAATTCCCAAGGCTTGGGTTAAGGCATTTGCCTCTGGCTTTTGTAGTGCTTGACGGTACAAACCCCGTCCCAGTCGCACTTCCCTTGTAGCCATATCATCGTCAATGGTGAGTAGTTGGCAATAGTTCCGAGTTATCCAATAAGCGCGGCTATCACCTATATGGGATATGTACAGTTCATGGGCATTTTCTAACTGTCGGTCATCCCAGGTTGTTACTTTTTGGGGTATTTGTACAGCCATCACCAAAGTAGTTGCCATCCTTTCCCTACCTTGGCGTTGTTGTTCTTCATTCCGTGCCCAAATTAAATTATTGACCACCCGCAAACTAGCTTCTAGCTGCTGTTGCAATAAATCAGGTGGTACAATTTGTGTTTCTTGTTGTACTTCCGTCAGCAAAGCACGGATTTGTAATTTTAAAGACTGTACTGCTAATTGACTAGCTACTTCTCCACCTTCATGGCCACCTATACCATCACACACAATTGATAAGCGGGGCAGTAAAAACTCATCTCCAGAGTCTAAGCCATGGGGATAGCAATTGTCCTCATTATGCTTCATCCTGGGGCCTGTATCCGTTGCCCCTGCCACTGCCAATGTCAGAGGCAAATCTGCGGCTAATGTGAGTAAGAGTTGATTGAGTTGATGACTAATGGCAAGTAAATCAACTTCAGGTGCATACATCTGTTGGATGATATGAGCCAAGTCTGGGGTAATGGTAGTATTACCCCCAGCCACCCAAGACTGCCATACAGTGGCTAAATCTTTTACAGTCAGCGGTTCTTCACTCTGGTGCAGTTCTAATAAGCGTACACACCAACCTTGAACACGGATATTGTCCGGGAAAGTTAAACTTTTGGCTACCCCCAAGGTAGACAAAGGCAACCACAATTGAAGAATTTGCCATAGCCAGTATACTTGTCTAACTGTGGTTGCCTGATCCCAAGCTTCTGTAATGGTGGGATAAAGATTGCCCATTTCATCTATGGGTGCATTTTCTAAGAGGAGAATATTACCAACCGCTGAAGAAGTAACTATTCCATAAGCTTGGGGAATATGCAATTGATATGGATATAAGCGTAGATAGGGGATAACCTGGGTTGGTAATTCTGGGGGAATATCTGGTGTGAGTGCTGGTTGGGTATCTAGCCAAATCCGCTGTGTAATGACTTCATACCTATCTATAACTTTTGTACCAACGGCAAATTCGGTGGCTACAGGGCCTACTGCCCAAAGATATCGATAAACCAGGGGTGTCTGACAATGACCACACACACTATATCCTATGGGGTTAATGGGGCGATCGCACTCTGGATTAGAACAATGAATAATTCTTTCGGTAGAAATCATGAAAGTTTATATCTTAAAAAAAATTAACTCGTAAATTTCAATTAACTTTGGCGGTCACTGCACAGAAGGGCGGAATAGACTGGATTTTATATACCTGTAACTTTAAATTTTGACCTTATGCCATCAGAATCAATTTATTTTTTGTAAATCAAAAGAGTCTAATTGTATCTAATCGTAGAAATGCCTTCATGTAAATGTAGTGTCTAAGGTGACGCTATGCCAAGTTATACCTCTATTTGGCTTCTGGCAGGTTCAGTTCTGTGTTTAATGGAACTTTTCTTCCCCTCGGCTTTTGTGGCTTTCATGATGGGGATTAGTGCCTTTGTGATTGCTGTACTGTCCATGGTGGGTTTAGTCAATACCTGGTGGCAGGTATTGCTATGGCTATTGCTTTCTTCCCTATTGGTTGTGTTGTCTCGACGCTTTCTGCAACCGCGACGGCGTAAATCCAAGATTCAGGATGCAGTTATGGCGGAAACTTTAACGGAAATTCCCACAGGACAAGTTGGTCGAGTTTTATACGAAGGAAATTCTTGGCGGGCAAAATGTGATGATGACAAACTCAGCTTACCCGCAAATCAAAGAGTGTATGTGGTGAGAAGGGAGGGAACCACTTTAATTGTCATGCCAGAAAATTTACTGCATAGCTAAGTAATATCAACAAGAAAAACTGGAAGATTTTCAGGAAAATAAATATATGGAACAGTTTTTATTACTAGTGTTTTTAGCCTTGGGTGGTTCTGCCGTAGCTGGTTCTGTCCGGGTTGTTAATCAAGGGAACGAAGCCTTGGTGGAACGATTGGGGAGTTATAACCAAAAGTTAGTTCCTGGTCTCAATTTTGTCTTCCCTTTCATTGATAAGGTGGTATATCAAGAGACGATTCGGGAAAAGGTGTTAGATATTCCGCCCCAAAAGTGCATTACCCGTGACAATGTGGGAATTGAAGTGGATGCGGTCGTTTATTGGCGGATTGTGGATATGGAGAAGGCTTGGTATAAAGTTGAAAATCTCCAATCAGCAATGGTAAATTTGGTTTTGACTCAAATTCGCTCGGAAATGGGTCAATTAGAGTTAGATGAAACCTTTACTGCCCGGGCCCAAATCAATGAATTGTTGTTGCGAGATTTAGATATTGCTACTGACCCTTGGGGTGTAAAAGTAACCAGAGTGGAGTTACGGGATATTATTCCTTCTCAAGCGGTGCGGGAGTCGATGGAGTTGCAAATGTCTGCTGAAAGACGCAGAAGGGCAGCGATTTTGACTTCAGAGGGCGATCGCGAAGCTGCGGTAAATAGTGCCAAGGGTAAGGCTGATGCTCAAGTTTTGGAAGCGGAAGCGAGACAAAAATCTTTAATTTTGCAAGCGGAAGCAGAACAAAAAGCCATTGTCATGAAAGCCCAAGCTGAACGTCAGCAACAGGTTTTGAAAGCACAGGCTATTGCTGAGTCAGCGGAGATTATTGCCCAAAGAATGAAGGCCAACCCAGAGGCACACAAAGCTTTAGAAGTGCTGTTTGCGTTGGGTTATCTGGATATGGGGGCAACAATTGGTAGGAGTGATAGTAGCAAGGTGATGTTTATCGATCCACGCAGCATTCCCGCTACTCTAGAGGGTATCCGTTCTATTGTCTCTGATGCACCTACAGATTCTCACCCTCTTTTTCAAAAAGACATTTCTAGCTGATATGGCAGGTAACAGGTGACGGGTGACAGTGCCAAAAGCCTTTGGCTGTCTAATGTTTTAGTGTTAGTTAATGTCCTCACCACTCTGTCCATTGCTATATTCTCCCTACTGATTCACTTCTTGATGAAGTTGACATGTGTTACACAGTCCAAAAAATTCGAGGGTGTGGTAGAACACTTTAAATTTGTGGGTAGATTCTAATTGGTGTTCTAGATCATGGACAGGACATTGATTAATGGGGATGGAAAGTCCACATTGGAGGCATGTGAGGTGATGTTTATCTTGCTGTGCTAGGCTATAGAGGGCTTCACCATTGGCCAAAGTCCGCATTTGTACCATACCTTCGAGTTTTAGGGCTTCTAGGGAGCGATAAACTGTGGCTAAACCCATGCTTTGATTGCGACTACGTAGTTCTACATAAATATCCTGGGCAGAAATGCCTTGCTTGAGGTTTTTCAATAAAGTTAAAATTCGCTCTTGACTGCGGGTACGTATGGCTCTCATAGACTGTTTTTGTTAAATTGGCATATTTTCGGGGCAGATATAGCTGCTCTGTGATCATATTTTCACTCAGTTGGAACAGAAAGTTATAGTATAGCGATCGCAGCATTCAGCAAAAGCCGTGCAAAGGAAGTATCTAGCCAAAATTTTCGTCACCCTCCGTCCTTCAGTTTTAGACCCTGCTGGTGTGGCTGTCCAATCTGGCCTCAAACAAATGGGTTATGGTAACGTTGAGCAAGTGAGAATCGGGAAGTACATGGAATTAACTCTCACTGCACCTGACGAGACAAAAGCCCGTAATGATTTGAATCAAATATGTGACCAAATGTTAGCAAATCCAGTGATTGAAAATTATCGCTTTGATTTGATTGAGGTGGAAACCCAAACGGGGGTGTTCTGAAGTAGGTAATTGATGATTGATGATTGGTAATGGGGGTAAAGAAGGGAAAAGGGTTAATTCCAGTTTCTTTCTCACCCTCTCTCTTTCATCACATAGCACTGACAATGACAACTGACAATTGACAAACAAACAATGAAATTTGGGGTTTTAGTTTTTCCTGGCTCTAATTGCGATCGCGACGTTGCTTATGTCACCAGAGATTTACTCTCACAGCCAACCCGGATGGTTTGGCATCAGGACACGGACATTAGCGATATTGACGTGGTAATTATTCCTGGTGGGTTTAGTTATGGGGATTATTTGCGTTGTGGAGCGATCGCTCGCTTTTCTCCTGTGATGCGTGAGGTGATTGCCCATGCCCAACGGGGTAAGTTGGTTCTCGGTATTTGCAATGGTTTTCAGGTACTAACGGAAGCTGGTTTGTTACCGGGAATCTTGGCTAGAAATCAAAATTTGCACTTTATTTGCGATCGCGTCCCCCTCAAGGTTGAGCGTAATAATTTACCTTGGACTCAAGGATACACAGTCGGGGAAATTATCACCTTACCTATTGCCCACGGAGAGGGCCGATTTTATACTGATAAATCGACTTTAGCACAACTTGAAGATAACGGGCAAGTTTTATTCCGTTACCAAGGTGAAAACCCCAATGGTTCCCTCAATTATATTGCCGGAATTTGTAACATTCAGGGCAATGTTTTAGGCATGATGCCACATCCAGAAAGAGCTGCAGACAGTGCTTTAGGTAATAGTGATGGTTTAAGATTATTCAAGGGAATATTAGAGCAAGTACCAGCCTTAGCTTAATAGTAAATCGGCTTTTTTAGCATTGTAAATCACAAACAATAACTAATTTCTCTAGTCCGCCTATGCGGACTTTGTTTTTATTGATGATATTAGTCGCAATTTCTCGTCCAGAGCGTAGTAATAACTACGATAAAGTTTCTATAGATTTGTTATTTTCTCAATAGAATATACCAATAGCGAGAGAATTTGTAATAGCTGCGGTCATGAGATTAATCAGCAAATGTCAAATGTATATAAATTGAAAGAATTTCGTCACTGGATACAAGCATTTGAATATTGGCTATTACAGAACGAAAATGATGTTAAAGACTTGTTGATATTGCCACTTTTTCAATATTTAGGATATCCAGATCGTTGTCGGCGTGAAAATTACCGATCACAGTTTAATATAGACGAATATTTACAAGATACAGAAATAGAATATATTTATTTCAATACTAATGATATCGCTTATCAAAATGAAAATAGTTCTTTAGTGATTGTTGCCACGGAACATCCGAACAATCAGAGATTTAATGCGGCTATAGAAAAGTCTCAAGTTTATCTTACTAGTATAAAGCCATTGTTTTTGATGATGACTAATGGCTACCATCTCAAAGTTTTTCAATGCTTGAGATATCGACGGGAAGAGTTAATTTTTGATTTAACCATAGAGTCATTCCGCAACAGTGAAATAGCGGCTGATTTTTACGATAAATTAAATTTTTCATCAATTAAAAACATTAAGAAAAATGCCGACAATAATTTTAATCATCCAAATTATATTTTTTTGGAAAAATCTCTGCGACGATATCCCAAACTACAATCATTGTTAGAAACAAGTGATTTTAAACCTACAACCTGGCAAGAAGACAACCGTCTCGTCGTGATTAAGCCCAAGGTATTAATTGATTGTCAATTACCTCAAGCCTTTGGTGAAGGTAATTGTGTGATTGAGTTTAGTAGTAATATTTTACGGGGATTAAAAATTCATTTAAGCCACGAAGAGATTTTAAGTAGTTTAATGGTTGGCTTAAAAACCAGACCGGAATGGGGATGTCGTTATTTTATTCAGCCTCTCGATGAGAATACGTTTGCAGCTACTTTAGGACAAACAAGTTTAGTTATTTCTGAGTTGGAAGCGACGGATTTATGTTTATGTGTTGATGCTATTTGTCATCAATATCAAAAATCGATGATTGAAGCTGAGAATAGCTTAGAAACATGGGCTTTTCCATTGATGAAATTCGATCATGTTCGTGGCTTACATCTTTTTTCTATTGAGCAACGTTTATGGGAATTAATGCAAAATTTCGCCCATGAATTTAATTATGCTCAAGGTAAATCAGAATGGCATATTTTTAATGAAGAAGGACATTCTATTCGGATTAGTCGAGGCATTCACGATCATGCGTTTATCTTACCAAAAGCTAGCAGCAGTTTATCTTTATTACCCCATAGCCGCATTCATATTTTATATGCCATCAATGATGTGCATCTAAAATCTTTAGAACGAGGTAAAGTCAATTCATGGCAACAAAATATCGGGTCTAGAGGGACTTGGACAGCTAAATATACTCAACATTGGTTATTAGAGAAATTTATTCCCTATGTTGTGAATTACTATTCTCAGCAGCTACAAGTGTCGGAGGTGGAATTACTGGCAAAAATTATCAATTTGCATGTTGAGCGACAACCAATCACAAACATTGATCAAATTAGAGATTTTTTACCGTATTTACGAGATATTCAAGATTGGTTAAACCATTCTCGGAAAAATATCGCCTCTTTTCTTTTACGAGGATATTATCAAGCATTTATCGAATTGGTAAGAAATACTGATGCGTCAATCCTGGGTATAGATTATATTAACGGCATTTTACAAACTATAGCCTGGAACAACATACAAGTACCAGGAGTAATAGTTGACAGTAATTTTCAGCCTGGTAATTTTAAAGATGCTTGGAATTATTTACACGCGCAATTTATAAAAATCAAAAATTACCAATATGAAAGTAGCTATCAAGCCGATTTAATGACGCGCATATTTATCTGGTTAATTGACTATGGAAAAATAAATTATTCCCAGGTGCAACTGAATCATGCTAAACAAGCACTACTGCCATTATGGGAATTAAGTAGGTTTGAAATGCGTCATGTTTATTCATATCGATGATGAATATGGGTCAGTAATTTCTATCATCATCTCTAATAATCTGGTGTTAAAATTTCCTAAATATAGTAATGGACAGAGCAGTTAGGACATTAACTAAGGCTAAAACTTAGACAAACAAAAGCTTTTAGAACTGTCACCTGTTAACTGTCACCTGCTATAGATGGTGATATGTCTATTTAAAAATTTTGTTTTTCTTGATGTATAAATGTCTAATCATCAAATCAGTTCTCCCAAAGCCGATATTTTAGTTATTGATGATACACCTGAAAATCTGAATTTACTAGCAGCAATGCTGAAAACCCAAGGCTATAAGGTGCGGAGTGTAACTAAAGGTTCTACCGGTTTAAGGGGTGCTTTAGCTGCACCTCCTGATTTGATTTTATTAGATGTGAATATGCCAGAAATGAATGGTTATGAAGTCTGTCAGCAGTTGAAAAATTATGACCAAACTCGTGAAATTCCGGTGATTTTTATTAGTGCTTTGGGTGATGTCCTAGATAAGGTCAAAGCATTTGCCATGGGAGGTGTGGACTACATCACCAAACCTTTTCAGGTGGAGGAAGTGTTAGCAAGGATTGAAAACCACCTGACAATTCGCAGATTACAACAACAGTTACAAAACCAAAATCTCCTGTTACAGCAGGAAATCTATGAACGGTCTAAGGCAGAAGAAAAGTTTACTAAAGTTTTTCGTTCTAGTCCTAATCCCATCATCATTATTACTTTACAGGAAGGACGAATTATAGACATTAATCCTAGTTTTCTCAAAATGAGTGGTTATAGATTAGAGGATTTGATTGGACACCAAGCTTTAGAGTTAAATTGGGGGAAGGATTCACAAACTATTGCTCACGCTATTTCTAGCTTGCCAGAAGTTGGCTCTATATACAATCAAGAATTTGAATTTTTGACGAAATATGGTGATATCAAAATTATTTTGCTTTCTATAGAATTAATTGAATTATCAGGATTGGTGTGTGGTTTATTAATTGCCAATGACATTACAGAAAGAAAACGTTTAGAAAATGAATTTATTTCTCTAGTGAGTCATGAACTGCGTACACCTCTGACCTCAATTATGGGGGCAATGGATTTGTTAGAAACTCAACAATTGGGAACTCTAACAGAACAGGGAAAAAAGGTGATGAAAATTGCCAGTAGCAATACGGAAAGACTGATTAGACTGGTGAATGATATTCTCGATTTAGAGCGGATGAAAGCGGGAAAAATTGTGATGCGTAAGGTCAAGTATAATGCCGCTGATCTAATGATCAACGCGACAGATGCTATGCAAGCAATGGCAGATCAGTTACAAATCAAGTTAGTTGTTCATCCTCTCCCTGTAACTCTGTGGTGTGACCCAGACAGATTGTTACAAACTTTAATTAATTTACTCAATAACGCAATTAAATTTTCCCAACCTGGTGATCAGATTTGGTTGAGTGCAACTTTAACAGCACAACCAGATGAAACTTTATCTCACACATCTTCTCAATCCCTACTACTAACTATTCAAGACCAAGGTCGAGGTATTCCAGAGGATAAACTACAGACTATTTTTGAGCCTTTTCAACAGGTGGATGCTTCTGATTCCCGGCAAAAAGGAGGGACAGGTTTGGGGTTAGCCATTTGTCGTAATATTGTGCAGCAACATCAGGGAAAAATTTGGGTGCAGAGCAAATTGGGTGAAGGTAGTATTTTTTATGTGCTTTTACCTTTAATTAAGTAATATTATATGATTTGATATGATTTTTACTGATTAAAGTCATTCATGACTTGCTGTTGATCAGTTGTTATATCTCCCCTAGTTCTCCCCTTTTGTTTTTTATAATTTTTCAAATTTATATGTAATGTTATGTTTGGTCAATTTTGAGGAGGAGATTAAATCCATACTCTTGCTGAACTGTTAACAAGTTTAAAATGTGAATTTTAATTGAGGTATCATGAGCCGAACTATTTTGATCGTAGATGATGAAGAGGATGTGCGAGCGATCGCTACATTGGGGATAGAAATGAGTTCTGGATGGGAAGTATTGACCGCTAGTTCTGGTCAGGAAGCTGTGGATGAAGCAACTCAACATCGACCAGATATCATTTTGCTAGATATGATGATGCCTGATATGGATGGACGGGAAACTCTCCAGCAGTTAAAGGCTAATCCCGTGACTGAACAAATTCCTGTGATTTTAGTCACTGCTAAATTCCAGCAATCTGATCAAGATGTTTTTACTAATTTACCAGTTGCGGCTATTTTATCTAAACCCTTCCGTCCGTTAAAACTAGCTGAACAAATCCGATCTATCTTAGGTTGGGTGCCTTAAGAGCGGAATCTTGGTAATCTCCTCACTGAATCAGTGTTTGAAATCTTTCGTTCTTACGAACCTTGTCAAAATCTGGATCAGTTTTGGCCAGTTGACGATATTTATCGGGAAAGATTTCAATAGCTTTTTGCAGATTTTCTAGAGTTAATTCAATGTTGTTTTGCAAAGCATAATTACAGGCTTTGTTGTAGTATGCCTGATGCAAATTTGGTTTAATGCTGATGGCTTGATTATAGGAAGCTAGAGCTTCTTTATAGCGCTGTAATTTGGTGAGAGCGATACCACGATTAATCCAAGCTTCAAACTTGTCAGACTGAATAGCTATAGCTTCGTCATAGGCTTTGACAGCTTCCTCATAGCGACGCAAAGCAGTGAGAACATTACCCCGATTATACCAAGCTTCATCTTTGTTGGGGCGCAGAGCGATCGCTTTATCATAGGACGCTAAGGCTTCTTCGTATCTTTGTAACCCAGTTAAGGCGTTACCACGATTGACCCAAATTTCTTCCGTATCAGCTTTGAGGGTAATGGCTTGATCATACGCAGCCAAAGCTTCTAAATAACGCTGAGAATCTAATAAATTATTGCCTTGTAATAATAAACTTTCCGCTTTCTGCTTATCTTGAACTTCTGTTAATAGTTGAGAAACGTTACTTTCTTGTACTACTTGCTTGGCGTTTTCTGTTGACGAATTGGCCAAGCCACCACACCCGAAGGAAAATACAGCAATAAAGCCAGAAACAATCAAGCAGCGCCAAACAACCATGCTGCACCTACAAAACTCATACTGATGATGCTAAAACTGATTGAGGTTAAAAAAGCGTATCCAAATCAACGAATTGCTGGGAATAGTGTTTATTTTTGCAGAAATAATTTTTTTAATTTTGGGAATTATACCATAATTTGTTGCCATTGAAAATGCCCATTTGGGAGGGTGCGTGAGTAACGCACCATTGGGGTTTAAACTGGGATGATTTTTCTTGCGTCCCAGGTATATAAGCCTATTTGGTCAGGAACTCTAGAGAATCTGCCAATGCGATGACCTCTAGATAGTTCATTCAAAACTTTGTTTTTGACTTCTCTGAGATCCTCAGCATCTAGTTCACCATAGATACCATTTACGACTTGGTTAACGCTGAAAACTTGCCCCTGATGCTGTTCTAAAAAAGAGGTGATGGCATCAATTAAAAACAGTCCATCAAACTGTCTGACCATGGGTACTACCCTAGTTTTTAGGGGTAGGAAGGCTTTTTTCTTTTTCGGTTGAATACTTTTAGGTACTCTGGTAGTGGATGGTGCTAATAAGCTTAAATCCAGGGTATAACAACCCGGTTCATTGGGAATAGCAGACCAATAACCTCTTTCTCGTCCCTGAGTCAAGGATGACTGGACTCTACCTTTGACAATTTTGAACAGGGTAGATTCTAGTTCACCATAGAGCGATCGCACAATAAAATCTATATGGCAAACTGTACCCGTATATTCTTGCAATAGTCTTCTAATGGCATCCATCCTCCGCAAGGCTTGATACTGGGGTAGCATAGGGACTTCGGCCCCTTTAATGAAAGGATGATGAATCTCTCTGTCTGGGGAGGGAGTAGAGATAGCAACTACCGCTGCTGTGTCATTTTGGTCTTCATCAGCGGGTGCTAGTTGCTGGGAATTTGCAAGTTCCAACTCTGAAGACTCCAACAACTCAAAGTCAGAATCATCATGACCCAACTCAGAACCGTCATCAGACGAAAGAAAAAAGAGTGAATCTTGTTGTCTAGCACCGATAGTTTGATTAGTAGTGTGAAGAGGTGAAAGCTGATTATCCTCGTTAGCAAAAGACCAAGTTGATAATAAAGCTTCTACATGATCTAGTTGCGATCGCGCTTCAATGAATAAACGTTGATACTCTTGAGTTAGACCTGCATAATAGTCTCTTAATTCCAACAAAGGCGTAATAAATACGTCCGGGGGGGGTTTGAGTTGTCCGTTAGCATTCATGGCAGTTAAATTAACCTAAATCAGAATCACTTTTGTAAGTCATTGGTCGGGGTTTTGCCTTACTAGATCCTTGTGTCGATTTCTTTGGTGGTTGGGGTGGACGACAGCTTTCGCAATACAACGGTCGAGGCCCGAAAGTTTCACGTTTAGTTGCTTGATTACACTCTTTACAGACAAAATTGAAAACACGAGTGTGAATCAGTCGTTGATGCGCTCTTACAGTATATTCCCGAACATCAATTAGTTTTGTGGCCATAGTTTAGGAATGATAATTTCTGTTTTCTTAATATAGCTATTCAAGCAAATGAAACTGTATCAGTGTATGTTTTAGTGCAAATTTTCTGAAAATTCTGAGCCAGAATCTTTCAGATAAGTTGACAGCGATAGCTTTGGAGACACTTTTGTTTTACTTGCTGAAAGTAGAAAATTTGATCACAAGATTCTCTATAAACTCATGTTCAACCTATAGCTTGTGATCCGCTTTTGTCAGCATCTATCTGTAGGATTATTCATCTGATTCAATACATTATCTTAGGAGTATTTTTTTACATTCTGCACTTGGACAGAGTGGATGTTGATTAATAGTTATACCATTAAGGCTTTGTGATGTGATAGGGAGACTATTGCCCGCAAATTCTGATACATATTACCTTCTCTCAGGGTTGAGCATTGCTCAAACCCTACTACAGTATTCGTATCATCATGACAGTGAAACGGTATGAAGTTGAATCACAGCTGTTCCTATCTCAATTCTCTCCATCCTGGTATCCCCATGATTGACCAAATTGCTATTCTGAATATGTATGTGCAAATATGACAAATAAGTGTCGCATTTTTACATATATTCCGATAGTGACCAAGTTGTGCTCAATAATAAGCAGCAAAGCCATCAAATCATAGGATAGCTTTGCCCCTATATTGTATTTTCTCTCTGATGGGGTATGATGTTCAATTTGGTCTTTTTGCTTATTCATCACCTGGAACAACAAGAGACCTAGCAGAGGACTTTTAATTTTTGCTATTTATCTTGTGAAATTGCGCCTATTCATCTCTCTGTTGATAGTCTTCTTCGCTAAAAATTACCATATCAACAAGAGTAGCTTTTTCTTCGCATTTTCTGATACCAAAAATCTTGATGTCACCGCACATTTGTTAAAAACATTACACCATTTTTTATGTAATAAGAGTAGATAATAGTGGTCAAGATTCCCACCCTACAAGATTTTTACCATTTATATCTGTACGTCATTTTCTGGCACTATGCTGTATCATATTTGTAGATTGGGTTAAGGAAAAAATCCAAAATTTACATTTTCTCAGGTTGTTTTGGGTTTCCCTTAGTTCAACCCAATCTACAGGGATAAATTTTATGGTCAGTCATCACCCGAACTTGATGTTAGAGGTTGAATAACTTTGATTTATTCCCCTATTAGTGTTAGAGACGTTCTATCAGAACGTCTCTGAAAAATTATTCATTCAACAACCAGCAATACAAGTTACTACTGACTTGTGATACCCATAACTAGCCAATATTCACCTTGATTGCTTTCCGTCTTTCTGCTTCGGCTTTTGGTAGAGTGAGAGTCAAAATTCCGTCTTTGTATTCAGCTTGTACCTGCTCATTTTGAACTTCTACAGGTAAAGGAATTACTCGTTGAAATCTACCATAACGAAATTCTGACCGAGTGTAACCATCTTGTTCAGTTTTAGTTTCTGATTTCCGTTCACCACTGATGGAAACTGAGTCAGTTGTGACTTCAACATTAATATCTTTAGGTTCTAAACCAGGAATTTCCAATCTCAAATGGAGTTCATGATCAGTTTCTGCCAATTCAGCAGCAGGAACGAAACTAAATTTTTCGCTGTCCCCATTCGGTGGTATTAATCTACCAAAAAGACGATTCATTTGTCTTTGCAGATTATCCATTTCAGCAAATGGTTCTAAGCGTTCAATGTCCCGGAATGGTTCCCAACGAATGAGTGCCATAACTATCTCCTTCTCAATGGGGAATTGAGTTTGGGGATGCTCAATCTTAAGCTTCTATTCTGTCAAGCGACATGACGCTTGCTATATTCAATCTTTATTCATTTGAAGCTTAATCTTTAGCTTCCTAATTATAAAATAACATTCACTTTAGGTAGTAGTAGGTTCGGTTTGATGAATCAGAACATCGCAATAGCCGTACCTCCTATCCAAACTGTTTCAGTGTCTATTTTTATTTCCTCATCAGGGAGGAAATGTGGAAAATTTATCAATCAGAGTATCAGTGAAGGATGAAAATCCTCCACTAATTACAATACTCAAGGTGAATGATGATTCAATCTTTCTTAAGTGCGAATTGACGTTGTACTTGTTTGACAACTTGATAAATTTCTGGCAATCGATTGTGGATTGCCGCTATTTTCAGATAAAGTTTGTAAGGAATAGCTGGACTACCAGAAACAATCTCTCCCGGTGCAACATCGCTGTGAATTCCAGTTTGAGCAGATGCGATCGCACCATCCCCAATTTTCACCTGATTAGCAATACCTGTCTGTCCAGCTAAAGTGACTCGATTGCCAACTTTCACCCCTCCGGCCATTCCTGCTTGACCGGCAATTACACAACCCGAACCAATTTGACACCCGTGGCCGATTTGCACTAAATTATCGATTTTCGTATTACTTCCCACTCTGGTTTCTCCCACTGCGGGACGGTCGATAGCACTATTACAACCAACTTCTACCCCATCTTCTAACACGGTGTACCCTGATTGCTCCATTTTTAGCCATCCCGTACGGGTAGGAACAAAACCAAAACCTTCTGCACCAATCACAGCACCACTGTGTACGACGCAATCTGCACCAATGCGGCTACGTTCATGAATTGTGCAGTTAGAGTGTAAGGTAGTGCGATCGCCTATTTTAGCTTCTGGATAAATTACGACATTGGGATGAATAATGGCACCATCACCAATTTCTACATTTTGTTGAACCACTACATGGGGGCCAATATAAACATCACTCCCAACCTTAGCTGTGGGATGAATTACCGCACTGGGATGAATTTCTGGGGAAGGACGATAGGGTTGATAAAATAGAGCGATCGCTTTGGCAAATACTAATCTTGGTTCTGGGGTCGCTAACCACACTATCCCTCTTTGCGTGGCCAGACTCTGTAGTTGCTCATCTGCTGGTAAAATCAAAGCACTTGCAGCCGTAGAATTCACCATAGCTGCAAATTTTGACCCTTCAATATAACTAATTTCACCACGTCCCGCTTCATCGATGGCTGCAACTCCAGTGATGTCTGGATCTAATCCTGGGTTAGTGGTGAGACTATGAACTTTAGCTGCATCACCTAATTTATTAACAATTTCGCTGAATAGCATGATTGAGTTTTGAGCATCAGATGTTGATGACCATTATCATGCCTCATACCAATTAAAAATGAAAAACTGTAGCAGCATAAATATTTTTGGCGTTGCTGATGAATGGGATGATTTTTGTTTCGCGCAAAGTCGCAAAGTCGCAAAGAATCTAGGTGTACCTTTGGCTAATAATCTCAATTCATCCCGTATTTTTTGTTGCACGCAGAGAAGAAAACACAAACAAGGGCTTTCAAGTCAAATTTGCCTGATTATTTATGCACATGAATATTACTACTTGCCCAGATCCTGCCCTGCTAAATAGGCTGTAGTCCAAGCACTTTGGAAGTTAAAGCCCCCGGTAATGCCATCAATATCTAATACTTCTCCAGCAAAGTATAAGCCAGGGACTAAGCGACTGGCCATGGTTTTAAAGTTGACTTCTTTGAGCTTAATTCCTCCACAGGTGACAAATTCTTCTTTAAATACACCTTTGCCGGAGATGAGATATTGACCTTGGATGATTTCTTGATGGAGAAGATGCAAGGCTTTGTTAGAAATTTCTGCCCAATGGGTATCTGGTGGGATATCTGCACGATTGACCAAATATTGCCACAGACGATGGGGTAAGTTCACACCACGATGTAAGGCGATCGCTTTTTTGCCCCATTCTTGTTTTACACTTAAAAGGTTTTGTTTGACTTCCTCTTGTTGCAGATTTGGCAACCAATTTATGTATAGTTTGCACTGATAATGATTTTCTCGCAGCATTCTCGCACCCCAAGCAGAAAGCTTCAACACTGCTGGGCCGCTTACACCCCAATGGGTAATTAACAAAGGGCCTGTTTGTTGTAATTGTGGCTGATTAGGAATAGATAATCGTAAATAAACAGGATCTACACTAATTCCTGCCAGAGATCGCAATTGTGGTTCTGCAATATTAAAAGTAAATAGAGAGGGAACAGGAGTTTCTATTTGATGCCCTAATTCCTGAGCAATTTTATAACCGATCGCACTACTACCTGTGGCAAGAAGGAGGCGATCGCATTCTATGGTTTCTCCTGATTTGAGAAAGATTGCAAATCCTGGTGCTGTGGATTGTCGCTTAACTGCAACTACTGGGTTACCAATTCGCACATCTACCCCTGCTTGGGATGCAGCTTTAATTAAACATTCGACGATAGTTTCCGACCTGTCTGTAATCGGGAACATCCGACCGTCAGCTTCAGTTTTTAACTTCACTCCACGGGATGCAAACCAAGCAACTGTGTCCTGGGGTTGAAAGCGAGTAAAAGCCCCTCTGAGTGCTTTGCCACCTCTGGGATAATTTTGGACTAATTCTTCTGGAGAAAAACAAGCATGGGTGACATTACAGCGTCCACCACCAGAAATGAGAACTTTTGCTAGGGGTTGGCGACTGGCTTCGATTAAGGTAACTTGGGCTTGGGGATTAGCTTCTGCACAGGATATCGCCCCAAAGAATCCTGCGGCCCCTCCACCAATAACAACTACTGTAATTTGTGGCAATTTGAATCTTGTTTAAATAATAGGTAGATGATGTAATCAACAATAGTTTTGTCTGCTCACTTGTGAAAGCAAGGAAAAGATTGAACCTGAAAACTTTGATGAAATAATACTTTGCCAATCTGTAATTTTGAATTAGTATTAGCTTTCTTCTAGTTCAAATTCATCTTTTGTTGCCCCACAAACTGGACAAAACCAACTTTCGGGAATATCTTCAAAGGCTGTTCCTGGTTCAATATTATTTTCTGGGTCTCCTTGTTCTGGGTCGTATTCATAACCACAAATAGTACATATATATTTTTCCATATCTTGCCCCTGGTAATCAATTCAACTACAGTCGCCACCAAGTCCTTTGAGCATAGCTAATCATGGCCAGTGCGATCGCCCCCAAGAATAATAATAAAATTATGCCTCCAGGTATAAAAGTTAAAATTTCCAAGCCTCTCATAATGAAGATGGCTATAGCTATACCTAGCAGCATTCCAAAAATTTGAGTTATCTTACGATTGAGGGAGGACTGACTCACAATTATTTTCCTCTTAGCTAGACAAAGGGTATGGGCAGCAAGGGCTAATTAACACCCCAATCATAGCTCTAAAATTTTGATTAATCGAGGTACTAAATCTTTCAAAGCCTTACCGCGATGACTGATGGATTTCTTTTCACTTGGTGTCATCTCTGCAAAGGTCAATTGCTTCTCTGGGACATAAAACACAGGGTCATAACCAAAACCCCCTTCTCCACGAGGGGCATCCAAAATTTCCCCGCGACAAATACCCTCAGATTGAATGATTATCTCACCTTGGGGATTGGCTACAGCGATCGCACAGACAAATTGTGCTTGACGATTTTCTGAAGTTCCCAGTTCTTTTAATAACCTAGCAATGCGTTCAGCATCACTATTGCCGTAACGGGCAGAATAGACACCAGGGGCACCATTTAGTTCATCTACCCCTAAACCAGAATCATCAGCGATCGCCCAATTCCCTGTAGCTTTTGCCACCTGAGAAGCCTTTAAAGCCGCATTTTCCGCAAAGGTTATTCCTGTTTCTTCCACATCTAAATCTTCTGGCTTCAAGGTTAATTCCCACCCTGAATCAGCTAGATAAGCTTGCATTTCTCGCAACTTACCGGGATTACCTGTAGCAACTACTAGTAATTTGGTCATAGTCAATTAAAATTTACTCAAAATTTGGATTGTTTAGTGGCAAGCGTGAGGAAAGAAACCCAACATCATCAATGCTTTGGTTGGGTCATGGTCTTGTAGAGACGTTCCATCAAACATCTCTACATTGTTTAGTGGATAAGTTGATGATATAGCAACGGACAGGGCGGTTAGGACAAGGGAAGGGGGACAAGGAAGACAAGGACGAATATCTTCTTTTTTCTCCTCTACTCCCCCCTCTCCTCTACTCCCCCCTCTCCTCTACTCCCCCTCTATTTCTGTCACCTGTCACCTGTCACCTGCTATACTTCTTCCTCCTAGTTTGCCTCTGCCCAAGTTTTAGCCCAAGCCAGAGTTTCATGTACTTGTTCTATGGTGGGTGCTTCACAGTAGAGTCGTAATACTGGTTCAGTGCCACTAAACCGAATCATTAACCAACTTTGATCAGCGAGGCGGAATTTGTAACCATCTATGGTCTGACAATCAATAACGGCTTTTCCGGCAATTTCTTGTAAAGGTTGACTTTGCAGTTGTGCTAATAGTTTTCCCCTGACTTCCATACTAGCTAGGGGTAAATCTATGCGATCGTAGGAAGAGATAAAGTTGGTTTGTTGTTGTAGGTAGCGATAATAATCACCTAAATCAAGACCTGATTCCACAATGGCTTCTAATACGTACAGTGCCGAGAGGAGGGCATCCCGTTCGGGAATATGGCTACCATAGCCAATACCGCCAGATTCTTCTCCACCCAGTAATACTTCTGTAGCTAACATGCGGTCAGCAATATATTTGTAACCAACTGCGGTTTCATGCACTGCTAGATGATGTAAGGCAGCTACAAGGGGTATCAAGTCGGAACCACTCACTGTTTTGACTATTTCACCTTGGAAGTTACGACGACGGGTGAGGTGGTCAATTAAGATGGGAATGAGAATTTGAGAACTGAGGAAATTAGCATCTTGGTCTACAGCCGCAATGCGATCGCAGTCCCCATCAAATACTAATCCGACTGTTAAATCTGATTGACTAGTTTGGCGATGATTTTTAATAACTGCAAATAACTGGGATAGATACTTGGGTAGAGGTTCCGGCGCACCACCACCAAATAAAGGGTCGCGATCGCTATTAATTTCTTTAACTTGTTCGCCTAATAATCTCCCTAAACCGCTAGCTGCCGCACCGTGCATCACATCTACAAATAAGGTGAGTCTACCAGAGGCGATCGCTTGCTGAATTTTGCTAATATCAACTTTTCCTTCCAAAGCACGGCAATAACTCGGCCAAGGATCGAATTTCTCTACTTTTCCGGGGGTTGGGGCGGGTGCAACTCCTGTGGCTAATAATGTTTCAATTTCTTTGGTTACTTCTGGAGGCACAGAACCACCAAAGGCACTCTTGACTTTTAACCCCAAATATGAACCAGGATTATGACTGGCAGTAATCACTAAAGCACCCAAGGCATTGAGTTCTTTAGCTGCCCAACTATAAGCGGGAGTGGGGGCAAAAGTTTCGCTAAATAGTACATCAAACCCAACAGCCGTGACAGCATCTGCGACCACGCGGGCAAACTCTTCTGCCATAAAGCGGCGATCGTAACCGACAATAATGGTACGGCTACCCACCGTAGGGAAATAGGTATTGTGTAATACTTGGGCTGCTACTGGCGCTACTAGGGCTAGGCGTTCAAAGGTGAAGTCATCACCAATGACACCCCGCCAGCCATCTGTACCAAACTTGATCGGGTTAGCTACAACTGGCATGGAGATATCCTAAAATTTCTAACTGTGGATTTTAGCATTGATGCAAAATCATACAATGATTTCATTATCTATTTATTTCTGTGCAGCGAGAGCGATCGCTAAAGGTAAAATCCGGTGTTCCTGCACCTGAATTCTCCCATGCAATGTTTCTGGTGTATCATCTGGCAAAACTGGTACAGCCGCTTGCATCAAAATCGGGCCACTATCCATTTCTAGACACAATAGATGCACCGTACAACCAGTGATTTTGACTCCCGCTTCTAAGGCTTGTTCTACAGCCCGCACACCTTTAAAACTAGGCAATAAACTAGGGTGAATATTAATCATTTTGTTGGGAAAAGCATCAATCAGTACCTGGGACACCAACCGCATCCACCCTGCCATAATTACCCATTCCACCTCGTATTGATGTAATGTCTGCACAATTTGGCGGTCAAATTCTTCCCGACTTGGATAATCACGGTGATTTAACAACACAGACTCAACACCACGATTTTTTGCTCTTACCGCCGCCTTAGCCGAAGGATTATTGTAGATTAAAACTTGGATTTGGGCATTGAGTTTACCATCCTCAATTGCTTGGGCCACAACTTCAAAATTACTACCATTACCAGAAGCCATAATCCCCAATTTCACAGGTGCCCTTGATGAAGCATCAACCAGGGAAATGTGAGGAGAAATTAAACTAGCCGTATTAATTAGGGAATCTTCACTCATAAACATCACAATTACTTTAACAAAATCGAACCAGCCGGACATTTAATTTGCTGTGCAGCCGTTTTGGGTATCTTTGGTGGTGCTGGTGCTTTAGTTGCAGGTTTAACAGTTTCACAAATATTCGTTTGTGTCAGGAGTTCTCCTTGATTATTCTGCACAAACACAATGCCTGTATAACTTTTCATGCCTGGTTTTTTCGCCGTTGCTGTATGAATCACACTACGAGTTCTTCTGCCTATAGAGATGCGATAACGGTAATTTTCATCTTCTGATTTCATCTCCATTTCTAATTGGTCAATAGTGCGAGCAAATTTATTAAATTTTAAATAGTGGGATTGTTGAGCGCGATTCATTGCCTCAATCTTTTCTTGACCTATACTGACTGATTTACTAGATTGACTGGCAGTTTTAGCATCATATAAATTCACATTAGTAGGTAATTTAGCTTCATCAGAAATTTTTTTGAATAGAGAAGCTTGAGCAGAAAAATCTTTTGGTCTAGCATTACCAGGGTCAGTACCATCAATTTGTAACTTCAGTTGACCATCTGCCGTAAAAGCAAAAATAGTCTGGACAGGTTGGGCATAATCAGGCACAGTCACATCAATTTGCATAGGTTGAGTTTGAGTATCAATCCGATATTCAAATGGCACTGCTAACGAACTTTCTTTTTCATCAACAATTAAAAACATTTTCCCTTCAGGAGCAAAAATTAAATTCATTTTCACAGGTAATGAAGGGTCTTGAATTTGCCACTGACCAAGCAACTTTTGTTGAACCGTCTCCACTGAAGAAACAGCAGGTTGAGATACAGTAGATGTTGGTGCTGTATCTGGTTGAGCAAAGACGTAGGGATTCATCGCTAAAGGCATTGCTAAAACTAAACTAGCAGTTAGCAACTTAGCGCAACGTAGTTTGTCAAAACAAGGTAAAATTTGCATCATGTAGCGATTCCATTCTATTAACAGCATCTTAGCAGTACCTAATACTAAAGCTACATTCCAGTACAAACAATTTTATGAAAAAAACTCACGATTTTCATTGGCAATGGTTAGATGATGATAGCTTTGCAGCTTGGATTTTTCTCACTCCAGCAGCGATTTTGTTAGGCTTATTTGTTATTTGGCCAATCACCTATTTGTTTTATCTGAGTTTCACCGCAGGTAGTTTTACTTCTACAGGTACTCATTGGGTCGGTTTAAAAAATTACTGGCGGTTGCTCGTCAATGCGGATTTTTGGCAAGTCTTATTCAATACTATTTACTTTACGCTGGGAAGTATCATCCCCAGTTTAGTTATACCCTTGGGATTAGCAGTTTTATTGAATCGTTCCCTAGCTTTCCGGGGAGTTTTACGTAGTGCCTATTTTCTTCCTTCTATTATCTCCCTTGTGGCTGCCGGTTTAGGATTTCGCTGGTTATTTCAAACTACTGGGCCAGTGAATGGTTTGTTAAGTTTCTTGACTATTCCTCCTATTCCTTGGTTAGGAGATACTTTCTGGGCCATGCCAGTTCTAATTTTATTTAGTATTTGGAAACAAATCGGCTTCAACATGGTTGTATTTCTGGCTGGGTTACAAGCCATTTCTCCCAGTCGTTACGAAGCTGCGGAATTAGATGGTGCCAATTCTTGGCAACAATTTCGCCATATCACCATCCCAGGACTAAAACCTACTTTAATCTTTGCCACGGTCACCACAGCTATATTTACATTGAGAAGCTTTGAGCCTGTGTATATTATCACTGGTGGCGGCCCCTTGAATGCTACTAATTTATTGGTTTATTACACTTACCAAGAAGCCTTTAGTCAATTTGATTTTGGCTATGCTGCCGCAGTTGCTAGCGTACTCTTGGTTGTGACTTTGCTATTAGTTTATTTACAATTAAGAACTTGGGGAGAGGAGTAATATGGGAGATTAATTTAAAACTCCCGACGTAAAAATAAAATCACAGCAATCGCTAACAACAGGAAACTATACAGCAAACCATAACCAGCATTATTCATCAATATTGTTGGTGTTGGTAGTGCTTGGAGTCCATATACAGCATCATTTTTCAAGTCTAAACGCGATAAATCTGGTAAAATAAGGTATAAACCCTGTGTCAATTTTTCTATGCCGGGGTTGCGACTTAAACGACCCAGTTGTACTAAATCTTGGGTGATATTTCCCATTAAATAAACAGCAAAGGTTAAGGCTGTGGCAATGAGAGAACTGGTAAAGACTCCTAAGGTAATGGCTACAGCTGTAATCAAACTTAATTGCAAAAATAAGAAACCCACAGCAATGAGAATACTGGTAGGTGAATAGGACATTTTGGCAAATTGCAAAAATCCTAAATATATCAGCGTCATGGCTGCCAGTAATACGCCTAATACCGCAGATAAACCCAAGTATTTACTCGTGATAAATTCGCTGCGACTGATGGGTTTAGCTATAAGCACCAAAATAGTGCGTTTTTCAATTTCTTTGTTGACTAGTCCAGTGCCAACAAAAACAGCCACTATTAAGCCAATGATATTCATCACGGCTAAACCCACGTCTAAAAATATTTTGTCAGCACTAACAGCCGCAAATTCAGGAATAGCGCGAAAAGCCACAGCGATAATCAGGGCGTAAAAACCGATAATATAGAGGATGCGATCGCGTATCACTTCCTGAAAGACATTTTTTGCTAAAACTAAGGTTCTACCAATATTCATAGCTGATTCTAAATTTATGCTCCCTGTTACTGTTGTGGTGGAGGTGCACCTTTAATTAATCTCGTCTTGTCACAAAAAATTTCTGCTTTGGCGTTTTTCACATCGGGTTTGGTGGTATCACCCACAGGTTTAATTGTGCAGGATTTTTTCAGATAGTAACCTCTAGGATCTGCACTCGGCCCATTCCAAATAGTCAAAATATCTAATCTATATCCTGATTTGACATTCACTACTCTTGGTTCTACTCGCCATAAATCTTGCTCTTTAACCTTCGCTAATTTCTCAATCAAGACATCTTGACTGATATTATCTAGTCTTTCGTTAGATTTTAATAGCCATTTCTCGACTTCTGACCAAGGCTTATTCTCAATTTGTGACTCAATTAACGGTTGGATTTTATTTAAAATTAAGCTACCATTTTTCGGCTGTTTATTATTTGGCTCAATGCCAATGACGAAAGCACTTTTTTGGAAGTTTTCTGTTAATAGGCTAGGATATTCCTTCACCCATTTATCAATGACGAAATAAAATTGTAGCCAACAACTGAGCAGCATACACCAAGCCAGTAAAACGATGATTTTTTGCCTTTCTTCCACCTTCGGTAATTTGGCTGTGGTCGTGGTGCCATTACCTTCAAAAAAACTTGGTACTGCTGTAATAAATGCTGCCAGAGTGGGCCAAATAACTATGGTTTTTGGTGTGACTACATTAACTTGATGACCAAAGGCAAAGACGCTGACCAAAAATCCGGTAATTAATGCACCCACCGGCATGAAAGTGCCAGGCACTCTCGCTGGGTCATCTGTGGTATACCAAGAAGTTCCAGCAATTAAAAATATCCAACCGCCAAAGGCGATAATATCTTTGACCAAACCAGTTGCGAAATAAGATAAGGCCCAAGAAAACAGACTTAAATAAATAAAGGTTTGCCAAGAATAGGCTTTAGGAGGAGTGATGAGTTTTTGGACACCTACCAATAATTCTTGGAAAAAATTAAATAAGCTGAATAAATCTTTAAATAAAGATTGCATAATTGCCTCTCAAAAACTTTGGTAATTCCTTGATTAACGAGCACGAATTAATAAGATAAAAGTTATGGCAGTATAACTCAAGGAATTAGCGATAAGTGTTGTAGTTACTAAATTCGTATTTTGTAACTTATATCTATTAAATTGTATTCCTCGTTGGCGGGTATTTAAAACGGGTTCTGTTTTTCTAACACTGGTGTCTAGAGCAATAATTAAGAATTTTAAAATCAAAAATTTGACGATAAATGTGCCAAAAAATATCACAAATGCCGTCAAAATAATTAATGAATGGGTATTAGCTAATTTCAAGTTATTGAAGAATATATAACTCATCAATTCTGATTTGATGCCCACAGGCAGAATTGGTTCTAGGAAAAAAAAGACATTCCAGCCAATCACACTAGAAAAAACATTCATAGAAATGGCATAGAAAATACTGGTCTTTTTGTCAAATTTTAACCATCGATTGAGTATATATGCTTCTATGGGAATAGTAATCAGTAAAAAGAGAACTTGAAAGAAAAAAGTCGTAATTGGTAATACTCTGGGTAATGTTAAATCTTCAGGCATATTCGGTTAACAGTCAGGGTTAACTCTAGAGAGTATAACTGAGATAAGACAGGTGATGGGGGAATTATCTCATGGTTTTTCTTGTTGGCAAGTTTAGTGATATAGTATACACAAATATTTATAATTAATACATAAATTTATCTTTCAATCACTGAGCTACCAAAGAAAAATTGCCTCTACCTCATCAGGGCCGAGGTTCGATAAGATTAGAGACTGCCAAGTTACAGTTTTTGTAGAAATGACAAGGAACGGCATTGGTATTCGTACAGCGCAAGTACGTTCAGAGCGACTTACTGGTCAAATTCACGTCTATGATGGAGCGGGTAAAGGTAAGTCCCAAGCTGCTTTAGGCGTAGTATTACGTTCTATTGGTTTGGGGATAAATACGTCCAATAATTCCCACCGCGTCCTATTATTGCGCTTTCTGAAAGGGCCAGAACGGGATTATGATGAGGATGGAGCGATCGCTGCTCTCCAACGTGGCTTTCCCCATTTGATTGACCAAGTTCGGACAGGAAGAGCCGAGTTTTTTGGCCCCGATGAAATCACAGCCTTTGACCGTGAGGAGGCTTTGCGGGGATGGGATGTAGCCAAAGGAGCGATCGCTTCTGGTTTATATTCTGTAGTAGTATTAGACGAAATTAACCCAGTTTTAGACTTGGGTTTACTGCCTGTAGATGAAGTGGTGCGGACATTAAAAGCCAAACCCCAAGAACTGGAAATCATCGCTACTGGCCGTGCTGCACCTGCCAAGTTACTTGATATTGCCGATTTACATTCAGAAATGAAACCCCAGCACCATCCCACTGCGGAAACACTGCTGATTGAAGGCATAGAAATTTATACAGGTGCGGGTAAAGGAAAATCCACCAGTGCCTTAGGAAAAGCTCTAAAAGCCATTGGTCGCGGCATTAATCATCCTGGTTCCACCCGTGTATTTATTATGCAGTGGCTCAAAGGTGGCAGCGGTTATACTGAAGATGCAGCGATCGCTGCCTTACAACAATCCTATCCAGAAGTTGTAGATCATCAACGTTGTGGCCGGGATGCCATTGTTTGGCGTAACTCCCGTCAAGAGCTAGACTATGTAGAAGCAGAAAGAGGCTGGGAAATTGCCAAAACTGCGATCGCTTCCGGTATTTATAAAACTATCATCCTGGACGAACTCAACCCCACCGTTGATTTAGAGCTACTCCCCGTCGAACCTATTGTTCAAGCCTTACTACGTAAACCCCGTGACACAGAAATTATCATCACTGGACGTTGTCAAAATCAACCAGCTTATTTTGACCTAGCCAGCATTCACTCTGAAGTTTATTGTCACAAACACTATGCTAATCAAGGCGTAGAACTTAAACGAGGTGTAGATTTTTAAACCAGCAGATAATGAAAATTCACAACATAATTAATGGTCAATTCCTAATAGTTAAAGCTAACCAAGTTCGCTGTCCTACTACACCATCAACTGATAAACGTCGTTGATTTTGAAAAGCTCTAACTGCTGTTTCTGTTAAAGGGCCAAATCTGCCATCCACACCAATACCATAGCCATTAGATATGAGTAACTTTTGCAATACTCTCACCGCTACACCAGAGCTACCAAAACTGAGAATAGGCATCGGTTGACGATTAAATTTTTGATACCTAGCTAATAACTTCACATCTTCCTTACTTGTTCGCGGCTGGTCTTGAGCATTAGCCGCTTTTAAAGAAATTTGTGATAACTGTTTTTGTTTAACTGTTCTAGCTATTTTGTCTCTTCTCAGTGCCAGTGCTATTTTTGTAGATTGATAATTAGCCTCTGCACTCATAAATTCAGGTGGCGTAATTTGAGCAGCAATAACTAACCTATTTGGCTGACTTTTAATTAACTTTTGTTCCCCATCTTCCCACTGAAATGGTTGCTGCTGCGGTAAATGGGGTAAATTTGGTTGTATGCTGCCTAACACGCCCGTCATTAGCAGACCTATTTCAGTCATTGTGGTTCATGTTACTAAAATCTATATTCCTTTTGACAGACAAAATTTTCATCTTCCGGAAAGGAGCATAATCATTTGCATAAAATCATCATGAATTTTCACTAGAGCACATCCCAATATATATTTCACCCTAGTTATTCTCATCTTCCTTGAGTATTATCAAAGTCGTATTATTAACAAGTTTTTGTATATGATTAAATACCTAGATGAATTCTGTTACAACAAGTTTTTTAAAGTTTTATCAAAGCTGAATAAAATATCTGGAAATTGGCAATGTTGGCATGAATTAAAAAATAAAAAAGTTAGAATAATGGATTTATTTATCTAAATAAGGTTTTCTGTTCGCGTAGCGTGCCGTCAGGCATAAAAGTTAGCTGTGAGGGCTTAGAGTATGGCCACGCTTCGCGAACGGAAGTTGCAGAAGTATGGCTGATGCTTCCAGCACGCTACGCGAACAGAAGTTTAAAAATGCAATAATTCAGCCGTCATGGCATGAATAATTCTGTAACTCCTGCAACTCCTGTAACTTCTGATTATGTATCTGTGTAATTTATTCTACAAGCCACCATTCAAGGAATTGACCGCATCAACTAATTCACTGGGATGTTGAATCAAAATATCTGGATTACATCTAGCTAATGCCTCTGTAGAATTAAATCCCCAACTCACAGCAATGACTTTAATATTTGCTTTTTTAGAAGCTTCTATATCTCTTGTTTCATCTCCAACATAAACTACCATTTGGGGTTGGATTTGCTTTTGACGTAAAACATTATTAATAATGGTAGTCTTACCAAAAATTGTGACTCCTGTATAGACAAAATCAAACAGATAATCTAAATCATGATTATTTAGAAAAAGGCTGACGTTTTCTTGAGAATTAGAAGTAATGATACCGAGATGATATCCTTGATTATTTAATTGTTCTAAAGCCATTTCTATTCCTGAAATAGGTTGCAATTCAGAAATTTGATTTTTTAATTCTGCTTTTACCTTTTTAATTAAAAAAGGAGCTTTAAATAAAGGAAAGCCGGAATATTTGAGAATTTCTCTAGCTGTTAAGTTTTTCAGTTTCAAAAGCTCACTGGGAGTAATTGGTATGTAACCAAACTCTAGAGCAAAGCGATTAGCAATGCTGACCACGGCATCTAATGTATCAGCGATAGTTCCATCAAAATCAAAAATTATTACTTTCTTGGTCATTCTTTTGACTAGATGCCTCTAAATTTGCACGAGCATTGCGTCGTAACATTTCTGGTTTAATTCGCCTTAGGGCTGAAGCAGTAAAATGTTTATCCCACTCTTCATGGGAAATTTGCGCTAATTCTACCAGTTTCGGAGCCAAATTCCCAGGATAAGGTTGAAAATCTGTGACATTACTACTTTGTGAAAATCGCTGATTCCAAGGACAAACATCTTGACAAATATCGCAACCAGCAACCCAACCTTGCAGATGAGATTTAATTTCCTGAGGCAATTCTTCAGCCCGATTTTCAATGGTATGGTAAGCAATACAGCGATTAGCATCTACCACAAATGGTTTTGTAATTGCCCTGGTGGGACAAGCTTGCAAACATCGAGTGCAAGTTCCACAATGTTGAGTAGCAGGGCGATCGCTCTCTAACTCTAAATTAGTTAAGACCTCACCCAAAAATACCCAAGATCCATACTCTCTGGTAATCACATTCCCGTTTTTAGCAATCCAACCAATACCTGCTCTTTGTGCCCAAACTTTATCCTGTACTGGCCCCGTATCCGCGTAATAACGGGCTTTAATACCGTCGCCACAGGACTCTAACCAGGTACTCAATTGCTTGAGTTTTTTGTACATCACCTTATGGTAATCCCGTCCCCAAGCGTAGCGAGATATCTTCCCATACTCTTCCCCTTCTGGACGTTCATGGGGTGTGTAGTAATTTAATGCCACGCAAACGAGCGATCGCACATCTGGCATCACTAGCTTAATATCCTGGCGCTTCATATTCTCCATCCACGCCATATCAGCTTGATAGCCCAACTTTAACCAAGTTTGCAGTCTATCCCCCTCACCATCATCTAACCCATCTACAGCTGCAATCCCAACTTGATTAAAACCTAACTCTTTGGCTTTCACTTTAATGACCATACTGGTAATTAAGCCATGCTGATTCATATTGCTGATGCCTGGGTGTTCAAAATCTTGCGGCAGCGATTATACACTTCAGTTTTGAATTTAACATTTAATTTTCTTACTCTCTCTATATGTAAACTTTATTTGCATTTTATTAAGAAATAATGCAATATAGATAACAAGAGGTTAAACAACGCACAGTTATGCCTCTAACAAATTCACAGATTACTTAGTTAATCGACTGTGGAGAAATCATGACATTCACTTCTGATTCAGCTTTAACCCCTTCTTCTGGTGCTTTCAACTACAGCACTCAGCAAACCGATGCTGTTGCTTCTACCACTGCTGTACTCAAAGCTCTCAGCGTGGATGATCAGCTAGCTGTACTGTGGTATGCCTACACGGAAATGGGACGTTCTATTACTCCCGCAGCTACCGGCGCTGCCCGTCTACAACTAGCAGAGGGTCTGTTGAATCAAATTAAACAGATGTCCCATGCAGAACAACTAGAAGTAATGCGGGACTTAGTCGCTCAAAGAAACACTCAATTCTCTCGTGCTTACGGTCTTCTGAGCAACAATACCAAACTCGCCTTTTGGTACGAATTAGCTGAATTGATGGCTAAAGGCTTTGTAGTTCCAGTACCTCCTGGCTATCAAATTTCCCGTGATGGCGCTCAAGTATTAGAAACACTCAAAGAACTAGATTTTGGTCAGCAAATTACTGTTTTGAGAAAAGTCGCTTCAGACATGGGCGTTGACCCACTAGCTGATTAAGTAAGCTACAGGTGATAGTAACCATTCATAACTAGCCGCTGCTAATTAAGAATTTTTGATATCTTTCCAACCTCAATGTTTTGCCAATAAATAGTTCTCAGGTTCAAACCTGGGAACTATTCTTACTATGGACATAACCAATACTATTAAAGTAGTAATTGAAAATTTCTTTATGAATAATACGGACTGTTTACAATACTCAACATTTGACCTTGAAGGGATTACAGCCACATCAGTGATAGATTATTTTATCACTCTCAACGCTGGACAATTTCAAGATACAGCAGCCTTATTTGCAGAACATGGTGTTATGTATCCACCTTTTGAGTCTGGCATTATTGGACCTGAAGCTATATCTAACTATTTATACAAAGAAGCCCAAGACCTAAAAGCCGAACCGCACCAGGGCATAACTGAAGATTTACCAAATCAGCAAATCCAAATTCAAGTCACAGGTAAAGCACACACCTCGTGGTGCAGTGTCAATGTTCTTTGGCTATTCCTTCTTAATCAGCAACAGCAAATAATGGAAGCTAAAATCAAGCTTTTAGCATCACCTCAAGAATTATTGGCTTTGCGTCCTCCCAATCAATAGCTTTTATCTGGAAAGACCGAATATTCAAACAGAAATGACAGCTAATGCAATTGTACTTAACCTTTGCTGGCAGTAGTTTGTTGCAAGGAACGCATCAGCAGTTTTCTCCCTAATTCAACATCTGATGCTGCACATTGCCAATCTGGATGGGCTGTAATTAGCAGGCTATCTAAACTTTCCTGGTCAAATAAATGCCACACAGGAGCATTGTTGACTTCTGACTCTACCGCGTAGCAATTGTTAGAAACACAATAAATTGTGCAGCTACTGGCAATTCTCTCTAAAGTCATTGTCTGTCCTGGTTGTAGAGAGCGGAATTGGCGAATAAATTGTTTAAATTCTTCAAACGAGCCAACAATTAACCCAGGCAAAGCTACTGTGAGATTTTGCTCCCCATTTACCGCCATCCAATAGTGGCGACTAGGATCGATTCCTTCTAGCCAACGGGATTCATCATCAAGACGATAGCGTGGTGATAAGCAAAATAAAGTTTTCATAGGTGCAATTACAAATTAACCTCTATTCTGCGGTTTTTCTGTTACCCAGCAGGGTTTTACAGACTGTGCCACAGTAGCCTTTGTTTAAGTATTTGATAAGTAGCGCCTATAAATCAAATAAAGTTAGCAAAAGTTATTAAACTACTTAATATTTCTTAAAGTATCCAGTTTATCTATATTTAACCAACAGAAATGGCTGTCCTGAGATGACATCAGATTGCAAGTATAGCAGGTGACAGGTGACAGGTAAGCCAGCGCGGTCTTGGGGTTTCCCCCATGAGCGACTGGCGCACCCCTATGGCTAACGCCACGCTCCGCGAACGGGGTGACAGTGCTAAAAGCCTTTGGCTGTCTAAGTTTTAGTGTTAGTTAATGTCCTAACTGCTCTGTCCATTGCTATAAATTGCCATCAATTAGCTATATAGTGACCCAGAAATATATTTATATTTACACTCTAGAGGGAAAATTATAATTACTTTTATTTCTATTCGATGGTGTTAGATTGTTCAAGAATGAATTCCGGCAAGGTAGCTTCAAGCTTGAGACAGTTACCACCATTAACTTGTAGTTGATATTCTACTTTGTCCATTAACCGATTCATGATTAACCAACCATAACCACCTTCTTGTTTATCATCCGGTTGGGGGGCATTGTAATTGGCAATATCGTACCCTTGACCATAATCCCAAATTTCCAGGGATAAGTCCCGATTTTTTAATTCTAAGCGCAGTAAAACTGGTGAATTGGGCGTATCTTTGTGGGCATGACGCACAACATTAGAATAGGCTTCCACCAGTGCTAAACGCAACCGCACTGATTGCCGTGACCAATCCACAGATTCCCCTAATTGGAGTTTTAAGCATCCCAGCAACCATTCTTCAACGATATTTAAAAAACTCAAGTCACTTGGTACTTGAAGTTCACTTTTCATTAGTTAAAAAACCTCCAGAGAAAGTATTGTTTGGTCGTCTTCTTGGATTTGGTTATCTGCTTGGATCAGGGTAAGTAAGTTTTGAAGTGACAGTGGTTGAGGCTGCTGTTGTATCAGTTGCCACAGTCCTTCTTGATTTAACATAGAATACTCAATTGCATTAGTATCATTTTCATTTATTTTATGCTTAACTTTTGTAGATATTTTTGCTTCCGTAATGCCATCGCTGGTGAAGAGTAAGGTATCACCTGCGTCCAGGGTTAAACGACCTGCTTCAGCTTGCCAATGGGGCAAAATTCCTAAAGGTATACTGCGGACTTTGAGGTATTTTGGCGGGACAGATATAGTGTCTTGACATGACCACAGTAGTGGATAAATGTGACCAGCATTAGCATAAGTGAGTTCCCTAGTAGTAGGGTTATAACATGCTATTACCAAAGTGATGAAGCAATTGTTACTAATTAAATCATCTCCCAAGGCATGGTTAAGATTTTGCATGAGTAAATTTGGTTCTGCTGGTGCTTCTTGAGATAGTTCCCTACGTAATAAGGAAATTGCACTAGCCATGAACAAAGCTGCTGGTACACCTTTACCGGAAACATCACCAACTGCTAGCCACAAGTTACCTTTGGAATGGACAAATACTTCAAAAAAATCCCCTCCTACTTCCCGTGCAGGGTAACAGCAAGCTTGTACTTTTACACCTGCAATTTCTGGTAAGGTTTGGCGAAGTAGATTATTTTGAATTTGCCGAGCTACTTCTAATTCAGCCCGTATTTGCTGTTGTTTTTCTTGTAAGCTTTGGTAAAGTTTGGCTTGAGAAAGTGCTAAAGATGCCTGTTCAGCGACACTGTTAATGAGTTGAATTTCTTGGTCTTGCCAAAGTTGTTGCTGATCTGAATGATAGAGAGCTAGTACAGCTAGGAGATGCTGTTGATAAACTAAGGGAACGACTAAATATTGTCCCGCATTGCTATTGTAGAGAGCCGCTGTTAGTTGATGTTTTTGACTCTGAAATACTTTTTCGATTAATGGTTGAGGAGCAAAGGTAGAATGCGAATTGGCTGAGGGCAGTGTGTGATAGAAAAACTGTTTATCAGTGAGGCGATCGCTCTCAACAATTCTCAGTAGCCCATCAGTAGCCGAAAATGCCTGTCCCAAGGTATCGACCACCTTTTGCAACATGCTGTCATATTCTACAGACTCTTGAATTGCCCTGGTGACAGCATTAAATAAAGATTCCCTTTGTAAAGCCTGACGTAGCTCCCAAGTGCGTTTTTTGACTAGCCGATAAGTATCACAGGCTTGCTCAACTAATCCTCTGAGCCGTTCTGGATTCCAAGGTTTAGTAATATATTTAAATACTTGTCCAGAGTTAATTGCATCAACTAAATCTTCAACATCAGTAAAACCTGTCAGTAAAATCCGAATTGTGTCAGGAAAACGGTCTACCGTCCGACTCAACAATTCTGTGCCATTCATGCCCGGCATTCTTTGATCGGAGATAATGACTGCCATTTCTCCTTCTTGATCTAAAATTTTCAAGGCTTCAATGGCATTTTTAGCTCTAAATACTTTAAAGTCTCTTCTAAAGGAGCGGTAGAGTAAATCTAAATTATCTGGTTCATCATCTACCACCATCAGCTTGAGCTTGTCTAACTCTTTTTCACCCATATCTGAATATATTATTGGTAGTGAAACAGCAACATATCCCTAAGTTGTATTCTCTAGTGAGAAGCTATTAACCAGTTGTTAGCCTTTCAAAACCCAGGACCAAGCACTTTTTGCTGCAACCATCGGGCTAACTTAATCAATCTAGCCTACTAAGCCAGAACGTAAAGCCCGAACTGCTGCTTGAGTCCGGTCATCAGCAGACAACTTATTAAGAATGTTGCGAACGTGAGTTTTGACTGTGCCAATTGTGATATACAGCCTTTCGGCAATAATTGCATTGCTACATCCTTCTACTATTAATTGTAACACTTCTAATTCTCTTTCTGTCAGGGTGGTTGTATCAACAGGCTGTGGATTTTCCCCTAAGTCTGATTTACTTGATGATGGCGAAGCATCTGATGGTAGAGGGTTTTGCTGTGCCTGTTGTAAAACAATGCGAGCGATCGCTGGATCTATCCAAGCATTACCATTATGAGTGACTCGCACAGCCTCTAGTAAGTTATCTAACTTTGTATCCTTCATACAATAGGAGTCCGCACCTGCTGCAAAAGCGGCTAACACAGATTCTTTATTATCTTGCAAAGTCAGAATTACTACTTTTGGAGTAGTATCTTCACTGTCTGTAGCTTTTACCTCTCTGGTCAATTCAATGCCATCTTTATCTGGTAAACCAATATCAACAATTGCAATATCTGGTTGTAAATTTTGCAACATTCTCAATCCATCGGTAGCGTTGGCAGCTTCCCCCACTACTTCTATTTCTGCTTTTTGTAGTAATGCTGTACGAATACCCACACGAGTCAAGTCGTGGTCTTCAATTAAAGCAATACGAATTTTATTCATAAGAAAATCTGTTTTTTACCACACTGTAACATTGAGTTGACAATATAGTTCACCATGAGCGAAAACCAAGTATCAAAGTTTGACAGGACAAAAAATGCAAAAGAAGTCAAAATTTATTTTTTACTGATGTGATTCCCAAAAATCAACAGAGTTTTTGCTGAATACCTGATGAAAAAGAATCTGTCTAGAAAAAAATTTGATAAACTAACCTTCGAGATTATCTGGTGTCAATCTCATTTAACTTATGTATAAATCGCCTAAATCATTTTCAGTGTTGGGGTTGCCAGTTCATGTCATGACCAATTATCCCAACTGGCTACTAGAATGCCTATACCAAGGTAGGGGAACTCATGTGGTAACGCTCAATGCAGAAATGACCATGCAGGCAGAGCGGAATACTTCTTTAGCTGAAGTAATTCATCAAGCTGAGTTAGTTATTCCCGATGGAGCCGGAGTAGTTTTGTATTTGCAGTTGCTGTTAGGACAAAATGTGCAACGTTGTCCAGGAATTGAATTAGCAGAAAAACTCTTCACAGAAATCGGACAAAAACAAACTGCAACTCAAGTATTTTTCTATGGAGGTGCACCAGGAGTAGCAGCCAAAGCAGCAGCTAGTTGGCAACAAAAAATTCCCCAGTTACAGATAGTAGGTACTCATTCTGGCTATCACTCCCCAGAAGAAGAAGCAAAATTACTAGCAACCTTGGCAGATTTACAACCGCAGATAATTTTGGTGGGATTGGGAGTACCACGTCAAGAATTATGGATTGCCCAAAACCGTCATTTATGTCCCCATGCTGTGTGGATTGGTGTGGGTGGTAGCTTTGATATTTGGTCAGGCAGTAAAACCCGCGCTCCTGGTTGGTTAGCTAATAACAACTTAGAGTGGTTGTATCGTCTGTATAAAGAGCCTTGGCGGTGGCAGAGAATGCTAGCTTTGCCTGAGTTTGCCCTCAAAGCACTAGTTTATCGTTTGAGTGGCAAATCAGTGAATAGTGCTGAGTGTTGATCATTGAAAAATTTATTCTCCCAGGGTTGCCCTGGGTTATGAATATTCTGATCAGCTTGTGGTTTTGGCTCTGGTGGGTGAGGTTAAGTGGAAGTTATGCCAATATTAACAACTCAAAATAATCAGGAAGAATCTTTACTAGATACAGATAAAAGTAATTCACAACCCAAAAGTCAGGTTGGGACTATGGTAGAGTTACACTCTGTCACCAAAATTTATCCTAATGGTTATCATGCCTTGGTGGATGCGAGCATTAAAATTAATAAGGGTGAGTTTCTATTTATTACTGGTCCCAGTGGTTCTGGTAAATCGACTTTTTTGAAGTTGTTATATGGCGCAGAATTGCCCACCCAAGGGGAAGTAATTGTTGATAATTTGAATTTAACTGGTTTGCGGGGCGATCGCTTATCATTGTTCCGTCGTCGCATTGGTATTGTCTTTCAAGACTACAAACTCATTCACCAACGCACAGTCGCAGAAAATGTATCATTTGTACTACAGGCTCAAGGGTACACTCGCAAAGAAATTCAACGTCGCTTAGAACCAACTTTAAAATTAGTGGGTTTATCATCCAAAGCCAATTGTTTCCCAGATCAGTTATCTGGAGGAGAACAGCAGCGGGTAAGTATTGCACGGGCAATTGTTGGTACACCACCCCTACTATTAGCTGATGAACCGACAGGTAATCTAGACCCGGATAATTCCTGGCAAGTTATACAGGTGTTGCAAAAATTAAATTCTTTTGGTGCCACCGTCATTGTCACAACCCATGACGAACAACTAGTAAGGCGTTGCAATCAGCCAGTTGTACAAGTTAAAAATGGCAGGCTTTACAGGGCATAATTTCTGCATTACACCTACACCACGCTATCAGAACTCATACATACTGTCTATTTAACCTGAGTTCGGGACAAGGAAAGGGACAGGGAGCAAGTGAAAGTTTGCTAATATCCTCACTTCCCTGATAATTGCTATACTTCTAACCTTTAAGATGCTAATAACTCTGGCTGTTGAATCAAACCTTGTAAAGCTTGACGGATTTTGTTGATCGTTTGCTCTTGATTATTGGTAAGTTCTTGAATTTGCAACATTGACTCAGTTAAACCTTGTAATTGAGCTTGCAAACTATCTAAGTTATCTTGAATAGGCTGTAGTATTTCTTGATAGAAATTTACTTTTGTTGAATGTTCCGTAGCAGAAATACGCATTGTCACTAAATTTTCTTCTATAATTGCTATTTCTTGTTTTTTCACTTCTAATTCTTGACTTTGACTAGATATTAAACTTTGAATTTTTTCAATCACACCATCTATTTCTTTAATCTCCTGTTCTAGTTTTCCCAATTCAGAGGTTTTCTGTTGTTTTTGATTTTCTATTTGTACCAAGAGAGGATGTAAGTCTACACCTGAATCCCCTGGATCAGAAGTTTCACTCTGACCTGAGCGACGCTGGAGAATTGCTTGGTGCTGTTTGAGAAGTCTGGTTCTTTCTAATAAGTTACGACGTTGTCCTACTAAGGTTTCATTCAACATCTGATAGAGGTCTTGTTCCTCAGCTAATTCTGATTCTAAATGAGTCCTCTCATCTCCTGATGCTGATTGAAGTTTACTTTTTAACTCATCTATAGTTTGTTGCTTGTACTTCAACTCTTGTTCTTGATCTTGAACAAAGCTAGAGTGGTTACCTAAATTTTCCTGCAAGTCATGAACAATTTTCTGTAGTTCTTCTAAGGAGATTTTTTCCAAAGCTTCTACATCAATTTGCGGGTTACTTGCTTTGTTAGGATTAGCCAAACACTGAAGTTGCTGGTATAAATCTTCTTCTGCTTTTAATTGTTCTGTAATAATGCGAATACAATCTTGCTTGCTACTCCGCAAGGATGTATTGATTTGCAGATCAGAATTTTGCTGCTCCAAGCTTGATTGTAGCTGTTGATAAAGATGTTGTGTATCACGCAAGGTTTGACCCATCCGCTCAACTTCTTCTTGCTTTTGAGTAGCTAAGTGGCGTTGGATATCTAATTGCTGCCAATTTTGATTAAGATTCCCTTGCTGTTTTTCTAATAATTCCCAAGCAACATTTAAATTTGCTTGTAATGTTTCTGTAGGTACGGCTCCACTGGATAAATGATTAAGTAATTCCCGCAACTCGTGACATTGTTCATCGTTGAGAACTTCACCTTGGGGGGAACTCCTCGCCAATTCTTCTAACCGCCGCTGTTCACCTCGCAAATGCTCCCAAGCACCTTCTAAATCTTGGCGATTACGTTCTACTTCTGCACGTAACCTTTGCATTTCCGATTTAGCTTGTTCAGCTTCTTTTTTTTGCTCCTCCAGTCTATGGAAATCTTCTTCTATTTGCTTTACTTGTTCAAAGCGAGCTTCCATATCCATTTCTCGACGATTCAGTTCTTGTACCTGAATCATCAGAGATTGTTTCCATTGGTCGATCTCTTCTTCCTTAACCTTAAATTTTTCCACTTGTCGGGAAAAATTCTGCAAAATGTTGACAAGAGGACGACCTGCTTCTTGAATGCGCTGGACTTGACGATTTGGACTCAATTCTACTAGTACCAGTGCGCCATCATTTAATTTGCTCGCTTCTTCAGCCACAATCATTTCGTCCGACACAGGAGTCCAATTCTGGTCGTTACGTTGACAAGCAATCAGTTTCAGTTCAGTTTTACCACCGCCACTGAGTAGACCGCCCTTTTGCTTTTGTACTTCTGCTAAATACAGCACACCGTTAATCCTTTTGATGCACTTTATGTCCGTGTTTTGAGATATACCAGAGAAGATTTTGTTAAATTGTCTTATTTATCCTCAGTTTAGCAGCACTCGCCAGATAAAACTATTTATGTAAGCTAGATTTTACGTCTTTATAGTAGATGAAATAGTATCCAGACCCCAAATTGCGCCTTTATATTCTCTAACAAGGAGTTGAGAAATGACTTCAGTGTAATTACTAAGTTGATGAGCATAAATTACAAAAGCTTAATCTTTATAGGGTAATATTGCGCTTTCTTACTGAATAGGATACAGAATACTGTTGTCAGTAGCACGTCTTTCAGAATAAGTAACTAGTAGCAATCTAGATGAACTAGACTATACCACTAGCCAATGAGGAAGGCTGATTGGCTCAATCTCTCTAATGGATGTACTTGAAACTGAGAAAAGCATAAGGTCACAATTAATCAAGGTAATATCAAGAACATGGTCAGGAGTAATGTGTAAATAAATGCAAGGAAATTTAAACGAAATCGATATTTGTAGTATCCTCCAACTGATTGAGTTGGGACAAAGGACTGGACAGTTGTGGGTGGAAGCTCATAACTCACATCAAAATCACAAATTGGGTGGAGAAGATTCACTGAATCTTCATCAGGTGGGGAACGGAAAGCCCCAATCATGGTTTGTATTTTTTCTCAATGGTCAAATTGTTTATTGCCAAGCAGGTGACAGTAGCCTATCGCGAATTGATGATTACTTGCGTCATTATAAGTTGCAAAAACGACCAGATAACCAACTGCTAACGACCCTAGCGTCAACTAATTCACCGGAGTACGCTTATATTTGGATACTATTAGAGCAAAATATCATTAGTCCCAAGATAGCACGGAGTATTATTCATAGCTTGGTGCATGAAACATTATTTGATCTGTTGAGTTTGCATCAAGGTAGTTTTATTTTTGATTTGGGTAAGGCCCTTGTCCCCCAGTTAACAACCTTAGAAATTACTCCCTTAGTCACAAGGATTACAAAGCAATTACAAGAATGGAAGCAGTTATATCCGCATATTCAATCGCCAGAACAGTTACCAGTTTTGGCAGATGTGGGGAGATTGAGTGCATCTTTACCAGAGGCTACAGTCAATAAGTTACAAAGCTGGGCTGATGGTCAAAAATCCTTAAGGCAGCTATCCCGGTATCTGAACCGCGATATATTAACAGTGGCTAAGGCTATATATCCTTACGTGCAACAAGGTTGGCTACAATTAGTATATTCCAACACGTCTAAATCGAATACAACAACACAAAACTACGAGCAGGTAGACAAGAGTAAGGGGCGAATAGTATGTATTGAGGATGCGATCGCTATCTGTGAGACTATAGAGTCAATCTTAAAACTAAATGGTTATGAAGCAGTTTCCATCTCTAATCCATTAGAAGCTCTGAGTTTAGTATTTCAACTCAAGCCAGATTTAATATTATGCGACATTGCCATGCCAGAACTGGATGGTTACGAAATTTGTTCTATGCTGCGGCATTCCACAATATTTCGCTTCGTACCCATTATTATGCTGACAGGAAAAGACGGATTTATTGATCGGGTAAGAGCAAGTATGGTAGGAGCGACTGACTATTTAACTAAACCTTTTACTGGTAAAGAATTGCTAATGCTGGTAGAACAATATCTCAACTCAGATTATGGAGCAGGTGTACAAACATGACCACAATACTTGTGGATTGGCTCAAAGATAGGGTAAAAAATGATATCACATAAATCTGAGCGTACCTGTAAAACTTCCATATACAGTAAATTAAGGAAACTATAGAATTAATTTATACAATTAAGCACCATGGTTAACAAGAGAAGTGATCTCAATTGGGAGGTAGAGAGGCATTTATGAGTACCGTTTTGATTGTCGAAGACAGTCTGGCACAAAGGGAGATGATCACAGACCTCCTCAAGGCAAGCGGCTTAAAAGTCACCCATGCTGGTGATGGAGTCGAAGCTTTGGAAGCCATTCAGCAAGCCCCTCCTGATTTAGTAGTTTTAGATATAGTTATGCCTCGAATGAATGGCTATGAACTGTGCCGCAGACTCAAATCTGATCCCAAAACCCAAAATGTCCCTGTAGTCATGTGTTCTTCCAAAGGAGAAGAATTTGACCGCTACTGGGGGATGAAACAAGGGGCTGATGCTTACATTGCCAAACCGTTTCAACCGACTGAGTTGGTAGGAACCGTCAAACAACTGTTGCGTGGATAAGGAGAAGGAGAATATGGTGAGCAAACCAGACTTCTTAACCGGTGCTGGACAAGACCAGTTTCGTCCAGAATTACAACTAGAAAGTCCAGAAGGTGAGCTACACTTACGGTTTTATATCTCCTCGCATCAGGAATTTGCCCTGCAAGCCACTGGTATTCGTGAGGTGATCGAACTCAGTCCTGATCGAATTACCCCAATTCCGAATGCTTCTCCATTACTTTTGGGTACTCTTAATTTACGAGGTCGATTAATTTGGGTAGCAGATTTAGGTCAATTTTTGGGAGAACCCATCAGTCTAAATACTGACCGCTCAGAAATATCAGTGATTGCTGTAGAAGACCAAGACACAGTTGTAGGTCTAGGAGTAGAAGAAATATGTGGTATGGACTGGCTTGATGTACAGTATCTGATGCCACCAAATAATGTACCAGATAGTATGGCTCCATTTTTGCGTGGTGAGTGGATCTTAGATCACAATAAGTCTTTAAGATTGCTCGATCAGACAGCAATTTTGCGGAGTGCTAGGTGGGCAGGATGAACTAGGGAGGGAGGTTATGGCATTAAGTTTAAATGATTACGATTCTACTTATGAGCAGGCACGGACAGCCTATGTACAACAGGACTATGAAACTGCCGCTAATTTAATTGACCAAGCAGTACAAAACGTACCTGACGACCCCAATTCTCGATTATTGCGGGGTCATATTTACTATGTTTTGCAACAGTACGATATAGCAAAAGAAGAATATCAAAATGTTCTGTATCTGACTGATGATCCAGAAATAGTGAGTTTTGCTCATAATGGGTTAGATAATATCAATCAAAACTTAGGCTTTGTTGAAGCAGAAGATAATTTCACAACAGAAGATTATCACCAGTCCAACGGATTAGTCACAGGGGAAACAGAATCACTACACTTCGGTGCTAGTGACCAATCAGCAGATGAAGATTTTGAATTGCCCTCTTTCGGGGATTATGTGCCATCTGTAGAGGATGATGAGCATTTACCAACCACTAATCCTTTTGCTGACTCTATAGAAAATTTCGATAATGTAGCCCATACCAACAATGGATCAGCGATGGTAGATGATCCTTTTGCTTTTACTGACAATGAACAAAATCATAAAAGCAATAGTAATGGAGAAATATCCACAATAGAATTGCCGCCTTTTTGGCAAGAGGAAGAGTCTTTAGAAGAGATGGCTGGAGTCTCTGACAATCCCTTTGGTGAGCATGATCTAGATCATAATTCTGGGACAATGGATTTCTCTCCTTTTGGAGAACTGGACTTATCCACGCAAAATGGTCAAGTCCATGAGTCAGACCTATTTACTGAACCACAATCCTCATACTCAAATCTCCATGAGTCAGCTTGGAAAAACAATAGTGGAGAAGATGATATGTATCCAAGTTTAGAAGCCAAAGACGTTAATCATGTGGCATCTATCGACCAAGAAGAGTGGTTAGAGCAGAATGCCGCAGGTGGCATAGAGCCATTAGTGATGGACGAAGAAATGCCATCGGCAGTTCATAACTTTATTCCCCCAGAGGAGCGAGTCAATACCAGCCGCAACTTCGATAGTAGTAACTTTGATGATGATAGTTTTGATTTAGAAGCCTTTGAATCAGCTTTTGGCTCAGATACCTTCTCCTCCTTTGAAGACAATAGTGCCTTTGGTAGTCATGAAAACTCGAAAAGTAACATTGAGTTTTTAAATGACTTTGATGAATTTGATGACCTGGGTGATATTCCTGGTTTTGATGTGACAGGTGCAGCTAAAGTTAGTGCAGATTCATTCAGTACCGGGGACAGTTCC
Organism: Richelia sinica FACHB-800; assembly: GCF_014698825.1. Classification (GTDB taxonomy): domain Bacteria; phylum Cyanobacteriota; class Cyanobacteriia; order Cyanobacteriales; family Nostocaceae; genus FACHB-800. The sequence continues at coordinate 63,664 of NZ_JACJTT010000030.1, forward strand.
TTCACTAGTGGTTCTATTGATAGTGCTGACTTATCTGGCCAGTTTACTGATTCTGGCCCCATTACCACAGGCGATCGCGATGAAGAACTATTCACCATTACTGGCGCGCAAGAAGTAGTACCAGTATTTACCCAGCCAGATGTGGCCAAATTAGAGCCAAACGTCAGCAACGAACAAGGCTGGTTTGCCTTCTTTGAAAACGCCTCCTTAGATAAAAAACCTTGGTACATTGCCACAGGAGTTGGTTTAGCATCAGCAGTGCTTGTCGCCATAGTTAGCTCCGCAGTGACAACTATTTCTCCACCCCAACAACGGGTGTCCGTGCGGAATACTGGTTGGGCTATGTCTTTAGCTGCGGGGTTAGCGGGTGCAGTCACAGCAGGATTTATGTCCAACTTGACCCTGAAACAAATTCGTCAAACCACCAAGGATTTACAGGCTCAATTTGATGCAGTTCGCCAAGGGAATTTGAATGTCCAAGCCACTGTCTATTCAGAAGACGAATTAGGTTACCTATCCACCGCCTTTAACGATATGGCGCGGGTAATTTTTACAACTACCAACGAAGCTCAACGCAAAGCCGTCGAACAGGAAGAAGCGAAAGAAAATTTACAAAGACAAGTAATTCGCCTCCTAGATGACGTAGAAGGAGCAGCACGAGGAGACTTGACAGTTCAGGCAGAAGTAACAGCAGACGTGTTAGGAGCAGTAGCTGATGCCTTTAACCTGACCATTCAAAACCTACGGGATATTGTCCAACAGGTGAAAGTAGCAGCCAGGGAAGTAACCAAAGGTTCAACCAACTCAGAAACCTTCGCACGAGCCTTATCGAGTGATGCTTTAAGACAAGCAGAAGAGTTAGCAGTCACCTTAAATTCTGTGCAGGTCATGACAGAATCAATTCAACGGGTGGCAGAAGCAGCGAGGGAAGCAGAAGCGGTAGCCCGTGATGCCAGTGCGATCGCTCTTAAAGGTGGAGACGCGGTGGAAAACACAGTGGCTGGTATTCTAGAAATTCGGGAAACAGTGGCAGAAACCACCCGAAAAGTAAAACGATTAGCGGAATCATCCCAAGAAATTAACTCTATTGTCGCCCTAGTCTCTCAGATTGCCTCCCGTACCAACTTATTAGCACTTAACGCCAGTATTGAGGCTGCCAGGGCAGGAGAAGCAGGAAGAGGCTTTGCCATCGTTGCTGATGAAGTCCGTCAGTTAGCAGATAAATCCGCCAAGTCCCTCAAAGAAATTGAGCAAATCGTGATGCAAATTCAGAGCGAAACTAGCTCTGTAATGACCGCGATGGAAGAAGGGACACAACAGGTAATTAAAGGGACAAAATTGGCAGAAGAAGCCAAACGCGCCCTAGACAACATTATCCAAGTTGCTAATCGCATCGATACCCTGGTGCGCTCAATTACAAGCGATACCGTAGAACAAACGGAAACTTCTCGCGCTGTAGCTCAAGTAATGCAATCAGTTGAACTGACAGCCCAAGAAACCTCCCAGGAAGCACAACGAGTTTCCGGCGCTCTCCAACACTTAGTGGGCGTATCCCGTGACTTAATTGCTTCCGTAGAACGCTTCCGCGTGGAAACAATTGAATCATCAAGGTAAGCAAAAACATTGAGAAGGTGAAATTAGGTTTCATCCTTCACCCTTGATTTGGGAACCTTCATGTGACTCAACTCCAGGGGAGCTACAAGAAGGTTTAAGAGTAAAAATCATTACCTTTTATCCTTTATTCTCCATCCTTGGTTATGCAGCCGGAACAACAACAGCGGATTTTGGGCTACTTTCTTGAAGAAGCCAGAGAACACCTGAATACAATTGAGCAGGGTTTACTCAAACTCAATGAGACCCTTAACGACCCGGAAAGTATCAATGAAGTCTTCCGGGCCGCACACTCAATTAAAGGGGGGGCAGCCATGCTGGGACTGAGTAGTATCCAGCATACAGCCCATCGTCTGGAAGACTGTTTTAAAGTTCTCAAAGAACATCCAGTTAGGGTTGATGAAAAGTTAGAATCTCTGTTTCTAGGTGTATGTGATACTTTAAAAGCCCTATTAGACCATTTGGGTAGTCCCTTTGGACTGGGAGAAGAAGTCGCTAATAACCTAATGTCAGAAACAGAACCTGTCCTGAAATGGCTGACAGAGCATCTACAAAGCCTAGTGGAACAAGGGGAAGACCACGAACAAACAATTATTCAACCCTTCAACCGCGTTGAAGTGGGGGTAGGTGCTAGAGTTAGTACACCTCCTCCTGTGTTTGTTCCTAGTGCTGCAACTATTACTCCTAGCACAACAGAAACTACTTCTAAGGGTGAGCCAACTGATGATCTCACAGAGTTTCAAGCCCAAGTGCTGCAAATTCTGCGGGAAATGTTGCAACTATTTAAACAACCAAGTACACCAGAATCACGACGTAATCTGCAACAAAGCTGTCAAAGATTAGTGGAACTGGGGACAACAGAAAACTTTGGTAACTGGTGTGGACTATGTCAAGCTGCTTCTAGTGCGATCGCTAATCCTGAAAATACCTATCTGACTTTAGCAAAAATTGTTATTACAGAAATTAAACAAGCGCACGAACTAGTTCTACAAGGACGTAACTCAGATATTGCTATTAGTCAGCAATTAGCATCTTTATTAAATTTCCCAGAAATAGAGTTATTAGAACTATCCGAACCAGAACCAGAAGCAGCAGATTTATCATTAGAAAGTAGTGCTACTGTCTCAGAAACAAGTGAAGAATTGAATGTAGTAGAGAATAAACCAAGTCTCTATGACCAATTCCCCGATACTCTCATCATTGAAAGAGAAGGTAACAGATATAACACCGATGCCCTTTTTGCTGATGATGAAACTCCAGAAGCTGCTACCAGTCCTAATGTTGTGCAAAATGGACCAGAAGTAGGGCTAGCAGAATTAAGCACCCTGGCTGACTTGTTTGAAGTAGATTCTTCTGAGCTTGATGAAACTTGGCATAAAGAAGAAAATTTAGATCCTGTCAACATCGGTGGTTTAGAAGTTATTGATAGCGAAGTAGAAAATCAAGACCAAGATTTAGCAGATTTGCTATCATTTGATGATGAATTAAGTCAGTCTGAACAAAAAACAAATGACGATTCGGAAGCTTTAAATCTATTATTTGAAGACAACTTTTTAGATACAGAAAATTTAGAGTTCAATAATCAAATAGAAATTTCCCCAGATACTAGTAATAGTGATTTTACAATTGAATCTAGTTTAGAATTATTTCCAGCAGATTTGGCGGAAGGATTTGCAAATACCGGTAGTGAGACTCAGCAAATCAGTTTAGAAACAGTTTTCCAAGAAAATATTGATGATTTATTTGGGTTAACAGAAGAAACACCAGCAACATCAGAATTATCATTTGGTGATTTAGATGGTCTGGAATCTTCTTCAGATGCAAATCTGGGAACAGAAACAGTTTTCCAAGAAAATATTGATGATTTATTTGGGTTAACAGAAGAAACACCAGCAACACCAGAATTATCATTTGGTGATTTAGATGGTCTGGAATCTTCTTCAGATGCAAATCTGGGAACAGAAACAGTTTTCCAAGAAAATATTGATGATTTATTTGGGTTAACAGAAGAAACACCAGCAACACCAGAATTATCATTTGGTGATTT
>NZ_JACJTT010000031.1 GCF_014698825.1 Richelia sinica FACHB-800
ACCACACTGATCCCTTCCCGAACTCAGAGGTGAAACGCTGCTGCGGCGACGATAGTTCTCGGGTAGCCGATTGTCACAATAGCTCGATGCCAGGTTCTCTCTTCTCCTAAGCCTCCTCATTCTTCATGCGGGGGCTTTCGGTTTTTTTCTTCTTTTTTGTGAAGACCCATAAATATTGCTGTTAAATATTGCTGTTGAAGTACACATTGGCAGGAATGAAATCAAATCAAATTTTCTCCGAATCATCAAATTAGTTTCATTTTAAAGATTAGATAAGCTATTAATAATTATTTATTAACTTTGTTGTGAGAATTTTAGTTGCAGATTTGTTTTTATGAAAAAATTTGCTTCGGCAATAATGCAACTATGATTATTAATGGAACTGCCAGTATTGATGAGTTATACGCTCAAAATAATGACCAAATTTTTGGATTGGATGGGGACGATATCCTAGATGCCAGCAATGGTCAAGGGAGTAATTTACTTAATGGTGGTGGTGGCAAGGACAGACTTTTAGGTAACTTAAATGATACCTTAGTAGGTGGACTAGGTAGCGATCGCCTATATGCTTTAGGTGTATTGGGAAATAACTCCCTGAATGGCAATGAAGATAACGACCAACTGTTTGTAGTTGAGGGTGGTAATAATCAACTCGATGGTGGGTCTGGTAATGATCAGTTAGTGATTTCTGGTGGAAGTGGAAGTAACACCCTGGTTGGTGGACTTGGCAATGATGTACTCAATGTTGCCAATGGTACAGGTAATAACTATCTTGTAGGTGGTGAAAATGATGATATTTTAATTGGTGGAACAGCTAGTGATAGCTTATTTGGTGGAATTGGGGACGACTCGCTGTTTGGTGGTGTTCAAGGTAGTCAGTTAACAGGAGGTGCTGGACTAGATAGGTTTTTTATAGCTAGTGCAGCTATTCCTGATACTCCAGTAGAAGTATTAGACTTTACTAAAACGGAAGATAAAGTTATTGTTGTAGGTATCCCGGAAGTTAAATCATTTGCTGACCTCATATTAGAGCCAACCGGATCTGATACAACTATTAAAGCTAGTATCAACGGCAATATTAAAACTTTAGGTATTTTAAAAGGTATTCAAGCTAATAGTCTCACTCCTGATGACTTCAACTTTTTAGCTTCTGTTTTCTTGATTGTTCCTGCGTCAGCAAATGAAGGCAACGCTGTCACTTTCACCATAACTCGCACGGGAGATGCTCTAACTCAACAAAGTGTAACTGTCTCTACTTCCATAGTTGGTAGTGATACAGCTAGCGATAGCGATTTTGTTGCTAAAACTGAGACTATAGTTTTCAATTCTGGTGAAACTGCTAAAACCTTTACAGTTCAAACAAATCAAGACGCACTGTTTGAAGAAAACGAAACTTTTAGCGTTACTTTAACTAATCCTACAAATGGTGGGTTGATTAGTGCTACCAATGGTACAGCCCAAGGTACCATTAATAATGATGATGCTGCACCAATATTTGCGATCGCATCAGCTTCAGGAACAGAAGGAAATAGCATCACCTTCACTATCACCCGGACTGGAAACGCTCAAACATCCCAAAGTGTCACTGTTTCTACTGCTATCTCTACAGGTGACACTGCTAGCGAGAGTGACTTTGCTGCAAAAACTCAAACGCTGACTTTTGCACAGAACGAAACCAGTAAAACCTTCACGGTAGAAACTAATCAAGATTCTCAAGCTGAGGAGAATGAAACCTTCAGCGTCAACTTAACCAACCCTACCAATGGTGCAACTATCAGCACTAGCAATGGAACGGCCAAAGGTAGGATTAATGATGATGATACCACTACCACCAGTTCTGTTTTTGCGATCGCATCAGCTTCAGGAACAGAAGGAAATAGCATCAATTTCACTATCACCCGGACTGGAAATACTCAAACATCCCAAAGTGTCACCGTATCAATTCCAGAGGCATCTGTAGTCCTTTCTAATGACTTTGTTCCTAAAACTCAAACCCTCACCTTTCAAGCTGGAGATACTAGTCAAACCTTTAGCATTCAAACCATTCAAGATAACTTAATTGAACCAGATGAAACTTTCAATGTTGCTTTAAGCAACCCCACCAATGGTGCAACTATCAGTCCTACTAGTGGTACAGCACAGGGGACAATCATTGATAATGATAGCGCGATGTCCAGAAGAGAAGGTAGGGATGTATTTACCATCAAAGGTAATGCAGCCAAAGTCAGACTGAAAGCCATTCTCAAAAGACATAGTTCTAGTCTAGTCAATGAAATTGGAGTTTTTAAAGTTGATGATGAGAATGGTTCAATTAATGGAATTGTTCCAGATGGTGTAGGGTATACTCAAGCTGCATTGGCAAGAGCTAGGGTAATTTTCTCGACTATAGCTAATATTCCTAATGGATTTAGTACCCAGGACTTAACGAGCTTACGGGAATTTGAGTCTGGTGATAACCTCAGATTTTATATCATCAGAAACAGTACAACAGATGCTGTATTAGCAGGAATTACGCCATCTACAGAAGTTCTATTTTCTAATTCATTAACCCAAAAAATTACAAATTTAAATAATGGTGAGTTTTCGCTCGCGTGGGAAGATGGTTTTGGTACTAGTATTAGTGATTTTCAAGATTTAGTAGTTAATATTCAATCCACCAATGAATCATTGCCATTGGGAACTAATTTACATGGTCAAAACCAAGGTGAAGTAATCGATTTACGAGATATTAACCAAGCAGTCACAGCAGACTTTATCTTGAATCGTGAAGCAACTTTCAATAATTTTATTGGATTTTATCAAGTAGTTGATGATAATGGCGGAATTGATACTGACGGAGACCAATTAGCAGACATTTTACCTGGACAAACTGGTTATGCTCAAGCTGCTGTAAGGGGGCGTGTAGAAGGTATAGATTTAACAGTAAACAACCAAGCCACTTCTACATTTACAAACAAGCAGTTGATAGGAGGAGCAATTTTTGCACCTTTTATCATTAGTAATGGTACTGTTGACCAATTTTTAAATAATCAAGTTGACCAAGTGTATTTTGCTTACTTAGGAGCTAACCCTGATCAAACCGATCATATTAGATTGTTAGGAAATAACATCTTTGGTTTTGAAGATTTACCCGATGGTGGTGATCAAGATTTCAATGATGTTATTGTTAGGGTTAATTTGAGTATTGAGTAAAAAAATAACTAATTAGCGAGATTTTTTAAGTGAAAATTTCAAATAGGTTCCACCTAGCCCTTCAACAATACTGCGAGTATTAGCATCCATCATTTTTTGATAGGTTTCGCCATCACTACCAGGTTCACCTAGCCCCTCTAAATAAAGTTTTCTAGCGAAAATTCTCACTTTTGCTTCCTGTGCCACAGGTTCAACTAACTGAGAACTAGTAGTAGTATCGACAAAAATTGTTTTCACCCTCATTTTGCGAATATCTTGAGCTAGATTTTCTATTTTTCTATTGGTCAATTTCTTGGTATTTTTGATACCTTTTAAATTTTTCACATAAGGTAGTTCATAGGCTTGAGCATAATAAATCATGGCTTCATGAGTAGTCATTAATTTACGCTTTTTTACAGGAATACTAGCAATTCTCGACTTAATCCAGTTATTCATTTGGGTGAATTCGTTTGTCAGTTTGGCAGTATTCTTATCATAAATACCAGATTTATCTGGTATTGCTTTACTCAAGCTTTCATTAATAATTTCTAGCATTTTTATGGCATTATTTGTGCTATGCCAAATATGCGGTTCTGTGATTTTTTTACCATTTTGCACAAATTTGAGAGGTTGAGCTACAGCTTTTTGACCTACTGCGATTTGCCGTGCTGGAGAAGCTTTAATAATTTTCATTAGCTGTGGTTCAAAATTATAGCCATGATAAAGAATCAAATTAGCTCTCTCAATTTTTTGGCGGTCGGCTGATGTGGGTTGGTAAATAGTGGGATTACTACCAGGAGGAATTAAACAAGCAAGATTAATAGTTTGTTGGGCAATTTGTTTTGTTAAGTCACAAATAACGCTATTAGTAGCTACCACTAAAGGCAGATTATTATCTAATATATTAGTCGGGGATGTTTGATTATAGGATGTATTAAATCCCTTTCTATTACAGGCAACAAATCCGATTGCAAAAACAATCAAGGCTGTATTTAATACTATATAAGTTATTGTTTGTTGTTGTCTCATCGTAACTAAACTATATTAATAAAGGCACAGCTATGCCGTGCCTATAAAATAAGTGAAAATTTTCATTTATCAATATCTAGGTGTAGGCAGTTTGCCTTGCAACATCTCCAATTTAGTTTGAGTACAGGTAGCACAACTACAATTGAGTTGGTCAAGAATTGGATTGGTGGCATGAGTTAAAGTTGGTGCGAGCAATTGCAGAGTGGGTTGTGCAGATGGAACTATTGATATAGACTGGCTACTTGCTGCATGGACAGGATTGGCTAACAGTAGCACAGAAGCTAGAAAAGCAGGACAGGTAAGCAGAATCAGTTTAGCTATGTTCATATTTCTCACATAGAGGCTGCTGCTGATACAGCATAGCCAATTATTAGTCGTTAGTCATTAGTCAGTTATTGTGACCACATAAGTAATTCACCTTGTTCCCCTCCTGCGGCTAGAAATTGACCTTGGGGATGCCAAGCTAAACTGGAGAAGCCAGCAAGTGCACCTGTGAGAATTTGTTTTACCTGTTGGTTTTCATCCCAAAGACACAGCCAACCGTCAGCAGCAGCGGAAGCGAGAAAAAAGCTGTTGGGTGCAAAGGCGATCGCATTAATTATATCCACATGATTTGTTAACACTTTGGCTTCCCAACCTACAGACTCATCTGCTGATTTTTCCCACACTACCACCCCTTCTACGCTAGAAGAAGCCAACAAAGGAGCACCCACGGAGGTTTTAGCTTCTGACCAGGCTAAATGGCGAATTTTCCCCGGAAAGCCACGCATTACCCAAGGGTCAGGGTTTTCCCATTCCAAGACAGTTACACTGCGATCCATATTGCCAGAAGCCAAATATTGACCATCAGGCGACCAGGCCATGGCTATACTGACGGTAGACATAGATAGCACATAGGGTTCTTCATCCCAATTTTGGCTGTTCCAAATTTTGACACCTTTATAACCGCTAATGGCTAAATATTGACCATCTTTCCGCCAATCGATACCTAAAATTGATGAATTTTCAAAATTGAGGGTGACAACAATATCTTCCCTATCAGCATCCCATACTTGAACATAGCGACCTAAACTGAAAGCCAAGTGATTACTGGTATAACTCCAAGCTAATTTATCTACCCAAGCTGGTGCATTTTCTAAAGTAGTAATTAATTGATTTTCTCGCCAGATTTTTACTTTTCCATCTTGTCCACCCACTGCTAAATATTTACCATCGGGTGAAAAAGCAATGCAGTCTAATGATTTCCCAGTTTCACTTTGGAGGTTGATTAATTCACCATTTGACCACAGTTTGACTTCTCCAGCCCCAGAAGTAGCAGCAAGAATATTACCATCACCAGACCAAGCTAAGGCTGTAACATAATCTGCTAACTTCCCTGAATAGAATTGTTGAAATTCTGGAGATTTGCTACTGATGAAATTCATGTGTGTATTCTCAAAGTGAATTTTTATCTGCCGATGACGTAGATATCATAACCTCAGCCGTCACAACTGATAAATGCCAGTTTGTATATGCTTGATTTTGATTATTTATGAGGATTGACCAAGCACCTCTACAGGGGAAGTTTCTTCACTCTTTAGTCAATCTATGAAGGGTGTGGAAATTTGATCACACCCATTCATCGATTATGAATAAATTTAGACTCAGGAAAAGGCTATGTTAAATTTGCTCCTTGGTCTTAATGATAGCGGCTAAAGCTTTTTGGATTTCACTTTGAGCTTTTTCTAGGGACTCCTTGACAGTTGCGTCAATGGCAGGCTCGGCAGTTTCCGCTGAAGCCATACAGGTAATAGCTACATCAATAGCTTCCTTAGCAAGGTGGGACTTTTCCCAAGTTTGGGCATAATACCACGTAGGGTCGGGAATCATTTTTGTTATCCTCCTGTGATTGACAGTTTAGGTTTCCCATATCTGGAATTAGGTAATGGAGTTGTAGCTAGATTTTTGATCAATGTATTGTTGTAATACCTGTAACACAGATGAATGACGATTGTACCGCTTTGTACTGACAGAAAAGTTAAATCCATTAGTACCAACAGAAGATGCACACAACTTTAACCTCTAATGAATGTAAAGCAATACACTACTTAACTCCTAATCCGTAAAGTTAATCTTTTTTAGTATTGCAATCTGATAAAATTTGTAAGGTTTCTATAAGCTCTGAGCAATGGGATCGACTGGTGTACGGATCGCAATAGACGCTATGGGAGGGGATCACGCACCCGGTGAAATCGTCGCTGGCGCACTGCGAGCAAAAGAGGAATTGGGTGTGAACATTTTGTTGGTGGGCGATCCCCAACAAATTAAAGCTGTGATGCCGCCAAAAATCAACATGGATCGGCTGGAAATCGTGCCAGCCGAAGAAGCGATCGCCATGGATGAAGAGCCTTTAAACGCAGTCCGCAAAAAGCGTAAGGCCTCCATCAATGTCGCGATGGATTTAGTCAAAAAACAGCAGGCTGATGCAGTATTTTCAGCGGGTCACTCAGGAGCAGCAATGGCATCAGCTTTGTTGCGCTTGGGACGACTACCGGGAATTGATCGTCCAGCTATAGGTACTGTATTTCCCACCATTGTCGCCGGTAAACCAGTATTAATCCTGGATGTAGGCGCAAATGTAGACTGCCGTCCTAAATTTTTAGAGCAGTTTGCAGTGATGGGTTCAATTTACAGTCAGTATGTTTTGGGAATGCCTGAACCCAAAATTGGGTTGTTGAATATTGGCGAAGAAGATACTAAAGGTAATGACTTAGCCTTAAAGACCTACGAACTACTCCAAAAAAATCAGCAAATTAATTTTATTGGTAACGCTGAAGGGCGGGACGTGCTATCCGGCGACTTTGATGTCATTGTCTGTGATGGCTTCGTTGGGAATGTGCTATTAAAATTTGCCGAGTCTCTTGGTGGAGTAATTCTACAAATCTTGCGAGAGGAGTTACCTCAAGGGTTACATGGCCAAATTGGCACAGCGATTTTAAAACCCAACCTGAAGCGCATTAAACAGCGGATGGATCATGCTGAACATGGTGGTGCTTTACTATTAGGCGTAGACGGCATTTGCTTCATTGGTCATGGTAGTTCTCAAGCACCCTCAATTTTTAGTGCTATTCGTATGGCCAAAGAAGCTGTAGACAATCAGGTATTGACAAGACTTCAGTCCCAATATCAAATCCTACAAAACGAAGCCGATTAGGATTGAGCCATCGGCTTAATGTCATTAGTCAAGGAAAAATTCGGGAGTTCAAGAGTTGTAGGAGTATCAAATCCTCGCCTTAATTCAACTACTTAATTCTTGGAAATATTCTGAACTCCTGAACTCCTGAACTACTGAACTCCTGCTGAAAATTGACAACTGACAAAAACGCTGATAGCTGGGGAGATTAGGAGTGCAAAATATAGGCATAGCAATTACTGGAAGTGGTTCAGCATTACCAACAACTTCCTTACATAACCAGGAATTAACTCATCTAGTAGAAACATCAGATGAGTGGATTACTACAAGAACTGGGATTCAACAAAGGCGAATTGCCTCATCACAAGATTCATTATGTAAATTAGCAACGGCGGCCAGTCAACAAGCCATTGCTGCGGCTGGAATTACGGCAGCTGACATTGATTTAATTTTGTTAGCCACTTCCACCCCTGATGATTTATTTGGCACTGCCTGTAAAGTACAAGGCGAACTAGGTGCGATTAAAGCTGTGGCCTTTGACTTAACAGCTGCCTGTTCTGGCTTTGTCTTTGGACTAGTCACAGCAGCCCAATACATCAGAACTGGCGTATACCAAAATGTACTGTTGATAGGGGCAGATATCCTCTCTCGATGGGTGGATTGGCAAGACAGACGCACTTGTGTACTGTTTGGCGATGGGGCTGGGGCAGTGGTGTTGCAGGCCAATCAGAGCGATCGCTTACTTGGTTTTACCCTCAAAAGTGATGGCACGCAAAATCATTATCTCAATCTCTCCTACAATGGAGCCGCACAACAGTTAACGCCAGAAATTAGTGTCACCCAAGGAACTTATCAACCCATCACCATGAACGGCAAAGAAGTTTACCGCTTTGCTGTCCAGAAAGTTCCAGAAGTCATAGACAAAACCTTATTTGCAGCTAATCTCACCGTTGACCAAATAGATTGGCTAGTATTACACCAAGCAAATCAGCGTATTCTCAACGCCGTCGCTGAACGCTTAAATATTCCTGCACACAAAGTTATCAGTAATGTCGCTAATTACGGTAACACCTCTGCTGCCTCTATTCCCATCGCTTTAGATGAAGCAGTGCAGCAAGGCAAAATCAAGCCCAATGACATCATTGCCGCTTCTGGTTTTGGTGCTGGACTCACCTGGGGGGCAGCCATTTTTCAATGGGGCAGATAGTAACCAGGTGACAGGTGATAGGGTCTTGCCCAATCACTTATTACCCACTACCAATGATCAACTATTCATTAAGAAATTACCAAATGACTAAAACTGCATGGGTCTTTCCGGGACAAGGTTCACAAGTATTGGGCATGGGTATGGATTTATTAGAAATTCCCTCAGCCCAAGAAAAGTTTGCTCAAGCAGAGGCTATTTTAGGCTGGTCTGTAATTGATGTCTGCCAAAGTGATGAAGCTAAACTGTCTCGCACACTTTACACCCAACCTTGTTTATATGTAATCGAAAGTATTCTCGCTGATTTATTGCGGGAGAGAGGACAAAAGCCTGATGTAGTTGCTGGGCACAGTTTAGGCGAATATATTGCCCTCTATGTTGCTGAAGTTTTTGACTGGTCTACCGGACTCAAACTAGTCAAACAGAGAGCAGAAATTATGGATAGTGCTGCGGGTGGAATGATGGCAGCCCTGCTCAACTTTGACAGCGAACAGCTAGAACAAGTAATTGCCCAAACCCCTGATGTAGTTTTGGCCAATGATAACAGTCCCGCCCAAGTGGTGATTTCTGGAACTCCTGACGCAGTACATGCTGTGTTGTCCCAAGTCAAGGCTAAACGTGCTGTACCCTTAAAAGTTTCTGGAGCATTTCACTCACCTTTAATGGCTGAAGCGGCACAGTCCTTTCAAGCTATTCTGGAAGCCACTGTTTTCCAATCAGCAGTTGTGCCTGTGGCATCTAATGTTGACCCAGTTCCAGCTACTGATGCAGAAACTCTCAAACAACGTTTAATTCAACAAATGACTGGTTCAGTACGTTGGCGAGAAATTGCCTTGCAATTACCCAATAGTGGTGTAGAAAGAGTTGTGGAAATCGGCCCTGGCAATGTTCTCACTGGTTTAATTAAGCGCACAACTTCTGGCTTAACATTGGAAAATATTCGGAATGTAGCAGAATTGCCAGTGGAACGAGAATTAGTCCGCAGTTAAATCAACACTTTGGCTTGTAATTTTGGATTTTAGATTTTAGGTAGAAGTTGTACAAAAATCATCCAAAATCCGAAATCCAAAATTTCCATTGCTGATGATTTAAGAATGAAAAATCATTGTTAACAGTGGCAAAAAAGCCAACAAGAAGAAATACCAAGATAGTGTTTTGCCTTCACAAGTTGATGCTGGTGGTGTTAACAACGCCTCAATTCTCTGCTCTAATCTCTCCGCACCAGAAGAATTCAATGCGGCACAACAAACTTCTGTAGCCATGGTTTTGCCGCTGACTACTAATAGCAATGACTCTGCCAAGATTAAGGGATCTACTTGAGTAGCAGCGTAGCTATCAGCCCGTAATTCTCTCAACATTAATAATTCTTGCCACAGGGCTTCTGTATTAGGCAACCAACTGGTGCAGGAACGCACCCAACCTAGCCAAAAAAACCAAAAGGTATCTCTATAGTAGAAATGGCCTTGTTCGTGGGCTAAAACGCTTTCTATATGGCTAGGAGAGAGGGTTTGTAGTAATCCTTGACTCACTACTAGTTCTGGCTGCCAAAAGCCCATTTGACCAGCGAATAAAGCTGTGGTTGATAACAGGCGTGCAGTTTGACTACCAAGGCGAATTTGGGGACATTCCCGCGCAGATTTAACGGAATGCCATCCTTGCAGTGCTAGTTGGATACACAAACAACTAAAAAAGCCAATTTCGCATAAGGCCAGGGCGTAGCTGAAGGAGTCGATGTACATACCACCCATTTTCCCCTGTGGACCCATACACAGCACTGCCACTGATGTGATGAAAATTAGTAGAGGGGGGAAAAGAAATGAAAATAAGGTGCTGTGCCAGCGTAAATGCCAATTCCCTTGGGGTTGACTCCAAGACGACCTCAACCACCAAGCAATGGTTAAAACCGTGAAAATCATGACTAAATGCATTATTGTTCTCCCCTGGCTTGGCGTGCCGCTTGAATTCGTTGCGCGATCGCTTCTATTTGTTGACTAGTTGCTTCATCTAAACTATCGGCAAAGGCCGCAACTACATCGGGATTACCCACTGCTAAAAATCGCTGCAATTGTTCATGGGCTTTAATCATCTGTGCTTGTTGTTCAGTCAACAAGGGCCGCCAATAAAATGCTCTACCTTTTTTGTCACAGGCCAGCCAACCTTTTTCGGTGAGACGACGGAGAACCGTGGTGACGGAAGTATAAGCCAATTCTCGATTTGGGTCAGCGAGAATACGATTGTGTACATCCTTGACTGTAGCAGAACCTAGTTCCCAGACAATGCTTAAAATTTCAGCTTCTAGGGGGCCAACGGAAAGTTGTTTAGGACGATAATCGGGTAAAGGTGCCATATTTTAATTATTAGGTAATGGATTTGTCAGTTTCTAGCATTCACTGGTGACCAATCCTCAATCTTCTCTATCTTTCAGATTACAAGATGCAATGCCAAGCTTTAAGTCCTTAAAGCCATGAATATAGCCTTTTTTCAGCTTTTATAGTATTTATGTATTGATTAAGACTAGACCCCAGGCATAAACTGTAAGGGACATCAAGTAGGTAGAATATAACCGCAGTAGTATAGAGCAGGTGTATTCAAAGCGTGAAGCTATTTGTATATCACACTCCAGAATTAACCCCAACCGACGAAGCACCAGAATGTGCGATCGCGGTTGATGTCTTGCGGGCCACTAGTACAATGGCCACCGTTTTAGCCGCTGGAGGGGAAGCAGTCCAAGTCTTTAGTGATTTAGACCAACTTTTAGATGTTAGTGAAACCTGGCCTCCAGAAAAAAGATTACGGGCTGGAGAGCGTGGCGGTTCCAAAGTAGCTGGCTTTGAGTTAGGTAACTCTCCTTTAGATTGTACAGAGGAATTAGTCAAGGGCAGACGTTTATTCATTAGTACCACCAACGGAACTCGGGCCTTAACCAGGATACAAAAAGCACCTATTGTGATTGCCGCAGCTTTAATTAATCGGGCCGCAGTAGTGAATTTTATCTTGGAAAAGCAGCCAGAAACTGTTTGGATTGTTGGTTCTGGTTGGGAAGGTAGTTTTTCTCTGGAAGATACAGTTTGTGCTGGGGCGATCGCTCATAGCTTGTGGCAACAAACTCACATTCCTCTGGAGGAACTAGCTGGTAATGATGAAGTGGCTGGTGCGATCGCTCTTTACTCTCAGTGGCAAGAAAACTTATTAGGACTATTTCACCAAGCTAGTCATGGCCAGCGATTATTACGCTTAGAATGCCATGAAGACCTAAAGTATTGTTCCCAAACAGATATTTTAGATGTCCTGCCTATGCAGTATGAACCAGGTGTATTAAAAAGTCACAAAAGATAAGCAAAATTTAGTTTTTTTGTGTTTGTTTTATTTGTTTTACCCCGTTGAGGCAATTGCTAGCAATGGGGTATTTTTCATTTCCCAGGGAATAGGTCCAAAGGCTGTTGAGGTAATTAGGAGAAATACTCGATTTTCCAGGTTTTCCTACCGGAAACTAGTTCAGTGACAGCTAACATCGCACCTAGATTCACATAGTTATAGTTTCCGGTTCATTTGCCTGAAGATTATGACCGCACACTGCTCAAAGGTACACCTAACCAACCAGCAAAATTTTCTGCTTGAGTGGCATCAGGATTTTGCACAGGTACTAAATGATAATGGACATTGGGTGCATCGAGAGTCACTGAATAGGTACGCAATTCATCTTGATGGAAAACGGTGATGTGGATCAGATCATTGGGCCGATAATCCTTGAGGCGATCGCTTAACTGACCTGCTGCCACTTTCAACCCATCAATGGCCAGTATCTCATCACCTGCGTCTAATCCAGCATGATAAGCTGGTGAATCTGCCTCTATAAATTTAATGATTTCCCGACCATTTTCCGTTTTGAGTCTGACACCTAAATAAGGTTCTTCTTCTTTTTCTGCTTTCAATTCCACACCAAACAGTGTCAGGTATTTGTTGAAAGGTAGTTCTTCTACGCTGTCAATGTAAGCCTTAAAGAAGTCTGTTAAATCAATGCCCGCTACAGACTCAATCACTGCTTGCAACTGTTCGGGAGTATAGCCGATTTCCGCTTTGCCAAATTGCTGCCACATCTGCCGCATCACATCATCAAGCGATCGCTGATTGCTATGTAGGGCGCGAATCAATAGGTCTAACAGTAACGATACCATTTCCCCTTTCAAATAATAGGAAATTTGGGAATTACCGCTATTAGCATCAGGGCGATACAATTTGATCCAAGCATCAAAACTCGATTCCGACAACGGTTGTACCTTCCGTCCAGGAGTCGTTTGATAACGAGCAATTTCTTTACCCAAATAACTTAAATAGGCCTTAGCATCATAAAGTCCTGCCCGCAAAGGAATCAGCAAGTCATAGTAACTGGTAGTCCCCTCGCAAAACCATAGAGAGGGAGTGTAATTTTCCTGGTCGTAATCAAACACTTCCAAGGCTTTGGGACGAATCCGCTTCACGTTCCACAAGTGAAAGAATTCATGGGCCACCAATTGTAAAAATCGCTCATACTTATCTTGGGCACGAAAACCAAACCTTTGATAAATTAAGGAGCAAGAATTTTTATGTTCCAATCCCCCGTAAGCCTGGTTAAATAAATGCAGCAGAAACACATATCTGTCATAAGGCAAACCACCAAATAAATCTGCTTCTACTTCAATAATTTTCCCGAAGTCAGCAATCATTTTTTGGGCTTGAAAATTGCCTTTGCCCCAAATTGCCAATTCATGGGGTTTACCCAACACTTCAAATTTATACAAGCTGTGGCTGCCAATTTCAAAGGGGCTATCCACCAGGGTATCAAAATCAGCTGCCCAGAAGGTATTACTGCCCTCGGTGTGTTGTGGTAACCCAGTAGTAACTTGCCATTCTGAGTTGGGTGGAACGACAGTGATGCTAATGGGCAGGTGTTCCCAACCAGGAATGCGTAAAAATAACGCAGCCCCATTAAAATAACCATGAGTGTTATCTAAGTGGTTAGTACGCACTGATAAATCATTAGCAAACACCTGGTAGCGGATCACGACTTCTGAAGCATCACCTTTTTCTATCTGCCAGTGATTTTTACTAACTTTCTGCCAAGGTAAAGCTTCTGTCCCTGCCAATGCAGTAAAATCTTGTAAATTTTTGGCGTATTCCCTCACTAAGTAGGAGCCAGGAGTCCAAACTGGCATTTTCAAATCGAGTACGGGAAATGGGTAGTCTACCACCTGCAAAGTCACCTCAAACAGATGGGTTTCTGGTTGAGACATTGCCACTATATAGTTGATAGATGGACAGATTTCCTTAACTTGAGTATTGAGACGAGGTGCGATTGCTTCAGTCATCTTGTGTGCTGCGTCTTAAGTGATTAATCAATAGTCATTAGTCAATAGTCAATAATCCTAACCTGCTTGGATCAGGGTAGCTAAGGTCATTAGATTGTTTTAGCAAGTTACGGAGAATTGGTATTACACACTCAGATTAGTTGCTTAGGGTGGGTGTTGGGGTGTGGGGTCTAGACTTCCAGAGGGTAAGTACCCACGCCAATAGGGTGGCATAAATATGATATAATGAAACATTTTTTACATTTTTACCCCCGCCTTTACCCTGAATCTAACCTTGAGAATGTGCGATCGCTCGCCTCTTCTACTCACATCGCAACTACCAGTGTTACACAAGTTTCATGCAGTAGCTTGCTGCCTAATTGTGTAACTTCAGTGTTCAAATTTTGGCAGCTAAATTGGCCAATTGTTTAAAATTGATAATATTAATGACATTTTTTACAGGATCAATTTTTAGCCATCCCTTTTCATCCAGTTTTTCCATAATCTTCGTTGTTTCATCAACAGTAATTTCTGTCACATCCGCTAAATCTTTAAAAGAGATTTTCAAAATTTCTTTGCCGTGATCGAAATCTTGACCATAGCTTTCTCCCAAACTGACTAAAGTGTGGGCTAATTTCACTGCTGGTGGAGCTAAACGCATTTGTAGACGTAAATTAATCTGCCTCAAGCGTCGCACCATCAATTGCAGCATTCTATGATGTAGCTGTGGATCTTTAAATAAAATTTGGATGAATCTTTCACGGGATACACTTAATAATTTCACTGTTGACAAGGCAATTACATCTGTTGACCGAGGAGACTCGTCCAATACTGCCATCTCACCAAAAAAATCACCTCGACCTAAAATTGCTATGGCCACAGACTCATCTCCAGTGGTGCGTCGGACTTTCACCCAACCGGAAACAATAAAATAGACGGCATTACCCCAAGCATCTTCCATTAATACTGCTCGTTCCGCAGGGTATTCGTGTTCAACAGCTATACTAAACAGCCATTCCAACGTTTGCGGGTTAGCTGTACTTAGTAAGGGGAAAAGATCGCTTAAAACTTCGGTTTGCATGAAATGTGTGCGAGGAATGAATTCAAAACTAGAGAACTAGTACAGAATGATTCAAAATCTCTAACCACAATTTCCAAAGCTGATGGTAGAAAGTATCAGTCCTATGAAAAATTGAGGGATTTTGTCGCCATTGTACTCAGTCTGTTACTATCAGTTTTTTAGCACGCAATCATCAGCTAGTTCAGAAAACAAGTATTGCTCCTGTATCGCTAGAAAACAGATGAATTGTTAATGCTGTAATCACAACATAACAATTATTAATGGTAATAGAAAACAGCAATGATGTTTTCACATGTATTATTAGCTATTTTCCGGTAACGAATTATTACTTAAAAGGATTCGTACTTGTTGATCCAAATTTTCCATGAGTGGGTTGAGAGAGGCTAAAGCTTCTGACTGTTGAGGACTAAGCTCAAAATCAGGCAAGAACCTTTCTTGCAGTTCATTTAACAAACATCGTAGTTTTTGCACTGTCTCCAAGGTATCACGGCTCAAAAAGCCCATTTGCTGCTGATGGTAGAACTTTAATGCTGAACCCTTTAAAACTTGAATAGTTGCTTCTTCACCGTAATCCCCAGACATCACACGCAAGCGTAATAATATGGGTTTTTGATGGTAAAGGCATTCTTTTTCTACTTGTTTCGGCTCAGTTACTTTACTCATAGGTAAAGCAGCAAATCGTTTTAATTCATTTAATACACCTTGAAACACTGATAAAGGAATTTTCTCTACTTGTGCCTGTAACACTCCATTATCAGTCCAGAATATCTTTCCCTCATAAGGTTGTCTTTCCAAATAGAGACGACCAATTTTAGCAGTTATCACCCTACCCAGTAATTCTACGAGGATTTTTTTGGGGGGTATTGTTGCTAACTGATCAACAGGTGTAAATTCTGAGGGAATTTCTACAGCTATATTCGGGACTTGGTCTAACATCACTCCATCCAACATCAAATTGAGAGGAGTGAGCATATTATCTGTAGCAGACGAGTCTTCTGTTTCCGAATTCCAGGCTAAGTTTATCTCCTCTGTTTGGGTTTCTAGAGATGAGGGAGTCTTGGCTTGGGGTTCTACTTTTGGTGGCGATACTAGTTGAATTTTCGTGCCAGTAAATGTATTTTTATAATTCAGGTAGGCAGAAGATAGAGTTTGATGGGTTTCTAATGTAATTGGCTCAGTCACCATTGTGAGTTGAAGATAAGACAGAAACTGGGCCACATAATCAAGGGCTTCCCTATCTTGAGGGTCAACCATGCCCAAAACCAACTGCTGATTTTCGAGTTTTAAGGGCAAAATTTGGTGATATAGACAAGCTTCAAAGGACAATAGGCTATCAATTAGTTGAAATATTTGCAACTGCTCTGCTTCTAATTCTAGCTGAATTCCTGTGGTATTTGTTACTGAAGGGTTATTTACAGTTTGATTAATGGGTTTGCCGTCTGAAGACAACATAGGTGTAGTTTTTGGTTATGTCCTGTTATTAATTATTTTGCCTGTTGTCTCTAAGTTTAGTGGTTGGTCAGTGAAAATACGCTACTAGGCGAACTGAAAATAACAAGACTTAACCTTTGATGAACTTGGGCTAGGGAAGCTGTCCCCATGCTCAAATCATTTAATTAAACCAGTGATGTTAATTGTAAGGGTTAATAAATTTTGTTTTAGGACGCAACACGCTAATACGTAAACCGTTACTGTATTAGGTATGATGGAGACATCATGTTCAGGTAAGAATGCCTGTCTGTGTTAGCTTTGAGTCTTCCATCTGTCTTCATAGAAATGAAGTTAGATGAAACGACGCAGCTAATCAGGACAGAATCAGACAGTCAACTAATCTTGGGTTCTTAAGGTTTGGGCAGCAAGATAAACTTTAGTCCATTCACCCATCACTTGATGGGTTTTGAGCTTTAGGTGTTGGGCTGTAGACTCGATGGAATTACCTGCTCTCCGCAAGTTGAGAATTTCTCTACCTAATGGTGTTAATTGTTCGTCTAGTTGTTGCCATTTTTGTTGTGTTAGCCCCAAGTTATGTTCTGACAAGGAAATGGACAACCAACTGTCTACGAGTTCGGGCTTGCCTTTGAGGGCGAAAACTCTGACTGCATGGTAGCTGATTTTTTCTCTGAGTCGGTATACTTCTTTAATTGGTTTGTTGAGTTGTTTGGCGATTTCTTCTTGAGATTTGCCTTGGAGATAGAGTTTGAGCCAATCTACTGCTTGTTGTCCTAGATTTTGAAGTAAATAGGCTTCAAATTCTTGCTGGACGATTTGTCGCAGTACCTGTTGGTCTTCAATTTCTTTGGTTTCTTGATATTGGGCGATCGCTTGGGTATCTACTAAGCTGACTCTGTTCTCGCTGTCTTCTCCCAATACTTCTTCTGATACTAGCCGAATTAAATCACTAGCTGGTACTTGGGTTAAACCACCACGCTGACTACGACGGAGATAGTTGACAAAGCGATACACCAACAGGGGTTGATTCCGGACTGGACGTAAACAATATTCTTCCAGACTGGCAAACAACAATGTATCCCGTAATCTTTTATCGTTGCTCAATTTGGCGATATCGGCCATTTGCTGCTGCATATAAGAATCGCTTTGTAGCAACTCTTGCAATACTTCCTGTAGTACATCCACAACACTGCGTTGGCGATCGCGACTCAGAGACACCCAAGTCTGAATTTTATTTCTAATGGTCACCACGCTGCCTAAACGGCTAATTAAATGGCGATATGCCTTTTCTCTACCTGTCCCCAAATAGCGTTGCTGCAAAATTCGCCACCGATATTCCATCGCTTGTTTGGCTATCTCTAGTTCTTTGGGGTTAAGTAGGTCAAATCTTTGTAAGTCCACACCTAACAGCCAAAGAACGATACTATTTCTAGCAGCCTCACTTTGTTCTGGACATTCTACCGCCAGTCGCTTGTGCCAATATTGTGCCAGGTTTGGCCCCTCCGTTGTCATAGTGAGATTGCGCTCCTCAAAACTCTGTTGTAAAGCTAGCATCACAACCCCCATACCGACTTAACTTTTTTAACTAGTAGTTACATGCGGGAATTACTTTGTTCCCTTTCTAATTACGTCTTGCTAGACTCAATTTATGCAGGAATGTTTGATTTAACTAGTGCCCTTCCCAGAGCTATAGCAGGTGACAGGTAACAGGCTTCGCAGTGAGCGTCAGCCGAAGGGTGACAGTGCTAAAAACCTTTCAGGATCTAAGTTTTAGTTTTAGTTAATGTCCTAACTGCCTTGTCTACAGCTATAGATATAAAATTCAAGTATCCTCTGAGGAGTTAGCAAAAGTTTTTTAATTTAATTCATCCAGTTTGTTTACCCTTTTGGTAAATAGAGAGAGACAATTTAGATATCTCTTTGCTAGCTGACTGGTGACAGTCCCTAAATTTCAACAATTTCATTGGAGAGGCGAGGATGAGTTATTATTGTGGGTGACGTTATTTTTCGCTATAAGTTTCAAAATTCATTGAATAGTTAATAAATAATCACCAAGTAATCTTTTTACATACTCAATAACCTCTAAAACATCAACTTTATTTAGACTCCTAGTTAATTACTTATCAAAGATAGATAAACATTAGTTAGCAGCAAAAAAAAGTCGAAAACAAGTGTTTTCCACAATGAAATATAGTGAAGTCTACGGTTTATAAAATAATCAGAAAACACCATACATCCCTTCAGAGTAATCTTGAGGATTGTATTTAAGTTAAATATTAAGTTTTACAACTCAACAAATATCTTCACTAAAATAGTTAGATGAAGGTATTGCAGCGAAATAAGAAAACTTTTAAGCATTTTCTGTATCAGAATCTTACTATAGATATGCGGTAGATGTAGTGTGACAGAGATCACTGGTTTTGAGTTAATTTTTCCTTGCTATGCCACTACACGAACCGTACATTGGTGCAAAAACGTCTTTGATGGTGGGTGATTTTCTGGGTTAGGACTCTCTAGAGTCAACTTGAGAGAAGAGATTTGTTAAATCGACATCTGGTGGTAGAGACTGTAGAGATTTTACGTGTAAAGGCTCTACAAGGGTTATGGGAAAAGCATATTTAATTTTTGGATATATTTAATATAATTAAATTATTTCGTGATGCGTTAAAGCAGTGATCAGTAGTATTTATATATTGCATTAATTTTTATACTGACCACTGATTACAAACAGATTTAGTCTTTACCAAACTGCTTCTGATAAACTACTTCTTCTTTTTCTGTTTCTATTTTTAAATCAGAAAGAGGTTTAGCAACACAAAGCAGCGCATAGCCTTGTTTTTGCAAATCTGGACTGACACCCATTCCATCACTTTGGTCTACACTACCTTCAGTAATTAACGCAGCACAAGTTGTGCAAACCCCAGCATGGCAGGACGCGGGTAGTTCTAAACCATGAGTTTCTGCGACTGAGAGAATAGTTTCGTTTTCAGCAACTTGTATGTTAAGGATTTTACCTTGATGTTGAATTTCTACGTTGTAGGTTTTGGTCATATTACTAAAGATGTTTTTGTCAAAGTCCAAATACAAATATATGATTATATCTGATTAGGGCAATGTTTATACAAATTGCAATTAGTTATATTGTATACAGCTTGGTTCAGGGTTTTGAGGATTTAAGGATTTTCAAGATTAAATCACCATAGTTGAAGATTACAATAGAGGAATTAAAAGATAATTTCTGAAGATTTTGTTATTTTTGCTTGATTGTGTAGATAATTTTTTTTGCAATTCAAAAATCATCAACCATACACCACTCTATTTGATGAGTATTATTTGTCAATAGTTTTTAAATTTGTTGCTGTTCAATTGGCACTCACCTAAATTAAACACTACCCAGATTTAATAATCTTATAAATCCACTTCGGTACGGGTATATTTGTTTCTAGCAAAAATATTTAACTGTGGTATGTGTGACCTATTAATTGGCGAAAAATTGTTTTTCAACAACTCTTTTAGTTAGAAAAATCAGATAAACTGTGATAGCCAAATTCTGCCCAAAATTAGCTCATAATTAAAGAGATAGACTGACTAAGGAACAACACAAAAATGCTAGAACAGTATCGTCAACACACTGAAGAAAGAGCACAACTTGGTATTCCTCCGCTACCTTTGGATGCAAAACAAACATCAGAATTATGCGAATTATTGAAAAATCCACCTAAAGGCGAAGAAGAGGTATTATTACATTTATTACGCGATCGCATTCCCCCTGGAGTAGACCAAGCTGCTTATGTAAAAGCTGGTTTTCTGACAGCTATTGCTAAAGGTGAAGTTACTAGTCCCTTAGTTTCCCCGGTTCAAGCTGTGGAATTATTGGGAACTATGGTCGGTGGCTATAATGTGCAATCATTAATTGAATTGCTGAGTTTTCCAGTTGCAGAACCAGCAGCGAAGGCATTAAGTAAAACTTTATTAGTGTATGATGCGTTTCACGATGTTTTAGAGTTGTCTAAAACCAATGCTTACGCTAAAAAAGTGATAGATGCTTGGGCAGAAGCAGAATGGTTTACATCTCGTCCTACCCTTCCTGAAGCTATCACAGTTACTGTTTTCAAAGTTCCAGGAGAAACCAACACCGACGACTTATCACCCGCAACCCACGCTACCACCCGTCCTGATATTCCTTTGCACGCTTTGGCGATGTTAGAAACTCGTCAACCGGGAAGCTTGGAAACAATTGCAGAGTTGAAGAAAAAAGGACACCCAGTTGCTTACGTCGGTGATGTGGTGGGTACTGGTTCTTCTCGCAAGTCAGCTATTAACTCGGTATTGTGGCACATGGGTAATGATATTCCTTTTGTGCCGAATAAACGGGCCGGAGGATATGTTTTAGGTGGTGCGATCGCTCCTATCTTTTTTAACACAGCTGAAGATGCCGGTGCATTACCAATTCAATGTGATGTCACTAAAATGGAGACTGGTGACGTTATCACCATCTATCCTTACAAAGGCCAAATTACCAACGCTGCTGGAGAAGTAATTTCCACCTTCAGCCTCAAACCTGACACCATCTTAGACGAAGTGCGTGCAGGTGGACGCATCCCCTTATTAATTGGACGTACCCTCACCGACAAAACCCGTCAAGCATTAGGTTTAGCACCCAGCAATTTATTTATCCGTCCCCAACCACCAAAAGACACCGGCAAAGGTTACACCCTTGCACAAAAAATGGTCGGGAAAGCCTCTGGTTTACCCGGTGTGCGTCCAGGGACATCTTGCGAACCCATCATGACCACCGTCGGTTCTCAGGACACTACAGGGCCCATGACCCGTGACGAGTTAAAAGAACTAGCTTGTCTCGGTTTCAGTGCAGACTTAGTAATGCAAAGCTTCTGTCACACCGCAGCATATCCCAAACCAGTGGATATTAAAACCCATCACGACTTACCAGACTTCTTCTCTCAACGTGGTGGTGTCGCTTTGCGTCCTGGTGATGGTATCATTCACTCCTGGTTAAATAGGATGTTGTTACCCGACACCGTGGGAACAGGTGGAGACTCCCACACCCGTTTCCCCATAGGAATATCCTTCCCTGCTGGTTCTGGGTTAGTTGCGTTTGCTGGTGCATTGGGTGTGATGCCTTTGGATATGCCAGAATCAGTTTTGGTAAGATTTAAAGGAGAATTGCAACCAGGAATAACTTTACGGGATATTGTAAATGCTATTCCTTATGTTGCCATCCAAAAAGGTTTGTTAACCGTCGAGAAGCAGAACAAGAAAAACATCTTCTCAGGACGGATAATGGAAATTGAAGGTTTGCCAGATTTAAAAGTAGAACAAGCCTTTGAATTAACCGACGCTTCCGCAGAACGTTCTTGTGCAGGTTGCACAATTAAATTGAGTGAAGAAACAGTTGCGGAATATCTGCGTTCCAATATTGCCTTGTTGAAAAACATGGTCGCACGGGGATATGCTGATGCCAGAACCATTATGCGTCGTGTGGCGAAAATGGAAGAATGGTTAGCTAACCCGGTGTTATTATCAGCTGATGCCGATGCTGAATATGCAGCCATAATTGAAATTGATTTAAACGACATCAAAGAACCAATTGTTGCTGCTCCCAATGACCCCGATAATGTTAAGTTATTATCGGAAGTTGCTAATGACCCAGTACAAGAAGTATTTGTGGGTTCTTGTATGACAAATATCGGTCATTATCGGGCAACTGCCAAAGTTTTAGAAGGTGCAGGTGCAGTGAAAACTCGGTTGTGGATAGCACCACCCACCCGCATGGATGAACACCAATTAAAAGAAGAAGGTGTGTATGGCGTTTTTGGTGCTGCGGGTGCGAGAACTGAAATGCCAGGATGCAGTTTATGTATGGGTAACCAAGCGCGAGTTGCTGATGGCACAACTGTATTTTCTACTTCCACTCGCAACTTCAATAACCGTATGGGTAAAGGTGCACAAGTTTATTTAGGTTCAGCAGAATTAGCCGCAGTTTGTGCGTTGTTAGGACGTATTCCCACAGTACAGGAATATTTGGATATTGTGGCGAAGAAAATTAATCCTTTTGCTGATAATTTGTATCGGTATTTGAACTTTGATCAAATTGCCGGCTTTGAGGATGAAGGCAGAGTGATTAGTAAGGAGGAACAGGCGGCTTTGGTATAATTGTGATTAGGGTGGGTCTGGATAGACTCACCTTTATTTGACGCACATAGTATTAAGGCTCAGGATTAATATTTTTTGCGTCATACATTAAACCAAGACAAGATAAAATTAAAATCTATTTATACTCCGCTAATTAATCAACCAATTTCTGAATGCAAACATTAGCAAAAATTAATTATTAAATATGGTCACTCAATTAGAAATTACAAATCAGCGCAAAGAAAATGCAGAACAAGAAATCCGCGATAACAGAAAGCGTGTTGACTACAAGACCTTAGAATATCCTATCGAAGTAATTGTTCAAAAATATTTAGAGGGAATAGATGAAGATAAAAATGAAATTTTTATTCCAGATTATCAACGAGAAATGGCTTGGAATGAAGATACACAATCAAAATTTATTGAATCTATAATGTTAGATTTACCAATTCCTTATATTTTTGTGGCGGATGTATCAGAATCAGAAGATTCAACACGGTTGGAAATTATAGATGGTACACAACGTATTCGTACTTTAACCAGGTTTATTAATAATGAACTTACATTAGGAAATCTTGAAAAACTAACAACTCTTAATGGCTTTACTTTTAAAGATTTACTACCAACACGCCAAAGACGCTTTAATAGAACCACTATTAAAATGATTCAATTAACAGAGGAAGCGGATGAAGAAATTAGAAGGGACCTGTTCCAAAGAATTAATAGTGGTAGTGTTGAATTGAATGAAATGGAAAAACGTAGAGGAGGTGAACCAGGAAAGTGTCTTGATTTAATTGAAGAACTTTCAAAAAGTCAAATTTTTAGAAATTTATGTTCCTTTACTGAGACTGAAATTAATAAAAGAGATCCACAAGAATATGTATTACGTTTTTTTGCCTTTTTAAATAATTATCAAAATTATGGTCAGTTTGATAATAAAATTCATAAGTTCTTAAATGAATATTTAAAAATGGAAAATCAATCAGATGAGAGCAAAATAAATGCTATGAGGAATGAATTTCATTCAATGTTAGGATTTGTAGAAAGATATTGTCCTAATTCTTTACATATTTATAGAAAAACTAAAAATCGCTATGAACCTACAACTAGAATTAAGTTTGAATCTATTACTGTAGGTATTGCTTTGGCGTTAAGAGAAAATCCCAATTTAGTACCAAAAACTACTTCTTTTTTAGATTCTAATGATTTTAGAAAATTAACAAAATCTGATGCTAGTAGTTCTCAAAATAAAGTTACTAATCGTATTGAATATGTTCGTGATCACTTTTTAGTTAATTCATGACAAGTACATTATTTCAGGATTTTAATGAACGCGCCAAAGAAGTGAGTAAATACTTTTACTTTTTGAAAAACCTAGAGCAAGGTTCAATTAAATTAAATATGGGTAATGCAAATAATCCCACAACTAAACTAATAGATGATGATTTAGAAAAAACTCTTAAAGCAACAGGGTATTTATTACTATACAATCTAGTAGAAGCTACAATGCGTAATGCAATCGAAAAAATTTTTGACGAATTAAAAACGAGAAGAGTTTCTTTTGATGATGTGAGAGAAGAAATTAGAAGAATGATTATTAATCATATTAGATATAAAGATATCCAATCCGAAGATGCTCTTTTACTAGGTCTCAGAAATATTTCAGTTGATATCATATCAGTTACTTTTGATGCTCTTGTTAAGAAAGAGAATAAAAAAAGACTATTTTCTGGTAATGTGGATGCGTTAGAAATAAAAAATACAGCAAAAATTTATGGTTTTTCGTCCCAAACTAATAAGAGAAAAACTAGAGATGGAACTGATTTACTAACCATTAAGACTAATAGAAATGATTTAGCACATGGTTTTAAGTCGTTTGAGGAAGTTGGCAGAAACGCCACTGCTGATGAGTTATTGAAAATTCAAAAAAGAGTGATTTCTTATTTAAGAGAAATATTAGAAAATGTGGAAAAATATATATCAAATCAAGAATATTTACAGAGCAATGTGCAAAATAGTGAAAATATTTAGTGTATATAAATTATTAGCATCGCAGGTTAGGGGTACATATTGCTTTTTGGAAATGATGGGATGAGTTAGCGAATATCATTCTAGATATCGCTATTTGATGTAGGTAGGATGAGAGAGTGATCGCTATTTCAGGGATGATGGAATGCGATCGCTCTCCTGCTAGTATAATAATTCAAGCAGAGTGAGTATTCATACCTGACATTGGCTACATTTCCAGAGGTTAGAATATGTGCAGTACCAAATAGAATTTAAACCTAAAGCGATTAAAGATTTACAGAAAATTCCCGTAAATGACAGATAACGCATTATTAATAAAATTGAAGCAATGCAAGATGATTTACAGGGAGATGTAAAACGCTTAACTAATTTTACGCCAGAATATCGTTTAAGAGTAGGTGATTATCGAGTTTTGTTTGAATTAGAAGAACAGAATATAATCGTGTATAGGGTTAAGCATCGTAGTAAAGCTTATGAGTAGAAGGAGTTGCAAAAATGATTAAATTACATCCTGAGTTTTTAATAAAAAATGGTGAAAAGCAATTTGCAGTTTTACCTTATGAAGAGTTTTTGAAGATTCAAGAATTGTTAGAAGATTTGGAAGATTTACGAGATTTGAGAGAAGCTAAAGACGAAGAAAAAGATAGTCTTTCAGTATCTTTAGCCGATGTAAAGAAGATGTTATTATCTTGATGCCAGAAAATCAAGTGTTATTAACAGGGTAAAAATGCCAATCGACGAAGATGGGACTAATGAAGGAACAGCAACTGAGTTATTAAGGGAGATTGTACGAAAGAGTATATTGTTTTAGCTCTTCATAATCCGGAAATTTGGAAATTAACTTAGTTTAGTGTTGCTTAAAGTTTATTACTCAAGTCAATTGAGATGAAATTGCGAATTTTGAGGATTTCGGTCGGGTCATTCCTTGGAGAAGATGCCTAAGATTGAGAAGGTCTAGTATTGTATAATTTTAGGGTGAATCCTTATTGACTCAACTCGATCCTTTGCCATTTTAAAATATATGCAAAAGCAAAAAAGTATTAAAATAGAAAATTTTCGGTGTTTTCAAGACATAAAAATTAGCGGGTTTAAAAATGTTAATTTAATAGGAGGAAAAAATAATGCTGGTAAAACTTCATTGTTAGAAGCACTATTAGTTTATTTTTATCCTCATCCTTCTAGTATTGTTGGATTAAAGAGAATCAGAAAAGAATCTTCTGATACCATTAAAAGGCAACCCAAAGATGCTTGGAACAACTTTTTTTATAATCAAGACATAGAAAATAATATCAGTATTTATGGGCGTTTTGATGATGAGGAAAAAAAAGTTTCTCTTTCTATATCTCAATCTCTACAGTCTAAAATTCTTGAAGATAATGAAGATGTCAAAAAATTGCTCGATTTTATTTCAGATAGTAACTCTTCTATATCCATTTTACAAATACAACAACATTTAAATGATGAAAAAATATTTCAACGAAACTTAATTGCTCATTCTAGAGGAATTCTTTCTCCGGATTTTCCTGATGAAATTGATATTCCTTTTATTCCTTCTTCTCATAGAATATCTAACGAAGAAATTGCTAAAAAATATGACAAGATTGATTTTGAGGGTAATGGAGAAGACGTTTTACAAATGATTCAAATGCTAGATAATTCTATTGAAAATATAAGGACATATTCTCATATAGAACCAACTTTGTATTTACAAAAGAAAAATCAAAAAAGAGGCTTTCCCATTTCTTTATTTGGTGATGCGGTCTATCGTGTAGCAGAAATCACGTTAGAAATTCTTAATGAAGATCACAATGTAATATTTATAGATGAAATAGAAAATGGTATTCATTATACAAGTCAAAAGAAATTTTGGGAAGCATTATTTCGTCTTTCAAATGATTTACAAACTATGATTTTTGCAACAACTCATAGCTTAGAAATGATTAAATCATTTATGGAAGCCGGACAAAATTTCCCGAATCAAGGAGCTTATATTGAATTAGCTCATAATCCTAGGACAGATCAAATTATAGCAATTACAAGGGATACAGATATTTTGGAATATGAAATTGAGCATGGTAAACCAATAAGAGGAGAATAAGGAGTATAATTTTATTACAATGACAAATATACTAATTGTTGAAAGCAAAAATGATGAAATTTTTATTAACAAATTAATTGAATTAATGAATCTTAATAATGTAACAATAGATCAACCAATCTATATTCATGAATATGAACGCTTATCTGGACTAGACAAAACAAAATTAACTCAAGCTTTAAAGAGTCTATCTCTTAATGTTCCTAAAAAAGATATTCAAAAAGTAGGAATCATTATTGATCAAGATAATTACACGAAACAAGAAAGATTAGATTTTGTCAATGAATGCATTAATGATGTTTTTGAAAAATCTTCTGATATCAATGATGTTGATAACTTGATTGAAGTAGCTACAAAAGAAGATAATATTGGACTGAAATTAGGATGTTATTTTACCAATATTGATCAAACCGGAGAATTAGAAACCGTTCTGAAAGCTATAAAAACTCAACCTTCTCCTCATGCTGATTGTTTATACACTTGGCGTAATTGTGTTCACAAAAGTGAAATAATTATCTCAGACAAAGAGTTTGATAAATTTTGGTTTAGTATTTATCTGAGATATGACACTTGTTCTCACCAAGAATCTAAACAAGCAGGAAAAAAATGTTCAATGAGTGAATTTGCATATGTTTTGGAACACAAAAGTCATATTCTAGATTTTGAAAGTTCAATTTTAGATGATTTAAAAAATTTTTTGAGACTTTTTGCAGAGTAAGTGATTGCTTTAATTAAAGATGGTTGCCATATCATTCGTGATCCTTAAGATATTAATGGTGAACCTCCAAAAAAAGTAGAGAGAGGACAAGCACTAGTATTTAAGCTAAATATAAACAGATGTAGGTTGGGTTTAGGTAAGAAACCCAACACTCTAAAACCTTGTAAACGTTGGGTTTCACTTTGTTCAACTCAACCTACGCATCGGGAGCATTCTTTTATGGAATTGGTATTAGCGGTAGCTGACGGAAGGTATCGCTATTTGATGTAGGTAGGATGGAAGAGCGATCGCTGTTTGATGTAGGTACGATGAAGTGCGTTAGCGAAGCTCACCGTAGGTATCGCCATTTTAGGGATGATGGAATGCGATCGCTTTTCTGGTGTAGAGGAGTTGAGGAGCGATCTCTGTTTGATGTATGTGACATGAAGTGCGATCGCCATTTTAGTTAGGTAGGATGGAGGAGCGATCGCCATTTTAGTTAGGTAGGATGGAGGAGCGATCGCCATTTTAGGGATGATGGAATGCGATCGCTTTTCTGGTGTAGAGAAGTTGAGGAGCGATCTCTGTTTGATGTATGTGACATGAAGTGCGATCGCTTTTTTCGTTTTCTGGTAGCATCAAATTAGATGTAAATTTAGTGCAGAGTTACCAACCATGATTAATCTCAGTCAAGATATCCAATCCCTCTCAACTTTCAAACGCAACACCAATGAACTAATTAATCAGATGAAAGAAACTGGAAATCCTCTGATTTTAACGGTTAATGGTAAAGCTGAGTTAGTAGTACAAGATGCAGCATCTTATCAAAAAATCTTAGATTATATCAAACAATTAGAAACAATAATTGAAAACAAAAAAGAATTAGAACCGACAAAAAGCAACAACCAAAAAGCACTCGAATTATTAAAAATGTGGGAAGAAGAAGGAGATGAAGAGGAACAAACAGAAACTTTAGAGTATTTGTCTCAGTCTTTATAACAAGACCATTATTCCTAATTTTTATCTATTTTCATTATTATTATAATGCCAAGATTAATTATCCTGGATTCAGGAGTTTTAGGAATTATTACCAACCCCAAATCAACATCTATAGAATCTCAAAAATGTAAATTATGGTATCGTGACTTATTAGAAAAAGTGAAAATATTGCTTTACCGGAAATTGCTAACTATGAAGTAAGAAGAGAACTAATTAGAGCCAACAAAAACAATGGCTTAAAAAGACTAGAACAGTTACAATCAGTATTAATTTATCTTCCTATTACAACTCAGGTAATACTTTTAGCCGCGCAATTTTGGGCAGAAGTGAGACAAACAGGAAAAGCAACTGCTGATCCTAAATCTCTTGATGGTGACGTAATTTTAGCAGCACAGGCGAAAATTGCAGAACTAAATGGAAATCAAGTTATTGTTGCTACTACAAATGTAAAACATTTATCATTATTTGTAGATGCTCGTGAATGGACTGATATTGAGTAAATAGTGTTAGCTTACCGTAGGTATCGCTATTTTTAGGGATAATGGAAGAGCGATCGCTCTCCTGCTAGTATAATAATTCAAGCAGAGTGAGTATTCATACCTGACATTGGCTACATTTTCAGAGGTTAAAATATGTGCAGTACCAAATAGAATTTAAACCTAAAGCGATTAAAGATTGACAGAAAATTCCCGTAAATGACAGATAACGCATTATTAATAAAATTGAAGCAATGCAAGATGATTTACAGGGAGATGTAAAACGCTTAACTAATTTTACGCCAGAATATCGTTTAAGAGTAGGTGATTATCGAGTTTTGTTTGAATTAGAAGAACAGAATATAATCGTGTATAGGGTTAAGCATCGTAGTAAAGCTTATGAGTAGAAGGAGTTGCAAAAATGATTAAATTACATCCTGAGTTTTTAATAAAAAATGGTGAAAAGCAATTTGCAGTTTTACCTTATGAAGAGTTTTTGAAGATTCAAGAATTGTTAGAAGATTTGGAAGATTTACGAGATTTGAGAGAAGCTAAAGACGAAGAAAAAGATAGTCTTTCAGTATCTTTAGCCGATGTAAAAAAGATGTTATTATCTTGATACCAGAAAATCGAGTGTTATTAACAGGGTAAAAATGCCAGCCAAGGATATCTACCATGATGCAGTTAAAAATGCATTAATTAAGGATGGTTGGGCGATTTTAGCTGATCCTTATATAATTGAATATGAAGACGATAATTTTTTTGCTGACTTATTGGCAGAAAAAACTTTATTAGCAGAACAATAAAACCGGAGAATTGTTGTTGAAATCAAAAGTTTTATCAATACTTCACCAATGAATGACTTTCAAATTGAAGAAGATTGGACAGAGGAAGGTATTGCAACTGAGTTATTAAGAGAAGGTGTACCAAAAGAGGATATTGTTTTAGCTTTTCATGATCCAGAAACTCGTAAATTAACTGAGTTTGCTGGAGCTTAATAAAGAAAAATTTTATTGAGATAATTTATGATAGGGTGGGTTTAGATTAACTCGCCTTGATTTTATCAGATCGCTCTCCTCTTACTATCATACCAACGAGAGTTAGTGAAGGTGGGAAAAATTTTACCTGATTTACAGCATTGCAGGTGGAAGCTAACTCTCCAGACAGATGTAGAAATTTAAGAATTCAAGATATACATAAACGAACAAAACTATTTTATAAAATTACATCTCTCTTCCACTCTACACGATATCAGTTCTATATGAGGCGGCACAGAATTCCTAAATCTCTTGATAGAGACATCTTTATCTGTGTTCATCCGCGCTTATCTGCGTTCAATTGTTTCATTCTCCGCAGCTTGATAGTCATTCGGGATGAAATAAATTTACTTCCTTGGATATATCCCCATCAGCATAGATAAATCATCGATTAACTCCATGTTTAATTTCTTCCTCAAGTGTGATGGAAGTATTAAAAGTTCACTTCTTAATTACTCCTATACAGAAGAAAAGTTGTGATGACAACACATGGCAAAAAGATATCCAAAATTTAGCCAGGATTTGGCACAAGATCCAACCACAAGGCGGATCTGGTATGCAATGGCTCAAGGTAATGATTTTGAAAGCCATGATGACATAACAGAAGAAAATCTTTACCAAAAGATTTTTGCAACCCATTTCGGTCATGTGGCAATCATTTTCCTGTGGACTTCGAGTCTGTTGTTCCACGTTGCTTGGCAAGGTAACTTTGAACAATGGATTAAAGACCCCCTGCATATCCGCCCCATTGCCCATGCGATTTGGGACCCTCACTTTGGTAAACCAGCCATAGAAGCTTTTACTCAAGGTGGTGTTAACTATCCCGTGAACATTGCCTATTCTGGTGTTTATCACTGGTGGTACACCATTGGAATGCGAACCAACAATGAACTGTACATTGGTTCAGTATTTCTGTTGTTGTTAGCTGCCGTGTTTTTGTTTGCTGGATGGTTGCATTTACAGCCCAAGTTTCGCCCTAGTTTGACTTGGTTTAAAAGTGCAGAACCACGACTCAACCACCACTTAGCAGGTTTGTTTGGTCTGAGTGCTTTGGCCTGGACTGGTCACTTGATTCACGTGGCTATTCCCGAATCTCGTGGTATTCATGTGGGTTGGGATAACTTTCTCACAACCTTGCCCCACCCAGCAGGTTTAACTCCTTTCTGGACAGGTAACTGGGCTGTCTATGCTCAAAATCCCGATACAGCAGAGCATATTTTTGGGACTTCTCAAGGTGCAGGAACGGCAATTTTGACTTTTGTGGGTGGCTTTCATCCACAGACAGACTCGCTGTGGTTGACGGATATGGCCCATCACCATTTAGCGATCGCTGTTATTTTCATTATCGCCGGTCACATGTACCGTACTAACTTTGGTATTGGTCATAGCATCAAGGAAATGCTCAATGCCAGAAATTTCTTTGGTCTTGCCACCGAAGGTCAATTTAACCTTCCCCACCAAGGACTGTACGACACCTATAACAATTCCCTCCACTTCCAATTGAGTATTCACCTAGCTGCCTTGGGAACTGCCGCTTCCCTGGTGGCACAGCATATGTACTCTCTGCCTCCTTACGCCTTTATGGCCAAGGATTACACCACCCAGGCAGCCCTATATACTCACCATCAGTACATTGCTGGCTTCTTGATGATTGGTGCCTTTGCCCATGCGGGGATTTTCTGGGTGCGGGACTATGACCCAGACCAAAATAAAGGTAATGTTCTCGACCGGGTACTTCAGCATAAAGAAGCGATTATCTCTCACCTTAGCTGGGTGTCATTGTTCTTAGGATTCCATACTCTAGGGTTATATGTTCACAACGATGTTGTCGTGGCCTTTGGGACACCAGAAAAGCAAATATTGATTGAGCCGGTGTTTGCCCAATTTGTCCAAACTGCCCATGGTAAATTGCTGTATGGGATGGATGCTTTGCTATCTAATCCAGACAGTATTGCCTATACAGCTTGGCCAAATCATGGTAACGTCTGGCTGCCCGGTTGGTTAGATGCGATTAATTCTGGTACTAATTCCCTGTTTTTGACTATTGGCCCTGGCGACTTTTTGGTACATCATGCGATCGCTCTTGGTCTCCACACTACCACACTCATTTGTGTGAAAGGTGCATTAGATGCCCGTGGCAGTAAGTTAATGCCAGACAAGAAAGATTTTGGTTACAACTTCCCTTGTGATGGACCTGGTCGCGGTGGTAGTTGTCAAACCTCCTCATGGCAACAGACCTTCTACCTCGCCTTCTTCTGGATGTTGAACCTCCTGGGTTGGGTAACATTCTACTGGCACTGGAAGCATTTAGGTATTTGGCAAGGTAACGTTGCTCAGTTCAATGAAAATTCCACATACCTCATGGGTTGGTTCCGTGACTATCTGTGGGCAAACTCCGCCCAGTTAATCAATGGATATAACCCCTACGGGACAAATAATCTCTCTGTCTGGGCCTGGATGTTCCTGTTTGGACACCTAGTCTGGGCCACTGGCTTCATGTTCCTGATTAGCTGGCGAGGTTATTGGCAAGAGTTGATTGAAACTCTGGTGTGGGCCCATGAACGCACCCCCTTGGCAAACTTAGTTTATTGGAAAGATAAACCTGTAGCTTTATCCATTGTCCAAGGTTGGTTGGTGGGTTTAGTTCACTTCACAGTTGGTTATGTCCTCACCTATGCCGCCTTCCTCATAGCCTCAACCGCCAGTAAATTTGGTTGAACTTTCAAGTTTCCTCTGACCTTTTTCTCATTCTCCTCCTGCGACTACCAAGTATCGAGGAGGTTTTTTTTGACTATTTGCAGTGGCATCAATGAAGTATAGCAATGGACAGAGCGGTTAGGACATTAACTAAGAATAAAACTTATACCAATTCCATAAAAGAATGCTACAGATGCGTAGGTTGGGTTGAACAAAGTGAAACCCAACGTTTACAAGGTTTTAGAGTGTTGGGTTATGCCTTTGCTACGCAACGCTACCGCGAACGGCACACTGCGTGTTCACGCAGTGTCCCGCAGGGATACGTACCTCAACCCAACCTACATCTGTAACAATCATTTTTTAAATTGGTATTAGACAGCAAAAGGCTTTTAGCACTGTCACCTGTCACCTGTCACCTGTTACCTGTCACCTGTCACCTGCTATATTTCAACAGTAAAAATTGCTCCTTTGGGTTGATTATTTTCCACCTGAATACATCCGCCATGGGCTTCGACTGTC
The DNA here is from genome assembly GCF_014698825.1 of Richelia sinica FACHB-800. GTDB lineage: Bacteria > Cyanobacteriota > Cyanobacteriia > Cyanobacteriales > Nostocaceae > FACHB-800. The sequence goes on from NZ_JACJTT010000031.1 coordinate 33,135, forward strand.
ATCTTACAAAAAGCTAGTCCTAAGCCTATTTGTGAAACTCCAGCCATTAACGTACCAATTTCATATTTTTCAAATATTGTTTTTCTTAATTCTTCTTTGACACCAGGGCCTGAATCAACAACCCTAATTCTGGCTTTTTTGGTTTCAGGATAATCAAGTTCAAAGATAATTTGACTATTTGTTGGTGCAAATTTAATGGCATTGGATAACAGGTTATCCAAGACTCGCCGGAGTAAATTCATATCAACACTTCTAGTTTCATGTGATTCTGGCAGCTTTTTGACAATTTGTAATTTTTTCTGTTGGGCTACCGGTTCTGCGTCAGCGATTGCTGATGAACATAATTCTAATAAATTCACATCTGAATATTGTATAATCATTTTCCCAGATTCTATTTTTGCCATTAACAACAAACTATCAACCATGGATTGTAGTTTTTGTGAGGCAATGATAATTTGTTCTGTTTTTTGCTGTTGGCGTTCTGGTAGATAATCAGTGATGCGTAAAATTTCTGCTGCCAGAATGATGGATGTAATGGGATTTCGCAAATCATGAACAATCATGTTTGAGAGGTCTTCTCGCAAATTTAATGTTTCTTGCAAGGCATCATATTGTTGTTTAATCCGCAGCATGGAACGAACGCGAGAACGCAATTCTAAACCATTGACAGGTTTGCTAATAAAGTCATCAGCACCAGCAGCTAAACATTGAGACAAATCTTCCTTAGCCGTTAAGGCTGTAACCATGATGACGGGGATATGTTTCCAAACAGAATTAGACTTGAACTGATGACAAAATTCGATGCCGTTCATTTGGGGCATCATCACATCTAATAAAATTAAATCTGGTTGAAAGTGAGATAATAATTCTATAGCCTGTTGTCCGTTGGAAACATAGCTTAATTGATAACCTTCACTATCTAATAGAGCATCAATAACGTCAAAATTATCAGGTTCATCATCAATGATGAGAATCTCTGGTGTTTTTTTCATAAGAATTAATTATTTTTGATGTAATAAATTTTGGATTTTTTCTACTAACATTTTCAATTTGACTGGTTTGGTTACATAGTCATTGGCTCCTGCTGCTAAACATTTTTCGCGATCGCCTGGCATAGCTAAAGCGGTTAATACAATAATGGGAATTGGGGTTAATTCTGGATCAGCCCGCAACAATCGCATTGCTGTCAGTCCATCCATTCCCGGCATTTGAATATCCATGAGAATTAAATCAGGATGTTGGGTTTTTGTCATGGTCAGTGCCTGTTGTCCATCCTTAGCCATGATCAATCGATATCCTCTTGCCTCCAAATAGTTGGAGATACTGGCAATATTGGCTTCGTTATCTTCTACCAACAAAATCAATGGTGGGGTAGTTGGTTCTGATGGCTGATCACCGGAAGAAATAATTAATGCAGTGTGAGAATCATCTTCAGGATTTTGGAGTTTTTTGATGGAGTTACGGATTTGCTCGCGGGAAATGGGTTTGACTAAATAATCATTAGCACCTAAGGTAAAGGCCTGCGATCGCTCATCTACTACGGAAATGACTAAAACGGGTATATTTTTAGTCACTGGATGCAGTTTTAGTTGTTCCAGGATTTGCCACCCAGACAAGTTGGGTAACAAAATATCCAGCAGAATCAATGCCGGATTAATACGGATTACTTCATCAATTGCTCCTTCACCTTGAGAATAGATAGTTGCCTGTAAATCCAATTCATGCAAATAGCGGGCCAATTGTTCTGCTGCCACCATTGAATCCTCAATGATCAGCACTTGAGGATTGTTGTCTGGTAAGGCCTGTAAGTTAATGGATGGGGTAAGATTCACACTAGGGGATGGAGATATACCCTGATCAGGTATACAAACTGTAAAACAGCTACCTTGACCTGGTTGACTAGTGACCGTAACTTTGCCTAAGTGTAATTCTACCAGTTGACGCACCAGTGCTAAACCTAGACCCGTACCGCTATGTTGACGGTTTAAACTACTATCAATTTGCACAAAGGGTTGAAATAGTTTCTCTAAGTCTGGTTGAGCAATACCAATACCTGTATCAATGATGGAAAAACAAATCCATTGGCTATGATTTGGGACTTGGTGAGAACCTAAGGACAAAAATCCTATTTTGGGTTGTTCAGTGCTATTTGCTTCTTGTGGTGATTCCACCTGCTTGTAGGCTATTAACTTCACCATACCCCCACTAGGGGTAAATTTAACGGCATTATTGAGCAAATTAATCAAAATTTGGCGAATTCGCCGTTCATCTGCCAATAATTCTGGTAAATCTGGGGCTATTTCTACAGATAAATGAATATTTTTTTTCAGTGCTTGTTGTTTGACGAAGGTAATACTGGAATCGCAAAGATAGTTGACGGTGACAGGTGCGGGTTGTAATTCTAGTTTGCCAGCTTCGACCTTTGATAAATCGAGAATGTCGTTAATTAGTTCTAGGAGGTGTTTACCACTGCGTTCGATGGTAGAAATGGCACGTTTTTGGCGATCGCTTAATTGATCAAAAACTCCCTCCAATAGTCCTTCCGACATGCCCAAAATGGCATTCAGGGGAGTCCGCAATTCATGGCTCATGTTGGCCAAGAATTCGTCTTTTAGCCTGGTAGCACGGGCTAATTCAGCATTAGTTTGTAACAATTCAGCTTCAATTTGTTTGCGTTCCGTAATTTCTGAAGCTGCACCCACAATTTGTTTAGGACGATTTTCACTATCACGAGTAAATAAAGTGTCATGGCTGACAAACCAATGCCAATTACCTTGGCGATCGCGCATTCGGTACTCAATTTCCCAAATATCACTATCATTAGCAGAATTAAATCTTTCATGGTGGGCTGCGATTCTAGGCAGATCATCAGGATGGGCTAATTGTGCAAACAACTGATCACCCATGGCGCGGATATCTTCTGGAGAGAACCCCAACAACCGACCAATAACAAGATTGGTATAAACATTGATGTTTTCTTGCAAATCATAAATATAGAGAATATCTGGACTAGCTTCCGTTAGTCGCTGAATCAAATACTGACTTTCCTTTAAAGCCAATTCAGTTTTTTTCCGGTCAGTAATATCTAAGGCTGCACAGGTAATACCTTCAATATTGCCGTGTCTATCTAGTAACGGGTCAATGGTCAGCACATAGCAGATAAAATCATCTTGAACATTGACAATCACTTCTTCCCTTAACCCTTGACCTGTAGATAAAACTCGGCGTTTCAAAACTTCTAACTTGTAAGCATCCTCTGTTTGGAATAAGTCAGTATCAAACTTGCCCACTACTTCTTCAGACCTAAAACCCAAGGCTGGATTGTAAATCCAGGTATAACGCAGGTCAAGGTCTTGGTTAAACACAACAATGGGTGAATTGTTTAAAGCTATGCGGAACCTTTCTTCACTGCGGCGCAAAGCATCTTCCATGTGTTGCCTGTCAGTAATATCCTGGACTAATTTGGCAAAATAATCTACGCTGCCATCTGGTTTACGCACACAACGTACAGACACTATCACATAAACAATCTGTCCATCTTTGCGAATAAATCGCTTATCTAAGGAATATCCTTCACTCTCTCCCGTGAGGATGCGGTTTAATTTTGTTAATTCTTTGACCAAATCATCTGCATAGGTTAATTCTGTCCATTTGCAACTCATCAATTCAGTCCGTGAATAGCCCAGCATCTCACACAGACGATCATTTACTTCTAACCATTCCTGTTCAGGAGAAGTAATGGCCATCCCCACCAGAGACTGCTCAAAATAGCGTCGGAAACGTTCTTCGCTGCGGCGGAGTGCTTCTTCCACTTGTTTTTGTTCAGTAATATCGCGAAAAATACTTTGAACAACCAAGCCACTATTGGATTGAATTACACTACCTGTCATATCTATAGGAATTTGGGATTGGTCTTTTCGCAGTACCTTAGTGTCCAAAAGCTGACTATTTTTTTGTTGTGTCACCATGGTCGAGAAGGTCGCGCAGGCCCTTTCTCTATCCTCTATTGGATAAATATGGGTATAGTGCAAGCTAGTTAATTCATCTCTGGAATATCCAAATAACTCTTCTGCTTGGCGGTTTACTTCTAATAAATTGCCATGAATATCTGTCAAAATAATCGCATCACTAGCCCCATCCATTAAGGCTCGATATCGTTGTTCGCTTTCTCGCAGTGCCGCAGTCCGCTGTTCCACTCGCCCCTCTAATTGCTCATTGAGTTGGCGCAGTTGTTCTTGACTATTTCGTAATAATGCTTCTGTTTGTTTGAGTGCCGTAATATCTGATAAAGAAATCAAAAAAGCCTCTTGACCTTGCCAATAAATTTTGGCTGTTTGCATATTAACTGTCCGTCTTTTACCCGATGGTTGCAGCAATTCAATTTCTTCTTCTCGACGGCTTCTATAGTCGCAGGGAATTCCTAAAGGCCAACCGCACAATTCATCTATATTCCTACCAAACATTTGGGCAGCGGCTGGGTTGACAAAAACAATTATGCCCTGACGATCTACAGCAACTAAGCCACTGGAACTGGTTTCTACTATGGTTCGTAGGCGTTCTTCACTAATTTGTAATTCTTTTTCTATTTGCTTTCGCTCACTAATGTCTCGACAAGAATAAAGCCAAGTTCCATCGGCAATGTCTACTTTTTTGATATTAATCAGGATGGTATGAATTTTGCCATACTTATCATAAATATCTTTTTCAATATTAGTAATTTCACTTGTCAATGTTATCTGTGTTGATGCAATTATTACTTGACCTAGCAAGCGGTCAATGCTGCCCATTGCCAAAATTTCATCCACAGAATAGCCAAAGATGACATGCACATTGGGGCAAATAAAGGTAAATTTACCTGTATAGTCAGTAATGAAAACAGCATCAGCTATGTTATTTAGAGTTGTCCGGTAAATAGCTTCTGACTCTGCCAGGGCTATTTCTGCTCTTTGTCTTTCTTGTAATTCTAATTGGGCACGATGATACAATTCCGCTTGTTGGATGGCAATGGCCACATGCACCGATAATTTTTGCAATAATTCTATTTCTTCAATAAACCAATTGCGGGGAGAGCTTTGACAGGCTAACATCAATCCCCACAGTCCATTTCCTAAGATAATCGGCACTAAAATTTTGGCTTGAATGTCTAAACTTTGCAGTAATTGTCGATGACAATCCGTGAGATTTTCTTTAGCCACATCATGTACTACTCGGATTCTGCCATTCAGATATGGTTGCAGCCAAGCCTCTTGCAAACAGCAATCATTAATATCATGTCCAACGAAAGATTCCCATTCTTCACCAAAGTTATCAGCAATGACGACACCCTGATTGTGCTGTTGAAATTGATAAACGATGACGCGATCGCATTTTAAATATTTGCGGACTTCGGAGGAAATGGTATTTAAGGTATCTTCCAAGTCCAGGGAGGCCCGAATGCGACTAGTAATAATTCCTAATAACTCCTCTAGGTCTGCTTTGACTTGTAATTGTTGGGTGCGCTTTTGAATTTCTTGCTCTAGTTGGACATTGCGATTTTGCAAGAGTTCTAGTTTCTCTGTTTCTAATTGGGAAACTTTTTGCTTGAGTGAGTCTACTACTTTGTAAATATCAAAGGGATTTAAGGTTTGTAGTAAGGTGGTTTGGGTAATAATTCCTTGCAGTTCACCCTGTTCACCTGTCACCACCACTCGACTAATGCGTCGTTCTTGCATGAGTGTCAGTGCAGACCACAAAGACTCATGGACAGTGACGGAAAAAACTGGGGCACTCATAACTGTTGCCACTGCCATTAATTCCAGGTTTAACTCTAGGGATTGAAATTGGACTATATCCCGTTCCGTCACAATACCTATGGGAAAAAAGAGAGAATCTTTTTCCTCTACAATCACCACAGAACTAACTTTTTCTTTTGCCATTAAACGTGTAATATCTAACACATTTGTCTGCGAAAAAGCCTTGACTATTCGCATTGTCATGACTTCAGAAATGAGACGCAATCGCAACAAATCACTAGGATGGATAACTTGCCTGAGGCTTTCATGAGTTACCAGTCCTGTTAATTTGCCATGAGCATCTACTATGGGTAAATGACGAATTCGATGGCGCTGAAACAAATTGAGTACAGAAAAAATATCATTCAATGCCGATTGATTGATAGTAATCACACCAGAAGTCATGACCTGGGCAATCGCTAATCCCGCAATTGTTTGCCCTTCTGCGCTGAGGTTAACAACATCCCTTTCTGTAAAAATACCAACTAGTCTTTCTCCTGCCATCACCAATACGCAACTAGAGCGAGCTTCTACCAACAACTCCTGAGTAGAAGATTCAGTATCTTCTAACACACAACTAGCGCGTGCCTGACTCATCAGGGCGATCGCTTCAGTAGCCAACGTCTCTGGAGACACGACTAAAGGATGAGCAATAATCGCCTGTTCCAGATGAATAGATTCAATGAGGGAGGAGGAAATCAGCATTATAATCTGACAAAATCAGCTAATTGAAAGCGTTCGGGAAATGAGCAACCAACAACAATAGCCCAGAAAACAACTATGCCAGGACTATGTTGTAGTATAAGCATTTATAATCAGGCTCTTTAAACAGTATTTGTATTGATTTTGGCTGGAATAAAGAAAAACTTTAGAATTATCAAGATTTTATATTTCTAGATGTTGCGTTTTGGATCGCTGTGACTTCACCCAAAAACAATTAACCTGTCTGGTGAAAGACCAGTCACTACAACAACAAGGAAAGTGTTATTTAACACTTTTATATAGATGCAAAAAAGAGAAGCAATCGACTAGATATCCTCTAAATCCATTGCCAAAACCTAATTTTCTAATAAGTCTATTGTATGCAAAAGGTGTAAATTCATTACCAGACAACACTCTAATTTTTTTCTTTCTAAAAAAAGCAGCTAATAAACTGCTCATAACATTTTAATTCCCTCATCTCCCCTATTTCTCCCCTTTTCCCCTGTAAGCTCAAGTAATTCCATAGTCTATAGGTATGTTTAGCTCAAGCCCCATCCCATCTTCAGGGGCTTTTTATTTTGACACTTAAATAGGGTGCCCTATCCTTTGGTATTAGGCACCCTATGAGATTTGAGTTAATTAATGTTTGATATAGCAATGGACAGAACGGTTAGGACATTAACTAACACTAAAATCGAGACAGCCAAAGGCTTCTAGCACTGTCACCTGTCACCTGTTACCTGTCACCTGCTATATTTACCAATCACACAGATTCATTTGTGTGAATTCCACTAGCCAAGTAATTTTGCCCAAGTCATAGGCCCAACAATACCATCACTCGTTAAACCATTTTGAGCTTGATATTTCTTCATTGCTGCTTCTGACTGTGGCCCATAAATACCATCAATATCTACACCCACACGGAATTGCAGATATCTTACCACTGGTGCACCAGCATGATTAACCCGAATCACTCGTTTGGCGATGATTTGATTCAATGCCTCCCAGAAAGTGCTACCAGCAATTCCTGTGGGCATAATTCCCACTATCTTTTGAAACTTTTCAATGGCTGATGTGGTAGCTGGGCCCATAGCATTATCTTCTACTAAAGGCTTGTTATTTCTATCTGTTATTTTTAATTGATTCAGAGACTTTTGGATTCTTAACACTGTTTTATCAGGATTATCACCGTCATCAGGCACTGTTTTTACAGGTTCGCTTGCTGTTGGCACTTTCCCAGTTAAACCCTTGACTATGGCATCAGCCATGGCTTCTCCGTCATAGAGTTCCATATCCTTGGCTGAATCAATAAAGCAGCATTCTATGAGAATCGCTGGCATATTTGTGTTGCGAAGAACATACAAATGGGAACCATTTTTCACACCCCGATTAAAAAAACCTAACTTAATAATTTCATTTAATACAGGCTGGGCAATTTTTTTGGCGTTATCACTAATGGCGAATACTTCTGTCCCGTTAGCTCTACCATTAAAAGCATTAAAATGAATAGAAACAAAAAGATCCACTCTGTTTCTATTAGCTGCATCACAACGTCCAGCCAGAGAACGTCCTACACTAGAAGCACTTTTAGGTTTACAATCAACTACTTCATTACCTAAACTTCTTAATTTTTCCATAACTTTATTACCCACTTCTGTGGTTAAGTTATCTTCAAATTTAATTCCTCTAGCTCCGGTATCAGGTGGACAGTTATGACCGATATCAATGCCAAACTTCATATTTTTATCCTCAATTTATGTTAGCAAATGTGCAGATTATCTTTCTTGAAAAGTATTTTTAAATTGCACACATAAGTAGATTTTTTAGGTAAATCTACTGCTGCTAAATTATATGTAAAAAAAGACAGGACTATGATATCACAAATTGTCATAACTAGCGAAAAGACAATCTAAAAATTAATCCAGATATGTGAGTCTTTAGTGATTATTTGCCAAAGGCAAAAACAGGAGACAGAAGGTAGGGGAAAAGTTATGGTGTTAGCTAACTTTGTCATAGAGTCCCCTGACCTGGTGGCATTTTTACTGATTTTGTTCAGCAACTTTCTGTCCCCTACTACCCTTGGTCATTTTCACCTGCACCAGGAATAGCTATCACCTGTTATCCAGTAGTTGATTAACTTGCTGCCCTCGACGACCAGTTTTGATTTCATAGCGACGGGTGAGGTTATCCTCATAATTCATATCTCTAGCTGCGGCAGCACCAACAAAGGCATCACAATTTTTACCTTGTACCACAGTAGAAGAACTACTGCTATTTTCTTCATTACGGTTGCTATTTTGGTCACGGGCTTCATTGTTGTTCTGGCTACCTTGGCTGGCCCCGCTACCACTGACACCAATACCTAAGAAACTGACACCACCTCCACCACCGTCATTATGACTGCGAGATGAACTGGAACGACTGCTGCTGGAGTTAGCAAGAGCTATTTTATTAGAACTGTTGCGAGTATTGTTCCCTAAACCTATGTCACTGCATAACGCACGGGGGTCATTTGCTAAGGTTTTTTGATCAACCCAAGATTGGTGATCACCTAATCCTTGAATTTCACTGGTGCCAACGGGATTAGTTGTTGTATTTGCAGGGGAATTGTTGGCAGTGCCATTACCGATGGTAGCTCCTCTTGTTGCAGCCGCAGGAGAAAAGATGTCATTAGGCTTGAGGTCAAATGGCCCGGCAAAAGCTGGGATGGAAGTTGTAATCAGTGCGGTAGCTGTTAACAAGGAACCTGTGAAGTGATGGAATTTCATGATTAGACTCCAAAAGTGTCAGTGTGGTTGCTAAATGTTGGGTTTTATCCCCTTCACTGACTACATAGGTTGAGTCTTTTTGGTTTATGCAGTTCCTAAGTGCAATTTGTCTATGGACTCAATAGAAAGTATCGAGAAAGCCAATTATTAATTTATGAAACAAATATATAAAATAAGTTAAGATAATACCCATGTGCAATATTTAACCACTTCTACATTCTCTATTGACTAGCAGATGGATTCCAGTTAACCTAAATATAACGAGCGTTCGATATAAATTCTCTGCGTTATGCCGAAAATAGTTGATCATGAACAGTACCGTAAAGAATTACTCGGCAAATGCTTCGATTTATTTGCCCAGAAAGGCTATGCGGCTATTACTATGCGGCAAATCGCTCAGGGTTTACAGGTGTCTACTGGTACTCTTTATCACTACTTTCCCAGCAAACAAGCTTTGTTTGAGCAGTTGGTAGAGGAAATCAGTCAGCAAGATGTGGTAGCAGCTTTAGCCGAGTTGGGAGGGAAGAAGAATTTATCGGAGTCGATGGCGGCTTTGGGTAAATATTTGGTGAAAAATGAGGATTATTTAATTAAGTGGACTTACGTCTGGGTTGATTTTTGTCAACATCAAGACTCGAAAACAATGCTGAATAATAGCACTGTTTTTAAACGGGCAAATAAGCGTTATCAGCAAGCTACCTGTGATTTATTAGGAATCGACGATGATGTTTTAGCTGCCTTTGTTCTGAGTTTTGTGAATGGTGTGATTCTAGAAAAATTATGGGGTAATGAAAACATAGATTTTTTAGAACAATGTGCCATTTTGGGTAAGATGTTGACGTTGTATTTGCAGCAAAAAGAAAGTTATTTTGTGTGTAGTTAATTAGGCAAATTATTAATCATCAAAAATAGTTTTTTTGGGGAATCCAATGCGTCAAAATTTGTTGTTTAAACCTGCTAATCAAGGTTTAATTACTTTAGTTATGGCGGCTACTGCACTGACTGCGGGAATTGCTATTTATGGTATTTCTAATTTCGGTCAAGTTGGCAAAAATCCTGCACCAGAATCAGCATCAACTACCTCTAGAGTACAAAAAGTCAGTGCTTTGGGCCGACTGGAACCGGAAACGGAGGTGATTAATTTATCTGCACCTCTGGCTTTAGATGGCGATCGCGTGGCCAAATTGTTAGTCAAGGAAGGGGATAGTGTGAAAGCTGGGCAGGTGATTGCGATTTTAGATTCCCGCGATCGCTTGCAAGATGCCGTCCAACAAGCACAAACCCAGGTGAGAGTAGCCAAAGCGAAGGTAATTCAAGTGCAAGCTGGGGCAAAATCTGGGGAAATTCAAGCCCAGGAAGCGAGTATTGAAAGAATCACAGCCCAATCCCAAGGTGATAGTACAGCCCAACAGGAAGCGATCGCTCGCATCGAGGCTCAATGGCAAGGTGATAGAATTGCCCAAGGTGCAACCATTAATAAATTAGCGGCAGAATTAAACAACGCTGAAGCTGAATATCAACGCTATCAAAAACTCTATACAGAAGGGGCTATTTCCAGTTCGGTAATTGATAGCAAACGTTTAAATGTGGAAACTGCCAAACAGCAAGTAGATGAAGCTAAGGCCGTTCTCAATCGCATCAATAATACTGCCATTAAGCAACTAGCAGAAGCCAGAGTAGCTTTAAATCGGACTAATACCACTGGCAATAAACAAATTCGGGAAGCCAAAGCCACCCTCAACAGTATTGCGGAAGTTCGACCTGTGGATGTGGAAGTGGCCCAAGCAGAATTAGCCAGTGCGATCGCCACTTTAAACCGTGCCAAAACTGACCTAGAAGCAGCTTACATCAAAGCGCCTATGGCAGGTAAGGTCTTGAAAATTCATACCCATGCCGGGGAAAAAATTGATAGTGATGGCATTGCAGACTTCGCCCAAACGAACCAAATGATGGCAGTGGCAGAAGTATATCAAACTGATATCGGCAAAATTAAACTAGGTCAAAAAGCTATAGTTACCAGTCAAGCCTTTGCTGGAGAACTGCGGGGAACTGTTGACCAAATAGGTTTACAGGTTGACCGCCAAAACGTTTTTAGCGATCAACCAGGGGAAAACCTGGATAGTCGGATTGTAGAAGTAAAAATTCGCCTCAACCCTGAAGATAGTCGGAAAGTAACTGGATTGACTAATTTGCAAGTCCAAACCGTCATTGAATTGTAAAGTTTGTTTGCGATTAAGCATAACGAATGTTCGTTATTAAATATCAAAATCAAAGCATATGGTGCTGCAATTATTCCGAAAAACGCCCCTAGCTTGGCGACAGTTAATGAAAGAAAAAACCCGGTTAGCCATAGCCGTAGCTGGGATTACTTTTGCTGACATGCTGATTTTTATTCAGATGGGTTTTGAAAGTGCATTATTTGATGCTGCTATTCAACCCCATCGGAATTTACGAGCAGATTTAGTCTTAACTAATCCTCAATTTCAAACCTTATTTTCCGTCAAAAGTTTTTCTAGAGAAAGACTTTATCAAGCATTAAGTTATGACGGTGTAGAATCAGTTAATTCTGTTTATATTGCCACTGGACAATGGCGCAATCCAGCTACAAGAATGGACAGGGCAATTCTTGTCTGGGGAGTAGATCCAGTAGAACCAGGATTAACATTTCCAGAATTGTCAACCAAAAAAGATTTCCTCAAGCCCTTAAATCAAGTCTTATATGATGAAGCTGGTCGTCCAGAATATGGAGAAGTAGGTAAGATTTTTAGGGAAACAGGGAGTTTCGCCACGGAATTAAATAGCAAGGCTGTGAATGTTAAAGGTCTATTTAGTAATGGTGCTTCCTTTGCTGCTGATGGTAATGTAATTGCCAGCCATTCTACCTTTTTGCAAATATTTACAGAACGCAAGGCTGATCAAATAGAAGTAGGCTTAATTACTCTCAAACCTGGTGCAGATATTGAGCAAGTCAAAGCCCAATTGAAAGCAGGATTAAATCCAGACCCGAATCAAATTGCTGTTGATGTAGATACTCCTGAAGGATTTGCCCAGCGAGAAAGAAATTATTGGGCTACTGGTACAGGTATTGGCTTTATTTTTGGTTTGGGTGTGGGAGTTGGTTTCATTGTAGGAATTGTGATTGTTTATCAAATTCTCTATTCCGATGTGTCTGACCATTTACCAGAATATGCAACTTTAAAAGCCATGGGTTATACCGATGGTTACTTATTGGGAGTGTTGCTACAAGAAGCAATATTTTTAGCAGTTTTGGGATATTTACCTGCGTTTTTTTTGTCATTTGGGCTGTATCAACTTACCTACACGGCAACAATGCTACCTATTTTTATGAAGGTAGACCGAGCAATTAATGTGTTTATTTTGACGGTAATTATGTGTAGCGTTTCTGGGGCGATCGCTATGCGAAAACTCCGCGCTGCTGACCCAGCAGATATTTTTTAATTGAGAAAACTTCTGGTTTGCACCAACACACAAAGGGAAAATACATATGTCAATGGAAACTACTACTATCTCTGCTACAGCCCAGATAGCTACAGAAACCGTTATTGCTGTTAGTAACCTCAATCATTATTTTGGGAATGGGGCGTTAAGAAAACAAGCTTTATTTGATATTAATTTAGAAATTCAAGCCGGGGAAATTGTGATTATGACTGGCCCTTCTGGGTCAGGCAAGACAACTTTATTATCCTTGATGGGGGGTTTGCGTTCCGCCCAAGTAGGGAGTTTAAAAATTTTGGGCGAAGAAATGTGCGGTGCCAGTAGAATCCAATTGACTAAGTTACGCCGCCAAATTGGGTATATTTTCCAAGCCCATAACTTGATGAACTTCTTGACAGCGAAAGAAAATGTCCGTATGTCCTTAGAACTGCATGAAGAATATTTAAGGGAAGATATCAATGCCAAAGCGATCGCTATGTTGGAACAGGTAGGGCTAGAAAATCGCCTTGATTACTATCCAGAGAGTTTATCAGGAGGACAGAAACAACGGGTAGCGATCGCCCGTGCTTTAGTCAGTCATCCGAAAATCGTCCTCGCTGACGAACCCACAGCCGCCCTTGATAAAAAATCCGGCCGTGATGTAGTGGAATTAATGCAAAAATTAGCCAAGGAACAAGGCTGTACCATCTTGCTAGTCACCCACGATAACCGCATCCTCGATATAGCTGATCGGATCATTTACATGGAAGATGGTCAACTCATCAGTGACGGTGTGGATGCAGTTGCTAAAATGCACTAATCTAAACCTTGATGATTGGCAAAATTGTAGATGAACATTGGTAATCTATTTCAAGCTGGTGGTGTGGTCATGTGGCCACTGCTGTTCTTTTCCATCGTTGCAGTAGCATTAATCATTGAACGCATCAGCTTTTGGGTAAAAATTAGTGGTCGTCAAAACCGCGTTGTGCAGAATGTACTGCGGGTTTATCGTCAAGATAACCTAGTGACAGCCTTAGATATCTTACAAAAAAACACCGATTTACCCATTGCCCGGATTTTTTTAGCAGCTTTAGAATTAGAAGAACCAACCCCAGAAGAATTTCGTTTAGCTTTAGAAAGTGAAGCCCAAGCAGAAATTCCTCTCTTAAAACGGTTTCAAAATATTTTTGATACCATCATTGGTTTAGCACCATTGTTAGGACTGTTAGGTACAGTATTGGGTCTCATCACCTCCTTTGCATCCTTAGATATTGGTGATGTGGGAGGGACAAAAACCGCTGGTGTGACTTCGGGCATTAGTGAAGCATTAGTGTCTACCGCCTCTGGCTTAGTGGTAGCTATCTTTACTCTGTTTTTTTCTAATTCTTTTCGTGGACTTTATCAACGCCAAATTGCTTGGATTCAAGAATATGGTGGTCATTTAGAATTGCTTTACCGTCATCGTTATGAAAGAAGGCAAGTCAGCCCTAGATAATCAACTTGAATTTGGTTTGTGAGTCTTTATTTATGCGCTTACCCGAAGAACCGGATATTCCTGCCCAAATTAATATTGTGCCGATGATTGATGTCATTTTTGCAATTTTGACATTTTTCATCATGTCTACTTTGTATTTAACTCGTTCCGAAGGTTTACCAGTCAATTTACCCAAAGCCGCAACAGCCAAAGCAGCCGCGAAAGCTGCACCAATTACCATTACAATTGACTCCATCGGTGATATTAGTTTAAACCGCCAACCAGTTAACCTGAATTTGTTACCAGAGGAAATCCAAAGATTGAAGGGTAATAGTCCAGAAATATTGGTGGTGATTAATGCTGACGAAAGTTCTAGCCATGGCAACGTTGTCGCAGTTATGGATCGGGTGCGTCAGGTAGAGGGAGCAAAATTAGCGATCGCTACACAAAAATCTAATTAAGCTATTTTCGCCTTACCTTGATGATTGGTCAGTTGTTGTCAACAATTGACCAGCCAACCTAATCAGCAAAATATCGGCTAATTAAATAGTATCCTAAAGGAATCAAGCTCTTATTTAACAACTTTTATCAAGGATAAGTCTATGGCTATTTGGGTAAACGAGCAAATTGACCCCTCCGGTATGATTTACGCTTGCATTGCTTGTTGTGATGAGTCCCAAGCTAAAGACTGTCACGAATCATTTAAGCAAAATTTAACTGAAAAGCAAAAAGCAGATGGTTGGGTAGCCCAAATTCGTACTGTTCAATCTTGGGATGAAGTGCCGGTTAATGCTTTAAAACTCAATTAGTAGATGACTAAAAAATTCGGTCATCGTCTTTTCATTGTTTGTCCTAGTGAGAAAACTTTCTCCCGAAAACCATTCATTAATTTAAAAATCAACAGTCACAACCTAGATAGAGTAACCAGTTGGCAAGTTGACCAGGGTTACTCTATTAATGTTTTGATTGATTTATGTGATGAATTACTTTAAATCCATGATTATCGACTACTTTCGGCAATATCCCTGCAAATACTGACTATGATTAATAGGCGAGTAAATTTATCTTCAGTAAAACAAAAGGTTAGTCCTTGTTACAGGTCAGTGGCAATTGTGGGTTAGGATTTATAGCCTCTTGTTGATCAGCCTATTATCATTAAAAGTTGATGGTTTTTGAAAATTTTCAGGGTTATTATTAATAGCTAAGGAATAAAATAAAAACTTTCAAAAACAGAATAATTGTGGTGAGCTATATTAGGAGTTTTACATCAGCACCAAGCGGTCCGATTAATTTAGTTGGCAAAACTGGACAAGCTGTGCAAATTTCTATTCATAACCCCAGTCCTTATATCTGTGCCAACTGCGAACAGATATTACCCGATTGGAAACAGCAACAGTTTTTGTGGGTGGTGGTGATTCTCCAACAATCACGTCATCCCTTAATGGAAATCACAAAAGAAACCGAGAGAGAAAAAGAACGGTTACGGGAAAAGTTTATGAGGTTTGGTTGTGATGTGGCTTTCAATTTACGCGATCGCGGTTATCTTACAGATATAATTGACCCCCGCACAGGCTATCCTTTACTTTCCCATCCTGGTTTGGTTCCTCATGACGATACAGCTGTGGCTAAAGCTTTACTCAACTATCCTGTCATTAAGAATGATTGCTGTGTCCTAGTACATCCCGAATGGGGAACAGCAGTATATCCGAGTATTCTCATTTCCGAAGCCCCACCAGAAATTATGGAAGTTGTGATCAAAGCGATCGCACCTTTACATGGCTGGACGGAGAATACTTATGTATAACAGTCCCGTTTGTAGGCTTAAGATGAAGAAATAGCCAATAAACAAAAAATTTGGATAAACTGTTCATTTTTGACTGCTGTTTACCGTCTTTAGATAGTAGTCCTATTTGAGCTGTCTATAGGCAATCACAAGGAACAAAGAGGTAAACAGAATGTAATCACAGATTGTACAGGATGAATATACGGGGAAATTAACCAAATTTTCATAAAGAAACGGTTAAGAAATCACCCAGCAGCTAATTTTCCAGCAATCAAAATTTATTAATCCTGCATCAGTATTTGTATTTACGTCTAATTACTTTATTTAAAAATACTTGTATATAAAGAATCAGGCATAATTGAGGATAAAATTCAGAAAATACAACTTGAGGCTGATGGCGGTAGTTAAAGTTTAGATGTATTTCTTAAGTATGGCTACTGTGCCATAAATAAAATTCATGTTTTAAATTACAAGCTAGGGGTCACGAATTGAAAACAAGCTTATTTATAAATAAGAATTTAGTCTGTCCGTTTGTAAAGATTTCATATAGTGATCGCAAATCAACCAGAAATATACGGTGCATAATATTTGAAAACAGGAATCAGAACAATGGTGGTTAATTTTTTCAGGCAAGTAGAAACAAACGTCAAAATCACAGGGATGATGATTTGTCTCATTAGCGGGTGTATGTTCCTGGTTAACATGCCAGAACCAAACAATCACCTCCCAATTTTCATGACTAGTGAAGTGATCCAGACTTCTCCACAACAAGTCACTGATCAAGAGATGTACGCTCAAGATAGCAACACCTACATTCCCCCCAATTATGGCGGGCCTGACAGCCAATACGGCAGCGGCACAAGATAAGCAAGAATTAAAAATTAAAACTCCAGCACTTCTAGATTAAATACAAATTCCCACTGGAAAGTTCCCAGAAAATCTAGGTTTTTCTAGGCAAAAAGTTATTCTAGTCTGTTGACTTGTCTGCTCTCACTTCATAATCAGCCAGATTTCCACCAGAGATGGTTTTGGATTAAGGTATGGAATTGCCACTCAGGGTCTGTTTGGGGATAATCGAGACGATAATGTCCACCACGACTTTCGGTTCTAAAGACAGCACTTTTCAAAATTAAATAACCTACATCTAATAAATTGCGAGTTTCTGCCCAAAGCCTGAGTTGTGGTTCGAGATTGGGAAAATTGAGACTAGCAGCTTGCTGAGGATGTAAATTAGTTAGAAATATACTTAAAGGTAGGGCAGCAAAATCTGTTTGCCAAGATTCTATTGTAGCGATCGCTGCTTCTAAACTTGCTTGTTCCCGACAAATACCTGCACTTTGCCAGACTAACCGAGGTAACTGCTGGCGAATAGTTTCTAGCTGTGTTTGTTGATGTTCCCACTCGCTCTTAGACAAGGATAGCTGCATCGGAGTTGATTGCTTATCAGCAGCACCATCTTCACCCTTCATCCTTGCCACCCGATTTTGGATATCACCAACCTGGGCCCCAAACACAATACATTCCAACAAAGAATTACTAGCCAGACGATTTGCCCCATGCACCCCTGTACTCGCAGTTTCTCCCACCGCATATAAACCCGGAATATTGGTGCGGTTTTCTACATCTGTGAGAATACCACCCATCCAGTAATGGGCTGCTGGGGCTACAGGAACAGGTTCCTTAAAAACATCAATTCCCCAATGCTGACAAACTTTTATGATGTTAGGAAAGCGGTAACGAACTTTTTCTGGGGCGATAGGACGCATATCTAACCACACATGGGCAGTAGCCAAATCTGTAGCGGTACGTTGTAAATGACTAAAAATGGCTCGACTGACCACATCTCGTGGCGCTAATTCCCCAGAAGGGTGATAATCAAAGGCAAACCGCCGCCCTTCATCGTCTACTAAATGGGCCCCTTCTCCGCGTACAGCTTCACTAATCAGAAAACGTCCAGGTTTAGTCAGGGCTGTAGGGTGAAATTGAACAAATTCTAAATCACGGAGTATGGCCCCAGCCCGCCAGGCTATGGCCACTCCATCACCTGTACTGACTGCTGGGTTGGTAGTTTGGGCAAAGACCTGTCCACCACCACCAGTGGCTAACACCACCGCGCTAGCACGAATCCAGGTCACTTCACCTTGATAAAACAAACTAATGCCTTGACAATGACCGCTGGTGGGTTCAATCCACAAACTCAGGGCTAAGGCTTGTTGAATAACTTGAATATTGGGGCGACGTAAAACTTGGGCGGTGAGAGTGGTGGTTACTTCTCTACCTGTAGTATCGGCAGCATGGAGAACACGGGGACGAGAATGGGCGGCTTCTAAGGTTAAAGCTAAATGCTGGTCGTGACGGTCAAAGGCTACCCCTAAATTCACTAGAGATTGAATACATCGGGGGGCTGCTTGGGCTAAAAATTCTACGGCTTGAACATCACATAACCCTGCCCCTGCTTTGAGGGTATCTTCTATGTGTAACTTGGGCGAATCCTCTGGGGCAACTGCGGCTGCGATTCCACCTTGGGCCCAATCACTAGCGGACAGGGAAACGGTTTCTTTGGTAATTAAGCCAACTTGTAAGGATTCTGGCAGACATAGGGCTGTGTATAGTCCAGCTGCACCAGCACCGACAACTAAAACATCAAATTGAGGCGGAATATTTGTCTCAGGCAAGGTCAACCCCTTCGGGTAATTCGGTGAGAAGCATAAGAGTAGGGAATAGGAGGACAGATTTCCCCTAATTTTGTCCACCCATCCCCATCTCTTAAGTGTGCCACTACCTAAAACTAGGAGTGAGCGGTGATTGATGAGTTAACGGTGACAGAGATTATCTGTAGATACCGTTATTTAAGCGATCATCGCCTTCGTTAAAAGCAGGCTCATAGTCAGTGACAGTAAAATTGTCAAAGTTAGCTTCTAATAACTGTTTTTGGCGATCGCTTAATCCAGGAATATCGAGTACATCCTCTACTTTAGAGTAGGGAGCATTAGCAATAATTTTCTTAGCTAGAGTGGGATATAAACCTGGAAACTGTTGGAAACCACGAACATTGGTATTATTCAAATCAATTTTCTTACCAAATTCTGTTGCTAGTTTGGCATCTGCCCGATTTAAGCGGTCTAATGCTAAAACTGGTACTTGAGGCAAAGCAAAGCTGTTGACACTCAATGCTTGGGCTGTTTGAGTGGTACCCAACCATCCCCAGCAACCAAGCAACAAAGTAAAGACTGTTAATAAACGCACCAATCCTTTCACGATTTTTCTACCTCTCCATCAAACAAAAATAAATACTTGAAGCTAATAAGCTGTCAATTCTAGGCTGAAGTGAGAAATATGAAGGCAACCTCACAGATTAATCTAGAGGCTGGTAGAGGTGTTGTGTCCTCTGCACTTCATCTTACCTTTCAGGAGGCCAAACTATAGGTGTTTTTGTCCTGCATTCTTCATCCAGGTGTTGATAGCCGATCGCTTCATCAAAAACACAGCAGTCATCAGAAACTAATATACAGCGTATTAATATCCACAATATTTACTGCTACTGGGTTTGACTTTACTTTTATCAAAAAATACCACCCTTGGGTATTTACAGCCCTGACCAGCATAAAGGGAAAATTTAGGCAATAGCCGCCAGGAGTAAAAATAAACTATCCACCAAAATGGTACTCAAAACTGCTCCACCAAAGGCATACCAATGGTGCTGTTTGTTGGCTAGAGCGACAATTCCCATTGACATGAGGATGAGGGTGAGAATCACAGCCCAGGCTTGTCCCCAAGGGGTTTGCACGAGGGTCAGGGCATTTTTTAAGATTTGTGAAGTTTCTCCTACTTCCGCCATCATCAATTGTCGCCAGTAGGGCATTAAATCTACTAAATAAAAATATACGTCGGTTAAGACTGTGCCGAATAAGGAACCTAGATAAAACCAGTTACCTACTTTGCCCCAATTTCGGAGTAAACACCAAATGGCAAAGGGTAGACCGATGGATTCTACTGGTAAGTGCCAGAGTGGTTCCCAACGTAACCAACCCCAATAAATTGAGCCAGCTAACCAACTCCAACTGAAACCAAGGAGCAAATCCCCCCAGAGATAGGTTTGAGGGCGGGACATGAGTGTCAAACTGAGCCAAAACCACAACCCAGCGATCGCTAAACTCAAACTAGGGAGCGATCGCACTAAGGGCGCTTCTATAAATACTGGTACTGACACTAAAAATACTGCCGCAGCAAAAACTAGCAAATTTTGACGAGTACCAATTCTATGAGCAATAGAAGACGGTGAAAGGTTTCTAGGGTTTTCTTCCTCTAAATTAGGCCTAGCCGTATTTAAGGAAGTTAATGTTTGATTAATCAATGTTTTTAATATTTGTTACTAAACTTTACTTATCTACAATATCATAGACTAAAATCCCCCCCTGGGGCATTTTTATTATACGCCAGAAGTAATTGCCAAGGATAATTTTCCTGGTGAGATATGCAACCAATTGGCTGATGACTTCCACGGCAAGGCGGATAATTTGCTAGAATTACGCATTCGTTTTGGGAGTCTATTTGATGACGGCTGTCTTAGAAGTTAATAGCATTCAGTTCTTGCCCTACTTGCTACAGGTAGATGTTGCAGAAGGAAACCTGATTCAGCAATTATTCCAAGCATTTATCCTGGGTATCGTGCAAGGCATCACAGAATTTTTACCTATTAGTAGCACTGCTCACCTAGAGGTGTTTGCAAAAGCATTTAATTGGGAACAATTGGGTTCCAAAGCCTTTCTCGCTACCATTCAATTTGGCAGCGTGATCGCCGTTTTAATTTACTTTTGGCAGGATATTAAATCGATATTATCTGGCGGTTGGAAAGCCTATCGCGCCAAAGATTGGCAACAAGAAGAATGGAAATTATTAGTAGGAATAGCTATCGGGACTTTACCGGCTTTAGGTGGGGGATTTTTGCTGAAAAAAGTCCTGAATGATGAAAATTCCACTATTAATAGTATGACCAGTATTGCGATCGCCTCAATTGTCATGTCCCTACTCTTAGGTGCAGCGGAGAAATTAGGCAAACGCGAGCGCGGTTTTGATGCCTTAACCATTCGGGATGGGTTGTTAATTGGTTTAGGGCAAATGCTAGCTTTAGCACCTGGTGTTTCCCGTTCCGGTTCCACTTTAACCACCGCCCTATTTTTAGGCTTAGAAAGACAGACCGCAGCCAGATTTTCTTTCTTATTAGGTATTCCCACCTTGACAATTGCTACTTTGTATGCTTTTTTCAAAGAGGCATTAGGTAAAATAGACTTATTAGTGGTGGTGACGGGAACCCTATCAGCCTTTGTTTTTTCCTATTTGTCCATTGCTTGGTTGTTGCGTTACCTGCAAACGAAAAATACTTGGATCTTTGTGTGGTATCGCTTGGCCTTTGGGGCGACAATATTAGGAGCGATCGCTGCTGGAGTTTTGAGAAATAGTTGAGCCTAATTTTTAGAAGATATTTTAAAAGTCAAAGCTAGTCATCAAACATCCTATTTGTCTGAGGGTGGGCCAAGTCATCACCATATAAATAGACATCTGAGTAAAGACTGTAGAGACGTTACATGTAACGTCTCTACAGAGGTGATGATAAAGGCATATTTCATTAGGCAGGATATTGCTGGCAACAAACAGCCGCTACTTTGACAATATCCTCTCAAATACTCATAATCATCTATGCTTTTGTCGGGTTGTGCTATCGCTTAACCCAACCTCATATTTGATTACCTGAACCCGATTGGATGATAAGGTATATTTATTCATTAGTTACTAGTTTTAAAATCAAGAAACAGCAAACCTATTTTTTCCCTTAATTATCCAAAATTGCTATAAATATTTTTTCCATTACCTATGTCTACTATTCGTCCTGCTAAAATTACTAACGTCCTCCCCAACTCTATCGCGGCTGAAATTGGTTTTGAAGCTGGAGATGCCATAGTTGCAATTAATGGTACCCGTCCCCGTGATTTAATTGATTACCAATTTTTATGTGCGGATGAGTTGTTAGAATTAGAAGTTTTAGATGCGGCTGGTAAAACGCATCATCTGGAAATTGAAAAAGACTATGATGAAGACCTGGGGCTGGAATTTGAAACAGCCTTATTTGATGCCTTAATTCAATGTAACAACCGTTGTCCTTTTTGCTTTATTGACCAACAACCAGCAGGTAAACGTTCTAGTTTATATCTCAAAGATGACGATTATCGCCTGAGTTTTCTCTATGGTTCTTATCTGACACTGACGAATTTACCAGAAAAAGAATGGCAAAGAATAGAGCAAATGCGGTTATCACCTTTATATGTTTCTGTTCATGCCACAGAACCAGAAGTACGAATTAGATTATTAAAAAATTCCCGGGCTGGACAAATTTTAGAACAACTGAAGTGGTTTCAAAAAAGACGTTTACAAATCCATGCCCAGGTTGTAGTTTGTCCAGGGATTAATGATGGTGAACATTTAGAGAGAACCTTAACTGATTTAGTTGCTTTTCACACGGGAGAAGTGCCAACAGTTGCATCAGTAGCGGTGGTTCCTGTGGGTTTGACTAGATTTCGTCCCCCAGAAGATGAACTTGTACCCGTCACACCAACCAAAGCACAGGAAGTAATTACCCAGGTGCGATCGCTTGCCAGTAAATTTAAGCAAAAATATGGTTCTAGTGTAGTTTGGCTAGCAGATGAATGGTTTTTAATTGCTGGGGAAGAATTACCCTCAGAAGCAGAATACGAAGAATATCCACAAATTGATAATGGGGTGGGTTCTATTCGTTTATTTATCAAACAATTCCATCATGCTGCCGCTGAATTACTGCCCAGAAAAATATCTCCCTCGAAAAAGTTAACTTGGGTGGTAGGTAATGCAGTAGAAAAAGCTTTTCAATCAATTCTGAATGAGTTAAATGCCGTGGATGGTTTAGAAGTACAGATGGAAGCCTTAGCTAGTGATTATTGGGGACAAAATATTAGTGTGACTGGTTTAATTACTGGTCATGACTTGTTATTAAATCTCCAAGGAAAAGATTTAGGTACAGCAATTTTATTACCTAGTGTCATGCTCAAACATGGCGAATTAATCTTTTTAGATGATATGAGTGTAGCGGAAGTAGCAGCAACACTAAATACTCAAATTATTCCTGTATCTGGAGTCGAAGAATTAATTGATCAATGTGTAGCAGTGAATGAGCTTCACTTAATTTAGAAATCACCTTTGCATTCTTCTCTGTGTGTCTCTACGCTTCTGCGTGAAACAAAAAAATAATGACCAAAATTTTCCAATTACCAATCAAAATAGCCGGATTATTAATTGTCCAAATTCATTTATTTACAGTTAGCTTACCAACCCAAGCACAAACCACAGACCCAATTTTAAGTGTAGTCAAAGACCCAAGTAATCAGCAAAGATGGAGAGCGATCGCTAATCGATTACAGGCATCTGGTGTCAATTATTGTGTTATTCCTCTGCCAGGGCTGAAAATTACCGCTAACTTCGGTAAACCCCAAATATTATTATTACCTAATATAGAAACTTTAACTCCTGAACAGGCGATCGCCCTAGAACAGTGGACACAAAGAGGTGGAAAGCTGATTGTCACAGGGCCTGTAGGTAGTTTATCCACACCTGGTGTACGTCAACTTTTACAAAAATTACTCGGAGGTTACTGGGGATTTAGTTTAAATAGTCCTCAACAATTACAATCAGCTAATTCCAATGTGAGTAGTTGGGCTAAACCACCAGAACTATTTGGAAAAATCCAGGGTGGAGTAATTATTCCTAACCCAGCTACCAGTCAAACAAGTGCTGTTTGGCAGGCCCAAGGATATCCCGCAGCTGTTCTCACCTCAGCAACCGCTACTTTTTTAGGTTGGCGTTGGGGAATTGATACTGCTTCCAGTCGAGAATTAGATGTTGCTTGGTTAAAAGCTGCACTGCAACGTTATGTTGAACTTCCCAAACCCAGCCCAAAACCAACTTCTCACCATCGCCCTTGTGACCCTGCAATCACAACCAATACTAAACCGAAATTACCGCCCATAGGGAAAAAGCCTAAACCCAATACCAGACGCAAAACCCATATCGCAGGAAATAACAAGCCTTCTCCCACAAAGTTACAGCCTGCAACCAAATCCACACCCAGCAATTACCGGGAAGCCATTGACCAGCTAGAAGAAGCCGTCAGATTAGATGTTGTGCCTAATTCTAATGAACCAATTTCCCCAGAAGCAGCGATCGCTTTGCAACAAGAATTAGAAAACTTGATTGGTCGAGTTGAAAGCGCCCATTTAGCTGCATCAATATCTGGGTCTTCCCGGCGCAAAACTACATCTGCTACACCACAACCAGTCAAATCAATCACCAGCAACCTCTCAGAGGCTGATTTACAGGTGGTATTAACCCAAGCCAGGGAAATCGCTAAAAATATACCCTTCCTCGTTGAACGTCAAAATTTTGCCCTAGCACGTCAGCAGTGGTTACAAGCTAAAACAAAATTGTGGCAGCAATTTCCTATTGATCAACGTCTAGCACAACCAGAAATTCGCGCAGTTTGGTTAGATAGGGGGACTATTATCCGCGCTGGCAGTGAAGCCGGACTGGCCAAAATTTTCAACCAACTGGCCCAAGCTGGCATTAATACAGTCTTCTTTGAAACCGTTAACGCCAGTTATACCATTTATCCCAGTCGAGTCGCCCCCCAACAAAATCCCTTGGTGAAAAATTGGGACCCCCTGGCAGCCGCAGTCAAATTAGCCCATGGACGGGGGATGGAATTACATGCTTGGGTCTGGACATTTGCTGCCGGCAACCAACAACACAATCAAATTCTCAACCTTGACCCCAACTATCCAGGGCCTGTCCTGGCTGCGCGTCCTGATTGGGCTAATTATGACCAGCTAGGAAATATGATTCCTGTTGGTCAAACTAAACCCTTTTTTGATCCAGCTAATCCCCAAGTCAGACAATATTTACTTGACCTGTTTGCAGAAATCGTCACTCGCTATCAAGTGGATGGTCTGCAACTAGATTACATTCGTTATCCCTTCCAAGACCCCTTTGTCAATCGCACCTATGGCTATGGTCAAGCTGCGCGGGAACAATTTTTACAACAAACAGGTGTAGACCCAGTAAATATTTCTCCTACACAAGGGGAGTTGTGGCAAAAGTGGACAGCATTTCGTACCCAGCAAGTTGATAATTTTGTGGCAGAAGTTGCCCAGATGCTACGGTCAAAACGCCAAAATTTAACTTTGTCTGTGGCTGTCTTCCCCTTACCAGAATACGAACGCATTCAAAAGTTGCAACAAAATTGGGAAGTTTGGGCAAAACGGGGAGATATAGATTTAGTTGTCCCCATGACCTATGCTTTGGATACTCCCCGGTTTCAACGACTGGCCCAACCTTGGATTAAATCAACTCAATTAGGTGCTACTTTATTGGTTCCGGGAATTAGGTTGTTATCTTTGCCTAACTTAGGGGCATTTGATCAGTTGCAATTGGTACGGGATTTACCAGCTATTGGTTATGCACTGTTTGCAGCTGAGAATTTTAATAATCAATTAGATGAGATTTTGATGAAAACTCAAGGTCAATCTTCCGTTAAAGGTGAACCAATTCCTCACCGTCATCCTTTTCGGGCTGCGGCTTGGCGCTATGCAGCTTTACAAAAAGAATGGCAGTTGATGCAGGAAAGAGGACAATTGTCTATATCTGCAAATGTGCTAGCCGATTTTAGTCGTCGGGCTGAAGAATTAAACAATGCTTTAAATCAATTGGCAGCTTTACCTTCCGCTAGTAATTTAATTGAGGCGAAAACATTACTCAATCAGTTTCAATCTCAATTTCCCACTTGGATGCAGTCGGCTACAACGCCACAGTCATATCACATTCAAGTTTGGCAACATCGCTTGTTAACTATTGACAGACTACTGCGCTATGGTGAACGTCGCAGGAATTTACAGCCATAGGTGATACTGTTTAACTGTAATTAGGTTGTGCTGAAATATTTCAAGAAGTAGAAACTAGGAAGGAAGTTAAGAAGTTGTGAAAATTATTGAAGGCTAAAAAACTACCTGGCTTTTTATGTCTTCATCGCTTCTTCTTGCCATTTTTCCTATCTTTAATCAACCTCAAGTCGTTGATTGATAACGATTTCACGACTTTTTCAGCTAGCCAGAATGAATATGACAAATGGCTAATCCCTACAAAAAATGTATATGTACCAGGATTGATCAGGGTTGCCGTGAATTGGTATGAGGGCATTGGGTACAGAAAATTTGAGATTGGATCTTTTGATATCAAAATCAAAAATCCCAGATTCATACCCGTTTCATTACTTATCTGTCAAGTGATTTGTTAGTAACTTAATAAAAATTAACCGTGATCTTACCAAATAATATATGACCAATTTAGAGTCAAAATATTAACAGTTCAGTGAGTCAATGGAAAAATTCACAAATTGAGAGAAATATTCTTTGAGCGTAGTTGTCAAACTGGAACATGCAAGCATCTTCTCTATCTCTGGCATTACACAATTTAGATTTAATGATAGATCGCTCC
This sequence comes from Richelia sinica FACHB-800, assembly GCF_014698825.1. Classification (GTDB taxonomy): domain Bacteria; phylum Cyanobacteriota; class Cyanobacteriia; order Cyanobacteriales; family Nostocaceae; genus FACHB-800. The sequence continues at coordinate 59,640 of NZ_JACJTT010000031.1, forward strand.
CCATTGACGGTAGTGCCAGAAACACCTGCGTTAGATGCGATCGCTTTAATGGCTAAATCAGGAAAAGGTTTGTTAGTTCAATCAGCTACACAGGTTGTGGGTTATTGTACAGCCCAAGATGTTGTGAATCTAGTCAATGCTGGTGTGGATTTCAAAACCATTACCATTGCAGAAGTGATGCAAACCTCAGATATGACCTTGAAACTGAGAGAAATCAATGTTTTACCCCAGGTGTTATATCTGTTATGTCAAGATCAACGGTTATTACCTGTGGTCGATGACCATAATCAGTTGATAGGGACAATTACATTTGAGAGTATTGGTTTAGCTTTAGCAACCTCTGAGGAAGTCTTTTCTCCCTTGGACTTTACAGTAGATAAATGGGAATTATTTTCGTCCGCTATAGATACTTCAGATGATGCAATTATTATTACTAAGGTTAATCCTTGGGAAGAACTTTTAGCCTCCAGAATCGTTTATGTCAATCCCGCCTTTACTGCTATGAGTGGTTATAGTAGTGGGGATATTCTGGGGGAAACACTACCTAAGTTACTAGGAGAGGAAGCTAACTCGCAAAAATTAGAGAAAATCGGCAATGCGCTACAAGCTGGTTCACCATTTAAAACAGAAATCATTCATCAACATCAAAATGGTAGTTGCTTCTGGGTGGAGTTAAATATATTTCCACTCAAAGACCGTCAAGGGACAACGACCCATATTGTTTATATTCAAAAAGATATTAGTAAGAATAAACAAATAGAAGAATCTCTCAAACTACATCAAGAGTTATTGCAGCAGTTAACCAACAATATTACTCAAGTATTTTCGATTTGGGATCTGCGGCAAGAACAGTTATATTATGTCAGCCAAGCCTATGAAAAGGTGTGGGGTAAAAGTCGCGATCGCCTTTATGCCAATGTTTTAGAATATTGGGACTCGATTCATCACCTCGATGGCGATCGCTTCAACCAACAACTGGCCATGGTCAAATCGGGGGAATCCTTAACAACAGAATATCGGATTGTCCGCCCCAATGGAGAAGTACGTTATTTACAAAGCAAGATTTGGCCCCTAAAAAATGAATGGGGTGAAGCGGTCTATCTAGCTGATTTAGCTGAAGATGTGACAGAAGAACAGCAAATAATTGCTGATTTAGAAGAACATAAACATCGCTTGAGTTTGGCTTTAAAAGCGACTAACGCCTTCTATTGGGAACGTAACCTCCAAAATGACCAAATGTCATTTTTCATGGCCGATGAGACTGTATTTCATCAGCCAGAAATTTCCTATGCTCAAGCCTTGGAATCCATACATCCAGACGATCACCACAAAATCGAACTTGCCCATCAACAAGCGATCGCCAATGCTAGTGCCTTTGAGCTAGAAGTTAGGCTCTTAGTGACTGAAAGCTTATCAGAGTATAAATGGTATTTAGCTAGGGGTTTTGTCATTACTGATACCAACAATCAACCAACCCGTCTCATTGGTGTTGCTGTTGATATTACTTCCCGTGTCCTCTCGGAAACGAAAGTAAAGCATCGGGAACAAAGATTTAGCGCCATTTTCAATGGCACATTTCAGTTTACTTGCCTACTCACCTTAGAGGGCATCGTCCTAGAAGCCAACCGCACTGCATTAGAGTTTGGGGGACTAGAACATCAAGATGTGTTTGGACTACCCCTGTGGCAAACACCGTGGTGGGACACTACCGTACAAACACAGGAACATCTAAAAGGTGCGATCGCGATCGCATCTCAAGGAGAATTTGTACGCTATGAAGTAAATATGATTAGTGCTGACAGTACACCGAGAACCATTGATTTCTCCCTAAAACCGCTAACAAACGAAGCGGGAACAATCGTTTTGCTCATCGCTGAAGGCAGAGATATTCATGACCTCAAACAAGCACAAGCAGCACTAGAATTAGTCAACCAAGAACTAGAAACCAGAGTCCAAGAGCGAACAATGGCATTAACAGAAAGCAATCGCCTATTGTTATCAGAAAAGGAACGCTTTCACTTTTTAGCTGAGTCCATTCCCCAACAAGTATGGATCGCTCAAGGTAATGGCAATCTTGAATATGTGAATCAAACTACTCTTGATTACTTCGGTTGCACACCAGAAGAAATTTTGGATTGGCAATGGCAACAATGGGTACATCCTGATGATTTATCACGGTGTATTGCTACTTGGAAACAATCCCTCACTACAGGAGAAAGTTACGAAATAGAATTCCGATTAAAGCATCATCATTCCTCTACTTATCGGTGGCATTTATCCAGAGCAGTAGCTTTGCGCGATCATCAGGGTAAGGTATTAACTTGGTTTGGCACCAACACAGATATTGATGATCGTAAACAAGAAGCGGCGACTATGCAAGTGATGCAGCAACAGCTACAGGCAATTTTAGATCATTCTTCAGCGGTCATGTATGTTATCGATACAGAGAATAAATTTTTATTAGTCAATAAAAAAATTGAACAAATACTGAAACTCAGCCAAACAGAATTAATCAATCAACCTATTCAAAAGTTTTGGGATGCAGAAATAGCTCAAGATTTTATTAAAAATAACCTCCAAGTTATTTCTTCTGGCCAACCTTTAGAAGTGGAAGAACTTGCTACCCATGATGACGGATTACACACTTATTTATCAGTCAAGTTTCCCCTCAAAGATATTAATGGCATGACCTATGCTGTGTGTGGTATTTCTACAGATATTACAGACCGCAAAAGAGCAGAACAAGAATTAAGGCAAAGTGAAGAAAGATTCCGCATCTTAGTAGAAGGTGTCAAAGACTATGCCATCTATATGCTCGACCCCACAGGCAAAGTTATGAGTTGGAATTACGGCGCTGAATGTATTACGGGTTATAAAGCTTCGGAAATTATTGGTAAAGAATTTGCTTGCTTCTTTCCACCAGAAGAGGTTTTAAATGGCTTACCAAATCGACAACTAGAAATAGCATATCGCCATGGTCGGTTTGAGTGTGAAAGCCTATTTGTACGCAAAGATGGGACTTTATTTTGGGCAAATTGTATTTTATAGCTGTAGCCAGATTAATTAGGACGCTGCTTGCTTGAGAACGATTTCCATTGCTTCACGTAAATTATCCGATGTGGCTAAAAGCTTGCGAACCCTACTTTTCAA
>NZ_JACJTT010000032.1 GCF_014698825.1 Richelia sinica FACHB-800
TGATACTTATTTTCATTAACTCTCTTAGGACTTAAATAAGCTTTAGTTCTTGTGTACTATTTTGGTGGCTTTTTTTGATGTGTGACAGTTAGGGTGCGGAAGGTGGGTTACATCTTTATAACGCAGACATAAATCCATTCTGTCACTACCAATTGCATATTCCCTTTCTAAGATTCCACCACCATTAATAACACGATGTAAAAAAGCCATTAATACGATATGCGGTGCAATTTCATGATAGCCAGTGCTACCTAATAATGGTTCTCCATGCTGTCGCCAAAACTTGAGAAATGCTGTTAATAAAGCATCTATATTTAATTCACCTTCCGCAGTTAACCAAGTCGGTGCAATCATTGGTAAAGAAGCCATAGGTGTTACTGTTAATACTCTGGGTAACACTTCCCGATAAATGGGATTAGCAATAGTTAATCCTCCGTAGGGGTGCATTTTACATAATCCCAAATCAATCACAAATTGAATATCATCATTGGGTATATCCCCCAATTCCAAACCTGCTAACATCGGCTCGATAATTGCTTTTATTCTTGGTTCTCGTAAGCGTTCAGCTAAACTATCCAAATGAGTATCTTGACGAGCAATTAATATTTCCTTTGCTTTTAAAATATGTTCTTTGGTAATCGCAATATTTCTATCTTTAAGCATTTTTTCTACAACTTCTTTAGCAAGAGCATTAACTAACCAAGGTTGTCCTTGGGTTAAATCAAACGCTGTTGCAGTAGCTTCAGGAGTAAAAATTTGTCCTGTTTCTTTTGTATGTTGTTGATATAGTTCTGCCACTTCCACAGCATTAAAATTTCTCAGAGTAATGGAACTGACTTTAATATTAAAAGGACTGGATGTATTTAATCTGTCACTACCACCCGATGCCACCTTATAATCTCGCACATCCCGTAAACCAATTAATCCTACCGATGAAGGAAAATTTTCTGGACGACTGCGATAGCCTTCACGTAACTGTCGTAAAACTGAAATTAATGTTTGGTCTTGTAGGGAATCAATTTCATCTATAAATAATACTATCGGACGATTTATAGCTTTTGACCAAGCTCTTAAATTTTCGCCAATTCTCTGCCCAGGGGCATTATAAACCCAAGTTGGGGGTTGTAGTTCTGGGGGTAAGTTATCCTCAATTGTATTGCGCCAAGTTCCCAAAATCGCTAATTCTGCTGCACTCGGGTCATGATTAAATGCACTTCCCACCTCTACTGATACCATTACTGCTGCATAACGTCCTGTGGCCGTAAGTTGCTGTGCTAGGGCTAACATTGCTGTTGTTTTCCCCGTTTGTCGCGGTGCATGAAGGACAAAATAACTTTCTTGTTCAATCATTACCGATAAGTCGGGGAGACGACTTGTTGCTGAGAGGGTATAGTGTTTTTCAGGTTTACATGGCCCTGCAATATTGAACCAGCGAGACATGGGATTTTGGCAGTTGGCGAACTCTTTGAGTTTAGACGATTTTCGGGTTGGGGTGAGGCAATGTAGGGAAAAATTAGGTAACGCCTGAAAAAACCAAATGACTTTTAGTAGATAAAAATAAATGCACTTATGATATGGCTGAGGTGATTTTATTGCCTAATTTAAGGAAAAGCCAGGGAATAATTAGACATATCCAGAAAAATCCTTACTATATAAGCAATTCCTCAATTGATTTCCATATAACTGCTGTGCGGCCATTGTCCACCCAATAAAGCGTAGATTTCCACAGGTTTGGCGGAAATTGTCACCCCTAACTCATAGGATTTCCCTGTGAAGGCAGCAAAGCGACGACAAGCCTCATCATAGAAATGACTGCGACGATAATTCTTATTAGTTAAATCAATGGCAAACAATCCATAGAAATAGCGAGGAATACTTTGAATTGTTTCTACAATTTGACCTAAGTTTCTCGCCAAAATTGCATTGCGTGGAACTTCTGTACCCCAAGCTGTATCCAATGCCCAAGATGCAGAACTCAAGTGAGAACCACCACAAATACCACAAATTCGTGGCGTAACAATTAACCCGGCTTGAGGATCTTTACCACGCAGAATAATTTCAAAACCGCGAAACAATTCAGCATGAGTCCAGGCATTAGTTACATATCCATTGTCAATTTCCACACGGACATCTAAATCGCCTTCAACTCTACCAACAGGTGCAATATCTAAAGTTTGAATTGGCATAATAATAGGAGTTCAGAAATTCAGAAATATGGCTAACGCCACGCTGCGCGAACAGAAGTATGCCTACGGCACGCTGCGCGAACAGGAGGGAGAAGAGGAAGATAATTTTACTTCCCCAATTCCCAATCTCTAGACCAAGAAAAAGTCTTCGTCTGCCCACTTTGGTGCTGTGTCTTTAGCCACAACTGTGAGGACTGCGTAATCTTTATGGTTGACTCCGGGAGGTAATTCTTTTGGTGCGCCCATAATGGTTTGGGTTTTAAATACTGTTCCCGGTTTGAGGTCATGGAAGGGAAATTCTGGTTCTGTACAGCCAATACAAGGCATCCCTGCACGAGTTTTGGAGGAAACCCGGTTCCACAAAATGCGGTTACAGGAAGAACGGGTCATAGGCCCACGACAGCCCAAGTCGTAGAACAGACAGCCTTTACGTTGACCAAACTCCGCAGTTGTGGCTTTGTAAGCAAAGTGAATATTGCGGGTACAACCTGTTTGGGTAAAGGTGCTAAAGAAGGTTTGGGGACGGTGCAAGTCGTCTAAGGCAATGTCACCAATACGTCCAGTGGCTATTGCCACTAATATTTGTGATATCCAGTCAGGATGGGCTGGACATCCAGGAATATTAATTACAGGTAAGCCAGCTTTGCTGACAAAATCTGCACCTAAGAAACCACCTTTGTCGCGTTTGAGAAATTGTAAACCTTGAGATTCACTAGGGTTAGGTGACATGGCAGGAATACCACCCCAAGTAGCACAGTCACCGATAGCCACTACGAAACTAGCAGCTTTAGCTAAATCGTTTAACCAATCTTTCATTGGTCGGTCTGCAAAGCGGTTCCATTCCCCTGTACCGTTGGGGGCATTAACCACGCTACCTTCAAAGACCAAAATATCCAGGGGAGTTTTACCTAAAGCACATTCCCACAGTAGGGTTTGTAAGTTTGCACCTAATTCCAATCCTAAGGAAGGATGCCAGAGAATTTTAATGCCGAAGTCAGCAATTAGATCACAAGCTGTGGGTTCTTCGGCATTGAGAAATGACATGGTGTTACCTGAACAAGCACCACCTTGCAGCCAGAGTACATTAGTCATTGGCTATGATTTTTCTGTTGTTGATGTGAAGAGAACAACGGGATGATTGCGCCCGTGTTGATAAGGAGATACGCAGAAAAACTAGCAACATGATCAATTTGTCAATTTCTAGTGCTGAGGAATCTTGTAGAGTCTCACCTATTACTCAAGTAATTATATCTTATATTAAATTATTTTTAAATGTTGTTATTTTTTTCATAAAAATTTACTTTTATAAGCTTGTCTTCAGTTTAAGAAAAGCATAAATATGAGGAGCCGGAAGTCAAGAATAACAAGATTCGTTGACATAATTAAGGTAGTTTTGACGCTGTGTCAAATTTTTATCGCAAATCAGAATACTCCAGCAGTATACTGCTGATAATTATTTGTATTGGGAATATGAATCGAGAAACGGTTGGTATTACAGCTATTGGTTACTATATCCCTTCTGGTATTTTAAGTAGTGCAGAAATGTCAAAACTGGCAAATATCCCAGAGTTTGTTTTTACTGAAAAAATTGGTTTGGAGCAAAAACCAATTGCTGCCAGAGATGAACATCCCAGTGACATGGGAATCAAGGCGGCAATTGCTGCGATTGACAAAGCCGGTATTCAACCTAGAGAGGTTGATTTAATTGCCTATTGTGCAGCAGGAGATTATGATTACAGATTTTGGTCACCTGCGGCTAAAATTCAGCAACAAATTGGTGCTGATCAGGCTTTTGCTTTTGAAGTGAGAAATTTCTGTAATAGTGGTAATTTAGGTATACATATCTGTCGCAATATGTTGCTAGCAGACGATGATTTATCTTATGCCTTAGTCGTCTGTAGCGATAAATTATCGATGCTAATAAATTATAACGATCCAAATAGTTTATCTCTATTTATCATGGCTGATGGTGCAGCCGCAGCGATATTGAAAAAAGGAGAGCATAGCAATCAAATATTGGCTTATCACGCTATCACTAATGGTAATTTAGTTGATTGTTTAAAAGTGCCATTAGCAGGGACTAAGTTTCCTATTGGAGATGGAGCATTTAGCCAGGAGCTAAATTACTTAAATATTCATAATCCTCAAGAACTAGAAATGATTTTATCAAAAATATATTTAGAAAATTATCAGCAAGTCATCGAAAAATCATTAGAAAAAAGTGGATATTCTGTAAACGAATTAGATTTTCTCTTAACGAATCAAGTAAAACTCAGTTTGTCTCGGCAGATTTTACAAACTTTAAGTCTACAGGAATGTCAGACGTTTATTTCCTTGCGAAAATACGGACATTTAGGCGCTGTAGATACTTTATTTGGTTTAGCCAAACTCCAAGAAGCTCATAAAATTCAACCAGGAAATAAAGTGGTTTTAGCAAGTAGTGCTGCTGGCTTTTCCTGGGGAGCGTTAACTGTTAAATATTAAAGGTGGTACTTCTTGGTTAAATGGTGATACCAAAATATAGAATTTTTATGAGGAATTAGTTACATTTTACCTCAATATTGGTAATTTTACTCTAGATTTTCTCCAGAGAATGTTTTATCGTAGAAATATTCATCTTTAGCTAAATTTAGCCTCCAGCTAAGTAATTTATTTCTGGGTGTAGTAATCACAAAAAGTGTCAAATTTAGCTGATTTGGTTTGATCATCTGTGATGAAACCATGAACGATAGGGGAATCTGTAAAAACTGAAAAACTGCGTAAATCGGCTTAGTTAATAACCCCAATGGGTGTTGATGACTCCATTCCCCTAGCCAATTATGACTTCTAGTATTACAGATGCAGGTGTGAAGGCAGCCATAGCCGCCATTGCAGACGAGTCAGCAACAGCAGAGGAAAAAATCCAAATGCTGATTGAGATGGCGCAAGGCTTTCAAAAAAAGCCCAAGACTTCCCAGGATTTACGAAATGCTTTAGGGTTGTTTTATCGCGCTTATGAAATGTGTGGTGAAGATTATCCTTTATTGAAAGCGCGGGCTAAGGTGGGAATGGCAGGAAGTTTGCAGATGATTCCTGATGCAGACTCCCAATTACTGCTGCAAGCTAGGGCTGATTATGAGGAAGCTTTGCCAATTCTCCAACAGTTCGCAATACCAGAGGAAGTAGCAGAAGCGCAAATGAATTTGGGGTTAGTGTTACAGTCTCTAGTTCCCTACAATTTAGCGCGAATCACTGATAGTATCCACGCATATCATGAGGCATTGCGGGTGTTTACTTGGCAAGAGTACCCCCAAGAATATGCCATTTTATATAACAATATAGCGATCGCCTATCTGTCCATGCCCATGACCGCGGAACGGGAATCATTGCGTCAAGGGTTAGCTGTACAGTCTTTTGAGGTGGCACTTGAGCATATTACTCTGATTGACCATCCCAGAGAATATGCCATGTTGCAGAACAATTTAGGCAACGCTTTGCAATATTTGGCTAGTACCCATCCTGTGGAGAATAACTTGAGAGCGATCGCAGCCTACGATGAGGCTTTAAAAGTGCGTAACTCTAAAGACACTCCCCTAGAATACGCTAACACAATTTCCAATAAAGCCAACGCCCTCTTCAATCTACCAGACAACATCGAAAAACCTGAATTAGGGAATCCGCAAAACTTATTAAAAGCCAAAGCCTACTATCAAGCAGCTTGGCAAATCTTCACCGAACATGAACAAATAGAACAGGCAGAAATCGTAGGGAAAGCCCTACAAGATGTGGAAGCGGAAATCCAAGCATTTGCTTTGCATTGAACCCAATTTAGGACATAGGACAACAATTATGTTTGATGTTTTCACCAGCCCAGAATTGACTAATCTTCTGCATAGTTTGAACACAGAAATTAACTTGTTCACAGAAATATTTTGGGTAGTGATTGCCACCGTATTATCTATGATTGGTGGGGCAATTGGTGGCATGATTCTTGCAGGTAAAGATATAGGCTATAAATTTGCTGCTACTATTGGTAGCTTATTTGCACCTGCTGGAGTCATTCCTGCACTCATTTTAGGACTATTAATGCTCAACGTCTTATCTAATTTATAGGAGGATATATGTTAGAACTTGGCTGGTTTTCCTTGAAATTATTTCTCAAAGGTAAACTCTTTCGTGACCCCGTACACTTTGTTCGTCAAACCACGGTTGCTAGCGGTGTTGGTACAGTCACATTAGTGTTACTATCTCAAGCAGAAATGCCTCTATGTATCCCCATCACTGTATCTAGTGTAGTTACAGGTGCAATGATGCCATTTCTCCTTCAAAACTTTAGAATGAAATAATTGTAGGGGCGTTTTATCTAGCGTCTTTACAAAGAATATGGCTTTCAATATTTTGTGGGGTGGCTACTTGTCCACCCTCATCAATAAACAAACAGAAATTAATATTTTTGATCACATGAATAACTTAGAAGAACTCGTTCAAGATATTAATCGGTTTGAAGCCATTATTGCTAATTGGGATGAAAGCCAGAGATGTGTGGCTGTAGGATTAAAAAGTGCAATTGAAGCTTTACACAAAGCTGCATTAACCAACTTAATTAAAAGCCTAAAACAAGAAAATTTGTCAGCTTTACGTCATGCCGTAGATGATGAAATTGTCTATGCAGTTTTGTTATATCACAACTTAGTTAAGCCACCATTATCAGAACGTATTCAAACAGCATTGGCGGAAATTCGCCCTAGCTTACAAAGTCATAGTGGAGATGTAGAACTAGTTGCCATTAAACCACCAGACACCGTAGAAATAAAATTAACTGGTACTTGCAGTAATTGTGCTTCTTCCAGTTTAACTTTAACCCAAGGAGTAGAACAAGCAATTAAAAAGCACTGTCCAGAAATTACTAAAATAGTAGCTGTTAATAATACCCTTAGTTCTATATCTTCTGCCATTCCTACAGATACTTATTGGTTGCGTGTTGCCAATATTAATGAAATTTCTGAACATCAGGTATTAGCAGTAAGAATTGAAAATAAAAACATTATATTACATCGGCAAGGTGAGAATATAAGCTGCTATCACAATTCTTGTTCTCACTTAGGTTTTCCCCTAGATAAAGGTAAAGTGGAAAATCGGATCATCACCTGTGCATCTCATCAGTTCCAGTATGATTTAAGGACAGGTGAATGTTTAACTGTACCTGATATTTCTCTACAATCCTATGAGGTTAGGGTTAAAGGTGAAAAGGTTTATGTGAAGGTGCAAAAGTAGAATGTGATCAATAAAAGGATAATTAATTTTATAAACATCTTATAACACTAATTGTGGAAATAAGAGAGTCAAAAAATGAAAATAGATAATATTTTTTTCTAAAAAACCCAAAATGGGTTATACTGTCATCAGTCAAAACTTAATTTCCAAGTAGGTGTATCAGTGAAGACTAATAAAGAGAGTCTACCGTTGAATCAGATTCTCTTAGGTGATTGCTTATCGATGCTTAATAATCTACCAGATGGATGTGTTGACTTAGTTGTATCCTCACCACCTTATAATTTGGGTAAGGAATACGAGTCAAGACAGGCCTTAGAGATTTATTTGGAAGAACAAACAACGATACTGCGCGAATGTAGTCGAGTTCTCAAAAATACAGGTTCACTCTTTTGGCAGGTTGGCGCTTTTTCTGATAAAGGAATGCTGATTCCTCTAGATATTCGCTTTTTTCCGATTCTAGAATCTTGTGGTTTAATTCCTCGTAATCGAATTATATGGGCTAGACAGCATGGGCTTCATGCTCAAAAAAAATTTTCTTGTAGACATGAGACAATTCTCTGGTTTACTAAATCTGATACATATAAGTTTAATTTAGATGCAGTTAGAGTTCCTCAAAAATATCAAAACAAGAAACATTATCGTGGCAGTCGTAAAGGAGAACTTTCGTGCAATCCAGATGGTAAAAACCCTGGTGATATTTGGCTTTTTCGTAATGTTAAACACAACCATGAAGAACAAACTATACATCCCTGCCAATTCCCAGAAGATTTAATAGCGAGAATTGTATTATGTACAACTCAAGCAGGTGATATAGTTTTAGATCCTTATATGGGTTCTGGAACTGTGGCAGTTGTTGCTCAAGATTATGCAAGATATTATATTGGGTCAGAAATAGAGCCAAAATATTATCAAGTATCTCTACGTCGTTTAAATAGACAACCTGATGAAAATGGATATTTTCCCAATTTAAAAACCTTAAGGGATTATGTAGATCAAACTGGTCAACCTATTGAAAAATTTAGATTTGACCTGCAAATAGGTAACAAAGCTTCAGAACGTAGTCAAGCTAAAATCTATCCTGAAGAGTATCATTTACAAGCAATGGAAGAAAGATTAAGCTACGAAGAGGCTGCTTTTGGTGCTAATTTGCGTAATGAAAAAATACCTTTAGACCCAAAAGTTAATGGTAACGGTAAAAAATCACAATCACCAGATACAACAGTCGAACAAATTGAATTAAGACTATGGGAATAAATATTTAATTTTGCAGTAACTGAAGCTTACATCGGCTATTAGGAGACCGTCCAGGCATTATTTCGCATTGTCGAGGCATCCTTGTTTGGACTGTTCTAGAGTATCTTGTAGATGAATATTGACTCCAAACTACAGGTACTGTTGTATTTGCTTGTTCAAATAAACCTATTAATCTGATTGGTATATCAAACACTTGATTCATGACTAACGCTGTTAATTGATTAACAGCCTGTTCATAATAAAGTGTACTATTGGAAGCAGGAAACATCAATGCTTTAGTTACCAGAATTAGTAAATTTGTTGCTTGTCCAGCAAATTCTGTTTTGGCTTTAAAAAATAATTCTGAACGTAATGTATTATTCAATAAATATGGATAGTTAGAAAACTGAATTTCAATAATAATACCAGATTTACCAAAGTCTACCTCTTTTCCTAAAAACCTATATGGTGTAGGGATAGGTAGATTAGGTTGCCAACCAGATTGAATTAAGGCTGCTTTGATATACTCATTTGTCCCTACTGGATCAAAGATGGGATTGCCTTGTATTCCTGCTTGGTCAGATGCTTTAATATGTAATGGCATTTGAGTGAAAATTGCACTGAGCAACTGCCATTGCTGATTGTATAGATTATCAATAATTGTATCAGCTTCATTAAAATCTGTGTACTTAATAAGAATAGCTATTTCTCCTGTTTTGATTCCCTAATTTCTTGGATAAACTTCAATGGATCTATCTCCAAAGCTTCAGCAATTTCCAAAAATTCAATCAAGTCTAAACGACGTTCTCCTCGCTCATATTTTGATACATAGGATTGTGGACGTTGTAACTGATTGGACAATTCGGCTTGAGTGAGATTTGCTTTTTTGCGTGCTGCAATGAGTAGTTTGCGAAATCGATTGTATGCTTCTGTATAAACAGATTTAGGCACTTTAATTTCAGAGAGATTTTGATTAGCGATCGCATATCAACTTTCATCCTAAAACCGAATATAGGATAAACCCAAAATGGGTTTTTAGCCTCAATGTAAATAAAAGTATAAAAAATTACAAATATTAACCCAGAAAAATCACTGTCTAATTGCTATATCTTGGCAGAGTTTGCCAACATTTATAAAGTATGATCTAAAACTCATTCCAATATGAACAAAACCATATTTCACCTAGCTTTCCCAGTCACTGATATTACCCAAACCAAAGCCTTTTATGTTGATGGCTTAGGTTGCATTCCTGGACGGGAAAACCCCCATGCTTTAATTCTCAACCTCTACGGACATCAATTAGTTGCACATACCACTAAAGAACCTCTCACACCTCAACGAGGTATTTATCCCAGACACTTTGGACTAGTTTTTACTTCTGAACAAGATTGGCAAAATTTGTTAGAAAAATCACAAAGTAAACAGCTAGCCTTTCGGGAGGAAGCAAAGGAACGTTTTGTTGGTTCACCTTTAGAACACAGGACTTTCTTTCTAGAAGACCCATTTTATAACTTGATGGAATTTAAGTATTATCGCTATCCAGAATCTATTTTTGGTAACTCAGAGTTTAATCAAATAGGCGATCGCCCTGAACACTGATTCATTCATGATTTTCGGTATCAATTGGCTCTCGCAAAGCCGCTATAACTGCTGACAAGCTTTGGGAATGTATTAACATCCAAGGATGTAGTAATACTGGTACTATAACCTCTTTACCAACAGGCATTTGCGAGCTTTTTGCTGGTACAATCATCAGGTCATAGGGTGTCCAAATAGACGTAAATTTAAGTTGATTTAACATCTGGACATCAGAATTTAAATCTTGTAGCAAAGGACTTTGAGGACGCATTTGCATACATCCAGCTAACCAAGAACCATAAGCAATGACAGTTCCCTGATGTGGTGAGGAAATCGTGACAAACCGTTTGACTCGCTTGATTCCTCCCAAGCGTTGAATATAATAACGACTAACAATTCCCCCCATACTAAAACCCACTATGTCTAATGGTTGGGTTGGGTTAAAAGTAGTCTCAATGTAATCAGCTACTTGTTTTGCTAACTTATCTAGGCACTCAGCCCCATTATTTGGGATTAAATCCAGTGTGTAAACAGTCCAACCTCTTTGTCTCAGTTCAAAAGCCATTTTATTGAAAACAGCCCCTGTGTCATTGATTCCATGAACTAATAAAACTGGATGGCTTTGGTTTTGTACCGTAGTCATTATTTTGATTTGTATAAAATTTCTACCAATCTAGCCGAGTATCCTCTCGATTGATGATGGAGACTAGGACAGTTTTTGAATTCCCCCACGGAATATATTAATTTTTGTTAAGTAAAGTCTCAGAATCTTGCTTATAGTTACAATAAGATTTCATAATGATCACTCAGTGTCCAACAGTAAGAAACGCTGGTCAAAAAAACTGAAAACACTTACCATACCTAATAGTAGGTTAATTAAGTGCGAATAGGCAAAGCGTCCGTATCGGCACTAAGTGGGAAAATAAAATGTAATTTTTGCCGTACAGCTTAATAATTACGGTAACATTCCGAAATATTAACAGGAGAAATTGTCATGTTTGGATTTATCAAAAAACTCTTCGGTGGTATCTTTGGTTTAATCGGTGGCATCCTTGGTTTTATCACTGGACTATTTGGCAAAAAAGGCAATGGCTACTACTTAGAACTGAAAGAAGAAACCACCCCACCACAGCCAGCAGCAAAACCCACACCAGCACCCGCAGCAGCAGCAAAGCCCGCAGCAGCGAAAAAAGCATCAACACCAGCACCCGCACCTGCACCAGCAAAACCCGCACCAAAATTACCTGCGGAAACTGCATTTGCATCTAAATATTTAATTCCTACCTCATCTAATGGTCGTCGTCGTCCTGGTGCAAACATGAGCGTATTTTTAGATATGGCAAGTCAAGTCAAAACTCAAGGTTAATTTTGAGGAATTGGGCATTGGTCAATTGCCGGAGAAATTCAAGTTGCCACGAGAAGATTGTCTGTGAATATGGAATCTTCAATGCAGGCAAAGTAACTAACCCGTGCCCAATTTATTCTTAACTCTTGAAATTCTCATTACTTGAGAAAAACTAAGCTGCTATATAGTTGAAACGCTGAATCCCAAGGAGTCTTTTCACGCCGAAATAGGTGGATATGAGATGTAATTTGATTCAGCAATTCTGTATTATCTAACACTGTTTGACCAAAGGGCGTAAAATCTGACCACAGCTTGACTTTAGGTAATTGAATATCTAACCATTTAGTCAAATTATTCCAGTTGATTCTGATAGTATTTTGACTTGCTTTGCTAATTATTTCTAAGCCATCGTGATAGTTATAGCCATTGTCATAAATTCGCAAAATACAATTCCTCTGTGGCAGATGTAAATCGCAAAACTGGTAATAGTCTTGAGTTTTGGTTTTCCGTTCCAGTTGATGACGAGCATTAACATCTACAACTTGTTCAAAAATTGGTAACATTCCCATTACCTTAGCAGTAACTTCTGACCAGTCAAAAGTTAGGGAACCAAGTTGGTTTTCCTGATTGCAACAGATAACAGTTG
Organism: Richelia sinica FACHB-800; assembly: GCF_014698825.1. Lineage (GTDB taxonomy): Bacteria > Cyanobacteriota > Cyanobacteriia > Cyanobacteriales > Nostocaceae > FACHB-800. The sequence goes on from NZ_JACJTT010000032.1 coordinate 12,242, forward strand.
CTTTTGGTTGGGCAACAGAAAAGTGTTTGACTTGAAAAACTTGAATTTTTTCAATTTGGGAAATTCTCACCCAAAAGCAGGGAATATTTGCCTGTTGTAATTGATGACCGTAAAATTCCAGTTCGCCTAATTTTCCCAAGCGATAGACTCGCCAACAACGACTAGGAAGTATCAATCTAGCTGTATATGGGTCTATTCCCATAATTTGGGCAAAATTTTGAGCAGCTTTGGTCTTCAGGTCATGACTAATGGGTTTTAATACTAATATACCCAGTTCAGTGTTATTTGGTTCTGCAATGGCTTGAGCGATCGCTCTTTGTTTTTCTTCCTGTTTAATATCATCTAACCGTTGTAAACCTTGTCGTGCTTGGGTGAGAATTTTCGTATTAGTCGTCAACCTCAAGACTTGACGATAAATTTTCTCTGCTGCCAATCTCTTCCCAGACACCTCATACAGCTGACCAAGATAAAATTGCACCAAGGGATTTTCTGGTGCATCTTGCAACAGTTGTTTAATTAATTTAGCCGCAGTTTGATAATCTTTACGTTCAAAAGCGGCATTAACATCTTCAAGCATCACAGACCTGCAAGCCAGGACAATAAATCATTTATACTTCAAAACTGGCAGAAATGAGGGATAATGCCACTATGGGAGCCGTCACAGCCCTAAGAATGCGCCGCCCCAAGTTCACAGGTTGAAATCCAGCGGCTTGTGCTATATTTACCTCACCTTCTGTCCATCCCCCTTCTGGGCCTGTAGCGATGACAATTTCTCCAGAAGTATTGTTGATGAGGGTGTTTAAATGGGGATAATCGCCACGTGCTTCACAAAGATAACGATGGGTAGCTGAACAAGAATTAATTGCATTTGTAAAAGCCACAGGTTCTAAAATAGTGGGGACAAAAGCACGTTCTGATTGTTCAGCAGCTTCCGTCGCTATTCTTTGCCAACGTTCGAGTTTTTGGGGGCTAGGATGAAGTAAAGTGCGATCGCTCAAAACTGGTAAAATACAACCTACTCCCAACTCTGTACAACAACGCACCACATCATCAAAACCATTGCCTTTCGGTAAACCTATCATCAGGGTAATGGCTACAGGTAACTCAGTTTTTACCTCCAGTGGTTCTAAAACCTGCCCTTTTTCCCCTGCTAACTCCGCTAACCACCATTTACCCTGGCCATCCATGGCAATAAACTTTTCCCCTTCCCGCAACCGCAAGACTCGCACTAAATAATGTTGTTGCTGGGGTGTGAATAAAAGTAGGTTTTCTTGGAGTTGGGAAGGTTGAATGGTGATGCGTTGTAGTTGAGACATAATTTGTCTAAATCCTAATTACTCATTTTCAGCCAACCAAAAACTTGAGTAACTGTTAACTCCAATTCTATTCCCGTTAACACTGGCAACTGTCTATCACCTCGCAAAAGTTCTGGTTGTTGATGTGGACGCAAAATTAAAATAGAACGGTCTTCCGGGTCTATCAACCAACCTAATTGACAACCATGATCTAAACAATAAAGAATATTATCTATAACTCGATTAGAACTTTGTTCTGGAGACAAAATTTCAATTGTCCAATCTGGAGAAATGAGAAAATCATTAGGTACTTCTCCGTCAGCAGCAAAGGGGATACGTGACCAGTTAAAAACTGCAATATCAGGTACTATAGAACGAACATCAAAACTACAACGCAATTCAGGAAAAGCATAAGCAATTTTTGCAGTTTCAGCCACATCGTTAATGCTATTGCATAATTTTAACTGTAATCGGCTATGCTTCCCCTTCGGCATTGGTTTTTGAAATATTTCACCATCGATATATTCTCTAGCAGGTGTTATTTCTGGTAGTTTCAGAAACTCATCTAAGGAAAGAGATTGAGTAATTACTGTTGTCATTTTGAAAAAAATCCAACAAATATACAGACAAATAGGATTGCTATAGTAATAGCCCAACCCTCACCTACCTTAATACCTAAGTTTAATCTCACGCAAAAACCCGAAAAACAACTTTGTGTCTTTGCGCCTTTGCGTGAGAATATCCTCTTACAGACTTTGGAAATACTTCTCCAAAGCCTCATTTACCAACTCAGTCATAGGTCGGTCTTGCTTTTCTGCTGCTTCCTTTAGCTGCAAATAAACATCTTCTCGTAAACTCACCCGATGACGAGATTTACCACTACTCGTAGGAGTTCCCGGAGTATAGGTAGATGCAAATTCACGAATAGCATCTAAACCCACCCGGTCGCAAAAATCTCCAAAGCTTTCTTTACCTTTCCGTGATTTCTTAAAGAAGACGAAAATCGGTTCTAAAAAGCTTTCTATGTCATTGTGGTTCAGCTTTTCCACAATAGGTTGTGCCAAGCGGGTTTGGTCTGGGGAACCACCTAACCAAACTTGATAAGCTTCCGGTGCGCTACCGACAAACCCCAATTCTGCCATATAAGGACGAGCACAACCGTTAGGACAGCCAGTCATTCTTACCACAAAATGGTCTTTTTGTAAACCCACTTTATCTAACAGGGTACGAATTCTGTCCAAAATCCCTGGTATTGCTCTTTCTGACTCTGTAATTGCTAAACCACAGGTAGGTAAAGCCGGACAAGCCATGGCATGACGGGTTAAAGCGTCGATTTGGTTGGGGTCAGCAATGACACCGTGTTTATCGAGAATTTCTTGAATTGCTTCTTTGTCTTCCGGTGCAATTTCGTAAAACAGTAAATTTTGATTGGGTGTGAGACGGATGGGTAAATTAAATTGTTCAACTATTGTCCGTAAAGCGGTTTTGAGTTGCAGTGAACCTTCATCTTTCACCCGACCGTTATCAATAGAAATCCCCAAGAACAACTTACCATCGCCTTGTTCATTCCAGCCCAGAAAATCTTGATATTTGAATTTGGGTAAGGTTTTAAATGGTTCGACGGCTTTACCAAAGTATTCTTCAACTTGAGTGCGGAACTTTTCTACGCCCCAATCATTAATTAAATATTTTAATCTGGCGTGTCTTCTGTCGGTGCGATCGCCATAATCTCTCTGAGTCGCTACAATTGCCTTGACGACATCATACACATCATCTTTAGCTACATAGCAAATCGGATCAGCTAATCTGGCAAAGGTTTCTTCCTTGTTATGGGTTCTCCCTAAACCACCACCAGCGAAGACATTAAAACCTTGTAATTCACCTTTTTTATTGGTGATTACCACCAAAGTTAAATCTTGGGAATACAAATCAACGGAATTATCACCGGGAACTGTCACGCAAACTTTAAATTTGCGAGGCATGTAATGAGTACCATAAATTGGTTCCTCACTATCATGAACAATTGTCCCATTTCCGTTGCGTTGTCTCGCTGCTTTTACATCTGGGTGTTCTTCCCCACTAATTGCCTTTTCTCCATCTAACCAAATTTCATAATAAGCACCAGTTTGGGGAGCTAGCAAATCCGCAATATTCTGGGCATATTCCCAGGCATACTGATATTCTGGACGATTTTTAAATGGTGCGGGGGGTGCCATAACGTTGCGGTTAATATCACCACAAGCACCCAAAGTAGAACCCAAGTTATTCACAATTGTAGCGATCGCACTCTTGAGGTTCTTCTTCAAAATCCCATGTAACTGAAAACCCTGGCGTGTCGTTGCTCTTAATGTATGATTACCATATTCATCAGCCAGTTTATCTAAAGCTAAATATAGCTGCGGTGGTACTAACCCACCAGGATTTCTCGTCCGCAGCATCATTTGGTAATCTTTCTCCTGACCCTTGGCACGATTATCACGGTTATCCTGCTGATAGGAACCGTGAAACTTCAGAATCTGTACCGCATCTTCGCTAAAATGGGTTGTATCCTGAAGCAACTCAGTCGCAACGGGTTCACGCAAAAAATTACTATTTTCTTTAATCCCTTCAACTTTAGAAGGTTTACGATTGGCAAGGGGGGAAGGAGCAGATTTAACCATTACAGTAGTATTTTTCTCAATCAGGCGGTAGATTAGGCCGAAGTTAGGAAATTAACCGCACCTGTTCGGCTAGTTTAACCCCGAAAATCCGGTCGGAATTATGAAGATAATGTAATTTTAACACGGTAAGATGCTGGTTTTGTCAGTAAGCTATTACTTGCCAAAACCAGCACTGTTAGTAGATTGGTGTTAGTAATCACAAAATATTTGCGTTTTTCACTGCTGACCTGTGGCTGTGATTATAGTCCATGTCAACAGAGTCTAATAAACAAGATACTTAATTTTAAATCACCAACCTACTGGGTATATTTTATCAGCCTTAGCCTGCAATTATTCTCCTTCCCCAGTTAGCTGACTCTAACTTGATACCTATTACTTGAAGCGGAAGCCAATTCCACCATTGATACTTACAGCAGAAGCAGGACTATCTTCGTAAGCATTGATTCCCAGTTTAGCGTTCGTGTAGACCAAGAAGTTTTTCGCAAATTCCGATTCGACTCCAGCACCAACCACAAAGGAATCTCTATTACCCAAGGGAGTGGATAAACCATTTTTATCTACAAAAGAATAACCACCAGTGATAAAGGCATTGGTTTTATGGGCAATGGGTACATCTAGGGAAACTTCAGGGATAATTGCACTCGTCTGATCATTCCAAAGGACATTACCTCGTGCAGAAAATGGAGTATTCCCCAATTTCAACCGTCCTGTCAGATTTCCACCAACAGAAGGAGCATCATTAGTTTTGCCACCCTCTGTCACACCAGCACTAATACCAGCACCAACATAACTCGCGTCAGTTCCTTTTTGTGTTTCCGCAGCAGCTTTTTCTGCTGATAAAATCATAGGAGAAATTACCAATGCAGATACAGCAGCAATTGTTACATATGCTTTAGTTACAAATTTCATAATATTCACCAGAGTTTAATTTTTTTCCTTTAAATACAAAGTCGTAGCTAATTATTAAAAGTTCCCGTCTTGTGAAAAAATGCTGAACCAATTGTTTGATTTAATGCACACTTTTCTATAGCACCAGCATAAATAATTTGGATATTATAAATACAAAAGCTAGATATTAAATTCCGTATAAAAATCAAAAAAATTAAACAATAGACCTCTGACAACATCCCTTCTTTACCCCTGGAGTGCCTCTGCGTGAAACAAAATAAATAACCAGACCCTCTGAAGAAGTTATAGAATTGATTTTTTATTAGCTCTATCTAAATTTGCTTTTATATTTATAGGCGCTAATCCGAAATCCAATAGTAATGATAAATATTTTCAATAAGCTTTAGTATATTTTTAGATTTTCTTTAGGAAAAAAAATTCCTAAAAGCTTTAAAGGATAAAGGATTCATCCGTTAATAATTCCTCATCCTCTTATCCTTGACTAATTGATAAGGTTAAGAGAAACTTACTAATGATGGATGTGCATACTAATAAGATTAATAATTTTTGTAAAGATTCTGAGATATATATTTTGAAAGATGGAACATTAATGAACAAATGCCAAATTTGTATCTAAGTGTAAGTGTTCCACAGCCTATTTTTTAGCCCGTACAGTTCATAGGTACTATTCTAATTAGCCAAGAGCATGGAAACCTTAGAGTTCGTGATTCATCCAGATGGTCGGGTAGAAGAAAAAGTAACCGGTATTATCGGTGCTTCCTGTGCTGAAGTCACAGCAGCTATAGAAGCCCAGTTAGGACAGGTAGTGAGTCAGCAGTCCACCTCAGAGTTTTTCACCACCAACACGCAACAATCTAGTGTGGTGAATGCGCAAAACGCTTTTAGCGATTGGTAAGTTTTCCCCTTAGTTTATATTTATTGATTTGTACAACCATGTCACACTTTAGCCAAATCAAGACTCAAATCCGTAACCTTCAATCCTTACAAGATGCTTTGAATGACCTGGGTATTGATTGGAAACCAGGGCCAAGAGAAGTACGTGGCTATCGCGGTCAAACCCATCCCGCAGAAGTGACCATTGAGCAAGAAAATGGTTATGACATCGGCTTTAGATGGAATGGTCAAGAATATGAATTGGTAGCTGATTTACAATATTGGCAACAAGATTTGTCTGTAGATGGATTTTTGCGTCAAGTAACTCAGCGTTATGCTTATCAAACAGTGCTAAAAGAAACTGCTAAAGTTGGTTTCCAAGTAGCAGAACAGCAAAAAAATGAAGATGGTTCTATTCGCTTAGTAGTTCAACGCTGGAGTGCGTAATGTCTGAGTCGCTGCCGTCCCTAGAAGCACAAGAATACGAGCGTTCTGGTTTGGAACCGGAGTTAGGCGGTTTATTCAGGGATGAACCAGAACGTTCTGGTTTAGAACCGGAATTAGGCGGCTTGCTGCGGCAGAGGGGCGTGTATGTTGACGAAATTACCTGTATTGGTTGTAAACATTGCGCCCATGTTGCCCGTAATACATTTTATATTGAACCAGATTACGGGCGATCGCGTGTGATTCGCCAAGATGCAGACCCAGAAGAAGTGATTCAAGAGGCCATCGATACCTGTCCAGTTGATTGTATTCATTGGCTTGATTACACTGAACTGAAAAGGGTAGAAGAAGAGCGCAAATACCAAGTTATTCCTGTAGTTGGCTATCCTGTAGAACATGGTGTAGCTGCTACAGAAAAGCGCAGGAAAAAACAAAAGTTAAAAAAGCAATCTAGTTAATAAAATCCGCAAAATAAACGTTATTTCCTTCAGCGCTGGTTTTACTGGCGCTTTTTTGATTGACAGGGACAATGACTGTCCCCATACTATCCATCCTTTACCTTCATTTCAGCAATGGGTCATGTTGGGACAACAACTTCTCAACTTTTGCTTCCTCAATTCTGGCAGTGAGTTTCTTCGTTTCATGTAAATCTCTAGTAGTTTTTGCCAGAGTAAAAGTTGAACCTACAGAAAAAGCTAAACCCATGCCCATAAAGCCTTTTACCCAGTTGTCCACAGGTAAATTGACAATTCCTACAGTGGTCATGGACAGAGACAGGACAAAAGCTGCCCAAGTTTGAATAATCCAAGCAGCACTATCCTTGTGCGGGCTGATAGTTTGCATATTTATCACCTTTCAACAAAATCTTTTAAGCCCATTGTATTCACTAGGGCTGAATGTGGTGAAGGTGACTGTCCACTTCCGCAACCGTACTTACTTATTTTGAACTGGCACAGTCATTATTGATACGGGCATCAATTCATGGGCTGTTCTCTGTGATTAATTTAGGAGAGAGTAATGATTTAAAACTTTTTACTGCTGAATAATACCAACAGCAACATCAATACTTGTATTTGCCAAGGGGCGATGATCAAACTGATAATAAAACCTATCCCTGTCATGATCCCGGCGATGTAACCTATTTCGTCATGACTTTTTTTAAATAAATAGGTAGTTGCTAAACCAGTACCCAATGTAATTAAGAAAAACAAAGGCATGGTGAATAACCTCTGAACTTTGCTCCAAGTTTGAATAGGGAAAAATGATAATTTTCTTGGTGAAACTGATTTTACACCCAGCTAAGAAGGGGGTGTAACCGTGATGCTGGGAAATAATCTGGTAATTTAGCTTAACATCATATGCTGAGAGCAAGAATATGATTTAGCATATTACCTCTAGGAGTCGCATTTTCCACGGAAATAGCCAATGTCCAACATTCCTCAATTAATAGCAACTGAACTAAATCTGCGAATCACTCAGGTGCAAAACGCCTTAGAACTTTTGGCAGAGGGTGCGACAATTCCCTTTATTGCCCGTTACCGCAAAGAACGCACTGGTGAGATGAATGAAGTGCAATTGCGCGATTTATCGGATAGGTATACTTACTTAACCGAATTGGCAGAAAGGAAGACAGTAATTTTAAATGCGATCGCTCAACAAGATAAACTAACAGACGAACTGAAAGCCAAAATCGAATCTTGTTTACAAAAAACAGAACTTGAGGATTTATACTTACCCTATAAACCTAAGCGGCGTACTCGCGCGACTATTGCTAGGGAAAAAGGATTAGAACCTTTAGCAGCTTTTATTAAAACGCTAAATGTAAAAAATGGCATTTCTACTTCCTTAGAAGCCGCAGCGGCAGAATATATTTCGGAAGAAAAAGGCGTAAAAACTGCTGAAGAAGCCCTCAAGGGTGCATCTGACATCTTAGCGGAAGAAGTAGCAGAAAAAGCTGAATTACGAGCTTATTTACGAGATTTTTTATTAGAATCAGGGCTGTTTGTTTCTCGCATCAAAGATGAACATCCTGAAGGTACAACAAAGTTTGAAATGTACCGTAACTATCAAATAAAGGTGAAAAATATTGCCCCCCATAATCTACTGGCATTATGTCGGGGGGAAAATGAGTCGATTTTAACCTTTGATGTTGCCTTTGATGAAGATTTTGTTTTGTCTTATTTAGAGTCTCACGAAATTAAAACCAAAGTACGTGCGGTTCGGGATTTTTATCAAGGAATGTTAAAAGATGCCTTTAACCGCTTAATGAAAACATCTTTAATTAGCGAAGTAATTGCCGAAAAGAAAAATTTTGCGGATATAGAATCCATTAAAACCTTTGAAACCAATTTACGAGAATTGCTGTTATCTGCACCCGCAGGTATGAAACCAACTTTAGCCATTGACCCAGGCTTTAGAACTGGTTGTAAAGTTGCGATTTTGGATGAGACGGGTAAATTTTTAGAATATCAAGCAGTCTTCCCACATCAAGCAGCAGAACAACGTCTCAAAGCTGCCCAAACTATCAAGAATTTAATTACCAAATATCAGATTCAATTAATCGCGATTGGTAATGGTACTGCTTCCCGTGAAACAGATGAATTTGTGACGGAAGTTTTACAAACATTAGAAAAAAAACCGATTAAAGTCATCGTCAATGAATCTGGTGCCTCTATATATTCTGCTAGCAAAGTGGCATTAGAAGAGTTTCCTGATTTAGATGTGACTGTCCGTGGTGCTATTAGTATTGGTCGCAGATTACAAGACCCTTTAGCGGAATTAGTGAAGATTGACCCTAAGTCTATTGGTGTAGGGCAATATCAACATGATGTTGACCAAAAACTACTCAAGAAAAAGTTAGATGAAACTGTAGAAAGTTGTGTAAATTATGTCGGCGTAGATTTAAACACAGCTTCTAAAGAATTACTTACTTTTGTGTCAGGAATTACGCCAACAGTTGCTAATAATATTATTGCGTATCGTAATCAAAATGGTGCTTTTAAAAACCGCAGACAACTGTTGAAGGTAGCGAAACTAGGGCCAAAAGCCTTTGAACAAGCAGCTGGTTTTTTGCGGATTCGTAGTGGTGATAACCCACTAGATAATACTGCTGTTCATCCTGAAAGTTATGGAGTAGTAGAAGCTATTGCCAAAGATTTAGGTGTGGGTTTAAATCAAGTCACCCAAATTGCCGAAAAGTTGCAAAAAACCAATTTGCAAAAGTATGTCACCGATACCATTGGTGAACCCACATTACGGGATATTCTCAAGGAATTAGAAAAGCCGGGAAGAGACCCCCGTGCTGAATTTAAATACGCTACGTTCAAGGAAGGAATCAAAGAAATTCGTGATTTAACAGTGGGAATGGAATTAGAAGGAATTATTACTAATGTTGCCAACTTTGGGGCATTTGTGGATATTGGTGTCCATCAAGATGGTTTAGTGCATATTTCCCAATTGGCTGATCGATTTGTGGATGACCCGAAGAAAATTGTCAAAGTGGGACAAGTGGTAAAAGTTCGAGTATTAGAAGTAAATGAAAAATTAAAACGCATTGGTTTAGGAATGAAAGGAGTCAAGCAGTAGTCTTCGTTAAAATCATGGGACACAAATCAGCTAACTGACAATTTTGACATTCAGGAGAACGGGCTTTACACACAGCCCGACCATGATAAATTAAGCGAATTGACCAATTTTCCCAATCTGGTTGGGGTAATAACTGCATTAAATCTTTTTCAATGCCAATGGGTTCTGTATGCTTAGTTAAACCTAAACGTTGACTCAAGCGTTTAACGTGGGTATCTACTGTGACTCCAGCATTGATACCATAGGCATGGGCTAAAACCACATTGGCAGTTTTTCTAGCTACCCCTGGTAGTTTTAATAATTCCTCCATTTGATTAGGCACAACCGAGTTAAAATCACTGACTATCATGCGACATGCCGCTTGAATGTTCTTCGCTTTATTACGATAAAAACCTGTGGAACGCACCAATGCTTCTAACTCGGATAAATCAGCATTAGCTAAACTTGCCGCATCAGGAAAGCGACTAAATAAGGCTGGTGTGACTTTATTCACCCGTTCATCTGTACATTGGGCAGAAAGAATAGTCGCTACTAGCAGTTGTACGGTGGTGGAATAATTTAAAGAACAAGTTGCATCTGGATAGAGATGTTTAAGTTTTTCGAGAATTGCTAAAGCTCGTTGTTTTTTGGATAAGGATTTACGAGTCAATCAAGTTGTGGGGATGAATTTACTACTGTGAATCTAGGCACTGGCAATATTTTTAGATTGAGGATTTTGATTTTTGCAGATGAAATCAAAAATCCCAAATCTAAGAGTATTACTGGAATAACTTCTGTATCCAATCTAATTGAGTAGTTTCCTTGACAATGAGGAAAATTCCCAATCCTAACAGAAATACTAAACCAGTTTGCATCACACCATCCTGAATTTTGGCAGGTAAGGGTTTACCAAGCAAACCTTCAATGAGGAGAAAGGCTAATTGTCCACCATCTAAAGCGGGTAAAGGCAGAATATTAATAACTGCCAAATTAATGCTAATAATGGCGGCAAAAGACAACAAATTTTTGCTATCATCAGCAGCTAATTTAGCGCCAATTTTGACAATATTCACTGGGCCAGAAACTTGACCAACAGTTTGCTGGAAATTGGTGACTAACTGACCAAAACCTTGGAGTGTACCAACGCATAATTGCTGAAATCTATTGGCAGCTATGCTGGCAATTTCGATGGGGTTGGGATGACGATAAACAGGTTTACCGTTGGCACCAAGCACTGGTTTGCTATTGGGGAAAAGGTTAATGCCAACAAAGCCTTTGCCGTCCTTTCCTTGTTTTGGTGTTAATTGCTGCGATAATTGCTGATTTTGACGCTTAATGGTTAATTCTAATGGCTGGTTGGGATGATTTTGAATTTCCTTGGTCAGCAAAACAATAGATTGATCAGAAGCGGGGATTTTCTGACCATTCACAGCCAAAATAATATCACCCTCTCTGATTCCGGCTTGATAAGCCACAGATTGCTCATTGACGGGTATAACCAGGACTCCTGGTTGATAATCTAGTTGGGGAAGACCTACCAGACCCAATTGCACCACGAGCATGAAATAAGCAAAGATTAAATTGGCGATGACTCCAGCACTAATGACGATCGCCCGATCTAAAATAGGCCGATTACGCAGCAGATTTGGGTCATTGGGGGGAATATCGCTATCTGGGTCATCATCGGGAAAGCCAACAAACCCACCTAAAGGAAAAGCGCGGATAGCATATTCAGTTTGTGTTCCTTGGTACTTCCAAATTACAGGGCCAAAACCCAAAGAAAAGCGGTTAACATAAATGCCTTGAGAACGTGCGGCTATAAAATGTCCAAACTCGTGTACCAAGATCAGAACAGCCAAGACTGCGATCGCTGCTAAAACTGACATAGAGCAAGTTAGTCAAAAATATTGAGATATATTTCTTTATTGTAGTTTGGGAATGGGTGTAGAGGCTCACAGGATTCGATCAAATCAACTATTTACCAGTTGGGCCTTGGTCTATACCCTCCTCGACATTGGGTCTATATGATTAACTTAGGGGCAAAATAGGGATGAAACAAATGCGATTGATTTTATTTAGTAAACCCGGTTGCCATTTATGTGAAGGTCTGCAAGAAAAGCTAGAACAAATCCAAAGTCTGAAATTTGAGTTGGAAATTCGTGACATTACCACTCGTGAAGATTGGTTTGCAGCTTATCAGTACGAAATACCCGTCCTGTACCTGTTAGAGGACGGTGCAGAAGCCGCAAAACCTATTCCCCGTCCTTCTCCCCGTGCCAGTGTCAAGCAATTGGAACAAATGTTGTGTAAATATATGTCCAATTCAGAAAAAAATCATGCAGAATAGGCGCAAGGTAAGCTTGTGTGAGGTGCAGTATATGAAACTAAGGGAATTACTAGCTGCGGTAGAAGGTGTAGAACATACGGGTGCTGGGGATGTGGAAGTTAAGGGTATTAAAACCAATTCTCATGCTTGCGGTGCGGGAGATTTATTTATTGGGATGCCAGGGACTAGGGTAGATGGGGGTGAATTTTGGCCAAGTGCTTTAGCTTCCGGGGCAGTTGCGGCTATTGTTTCACCCCAAGCTGTCCAGAAAAATCCCCCAGCTGCCACAGATGTGGTGATTAGTGCTGATAATATCAATAAAGCCTGTGCCCAAGTTTCCGCAGCTTTTTACGGTTATCCAGGGCAAAAGTTAAAAATGGTGGGTGTGACCGGTACGAATGGTAAAACCACCACAACTCACTTGATTGAATATTTTCTCACCCAAGCTCATCTGTCTACAGCTTTGTTGGGAACTCTCTATACCCGTTGGCCTGGTTTTTCCCAAACTGCTGCCTTTACTACTCCCTTTGCGGTGGAACTACAACAGCGTTTAGCAGAAGCAGTAGACGCTGGTTGTGAATATGGAGTGATGGAAGTTAGTTCCCACGCTTTAGCACAGGGTAGAGTTGGGGGTTGTCAGTTTGAAGTAGCTGTATTTAGCAATCTCACCCAAGACCACCTTGATTATCACAAAGATATGGAGGATTATTTTGGGGCGAAGGCGTTGTTATTTAGCCCTGATTATCTTCAAGGTAGGGCAATTATTAATGCTGAGGATGCCTACGGCAAGCGGTTAATTGCTGGCCTGGGGAAAGAAAGAGTTTGGAGTTACAGCGTTAATGATAGTAATGCTGACTTTTGGATGAGTGATTTAAATTATCAACCCAATGGTGTGAGTGGAATTCTCCATACTCCTAAAGGTGATGTGGCGTTTCGTTCCCCCCTGGTTGGGCAATATAATTTAGAAAATCTGTTAGCGGCTGTTGGTGCTGTTGTACATTTGGGACTAGATTTACAGGTAGTAGCCGATGCTATTCCTGAGTTTCCTGGTGTACCGGGAAGAATGGAAAGAGTACAAATTAGTCCTGACCAAGATATTAGCGTGATTGTGGACTATGCCCACACTCCTGACAGTTTGGAGAACTTGCTTAAGGCTGCCCGGCCGTTTATCCCCGGTAAAATGATTTGTGTGTTTGGTTGTGGAGGCGATCGCGATCGCACCAAACGTCCGAAAATGGGTAAAATAGCGGCGGAGTTAGCAGATTTAGCGGTAGTTACATCAGATAATCCTCGGACTGAAGACCCAGAAAAGATACTGCAAGATGTTTTGGCTGGTATACCTGAAACTGTGGAACCGATGGTAATATGCGATCGCGCTACAGCTATTCGCACAGCCATTTTACAAGCCAAACCCGGTGATGGTGTATTACTAGCAGGTAAAGGTCACGAAGATTACCAAATTCTCGGCACTGAAAAAATCCACTTTGACGACAGAGAACAAGCGCGAGAAGCTTTACAGTCTAGATCGTAGAGAAAAACTTAGGTAGCTTAACTATTTTCAAAATATAGGGGCAATTCTATGCCCCTATTCTTAAATTTGAGGCATTTTTATATCAAAATTTTTTTGTTGCACGCAGAGACGCAGAGACGCAGAGAAGAGAACACAAAGAATTACTCATCATATCTTTTTCCCGGTTTTCTACTTCTCTATCACCTGTCCCCTGTCCCCTGTCCCCTGTCCCCTGTCCCCTGTCTCTTGCTATACCAAGTCTCACAAATTATCCAGATGCCTCTATAACTAGTTAAAATTTAATCATGTTTTTGTCATCATCGGTTATGAGGCTTTATTTTCCCTCAATCATCATTGCTGCATCTTGTTTTTGCTTCAGTTTATATCCTAGTCGGGGTTTAACAACTACCTCTAACCTGCCATCTACTCAGTTAACTTCTCTTGCCATCGGTGCTAAAGGTGCGGAAGTGCAAGTATTACAAGTTCAACTCAAGGCATTAGGCTACTACAGCGATGTCATTGATGGTAACTTTAGTAAAACTACTCAAAATGCGGTAGTCGAGTTTCAAAAATCTAAGGGTTTAAAAAGAATAGATGGTGTTGCTGATCTCACAACCAGAAAGTATTTAGAAACGGCTTTATCTGGACAAAATAAATGTCCAACTAATTCCGCAATTCCAGCACCAGCAAAGATTCAACCACCGGAAAATAAAGCAGATTTTAATTGGTGGATGTTTTTAGGATTTAGCAGTTTGGGGATGATTGGTGGGTTATTTCATCTTACCAGAAAGTTCCATACTGCTAAGTCTGTACGCTATTTAAGCGGTTCAGAACCAAAACTTTTAAATCCAGCCAAAGATGAAAATGTGCAAACATTATCTATTCAAGCTACAACCACAAATGCAGCACCAATTACCCAGGAATTAGTTCCATCTGCCACAACTTCAGTGTTGATAAAACCCAGTATTATAGAAGAGTTAATTGAAGAACTACGTCATAGTGACCCGATAAGACGTAATAAAGCTATTTGGAATTTAGGTCAGCAAGGAGACTCACGGGCAATTCAGCCTTTAGTGGAATTGATGTTAAATGCGGATTCTCACCAACATAGTTTAATTTTGTCAGCTTTAGCAGAAATTGGCATTCGTTCTCTCAAACCAATGAACCGCGCGTTAGCTATCTCTGTGCAAAATGACAACCCCCAAGTGCGACAAAATGCCATTCGTGATTTAGTGCGGATTTCTGATTTAATGGTGCAAATGAATCAGATTGTCTGTCATGCCGTGGAAGATACAGACCCAGAAGTACAAGCGACGGCTAGATATGCTCTCAAGCAAATAAATCGCCACAGATTTTTTGCTGATAGCCAAATTTTACCGGAAAAAACTACGGAAGTGTCTGAAATTTAAAACTTGAATTTAAGCAATGCAATTTCAAAGCTAAACTGACATTTCTCCGGCAATCAAAATCAAAATAGTCATGCAAAATCATGATAAATTCTTCTGCATATTACTTTGTGCATTTAGCATTTAATCAATTCTTCTTGGCATGTCCAGTTTCCCCCCTTTACCGTCTAAAATTTTACCTCCTCCTCTCCAACCTGGTGATTTAGTCACAGTAATTGCCCCTAGTGGGGCTTTGCGAGAATATGCAGCTTTGGAAAAGAGTGTAGAAATTTGGCGATCGCACGGCTACCGAGTCAAAATTAGCGATAATCTAGATACTAGACACGGTTATCTCGCTGGTACAGATACACACCGTCGTCACCAACTCCAACAAGCATGGCAAGACCCAGAATGTCGTGCTATCCTCTGTGCGCGAGGTGGTTTTGGTAGTACCCGCATTTTAGAAGATTGGCACTGGCAACAAAATACAGCCTATCCCAAATGGTTGATTGGCTTTTCTGATATCACAGCCTTGCTTTGGAGTCTTTATAACGCTGGCTGTTGTAGTGTACATGGACCCGTACTCACTACCCTATTAGATGAGCCAGAATGGTCAATACAGAGGCTATTTGACTTGGTAGAAGGTCGCCCTCTTGCACCGTTAAAGGGTCAAGGTTGGGGTGGTGGTGTGAGGAAAGGGATATTGCTTCCAGGTAATCTGACAGTAGCGACTCACCTGTTAGGGACAAGCCTTTTACCACCACTAGACGGTGTAATTTTGGCTTTTGAAGATGTCACAGAACCACCCTATCGCATTGATAGGATGTTAACTCAGTGGCGTTTAAGTGGGCTTTTATCACAAGTCTGCGGTATTGCTTTAGGAGGATTTACCAAATGTGAAGCACCACCTAACATACCTAGTCTGAGTGTAGAGGAAGTTTTGGGCGATCGCCTATCTGATTTAAATATTCCCATCGTGGCTGATTTACCCTTTGGTCATGATAACCCCAATGCAGCTTTACCTGTAGGAGTTATGGCAACTTTAGATGCAGAACAAGGTATATTAACAATCGACTCATAAATTTGTGTAAATTCTAATTTAAACAGCAGAAAATTTATTTATGGATAAAAATTTAATCATTGATGTTGGTGTTCACATTGGTCAGGATACGGAGTTTTATTTAAAAAAAGGTTTTAAAGTTGTTGGCATTGAAGCTAACCCGGATGTTTATCAATCTACAAAAAATCGCCTCCATTCATATATTGAAGATGGTCAACTGACGCTGTTAAATGTTGCCGTTTCGTCCAAAGATGAACCAATTACTTTTTATGCTAATTTAGACAAAAGTATTTGGGGAACAACTTCCTTAGATTGGGTTAACCGCAATCAAAATTCCTTTGGCACAAGTTATACAGAAATCACGGTAGAAGGGCGCAGATTTGAGAATATTTTATTAGAATTTGGTATACCTTACTATCTCAAAATCGATATTGAAGGTGCTGATTTGTTATGTCTACAGGCATTAAGACAATTTGACACTAAACCAAAGTTTATTTCTATCGAATCCAATAAGACTGCTTGGGCTGGACTCTTAGAAGAATTTTCCCTATTAAAAGAACTTGGCTATCAGAAATTTAAAACTATTAGTCAAGAAACAGTATGTCAGCAAGTGTGCCCCTCACCTGCTAAGGAAGGTAAATATATTCAACATGAATTTGAATTTGGTGCCAGTGGACTATTTGGAGAAGAAGCACCGGGTAATTGGCTATCAGAAAGTGAAGCAATTAAAGTATACAAAGGAGTTTTTTGGTATTACAAAATCTTTGGGGTTAATGGTATCATCTACCGCAACTCCATTGGTAAAAGGATTTTAGATACGCTCAAAATTAAAGAACCTTGGTACGATACCCATGCCAGTTTATAACTCATGATAATTGACAAATTTAAGTAGATAAATCATTAGTCAAAATATTTATTGGTTCTACCTCACACAAACAAGATGTCTAGACAATATATACCCAATGCTTTTTTAACAGTTGAAAATTCTCAAGTTACAGCTATATTTGCCTGGAGTCAACGTTCACCAGAAATTATTCCTTATCTATCTTGGTTAACTATTTTAGAAATATTTGTGCATGAGCATGACATTGAATCTGCTTACCAAATTTTTCAAAATATCAAAGTTGCCCCTGTAAATCAGGAAATAGAAAGTGTAATTCAAGGTTATCAAAATTTAATTAATCAATCTATCATATTTTTATCAGATAAAAGCCTGACTTTATTCGCTCAAGGTTTTCGCAGCTTTATTGAAAAAGAGGAAGAATATGAACTTGCACCCCTTAGCCACAATAATTATCAGGTATTATCTCAATTTTTTGCCCAAACTAATATCAAAAATGATTTAGACCAAATCAACAGCATTGAAAGCTTTTGCCAATTAGTCATATATCTAGCAAAAATCGGTTTGTTATCCATAGCAACCTACACCATCAACTGGGGAGATTTGAAAAAATCGGTTCCTATTTGCCAAGCTTTTGGTATTACTAGAGGCAAGCCTGTTGATAGATACTATTTAAATCAATTTATTCAAGAAATTAAAAATCAAATAGTCGGTAATATTTTAGAAATTGGTGGTACACCAAAAGATAAAGACTTCTATGAAGTTAATCCTGGTACATCATATCAAGTTATGAATATTGAACCAGGACTAGGTATAGATATAGTTGGTGATGCTCATGATGTATCTATAATTCAACCAGCATCTTTTGACTCCATTGTCATTTTTAATGTTCTGGAACATTGTTACGCACCATGGCAAGTAGTAGAAAATATCTATACTTGGTTAAAACCAGGTGGTAAATGTTTTGCTATGGTTCCTAACGCAGTCAGACTCCATGCGACACCTGTAGATTATTGGCGGCCTTTACCTGATGCTTTTGCGTGGATGTTCCGCAATTTTTCTCAGCAAAAACTCTATATTTATGGTAATCCTATTAGTGTGATTGCTAGTTATCATGGTATAGCCGTAGAAGAATTAACATCGGCAGAACTAGACGCATTTCATCCTGACTTTCCTGTTGCTACTTGCATCGTTGCCCAAAAATAAAATTTACCAGGTGTATACAGATGAGTCCCATTAAATTTGATATTAATCCAGAAATTAGCGTTATTCTTTGTACATATAATCGAGCCAATTATTTAAATAGATGTATTGATAGCTTAGTTAATCAAACATGTACCAATTGGGAATTGTTAGTTATAGATGATGGCAGTGATGACCATACCTTTACAGTCGTCAATGCTTACGTTGATAATTTTGCCAATATCCGCTATTTAAGACATAAAAATAAAAAACAATGTTATGCCAAAAATGTAGGAATTCAGGCTTCTTTTGGTAAATATATTACCTTTCTCGATAGCGATGATGCCTATAAACCCAATCATTTGCAATCACGCATAGAATATATGCAAGCGAATCCAGAAATTGACTTAATTGAAGGCGGATTTTGTAGTGAAGAAGAAATTTGGCTAGCTGACTTTTTTCAACCTGGTAAATTCATTAATTTAAAAGATTGTGTCTTAGGCCCTACCTTCTTTGGTAAACGCAGTGTCTTTTTTCAGCTACAAGGATTTAATCACATGAATTATGGAGAAGATGCTGATTTTTGGAAAAGAGCCGAGCAAGTATGTAAAACTCAAAAGATAAAAGCGCCAGAAACTTACATTTACACTAGGGCAGAGACCAGTATTACCAAAACTTTTACTGAAAAAATATCTTAAAAATAGCTGAAAATACTATGCAGATTAATTTGTTTACCCCTATTACTAATTATTTCCGTCATACTCTGCGACGCTATATCGCCTTAGGTGTTACCTTGAGTTTGTGCCTTGTATTTTTATCAAGTTGCCAAACTAGCCTACGAAAAAATAATAATGTCACTCATGTTACTCTATGGCAAGGTCTGAACCCTCCTGTTAATCGAGATGTTTTTAATAAATTAGTTGATAAATTTAATCAGCGTCATCCAGATATTCACATCGATTCGGTATTTGTAGGTACATTTGATCAACAACTACCAAAAATCTTGACAGCAGTTGTGGGTAACTCTGCACCAGATGTTTTATATTTTTATCCACAAATTACAGGTCAATTAGTAGAATTAGGAGCAATTGAACCGTTAGAAAATTGGTTTGATAAATTATCTTTCAAATCAGAAGTAGACCCCAATTCATTAGAAGAATTGAAATTAGATCAACGCTTGTGGTCAATTCCCTTGTACACAAGTAACATGGGTGTTTTCTATCGCCCCGATTTATTTAAAAAAGCTGGTATCACTGAAACACCAAAAACTTGGGAAGAACTCAGACAAGTTGCCAAAAAATTAACTATAGATAAAAATGGCGATAAACGACCAGAACAACATGGAATATTACTACCTTTAGGGAAAGGGGAATGGACTGTTTTTAGTTGGTTTCCCTTTTTATTAAGTGCAGGAGGAGACATAGTTAATAATGACTATCCCAACTTAAATAATAATGGTGCTGTCTCTGCTTTAAAGTTTTGGGAAGAATTAATGAAAGATGGCATAGCTACCCTTTCTCCCCTGGAAAGAGGTTATGAAGAAGATGCTTTCTTAACGGGACGTGTAGCTATGCAAATTACTGGGCCTTGGACTTATATTGCTAAATCTGACGTTCCCTATGGCGTGTTTCCCATTCCTATGGATAAAAACCCCGCTACAGTCATCGGAGGTGGTAATTTATATTTGATGAAAACTACCCCAGACAAAGAAAAAGCCGCATTAAAGTTTTTAGAATTTGTTTTAAGTGAAGAATTTCAAACAGAATGGGCAAAGGGGACAGGATTTTTACCCATTAATTTGAAATCAGCTGCTAGTTCAGAATATCAGGAATATTTGAAGGAAAAACCTTGGTTAAAAGTGTTTATAGACCAGATGGATGTGGCTAAATTTAGACCAACTATACCTGGCTATAGTCGTATTTCTGATAGCTTAGGGAGAGCAATTGAGGCAACTTTATTAGGTAAATCTTCAGCAGAAGCTGCATTAAAAGAAGCACAGGCAAGATTAGATGTAATTTGGGGAAGCGAAAAGAATTAACCATGGTAAAGACGCTCTTTCAGAACGTCTCTAAAAAATTGATGCAGTTTAATTTATAGGAGGATCTAATACTTCCTTTCCTGTGGTGTAAACATGTTAATTACCACTGACATATATTGAATATCAATACCCGCAGGAGAATAATAGGCCAGAGTATGTTTTAAAAAATTGCTATCATCACGGTTGGGGAAATCTTCGCGAAAATGTGCGCCCCGACTTTCTTGGCGATTTAAAGCCGATGCCATGATAGTTTGTCCAACTACCATTAAACTTTGCAGTTCTAAGGCTTCTACTAATTCTGTATTCCAACAACTGCCTTTATCATCTAAATAAACTTGGGAATATTGTTGTTGTAATTCTGTAATTTTCTCCCAACCTTGGTGCATTAATTCTTCAGTTCTAAAAACCCCACAAAACTCCGTCATTGTATCTTGAAAAGCTTGACGAACTTGGTTAATTCGATATTTTCCTGGCTGTGCTAATAAAGTTTGAATTTGCTGTTGGGCTGCTTGAATATAGCGTTGTTCATCTACATTTGGTAATTTACGATTTTGTACATACCTGGCTATACTTGCACCAGTACGTTTACCATAAACTACACATTCTAATAGAGAGTTACTACCGAGGCGATTAGCACCATGAACGGAGACACAAGCCGTTTCTCCAGCGGCAAAAAAGCCTGCAACCAAATCATCAGCACTGCGGCGAACTTGCCCTTCGGTGTTCACTGGTATACCACCCATACAATAGTGAATGGTGGGACGTACAGGCATAGGTTGAGTAACGGCATCTACACCAACTAAACGATGGGCTTCTTCCCAACAAAAGGGAACGCGACTCATGATTTTTTCTTTGCCCATGTGTCGCAAATCGAGATAGACAAAAGGCCCGCCAGCACTACCATCGGAATTTATACCACGTCCTGCCCGAATTTCATAGGCGATCGCTCTAGATGTGATGTCACGAGGAGCCAATTCCATTCTACTCGGTGCGTAATTCGCCATAAAGCGATCGCCCTCTGCATTAATTAAATACGCCCCTTCCCCCCTTACCGCTTCAGAAATTAGCACTCCCACGGGATACAACCCAGTTGGGTGAAATTGGACAAACTCCATATCCTCTAGAGGTAAACCAGCCAAAGCCGTCATGGCCAAACCGTCACCGGTGGAGGCATAATCATTAGAAGTGGTGTTATAAACACGACCATATCCCCCCGTCGCAAACATTACGGCTTTTGCCCGCAACACCTCAATATGCCCATCTAGCAGGTGAAACATCACTATACCCTTAGCTTCACCCTCTTCTAAAATCAGGCGCATTACATACCATTCTTGGTAAATTTGCACACCATAACGACGCAGATTATTGACCAACTCGTGTAAAATTGCATGACCAGTTTTATCAGCCGCGTAACAAGTACGGTTGTGAGAATGCCCACCAAAAGCCCGTTGAGCAATCCTACCATCAGGAAGACGGGAGAACAGAACCCCCATATGTTCTAAATCAATCACCACATCTGGTGCTTCCTGGGTGAGAATAGCCACTGCATCTTGGTCGGCTAAATAATCAGAACCCTTGACCGTATCAAAAGCATGGGCTTCCCAACTATCATTTTGGTCAACATTTTTCAGCGATGCAGCCATGCCACCTTGGGCCGCTACCGAGTGAGAACGAATCGGATGGGTTTTGGCAACTACAGCTACATTTAACTTGGGGTCAGTTCGGGCAATTTCCACCGCTGCTCGACAACCTGCCAAACCACCCCCAACAATAATTACATCATGCTCTAACATCATTTACCCCCAACAACAAAAAAATACCCTGTACCATAGACAGGGAAGTAATCTTAAGTTTTAATTTTAAATTTGGATTAAGAAGGTGACATAGTTATAGCAGGTGACAGGTGACAGTGCTAAAAGTCTTTGGTTGTCTAAGTTGTAGTTTGAGTTAATATCCTAACTACCTTGTCTACGGCTATAAATGGAAAATGTCAACCTGTGAAAACTAGATTCCAACTAGATTTTCCCTTCCTGATTCTACTTATTCCTAAAATTCCTTTAACTAGTTGCTTCTATTGGTTTTTGCTGTGAAACATTACCAGGTATAGGTTGTGTTTTTGTTCCTGGTTCTACTGCTGTCAACTCGATGTGATTCAATAAAGTGGTAACAAAGGCAAACAGCAAAAAGGGTAGTGTGAGAAAAACTACCAGCCCCACCGTTGCTATAGCATACACGGGCTGTCTAGCACCCATTAAGCCCAAAGCTGATGCCAAACTGATAGTAATTGTAATCAACCAAACTATTATTTGACCGTAGATATCACCAAAGGTTAAGGTACAGACAAACCGATAGTTTTGAATATTATTCTTGTTCATCAGAATTTGCCTCAAGTCTTTCCTATAGGTTCTACCTTAGAGCTATGTTTGGCTCCCGTGGAGTTTCTACAATATTTTGCCAAGGTTTGTAATATCACTTCATAATTTCTGGGGAGTTCAGCAGCTGTAGAAATCAAGCTGACAAAAACGGAAATCTGTCTTTACTAGGCGGAAAAAATGACACAATTATGCTACCCTAGAAAAGTTAACTAATCTCGCACATCCAGGAATTCGGGTGTTTCAGTCACAGAAACTACGCCTGGATGGAGGTTTAACCCGAATAGGAGTTTAAAATATGCCAGTTGTTTCATTGGCTCAGATGATGGAGTCAGGGGTTCACTTTGGGCATCAAACCCGCCGTTGGAACCCAAAAATGTCTCCCTACATTTACACTGCTCGCAATGGTGTACACATCATTGACTTGGTACAAACAGCCCAGTTAATGGAAGAGGCTTACGCCTATGTACGTACTCAAGCAGAACAAGGTAAGAAGTTTCTGTTTGTTGGTACTAAGCGTCAAGCAGCAGGAATTATTGCTCAAGAGGCAAGCCGTTGTGGCGCTCACTACATTAACCAACGTTGGTTGGGTGGAATGCTCACCAACTGGGCTACCATTAAAACCAGAGCAGAACGTCTGAAAGATTTGGAACGACGGGAAGAAAGCGGCGCTCTAGATTTATTGCCAAAGAAAGAAGCTTCCATGTTGCGGCGGGAAATGGCCAAGCTGCAAAAATACTTGGGCGGAATTAAAACCATGCGGAAGGTTCCTGATGTGGTCGTCATTGTAGACCAACGTCGGGAATATAACGCAGTTCAAGAATGCCAAAAACTGGGTATTCCCATTGTGTCTATGCTGGATACAAACTGTGATCCAGATGTAGTTGATATTCCTATCCCAGCTAATGACGATGCCATTAGATCGATTAAGCTAATTGTTGGTAAATTGGCTGATGCGATTTATGAAGGTCGTCACGGTCAGTTGGATGCAGAAGAAGATTACGAAGATTACGAAGGTGCTGAGGAAGAATACGATTACGATGAAAGTGAGTACACAGACTCACTGATTCCCGATGACGAAGACGAAGAATAAGTAACTAAAAACAGGAGGATGAAGGATAATTAGGCTCACACTTCATACTTCATCCTCCTGAAATTAAATAGTTCATAGGTTTTTCTTCACCAGCCCTGAGTAAGATAGAAATACTCAACACCCGTGAGCAATTAAACTCAAGGTCAAGTTAGGAATTAAGGCAACATGGCGGAAATATCTGCAAAACTCGTCCAAGAGCTACGCCAAAAAACCGGTGCTGGCATGATGGACTGTAAAAAAGCCCTGAAAGAAACTGAAGGCAATATTGATGAAGCCATTGATTGGCTACGGAAAAAGGGCATTGCTTCTGCGGGTAAAAAAAGCGATCGCGTTGCGGCAGAAGGTCTAGTAGAAACCTACATTCAGCCTGGTGGCAAAGTAGGTGTGCTGCTGGAAGTTAACTGCCAAACAGACTTTGTTGCCCGGAACGATGCGTTTAAATCTCTAGTTAAGAATTTGGCACAACAAGCGGCAACAGCTGATAGCGTTGAGTCTTTGTTGGCCCAACCTTACGTTGAAGATGCCAACGTTACTGTTGATGAAGCCATCAAGCAAGTAATTTCCACCTTGGGTGAAAATATTCAAGTCAGACGCTTTGTCAATTTTTCTCTAAATGAAACCGCAGGAGTTATAGACAGCTACATTCACACTGGTGGTAGAGTAGGTGTCCTATTGGAAGTAATTGCTCCTGCACATGAAGAAATTCAAGGCTTGGCCAAGAATTTAGCAATGCAAGTTGCTGCTTGTCCAAACGTTGAATATGTTTCTGTAGACGAAATTCCTACCACAGTTGTCCAAAAAGAAAAGGACATCGAAATGGGTAAGGATGATTTGGCCAATAAGCCAGAGAACATCAGAGAAAAGATTGTTCAAGGACGAATTGACAAACGTCTCAAAGAAATGACTCTGTTGGATCAACCTTACATCCGTGATCAAAGCATTTCTGTAGAAGACTTAGTGAAACAAGTTAAGTCTACAGTTGGTGGAGAAGTGAAAGTTAGCCGCTTTGTCCGCTATATCTTGGGTGAGGGCATTGAAAAGCAAGAAAGCAACTTTGCAGAAGAAGTTGCAGCCCAAATGGGTCAAAAGTAATTTTAGTGGTGAGTGTAGGTCAAGAGCGATGCTCCACCTCACACTTTTCAATGGTCAGTTATTAAGAAGTTGTAGTTAACTATGAGTTATTGATGATGAACCATTGACTAATTACTGCTCAATATACAGGTCAAGCGGAAACGCTGGCCTGTATTTTATTAAGTTGTTACAGTTATTTTTGTACATTTGTACTAAAATAATGGCAGTTTTCACTCTCCACAAAATACAGGCAGGGATTCTCAGGTCAGGGAACAGAACAAGAAAATTTCTAATTGATTTGGCTGAGGTAGTTAATCAAGTTCAGGTGAAAGATTACGGACAGGTATGGCAAGAGCAATTGAGCGTATAGAACAAGATATCACTGGACTCAAGGAAGCGATCGCCCACATCGCCAAAGAACTACACAATGCTTATGCCGGTTATCTGAGTGTTTTAGGGCCAACTTTGCAAAAACAGTTGATTCTGGCAGCTTACCATCTTTGTACCCAAGGCTATGCCGATAAATTCTTGAAGTTGTCCCTCAATCAAAGGCAGCAATTACAACAGGGTATCCGCAAACTGGGCAAAAAAGCAGCTGAGGAATTACTAGTCTATCTCCATGGTTCAGGGGAGGAGGAAGAAGAGCAGGAAACAGAAGCGATGGAGGAGATGGAAGAAACTTTAGAGATTGAGGAAGATGAAGAATCGGAGAATGATCAGGAAATCGAGGAGGATATTGACTCTGACATCAATAACAGCCAAACCATTGACCCAGGTAATCCCCTGGAATTGTCAGAATGGCAGCAAGACTTAGAAGAAGCCATTCAAACTACTCTGAAGGAAGTCTCCCACAACACCAACGTCTTAATCCAAAAAGCGGGCATCTTACCACAGAAATTACCAGAACAGATTTTAGCAGCAGCGGCTGCGGCAGCATCGGAAACTGCGGCAGAAGTCATACCTGGCCCCCCTAACATCCTCAATTTAGTGATAGAGGTAAGTAGTGAGAAAAATTCAGAAGACTCTAGTCTCACTCAAATTATGACTATTAACTTACGGCTAACTGAATTGGAATTTGCAGATACTACACTATTGTCAGGACGCAAGCAGATTCGTAATATTTTAGTGCAGCTAAATAAACTGGGACGAGAGTATCAAAAGAAACATAGAGAACTAAAAATCGCAGAAGCTGAAGCTGCATGGCGAGCTAGTTGGTTTGAGGATTAGGAGGTAATAGTGAATGTAATATTGTTGTCATCTTCAATTCCTAAATTCCTGAACCCTTGTTAGCGTAGCTTGGCGTTAGCCGTACTTCTTCCTTCCATGACCAATGACACTCCAGATTGGATCAGATTGCACAAAGCCTTATCAGTAGAAGCAGAACATGGCTTTATCGATTTGGTGGGTAAACAGTATCGCTTCAGTGAATTTCTCAGTTTAACTTTTGGGAAATTCCCTACAGTTTTACCTGCCATTGAACGCCGTCGTTGGCAAGATATGGCAATGCAATTTGCTAATTATCCTTTTTTGGAAATTGAAGAAAGAAAAAATTTAGTAGTGCAGGTGCGGAGGTATCTTTATCAACTGCAAAAAGAGCAGGAAGAGAAAGAACAAAAACAACAAGGTGTAGAAGAACAGGGTAAAGTTTATCAAGCCAAAATTCCCAATAAAGTCCCCATTATCCCGGAAGTAAGTAAGCGACTAGCGCCCCAAATTGACCAAAAACTGAAAGATTTACCGGAAATAGGCATTAGGAAAGCTGACAATTTAGCGAGATTGGGTTTATATACTGTTCGCGATTTATTATTCTATTATCCCCGTGACCATATTGATTATGCTCGGCAAGTAAATATCCGTGAATTGGTAGCCGGGGAAACGGTGACCATAGTTGCCACTGTTAAACGTTGTAATTGTTTTACTAGTCCTAAAAATCAAAAATTATTAATTTTAGAATTACTGCTACGTGATGATACTGCACAAATCAAAGTTGGTCGTTTCTATGCAGGTAGCAGATTTACTAGTCGGGGTTGGCAAGAAAGTTTAAAACGTCGCTATCCTGTAGGTAGTGTGGTAGCAGCTTGTGGTTTGGTCAAGGCTAATAAATATGGTTTGACCTTGGATAATCCAGAATTAGAAGTTTTAGCTCATCCTGGAGATTCCATAGAGTCGTTAACGATTGGGCGAGTTGTACCCATATATGCACTGACTGAGGGTGTAGTAGCCAATACCGTGAGACAGGCAGTAATTACAGCTTTACCAGCAGCATTGCAGTTAAAAGACCCTTTACCGCGTGGGTTAAGGGAAAAGTATGGTTTGATGGAATTGAAAGATGCGATCGCTAATATTCATTTTCCCCATGATAGCGATGCTTTAAGAATAGCCCGTCGTCGTCTGGTTTTTGATGAATTTTTCTATCTACAAGTAAGTTTATTGCAACGTCAGCAGAAAGCTAGAGAAATTCAAACTAGTGCCATTCTCGCACCCCAAGGCCGACTAATTGAAAAATTCCACGAAATTCTCCCTTTTCGACTCACCAGCGCACAACAACGAGTCATTAACGATATTCTCAACGACTTACAAAAATCTGTCCCCATGAATCGTTTAGTCCAGGGTGATGTAGGTTCGGGGAAAACCGTTGTGGCAGTAATTGCGATATTAGCGGCCATTCAATCAGGTTATCAAGCAGCTTTAATGGCTCCCACGGAAGTATTAGCAGAACAACATTATCGTAAGTTAGTGAGTTGGTTTAACTTGCTACATCTACCAGTGGAACTATTAACAGGTTCGACCAAAACAGCGAAACGTCGGGAAATTCACTCGCAATTAGAAACAGGTGAATTACCTTTATTAGTAGGAACCCACGCCTTAATTCAAGATAAGGTGAACTTTCAAAGATTGGGTTTAGTAGTCATTGATGAACAACATCGGTTTGGAGTAGAACAACGTGCAAGGTTACAACAAAAAGGTGAACAACCCCATGTTTTAACTATGACTGCTACCCCCATTCCTCGTACATTAGCATTGACGGTTCATGGAGATTTAGATGTTAGTCAAATTGACGAATTACCACCGGGAAGACAAAAGATTCAAACAACATTGTTAACTGGTCAACAACGACCCCAAGCTTATGATTTAATGCGTCGAGAAATTGCCCAAGGTAGACAAATTTATGTGGTTTTACCTTTGGTAGAAGAATCGGAAAAGCTAGATTTAAAATCCGCAGTAGAAGAATATGAAATGTTACAGGAAAGTGTATTTCCTGAGTTTCAAGTTGGTCTTTTACATGGACGTATGAGTTCCGCGGAAAAAGATGAAGCAATTAATAAATTCCGGGATAATCAAACACAAATTTTAGTTTCTACAACGGTTGTGGAAGTTGGAGTTGATGTTCCCAATGCCACGGTGATGCTAATTGAAAATGCTGAAAGGTTTGGTTTATCTCAATTGCATCAATTACGCGGTCGAGTTGGTCGAGGTGCTGCCCAATCTTATTGTTTATTAATGAGTAGCACTCGAAATCCTGATGCACAGCAAAGATTGAAAGTTTTGGAACAGTCTCAGGATGGGTTTTTTATCTCGGAAATGGATATGCGTTTTCGTGGGCCAGGAGAGGTTTTAGGAACACGACAATCAGGTGTACCAGATTTTACTTTAGCTAGTTTAGTAGAAGATGAGGAAGTATTGCTGTTAGCGCGACAAGCAGCAGAAAAAGTTATAGAAATGGATGCAAGTTTAGAACGTTGGCCATTAATGAAAGCTGAGTTAAAGTATCGGTATGAGCGGTTGATGGGGGGAGCGATTTTAACTTGATTGATGATGACTCCTAGAGTTTAATTATTTGCCCCCGCACCAATAGGAATCAAAATTATGAAATTGAGTTTAAATATTCGCTCGTTTCGATTGCGTATTGCTTTGTTTGCCGCTTCATTAGCAGGTAGTACACTGATTAGCTTTGGTTTTGCTGCTTGGATATTGATTTATAAAACTAAAATTGACCACTTAGATGCAGAAATTCAAAGTCAGTTATTACAAAATATATCCCGCAATCCTCAGAATGAAAATACTTTACAAAAATCAATAGCAATATCTGTAATTAATAGAGATGAAACTGTTTTACATCAATCTCTGAATTGGCCAAATGATTGGAGTATAAAAAAACTCTGTTCTCCTTCCGAGTTAAATTGTCCACCGTTTCCCCATCCTCCCATAATTAGACAACGACTACCATTCTTTTACCCGCAATTTAATAACTTTCCTGGTCATAAGTCACCACTACCTCCTCCTCCATCTCCACTCATGCTATCGTCTATTGTCACAAAAGACACAAACCAAGGCTTGTGGAGATTCGGTGTACTTACTTCTCCTGACCGACG
The DNA here is from genome assembly GCF_014698825.1 of Richelia sinica FACHB-800. GTDB lineage: Bacteria > Cyanobacteriota > Cyanobacteriia > Cyanobacteriales > Nostocaceae > FACHB-800. The sequence goes on from NZ_JACJTT010000032.1 coordinate 41,238, forward strand.
AATAGCGATCGCTATTAGTTTACGGGAAGTTGACCGAGAAATGGCAGCCATCCGCAATTTATTTCTAGTTGCAGTGCCCATTTTACTCATTTTAGTAGCGATCGCTGCCTGGTGGCTATCAGAAAGTGCCTTAAAACCCATCCAAAAACTCACTGGAACTATTCGCGGTGTGACAGTCAAAGGATTAGATCAGCGTATTCCTATTGGAACGACAGATATTGAATTTGTGGAATTAATAGACGTTTTTAATCAAATGATGGAACGTCTAGAACGGAGTTTTCAACAAGCATCCAGATTTAGTGCAGATGCAGCACATGAATTAAAAACACCATTAGCAATTTTACAAGGTGAATTAGAACTAGCTTTACATAAAGCTGAACCTGGTTCTCAACTCCAACAAAATTTAAGTAACCTATTAGATGAAGTCCGACGGTTAAGTTCTATTGTCAGAAAACTATTGTTATTTTCGTTAGCAGATTCTGGGCAAATGCGTTTGCATAAAGTCGATTTTAACCTATCCCAAGTCCTAGATGATTTAATTGAAGATATAGAAATGCTAGCTCCTGAGTTATCAGTAACAACAAATATTTTCCCTAATTTATGGGTGAAAGCAGATAGAGATTTATTAATTCAAATTCTGCAAAATTTAATTAGCAATGCTATTAAATATAATCTGCCAGATGGTTGGATCAAAATTAATGCTAAAAGTGATAAAAGTATTGTTTATTTAACTATTACTAATAGTTCTCAAGATATTTCCCCTCAAGATAGAAAAAGGATATTTGAACGCTTTCATCGTGGTGATCCCTCTCGTAATCGTCAAATTGAGGGTATCGGTTTAGGTCTCAGCTTATCACGGGAAATTGCCCGCGCTCATCATGGTGATTTATTATTAGATAACACTCCTCAAGGTGAAACTGCATTTACTCTCAAGTTGCGTCAAAATAATGAAATGAATATCATACCTGCTAAATCTGAAGTTGTATAGAATAAAAAATTAATAATAATTGAAAGCAGATAAACACAGATAAAGATATACAAACATAAAGTAGTCTTCTTTTTCAGCAAACCCGAATTAAGGGTGTTATTATCCTGTCTCCCCTTCAGCAATTGCGATATAACTGGTTTATGCAGAAATTCAAAAATTATTTTTCCCCATCCTCCCTGCTGTATTAATGATAAGTATATCTGTAACGAGATGCTACGCGAACAACTGGATATGATATTGTTTCCAGGACTGAAAATTTTTATAATGACTAGCGCATAAAAAAATTTTTTTAGTATAAAAGGGAGCATCCCAAATGTGTAAGTTTTTTTTGCTTGAGTTCAAGACTTGAAATGAACGAACCACGTTCGCGTAGCGTCTCGAAGAGAAGGAGCGAAGGACACGAAGGTAAGAAGGAAGAAGAGAGTTTTTGGTGTTGCTGCGGTTATTTTTGCAAAATTGGGATGCTCCCGTATAAAATGTGATTATTTTCTATTTTTCGGTTAAAATAATTACACTCTATATAATCGAGCAATGGCAGAAACTGGTAGAATCAGGGTTGCTAAAGATAAAGCTGATTTGGTGAAGAGTTTAACTTCCTCAAGTGGGAATACCGGGCCATTTCAGACCTTTGCTGATGTGATTGTCTTTGCTGCTGCTTTAGGTGCAAAGTACAACAAGCGTGTTCCTTTAGGTGAAATTTCTAAACGTGAACCAGCACCAATTAGATTAGAAGTTTTTGCTACGATGGGGCATGAGACATTAGTTAAACTATTAGGAATTGTAGCCACCAAAAACATTAAATCATTATCTATTCATGAAGAAGAATATGAAAGGCAAAGAAATGAAATTTTTGAAGAATATGCTAATGGTGGATTGGAAATTTTAGAAAGTGAATTAAGAGGAGCGATAGATTATTCAGAAAGAATTTTATTATTTATTCAATATGAAATAACTAATGCACAAGAAGTAAATCAGGAATTTAACTTCAGCAAATTCCTGACTTAAATCTTACAATTTATCCCCATCCCAGCTTAAATTTGACTATTTTTACTGCATCTGTCGCAGCATGAACACCTGTCGATAACCTATAAGGTTTGTCTGGATTTTTGGGTTGAGGATCAACTCTAACTATAGTATCTCTCCAAATCTCGTTTCCTCTAGACCAATCTATACTAGCTAGCTGTGATACTTTATCTAGATCAAAATAATTTTCAGAGCGATTATAAGTATTATATAGTAGTCTTCCTAATACTTCCAAACCTACACTTACACCAAGCAGACAGTCATCTTTAAATGAACTTATATCAGTTTCCGTTAATTCATTAGAATTTGTTGCTGCTATGAACTCAGTATTACTGCATTTGGAAAAGAAATAATTAAGACAATTAACTAAAGCTTCAGAAGCACTTTCTACATCTAAATCTTTAAGTTCATCGCTTGGATCATTAGTAAAAACGCAACTCACAAATCGAGCAACATAATTCATTGTGTAAATCAACTTTTGTTTTGTGGAAGGAGTTGCCTTAATTTTTTCTGTTTTGTCCTTAAACATAAAAACTCTTTTTACTAACTCCTTACTAATACCTACTCTTCCAGAAAATTCTCCAAAAGATAGTAATAGAGATTTATCAAGCTGTCTAGTTTGTGCCATATCTCGGAAATCTGCCTGACATTGTTGGAAATTTCCTTCTAAAACTAGAGTAATAGCAAAATCATCATCACTAATCAAGTGACTATTATGACTTTCTATTAATTCGTGAATTGCCCGTTTACGATGTTGTCCATCAGTAATATCTAACTTCACAACACGGGGAATAACAACAAGACAAATACCTCTAGCAAATTCCAAAACTTTGATGTCTTTCGGTTCGACATTTGCTGTTATAGTTCCTACAATCCAGGGCTTTCCTCTATTGGAACGTTCAATAATATATTGCTTAATTTCTTCAGCATGACCCTTGACTTCTGGACGATTTTTACCGGAGTCTGGATCATTATTGTCTGATGGTTTTGTCTGTAAAAGTCCTGAAAAATCACTAGCAGGGACATTAATTTGCAACATTGTCCGTTTCCCTTGCCTAAAAATTAGCCCTGGATAGCACCTTTCGCGGTGATATTTAGAAAAAAAAGGCTCCATAAATGCGCTGAATTTAGACTGCACTTCAGGATTTATGAGATTGCTGTTTTCTTCATTATATTGATTCATATCAAGACTTGATACAATTAACTCTATTGATTATCATAGTAAATCTTACTGAGGTATTTAAACATCAGTAAAATCCACAAGTAATAGATTATGACGCAAATCATCTAATTAAGAATAGATGGAAGTCCTACTTGCTGCGGAGATACCAGTTTTCCGTCAAAATTTATAGTATTGTCTTCTATAGTTCTTGCATCAGCTATAGCCTTACGCAAAGATGCTATTTCTACTGCGTCGTTAGTACCCCCCAAAATATAAATTAATAACTTTGCAGCTAAATCTCTACCTGCAACCTGCACCCGCTTTTTATTTGGGTCATATAAAACCCCATACCATAAAGATTGAGGATATTCCATCCCACTAAAGCCACCTTGTTGGTCAAACTTCCGCAATTTCTTACAAATAGCTTCCAACGAAAAACCCTTTTTAAATACTAAGGTTCCCAATGCTTGTGCTAAAGCCACTTGAGAAACTGGACGGAAAAGCATATTGGCTTCCCCTCCTCCCTTTTCAAAACTAAAACGTCTTAAAACAGGAGTATCTTCATGGTCTAAAATCTTATAACTCGGCAAAGTAGCTAAGTTATCAAATAGCTTTCTAAATTCTGCAATACCTTCCTGTAATTCCTCATCTTCTGGACGCATAGGAATTAAACCTTTTTCTAAAGGTTTCCAGTGGGGAAATTTTTGTCCCAAATATCTTTCAGACATGTCTTGTAAAGCTTGCAGCGTCGTTAATACAGTAGAATTAGCCGCTACTGTGGCACTATTCCAATTTACACGCGGATTTCTATTAGGTTTTTGTGCTAAAAGTGGATGAGTTACCGCAATATTTCGCGCTACAATTGCAAAACCATCATCTTCATTTAGCTGTGCTAATTGTCCCTTTGTTAAAGGTGCAGCCATCAAGTTGACGTGAACGAAAATAGACCTGACTCGTCGCTTCGCTTCGGTGTAAGTTTCTCCAACATTAACGGCACAAATAAATTCAATACCGATTTTTTCTTTGGGTAAACTTTGTAAATAAGCAGGTTCCACTTGATACTGTTCTATTAAGTCATTCACATTAATAAAACTATCATCAGCCGCTTTATCCTTTTTATAACGTTGGAGTTTACCAGTTTTGATTAACTCCATTAAACCTTGTACACCTATCAATCTATGCTGTCCATCAAGAGCATAAATCGTTACATTGTCCTCAGAGACATTTAATAAACCAACTTTACCTTCGTTATCTAAGGGAATAAAATCAGTCGTAGCTTTTTTAGCCCTTCCTTCGCTGTTCCATTCTGCTGCTTTTGGGTTATCTACCCAAGGTTGATTAATTACTACCAATACAGCTGGAAATTTATGATTTTTTCTAGACGCTAAATAATGAACTAATGCGATTTGACGTGACCAGTCAAGGGGGCGCTGCTGAATTTCATCAATACTTTCAGCATCAATTTCTATATTTTGAGTTTCCGGATTGTACTTTTTTTGCAGCAATGGTAAACCAGAAGCGAAATGCACTCGATTTGCAAACCATTCTAATGAGACGGAACCAACATACGCTTCAGTCCCTCCCATTTCGGTTTTTTGAACCAAAATTTGGTCTTTTTTCTCCAGGAACTTGTCCAGTAATAAAGCTAACAGATGTTTGTCCTTATTTTCATACTCTGCATATTCTTGAGCAATATCATTGCTTGGGTTATGTGTACTATTTTTCATGTTTTTAAAAAATTTTTTTTCTCGCTAGTAGCATTATGTCCCAAAAAATTGCATACTAAAATTGTACTTATTATAATTTTTATTAAGCACGCATATACGCAATTAAATTTTTCATGTAAAAACTTAATTGTAATAAATATCAAAAATAAATTTTAGTTTATATATATTTACCCGTAGAGAGTAATGACCAAAAAAGAGAATCCCAAAGATCAGAATAAGGAAAATCGCAAAGTAGCAGATTTTGTGGAAGATATACAAATTCTGTCAAAGGAAATTAGAGAATTATACTGCTTTGATCAGATACCTTGGGTGTTAGGTTATTCAGGGGGTAAAGATAGTACAGCTACTTTACAACTTGTTTGGAATGCGATTGCTGAATTACCACCTGAAAAAAGAACGAAAACTATTCATATAATTACAACAGATACAGGTGTAGAAAATCCTTATGTTTCCAACTGGGTACGTAATTCTCACCAAAAAATAGAGTTAGCTGCTATAGAACAGGATATGCCTGTTAAACCTCATATGTTAGAACCAGAAGTTCAAGAAACCTTTTGGGTTGGTTTAATTGGGAAAGGTTATCCTGCACCTCGTCAAAAATTTCGTTGGTGTACTGGTAGATTGAAAATTAATCCATCTAATCGTTTTATTCGTGATGTTGTTAGGAGTAATGGAGAAGCTATTGTAATCTTGGGAATTCGTAAAGCAGAAAGTGCTACTCGCGCTGCTACTATGAAAAAGCTTGAAGAAAAGAGAGTAAGAGACCGTCTTAGTCCTAACGCTAATTTACTTAATTCACTTGTGTATAGTCCTATTGAAGATTGGCGTACTGATGAAGTTTGGCTATATTTAATGCAGTGGCAAAATCCTTGGGGTCATAGTAACGAAGAATTATTTAAAATGTATAGAGAGTCAACAGCAGATAATGAATGTCCTTTAGTTGTTGATACTTCTACTCCAAGTTGTGGTAGTTCACGTTTTGGCTGTTGGGTTTGTACACTTGTTGACAGAGATAAATCTTTAAATGCAATGATTCAAAATAATGAGGAAAAAGAATGGTTACAACCTATAGTCGATTTTCGTCGGGAATTAGATATTGAAAATGACCGTGAAAAAAGAGACTTTCGTCGGTTGAAAGGCGAAGTTCAACTATTTGAGCGTAATCTAAATGGTGAAAAATCAATTGAGCCAATACCAGGCCCGTACACAAAATATTGGCGTGAGTATTGGTTGAGAAAATTATTAACAGCCCAAACCGAAATGCGTCAAAATGCTCCAGAGAATATGCGTGATATTACACTCATTTCCTTAGAAGAATTGAGCGAAATTCGTAGAATATGGTTGGAAGAAAAGCACGAATTTGATGATAGCTTACCCCGTATTTATAAAGAAGTGACGGGAGAAGAATTTCGTGACCCTCGTCCTGGTGCTGATTATAGTCTCCTGGGTAGTGATGAATGGGGAGTATTAGAAGAAATATGTGAACACGATGCTATGCACTTGGAATTGATGGCGAAATTGTTGGATACAGAACGCCAATTTAGAAAAAAAACTCGTCGAGTGGGTATATACGAAAGCCTAGAGAAATGTTTTGACTCTAGTTCTCGTTCCCCAGAAGAAGCAATTAAAAATGCTCATCTAAAACGTGATTTAAGAGAAGCAGTGAGTGAAGGTGACGTTGCTAAATTTAAAGAAAAATTTCAACAGTTAACTTTAGGTGATGCTGCGAATGAAGATACAAAACCTGTTAATTGGGGAAGTGTAAAATTTAAGAAGCACAAGTAAGGAATATTTTGCAAATAATAACATAGTCTTGATGATTATCAATTGCAGCTAAAAAACTAGTCTGTCTACATGCACTAGTGAAAATCATATAATTTAGTTCTTGTGTGTCGATGTGAATTATATTTACACTGTATATTTTATGATGCAATAACTCAATAACTATGATATTTCTTGAACTTGTTCTCCAAAACTTCGGCCCTTATTCTGGACGACAGGTAATTAACCTGAACCCCAAAGTAGATGATGATAATATCTGTCCAATTATCCTCTTAGGAGGAATGAATGGTGGTGGTAAAACTACCCTGATGGATGCCATTCGTTTAGCTTTATATGGTCAACGCGCTCAATGTTCTACTCGCGGTAATCTGAGTTATACGGATTTTTTAAATCAATGTGTTAATAGTAAAGCCGACCCAGTAGAAAAAACCAGAGTTGAATTAGTTTTTGAACATATTGAAGAGGATAAGCCTGTAAAATATCGTGTGATAAGAACCTGGGAAAAAAATCCTAAGGATGGTAAAGACTCTTTGGGGATATTAGGTGATGATGATACCTGGCCTGTTGATTCTTTAGTGAATATCTGGGATGAATATATAGAAAATATTCTACCGTTGGGAATTTCTAATTTATTTCTCTTTGATGGTGAACAAGTTAAGGAACTAGCTGAACAGGAAACACCACCACCTATTGTGGTAGATGCAATTAATGGACTGTTGGGATTAGAGTTAGCAGATAGATTAGCTGTAGATTTAGAGATTTTAGTCAATCGTAAAAAAAAGGAATTAGCTGATAATCAAGATTTGGCAAATTTAGAAGAAATTGAAGCATGTCTTGTTCAGCAACAAGAAGATTACGACACCACTAAAGCTGAATTAGACAATTTAGCACTGGAATTGAAAGACTTAATTTTAAAACAACAAGAAGCTTTTGATAAATTTATTGCCGAAGGTGGAAAAATTGCTTCAGAACGTAGTCAATTGGAAAAACAAAAAGAAGAAAAAACTAAATTAACAGAAAAAATTCGCCAATCTTTATGTGAATTGGCTGATGATGTATTACCCTTAGCATTGATTCATAATTTATTATCCCAAGTGCAAGACCAAGGTGATAAGGAATTTCACACTCAACAAATGCAGTTAGCAAAAGATGTTTTAATCGACAGAGATCAAAGATTATTACAGTGGCTAAATAAATTAGAAATTGACAAAGATACAGTTAATGATATTCAATTATTTTTAATTCAAGATATCGATAATTTATATACAAACAATTCATTGTCAGAAACTAATTGGCTGAACGCTGACGAAGAAAGTTTAAGTTTGCTTGACAATTTATTTTATCGCCTAAAAATCTGCCAAGCTAGAGCAAAAAAGGAACTAGAAGAACTGAATAATTATGAGGAAGAAATTCTCACATTAGACCGTCAAATGCAAACTGCTGCTGCACCAGAAGCATATATTAAGTTACAAAAAGCTGTAGAAACGGCGCAGACTGAAGTGGCTAAGGCTAAGGCTAATTATGAAGCTACCAGCCGCTATTTAGGAGAATTAGAAGCAGCTATTACTAAGTCCAAGAAAGAATTAAATGAATATACCATAGACAATATTAAATATAAAAACAATGAACATATTATTAATGCAGCCGCTAAAGTGCAAGCAACATTAAAGGTGTTTCGAGAAAAGTTGACTTTGCGAAAATTGAATAAGTTGGAAGAAGAAGTTAAAAACTGTTTTCTTTATTTATTACACAAATCTGATTTGGTACATCGCATCGCTATTGATGCTCGTACATTCAGTTTGTCTTTATATGACTTAAATGGTAAATCTGTTCCTAAACATCGCTTATCAGCTGGGGAAAAGCAACTTTTAGCGATCGCATTTCTCTGGGGTCTAGCTAAAGTCTCAGGACGACGGTTGCCTGTAGCTATTGATACTCCCCTTGGTAGACTGGACTCATCTCACCGTAATAACCTAGTAGAAAGGTATTTCCCCTCTGCTAGTCATCAAGTAATCTTGTTATCTACTGATACAGAAGTTGGCAAAAAAGAAGTCGATACACTTAGAGAAATGGAAGCGATCGCTCGTGAGTATCTCCTTCAATATAACTCCAGTCAACGCGAAACCACCATTAAAGAAGGTTATTTTTGGTAAATGGACTCTCCAATTGAACGCATTCGGCTTTCTCAAACAGCAAAAGAACAACTGTTAAAACTTAAACGCAGCACAAAAATTGAACAATGGAATATTCTTTGTCGTTGGGCTTTTTGTCGTTCTCTGGCTGAACCTACCCCTCCTTCACCTGTGCCTATTCCCCAGGATAGCAACGTAGAAATGACTTGGCGTGTCTTTGGGGGTGAAATCGCTGATATCCTGCTTTTAGCCTTAAAACAACGCTGTTATAACGATGGTTTAGGTACAGATAAAGAAACCCTGATTACCCAATTTCGTCTGCATTTACATCGGGGGATTGGTTATTTAGCGGGAGATGGCAATATTAAAAGAATTGAAGATTTAATAGGGTTGGTTAATAAGAAATAGTATTTTTAATTTTGGGATTTGTGGCGTAAATATTTTTGTCTCACGCATGTGCCGTAGGAATTTCCGTTCGCGTTAGTGTCTCCGAAGGAGAAGGGTAGACGCAAGGACGCAAAGAAGAACGCAAAATATCAGTAGATTTTGTGAAAGATTTATTCCATATCTGCGCTATTAAACATAGTCATAAATTTACGTTTGCGTCCATGATTTTCTATTAATTGTTGCCGATATTTTACCCAATCTGGTTGTCTGTTGGAGGCTAAATAAGCAGCACGTACTTGTTTTAGCCATTGAATTGCATCTGCATATTGTTCTGATTTACTAGCATTGATGATTAATTCGGCACGACGACGACCATTTGCTATGACCCAACCAGGTTGATGGGGGATAGCTGCTGTCATAACTTGCTGAATTAATGGTGAATAATCAGGGCTGAGGTCACGGACAATATTGATGGCATCGTCAATTAAACCTTCTGATAAAAATATCTCTACCTTGGCTGCTTCCGTTCCCCATGACCCATAACGGCGCATAATTGCTAATAAATTTTGCTTTTCTGCTTGCCAATTTTTACCTGATAAAGCTGCTATTTTGTGATACAAGTCTAAAGATGGTTGTTCTTTAAATATTGCTCTTATAGCTAATAAATGAGTTTGATTGTCTCCTAATTCTTGGGCTAAATCACTCGTCCAAACTCCTAAGTCATCATGACAATCACCAGGTAAATTCAGCCCAGTCTTGGCAACATTTAAAGCTTGAGATAATGCTCCTTTTGCTCGTAAATTTTTCGCAAAAGTAAAAGCTTGCTCAATGGAAGTCATGTGTGTAAAGGCAACAGTCATTGCTTCTTGTACTCTACCCAAACTGGTCAACATTTCTAAATACTCTTGGGTCTGACCTGTAGCTTGGGCTAAATTTAAGTATTCCTCATATCTGCCTTCCCTTTTGAGGATTTTCAGGCGAATAAATACCAATCTATCACTATAATCGCTGATGCCTCTGGAATGACCAGCGAGAATCTCCATTAATTCTGGGTCATCCCAATCTTGATGTAAAGCTTCCAAACTCAAACTAAAGTCAGCATCCCATTCATCTTGCCAAGTTTCTAATTCGACTTGCAAATCAACTCTTTCTTCGGGTGTGAGTGTGGTACTAAGAATAATTTCACACCAGGCTAAATTAAATTCTTGAGCGATCGCATCTTGATCAAAACCATAGTCCGCTACCTGATGCCAATTTTCTACGCAACTGGAGGTAATTGCTGACAAAATAGCGATCGCTTCTATGCCTTCACCCCGGTCATTATAATCTAAGGCAATTTCCACTAAACTCCATAATTTCTCTATAATCGGGTCTTCTTCCTCTGCATCTAGCCAATTCTCGACCCCATCCTGCAAAATCTGATCCACCTGTTGCCGAAACATCTCAATATCCACATTCACAGCCAAAGATGTACAGGGTCGATACTCTGGATATTTAGCCATCCAATGGATATGCTCTTCAATTACATCAATTAATTGGGGGTTTTCTGCCACTAACTCCTGTATTAACCGTTGAGTTTGTCTGTAATCAAGTGGTTGGAGAAGTTGACTTAAGGAAGGACGTTGTTCTATCCTTTCTGGTTCGCGTAAACAGGCCAGTAAAGTACAAACAATATGCTTACACCAATCCTCTAAATCGTAATTACAAGTACAACTGGAGCAATTTACACCCTCCTCATCCCCATAGACACTAACGTAAGCGGGTTGGCATTCAAGACCCTGAACCTCTGCCTGTAACCATTTTCCCCTTTGAATCAAGCTAATTACGGCACCAGCGGCATAATATGCCTCCCCGCGTTGAAATGATTTGGCATTGGCATGACGACGGATAGTAAATTCACTGAGGTTAAAAATAGACATGAAGCGATCGCTTGAAAATCCAACTTAAAGATTAAGTAGCTGTTGAAGATGGCAACTCAAAATTACAGGGAAATCCGCTAAAATTACAAAATGTCATGCAAAAGTTAATATCGAGATCGTCACTATAATTTTACAAAATGGCAGGATTACAACCATTTCCAGTTTAGGAACGGTAAAGTCATCGCCATCATTGATTAATCCTCACTGTTCAGCGGTCAAAACAACTACACCACTAACAACTGAGAACTGACGCAACATAGATAAACCAGTCATCTAGCCAGGGTGTCAGGCAAGATAAGGCAAAAGCCAACCAAAAATACTGCTGTCAGAGTCTTGCATCTGCCTGCGGTCTGTAAATTTGAGTAAAATCCACATCAAAGTTAAATTGATTCCTGGTCAAGTTAAGAATAAATAGGTGAAGGAAACGGGGAAAATAAACGTGAGTCATGGATTTGATTACGATTTAATCATCATCGGCGCTGGTGTTGGTGGACATGGCGCAGCTATACATGCCGTTAGCTGTGGTCTGAAAACAGCGATTATCGAAGCGGCAGACATGGGAGGAACCTGTGTTAACCGTGGATGTATTCCCTCCAAAGCCCTGCTAGCGGCTTCTGGGAAGGTACGGGAACTGCGTAACGCCCATCATCTCAAGTCCTTGGGTATTCAATTAGGTAGTGTACAGTTTGATCGGCAAGCGATCGCTGACCATGCCAACAATCTCGTCGCCAAAATTCAAGGGGATTTAACAAACAGCCTTAAACGTTTAGGTGTAGATATCATCCGCGGTTGGGGGAAAATTGCTGGTTCCCAGAAAGTCACCGTTACCACAGACAGTGGTGAAAAAACCATTACCGCCCAAGATATCATCCTCAGCCCTGGTTCTGTTCCCTTTGTTCCCCCAGGGATTGAAGTCGATGGTAAAACCGTCTTCACCAGTGACCAAGGGGTGAAGTTAGAAACCCTACCAGACTGGATAGCAATCATTGGCAGTGGTTATATCGGTCTAGAATTTGCAGATGTTTATTCAGCCTTGGGTAGTGAAATCACTTTAATTGAAGCTGTAGACCAGCTAATGCCAGGCTTTGACCGTGATATCGCCAAATTAGCGGAACGAGTCCTGATTACTCCCCGTGATATTGAAACCAAAGTTGGGGTTTACGCCAAAAAAATTATTCCCGGTTCCCCAGTGGTAATTGAGTTAGCCAACTTCCAAACCAAAGAAGATGTAGAAGTGCTGGAAGTTGACGCTTGCTTAGTAGCTACAGGTCGCATCCCCGCTACCCAAAACCTCGGTTTAGAATCCGTGAGTGTGGAACTAGATAACCGCAAATTCATCCCTGTCAATGACCATATGGCAGTGTTGTCCGCCGGTGAAGTCGTTCCTCATCTTTGGGCTATTGGTGATGCCACAGGGAAAATGATGTTAGCCCATGCGGCTTCTGCCCAAGGTATTATCGCTGTCGAAAATATTTTAGGTAGACACAAAACCGTAGATTACCGCAGTATTCCCGCTGCCGCGTTTACCCACCCAGAAGTTAGCTATGTGGGCTTATCAGAAACTGCTGCCAAAGAATTAGCTTTAGCCAACGGTTTTGAAATTGCTACCAGCAAGAGTTACTTTAAAGGTAACTCCAAAGCCTTGGCGGAAAATGATGCAGATGGGATGGCTAAGGTTATTTACCGCAAAGACACCGGCGAAGTGTTAGGTGTACATATTTTTGGTCCCCATGCTTCCGATTTAATTCACGAAGCTGCGGCTGCCGTTGCCAATCGCCAATCTGTACAAAGTCTCGCTTATTTAGTCCATGCTCACCCAACACTCTCAGAAGTGTTAGACGAAGCTTATAAACGAGCGATCGCTTCTTAATTACTAGTCATTTGTCCTGTACATCCTTCAGGGCAAATGACCCATCTTCACCTATGACCCAAGACTAAATATGCAAATCCGTCGTCTTTCACCTAGTCCAGCTATTCATCTGTCCACATTGTGTTATCAAGTCGCTGTACCCGATGCCTCACCCAATAATATTTTGGAAGAAATTGTCTGGCAAAAAGAAGTAGAAGTTGAGCAAATGCGGGAACGCACACCTCTACGGGAATTGCAAAAGAAAGTCTTATCCGCACCACCCACCCGTGATTTTATGGCTGCCCTGCGTCACGGTCAAACCAAACCAGCCTTAATTGCTGAAGTGAAAAAAGCTTCTCCCAGCAAAGGTGTATTTAGAGCAGATTTTGACCCAGTAGCGATCGCTCAATCCTATCAAGCAGGTGGTGCTAGTTGTCTATCTGTCCTCACCGATGTCAAATTTTTCCAAGGTAGTTTTGATAACCTATCCTTAGTTCGTGCAGCTGTAGACTTACCCCTACTGTGTAAGGAATTTATCATTCATGGCTACCAAATGTATTGGGCCCGGGTTCATGGTGCTGATGCAGTCCTATTAATCGCAGCTATCCTCAATGACCAAGACTTGCAGTATTTCATCAAAATTGCTCAAAAGCTCAACATGGCAACTTTGATAGAAGTCCACAACTTAGAAGAACTAGACCGAGTATTAGCCTTAGAAGGTGTCAGCCTCATCGGTATTAATAACCGTAACTTAGAAGATTTCACCGTAGACTTACAAACCACTTGTCAGCTACTTGCAGCTAGAGGCCAGCAGTTACAAGAACGCAATATTTTAGTTGTCAGTGAGTCAGGACTGCATCAACCAGAAGATTTAAACCTAGTCTCTACCGCTGGTGCATCGGCTGTATTAGTGGGTGAGTCTTTAGTTAAACAACCAGATCCACAATTGGCAATTCATCAATTGTTTGGCAACTAGTTGGAAGTATAACTGCCACAAACTAACTTTATATATTCACTTATCTATAGCAATACGCCCCAACAGGTTGATGGTTGCCCTCACTCAAGTGTTAATTTCAACCTCTGGGTGCGTACATCATAATTAGTACCCCCACCAGCACAATCCATGACCCTATTTGGTCAAATTTATCAGGAGCGAATCCATCTATCTTCCAACCCCAAACAATAGACAGGATAATAAAAATACCGCCGTAAGCTGCATAAGCCCGACCAAAGTTGCTTGGTTGTTGTGTAGCTACAAATCCATATACAGTGAGTAGCACTGAACCACCCAAACCTAGCCATAGGCTTTTGCCTTCTCGTAACCACAACCAAATAAGATAGCCCCCACCAATTTCGCAGATAGCAGCCAAGACAAAATAAAACAAAGACTTAAAGATTGGCATAAATAAACAGGATTTTCTTCAGGCAGACTTCCAAAACTGCAAATCCTAACTCCAAAATGGTATTACCTATGTAACAATTCATGTAACCAGAGATATAGTCTCTGTCAGAGAAAATTCTAAGTTGCACTTTTACATCAACTACATGGAGCCTATTCCTTTACCGTCACCTATCCACTACGAATTGATACTACAACTTTTAGAAAAGCAAACTATGAGTGCTGTAAATCAAAACCCTGAATTACGCAATCAAGTGACTCAATTGATTATTACTTTACGCAAAGCAGCATCTCAACAGAAACGGCTGGAAGAAGTTTTTCAATCTTCAGCTGTGACAGTGGAACACAGATGGTCAATTAATCATCATGGTGAAAAAGTATTTATTCCTGATTGATAGTGTCATCTCTCATACCATCATGGGTTTGAGATGTTAGACCCTGAGAGAGTGACTGATAACTGTTCAGTCCTCTATCTCTGACTTAGATGCACGAAATGAGTATATAGCAGGTGACAGTTAACAGGTGACAGGTGACAGTGCTAAAAGACTTTTGTTGTCTAAGTTTTAGTGTTAGTTAATGTCCTAACCGCTCTGTCCATTGCTATAAGACTAAAATTTGATAATCGATTGTACCTCACGCCCAATTTGTGAGATCCTAGATAAACGCTTTCACTATATTTTAAATAAATTGGTCCTACATTAGATGTCTGCTACTTGTTAGCCTACGGGAAACTATTAAGAAAAACCTATTTATAGACGCACAGCGCCAAAAATATGGTTAATTTCAGCCCTCCATGAATTTGGGCGGCTAATTTTGTTGGGATTCAATTTTTAGCACTTAGACAGGACACAGATTTTATGAACGATAAGCTGATGCTCATGATTCCTGGGCCTACCCCAGTACCAGAAGCGGCTTTATTGGCGTTAGCCAAACACCCCATTGGCCACCGGACTGGCGAGTTTAGCAACATTCTGGCTGAGGTAACAGAAAACCTCAAATGGCTGCACCAAACTCAAAATGATGTGTTGATGTTGAATGTGAGCGGTACTGGTGCAGTAGAAGCAGGAATTATCAATTTTCTCTCACCAGGCGATCGCATTTTGGTTGGTTCTAACGGTAAATTTGGTGAACGCTGGGTAGAAGTTGCTCAAGCCTATGGTTTAAATGTTGAAGCCGTCACCGCAGAATGGGGTAAACCTTTAGACCCATCAGCCTTTGCAGCCAAGCTACAAGCAGATACCGAAAAACAAATCAAAGCCGTCATTATCACCCACAGTGAAACTTCCACCGGTGTCATCAATGACTTGGCAGCTATCAACCATCATGTGAAAGAACATGGTCAAGCTTTAATTATTGTTGATGCAGTCACTAGTTTAGGTGCATTTAATCTGCCCATAGATACCTGGGGTTTAGATGTGGTAGCTTCCGGTTCCCAAAAAGGCTACATGATTCCTCCTGGTTTAGGTTTTGTGTCTGTGAGTGCCAAAGCTTGGGAAGCTTACAAAACTGCTAAATTACCTAAATACTATTTAGATTTGGGTAAATATCGGAAATCTGCTGCGAAAAATACCACTCCTTTCACTCCTCCAGTTAACTTGATTGTGGCTCTACATGCAAGTTTGCGGATTATGAAAGAGGAAGGATTAGAGTCAATTTTTGCTCGTCATGAAAGATTGAAAAATGCGACTCGTGCTGCCATTAAAGCTTTGAATTTACCTTTGTTTGCAGCGGATGAATACGGTAGTCCAGCAATTACCGCCGTAGAACCTCTAGGTATTGAAGCTGATAAAATTCGGTCAGCCATGAAAAAACGGTTTGATATTGCCTTAGCTGGTGGTCAAGACCATTTGAAAAACAAGATTTTCCGGATTGGTCACTTGGGCTTTGTCAGCGATCGCGATATTCTCAGTTGTATCGCTTCTCTAGAAGCTGTCCTTCCCGAAGTTGGCTATGACAACTTTACCCCCGGTGCTGGTGTAGCAGCCGCTAATCAAGTCCTAATCAAATAAAAATAAATCAATACTGAAAAGAGCGAGTAGCTAACTTCACTCGCTCTTTTACTTTTCAAATCTTTGCACCAAGCAAAGTGGATTTGACATAATTTATCTCTCCTGAATTCAGTCTCAGTCATTCATAACTAAGCATTCTCCAGCCAATCATAAATTTGTTCTAGTTGCTCTCTCGTAATCAAACCATACTGCCAAAGAATCATCGTTAATGATCCAGGATCTTGGGCCCGATGTCGCATAGCTACAGCAATAGAAGCTGCGGATATAGCCAAATCTTCCTGGAGAAAATTAATCAATCGAGAATATCTTGATGGTGTCATTTGCGCCTCACCTCCCTGAGTAGAGTGTATTATCATATATTGCTTCTCCATTTCTCTATTTTATGTAGCCAGTATTTTATGTGTCACTTTGCCATGAGAGAACAAATACCTCCACACAGCAGGGTTTTTATGTTTGTGCGAGCAATTTATATCAGGCGTTTTTGACAAGAGAAACTAGATATCTGCCACTGGACACCTATTGTGAAGTAAAACTTATCAATGGCTCAGTTAGCTTAATCACTATTGACTTGTGAGAGTGTTATTTAATTACACGTTCAATAAACAACATTCCATAGCTTATAGTCCTCTATTGACGACCATTTACACTTACGCCAAAAGGAGGATTTTTACTGCTAAACCATGAAATCGAGATTCAAGCCTGGAAAAAATTGTTACTAGGTTGCCTTAGACTCTCTGGTAAATATTAGCTTCTTACCACCTCTTTTCGCTAGATTACGCAATAGTTTTTTTACAAATTTTTTTTCATCATTACTTTACCGTATCTTCATAAATAGATGGATAAGATTGTGCTTATGGTGAGTTATTAGATTGGACAGACTCGACTTTGATCACATCACCTATCTTGAGGCCTAATTCTTGCGCTCGTCCTGCCCGTAATTCGATGACTTGATTAATTGGGACATTGGGGCCGTAGGTGGGACAAGGTTCACTCTCACAAGGAGGGGCAGCAGATTGAATATACCTAACTACCCCTTGATTGAGAAAAACCATATCCAAGGCTACGGGTACATTCTTCATCCAAAATTGCACTGGTTGGGGAGAGGAAAATTCAAATAACATTCCTCGATCATCTGGTAATGCTGGACGATACATTAAACCCATCATTTGCTCTGCTTGTGTGCGTGCTACTTCTAATTGAATTTTTGTTCCTTGAGGAAGTATGGCTTGAGCAGAAATAGGTAAATTTTGTCCTTTAGGTATAGTTGCTGTTGCAGGGGTATTCAGACTATCTTGAGCAGTAGTCCGTGGAGAACATCCCATAAGTAAAATACTCAGCAATATAGAAACTAAACTGAGCCAATGTCTCATAAGTAGTTGAAATTCTGAAATTTATATTTAAAAGAGAATAAGCGATATTGAAATTTAATTCATCGTTTTGGGGTTTGGGAATCCAGGTTCTGACTATTCTACAGAATTTATGCAAAATAACCCACAAATTTTGGTCATTTCTCGATCCCCACCCGCACAACAACTAAATATTCAGTCAAAATTCAGCCTCAATTAAGCTCACACTGACTTGATCAAAGACAAACACGTCAAGATTTACCCTATTTGGTTAAAACATGGAAATGACATAGGAGTTATCAAGGCTGGTATTACATGTTCAGCCATTTTCAATAATTGCTATATTTACTTCCTACTGGACTAGCAAAATTAAGATTCTCTCAAAACGTAGCCTACACCACGTACAGTTTGAATGAGTCTTTTTTGACCTTCTTCTTCAATTTTGAGACGTAGATAACGAATATATACTTCTATCACATTGGATTCACCCATAAAGTCATAGCCCCAAACGTTTTCTAAGATTTGTTCACGGGTTAAGACTTCGCGAGGATGTTCCATTAAGAACTTTAACAGTTCAAATTCCTTCATGGTTAAGTCAATAGTTTTACCATTGTGGATGACACGACGAGTTCCTATGTCTAAAACTAAGTCACCAAAGCGTAATTGCTCTGTGGTATCTATATCTGGTTTGAGATAAAGACGAATTAATTTGAGAAAATCTTCTGAACGGTACGGTTTGAGGATGTAATCATCTGCACCTGCTTCTAAGCAAGCTACTCGGTCATCTACTGTATCCCTAGCCATTAACACTAGCACTGGGGAACGATTACCCAAACTTCTGAGATTTTTGCACAAAGACAATCCTGATTCACCAATCAGCATTCGGTCTACAACTATTAAAGCTGGTTGGCGATCGCGGCAGTATTGTAGTGCAGTTGTAGCATCTTGGGCTAAAACCGCATCATAACCAGCCTCTTGCAAGTCAAAAGCGAGTTGATTGGCTAGACTATCATCTGGTTCAATCACTAATACCAATACATCTTGCATTTTCAAAGCTTGTATCCTCTCCTTTCAGTTACTCAATTCAGCTATCAAATAACGATATTCTATAAATGTGAAGATGTGTGAAATCATCCAAATATGCTGGAAACAACAGAAAATAACCAACAACCAGTATGGCTTGTAATTCTCAAGCTGTTACGGTGGCATAAACCCGAAGGCAGGTTAATATTAATGATTCCCGCCCTGTGGGCTGTGTTTTTAGCAGCAGCGGGGAAACCTCCTTTACCTTTGGTGGGAGTGATTATTGTCGGTAGTATTGCTACCAGTGCGGCGGGATGTGTAGTCAATGATTTATGGGATCGGGATATCGATCCCCAAGTAGAAAGAACACGCGATCGCCCTCTTGCGGCTCGTTCTCTTTCCCTAAAAGTGGGTATTATTGTTGGTATAGTGGCCTTAGCTTGTGCAGCAGTTCTTGCTTTTTATCTTAACTCCTTGAGCTTTTGGTTGTCTGTGGCCGCAGTGCCGATGATTCTCCTTTATCCTGGCGCAAAAAGAGTATTTCCTGTTCCCCAATTAGTTCTATCCATCGCTTGGGGTTTTGCGGTATTAATTAGTTGGAGTGCGGTCACTGGTAATCTGTCTACTTCGACCTGGTTGTTATGGGGAGCAACTGTACTGTGGACATTAGCATTTGATACCATTTATGCCATGAGCGATCGCGAAGATGATCGGCGAATTGGGGTGAACTCTAGCGCCCTATTTTTTGGTGATTATGCCCCTACAGTCATTGGTATTTTCCTTGCTGGCACCATCTTTTTGTTCGTTGAATTAGGTGTCGTTGCTCACCTGAATTTCGCTTTTTGGATAAGTTTAGCCATAGCTACCATTGCTTGGTTTTGGCAATATCTGCGGTTACGTCAATCAGAAATTCCTCGCCAGGCTTATGGTCAAATGTTTAACCAAAATGTTTGGATTGGGTTTTGTATTCTTGCGGGCTTGATTGTTGGTTCATTTTCATAGAAATGATAGATAGTGAGATATAGCCGTAGACAAGGTAGTTAGGACATGAACTACAGCTAGAACTTAATATACCCAAAGGCTTTTAGCACTGTCACCTGTTACCTGTCACCTGCTATATTTCTGGCGCTAGATTAAAAAACATCAGGACTAGAGTTTGATGGGTTGGGATATTGATCTAGAAATTAGATGTACTCAACTTAATGAAATCATCTTGTCTTGCTAAAATCACTACAATCTTGTTCTTAACTGTGGGTGGAGCGAGTGTGGTTGCTGGTAGTTTTTTCATGACTAAAGCTTCTAGCAGTAACAATACAACCCAAATCATTACCGATACATCCCGCTATCACCAAATTCGGACTCAGTTATGGTCTGAGCATGATAAAGTCAACCATTTCCCTCTAAAGATACCTGCTGATGCTCAACAGGTATCCATGGCTTACTCTGCAAATCAAAGCCAAGGTAATAGTTTTTTTCAAATTCGCCTCAAACAATCAGCAGAGAAAATCCAAAAGTTGCGATCGCATTACCAACAAATTGCTAGTCATAAATATTATGGTGGCGATACCAATTCTCATATTAATCAAGCTAACGGTATTCCCACCACATTTTTTTATACTAGTAATTCTGGCAGAGAAACTTTTCCTTCCAGCTACGAAATTTTAGTTCTCAAAGCCCAAGATCAGGGTCAATCTGGTTTTAAATGGAATCGTGGCTATAGTTATGGTGTAGCAGTTGATAGTACCCAGTCAGAAATTGTCTATTGGGCTGAAAAATGGTAGGTTCCAGAGGGTAGTCAGGCTATGAGAAAATAAGTTTATTTATAATACTAATAAGTGTGAGCATAACTTAGTTAGATTAAATTTAAACTTGCCAAGGTACTTACCCTCTGCCGAATAACTGCCAGACTCTGAAAAAACGCCAGTTGATAAGAAAATATAAAAATTAAGCATAAATGTTTTTAAATATTAAATTTTATGCTAAAAATTAGCAAGTTTATCAGTAAATTATTCAATCTAGAGAAAGATTTTTTCATTTTCGATTGCAGGTAAAATATAGACTAATAAAAATTCCCTCCTGCAATTTATTACATGATAATCGTATGATGCTCAATCGCCGTTATTTTCTAATATTATTAGGAGCTAGTACAGGTGCGTTAACATTAGAAAGTTTTGCTTTTGCGATCAATAATCCTATTCTTGATGTAGTTGCTCAATCAGCTACAGGAACTGTTCAACTTCCACCGTTACCCTATGCCTATGATGCACTAGAACCATATATTGATGCAACAACTATGCAGTTTCATCATGATAAACATCATGCAGCATATGTAAATAATTTAAATAAAGCATTAGATAAATATCCAGAATTAAAAAAACCGTCCATAGAGTCCCTATTAAAGAAAATCAATCAAATTCCTTCAGATATTCGTACTAGTGTTAAGAATAATGGTGGTGGACATGTGAATCATACAATGTTTTGGCAAATCATGAAATCTAATGGTGGTGGAGAACCGACAGGAGCAATTGCCAATATCATTAATAAAACTTTTGGTAGTTTTGCGGATTTTAAAAAGCAATTTAATGAGGCTGGTGCGGGGCGTTTTGGTAGTGGCTGGGTGTGGCTAGTACGTAACAAAAGAGGTAATTTTGAAATTACTACTACTGCTAATCAAGATAGTCCTCTCATGGAGGGTATAGCTGTAGCCAGATTAATTAGGACGCTGCTTGCTTGAGAACGATTTCCATTGCTTCACGTAAATTATCCGATGTGGCTAAAAGCTTGCGAACCCTACTTTTCAA
>NZ_JACJTT010000033.1 GCF_014698825.1 Richelia sinica FACHB-800
CTTCAGGATTGTTATGAATATACTCGACTATGTTGCTCATAATACCAGGTTACATATGCGATTTTATCTGGTTATATCATAATTTTATTCTTTTTCGGAGATGTCTAATGGATAATAGCTTCTTGCTTGATATTAATTTTGGCATCAGCTAACAAGGTAAACTGATTATCTGTACAGACACCACGAATAATTGACGCTTCCTGATCATCTGGTGACCAAGACAGCATAAAGCCAAAGGGACAGCCGAGAACAGATGCTATTTGCTTGATGGCTGCCGTGGGTGTGATCTTTTGAGCGGAATTTGTTAAGATATCTAAGTATTTTTTGGCAGTTTGAGCAATTTTGTGCTGGTCTTCGCTGAAAGTCCGCATTTGCCAATGACGGATAACTACACCCAGATTTTGAGCAAACACCCACAGGAGTTCTTTTTCCAGGTTTTTCCAAGAGCGGTGACTATCATGGGTAATTAGTAATAGTAGCTCTGGAACACGACCTTGGGTACAGTTACAGATTAAAAGCGATCGCACACTATTCTCTAGCAACTGCTTACGCCAATTCAATAACCGTAAATCTTCCTCAAAATTTTCAATTTCTAAGGCTTGTTTGGCATTTTGCAACAGTTGAATATCGACTTCTGACAGTTCACCCAAAGATAAATTTAAATTGCGACGATTAGGCCGTACACTTTGAAAAATAATTTCATATTTCTTTTGATTGCTATCATATTCTAATAAAACAAAGCGTGTAGCCGTTAAACGTTCCAACAGCCTAGCTGCACAAATATGCAAACTAGCATCAATATCTTGTTCCTTATAAATAGTTTGAGCAACTTGCTGAGTTAATTGGGTATCTTGTTGAATTTGTCTAATGGTGGTTTCCATACTATCAGTAGGAGCCACTAGAGAAATAAAACCAGATGCTGCTTGCACAAAACTCATTTCCGCTTCTGACCAAATGCGCTGTTCATGACTTTCAACAGACAAGAAACCCAATAAGTCTTTTTGCCAAATAATTGGTGCAGCTAATACTGCTCGCACACCTAAACGCTGCAATAACTTATCTTTAAAATGACTCTTCAGAGAACTGCCAGTCTCCGTCACCCAAACCACTTGATTCACTGCTAAAGCATAGTAAAAATCACTTAATTCCTGAACAGTGATACCTGCTGTAGCGGCACTAGGATTACTTAAATCCCGACCCATATTAATCAAATGATTGCTCATTCGACACCAAAAATACCGCCCTTCCCGTTCTAGCCAATAAATATTAGTCCGTGATGGAGCCACAAATTGATGAGCCGCTTCCACAACTGCTTCTAGTCGTTTATTCAAGCTGCCTAAAGACCGGATATTTTCCAACAGTTTTAACAACGAATCGGTAGGAGATTTAGAAAACCTGGAACTTCTGTCTTTTTGAGCCAGGACTACTCCTAATTCTCCAATCACTATAAATAGTTTGGCTCTGAGTTCTCCTTTCAATAAATAACCCCACCTTTCAGATCCCAATAACACCAGACCTAAGAGGTTATTTTTGTAACGAATCGGTAAAATTATTGTCCCTTGAATATTATATTGAGCCGCTACTTCTTGCCATTCTGGAATACGAGCTTCGGCCTGTAAATTTGAAACACCAACTGGACATTGTTCATTGACTACTTGCTCTAATAAATTTCCCTCATAAAGACGGATATTGCGCTGCAATGCATTATGGTCATTATCTGGAGTCCAACCACCTCTACCATATAAAGTGTGATTGAGTGGATCATAAAGGGCCAGCCAAATTAACTGATATTCAAACTGTTCTAGTAAATAAGTAACTGTCGTTTTAATCAAAAAATCAAGATTATCCTCCTCGCGGAGGCTGTGAAGAACTTGACCCAACAATAGAATTTGTTGTTCGGATGATTGAGGTCTTTGTGGCTGCCCCATCTGATTATCAGTCACCATAACTTGTAGTAATATATAAAATGCTTATGAAAGCATCGTGCATTTAATCAAATCTGATGCTTTTTCACAAATCCACAGATGTTAACCTAATTTGGATACTTATCAAGCTATTATCAGGCCAATTTTGTTCAATCTGGTGAAGGCAGATCCAGAATGGTTACACCAGCAAACAATGAACAGTTTGCTTTGGCTATCGGCAACAAAAGAACACCCCCTTGGTAGCTGGTTAAATAATTGCTTACAGCAGCATTTGTGTCTAAGTGATAAACGTTTAGAACAAAATCTGTTGGGAATAAATTTTGCCAATCCCATAGGTTTAGCAGCAGGCTTTGATAAAGATGGCATTGCGGCTAACATTTGGTCTAGTCTTGGTTTTGGCTTTGCAGAACTGGGTACCATAACCTACCATTCACAACCAGGCAATCCTCGCCCTCGATTATTTCGCCTACCATTAGATCAAGCTGCTCTCAACCGGATGGGTTTTAATAATTCCGGTGCAGCAGCAGTAGCTGCTAGACTGAAACAGGATAAGTTAGAAATTACCTCGTCCGTATCTTCACCCAAAGGAATTAATTTAGGTAAATCTAAGATAACACCCTTGGAGGACGCAGCGCAGGATTATCTAGAGAGTTTTCGCTTACTGAAAGATGTAGGCGACTACTTTGTTGTTAATGTATCATCTCCCAATACCCCAGGATTGCGATCGCTCCAAGATGCCTCCCTACTCAGTTCAATTTTGGATGTATTGCAGCAAGAAAATACATCACAAAAGCCGTTATTTGTCAAGATAGCTCCCGATTTAGAATGGGAAGCGATCGCGGATATTATTCATCTGGCTCAAACCTACAATCTAGCTGGGTTGATTGCTACCAACACCACCATTAGTCGTGAAGGACTGAAAACCCAAATTATTGAACAAACAGGCCAACCACCCCAAGCAGAAGCTGGTGGCATCAGTGGAGCACCATTACGCGATCGCTCCACAGAAGTGATTAAATTTATTTACCAGCAAACTCAAGGCCAAATGCCCATCATTGGTGTAGGTGGCGTATTTACCACAGAACATGCTTGGCAAAAAATCACCGCTGGAGCCAGTCTCATCCAAGTCTACACAGGCTGGATTTATGAAGGGCCACTCATGGTTAAACGGATTCTTACTGGTTTACTAGGCAAACTAGAAGAACACAGCTTAAATTCCATCAGTGAAGCAGTAGGAATGGAAAATAGGTGACAGGTGACAGGTGACAGGTGACAGGTGACAGGTGACAGGTGACAGGGAACAGGTGAAAGTTATGAATTGCTTTCCCTGTTCTTCCTATTTACCCACCTATTCATCCAAAGGAAAGAATTCCCTGGTTTTTTTCGAGTATGACCAAGCAATCCCATCAGGATCGCGGTTACGGCTCCATTCAGGGAAATCAGGATCATTACGTCGTTTATATACCGTACTGGAATAGACGTTTAGCCGTTTAGCTAGTTCCGACTGAATCAACGAGCCAAACATTAACTGCTTTTCCAAAGGTTTGCTAACCTGCTGTTCCGTTGAAGGTGGTAAAGATTCAGACTCTGTTTCTGTGTCTTCCACCAGTTCCACTGCTTCAGATTCCGTTTCCACTGCTTCAGATTCTGTCGCTGGTGGCGCTAACAAAGAAAGAGCAGTTTTCGTCACTGGTTGAGGTGGAAGCTCTTTAACAGGCTCACTACTATCAAGTATGTCACCCAGAATACTGGCAGTCATAAAGTAGTATGACTGCTCATCCTCCTCTGATTTCAGTACACTAGCTCCAAATTCTGTAGCCTTACTTTCCAAGTAGCGTTTAGCCACAGTTCCTGAAAAATTGCCTCTAATTGCCAAATCTATAGGTGTAATTTTTCCCTGATTTTCGCGAATTAGCTGATAAAAAATTGGGTTAACTTGCTCACACCATTTTTCCCATCGATACTGCTGCCACAGATTAAAGCTAATTAGTACCAGCAATATGATCAGCAACACTCTCCAGGTAGAAACCAGGAAAACGATCAAAAAGGAAATTGGCAAAAGTAGAACAAGAAAACTTTTTCCCGTAGTTTCTATAGTTTTTTCACTCATGCTGATTTATGCCAAGTGAATTTTTGCAAAATCATATATTATCTTGGCAAAAATCGGGACATTTTTTTGTATAGTTTGGCAAAATTATGGCAAATTATCAGGCAAAACCTTTACTGGGTATTGAATACAAGCCATATAAATAAAAAAACTCTAGCCTCTAACCAGAAAATATCAACATTCAAGGCAAAAATTTTTCATCCCAGGTTTGCGAAAAAAACAGCCTTGTAACTTGTGTAGTTAATTGATGTGTTACGCCTAGCAGATACTTTAAGCATAAATGCTTATTTAACTATGAGAAAATCAATTCTTTGAGTCACTTGACAACTAGAAATTCTTGTATTACATTAATACTACAAAGCAACCTCATACAGGAGTTAGCTTTTCAATGTAGCGGATAGCTCAAGTGCTAGAGCGCCCACCTTGCCTTTTTAGGCCGACCTATCGAGGGTTATCGTATTTACATTCAAAGACCCTTGAAAACCATCCCGGAGATGCAGACTAAATTTCTGCTCCGCTACACCCAAAACTATTTATATTGAGTTTCTACAATCTCACTTTTGAATTGTTCTGTAGTGGGTGGCGAAATGGTAAACGCACCAGATTAAATCCTTAATTTACTTTCATTGCCTGAAAAGGCCGATTAATTGAGGTTTATCGGGTTCTGGCGACTAAATTAGTCTTGTAGGTTCAAGTCCTATCCCGCTACACCAAACCCAGAATTTTGAATTTTTATGTGGCAGGTAGCTTAGAAACACACCTTGCCTTTGAGGTAGAGACAGACCAACTAGGTTTGGAGAGGTTGCAGCTATTGCTCAAGCTATGGGAATAAATCCTTCTCTGCCACCTTCCAGTTTTCGCTGGAAATAAAATTTGCCCATCCGGGCCGGGAGAAGAAGCCATGAATTACAACTTCTTTACTAAAAACAAAACAACTACACCCCAAAATCAGCCTATCCCTGGACGAGAAGCAGAGATGATGAAGGGACGTAGTGGCGGCTTCATGTTTAATGCTGGTATTTGGCAAATGCTGCGCCGTTGTTTGTTAATTGGTACAGCGCAAAGCACATACTACGCAGGTAAACAGGAGCTAACAGAAGACTTTGTTAATGTTGTTAAACAAGCTGTGGCAGAAAATCCCGGCCGAGTTGCAGAAGAAATTCTCTATGCTAGTGATGGCCGCGCCATTAACAACAGCGCGCCGATATTCGCCTTAGTCTTGTTGTCTATGGGTGAAACACCAGAGGCTAAACAGGCTTTTGGAGAAATCTTTCCCCAAGTTATCCGTACTGGCAGTCACTTTTATGAATGGCTGAACTACACCAAATCTCTTCGGGGTTTTGGCAAAATTGTACGGGAAGCTGGCAAAGCTTGGCTGTCAAAAGAAGATGTCAAAGGTTTAGCTTATCAACTTTTAAAATATCAACAACGTCAAGGCTTTACTAATCGAGATGCGCTGAGGTTGTTCCATGTTTACCCACCTACAGAAAATCACCGTCAACTATTTGAGTGGGTGGTGAAAGGTTGGAAAGAGTTACCCGCAGACATACCCTCAGCCGCTTTAGCTCAGATTTGGTGGTATGAGTGGTTAAAACGAAATCCCAGCGAAACCCATACAGCTATTTCTCAAGGGCATTTAACCCATGAAATGGCTGCTCCTGTGGGCAAAATGGATCAACAAGCTTGGAATTTGCTCTTTCAAGAAATGCCTATTGGTGCAATGTTGCGGAACTTAGGTTCTTTGACAGAAATAGGTGTGCTCAGGGCTGATGAAGGCGCAAATTTACACCGTGTCGAAGCAGTTCTGAATAGTCCTGAACATCTGCACAAAGGTCGTATCCATCCCATTGATATCTTGAAAGCACTCAAAACCTATCAATCTGGTGGTAGGTTAGGACGCAGCAAGAAAAATTGGCAACCAGTTTCCCGCATTGTCGATATTTTGGAAAAGGCTGTGGAACTATCTTTTGAGGTGGTGCAACCTACGGGAAAAGTGTTTATGCACGCCGTAGACATTTCTAGTTCTATGGGTTGCTGGGTTGCAGATATGGGCCTCAGTTGCTGCGAAATGGCTACGACCATGGCTTTGGTGACAGCTAAAGCAGAGAAAAACTATGAAATTCGCGGTTTTTCTACTCAGTTTATTGATTTGGATATTACTGCCAAAGATAGTTTTAGTTCTGCGGTTCGCAAAGCTAGTAACCAAAATTTTGGGGGAACTGATGCTGCTATAGCTTATGACTGGATGATTCAGAATCAGTTCAAGGCTGATGTGGTCTGTTTTTGGACTGACTCGGAAAGTTGGGCGGGTTATAAGCATCCCAGTCAAGCATTGAAGGAGTATCGAAAAAAGGTCAATCCTGATGTGAAGGCAGTATATGTAACCTTGACTCCTTACCAAATTACTTTGGTAGATCCTCAAGACCCTTTATCTTGGGATTTGGCTGGTTTTGACTCCGGTACACCTCGTATTATCCAGATGTTAGCGTCTGGCGAATTGTAAGTTTTGCTGTAGATTGTCTGATGAAGGATAAATCCTCTTTTATCCTTTGTCTTTCTTGGCGGGTTTTCCTTCGTTCACAACTTGCCTTTCAGGCCGAAGAATGTAAGGTTATCGGTTATAGTCTCCACCATTTCTGGGGATGAGCGGGTTCAAATCCCGCACCCGCCGTTGTGAGTTTTAATTACAACTATTTTCTGCCAATTTAGCATACATATATTTTTTCTATTTTATCTTTAAACATATATATATAAAGGCTAAATCTGCCTGGCAGTATTAATAAACGAAGTTATGTAAAAATTTAAATTGCGGAGAAAGGCGATCGCCTTTTCGTAAAACTCGTCAACAAGGATGTAGAGTTAGCTGGCGGTACAGCCAATATCTTTAGTTTGCCATCCACATCTGCATGAATCGAGCATATCCAAGGTACAGGGTTTACCAAGCCCAACTAGATCAAAAACTCTAGCCCATACCAGAAGACAATCGGCAGCCTGTATCATCTTGGTGATAACCTGGGCATAGACTGTATATTTATAGAGGCATAATTTCAGTGGTTACAACTAAGCATATTGTTGCGGATATAATCTATAGTCCTGTTCAGGAATTGGTATAGATTAATCATCAATTGCAACAACTACAATATCTTCTGATGGGATAATTTAGACCATACCTTTCAGTAAAAGGACTCAGATTATGATTTTCCAACATCCGCACATAACTTAAATTCTCCACTCTTAACGCTAATACTAAAACAAGCGTGTTATTTCATGCTTATAAAATTCTTTTTTGGGGATTTACTTTATTAGCCGCAGCAAAACTTGATTTATTGGTTAAGGTAGACTTAGGTTATTCTGCCATATCGTCTAAATAATTAATTTAAGTACAACAACGGTTATTTATTTCCCCCATGTTTTATTACCAAATAATGTTGAAATAAGATTTACATGCCAATATTAAACATCTGTCAACTATTTTTTAATCCTAATCAAACCAAGATTAGTAAACTTGCTCCCAGCACCTTACCCAAACTACACAGCCCTCTGACTTCACTCAATCTTGTCTGTGAAAGTTACATAGACAAATTGCAGGGTTATTTTGCCTTAGGAATCACTAGCTGTCACATTCTCACCCCCAACACACTGTTGGTATCTTGATCCCAGGAACTACGACCAACTGTCATAGGAGAATGTCTCGTCACTAGTGACATATTGGCAAATGGCACTAAAAATCCTGGATATTGATAAAACAAGCTTATGATTGGGTATATATCCAAACATTACCTTTAGCCTAAACCTACCTCTTTGGGAGTAAACTTAACTGTTATCAAACACATAAAGCTGCTATTGAGTCAACTTTATTGGTAGATTTTGAGTACAGACTAAAGCCACAACACCTGGAGGTAAAACAAATTAACCGGTTATTACTTTAAAACTTTCACCCAAATTTAGGCTTTAAAAGAGGTAAGATAAAAGCTATACCTCAATATCTAGTTTATAGATATTAGCAAAGTAGCCAATTAATAATTGCTATAATCTATTGTTTTCTACTAACATTCATATCTATTATTAGGTGTAAATTTCTATGGGTTCTCCGATGAATCGTCTGTCTATTTTTGTAGACGGAAACAATATGTTCTATGCTCAACAAAAAAATGGCTGGTTTTTTGATCCACGGCGAGTCTTAGAATATTTCAAACACGAACAGTCAGAAACAACATTAATCAATGCCTTCTGGTACACTGGATTAAAAGACCCACAAGACCAACGTGGTTTCCGAGACGCACTGATTAGTTTAGGTTATACGGTTCGCACTAAAATTCTGAAAGAGTATTATGATGATGCCTCCGGTCGTTACTCACAAAAAGCGAATTTAGATATTGAAATTGTTGTAGATATGTTTAATACCGTTGATCAATACGACAGAGTAGTATTATTTAGCGGAGATGGTGATTTTGAAAGAGCTATCGAATTACTCAGATCCAAAAATACCCATATAACTGTAGTATCAACGGAAGGAATGATTGCTAGGGAATTGCGTAATGCTACAGATAGATATATAGACTTGAATGATATTAGAGACCAAATAGAAAAAGTTGAAGGACAATAGATATAACATTTATTTACAAATTTCAAAATAAAAATTACTGTTCAAGCTATTTAACCCTCACAATCACAACTACACATCATCAATCCCATGAATCAGCCAACAGACCGAATTATTATCTTTGACACCACATTGCGTGATGGAGAACAATGTCCAGGTGCGACATTAAACATTGACGAAAAGATTGTCATTGCTAAACAATTAGCCCGTCTAGGTGTAGATGTTATAGAAGCAGGTTTTGCCTTTGCTAGTCCTGGAGATTTTGAAGCCGTCAACAAAATAGCTCAAATTGTTGGTATACCCGAAGGCCCTGTGATTTGTAGTTTAGCTAGAGCTAAACATGATGATATCAAAGCCGCAGCAGAAGCGATTAAGCCAGCAGCTAAAGGCAGAATTCATACATTTATTGCCACTTCTGATATTCATCTCAAATACAAACTGAAAAAAACTAAATCAGAAGTCATAGCCATCGCGGAAGAAATGGTAGCTTATGCCAAAAGTTTCACTAATGATGTGGAATTTTCCCCGGAAGACGCGGGACGTTCTGATCCAGAATTTCTCTATCAAGTATTAGAGCGAGTAATCGCTGCTGGAGCTACTACAGTTAATATTCCTGATACAGTAGGTTACACTACACCTAGTGAATTTGGTGCATTGATTAAGGGCATAAAAGATAACGTGCCCAATATTGATCAAGCCATTATTTCTGTTCACGGTCATAACGATTTAGGTCTAGCTGTTGCCAACTTCTTAGAAGCCGTCAAGAATGGTGCAAGGCAACTAGAATGTACTATCAATGGTATTGGGGAAAGAGCCGGTAATGCTGCTCTAGAAGAGTTGGTAATGGCATTACACGTGCGGAGACAATACTTTAACCCCTTCTTTGGGAGACCAGAAGACTCCCAAGATTCACTCACCAATATTGACACCAAACAAATTTATAAAACATCTCGTTTGGTTTCCAATTTAACGGGAATGTTGGTACAACCAAATAAAGCCATTGTCGGTGCCAATGCCTTTGCTCATGAATCTGGCATTCACCAAGATGGTGTGTTGAAAAACAAACTCACCTACGAAA
The DNA here is from genome assembly GCF_014698825.1 of Richelia sinica FACHB-800. GTDB lineage: Bacteria > Cyanobacteriota > Cyanobacteriia > Cyanobacteriales > Nostocaceae > FACHB-800. The sequence goes on from NZ_JACJTT010000033.1 coordinate 9,714, forward strand.
TTATGGATGCCCAATTGATTGGTTTAACAGACAATCAAATAGTATTGGGTAAACATTCTGGTAGAAATGCTTTCCGTACTCGCTTGAAAGAATTGGGCTTTGAACTGTCAGAAACAGAGCTAAATAAAGCCTTTGTCAAATTCAAAGAAGTAGCGGATAAAAAGAAAGAAATCTCTGATTGGGATTTGGAAGCTATTGTTAACGATGAAATCCAACAAGCACCAGATTTATTCCGGGTTGAGTTGGTGCAGGTTTCCTGTGGTAGTAATGCTCAACCCACTGCTACAGTAACTCTCCGCACTCCCAATGGAGAAGAATTAACTGATGCAGCAATTGGTACAGGCCCAGTAGATGCAGTCTACAAAGCCATCAACCGAGTAGTGAATGTTCCCAACGAGTTAATTGAATTTTCTGTACAATCGGTAACTGCTGGAATTGACGCTATTGGTGAAGTTACCATCCGCTTGCGTCATGAATCTCGTGTATTTTCAGGTCATGCAGCAAACACTGATATTATCGTGGCATCGGCTCAAGCTTATGTGAATGCACTGAATAGATTGTATTCTGCCTTGCAACAACAAGGTAAGGAAGAAGTAAGAGCATAGAAGTAGTAGAGACGTTCTATAGAACGTCTCTACTTTGGTTGAATTAATTCCAACGCCTGAGTTAATATTTCTTGTTCTTCCACCATAGTTGCTAACTCTTCAGTTTCATAACGTCCCTCAAAGGCTTCTAAAGCTGCTCTTTTGAGTGCTACTTGATATCCTTGTTGGAGAATTTCCATTAATTCTGTTTGATTTAAGTAAACACCTCCAGATTTGCGGCGTTTATTGATTTTATTGATTTCCCGTACTGCATTTTCTATAGATATTTCCCAAGAACGGGTAGAACGTTTTTCAGCTTTTTGTTTAATTAAATGGATAAGAAGAATCACGCCATAACTATCAATTTTATTGATTTTATCACTGAGGCTCATTTCTTCTAATTCATCAACTAATAGTAAGGCTTCAGGAATTTTACCCTGTTCTAGAAGTTGTCTGAGTTCTAGTAGTTCTTCCATGTTATATTTTCTGCTTCATGAAAAACATTGATTTTAGTTTTAGCTAATATTTCTGCTTACTGCTATCTCAATTCTAAACTGAAAACTTTTCCAAAGAAAAACCCCTACCTGGGTTAATTTAGTAGGGGTTGTTCACTATTCTTAATTATCTTTAATCGTCTTTCTTAGCTTTATCCCGTGTTAGCAACATATAGCCACTAAAGACGCTTCCTAACAGCGTTGCTTGTGGTGTGATTACAATCGGAATAATGTCTTTAACAAAACTCCTCACGTTATCGGATTTGTCCAAAGCAATGTAGGATATAGAAATCAGAGCAACTAAGCTGGACGCAAATATCCCGGCCAGGAAAATCAGTAGTCTGGCTTTGTTGTCTTCTTTTTTGTGATCTAACACAAGTTTGAGGAATGCTTCCTCGCTTATTTCTCGTGAAACAGGTTCATCACCTACTGTACTTACTACAACTAACTCATCAGGAAGTAGAGAAGTATTTTTATTATCTTGAGTATCAACAGGTGTTAACACTTTATTAGTAGGTGCTTGTTGTTCAACGTTTTTAACAGTCATTTTAAGAAATTTTCGGTAGGGTTTGCTGGGTTACTCTCCCCACATCTACCCTGTCCTTACCTGAAAATCACCTCCCTAATCTTCTCATTGGGTTTCTGAAGCAGAATCTGAGATCCATTTTTTCTTTCTTTTAGAAAATAGGCTTCAGTCGCTATAGCTTTTCTAAGAGCTTCGCTTTTAGATATACCTTGCGTTTCCGCGAGGTATTGCAGTAGCTCGGCAGCTTCATCAGTCATTAAAACTGATATTCGCTTTCCAGAGGTAGAGTTGGGAGAGTCTTGCACACTTGGGCTTTGGTTTTCTCCTGAAACACCTGAATCCTGCCCTGTGTCTAATTTTTTGCCTTGTAGCGTGAAATTTGTGGTTGCCATGTTCTACTACTCGATTATCAGGTACTGAAAATGAAATATGTTGATACCGATTCAATAACAGAATGTAACAAATCTGTAGGTTGGGTTGAACAAAGTGAAACCCAACATATACATAGGGTTGTGAAATGTTGGGTTTCGTTCCTCAACCCAACCTACATCCGTCATATTCTCTTATTGAATTGATCTCACCTATTATTATATGTCATTTTTATGTTTTTGAGTAATACTAAAATAATATTTTTTGCACATCCTATTAATACTAAGGTATGTATTAGCTATGCTGGTTAAATATAGATAAGCGTACATTAGACAGGTTGATGAGACTTCTATCTAAAAATGTTATTTTGTCAGTGACGATGGAAAACACCAAAAGCATTGCAGATAAAGGGTTATACCCTTCTGCATCCTACAAAACCACATTGAGCGATAAACTCAACTAATAGAAAATTCTGACAAGGTGTATTAGTGCAGCTACAAATTCAATTAAATCGAGGTATAGACAACTCACCTGTTAACGCTAATATTGTTGAATTGTCTCAAAAGCACATTGATGATTATGAAAACTTATGGCGCGAACAATTGCGGGTTGTTCAAGCAGAAGATAAGTTTTGGGACTGGTTGTTTAAACTGGGATATATTACTAAACAAGATAACGAAGAAGGTTATGCACTTGAGTGTGAAGATTGTACTCAAGGGTTAATAATGATAGAAACCCAATTGCATGGTTCACGCTTGGCAATAGGACAAAAGTTAGTATACATACAGTACATTACCTCTGCACCTTGGAATCGTAAAGAAATCCAACGTCCTCCACGCTACAAAGGTGTAGGTACTGCATTATTAAGATATGCAAGATTGAGAAGTGTAGAATTAGGTTATGGTGGAAGAATTGGTCTACATTCACTTCAGAGTGCGGAACGATTTTATGAAAACCAAAATATGCTCAATCTTGGTGTTGATGAAGAATACGAGAATCTGACATACTTTGAATATAGTATTTTGAGACTAAAACAATAATATAAATATAGGAAAAAACTTATGAATAATAATCAAAATGTAGCAGCAGCTATTGATTTACTTTTTAATCCTACATCCCTTCAAGAAGCAATTAAAATTGAAGATGAAACCGGCTGTGATGTAACAGCAGGTTTAGAATGGGGTTTAGCAGTTCCAGCTTTATTAAAAAACCCTGCATTATTAGGAAGATTAACAAAATTGCGCGTATCACTTAACCGAGAACTGCGGTTACTTTTACAAGCCTGGAATTTGGGTATAGGAGAAAAAACAGCATTAGAAGTAGCACAGCAACGCTTAATTAAAAGACTACAATTACCTGAACCTGCTGCAATATCAACACTGCAAGAAATTTTAGAACAAGATGAAATATTTAATGTTGAAGAATTTATATCAAATCGAAATTTGTTAAAGTCGCTCTTGGGTATATTACTATTAGATAGCGATTGGGAAGAAATAGCTATAGCTGCTGCAAATTCAGTACGAGAACAGGTAATTTATCAAGTAGGTGTTAATCATATTTCCGCCTAAAACAATGATTTAGGCTTAAATATTACTATGAATAGCCCAATTACAAATTCATTAACTCAAATTCGCACAGCATTAAAAGAAATCTGGGGTTATGATAATTTCCGGTCTCCACAGGGAGAAATTGTCAACAGTTTGTTATCAGGTAAAGATGCTTTAATTATTATGCCTACTGGTGGGGGAAAGTCGATTTGCTTTCAACTCCCGGCTTTGCTAAATACAGGATTAACTTTGGTGGTTTCTCCGTTGGTAGCACTGATGGAAAATCAAGTGGAGGAACTAAAGCAGCGAAACCAAAAAGCGGCTCTTTTACATAATGAATTATCTTCTTCTCAACGTCGTGCGACTTTGCAAGCTTTAGAAAAACAACAATTAAGATTATTATATTTATCTCCAGAAACTTTATTGAGTCCACCTGTATGGGAAAGATTATGTCAACCTGAATTACAAATTAATGGTTTGATTCTTGATGAAGCTCATTGTTTAGCCCAATGGGGTGATACTTTTCGTCCTGCTTATCGGCGTTTGGGTGCGGTTCGGCCAGCGTTATTAAAAACAAAACCAGTAGGGACAAAAATTAGTATAGCGGCTTTTACTGCTACGGCTGACCCTTCAGCACAAAAGATAATTACTGATGTTTTACAATTACAAAAACCTGATATTTATAAACTCAATCCTTATCGGGATAATTTACATCTTAATGTGCGTATTGCTTGGACACCAAAAGGTAGAAAACAACAATTATTAAAATTTATTCAAAAGCATCACAATCAAGCTGGTTTGATTTATGTCAGAACTCGCAAAGATAGCGAAGAATTAGCAGCATGGTTAACGGAATTAGGATATAATACTGCTAGTTATCATGCGGGATTAGGGGCAACAGAAAGACGGGCAGTAGAGGCAAGCTGGTTAACTGGAAAAATCCCTTTTGTTGTTTGTACTTGTGCCTTTGGAATGGGAATTAACAAGAATAATTGTCGTTGGATCATACATTTTCATGTACCACATTTGCTATCTGAATATGTGCAGGAGATTGGTCGGGCTGGTAGAGATGGTAAACCAGCAGAAGCACTGACTTTAGTGAGTGAACCGACTGGGTTTTTAGATAGCGAAGATAAGCAAAGACGGCAGTTCTTTGAAGCACAAATGTTTAAACAACAAGAAAGAGCTAAACAATTAGCGAAAAAAATTCCGAAACAGGGGGAAATAACTGCCATAACGCGCCAATTTTCCGATGGGGCAATGGCGTTGTCTTTACTGCATAGTAATGGTGAACTGAAATGGCTTGACCCTTTCCATTATGTAATTAATTCTCAATCAGGGCATCAAGCACCAACCCAACTGCAAGCAGCTAAAGAAATGACGCGGTATTTGTATACTAAACAGTGTCGGTGGAATTTTTTGTTAAAGGCTTTTGGTTTTGGGGCAGAAGCTGAAAATTGGCGTTGTGGGCATTGTGATAATTGTCGGAAATAGATAGTCAATTTAATAGATAATTAATAAAAAGTGAAAAATTTCATAATGAATTATTTAGATACATTTAGCTGCTACTTTAACAAATCCTTCCCAATGAGCATAAAGTATAGTGATACCACTGCGAAGTAATGCTTTTCGTTTCCCTGAAGCAAAAGATTTTGAATCAATTAAACTTTTCAACGCTGAAAGCTCTACTTTCCGCCATGCAAGTTCTCTTGCTAGTATATCACTAAGCTGTTCTACGGTACGTATTTTCATGGCTGGAACAGTTTACGACCAAGGGGAATTAATCTTGTTATTCTTCGTTGTGCATTAGCATTTGACCAACCTTGACTCGATAAAATTGTATTTTCAGTATCTATCCAAATTTGCTTTACTTTTTCTCTGATATTAATAGATGAATTAGATAATTTTTTATAGTTATAACCAACACCTAAAGCTATTAACTCATAGGCTGATACCAAAAATCCTCCTAAAAACTTATCTTTAGTAAGAGAATATTTACGAAAACTATCAATTCCCATGTGTTGATTTAAAATTTCAAATGTTTTATTAAATGCATTTTCTTCCTCTGAATAATCAAAGTTTTGATTTTGAGATATTTCAATCATTCTATCTGTCAAAAATTCATTTAGATTATTGCTTATATTGACTATTTTATCTTCTTCTAAATTGCGAAATACTAAAAATTTTAATAACAATTCCATATCATATTGTTCAGCGATTGATTTTTCACTTAGTCCTACACAATCTCTAAATAGTTCATTTTGACTTAATTTTTTCATCCAATTAAACATCTCCCGATTATACATAACAAGAATACAGCTTCTTACTTCCTGTACAGTAGCTATTGAACCACCAGTGTTTAATCTTTGAAATAACTCATATTTTGCCTTATCATCACTTTCTTTTAGAATAATAGTCACATCAATTTTTGCCCTTTTGATCAAAAGACGCTGATGTTGTGTTAGAGAGTTTTGAGGATTATCATCATCTTCCCATTTTTTTCCTGCTAGACTTGGTAAATATTTAGTGCCTTCAAGAATTAATGGCTCAACATAGTTGTTATTTTCATCTTTGAGTTTTCCAATAAATTCATAGATCGTAGATAGTCTATTAAGACCATCTACAATATCCCAAACTCCATCTTCACGTTGAGCAACAAAAATAGGTGGAATAGGTATACCCAGTAAAACAGATTCTATTAACCTCGTTTTTTGGACTGTTGACCACCGAAAAAATCTTTGAAATTCAGGATATAAGTTAATTGATTTATCTTCATATAGACTGATCCATTCTCCAATAGACATTGAATAGTGATCTGATCTAATCTCCGGCCTCATTTTGTCAATTTCTTCCTGAAGCCCCATGTTCTTACTCCTATTTTTAAATTAAGAAAATCTGAAAAACCGACTTTTGGAAATTGTTAATATTTAGAACATTTTAGGGTTTGGTAAATTAGTAGTTGATTGACTATAATTTACCAATACCTAAATTAAAACTGTTGCAAAAAGCGCAAATCGCTATTATACAAACGGCGAATATCATCTATTTGGTGCAATACCATGGCAAAACGTTCTACACCAAATCCAGCCGCAAAACCAGTATAAATTTCTGGGTCATAACCGACTGCTTTGAGAACATTGGGGTCAACCATGCCGCATCCCATAACTTCTAACCAGCGTCCATTCCACTGCAAATCAACTTCCGCAGAGGGTTCGGTGAAGGGGAAATAACTAGCGCGGAAGCGAATGGGTAAATCACCAAACATTGCTTGCAAAAATATTTTGACTGTGCCTTTGAGGTCTGTAAATGTTAATCCCTCATCAATGGCTAATAATTCGATTTGGTGGAAAACTGCGGAATGGGTGGCATCTACATCATCACGACGATAAACTCTTCCTGGGGCAACGATGCGGATGGGTGGTTCCTCTTTTTCCATGTAACGGATTTGTACTGAGGAGGTGTGAGTCCGCAGTAAGTTACCGTCTGGGAGATAGAAGGTGTCCTGCATATCACGGGCAGGGTGGTCTGGTGGAGTGTTGAGGGACTCAAAGTTATAATAGTCTGTTTCCATTTCTGGCCCTTGGGCGACGGTGTAACCCATACCGACGAAGATATCTAGGGCCCGATCAATAATGCCGTTGAGGGGATGTATGCGACCTTGGGGGCGATAAATCCCTGGCATGGTGACATCTATGGTTTCTGCCTCCAGCTGTGCTTGAATTTGGGCAGCTTCTAGGGCAGTCCGTTGTTGATCAAGATGATTTTGCAGGGCTTCTTTTACAGTATTAGCGATTGCCCCAATTTTTGGACGCTCCTCTGCACTCATTTGCCCCATACTGCGTAACAGTGCCCCTAGTTGTCCTTTTTTGCCCAGATAGTTGACTCTGAGTTCCTCTAGGCGTTCTAAACTGGTGGCAGCGGCGATCGCTGCTTCTCCTTCTTGTTGCAGTGCTAAAAGTTGAGCCTCTAAATTGCTAGTCATTAGTAATTAGTAATTAGTTATTTGTCGGTGGTCATTAGTCATTAGTCTATAGTTCAAATTTGGGAACTAGAGGACAAATAACCTCTGTGGTCTGGCATTAATAAAACTACACCATTTCTCTTTTTATCAGCTAAAGACCCATTCATAAATCTGGAGTGATGATGGAAAGCTTCTATAACTGCTTTTCTCTGTTCCCTGTCACACCTAGATTCAGAAATGATACCAATTTGAGATTGGTAAATGGATTTGAGACAATACAGGTGATGTCAACTATGCTAATCATCGGCAAATCTCTTGACCTTACATCTCCCTGATTGTTGATTTTTAGCGATCGCTGACAACTGATCCTTGATTAATAACACATGAAACTATTAATTAGTAATGATGACGGTATTGCCGCTTTAGGTATCCGTGCTTTAGCAAATGGACTGGCAGAGGCAGGTCATGATGTAACTGTGGTATGTCCTGACCGAGAGCGATCGGCCACTGGCCATGGACTCACCTTACTACAACCCATTCGCGCGGAAATGGTTGAATCACTGTTTCATCCAGCTATCAATGCTTGGGCTTGTGATGGTACTCCCTCAGATTGCGTGAAATTAGCACTGTGGGCGTTACTTGATTCCCCTCCCGATTTAGTTCTATCCGGTATTAACCAAGGTGCTAACTTAGGAACAGAAATCCTCTACTCTGGCACCGTATCAGCTGCCATGGAAGGTCTGATTGAAGGTATACCGAGTATTGCTTTTAGTCTTGCTAGCCATACCTATAAAGAATTTGCTGCCGCTGCCCAGTTCGCCCAGTCCTTAGTTGACCAGTTAGCGAACTGTCCACTCCCAGAGTTGATGTTACTAAATGTAAATATTCCACCTGTTTCCTGGACAGAAATTGCTGGGGTGACCTTTACCAGACAAGGAGTGAGGCGTTATGTGGATGTTTTTGACAAGCGAGTAGATCCACGGGGCAAAACGTATTACTGGCTCACTGGAGAAGTGTTAGAAGATATAGAACCGCCAGCAGGCTTAAATTTACCGGAAAATATTCCTATTGATGTACATGCTATCCGTGAAAATTACATTAGCATTACACCACTGCAATACAATCTTACTTATGCTAGGGGATTGCAGCAACTGTCCACCTGGAAATTTAAATTTCAGTAAATTTTTGCGGCTTGAGTAAATTCCAGCTTCAAATAAATTCACAGGAGCACGGTATAAGCTATAGAATTAGGAGCTATCTTGAGATCATTAATTACATATAAATTTTGATAATCTGAGAGTTAGAACTGACAATTCTTCACTCAGCACTTATCCAAACAGTCCAAAAACAAGGTATGCTGTTTTACCAATAGATACTTGCTCACCAAAGTGGTAAGACAGCATAAACTAAACACCATAAGAAACCTTTTTTTTGATTAACCGCCCGCTCAGTCCAGCAAGCAACACCCATGTCTAGGATAGAGAACCAGTTTAACGTTGAATTTTGGGGCGTTCGGGGTAGCATCCCCAGTCCAGGGTCACATACCGTCCGTTATGGAGGTAACACTCCTTGCGTCTCTATGCAAGTGGGAGGTAGACGCTTGATATTTGATGGCGGCACGGGACTACATGTGTTAGGACAATCGCTGCTGCGTCAGATGCCTTTACAAGCTTACCTATTTTTCACTCATTCCCACTGGGACCATATACAAGGTTTTCCCTTCTTTACCCCAGCGTTTATTAAAGGCAATAAATTTGATATTTATGGTGCGATCGCCCCTGACGGTTCAACAATAGAACAGCGTCTCAATGACCAGATGTTACATCCTAACTTCCCTGTACCTTTGCAAATTATGCAGGCAAGTTTAAGCTTCCACAACGTTAAACCAGGGGAACCCATTCAAATTGACGATATTACTATTGATACTGGACATTTAAACCATCCAGGGGAAGCAGTGGGCTATCGAGTTAACTGGCGCGGTGGGGCAGCTGTTTATATTACAGATACTGAGCATTATGCTAATAAGTTAGACGAAAATGTCCTCAGGCTTTGTCACAATGCTGACATAGTGATTTACGATTCTACTTATACAGAAGCAGAATATCACTCCCCCAAAGCACCAAAATATGGCTGGGGACATTCAACTTGGCAAGAAGCCGTAAAAGTTGCCAAAGCAGCCAATGTCAAAACCTTAGTCATTTATCATCATGACCCTTCCCACAATGATGAATTTCTAGATAATGTTGGGCAGGAAGCATCTGAGCAGTTTCCGGGAGCGATTATGGCTAGGGAAGGTTTAGTTCTCCATGTGCCTGTATCCTCTTCTTTATCGGAATCTTATTCAGTCAGTCAATCTTCTATATAACCTACCAACTCTCTGCTATTTAGTGGAGAACTTAAAGCGATTTAGTGAAAAGTCAGAGGGATTGATCGAAATTAGATTAGATTGGTGATCAGAGCGCTCACAGCACCAGATTGTACTCGTTGCTGAGGTGTCCATGAAGATGGTGCCCCAGAACGGTTTCATCAAATCCCCAGCATTTGGGAGTAAATGAGAGTAAACTAGTCTGGCCTCCACTGCATCAGGCTATTGGTGGTATGGTGTGATTGGCTAGGGAGTTTGCCATGATTGATGAACTGACTGCTGATAGCGATAATTAACCTCAAATCCCAAAATCCAAGTGCTAAATTTGTCTCAAAATGGGTCTTCTGTGTGGGTTGCGGCTGCGGCCGAATTGGCTCTAACACCGACTGCTGTTGCTCTTGGCAAATTTGATGGTGTACATCTTGGTCATCAAAGGGTAATTCAGCCAATTTTGCAGTCAGCAATAGCTGAACAGAGATGGAGAAATGGGGAAACTCCAGAAGTCAACTTATCCCCTCATCCTGTAACTGCACCAAATCTTAACTCACCCCAAAAACGTGCCTACTCCACAGTTGTTACCTTTCATCCCCATCCCCAGGAATTTTTTACAGGCCAACCCCGTGCGTTATTGACACCACTGGATGAAAAAGTGGAATTATTGCGATCGCTTGGGGTAGAACAATTAGTATTATTACCCTTCGACAAAGAACTATCAGCCCTCTCACCGGAGGAGTTCGTTGAAAAAATTTTGGTTAAGCAACTGCAATGTCAAAAAATTAGCGTCGGTCAAGATTTCTGTTTTGGGAAAAAGCGTGAAGGTACAGCCCAAGATTTGCAAAGCCTGGCAGCTAAATACAATATTCCTGTCACCATTGTTCCCATTAAAACCTATACCGATGAACTGCCTCCAGACGGTCACAGCCTCGACCCAGAATTAACAGCAGACGACCGCATTAGCACATCCTTAATTCGTCAAACCCTGGAAGCTGGCGATATTCCCCAGTCTAATATTTTACTAGGAAGACCATATACTTTAACTGGTGTAGTGATTCCAGGGCAAAAGTTAGGTCGAACTATTGGTTTTCCTACAGCTAACCTCCAACTGCCAGAAGATAAATTTTTACCCCGTTCTGGTGTTTATGCAGTGCAGGTACTGGTGAGAGGAGAAGCAACATCGACTACACCCACTATGATTCAGGGTGTAATGAATATTGGTAACCGCCCTACAGTCAACGGTACCCATAGAGCAGTCGAAGTACATTTATTTAATTGGTCTAGTGATTTATATGGTAAAACCCTGATTGTCCAACTGGTCAGATTTTTGCGTCCTGAACAAAAATTCTCGTCACTAGAGGCCTTGAGGAGCCAAATTCAACAAGATTGCGCCGTGGCTAGAGAAATTTTCCGGACAGAATGCTAGTTTGTTAATGCTAATTGGGAAAACTCTAGTTATGGTAATAGGTAATTGGTAACAGGTAATTGGTAGTTAGAAAAACTACTCTCCCTTTTCCATTTCCTATTCTTCATTAAGTAATTTTCCCAGAGCATGAGAGATAAAATTGACGCTTTAACGCAAAATCTAGCTCGTACTATCGTCGGTAAAACAGAAGCCATCCGTTTAGTTATAGTGGCTTTATTGGCTGGTGGACATGCCCTGCTAGAAGATGTTCCGGGCGTTGGCAAAACCCTCCTCGCTAAGTCCCTAGCACAATCTTTAGATGGTCGGTTTCAAAGGCTCCAATGTACTCCCGATTTACTACCGACGGATATTACGGGAACGAATATTTGGAACCCAAAAAGCGGTGAATTTACTTTTTTGCCTGGGCCAATCTTTGCTAATGTCCTACTAGCTGACGAAATTAACCGTGCCACTCCCCGTACCCAGTCAGCGTTGTTAGAGGTAATGGAGGAATACCAGGTCACAGTGGATGGTGTTTCTCGTCCAGTGCCCCAGCCTTTCTTTGTCATTGCCACCCAAAACCCCATTGAGTACCAAGGGACATTTCCCCTACCTGAAGCGCAAATGGACAGGTTTATGGTGTCTTTAAGCTTGGGCTATCCTTCTGAATCGGAAGAACTACAAATGCTGGAAAATCTGCAAGCTGGTGTGCGGGTAAGTGATTTACAGTCTTGTGTGAGTTTGGCAGAAATATCTGAACTAAGGAAAATGTGCGCTCAAGTAAAAATTGAGACATCTTTACAGCAATACATTCTTGATTTAGTCAGAGCCACTAGACAAGATGAGGAAGTAACATTAGGGGTGAGTCCCCGTGGTACTGTGGCATTACAAAAAGCGACTCAAGCGATCGCTTTTATTTTGGGTAGAGATTATGCTATTCCTGATGATGTAAAATTTCTTGCGCCCCACGTCCTCAGTCATCGCCTCATTCCTAGAGGAGGACGCAATGCCAAAACTATTATCGCTAAATTATTACAATCTCTGCCTATTCCTTAAACCCAGCCAGGTTAGGGACAAAGTTGGGTGGGTAATACCCACCCCAAAATATTAATCTCCAGTAATGGAAAGTTCACTCACCCAAATTCGCGGACAAACTCCCCCAGGAGTTAACTCCACCTCTTTTTCTACATAAACAATTGACTTCAACAATTCCAAGAAATCACCAGCTACAGTAGCAGACTCAATACTGGTTTTCTCGCCTTTATTTACCAACCAACCATCAAAGGGTAGGGAGAAAGAACCTTGTAACGCCCTTACCCCGGCATGAAGTGCTTGTAAATCATCAATTAAAATCACATTTTCCGCAGTTTCCAGGCTCAATTCCTGTTCAGGAGTTGCAGCTGCAAATACATGATAAAAATTCGGACCGACACTTACCTTAGCACCAATACTGGCGTTACCTGTAGGTTGAGCATTGAGTCGTTTAGCAGTTCCCGCACTATGGAGAAACCCAGTTAACACACCCTTTTCTATCAACTGAACTTGACGGGTAGGAGTACCTTCACCATCAAAACTTTCTGCACCAATGTTAGCTGGATGCAGCGCATCATCATAAACAGAAAGTAAGGGTGAAGCAATTTGCTTACCAATATCATCAGCTTTCGATAAACTTTGATTATCAAGAATGCTTTGGGCATTAAATAAATTAGAAAAAGCGCCCAATAAGCTCAAGAAAGCTTCAGCAGAAAACACCACTTGATATTTACCAGACTTGATTTTTTCATAATTCAAGTGACTGATAGTTTTCTCTGCTGTTTCCTGAATACAACCAGCAATATCTAAATTTGCTACACTTTCTTTAACTCGATAAGCACCAGCACTGCGGGGTTTTTTTCCTTCTTCATCAGTTTTACTGTAAAGATAAAGGGAAGCTAAAGAATGAGATTCAGTTCTCAAAGCACCATCGCTGTTGAGATAAAAGCGGTCAATGTCTCGTTGTGCCAAACCATTATAGGGAACACCTGTAATTGCAGGATGGGCTTCTAAAAGTTCTTTTTCTGCTACAACTAATTTTTCGATTAACTCCGAAACTGGTGCTTGTGGTGCTTTATCTTGATGGGTGATAGGAATAGGAATAGTGGCTTCTGGGCTAAAATCAGGCACGTTTTCCTTTACACCAAAAAAACTAGCTTCATAGGCAGTTTTTAAAGCTAATTCTAATCCTTGAGGGTCTACATCTGTGGTACTAGTGACACCGATTGTATTGTCTTCATTCCAAACACGAACCGTCACACCAGAACGGTTAGAAGCCTTAACTTGTTTGGGTTCACCTTGGTCAACTTGTACACTGGTTTCATCGACTGTAGAACCATAAATGTCAAATTTCTTAATGCCTAATCTTTCAGCATTTTCTTTGGCGTATTTAGCAATTTCTTGAATTTTTGCCATAGTTCAATTCACAATTCAAAATTTACGATTTTACCTCTCTACCTATCTCTGAAAAGACGAGGTGAAAAACTCATTTATAGCAATGGACAGAGCGGTTAGGACATTAACTAAGAATAAAACTTAGACAGCAAAAGGCTTTTAGCACTGTCACCTGTCACCTGTTACCTGTCACCTGCTATACCAAATCACAGTAAGATGGAACAAAATATCAAACAATGTGTTTTTATGTTGGGTTTCCTTACGTCAACCCAACCTACACAGTAAAATTCCTAGCGTCCACCAACGGTAATGGAATCGACTTTGATGTGGGGTTGTCCAACGGTGGTGTAAATGCTGCCACTCACGGAACCACAAAAACCAGGTGCTAGGGATAAATCTTGAGAACACATGGAAATTTTATTCATAATTTCCTTAGCCTCACCAATGAGAATTGCCCCTTTTAATGGTTTAGTGATTTTGCCATTTTCGATTAAATAAGCTTCATCGACACTGAAGTTGAATTGACCAGTAGCACCAACGCTACCACCACCCATTTTCTTACAGTAAATTCCTTTATCAATGGAACCAAATAAATCATCTAGACTGTATTCACCAGGAGCAATATAAGTATTTCGCATCCGACTAGCAGCAGCAAAAGTATAATTTTGGCGACGGCCACTGCCTGTCCTGGGATGTCCTGTCCTGACAGAACCTGCCCTGTCTGCTAAAAAGTTTTTGAGAACGCCTTTTTCTATTAATAATGTTCTTTGTGCCGGCATCCCTTCGTCATCCATATCAATTGTGCCGAAGGCGTTATCTGCCCTACCTTCATCCCAAGCGGTTAAACTTTCATGGGCAATTTTTTCACCTTTTTTATCGGCAAAGGGTGTGGTATTGCGTTCGATTTGAGTAGTTTCTAATAGGTGTCCACAGGCTTCATGGAAAATTACCCCGCCGAAGTGGTTGGCCATAATAATTGGGTAAGTTCCTGATTCCACATAATCGGCATACAACATTTTACCTGCGGATTCGGCAATGTGTTCTGCATCTTGTTGATAGTCCCAGGTTCTCAGAAAATTGGGGTCGCTAGTATTACCTGCACGTTCACCAATGGAGGTACGGTTAGCACCATCAGCACAGAGGAGATTAAAGCCTACGGACTGGGTGAGACGTATGTCACGGGCAAATGTACCATCACTAGCGGCTACTAATACCTCTTGCCAGTCACGGAAGTAGGAAGCGCGACGGGACTGTACATGGGTAGCTTTTTTATTAAGTTGAGCCGTACCATCAAGGAGAATTTCACCCATTTCGCGGATGGAACTGCACAGGTTTAACCACCCGTCTTTACCGCGCTTGGTGGCGTAGTCTCTGAGTAATTCTAAGTTAATTTCGGGAATAAAAGCATTGGGAGCAGGTAGTTGTAGTCCCATGATAGACAGCCCTTTTTCTAAGGCTGCTTTTAACCCAGAAAAGGTGAGGTCATTGGTGCTGACGTAGCAGTCGGCTTTGCCACGAAATACTCTCACTCCTGCGCCTGTGGCTAGACTGGGGGATATGCTGGTTATTGTGTCTTCTTCTGCTAGGCAACTGATGTAGTTACGACGTTCTAAATAAAATTCGACAAAATCTGCACCAGCAGCACGTCCCAGCCCCAACAGGGTTGCTAGGGGCGCTTCCCACGTGTCGTCGAAGCGTTCTGCTGTGGAAGAATATTGTAGGCTGGGGAGTTGATTTGAGAGAAGTAAGGTACTTGTAAGCATGAATAGCCTCTTCTGCTGCCGTTATCAGAGATTTGACTGAAAAATCCTGGTGTGATCAGTCTAACAAATCCATGAAAGCGGTTGTTGGCATTTAGGCAGTAGTGGTTTCCGATCCCAGAATGCTGCAACTTGGTCAAATTACATCAATGAGATTTGATTCTCAGGTCTTCAAAGTAGATAAAAATCTCATGCAAAGCCGGGAATAATCAACAGTAAATGGGAATGTCGAGTATAAGTTTACGATTTTATTATGTGGTGCTGAAAATAATTGTATATGCCCTGAAATTTTCCCTTTGCTACTAATGGTTGGATGGGTATTAAAAATAGACCATAGCAGATGAGGCGAGTTAGTCTGAATATTTGTACTGTTAAATTTGTGTATCTAGATAATGTTAAGAGGTAGCTGTAGGTACTATGTTGAGTTTTGAGCAGAATATTTTTATTAGTAATTGAAGAGGGTTGGTGAATGACACTAATTTTTTTAGTGATGGCGATAATGTGTCCTTGTTGAGAGTAGCGTCTACAAAAATCGAAGTCTTCGTAATAAAGGAAGTAGGAACTGTCGAAAACAGGAATTTGTGAAAATTTAGCGAAATTAATTATTAAGCTACAACCAGAAACCCATTCACAAGCAACATAATCTTTATCCTCGTTACTTGTGAATACATTTTTCTGTGAAATTGACCCAGTTAGCTGACTAAAAGTACCACCAGCAAACCAAGTCTGTGCTGTAAGTGTATAAATAATTGTGCCAAGAATGGAAATTTCTGGATGCCTGTCAAAAAAAGTTTTTAATTGTTTTAGACTATTGTCTGGTAGATAAGCATCTGGGTTAATAATCCAAACAATTGCTTGTTTATTTTGATTGAAAATCCATTTTAAACCTAAATTGCAGCCACTACCAAAGCCAATATTTTTTTCTGCGTCAATAATCAAAGTAGAGGAATTTTCTAGCTGATAAATTGATTGATCATCAGGTGAGTTGTTAATAATTACAATTTTATATTCAATCTCGTTGTCCAGAGGAAAAGAATTAATTAATTTGGCTACCAGTTGAGTCGAGTAATAGTTAACTGTTAAAAAATAAATCATGTCAGTTCGATTTGACAATCATCACCAATTAAGAAGCGTAAGGCTTTGGGCCGACGGGGTGCAACGGTTAATTGAGCGCGATAACCAATGACGCTATCAATAATTCGGTCATGAATACCGATGATTTTCGCTCCTTCTAGCACGACACTATGTTCTAAATCTGTATCTATAAGTGTGGTGTTATTAGCAATGCTGCTGTAGGGGCCAATAAAGCAATTTTCTAAATGACAGCCACTACCAATGACTACTGGCCCCCGAATTGTACAGTTAATAATTTGGGAATTAGCACCAATTTGGACTCTACCAATAATCTGACTATTGGTATCTACATCACCGACAATAGATTTGGTTAAATAGGTATCAAGAATTAATCTATTAGCTTCGAGTAAATCGTCTTTTTTTCCTGTGTCTAACCACCATCCATCTAAATTACAAGCCACAACTTGTTTTTGCCAATCAATTAAAGATTGTATGGCATCGGTGATTTCTAATTCTCCTCTGGCTGAGGGTTGGATGGCAGCGATCGCATCATGGATAATGGGGGAGAAGAAATAAACCCCAACTAATGCCAGATTTGAGGGTGGTTCTTTGGGTTTCTCTATCAGTTGTAATACTCTGCCTGTATCATCTACCTTAGCTACACCAAAGGCGCTAGGGTTAGACACCTGACGCAACAAAATTAACGCATCTGGCTGTTGTTGGTTAAATTCTTGGAGAAAATAACTTAAATCTCCTTGTTGAATCAAGTTATCACCCAAATACATCAAAAATGGCGAATCACCTAAAAAAGGAAGGGCAACCTTGACCGCATGGGCTAGTCCAGCTGGTTGTTCCTGTAAAATGTAGGTAATATTGGCGTTGAAGCGATCGCCATTTCCTGTTTTATTCCGTACTTCTGCTCCAGTTTCTGGGCTAATAATTATACCAATATCTTTAATTCCCGCTGCCACCATTTCCTCAATCCCATACCACAAAATTGGCTTATTGGCAACAGGTACAAGTTGTTTGGCACCCGTATAGGTGAGGGGGCGTAAGCGTGTGCCTTTTCCACCAGATAAAATCAGTGCTTTCATATGAGTCCACAATTAGGCAGCCATTCTTGCAGCATCAGCCTTAGCCTTTGTCGCCAATGGGGAGGATAAGTACCGATCACTGCTGATATTTTCCCACAAGCTAAGACAGAATAGGCAGGACGATGGGCTGGTAGGGGATATTCGGGGGTGGTGATGGGAACTATGCGGTTGACCTGGAGGGGAAAACCCATTTGTTGAGCTTCTTCAAAAATAGCGATCGCTAAATCATACCAACTAGCAACTCCACTATTAGTGTAGTGATAAATACCAGTTATGTCAGGGTTAAATTGAGGGATAATCTGGGCAATGACAGTAGCGATATCTCGTGCCCAGGTAGGACTACCAATTTGATCCTCAACTACCCGCAATTCTGGTCGTTCCCTACCTAATCGCAACACAGTTTTCACAAAATTGCTTTTGCCGAAACCGCCATAAACCCAAGCAGTACGCAAGATGATGTAATCTTGGCAAGTTTGTTGAATGGCTATTTCTCCTCCTAATTTGCTTTGACCATAGACACTTAAAGGGTGAGTTTGGTGAGCTTCTAAATAGGGGCTACTTGCTTGACCATCAAAAACATAATCTGTAGAAATATGAATTAAACAAGCACCCAGTTTCTGGGTTTCTTCCGCCATAATTTGGGGTGCAGTCGTATTAATAGCTGTAGCTAGTTCAGGTTCACTTTCCGCTTTGTCTACTGCTGTGTAAGCAGCAGCGTTAATGGTTATTTGGGGTTGGGCTTCCCTAATGATGTGACGTATAGTTTCTGGTTGGGCTAAATCTATGGTTGGACGTGCAACTGTGATAACTTTGTTTTCACCAAGGAGAGTTTTTTGTAGCTCTTGACCGACTTGACCATTGCCACCAATTAGTAATACTGTTTTACTCATACACTTCGGCATCTTTCAATAATCTACCGTTACTATCTTTCGCTGATAATATTGGTGGTTGTTGGAGTGGCCAATCTATAGCTAAATCGGGGTCATTCCATAGAATAGTGCGATCGCCCCCCGGTGAGTAGTAATCTGTAGTTTTGTAAATAACTTCCGCTACTTCTGACAGCACGAGAAAACCATGAGCAAAACCTGGTGGTATCCACAATTGGCGTTTGTTCTCTGCACTCAATTCATAGCCTACCCATTTACCAAAAGTAGAAGAGCTTTTGCGGATATCCACAGCTACATCAAAGATTTTGCCCACAACTACACGGACAAGTTTACCTTGAGGTTGAGTAATTTGGTAGTGCAAACCGCGTAAAACATTGTATGCAGATTGAGAATGATTATCTTGAACAAAGTCATAGTGTAAACTAGTTTTGTCTGTAAATATTTTTTGGTTGAATGATTCCAGAAAAAAACCTCGTGCATCTTCAAACACTTGTGGTTCTATCAATAAAACCTGAGGGATATCAGTAGACAGTATTTTCATAGAGGTTTAAGCATAAAAATTCTTTTTATTGCATTTTACTAAAAAATTAATATTTTTATCTTAATTCATAATTCTTAATTGTTTATCGAAACAATTACCAGTTTTGACTGATATTGCCTATCAAACCATAATACGTACCTAATAAACAAGCCCATATCTTTCGTGTTTTTTCTTCTTCATACAAGAAAATTAGAAAAATTTTTACTACCATATATTTTATCCTCTTAATTAAGCTAGTAAAGCGATAGTAGCCCTGAGAAAAACGAGTTTCTAAATAAGTGTGGTTACGACATATATAGTAATAGCGCAAAGCTGAATACTTTTGTATATAGCGATATTGATTGATAAATTTTACTTGAATTGGTTCACCAAAATGATGGTACATAATAGCCTGAGTAATAATCAAATTGTGAAACCCTTTCTGCCTTAGCCTTAAACCATAATCTAGGTCAATACCATCAATAAATAATTGAATACAAGGAGGAGAAATAGTTTTAGCAGCAGCCAAGGAAATAAGAGAACCTGATGTAATCGGTGCATCGCATTCATAGAAGTCAACATTGTTATTATGTTTAATTCCTTGAAAATGATCATTAGTAAAAATAGTGGCTTCTACTACTTGAGCAGTTCTCTTATCAGCAACACTAGGTGCAATTATGCCAATTTTATAATCATTGTTTTGAGATAGCTTAGAATAATTCTTTAGCAATATTTCTAGACAATTTTCAGTAGGAATACTATCTTGATCAAATGTCCATAGAAAATCATATTTTTGCTCTATAGACCAGTCCAATGCTTTTCCTAAACCTTCTGCAATTCCAATATTATGGGGATAATGATGGATTAATAATAAATTGTCTTTACTATAAAGTTGTAATGGCTGCTCAGAATTGTCTATTATATATATAGATGTAACCTGAATAGATTGAGACTCAATAGCTTGAATACAGCGATTAGAAGATTCTTGATCTTGATAACAGGTTATATAAGCTGCTATTTTTGACTGCATAGCTTTTTTAAAATCTTGTGAATTTCATATCAAAATATTTTTAGTCTATTGGCCAATTTTACAGAATCACATTATTTATTATCTACCTAATGACAATGCGAAAAATAAAACCAAATTAAGCCGAAACTGGCTTGATTAAATTATCAAATTTGAGGTTAGATAGTCACCAATTAATCATATATGCAAGGGTGGGCAAAGAGTTAGAAATAAATTGTTTTTTTAAATCCTTATTAATCTATCTATAGCTATTGCTAACATATTTGCTATGTATTAATTAATACATGCACTTGACAAATTGGTTAATAGTATAGATATTCCAATGTAATTTGCCCGTTTTATTTCATTCTTTAGATAAACCGAATTTTGTCTTGATTTTAAACCATAATTTTCGCAGTTTCCAAAATTTGCTACTTTCCATTGCTGAAATTTGAGATGCTAATGCTAATACATTTTCCTTCAGTGCATTGACATCATTAGTTTGCTGTAAGTCTATATTTAAATAGTCATTATTAGGTATTTTAAACAAGGTCTGATAAAAACTTTCAGCAATATTGCCATTAGTATAATTTTCTCTATCCTTTTGATTGATTAATTTTTGAAAAAATAATTCTAATTTGTCAATTGATTTTTCCCATCTAATTGACTCGGCTGTAGCTATTCCATTTTTCTGCAATTTTAGATATAAAGACTGGTCAGATATTAACCTTTGTAATGCTGACCTAGCTAAATTAATATCTCCATTAGGAACGACTAAAGCATTATATTCATTTTCAATATATTCATCATATCCAGTCACATCACTCACCACACATACCCCACCACAAGCCATCATCTCTAATGGGGGTCCAAATACACCTTCTACACTACTCAGTTTTAGCAAAATATCACAACTGGAGTATATATATTTCATTGTATCAAAATCTACTTTGTAGAAAAATTTATCTATTTGCCAGTCAGGAGATGGTTTACCATCATTCGACACACACCACACTTCACAGTTTAAGCCTTGACAAGCTTCTAGAGATTCTTTAATCCTTTTAAAAGGAGAAGATATAGAACCTTCTACTAAAATTCTCAATTTATCTTTTGGTTTTGGTTCTATTGGTTCCACCTGATAAACTATCTTTTCATCTAATCCATTGGGAATGTATTCAGCAGTATGTCCAAAGTTTTCTTGTAACCATTGAACAATCCATTTTGCCTCAGTCATATGATGAAATTTACATAAATATGTCAGAAGCACTTGAGTTTTAGTTCTTTCATCAGCATAAAAACGAGTTTCATCTGACTGGACAAAATACAGTTTATATTTAGCGGGTAACTTTAAAACTGTAAATGCTGTAGCCCAAAAAGTCGCAACACAAATATCTACTGAATTGGGAAAATCTTTGAGATGAAAAACCTTAGATGAAAATCCCGGAAACCAAGCAAAAGAATCAACGCTAGCTGGAATATTATCATTTAGCAAACAAATTGATACATCATATCCTCTAGCAGCAAGCCGAGTAATATGCTGAAGAACTACTATATGCCCCCCACAAACAAGGTTAGAAGATAAAACATAGACTATTTTCATAGTTTTTAAAAAATTAAAATAATTGGTATTTACAATCAATAATACTATTTTTTGATTTTTTAATATAGTTGAACTAACAACTACAAATAATCTCATCACAAATATTTTATTTAAACATCGTCTTTTTGAGACTCAATACCATTTTTCTAGCCTGCCAAAATTTACTACTTTCCATCCATCTCACCTTGTTTCGCATTTGTTGTAGATTTTCTTTTAAAACTTCTACGTCATTAATATTTTGTTTATTTTCCAGTTCATTGAGCATGACTTCTAGATTTAATTTAAACTTTGGATTACAAGAAAACTTTTGATACGCTTCATTTTGAAGATTTTCTATAAAGTTTGCAAACACTTGGCGAGAATTTAAGTATTTATGAACTTTATTCATACCATTCAAAGCAATTAATTCTCTTTCAGCTTCATGTTCTAAATAATATTTAGACTTTTCTAAAAGCTCTCCTGGCTCCGAAACAGTTACAAAATCTTTTCCCGGAATAAAATATGGATTATCACCAATATCTTCACTAATAACCATCCCACCTGTTGCCATCAACATTTGAACTCTTGGCTCCCAAGAAATTTCTTGTTCAGCATGAATATTCAACAATATCTTACTTTGATTCATATATGTAACTAAATCTTGACCATATATCCCATGGCAGATATGCAGAAATTCATAATAATGTTTAAGGGAGCTAAAAAATCTTTCCCGATGGTATGTTGAGCGTCCAATGAAAAAGAAATCCCAGCGCTTCGGTAAATTATTTTTTCTATAAATACTTGTTGCAACGGGTAGACCAAAAGCGCCACTTAAATTGATACCATCATCTTTCATAAAGGAAACTGAATGTTTATCATAATGAAAAACATAGTCAAATTGTTTATGAGTAATTAAATTTCTAAAATTTTCATATCTTTGTAGAGAATCAAATGAATAATTAATTTCATTATTAATAATTTTAGGAAAAATTTCGCTAGAAATGTTAACCTTAATTCCTTTCAGTCTCTCAAGAGTAGAATTTGGGAAATACTCTCCGCGGAAAAATATATTTACATCAGCATTAAATTCTTCCAAATCAGAAAATTTATTTTTGGTAAAATTAAAATTAAATTCCTTTACTTCTGCTAAATCATCTATGTCATTTTCATATATAAAACGAAAATATTCTGGTTGTGATATAAAAGCTATTTTCATAGTAGTTAATTCTTGAATTTTAATTATCGATTAATACTAGAATATCTATTCATTAAAAACAGAGGTTGGATTTAAAATGAGGGCTTAGTTTTTTGAAATAAGTCTTTACATCTCGTCCAGGCCTTCTTCATTTTCCAAAATTTACTACTTTCCATTGCTTGTATTTGATTTTGTAAATCCCCTAACTCGTCTTTAACTTCTTGTAAATTTGCATAAATATGCTGGTTTTCCCTTTCCAGATTCTGTAACAATAGACTATTAGTAAAGTCAATTTCTTTAGTCAAACTATATAATTGTGGTAAACCGAAGTCATATACTTTATTGGCAACCTCTAATGCTTGGGTATCTTGAAGTAGGGTAAACAGTTTTTCACATCCAATAATTTTAATTAAATTCCAAGAATGATTTAAATACATAAAAGCCTTTTCTAATTCATATTCTAATCCATCTTGAAAATCAAATTTTTTCAATTTTTGCGAAAAAGATTTCTTGAATAAATTATATGGCATATCATCAAATATGCTTCGATAGATTTGGTATATTTCAAAATCTCGCCTTACATCGTTGACAAAGCTACTCAAATTATTATTATTGTTTCTAATTCTGTATTTCACTAATTTATCGGAAATAATTAGGAAATCATATTTTTTTATCAGCTTAATCCAAATATCAAAATCTTGTGCTTGAATTGAACATGGATTGAATAGACCGACATCCAACAAATAATCTCTTTTTACAAAAGACGTAATAGCATTTAGACAATTACCTCGAAAAAAGAAATTATTAATAATATCGCTGCGCTGTTGATTATCTGTTAAAAACCAATTTTCTATTTTTTCATCATGAATAATTGTACTATCATCATCTATGACTTCAAATCCAGAAAATATAATTTGGTATTGATGAGAACTTACATACTGAAACTGCTGATCTAATCTATTAAAATTGCAAACATCATCTCCTGAAAAAAAAGCAATGTATTTTCCTTGGGATGCAAGTATAGCTCTGTTGACAGCAGCACTTGTACCTTGATTTTCTTGATAAATATAAGTAATTCTTTTATTGTTAAAGCTTTTAATAATCTCGTCAGTTCTATCTGTAGAGCCATCATTAACAATGATCAACTCAAAGTTTGTAAAAGATTGATTTAAAACACTATTTATCGCCTCAGCGATGTATTTTTCATGGTTATAAGTTGTCATGACAACGCTTACTAGAGGCGAATTTTCATCCATTTAAAAATCCTCCAATAAGATGTTGATGACTTCAGAAACCTGTTGATGAGTAAGATGGGGACTGATAGGTATACTGAGAATTTCTCGACTTAATTTTTCGCTTAACGGAAAACTACCAGGTTGCCATGTACTTGCAGCATACGCATCTGATAAATGAGGAGGAATTGGATAATGGATAAGTGTGCCCACACCTGCTTGTCTCAAATGTTGTTCTAAACTATCTCTCCTGGGGTGACGGATGACAAATAAATGCCATACTGGCTCGGCCCAGTGAGGTACAAAAGGCAAGGTTAGATTAGCAGTTTTCTTCAGGTTTTTCAAGTATGTTTCCGCTAATAGCGTGCGACGACTATTCCATTCATCTAGTTTAGTTAGCTTTACTCTCAAAAAGGCTGCCTGAAGTTCATCCAGTCGGCTATTAAACCCTTGAATTTCATTCTCATATTTAACACGGGAACCGTAGTTTCGCAGTAAACGCGCTTTATCTGCTAACTCTGCATCATTGGTTGTGATAGCCCCACCATCACCTATTGCACCTAAATTTTTAGTAGGGTAAAAGCTAAAACCTGCGGCATCTCCCAAGTTACCTGTACATCTACCTTTATATTTAGCCCCGTGAGCTTGGGCTGCATCTTCTATTACTTTGAGATTATATTGTTTAGCAATTTTATTGATAGCATCCATGTCTGCTGGCTGTCCATAGAGATGGACAGCTAATATAGCTTTGGTATGTTCTGTAATTACAGACTCTATCAGCAATGGATTAATGTTGTAGGTTGTTTCATCTGGTTCTACAGGAACTGGTGTTGCTCCGGTATAGGAAACAGCTAGCCAGGTAGCAATGTAAGTATTAGCTGGGACAATAACTTCATCACCCACACCAATATCCATTGCCCTGAGAATTAGATGTAGAGCATCCAAGCCATTACCTACACCGACACAGTATTTAGTGTCACAATAAGCAGCAAATTCTGCTTCAAATGCCTCTAGTTCCCGCCCAAGTATATACCAACCACTTGCCATTACTCGTTGGTAGGCAGCATCTAATTCTTCTTTCAACTCAAGATAGGGAGTTTTTAAATCTAGGAATGGCACATTCATTGCTGCTCACTCCGTACAGATGTTAAAAATTCTTGGTATTCTCTATAATAATCATTTTCATTATAAAAAGCAGAAGCTAATACCATGCAGACTGAACCAGAGGAGAAATTATCAATTTCTCTCCAAATCATGGGACAAATATATAATCCATAATAAGAGCGATTTAGATGAAATTTTTTTTGTTGGTAGCCGTCATCTAAAACAACATCAAAGCTACCAGACATAGCAATTAAAAACTGTTGACAGGTTTTGAGAGCGTGACCCGCACGGCTAGCCCCACCTGGTACATCATATAGATAAAATACCCTTTGAATATTAAAAGGGACATGTTTATCAGTTTCTATAAATGTCAAGTTACCTCGTGGGTCATTAATTTTAGGTAATTCTATAATTTGACAATTATTGAGCATTTATTTTCTAAACCTGCCAGATATAATTTATTAAAATATACTATTTATTCGCATTTACTGTATACATTTTCCGCTTTCCAAAAGGAACTTCAATTATGTAATAAGTAACTGTAGCTAATAAAATCGAAATAATCAAAGTGGCATTTAGTTTAGCATAAAACGCTTCTATTGGCACTTGCGTGGTGAATATAGGACTAATCTTCTGAAATACAGGTATATGCCAAAGATATACACCATAGGATACATTTCCAAAAAAATCTATGCTTTTGAAGGGATTTTTCAAAATCCCTGCTAGCGATAAATTTCCATTATTGTTATGATAGTGATAAACATCATATTCAAAAACAAATATAAAGAACGATGTTATTAATGCTGTTAATGGTTGCCAAATAAAGAAACTGGTAGCGGTTCTGATACCTGTGCCATCTCGGTTAGGCAATAAAAAAAGTTCTTGATGATATAAATGATAGGCAGTAACTAAATATAGTATTATCAACAAAAAAATAGATATTACTTTCAATTTTGTTTGATGATAGCTAACGAGTTTATTAAAATACAATAGGTGTTTTTCTTGTGAAATAATCAAGCTATTCACTAGAAAGCCCAATAAAAAGCAATCAAGGTTAGTTATTAAGGGAGTATACCAATATCGATAGGCATATTGCATATCCAAGTTTATTTGATTTCTGAATCCAACCCAAACGATATATCGAGCTATAAAGATTAAAATAATTATAACAATAGCAGTGATAAGAATATTTTTTGTGTGCTTTAAAACTGGCGATAGACATGTATAAATAAAAGGAACCAGCAAATAAAATTGTAGCTCTGTGGATAAAGACCACATAGCACCATTCCAATTTATAGGCAATGAATTATTATATGTAAATGTAATTATTCTCAATAAATAACCCCAATTTTCTATTTTCAGAATATCTGAATAAACAAATACAGATAAAATTAATACAGCAAAATAATATAGAGGAAAAATTCTTAAGATACGATTACGCCAAAAGTTGATAACTCCAGGAACATTAATCGTATAACGTTGGGTATAGAAGACCTTACCCATTAAATAACCAGAAAGACAAAAGAAAATCCATACACCTATACCTCCATGACTAAAAATCAACCAACTCAGATCATATTGTTTGTAAATGATTCCGTTTCTGGGAGGATTGCAATGGGAAATAACTACTATTAAACA
The DNA here is from genome assembly GCF_014698825.1 of Richelia sinica FACHB-800. Classification (GTDB taxonomy): domain Bacteria; phylum Cyanobacteriota; class Cyanobacteriia; order Cyanobacteriales; family Nostocaceae; genus FACHB-800. The sequence continues at coordinate 36,475 of NZ_JACJTT010000033.1, forward strand.
AGCAAAGCTGCGTAAAGCTAATAGTGCATCTACACGATTAGATGGTTCAGTTTTTTTTTCAATTTCTAAATTTTTCACAATTACTCTTTTGATGTTGATAAATTAAGAAGCTAATTGTCATTTAAGTTCAGCTATTTTCTTGATTTTGACAGAGTTTTTCAATGGTCGATTTAAGTACGATTTAAAATTACTTAATTAAAATCTATTCAACCTATATCACCAACTGTTTTAATAACTCTTGCGGGATTACCAGCAACCATTTTTTCAGCAGGTACATCTTTACTAACAACTGATGCAGCTGCAACTACTGCACCTTCACCAATATATACTCCTGGTAGAATATTAGCTCCGGCACCAATTGCTACTCGATGACTAATTTTCGGGCCTTGTACACGTTCTTCGTCATATCCTAATTTACCAATGGCACGGTCATTAGTAGTGGCAACTAACACACTTATAAAGACATCATCACCGATTTCACAATTACCAGTAATATGGGTCATATCCATAATTTTTGTGCGCTGACCAATAGAAGTATTATAATTGACAGTTACACATCTACTTAGTAGACAAAATTCCCCAATTTTTACCTTTTCTCTAATAGAAGCATTATCACCGATTAATGTATTTTTGCCAATTTCTACATCGTAATAAATGATGCTATTTGGACCGATTGAACAGTTTTTATCTATGAATACTTTTTTTTCAAAATCTAGTTTTCTTTGGGTAGTTCCTGCTCCTTTTGGCTCTTTGCCGATATAGGCTCCGGGAAATATTTCTACACCGTCTCCAATGATAACTCCTGGTTCAATGGTGACATGGGGATGGATAATTACATGATTGCCTAATTGAACATTTTTGCCAATTACAGCGTAATCTTTTATTTCTACGTTGTCACCAATATCGCTAGTGTTTATTACTGCATTTTTACTAATCATAATTATTAATTATTGATGTTTGATCGTAAGCATTATCCATGAATTTTTGCAAAATCAAGTGTTACAGGTGCATAAGTTTTTGACCAAAATTTATCTAAAGGATTTTCTGGAGGGTTAACTTTGAATACCACAGCATTATCTACTAAATCTAAATAAATATGTTGTTGGTTAGGTGTAACTGGTAACTCTACGCCAAAAGCGATGGTATAAATGCCGTCATTTAAAGTATTTTTCGTTTTGGCTTCTACTACATAGATATCTCCTGCATTTACAGAAGGTATTTCTAGGTTTTCAGTAGTAGTTGTAGTGCCTATTAGCTCAATTCCTTTTAAATCTTTGATTAAATAACCGAAACAAAATGTAGCAAAACTCTTTTCAAATAAAATAGCTGCTTGAATGAAAAAATCTTGTTTGTATTCAATATGATTGGCAATTTTATGAGCGTGATTAAGGATTTTTATGTCTAATATTTTTGCTCCTCCATCACCATAACGGTAAGCACCTTCAGCAAATTCTGTTTCTCTATCAATGTTGACTACTATGGAAATAGTAGGTAGAGCTTTTTGAATTTTTTTCGTAGTGTCTAAGAAATTATCTGTTGGTGGATAGTCGCTGTTGGTAGTTTGTGCAATTTGTTTGTTTAATTCTTGATTTGTTTCATGACGAATAGTGCTCACATAAGTTTCTGTGACTTGGGAAGCTTTACCAATACTTTTGATTTCACCTTGCTCTAAAAAAGTACATCTTTGGCAAAGGCTTTTAACCGAACCAATATCATGACTGACAAACAAAACTGTCACTCCATTATCCATCATTTCTCGCATTCGAGCCATACATTTTGCCTGGAAGAACATATCTCCAACGGCCAAGGCTTCATCGACAATTAATATTTCCGGATCAACATGAATAGCTGAAGCAAATGCTAATCTTACATACATTCCACTGGAATAAGTCTTGACGGATTGATCAATAAAATCGCCTATATCCGCAAAGGCTGCAACTTTATCAAATCGCTCATCAATTTCCTGGGGAGAAAGTCCCATGATTGCCCCATTCATATATACATTTTCTCTACCTGTGAATTCTGGATTAAATCCAGCACCTAACTCTAATAAAGCTGCGACACGTCCATTGACTTGAACTTCTCCACTGGTGGGAGTTAGAGTTTTACAAATTATTTGTAAAAGTGTGGATTTACCAGCACCATTACGGCCAATAATGCCCATGGTTTCTCCTTTGATGATCTCAAAGGAGATGTTTCGCAAAGCCCAAAATTCTTGACCATAATTTTTATGAGGTAGTAATATTTCTTTGAGGCGATCTACAGGACGATTATATCGTTTAAAGCACTTTGATACATTATTCAAAGAAATAGCAATTTTCTCTCCCATAATCGTGTGATCATTCCTCGATACTCATAAATTTTATGTAATCAATGAAAATTACTCATATGTAAATTACAGAACCTCACAATACATCAGCAAAGGCAGGTCTTAAACGCTGATATAAAGAAAAGCCAAGATAAAAGATTACGGAAGATACTATAAAAGTAAATCCCCATTCCTGCCAATGCTGAACCTTACCGACTATGACTAAATCTCGGTAGACTTCAACTATTGATGTCATGGGATTGAACCAGAAGACTAAGTTGCGCCATTTTTCAGGAATGGCTGAAGTGGGATACATAATTGGTGTTAAATACATCCAAATATTTAAAATTACTCCTAAGCTTTGGGGAATATCACGCAGAAAAACTGTTAATCCGGCTGTTAAGTAGCCTAACCCAGATGTTAATAATAACTGCGTAAGCCAGATTAATGGCAATAGGGCTAATGTGGGATGTATGGTATGGGAGGTGAGTGCTACAAAAAAAATTAGCGCCATTAACCCAAAAGAACTTTCTATTAGCGTCGATAGAATTGGTACTAAGGGCAATAAAGCTAAGGGAAAAACTACTTTTTTGACTAAATTGGGTTGTCCGATCACTGAATTAGATGATTGCATTAAACCACCTGTAAAAGCAATCCAGGGAATTAAGCCAGCAAACAACCATAACCCAAAGGTAAAATTATTGTCTGGTAAAGTTTTGAGGGTTAGCTTAACTTTTAAGACAATGGAGAAGACATAGGTATAAATTAATAGTTGGGAAAGCTGATTAAGTAAAGGCCACAAGTTGCCGAGGACAGAACCTTTATACCGTGCTTCTAAATCTCGTCGCACCAGAGTTCTGAGTAAGTCATACTTGGCCCATACACTTTTATCTATGGGGAGTAAATTTTTTACTTGGTCAATAATACGGAAAATTCTGCCCAATTTGCCAATAATAACTACTTTTTTACTCACTAATTACACACCCATTTTCTCTGCATCAAACTTAGTGTTTATGAACATGGTTGTTGGCTGGTAATAATAATCAATGAATTACTAACAAAGCTTTGGTTCAATGATTGCGCTGATTATACAGTAAGATAACCTGGTTGTCCCATGTATTTGCTGGCTAGTTTAGATGAACTACTAAACTACAATATCTGATGGAAGAATCAATCTGATGATGCAAATCAAGTTAGGTTCTGTGGGGTATGTTCAATTTTTCCCAAATTTACTGCACCATGAATCTGTGATAGATCAGTGCCAGATTCGGCTAAACTGAATTTTGGATTTATTGAATATTGTGACTTGACATGGAAATTGGACAAAAGGTTAAGGTTTATCGCTTGCGCGATCGCGTATCTGCCTCTATCTCCCAAAAATTAGGCAAAGTAGGCATCATTGAAGGCTACAAAGTAACCGACGGTAACGGTGTTGGTGTAGTAGTCAAGTTTGACGATAACACTTCTACCTGGTTTTTTGAAGATGAGATTAAACCAGCATAGTAGATAAAACTCACGAATAGCAGAGGCTGAGACCCTTTGTTGAATGCTAAGTTGGAGTTGACAAGACCGGCGGTAAAAATAGGAATCAAGTAATGGCCTTGATACTGACATTTTTAGGCAAAAGCGGCATTGCTCGCAGCAAAATAGCGATCGCTACAGCCAAGCTATTGGCAAAACAAGGCAAGCGTGTACTCCTAGCAGGACTTGCAGAGCCAACATTGCCAATGTTAATAGGGACATCTATCACCCCCGACCCCCAGGAAATAGAACCCAATTTGCAAGCAGTACAGTTCCAAGCATCTGTATTACTAGAGCGGAACTGGGAAGAACTGAAAAAACTTGAGGCGCAATACCTCCGCACCCCTATCTTTAAAGAAGTATATGGACAAGAACTGGTAGTATTACCAGGCATGGACAGCGCCCTCGCTTTGAATGCCATCCGCGAATACGATGCCAGCGGCAACTATGACGTGATTATTTATGATGGCACAGGCGACTCTTTCACCCTGCGGATGTTGGGAATGCCAGAATCCCTCAGCTGGTATGTGCGGCGTTTCCGCCAACTGTTTGCCAATTCTGATTTAGGAAAGACCATCACAGAATCCCCCTTAGTACAACCGCTAATTAGCAGCCTGTTTAATGTCAACTGGACTGCTGATAACTTTGCTCAACCCACGAACCAAGTTAATAATTTTCTCGACAAAGGAAAAGCAGCCCTAGCAGATCCTCAGCGTGTTGCCGCCTTTTTAGTAACCACCCCAGACCCCATAGATACAGCAAATGCTCGTTATCTCTGGGGTAGTGCCCAACAAATTGGTCTAACCGTTGGGGGTGTAATTCTCCTTACGGCTGATCAACAAACCCTGTCAGAGGACTTCACACCCTTACCTGTGAGTGTAGTCCCTGAGGTAGCCACAGGAGATTGGTCATCTATGCTTGATGCCCTTCCTAACTTTACTGAACAGGCGGCTAAAGCTCCCAAACCCATAGAAATTGATATTCACAATCACCAAGTCCGCCTCTTTTTGCCAGGTTTTGACAAAAAACAAGTCAAACTTACCCAATACGGGCCAGAGGTGACTGTAGAGGCTGGAGACCAACGGCGTAATATCTTCCTACCCCCCGCCTTAAGTGGCAGACCTGTCACCGGTGCTAAGTTCCAGAATGGTTATTTGATAATTTCTTTTTAACCACTTCCCCCAAATTTCCCTTTCTCTTGGGGTGGGGTCGTCCATGCAACGCTTGAGAGGTGGATAACAGATAAATTTCCACCCGCTACTTCCAGATATCTGACCAATCACTCATCACCTGGCAAAATACCCACCCCAAAATATTTATTGACATGTCTGTTATGCAAACTAGATGTGGTTTAGCTTACCCATGACCTACGAATAAATTTATGTCTGAATCAACTCCCATCAACCAAAATCCTCAATCTACTGAGGCTGTGGAATCTCCAACTTCAGAAGCTGCTGACCGCACCGCTAAAACTAGACAACTACTAGGGATGAAAGGTGCAGCACCAGGGGAAACTTCCATCTGGAAAATTCGCTTGCAATTGATGAAGCCCATTACCTGGATACCTCTGATTTGGGGTGTGGTCTGTGGTGCGGCTTCTTCTGGTAACTACACCTGGAGTCTAGAAAATGTCCTCAAGGCAGCAGCTTGTATGTTGTTGTCTGGCCCATTGCTGACCGGCTATACCCAAACCCTGAATGATTTCTATGACAGGGAAATTGACGCGATTAACGAACCTTACCGTCCTATTCCTTCTGGGGCAATTTCTGTACCCCAGGTTGTCACACAAATCGTATTTTTATTGCTAGCTGGCATTGGTTTGGCATTTGTTTTAGATTTGTGGGCAGGACATGAGTTTCCCAATATCACCGTTTTGGCAATTTTTGGTACTTTTATTGCCTATATCTACTCTGCACCACCATTAAAACTCAAGCAAAATGGTTGGTTAGGCAACTATGCTTTAGGTGCTAGTTACATTGCTTTACCTTGGTGGGCTGGTCATGCTTTATTTGGCGAATTAAATTGGAAAATTATCGTCATTACCTTGGTTTACAGCTTGGCTGGATTGGGAATTGCCGTTGTTAACGACTTTAAGAGTGTGGAAGGCGATCGCCAACTGGGATTACAATCACTACCAGTTATGTTTGGCATCAACACTGCCGCTTGGATTTGTGTAGTGATGATTGATTTATTCCAAGGCTTAATAGCTGCTTATCTTGTGAGTATTCATGAGAATTTATATGCAGCAATTCTGGTGTTATTAATCCTGCCACAAATCACATTCCAAGATATGTATTTTCTCCGTGACCCCCTAGCTAATGATGTGAAATATCAAGCTAGTGCCCAACCATTCCTGGTATTAGGTATGTTGGTTGCTGGATTAGCATTAGGTCATGCTGGCATTTAACAAACTCGGAGGGCAGTAAGCAAGAGCAAACTGCTCTCTACATATAGCAGGGGACAGGGGACAGAAAGAGAGGGGGAGTAGAGGAGAGGAGGAGTAGAGGAGAGGAGGAGTAGAGGAGAGGGGGAGAAAAAAGAAGATATTCCTCCTTGTCCCCTTTGTCGTCCTTGTCTCCCTTGTTCTCCATTTCCTCCATGAGCAATTGCGTGGCCTTAGCCATAGGAGTAACAGGTGATAGGTGACAGTGCAGTAAAAACCTGTAAATCCAAGAAAGAGTGAGTATAAATTCTTCCAAAACCAGGGAATATCAGCAGGGACAGCCAGCAGGGCAAAAGTAGTGATAACCCTCCAGTTTGTATCGGGAAGCGATCGCTCCTCCATCACCCGCCAAAATGATACGATGAAGAAGTTTCAATATTAAGATATGAATGAAAACCAATCATTGATGAAAGTGATTGGTTTGTTTTCATTAGCTTTTTGAGTTAAATCTCATCTGTGACCCAATCACAACCACAACGGCTCGTTTGGGTTAAATGTTTATAATCATATAGCTAAACCTTTAATCCCCATCCCCCTTAATTTAGTTCCATAAACTGCCATGCTAAAACTTCTGTTGGGCGATCCCAACGCTCGTAAACTAAAAAAATACCAACCTTACATTACAGAAATTAACCTGTTAGAGGAAGAAATTAAGGCGCTCTCTGACGAAGCTTTAAAAGGTAAAACCGCCGAATTTAAACAACGCTTGGCCAAAGGTGAATCTCTGGATGATATTTTACCAGAGGCTTTTGCAGTTGTCCGAGAAGCAGGACGGCGAGTATTAGGTTTAAGGCATTTTGATGTTCAGCTACTAGGTGGGATTATTCTGCATTCTGGACAAATTGCAGAAATGAAAACCGGTGAAGGCAAAACCTTAGTAGCTACTTTACCAAGTTATCTCAATGCCCTAAGTGGTAAAGGTGTACACGTAGTCACCGTCAACGATTACCTGGCACGTCGGGACGCGGAATGGATGGGTCAGGTGCATCGCTTTTTGGGGTTAAGTGTGGGGCTAATTCAAGCCACCATGACCCCCAATGAACGGAAGAAAAACTATGACTGTGATATTACATATGTTACTAACAGTGAAGTAGGTTTTGATTACCTGCGGGACAATATGGCTACATCCATGGCAGATGTGGTACAGCGTCCGTTTAATTATTGTGTAATTGACGAAGTAGACTCAATTCTCGTTGATGAAGCCCGCACACCTTTAATTATTTCTGGTCAGGTAGAAAGACCCACAGAAAAGTATTTACAAGCCGCAGAAATTGCCTTCACCTTAAAAAAAGATGAACATTATGAGGTGGATGAAAAGGCACGAAATGTACTGTTAACTGATGAAGGATTTGCAGAAGCAGAAAATTTATTAGGAGTAACAGATTTATTTGACCCAGAAGACCCATGGGCGCATTTTGTCTTTAATGCTATTAAAGCCAAAGAATTATTCCTCAAGGATGTGAACTACATAGTCCGGAATGGGGAAGTGGTGATTGTTGATGAATTTACTGGCCGGGTGCTACCAGGACGACGGTGGAGTGATGGACTACACCAAGCCATTGAAGCGAAGGAAAGGGTAGAAATTCAGCCAGAAACCCAAACTTTGGCGACTATTACCTATCAAAACCTGTTCTTGCTTTATCCCAAGTTGGCAGGGATGACGGGAACAGCGAAGACAGAAGAAGCAGAATTTGAAAAGATTTATAAATTAGAAGTTACAATTATCCCCACCAACCGCACCAGAAAACGGCAAGATTTGTCGGATATGGTGTTTAAGACAGAACCTGGTAAATGGAGAGCGATCGCGCGAGAATGTGGAGAAATGCACGAACAAGGTAGACCCGTATTAGTGGGAACTACCAGTGTGGAAAAATCCGAACTTCTCAGCCGACTCCTCAAGGAAATGAACATTCCCCACGAGTTACTCAATGCTAGACCTGAGAACGTAGAACGGGAAGCGGAAATTGTCGCCCAAGCAGGACGCAGAGGGGCTGTCACCATCGCTACTAACATGGCAGGTCGAGGGACAGATATCATCCTGGGTGGTAACTCTGAATACATGGCGCGGTTGAAGTTGCGGGAATACTTTATGCCGCGTATCGTTCAGCCAGAAAATGAAGATGTATTTGGCGTACAACGGGCTGCTGGACTACCTGGTGGTCATGGTGGTGGTCAAGGCTTTGTTCCTGGTCGCAAGGTGAAAACTTGGCGGGCCTCTCCAGAAATCTTCCCCACCCAATTAACCCAAGCAGCAGAAAATCAGTTGAAACAAGCGGTAGAAGCTGCGGTGAAGGAGTATGGAGAACGCAGTCTACCAGAATTAGAAGCAGAAGATAAGATTGCGGTGGCTGTGGAAAAAGCACCCACAGACGACCCCATAATTCAACAGTTGCGGGATGCTTACAACCGGGTGAAACAGGAGTATGAGGAGTTCACCAGCCGCGAACATAATGAAGTGGTGGACTTGGGTGGTTTACATGTAATTGGTACAGAACGTCACGAGTCTCGCCGTATTGATAACCAGTTGCGTGGACGGGCAGGAAGACAAGGTGACCCGGGAACGACAAGATTTTTCCTCAGTTTAGAGGATAACCTATTGCGGATCTTTGGGGGCGATCGCGTTGCCGGTTTGATGAATGCTTTCCAAGTAGAAGAAGATATGCCCATTGAGTCGGGAATGTTAACCCGCAGCTTGGAAGGGGCACAGAAAAAGGTAGAAACCTATTACTACGACATCCGTAAGCAGGTGTTTGAGTATGACGAGGTAATGAATAACCAACGTCGTGCTATCTACGCTGAACGTCGTCGGGTATTAGAAGGTGAAGACTTGAAGGAACAGGTCATTACATACGCTGAAAAAACGATGGACGACATCGTTGATTATTACATCAACCCTGATTTACCTTCGGAAGAATGGGAATTAGAAAAGTTGGTAGATAAGGTCAAGGAATTTGTTTATCTCTTAGCTGATATGCAAGCTAGTCAGTTGGAGGATATGGGCGTACCAGAAATTAAGGCTTTCCTCCACGAACAAGCGCGTATCGCCTATGATATTAAAGAGGCGCAAATTGACCAAATTCAACCAGGTTTGATGCGTCAAGCGGAACGGTTCTTTATCCTCCAACGCATAGATACTTTGTGGCGAGAACATCTGCAACAAATGGATGCTTTGCGTGAGTCGGTTGGCTTGCGTGGTTATGGGCAAAAAGACCCGCTAATTGAGTATAAGAGTGAGGGTTATGAGTTGTTCTTGGATATGATGGTGAATATCCGTCGAGATGTGGTTTATTCGCTGTTTATGTTCCAGCCCCAGCCTCAGCCAACGGTGCAAACTTCGGAAATGGTATAAGAGATTTTTCTCACGCAGAGACGCAGAGGCGCAAGAGAGGCGTTTTCTGCGTCTTTTGTTTTATAGCTATCCTGAAGTTACAATAAACACATTAAACTAAAACATTTATTGACTATGTTTTATAATCCACTCAGAACGTTGCCAGGATTTAAAAAAATTAGATCATCTCTAGACTTTCTCTTGGGTAATAGCAAAATTCCCACTAACTGGAGTCGGGTGATTATGCAACAAGAGACTAGAAAACTGGTGGAGGGTTTACAGCCCAGCCAATTAAAGGTTTTAGAAATATCAGGGAACTATTGGGAAAAAACAGGGTTTAAAGAATACAAAGCCATTCATTATCCTGAATATGACATTTGTGAAACAGTTTTACCAAAAACCTTTGATTTAATTATTGCTGATCAGGTATTTGAACATTTACTTTGGCCTTATCGAGCAGGTAAAAATGTATATCAAATGCTCAATCCTGGAGGATATTTTCTTATATCTACACCATTTTTAGTGCGTATCCATAACTATCCTATTGATTGTAGTCGCTGGACTGAAATAGGACTAAAATATTTCTTAGCAGAATGTGGATTTCCTTTAGAAACTACACAAACCGGTTCATGGGGAAACCGTGCTTGTATTAAAGCCAATTGGCGTGATTGGGTTATTTATCGTCCAATTTTCTTGCATTCATTAAAAAATGAACCTGACTTTCCATATTGTGTTTGGGCATTAACACAGAAAATATAATCATTAATTCTCTGGTAAGAGGATGTCTGAAAAGTGTTGAGAAAGTGATTTTGATTACGCCAATTGCTTCAACATTAAACGAATCATTGCTACATAAATAAAAGCCTCTGTTGTTTCAGGTAAAATCTCATAGTCCTTACTCAGTAGTGATTACAACCACTAACAACAAGCCCAAGGTGTCAATAAGTATATGGCGCTTACGCCCCTTGATTTTCTTTCCTGAGTCATAACCAACATCCTTGGATACCATTGTTGCTGTTTCCACCGATTGGCTATCCATAATCGCTTCTGATGGTGATGGTTCTCTATTTATCTATGGTTAGTGCTGCTAATTAAAATTGGGCAAACCCTTTTAGTCTCTGCTTTCAACCAAAGTCCAAAAATAGCCATCAGGAGCTACAAATGAAAAACTCATTTCTCCAAATTCATTACTAGTAATTTGCGTCAATTTTCTCACATGACTATTTTCAACTTTAGTAAAATAATCATGAATTCCCTGAACACGATAAGTATAAAGACACATCCCCAAGCTACCAGGTTGAGCGAGTTCATATCTAGACTCTAGCTGAATACTTTCAGGAAAACGAATGATATAAAGTCTACCACTACGGGCCTGCATGAAATCAGAGACAGATGAACGAGGGTCATCAAAAGCAGTGACTATAAATTTTTCCCCTGGTTGCAGATGAAACATTTCTCTTCCTGCTGCTGATTCATCACCTGTTTCCACATCATCCCGCACCCGCAACAAATCTAAAACGTCTTCATAGAATTTGAGAATTTCTTTACTATCATCTTGGACAATCATTCCCATATGGGTGAATTGGCTGGTTTGGAAAGTTGACTGGGGGTTAATTTTGCCATAGTTGGGGACTACATATCCAAACCTTTGAAATAAAACTTGACGAGTCAATGGTTGCAGTAGCAGCATTTCTCTTACCCCAGTTAGGGAACTTATAAATGGCTGTATTTTCTGGTTTTTGTTATAAATTACTTCCCAAAAAGGATTACTATATTTAATATCCTTGCCTTCTTTTTCTGCTTCTTCTGCATGATTTAATATACCCAACAAATCAGCGGTTAAAGTAGTAGCCCAACGATTACCCTTAACTCGCATAGAACTAATAACCAAACCTTGATTAATAGGTTGCTGCCACATCATCAACCGAATTAAACCATGGTCTGCATCTTGATGATAAAGCCGAATTGATTGTAGTTCTGAATCGACTGCATATAAATCCTTGGCAGTATCAGCCCTTAAATTTCCTACTGCACCAATTCGATAACCAAATTGCTCCCAATATTGAATAGCGGAAATTGGTTCAGTGATGCCAATACAAACTTCATAAATTCCTTGTATAGTCATAATCAATTTAATTGCAAACTAACAGGGCAATGTTGAGAAAATGTAAAATACAGAATCAAGATTTATATGTTTTTTGCGTCTGTATAAATGGATGAGAAATCCTATTGTATAATTGAAATTTCCAAAATATCCATCTGATTAAATAAACCGATAACTGGCAAAGCATCAAATCTTTTTGAGTACACAGCCAGTTTCAGCCTCAACTGCCTTCAAGTAGACGATTCAGCATGTTTTTCCACTAAATAAATGACGGTTTATTGGTACAACGGTAAATTAATTTCCTCTCCCACCATCGAATTAGATATTTATGATCCAGGATTCTTGTATGGGGCGACGGTTTTTACTACATTAAGAGTGTATAATAATACTTTAGATAGCAGATTAACTAATTGGTCAGCCCATTGCGATCGCTTGAAATTTAGTCTCCACAGTTTTCATTGGTCAGAACCTAATTGGGAGCAAGTTCGTCAAGGTGGACAGCTACTTTTAGCACATTACCCCGTCCTGAGAATTACTATTTTTCCTGATGGTCGAGAATTGATTATTGGCAGATTTTTACCACCAAATTTAACCAGTCAGCAGACAGAAGGTATAAAATGTGTCTTAGCGATGGCGGAGTTGGGGCGGTCTCTCCCTGGCCATAAAACAGGTAATTATCTCAGCCCTTGGTTAGCCAAAAACCAAGCCACAGATGCCCAAGAAGCCATTCTTGTAGATGTAGCAGGTAATTGGTTGGAAACTAGCACTGGCAACCTGTGGGGCTGGAAAGATGGTACTTGGTGGACACCACCCTTAACAGCTGGAATTTTGCCAGGGGTAGTACGTCAGCAAATATTAAATCATTTAGAAAATCAGCAAATTATCTGCCAGATGGAACCTTGGTCAGCCGATATTGTGCAGGGATTTGAGGCGATCGCTTACACTAATAGTGTGGTTGAACTTATTCCCATTCACACAGTCCAATATCCTACAGGGTCATTACCATATCATCCCCATCACCCAAGTTTGCAGCAATTGAGGAGCTTTTTTCTAGCATGACAAGAGAAAGATTTTGGTATATCTTAAGATAAGTTAACATAATTCTCATAATGCTTTCTCCCTCGGAGACGCTGCGTGAAGGCAAAAAAATATAGGAGGAATAACCTCGGTGAATAAAAGATGGAGAAATGCGGGGCTGTACGCACTGCTTTTTATTGTTGTTATTGCATTAGGCACAGCTTTCTTTGATAAACAACCTCAAAGCAAAGAATCATGGCGCTACAGTCAATTTATTCAAGAAGTTGAAAAAGGTAGAGTAGAAAAGGTTAGTTTGAGTTCAGACCGGTCTACAGCACTGGTGACACCCAAATACGACCCCAATAAAAAGATAGTAACTTTAGTCAACGACCCAGACTTAATTAACACCCTCACTGCTAAAGGCGTTGATATCTCGGTCTTACCCCAATCAGATGAAGCATTTTGGTTTAAGGCCCTAAGTAGCTTATTTTTCCCTGTATTGCTTTTAGTTGGCTTATTTTTCTTACTCCGTCGTGCTCAAAATGGCCCTGGTAGCCAAGCCATGAACTTTGGCAAGTCCAGAGCTAGAGTGCAAATGGAACCTCAAACCCAAGTCACCTTTGGTGATGTTGCAGGTATTGACCAAGCTAAATTGGAATTAAATGAAGTCGTAGACTTTTTGAAAAATGCCGATCGCTTTACCGCTGTTGGTGCAAAAATTCCTAAAGGTGTACTATTAGTTGGCCCTCCAGGAACTGGTAAAACCCTCCTCGCTCGTGCTGTAGCAGGGGAAGCTGGTGTTCCTTTCTTCTCCATCTCCGGTTCTGAATTCGTGGAAATGTTCGTCGGTGTGGGTGCTTCCCGCGTCCGTGACTTATTTGAGCAAGCTAAAACTAACGCTCCTTGTATCGTCTTCATTGATGAAATTGACGCAGTAGGTCGTCAACGGGGTGCTGGTTTAGGTGGTGGTAACGATGAAAGAGAACAAACCCTCAACCAGTTACTCACCGAAATGGATGGTTTTGAAGGTAACACAGGTATTATTATCATCGCTGCTACCAACCGTCCTGACGTACTTGATGCAGCCTTATTACGTCCTGGTCGTTTCGACCGTCAAGTAGTAGTAGACCGTCCCGACTACTCTGGACGTTGTGAAATTCTCAAAGTCCATGCCCGTGGTAAAACCTTAGCTAAGGATGTAGACCTAGAGAAAATTGCCCGTCGTACCCCTGGTTTCACCGGTGCAGATTTATCCAACTTGTTGAACGAAGCCGCTATTTTAGCTGCACGTCGCAACTTAACGGAAATCTCCATGGATGAAATCAATGATGCCATCGACCGTGTATTAGCTGGGCCAGAGAAGAAAGACCGGGTAATGAGCGAAAAGCGCAAGACCTTGGTGGCATATCATGAAGCTGGTCACGCCTTAGTAGGGGCATTAATGCCAGATTACGACCCCGTACAGAAGATTAGCATTATTCCCCGTGGTCGTGCCGGTGGTTTGACTTGGTTCACCCCCAGTGAAGACCGGATGGAAACAGGTTTATATAGCCGTGCTTATTTAGAAAATCAAATGGCTGTGGCTTTAGGTGGTCGTCTCGCTGAAGAAATTGTCTTTGGTGATGAAGAAGTCACCACAGGTGCTTCCAATGACTTGCAGCAGGTGGCCAGAGTGGCCAGACAAATGATTACTCGGTTCGGAATGAGCGATCGCTTGGGACCTGTGGCACTAGGTCGTCAGCAAGGTAACATGTTCTTAGGCCGGGATATCATGGCAGAACGTGACTTTTCTGAAGAAACCGCAGCTGCCATTGACGAAGAAGTCCGCAAATTAGTGGATGCAGCTTATAGCAGAGCCAAGGAAGTATTGGTCAGCAACCGCAAAGTTTTGGACGAAATCGCCCAAATGTTGATTGACAAAGAAACCGTAGATGCGGACGAGTTGCAGGCTATTCTCGCTAATAACGATGTAAGAACTGCGGCATTTGCCTAACCATTGTTGGTCAGGATGAATAAATTAGGGTAATTCTGGAATTTCTGGAGTTACCCTAATTTTTTGGTGGATACAGGCAATTTTCTCTGTCTTCAGTCGTGCCGCTAATTATTCTGTTAATTTAAGATTAAAGAAATAGAGATTAAATCATTATGAGTGACTCTCCAACGACAGAAACTCAACCTAGCTACGTCAAACTTGCCATGCGAAACATGGTCAGGAAAGGCGCTACTTCGCTCAAACATTTTGCAATGACTGCTGTAGGGCTTTTAGCTGTCCTCGTGGGTCTTGCTTATCTCACCCGCTAATTGAGGATACTGTGTGGCCCTGCAAGTAGAATTGTTTTTAGAAAATTGTGTGCAGGAATCTGACTCTGTTCAATCACAAATCAAAGAGGATGATAGTCTGATTCCTGACCACACCTGGGAAAGTTGGTTTCATCAGTGGTTAGAAATTCTTCATCCCCATCTCCCCCCAGCCGCAAGTTATGAAATTGGTTTACGCTTGACGGATGATGGAGAAATTCAAGCTTTAAATGCTCAGTATCGACAGCAGGATAAGCCGACAGACGTTTTATCCTTTGCGGCTTTAGAGGCTGATTTTCCCCAAAATGAAGAAATGCTAGCATCTTTGCCTTTGTATTTGGGTGATATTGTAGTATCTCTAGATACGGCTGCCCGTCAAGCACAACAAAATGGCCATGGTTTGCCTCAAGAGCTAGCTTGGTTAACCGCTCATGGTTTATTACATCTTCTAGGATGGGATCATCCTGATGATGAAAGTTTGATGCGAATGTTACAACAACAGACCCAATTGCTGAATTCCGTGGGCATGACTATTGACTTAGAGTATTAACTTCAAGTATCAACGATAGTGACTAGGGCAGTGAGGTAAGAATAAATATCTATTGACAAAAGGTGCAAAAGCCAATGAAATAAGCGATATTTCTATTTACTGATCACCCTAGTAATGTTGTTTATTCAAGTCTGCGAATTGACAAATTTGAATTTTGAGTAAGACTTTTACAATTCTTATGTAACAAATTACTTAAAATTGCGTCAAAATCAGTAGCTTTATTAAAATCAGCAAGTATTCCCAATTTGCATTTTTTGTTGTTGTAGTTGTCAGCATATGTCCCAAAAAGTTTCGCCACCACCAACACCCAACCGTCTGCCCAAAATTGTGACTAAAGAACGGGAACTTTCTTGGCAAATAGCCTCTAATTTACTCGTTAGTTTTAAATATGCCTGGGCTGGTATCACCTATGGTTTTAAAACACAACGGAATTTTCGCATTCATGTAGCTGTATGCGCTATTGTCATTTCTCTAAGCCTATTTTTAAGGTTACCGTCTGTAGAGGTAGCAGTTATCGCCCTGACTAGTGGTTTAGTTTTAACCTTGGAATTGCTCAACACAGCGTTAGAGTCTATAGTTGACTTAACTGTGAAGCAAACTTACCATGAGTTAGCAAAAATTGCTAAAGACTGTGCTGCTGGTGCAGTGCTAATTTCTGCTTTAGTAGCTGTGTTAGTAGGCGGTACACTTTTGCTTCCACCTTTATTTAGATTAATATTGTCTACCATCTAGTAACTGTATTGTCATCATCTACAGCAGTTTTGAGTGATGAGTGACGGTATGTTAAGTAGTCATGCAAAGTGCAATATACATTTTCTTGGTGAAGTAAGAAAGATTGAATTTAGTAATAGCAGCGGTTTGCAGTTGCTGCATTCCTAATCTTCACAGGCAGTTTACACCAAGGTAATGACATCAATATTTTGATTTTGCATAGCTACTTAAAACTGGGAGTGGTTTTAAGACATTTGTTGTAAATATTGTTTGTAGCCTAATTCTGTTAATTGACTTTGTTTGTCCATCACCATATCCCGTAGACTTTGACGATATGCTTGGACTTTTGCGAGTAATTCTGGTTGGTGTGTGGCAAGAATTTGTACTGCTAACAAACCTGCATTTTTAGCGTTACCAATGGCTACTGTAGCCACGGGAATACCTGCGGGCATTTGCACAATGGAATATAGAGAATCGACACCTTGGAGGTGACGAGTCGCTACGGGAACGCCAATTACAGGTAGTGGGGTGAGGGATGCGACCATACCAGGAAGATGGGCTGCACCACCAGCACCAGCAATGATAACCTTGATACCCCGTTGGTGTGCTGTTTGGGCATACTCTACCATACGTTCTGGGGTACGGTGAGCGGAAACGATCGCTACTTCACACTCTACACCAAATTCTTCGCAGATGGCGATCGCATCTTTCATCGTGGGCAAATCAGAATCGCTGCCCATAATAATACCAACTTCAATAGACATAGAATTTGAGATTTTAGATTAATTGCCAATGGTTCAATTTAAAATCGGGTGAGATTTAGGTTTTTCTGGCCAGGGTGATGACTACAGCAACACTAAATTCGATTTTGACAAATGTAGATATTATCAATGCCCGAGTACCTGGTTATCAAGATTGGCAGAGAATTTTGATTAACCAAGAGGGTATGATTGAGTCAATTTCACCAATGGATGGAGAAAGAGTTCCTTTGCCAGATGTGCAAATTCTCGATGTAGCTGGTGATTGGATTTCTTTAGGTGGGGTTGATTTACAAATTAATGGGGCATTAGGTTTAGCATTTCCTGAGTTAACACCAGAAAATGCTCATTTGTTGCCCAAAATATCGCAATTTTTATGGAGTGTCGGGGTTGATGGCTATTTACCCACCTTAGTGACTACTTCTGTGGAGAATATACAGCGATCGCTGGCCATCTTGGCTAATTTTACCGAAAAATCTGGCGCTCAAATTCTCGGAGTCCATTTGGAAGGGCCATTTTTAAATTATCAGAAACGAGGTGCCCATCCCCCAGAATATCTTTTACCTCTCACTGTAGATGAAGTGAAGCGGGTTTTAGGTGATTATGCCCACATCGTTAAAGTTATCACCTTGGCACCAGAGTTAGATGCTAGCGGTGAAGTGATTCCATATTTGCGTTCCTTAGGCATTACCGTGAGTTTAGGCCATTCTCAAGCAACCGCAGCACAAGCACAAACAGCCTTTACACAGGGTGCAACAATGGTAACTCATGCTTTTAATGCCATGCCACCATTACACCATCGTGAACCTGGTTTATTAGGTGTGGCAATGAACCATCCTCATGTGATGTGTGGTTTTATTGCTGATGGTCAGCATGTCTCACCTACAATGTTAGAAATTCTCGTCCGTGCTAGTCGGGGACTGTTTTTAGTCAGTGATGCACTGGCACCCTTGGGATTACCTGATGGGGTGTATCCTTGGGATAGCCGAGAAATAGTAGTTACCAATGGTACTGCAAGATTAGCAGATGGAACTCTATCAGGAACTACTTTACCTTTATTAGTGGGAGTACAGAATTTAGTTGCCTGGGGAATTTGTGATGTGGAAACAGCTATTTTCCTCGCTACCGATGCACCTAGAAAAGCAATTAATTTACCAACTATCTCTCCCCATCAACCTGCTAAGTTATTACGCTGGCATTGGCATGAAGAAGAAAAACAACTTTCTTGGCAAAGAATTTAGTTAGGGCTAGTTGAATAAACCTACAACCTAGACGAGGTAAGAGTTTCAGAGGTATAAAAGGTAAATAATGTGGAAAGAAAACAGAGGATGGCATCAAAAATAGCTCAATTTTCCAGACTCGATAATACTCCTAACTCCTTCTAAATTATCCTGTTCGCGCAGCGTGCCGTAGGCATACTTCTGAACTCCTGAACTCCTACTCTCACGTGCTAACAGGACGACAACCAGACAATACACCGTGCATAGTTACTACTGCACCAATAATAGCGATCGCTGGGGCACTAAATCCAGTTGTTTCTACTTGGTTAACAATTGTCCCCAGTTGACCAATTAGTTCTTCCTGTTCGGGACGTGTTCCCCATCGCACTAAGCCAATGGGTGTGTCTAAACTCAAACCAGCTAAGGTTAATTGTTCTACGATGTAGGGTAAGTTGTGTATACCCATATAAATTACAATAGTTTCTGAACCTTGGGCGATCGCTTGCCAATTAACATGGGGTTTATACTTGCCTGAAGCCTCATGTCCAGTAACGAAAGTTACAGAAGAACTATAAAGACGATGGGTCAAAGGAATACCTGCATAGGCTGCGGCGGCTATTCCCGATGTAATTCCTGGCACTACTTCTGTGGGAATACCTGCCTCAACTAACTCGGACATTTCTTCTCCACCCCGGCCAAAAATAAACGGATCTCCACCTTTTAGCCGTACAACTATGGCATGTTCTTGGGCTTTTTCGATCAGCAATTGGGTGGTTTCTTCTTGCAACAGCGAATGTCTTCCCCGACGCTTACCTGCATTGATTTTTTCTGCTTCGGGGTTAATCATGGCCAAAATCGCTGGACTGACTAAGGCATCATAAATGACAACATCTGCACAAGCTAACAAGCCTTTGCCCTTTAATGTCATCAGACCAGGATCTCCAGGCCCCGCACCAACCAAATACACCGTACCCAAAAACTTTTGACCCTCCTTATCTGTGCAGTTCATCAGTTTGTCAATTCCCAAATTAAATTAGCTAGTTCTGCACTTGCTCCCAGAGGTGGCATTAATTGCAAACTTACCTCTGGAAATTGTAATTTTAACTCTTCTACTGCTTGAGCGATCGCATCGGTGATGCCACCAGCGAATAGAAAGTATGGCAAAATTGCAATCTGCCCCTTGCCAGTGGCGATAATTTCTTTTACTCTACTCTCTAAGCTAGGAGCCACAGACCAATATGCTGTGACAGCACCCAAACGATGAGCAATAGTCTCTATTGGTGTTTGAGAACCAGGACGACGGCTACCATGAGCTAACAGAATCAATGCGTCTGTGTTGAGATTCACTAAGCTTTGGTTCAGCAAATCAACCATACCAGGATGAGTGCCTAAATGTGGTCGCACATCAATTATCATCTCTTGCCTGAGAGTTTGCTGTGCAATAGTTACTTCCCCAGGAATATCAGTCATCACATGGACTCCTGGTAGTAGAAATAAGGGTACAATTTTTAAGCGATCGCATCCATAGATTTGGGCTTTTTGGGCAAAATGCTCAATTTGTTGATGTAAAGGCTGTGAATTTAATTCTAGAGTAGCTGTACCGACTAAATGCTCATGATGCGGTAATCTTTCACTGAATAACCTTGCCAATTGCTGCATAGCAATATCTGGACGTGGGTCACGACTTCCATGAGAGACCAACAGATAGGCAGAAGACATGGGCAAGGATCAAAACTTGTTAAGAAAATATTAACGATTGTAACAGCTTTTCAATTTTGTGTCTAAGGCACTGAGGTGCCGCCATAATTGCGTTCCACCAGACCAAAAGTGAGAAGGTAAATGGCCTGCTGGTGCTGACAAGCGAAAAGATAAAGCTTGAGTCAGAGAACTCGATTTAGACAAATTCCAACCCACCGCAGCACAGAATTGACCATAATCACAATCACAGATATTGTAAATTTTCACTTGGCTAGAAAAGCCAAACTTGCCGTTACTGTATTTTGCCCATAATTCATCAATAATCCGCAAATCTTCACAAGGCATGTTTTCAATATCTTTAATAAAAAAATAGCTGCCTAGAGGCTTAGATAAAGCTTGGCACATCAAATCCCAAGTCAGTTGATTGGCCTGTTGCCATTTCTGGACTGCCAGTAAATTATTTAATTGCTTATAATCAATTCCCGTCGAGGAATAAAGTTTATTAATAGGTTGGGGTGCAATTGGTTTTGCTTTGGGGGTAAGGGCAGCAATTACCTCTGTAGCAGACTTATAGCGTCGAGGCAGGGGATTTTGGATTAATTTATCGATAATTTCGCCCAAATCACCACTAATAGGATTATTATGAGGTAGATAATCGCGCCAAATCCAGCGATCGCTTGTCACATCAAATAAATCAAAGGGAGAAATCCCAGTTAATAAATAAATACAAGTCACACCAAAACTATAAAGGTCACTTGCTGGTAAAACCTTGCCTCTGGTTTGTTCAGGTGGCATATATTCTGGACTCCCCACTGTTGTACCCGTCTTCACTAAAACCGTAGAAGTCAGATATTTAGCCACACCAAAATCGATTAAAACAACTTCTCCCCCTGGCTGTCTCCGCATGATATTTGAGGGTTTAATATCCCGGTGAATCACTTGACGGGAATGAATAAACTCCAGTACAGGCAATAAATCTTTCAGCAATTGCCTAATTTTCGCCTCATTATAAACACCTTGATGTTTCAATTCCTGTTCTAAAGTCTCTCCCTGAATGAACTCTTGCACCAAATACAGCTGGTTCTCTTGCTCAAAATGTGCCAACAATTGAGGAATTTGTGGGTGTCGTAACTGATCAAGACGTACTGCTTCCTGCACAAATAACTCCATAGCCTTACTCCCAACACTATCGCTGTGCTGGTGTAAATGCAGCTGTTTAATCACACATTGAGGCTTGGAAGGAATGTGTTCATCTACAGCCAAAAAAGTTCTACCAAAGCCACCTTGACCAATGGGAGATAAAACGCGATACCGATCTTTGAGCAAAAGAGTGCTACCACATTTCACACAAAATCGAGCATCATCTAGGTTGTAGGGATACAAACACTGTGTACAAAAATTCATTGGTCACATTTTGCCAGGGAAACTCATATATTAAGTATTTCCCAATCCAGACCAAAATTTATTGCTCCCCAGCATTATAAGTATAGAATTGATTAAACGCTCCCACCGTCTCTAACTTGTAACCAGGCAGCCAGGAACTGACTTTAATCTCCGTCCGATACACACTAAACAGCAGATAATTTTCTCTTTCCGTAGTGTCAGCAATAACAAGCCGCATCTGGGGATTAGCTGATGCCACCAACTTGTCACACTTTAAATTCAGTAAATTTTCAATTAAACCCTGTGTGCCTTTACATACATCAGTTGTCAAAAACTTATTTAGACGTTGTAAAGCATAGTCCTCATATTTAGTCTGTTCAGGATTTGTCTGAGCCATGACTACACCTAAACTAGCCAGTCCCGTCGCCCCAATCAAGGTAATAATAGTTAGCGTTTTCATCTGCTTTCAGGGTCGTTGAATCGTTAAACTATCAAAACTGTTAATAAATTAATCCAAATTCAGCCAAAAAAGTCTGGATCATTTTTGAGCGAGTGTGTTATAATCAGATTATTAATGGCGAGCGTAGCCAAGTGGTTAAGGCAGTGGATTGTGGTTCCACCACTCGTGGGTTCGAGTCCCATCGTTCGCCCTCACAGAACTCTAGTTAATACTAAAAAGCTCTTACTTTGGCCCTGGTGGACTAAATAAATGCTCTCCCTGAATCTTTGATGCAAACTATTGTATCCACCGCCTTTGTTTCTACTTGATGCCGATTATAGCT
The DNA here is from genome assembly GCF_014698825.1 of Richelia sinica FACHB-800. Classification (GTDB taxonomy): domain Bacteria; phylum Cyanobacteriota; class Cyanobacteriia; order Cyanobacteriales; family Nostocaceae; genus FACHB-800. The sequence goes on from NZ_JACJTT010000033.1 coordinate 58,596, forward strand.
ACTTTATCTCGCATATTGAAGATAAAATAGCAAAATTTTATTTTTATTTATGCAACTTTAAGTTTATACGTATTTAACTGATGTCAATATTTCTTAAGACCGGGAATCAACGTATACTGAGTCTTTTCAAAAACCAAATAGATAGCAAAACTTAAACTACTGTTATCCGTGCATTATCTCTCGATTTAAGTTTGACTGTAATTTCCACATCAATTCCCAAAGTATTCAGAAATCTAAACATTCTTTCCAGAGAAAAACCTGTAAGTCTTCCTCTCATTAAAGCAGAAACTTTTGGCTGATCAATTCTTAATAATTCAGCCGCTTTTTCTTGGGTAATATGACGTGCAATGATAGCGTTACTGATTTTCCGTGCGAGTTCAGCTTTTACTAGCATTTCCTCTGGGTTAGGTAGACCTAAATCAGCAAATACTTTACCGCTACTGGTTTTGATTTCAATATTTTCTGTCATGATTATTACTTATAAGATTGCTAATTTGTTTACTATATCCAAGACACTGTTTGTAAATTTTCAATTTCCTGAAAATGAGCATCGCGTGTAAATAAAATTAGATTATATTGAAGACTTATTGCATCAATCTAAATATCATTTTCAGGTAAGGGACGACTTTTTAAACGTAGCTGATTTTTTATTTCACCGTATATTCGAGATGTTTCTGTATTACATTCAAGTACAGTATTTTTAGCGATCAATTCTTCAATCCGTTCTAGATTTTCTTTTGAACGGCTAGATTTTCTAGCACCATAACACAATTCCCCTACTGCAATACTAGGTATGAAAACTTCATTTGTTTGTGAAAGGTTGTTTTTGACTGCTATTTCATCAGCGAAGAAAGCAATAATGATATTGGTATCGAGCAAGTATCTACCATTCATCAAAGTCAACCTTTTCACAATCTTGTTTTATTGCTTCACTCATTAGCTGTAAATCTTCTTTGGGTATTGAACCTGCAAAATGTAGTAATTCTTTACCGGGCACACCTTTGATTTTTGATTTTGTCAAATTGCGGGCAAATTCCAGGACTTGATATTGTAAGTCTTGAAGCATGATTTTTAATTGTTCAATAATTTGTTCAGAAATAGATACATTCATAATGTTTCTTCCTATTGTTGTGAAATACTGTGTTTTTGGAAAATCAAGGTCAGTCAAGGGTAGACCTTGCTACCACGGACTGAAAAGGTCAGACCTCTTGACCGCAATGATATTATAACAATTTTCTATAATCTAAATTATCTTAGGTCAATAAATTGACAGTATTATGATTGAATAATATTTCATAAGCGGCTTTTACTATGCTCGTCTTCTTTATTCATGGTGTCAGTACAAAAAATTCTACCTATGCTGAAGCACTGATAAAAAATATAAAAAAGCAAGTTCGTAAAACAAAAGTTGAGACCTCACTATATTTTTATTCAAGTTTTTGGGGAAATTTATTCAACCACAAGAAACATCAATTTCTTGATTATATAGATAAAGATTATTCAAGAGCTTGTCAGCAACATCCAGAATATAAATTTTGGCACGATGATATTTACAGATATAGGTCAAGAAGAAAGGAATTAATTAGAAATTTTCTAGGAGATTTTTTAATTTATCAAAATCCTAAACGCGGTCAAATTATTCGTAAACAGATTTTTGAGGAATTTAACCAATTTATCCAAGACCACCCCAAAGAAACTCAAATTCATTTCATTGCTCATTCTCTAGGTAGTCTAATTCTTTGGGATATTCTATTTTCAGATGTTATTTCTAATGATGACTCTGTTTTACATTTTCGAGATAAACTACACAAACTAGATTTAGTCAGCATTACTACGTTAGGTTCTCCTCTATTATTCCTCAAAGAGATGCTAGATATTGATTTTTCTATTGTTAATGCTGTTATAGATAAATCTAGTAAAAATTATGGTAATGGTTATAAACTCAGATGGTTAAATATTATCCATTCATCTGATTTAATGGCTTATCCTTTAAAAGCCTCTATAGAAAATGAAATAAATTCTGATTTACTATTTTGTGACCAGTATGTTTGGCAAGATGCAAATGGAACTGAACTAACATTAAGAAATATGGGTCAATCAGACATGGCAATGGTTATTGCTGCTGAAGATGCCCATTCTTCATATTTTTATGATACTTTAGATGGTGCAATAACAGCACGTATTATTAGTTATAATTTACTTGGAGAGATAAACAAACTTTTAGAGAGGTGTATTACTCCAAAATTAAATTGAAAATAATGATAATTAACAACTCTCTTTAATCATAACTAAATCCGTCCATTAATCAACTTATCTGAACTCAAATACAAATTAATTACGTTCAATTTTGTTATTTAACCTAACCTATAAATCATCAATATCAATATCTATATCTACTTGATCAGAAATTTTTTCAATTTTTTTACTAATTGGCTGACGGTAAAGCTTCGTAAGGATTCAGGTCTAGGGTTGTGGAATCAAAGAAGGCGCAAATAGAGAGGAATGAACTTGAGCCTGGAGAGCTTGTTCAAAAAAAGTAATCACAGACAGACCTT
>NZ_JACJTT010000034.1 GCF_014698825.1 Richelia sinica FACHB-800
CAAGGACGTTCTGTTATTGACTTTTTTGACCAAGCTATCAAAGCAATGGTTAACCCTGCTGTGCAGACTCCTTCTTTAATTCCTCACATTTAGACCTGAATCCTTACAGATAAACACAAGGGTAAAATCTACTGTCATTCCCAACTAAATCAAGGCACAGAATTTGTCGTTGAACTACCCATTCATCAGATCAAAACTACCAAACCCCTAATTAAGGTTAAAGAAACAAATTAGTCAATTTTCGTAGGACATACTTTCATCTAGGGCTTGATAGAGAAAATTGAGAAAGGGCGTAATTTAACGCCCCTTTAATTTTCTTGATGGATTTCTTCGACAATACATGACTAACAGAATAAATAAACTCAAGCCTGTTAAATACTTGATTTCATCAGGCACCATTGGATTAGGGGAGAAAAATCCCTCAATAATACCAGCAATTACCAACAAAGGTATAATCCCAAATACCAATTTTACTGCAAGAGAACCAGATAACTTTAGGGCATCCCAACGGCGATATTGACCAGGAAATAAAATTGCTTTAGCAATCACAAAACCTGCACCACCCGCAAAAAAGATAGCAGGTAATTCCAGTGCACCGTGGGGAAAGACAAATGCCCAAAATGGATAAGCAAGATTATTTTGCCCCACCAAAGTACCAATGGCACCAATTAATAAGCCATTAAATACCATTAAATAAGCAGTATATAAACCGGCACTAATTCCCCCCGTCACAGCACCAAAGGAAACAGAAATATTATTAATCATAATATTAGTTGATGCCAAAGGCTCTATCCCCACAATTGAACCCATCCATAACTTACCTTCATCTCTGACTTGAGAAATTAACTGGTCTGGGACTATTAACGTTAAAAAACCGGGGTCTTGCCATGCGTACCACCAAGCTACTAAGGCACTAAATAAAAATAAAGCTGTAGCAATAAAAATATAAATAAATGTTTTCTGGACAACAGATGGAAATCCCCATAAATAAAAATCTACAACTGCTTGCCATTCTTGCCGTCGAGAACCTTGATATATCTGAGTATAGGCACGAGTAGTTAAGGATTGTAAACTTTGAGTTAAAGTCTGACCAGCTTTTTGTGTACGGGCCCTAGCCAAATCTGCGGCTACGGATCGATACAAGCTGGCTAATTCGCGAATTTCTCCAGCCCGGAGAGATTTTAATCCCTTGGTTTCTAGCTTCTTTAACAAAGAATCTAAACGTTGCCAGTTTACTTCTTTTCGTCCTATCCAACGTTGAATATTCATAAAGTTTGAGAATAATAAGTTGAACTTAGATTAAGATAGCGTGAAAAGCAGTATTTTAATTTCCAAAAGCGTTTATTTTACGCCTATGTCTAAAAATTTTGGTTCACCTAACTCTATGCAGCCCCTGAATGTAGGTAATGTGGTGAGTGCTGGATTGAGATTATATAGGTCTCATCTCAAAGAATATATTTTATTAGCCTTAAAGGCTCATTTTTGGTTACTAGTTCCCTTTTATGGTTGGGCTAAGTTTTACGCACTATCAGCATTAATTGCTCGGTTATCCTTTGGCGAATTGGTTAATCAACCTGAACCTGTAGAATCAGGAGAAAGATTTGTTAATTATCGAATTGGCAAGTTTTTTACGTTATTGTTTCTCCTATTTGGAGCCAGTTTAGCCATAATGATAGGCTTAGTAGCTTTATTGTTTGTAGCTAATTTCGCTATAGGGGCTATCTTTGGTACACTAGCATTTCAGTTACAGAATATTGGATTGATACTAATGACGATTTTGGCTTATATCGTCGTCAATTTAGTAATTTTCTTGGCTTTATTTTGGATATTTACGCGATTCTATTTGGTGGATTTACCTCTAGCTATTGAAGAAAATGTCAATGCTAGTTCTAGCATTAGTAGAAGTTGGGAACTAACTAAAGGTAATGTTTGGCGACTGATGCTAATTTCCTTTGTTGCTGGATTAATAACCCTGCCTTTACAAATTCTGGTACAGATTGTTAGCGCAATTCTTCAATATTTATTTGCATATATATTTTCAGAAAATTCATTGCTCATGAACTTACTGGTTGCTGTATTTCTCATTGCTCTCTCTTTTGGTGCAGGGGCGTTAATACTACCATTTTGGCAAACAATTAAAGCTGTGATTTACTTTGATCTACGCACTCGTCGTGAGGGTTTGGGTTTACAGTTACGCGATCGCGAGATTTGAACTATGCACTTATTCAACCGTGTTAAATTCCGCACACCTGAAAGCGTTGAACTAGAGTTTACCCTGGCTGGTATTGGCAGTCGTGCCTTAGCTTTAGTCATTGATTATCAAATTTTAGCACTCCTACTCGTCCTATTTATCTTCATCTGGCTCTTTATTTCCGAGCAATTAATGGATGTAGGAGTAGAATTTTTTGGAGCCTATTTTGGTTTATGGTTAACAGCCATATCTTTACTCATTTTAGCGAGTATTTACGCAGGTTACTTTGTTTTTTTTGAAACTATTTGGCATGGACAAACACCTGGTAAACGGATCGCTAAAATTCGAGTAATTCGTGATGATGGCAGACCCATAAGTTTACCACAAGCTGCCCTGAGAGCTTTACTTCGTCCTATAGATGAAATATTATTTATTGGCGCTTTTTTAATTATTTTTAATCAGGCAGAAAAACGGCTGGGTGACTTGGCAGCAGGAACTATTGTCATTCAAGCTGACACAGGGAATAAAAACACTAATTTAGTCATTTCTGAAGGCGGAAAATCATTTTATTCACAGCTATCACAAATGGCAGATTTATCACAGTTATTACCTGATGATTTTGCCATTATTCGTGAATATTTACTTCGGCGTAACGGCATGTCTAACAAATCAAAGGCATCCCTATCATTAAAATTATCTCAACAAGTACAATCAATTATTGGCTTAGAAACTTTACCAGCAGACATATCTGCTGATGTGTTTTTAGAAGCTGTGTATTTAGCTTATCAACAATCAGAATTGTACTAAAACATCATTTTCATTTTCGTGCTTGAATCACCTGTAAACTGCCTCCGGCATACAACTTAGGTGCAGGTACACTAAAGCCGACTTGGGTCAACAACTGTGGTAAATCTGTTTTTAACAATTGCCAAGCTGTTTCTGTTTCAAATAACCAAAAAAACATCGCCACACCAGGCCAAAATATGGGATTGGTTGGGGGATGAAAATCTACTAAAGTAAATAATCCACCAGGTTTTAACACGCGATAAACCTCTTGAAGGATTTGCCATATTTGTTCAGGCTGCATTTCATGTAAGGCTGCGCTGGTATGGACAACATCAAACTGGTGATCTGCAAAGGGCATATTTTCAGCAAAAGCTTCTACATAGGTAGCATTAGACACATTACTCCTAGCACGCTGGAGAGAACGAGGGGAAGCATCCAACCCTGTAACATTTGGTGACAGCTTCAGTAAAAATTCCGTTGCTTGACCACTCCCACAACATAAATCTAGAATTTGACTACCTGAGTCAATTGTTAAGCCTTGCAAAGCCAATTGCCGGAATCGAGCCTCACCCCCGACGCTTAAAGCCGCTAAACGGGAGATGCCATCGTAAAGCCATTGATAACGGTAGCTTAAGTCTCTTAAAATTGTTGCCATTGAATCTTTCCTGAGTGTTAAGCTTTATATTTAATAAAGATATATTGTTAACATTAGTAAAAAAACTGTAAGGATTGGGGGAAAGTGACTGCTATGGGTCGTGTAGGCGTTTTATTACTCAATCTCGGTGGCCCGGATAAGTTAGAGGATGTAGGGCCGTTTCTGTATAACTTGTTTTCTGATCCAGAAATTATTCGCCTACCATTTCGCTGGTTACAGAAACCCCTAGCGTGGTTTATTGCTGTCCGCAGAACTGGGAAGTCCCAAGAAAACTATAAGCAAATTGGCGGCGGTTCACCACTGCGACGGATTACAGAAGCACAAGGAAAGGCACTGCAAGAGCAGCTGACAGCGTTGGGACAAGAGGCTAATATTTACGTAGGAATGCGTTATTGGCATCCTTATACAGAGGAAGCGATCGCTCAACTTACCACAGATACCCTGGATAAGCTGGTCATTCTTCCACTCTACCCCCAATTCTCTATTAGTACCAGTGGTTCGAGCTTCCGGCTATTAGAAAAACTGTGGCAAGAAGACCCCAAACTGCAACGCATAGATTACACCGTCATTCCTTCTTGGTACAAGCAACCAAACTACCTGCGGGCTATGGCGGAACTCATTGCCCAAGAAATTGATCAATTTCCAAATCCTGATCAAGTCCACATCTTCTTTAGCGCCCACGGTGTACCGAAAAGTTATGTAGAAGAAGCCGGCGACCCCTACCAACAGGAAATTGAGGAATGCACCTATTTAATTATGCAGACCCTCAAACGCCCCAATGACCACACTTTAGCTTATCAAAGCCGTGTCGGCCCAGTAGAATGGCTGCAACCATACACAGAAGACGCACTGCAAGAACTAGGCGCTAAGGGTGTAAAAGACTTGGTAGTAGTTCCCATTAGCTTTGTTTCTGAACACATTGAAACATTGCAAGAAATAGACATTGAATATCGAGAAATCGCAGAAGAAGCGGGAATTCATAATTTTAAGCGTGTTCCTGCACCTAACACCCATCCCTTGTTTATTCAAGCATTAGCAGATTTGGTAATTGATGCCCTAGAAGAACCAAATCTCAAACTTTCCCAAGTCACCCAAATGAAGAAAAAGGTGAAAATGTATCCTCCAGAAGCTTGGGAATGGGGTATGACCACCAGTGCGGAAGTTTGGAACGGCCGTATTGCTATGCTTGGTTTTATTGCCTTGATTATTGAATTAATTACCGGTCAAGGTTTATTACATCTTGTGGGACTTCTGTAAATCCTGTCTATCTTCAAGGGAGGATGCGTCCCTTGGCGCATCATCAAATCTTGACATCAGCCCTGTCAAATCTCACCATGGTGGGTGTGAAATTTGAGTTTTGGGATTGAGTATCCATGTCAACTGACCCTTCCAGTCCTTCCCCCTGGCGATTTATTCCCACACTATATTTTGGCGAAGGAGTTCCCAATGTCATTATTAGTACAGTAGCTGTAGTTCTTTATAAAAAGCTGGGAATAGATAACAACCAAATTACCGCCTGGACTAGCTTTCTGTATCTTCCTTGGGTATTGAAAATGTTTTGGGGGCCATTGGTGGATATTTACGCCACCAAAAGAACATGGATACTCACAACTCAATTTGCTATGTGTTGCTGCTTGAGTTTAGTGGCTTTATCCCTACAACTACCAAACTTCTTTTTTATCTCTTTAGCTGCATTCACTTTAGGAGCATTTGTTTCTGCTACCTATGACATTGCCACAGACGGTTTCTACATGCTTGCCCTGAATTCAGAACAGCAGGCTTTTTTTGTAGGTATTCGTTCCTTATTCTATCGTTTGGCGATGTTGTTTGGCAGTGGATTTTTATTAGTTTTAGCTGGTTATTTAGAAAATAAATTAAATTATCATACTGCCCTGAGTTGGAGTATGACTATCGGGTTTGCAGCACTGATATTTGCTATTTTATTTATTTATCATCGCTTTACTTTACCCTTTCCTGAATCTCAAAAAACTAATAAATTGCCTCCAGCAGCAACATCAATTCCCTTTTGGCAAATCATTAAAACATATTTCCAGCAAGGAAAAATTGGCGCTATTCTAGCATTTATCTTGCTTTATCGATTTGGGGAAGCAATGCTGCTCAAAGTTGCGGCATTATTTCTAGTGGATGAAGTTGCTCAGGGAGGATTAGGTTTATCTACAGATGAATTTGGCTTAGTTTACGGAACCTATGGAGTTTTATCATTAATCATTGGTGGGATTTTAGGTGGAGTATTAATTGCCCGCTATGGGTTAAGAAAATGTTTATTACCGATGGCATTGGCTTTAAATCTGCCTAATATTTTTTATGTATATTTAGCTTATTATAAACCCGGACTCTTATTAATATATCCTTTAGTTTCCTTAGAACAATTTGGTTATGGTTTGGGATTTACTGCCTTTAGTGTCTATTTAATGTACATTTGCCAAGGCGAATATAAAACTTCTCATTATGCCATTTCCACTGGTTTGATGGCCTTGGGATTGATGTTGCCGGGAGCAATTAGCGGTACTATTCAAAAATCTCTAGGATATCCTTTATTTTTTGTTTTGGTTTGTTTATTGACTATTCCAGGGATAATTACTATATTTTTTATACCTTTAGCAGAGGAAAAATTGGATAAGTGACCAATTTCAATGCTAATAAAAATAATTTTTTGATTGCTGAAAAAATAATTAACTTTTCAGGTAGAGCATGAGCTACGTTTTAGGTATAGATGGTGGTGGGACAAAAACTGTATGTATTTTAATGGATGAGAATCGTCAAGTTGTGGGACGTGGTGAAGCAGGTGCATCTAATTATCAAACTATTGGCATATCTAATACTATTAATTCCATTAATTTAGCAATTCAAAGAGCAATCGCCGAGAGAAAAGATTTAACTATTATCGGTGCTTGTTTAGGGTTGGCTGGTGTCAGTCGTCCTAGAGATATCGAAGTAATTAAAGATTTATTAATGGATTTACAGTTTTACCAAAACTTGCCTTTAAATTGGCAATTAAAACTAGATAGTATTGTCATTTGTAATGATGCTTTTATTGCTTTAGTTGGCGGTCTTGGTCACGGAACAGGAATTGTAGCTATATCTGGCACAGGTTCAATTATTTTTGGTCGTAATCATCTTGGTGAAACAAAACGTGTGGGTGGCTGGGGTCATATTTTAGGGGATGAAGGTAGCGCCTATCAAATCGCAGTTTCAGGGATGCAAGCGGCATTAAAATCCTATGATGGTAGAGAAATTTCAACTAGTTTAGTTGCTGGTTTTCAAGAACATTTAGGATTGGCAAATATAGAAGATTTAATTGAAGTTGTCTATCGTCGTGGGTGGGGAGTGAAAGAAATAGCCGCTTTAGCTGCAATTGTCGATTCGGCAGCAGTTAATGGTGATGCTATAGCTAATCGCATTATTGAGGATGCTGTGCAAGATTTAGTCAAGGCAACATCGACTGTAATTGAGGCAATTTTTCACGATAATGAAGGCTGTGAAATCGTTACATCTGGGGGTGTATGGCAAGGTAAAGCCAATATGCAAGGCAAATTTGCAGGATTAATTGGGGAAAAGTTTCCGCAAGTGCAAGTGATTTCTCCCAAGTATGAACCTGCTTATGGTGCAGCTTTATTGGCTTTAGAAAATATTCGCTGTTGTTAGTGGTGTATTCAAGAGTTTATCCTTCCAGCGGGTATTATTTGGAGTTGATGGCTAAAAAACGAAATGAGTTACTTTCGGTTGTTGAACCTCAAGGTGGTGTGGGAAAGCGGTTGAGTTTGTTTTGAGTGGGGAATTATACTAATAATGATAGCGATCGTCTATGGTAATGGGGTGATCGCATAGTATGACTATAATGGGTTTCAGGATATAATCAGTATAGTGATATAAAAATTCAAGCAATTAGGCTAATATTAATCACATGATATAAGGAAATTATTCAATCATTTGGAACTAACAACATCTGCGCCTCAATATTTGCCCAAAGTTTGGGTGACACACGAATAGATGCTTGTTTACACTGAATGAGCAAGTTATTTGCGTAAAGATAATTTTCAAGAGATTCGACCTCCGACTCAGATAGGTTAATCATATCTGGTGTAAGATTAAAAACATTGAATAAAATTTGTTGAATACGCTGAATAAATGTTCGATAAGCTGCCTGTGCTTGTTTTTTATCAGGTATGTTAGTTTTCAGTGTATTAAGTTCACAAATTAACATAGTAAAATTAACGTTATTAAATATTTTTAATTCTTCAAGTTTGCGAATGTAATTAATAACTTGAGTAATGTCGTTTGTACTGGTAATAGTTATAGCATTCTCAATAGAGATAGAGATAGAGTAGGTATTAGCAATAGAGATAGCGTAGGGGTTGGTACTGATGATAGCTATGGCAACTGCACGTTTCCCAACTGGTTTATAATCACCTTGAGAGCCTACTGTGACTTCTTCCGCCCAAGTCAATAAAGCTGTTAATTTTGGGGTATTGATATATTTTTGTAGTTCCTTTTCCATCCACAGTAACAAATCATCCGCACCACCCCGCATTACCCCAGCAACTAATAAAAATTTCTCTTTCCAGCGTTTATGCGTCAGATGTTCATTAACTAATTTTTCAACTAGGCGATGATCATCAATATATTGTGCTGTTAAATATTCCTGTAGCGTCAAATGAGAAAATGAAAATACATCTTCTGCACGTCTTACTAAAATTCCTTGTTTGCTAACAATAGCATTTAAAACCGCTTCACCATCTAAATCCTCTGGTGCATTTAAATTACTTGATAAGAAGTTCTTAATTTGTTCAACAATTTCCTGTTGGGAGAAAAACAGCCGATTAGACACAAAACCTGTATAGGCAATTTCTGATAATAATACTTCTTCTAAATCTGTATACAGTCCTTGATAAATTTCATCCCGTAAAATTCGCTTTTCTGAAGCCCATTCTTCTAACAATATCCGCAATGCTTTTCTACATAACACACTGCGATTATTAGGAAAATTTTGGGAACGTTCATATACTAAACAGAGAAAAGTCAGTAATAAAGGTGTATGTGCCAACTCTTTTGCAGCTTCATTTTCTGGCTTTTGTAGTAATTCCCAACATTTATTACTTGTTTGTGCTTGTTTATCATCTTCTTGATGAAACCAGTTATTAATAAATTGTTGAATTTGCTCATCATCAAAATCAGTCATAGCCACATCAGTAAACCGGCGGAAATTATGACGATAAGCTGCTGTTCGACAGGAAACTATAAACCGATTTTTATCATATTTGTCAACAAAATTTTGAATTTTATTAATTGTCGTAGTTAAGTTTTGACTAGGGACTTCATCCAAACCATCCAATAAAATTAATAATTTACCTTGTTCTAAAACTTTAGCTGTAAATTTTTCTGGAACTGGACAGTTACAAGTACGAAATTCTTCAATAATAAATTTTTCAATATTAATTTCGCTAGATGTAAACCTTTTTAATTCAATAAAAACCGGAATACAATCATGTTTAAATTCTCCTTCTTTTCCTTTGAGTGCTTCCAGTCCCATTTTTCGTAAAAAGGTAGACTTACCCGTACCTGGTTCACCAAGCACCATCAAATATTGTTTTTCGTTAACAACTTGAATTCCTGGCAGTTTTTTACGCCCTTGAGAATTGAACCTCCGTCTTTTTGCTTCACGATATGATCTTTCCAATGTCTCAATAGATGGAAAACTACGAATAGCTTCATCATTTAGAAATTGTACTGCTGTATAAACAGATTCACACTTAACAGGTTCACGCATTCCCAGAACTTTAAGAATACCGTATCTTTCTTCGTAGTAAAGCTTGATGTATTCTCGTATCTCTGGTGTTATCAGATAGTCAATATTATTGGTAATGGTAATTTCATTTTTTAGCTTTCTCAGTTTGTCATTCAGTTCATGATTTATAACAAAAGGATTTATCAGGTCAAAAGCATCAAAACCTGATTGAACATCCGCTTCAATTATTTGTAAAATAATCTCTTTCAAAGTATCAAATTCAAAATCAGCTATTTTAGTCAAAATATACTCTTTAACCAGAGGGAGAACATTGTAACATCCATTCTGTTGATTAACCAAAGACAGTTTCTCTAAAGCTACCAAACCATCTTCTGTATCTAATTTTGACAAGTTTGCTATTTTTCCTAAAAATTCACGATTATTTTTATAAGTAGATATACAGATACAAATTAACAAAGTATAAGCTGCTTTTTCTTTAATTAAAGACAGAGCATTTTCAAAGCAGAATCTGGCAATGTCACCCTGTGCATTACCAAGCCTATGGAAAACATTTTGTATTTCATAACCGTATGCAACTTGAGAAACACTCCAGACTACTGCTAACGGTACACCTCCTGTACGTTTGAAAAGTAGTTCTGCTTCTCCTTGACTTATTTGTACCTTCTTCTTGTCACTTTCTTGTCTTATTAAAAAGAATGTCTCATCCTTACTCATACCAGTTAATCGAATCGCCGCAGCAATATCAATCCGATGACGAGTAGTTACAATACATTTAGTTGGAGGTGGTAGTTCCCGTATAAATGTATAAACTCGTTCATCATCTATTGTTTCTAAATTATCAATAATTAAGAGCGTTCTTTGATGACTTAATTCACGATTGACAAGAGTATTTTGATTATCAAATTGACAATCAGTGATATTATCTTTTTCCAGACAAATTGCAATAGCAGTATAAATATCGTGGATACTTTGGTTAACTTGCGGTCGTGATTTAATACCATCTGCTGTTAGTATAGCCGATTTAGCTGATATCCATATAATTGCTTCAAATCCCTCACCTTTAGGGAGTTTTTCAAATTCATTTAGATAGTAGTGGGCAATTTCAAGTGCTAATGCTGATTTACCAATTCCACCTACACCGTCTATAACAATAGCCCAAACTCGATCCTTTGGATGTAAAAGCTTTTGTAAAGAGGCTAGTTCTTCTTTACGACCTACAAAATTTGTATAATCAGGCTGTGGCAAATTATGCAATACTTTTTTGCTATTTACTCTAGCAGGTGAGGGAACAGAAAGAATTTCTCTCTTTAAGGCTGAAACTTCCGTTGGATCTGCAACAACTACATCTTGACCAACTCTAATTAGTACAGTTCCTTTTCTAAAGGTCAAACCACGAGTGGGTAAATCACTATCAAGTTTAATTACATCAGCCGCAGGAGGAATTTCTATAACTAAAATGTTTATGTTTTCCTTATATAATATTAACTCCAACTTAATATCTGGAGGTGAAGGGCTGCATACACGTCTCAATCTTCTTAAAGTAGTATTTCGCAAATCTTCAAGTTTGAATACATTATCAATATAGGATACATCGTATAGTTGACGTGGTTGATTGGATGTTTCTTTTTTATCATCAACACCAAATATCAAATATGCCGATTCACCTGCATACCCTAAATTTCCATTCGACAATGAAATTAAATCTTTTAAGAATTCTCCCCAACCCTTTTCATCTAATTCATTAGTACCAGAATACCACTCACTCTTAAACTCAAGCTTTGGATTTTCTTGTTGTTCAATTTTCTCTTTTAGTTTGTTTTTTTCCATACAAATTTATTAATTATTAATTAGTGTGAAGTATAGCTTTTTCTCTTTTTTAAAGTAGGTAATAGCGCACCATCCCCTCAAGCGGGGATGGTTGGGGAGGGGTTTATTCAATGTGTTGGTTGCTTTGGGAGAATTAGTATTATTTACTTTGCCAAAAGGCAACTACAGAGGGGTGTTATTATGTGCATCTTCAGAAAAAATTAGTATTACCTTTTGATTGGCAGTAATTTAATTGTTTTTCGGTTTGCTGAGTTGTTGTAATAATATTTGTGCGCCTAAAGCTAATAAACCAACGGCTACAAGTCCAAAGACTCCAGCACCTAAAGCGACTACACCGACAACTAGAGTTCTGACGGCTGAGGCTATTTTAAATACGATTTCGTTATCGGTATGGATGGGTTTAGCAGCAAAGGTAGTAGCGATCGCTATCATTAAGGAATAGGCAGCATAGGCTAATCCCCCGGAAATGACTGACCCCGTTAAACACCGGAATGGACTAGTGGTTACATCTGTGGGCGTTGTGGTGGTTGGTGTTAATTTTGGTTCGTTCATAAATTCGGTTTGGGGTGTAGGTACTTCAGGCAGCTAGATTAATCCCATGGGCAATTGTCTTGGTTACAAACAATTCTAAATCGGGATTGGGAATGGCTGTTCTAATTTGCTGTTTCACTACTTCGGCTTGTTCTGGAGATTCAACAATGGCGAAGACGGAAGGGCCAGAACCAGACATCATACTTGCTAAAACGCCTGGTTGTTGAGCGAATAATTCTCGCAGTTCCACTACTTGGGGATATGCTGGCAATACGACTTTTTCTAAATCATTATGTAATTTACTAGCGATCGCTACTGTATCTTGATGTGATATCGCTTTGACTATTTCCCCAGAATGGACAGCGTGGGCACGGGACGCAAAACCATCACTATCTCGAATGTAGGAACTACCAAATTCTTGTCGATAGGTTTTGTAAGCCCAAGGGGTGGAAACTTCTAAACTTCGATATTTACCTAAGACTAAATTGATGTTCTCTAAACCAGGGAGGGGGGCTAGTTTTTCACCCCGACCAGTAGCTATGGCTGTGCCTCCCCCAATACAAAAGGGGACATCGGAACCGAGAGTTGCCCCTAATTCCTCTAGTTCTGGTTGGGTTAAACCCAGATTCCACAATAAGTTTATCCCAACTAAGACCGCTGCGGCGTTGGTGGAACCACCAGCTAAACCGGCGGCTACGGGAATGCGCTTTTTCACGGTGATATCTACGCCACCAAATTGACTATAAGCATCGGGAAACTGTTCTGCCATCAGTGCCGCAGCACGATAAACCAGGTTAGTTTTATCTGTAGGCACTTGGGGATGATCGCAATAGACGCGGATATAATCGGTGCTAGCAGCATGAATATCAATTTGGTCTGCGAGGCTGATGGTTTGCATGATCATCGCTAATTCATGATAACCATCGGGGCGATCGCCGATAATTTCTAGGTAGAGGTTGATTTTGGCTGGCGCAATTAAGCTATAAGAACGCATAACAAGGGGAAATTTTGCTAATCATCACCCACTACTATCTGATTACTCAGGGCCACCCATTGGGCAACGCTGAGGTCTTCAGCCCGTGCTTGGGGATTTATTTCTAATTGTTCCAGTAATTGAGTCAAGCGATCGCGTTCTATTACCGATTGCAAATTATTTCGTAACATTTTTCGTTTGGCCCCAAACCCTAATTTGACCAATCTCTCTAGTTTTTTGGGGTCATTGGCTGGTATTTCTATGGGTTGGGGAGTGAGGCGCACCACCGCTGAATCTACCTTGGGAGGGGGGTAAAATGCCCCTGCGGGGACGTGACAAATTAATTCACACTTGGCTAAATATTGCACCCGCACTGATAACGCCCCAAAATTTTTTGACCCTGGTTTGGCATAGAGTCTTTCTGCTACTTCTTTCTGAATCAGCAGGACGATGGAGGTGAATGGTTGGGGCTGAGGATGGGCAATGGTTCCCAACAACTTCTCAATGATGGGGCCAGTGATGTTGTAGGGAATATTGGCCACTACTTTGTTTGGTTGTTGAAAATTGGCAAAGGGTTGTAGCAGAGATGATAAATCCAGGGTGAGGAAATCCCCTTGCAGTAGTAAAAAGTTGTCGATATTACCAATCTTTTTCGCCAGGAGTGCACACAAGTCCCGGTCAATTTCCACCGCTACCAGGGACTGGACTAGGGGTAATAAGCGTCGGGTGAGAATGCCAGTACCAGGGCCAATTTCCAGAATGCGATCGCTTTCTGTACACTCAGCCGCTTTGACAATTGAGTTGAGAGCTTTTTCGCTTTTGAGCCAATGTTGAGCAAATTGCTTGCGCGGTCGAACCATTTATTTGCCAATGATATTGATATATCCAGAAGGATGAGGTAGATGTTTTATTATTGTCTACTATCACTCATTCTTTATAATAATTTTTTAGTTGGTTCTGATACTACATTGTTTTCTTTGCCAGGGGATAATATTTCCATAACGCCTCAATCAGGAATTAGTCTCTAGTTAAATACTAAAGATTAAAAACTCAACATTAATAACAAATTAGGTTTGTTCTGATGTCAAAGGTTTATACTACCCACGAGCTAATTCAAATTTTGGCAGCCGAACGCCAAGCTTGCTTAAAGGGAGAACGCCTAAAGTTAGAGGTGACAGTCTCTGGCAATCCACTCATAGACCAGTTTATTAAACCAGAGGGACTGCAAAAATTTACTGCCTATCAAGATTTTAAAGCCGCTATTCATCAATATCAGATAGATCATCATGTGTCTGGAATTGTCTGGAAAGAAGTCACAATTAAGGGACAAACTTTAAAATACCCAGAAATAGATGCTCATTTAATTGCCCTACCTGGTGATTTAGAGTTATTAAAGATAGCCAAACCAGCAATTTTAGATTTTTGGTCTGTCATCACTCTGAATATGGATTTATTTCTCAGTTTTAATCATGGCAAACAGTATCAACAAATTACTCCCGTTGATGTAGACAGAATCGCCCAAAGAACTGAATGGGCAACTTTATTAAAATGGGAAAATACTAACTTTTTAGAAATTGTTTTGCAATTGGGATGGGGCAAACCAGAAGAAGCTTGTTATCAAAGAGGTAGACCCCATTCTGGTAGCGAATTTATTCACGCGGTTAACCCTGGTAATTACCCTATTGGTTAATGAAGTAGTCTGATTTCACTCCAACAATTCTGAGGAAAACATTAAAGACAGGGTTTGAAATGATGGCATTAAAGTATTGACTTGCTCAGGAGTCAGGTATTCTTGGATTTCAAATCTGAGTAAATGTAGCATCTGCCGCACTAATTCCCATTCCACCTTTAATGTGGGATAAAGCATCACACATAAGGGAAATAATTCTTCTTGAATGGCAGAGATGTTGCCTTCTAAAGCGGATAACCAGAGGTAGACTTGGAACATCTCCACATCTCGCACACTGGAAGTTTTCACGATACTGTCATGTAAACTCCCAGACATAGAGGTGTAATTGGGAAATAGTTCAATCACTCTTTTGCAAATCTTCTTGGCAATTTTTGTGCTGACTGGTAATAGTTTCTGCACAGCCATAATTACAGGTGAATTATAATCATGTTTGGCTGCCGCTTCATAGGCACGCTGTAAAGGCATATACAAGTGGTCATCCACTACTTTAAAATAAGCACCAACCAGCGATCGCTCGTATGGATTTAACTCCTCTAACAGCATTTGCCCAGTGTAATGAAATTGCAAACTGACAAAACCAATGACTCTAGGGTCAGGAGTTGTATATTTCTTTCTAATAGCTCCTAAATCTGCACCAATCACTTTAGCAAGATGCACAGGTGCAATATTTTGAATATATGCTTCCAAAGCCTGGTCATAAACCAAATTTCTTTTCTCGGCTAATTGATTGACAGGAGAGAAAAAATCTGCGGTTTCTGATTGTGCATATACATCCAAGGCTTTTTGGTAAATTTTAAAAGAATCTGCGGCAATATCCCAAGGATTAATTACATTTGCATCGATGCGATGCAGTTTCACTTGTTCTGATAGGATAAATTCTGTTTTGCTCCAAGCCTTGGCACTGACAGTCCGCAAGGATGTCAAAATTTTCTGAGAGGTTTGTTTACGTCCTTCTGTTGATACTATCTCTGACCAATTAATCTGCTCAGGATTTTCTTGTTCTTCAGTATCCACCAGTAGGTTTTGTAAGTATTTCTTGGCCCACTCCTGTGCTAAAAATCCACCGCTTATTTCTTTTGCAACATCTGATAGCGAATCTGTATCGTTCACTGGATTTAAATCTTTGCCTAAGACTTGTCTAATGAGAAATATTATTTCTTGGTTTTGTACTAGTATTTAAATTATCTTAAATATTTTTAATATTATTTGCTACTGAGTCTAAAATTGAAAGATTTTGCCTTTGTATCTGCTGATAGATCACCATCAAAATCTGTTGACGGTTTATGTCAATTCAGGAGAAAACAGTAGTAACAAATATTTTTGACATTCCCATAGCGATCGCAAGGCACAATAGAGACAAATCAGCTGTCAGCCTTATGAGTTACTGCCTTAACCCCCAATGTCCTAAGCCAGAAAATCCTGATCATGTCAAGTTTTGCTTGACTTGTGGGACAAAATTATTGCTCAAAGAACGCTATCGGGCCATTAAACCGATAGGACAGGGTGGGTTTGGTAGAACTTTTCTCGCGGTGGATGAGGATAAACCCTCTAAACCACCTTGTGTGATTAAACAATTTTATCCCCAGGCCCAAGGGACTAACACTGTCCAAAAAGCGGTGGAGTTGTTTAACCAAGAGGCTATACAACTTGATGCGTTGGGTAAACATCCCCAAATTCCTGAATTGCTGGCTTATTGTACTCAAGATGACAGGCAATATCTTGTCCAAGAATTTATCGATGGTAAAAATTTAGCCCAGGAGTTAGGGCAAACAGGTGCTTTTGATGAAGGACAAATTCGCCAATTTCTCCAGGATTTATTAAATGTCTTGCAATTTTGTCACACTCGACAAGTGATTCACCGGGATATTAAACCTGAAAATATCATTCGTCGCAGCAGTGATGGCAAATTGGTGTTAGTAGACTTTGGTGCGGCTAAGTCTGCGAGTGGTACAGCCTTAAACCATACGGGTACAAGTATTGGTAGTCCTGAATATGTAGCCCCAGAACAAATGCGGGGGAGGGCAATTTTTGCCAGCGATATCTATAGTTTAGGGGTGACTTGCATTAATTTGTTAACGGGGCGATCGCCTTTTGATTCCTATGATACTCACAATGCGGCTTGGATTTGGCGAGAGTTCTTGCAAAAACCCGTTAGTCAGCAACTCAGTCGCATTATCGACAAAATGGTAGAAAGTATCCCCAGTCGTCGCTATCAAACTGTTGATCAGGTTCTCCAAGATTTGCATCTTCCACCTGCTATTACCAATTCACCAACGGTGGTAGTCTCACCTAGCACCCCCACACCACAACCGATTTTCATTCCTCAACCCTTAGGTCTAGACAAAGAATTAGACGAACTTAAAACCCAATTTACAGGGGGGAAGGTGCAACAGCAAAATCAGCCTTCTGCTGCACCAATTCCCAGTAACAACATCATTGATCAAGAATTGGAAGAATTAAAAGCTAAATACCTGGGTAATAGTTAAGCGGGTTGAACGTAGAGACATTACATGTATAGCTGGAGACAAGGGAAGGGAGACAAGGAGGAAAGGAATATCTTCTTTTTCCTCCCCCTCTCCTCTACTCCCTCTCTTTCTGTCACCTGTCACCTGTCACCTGTCACCTGCCATAACATCTCTACACATCAACCCATTTACTTATTTCCCTAAATAATTCTCCACAATTTCTAAAATTCGCTCAGATGCGTGACCATCTCCAAAGGGATTAATAGCATTGGCCATGGTGGCATAAGCTTGAGGATTGCTGAGTAATTCACTGGTTGCAGCTACGATATTCTCGGTTTTCGTTCCTACTAATTTGGCTGTACCTGCGGTCACTGCTTCTGGTCTTTCTGTGGTTTCTCGCAATACTAAAACTGGTTTACCTAAACTGGGTGCTTCTTCTTGCAATCCCCCCGAATCTGTTAATAATAAATGCGATCGCCCAATTGCCCCTACTAATTGGCCATAATCTAAGGGTTCCGTTAAGAAAATGCGGGGATGACTGCCTAACAGTTGTTGTAAAGGTTTCCGCACAGTTGGGTTACGGTGCATGGGTAATAACAAAGCTGTATCGGGAAATTTCTCTAAAATCTCTAAAAAACTTTGCGCGATCGCTTGTAACGGTTCTCCCCAATTCTCCCTTCTATGCACCGTCGCTAAAATCGTCCGGTAATCATGCCAATTTAAACCAGGAACATCACAAGCTGGGTTTTGTGCTGCCACATTCAACAGTGCGTCAATCACCGTATTTCCCGTCAGGTGAATTTCTCCCAACACCCCCGAACCGCGCAAATTCTCCACCGCTAAGGTAGTGGGGGCAAAATGCAACTGTGTTAACTGAGAAATTAATCGTCGATTTGCTTCCTCTGGGTAAGGATTAAATAAATCATCCGTTCTTAACCCAGCTTCCACATGACCAACAGGGATTTTTTGATAAAAAGCCGCTAAAGCCGCAGCAAAAGCCGTCGTTGTATCTCCCTGAACAATTACTAAATCTAACTTTTGTTCTGTAAATAAAGCTTCTAACCCTTGCAAACTCCGACAAGTAATGTCATTCAGAGATTGCTGAGGCTGCATAATCTCTAAATTTTTATCTGCTTGCAGGTTGAACAATTGCATTACCTGTTCAACCATTTCTCGATGCTGTCCCGTCAGAATCACCTGTAAATCCAAATTTCGAGACTGTTGGAAAACCTGAATGACTGGTGCTAGCTTAATCGCTTCTGGACGAGTGCCCAAAATAATACCAACTCGTTTTTGATAAGTCATTAGTTATTGGTCATTAGTCATTAGTCATTAGCTATTAGACAATCGACCACTCACAACTGACAACTGACCAAAATGAAAAACCCGGCATAACCGGGCAGATGTACTGTTTGTCGTGTTTTAGTTTGTGTTGATTATTTAATTTCACAAGTTAAAGGACAAGCTGCGTAGATAGTAGGGTTAGCTTTTTCTACTTCACCATGCAACCAGCTTAACCATTTCACCTGTTTGGGATGAATTCCCTTGGCAGTTAACACACCAGCAGTCATTAAAACTGCCATGACATTAAACAGTACCAATCCGCCCGCTACTAACAGCACGGCGCTCACAGGCATTACAGACTGTAAAACAATCGACAACAGGCATCCGACCGTAGCCATGAATACAACTAATGGAAAGCCGACAACCAACAAGCATACTGCCAATGTGAAAGTCCAAATTAAAAAGCTTTTCATCATTAACAAGGAGTAGGTCTTACCTAGATTAGAGCTTTGAGCCGAAACCATGACTTTTCCTCCTAAATAAATAGCAAAGTTAAATTTCAGTTGTAATCGCTGTTGGCGAGATAACTGAATTTATTCAGTGAAATTCAGTATATAAAAAGCTTTGGCAAAGATGAGCATTTGTTTATTAAACTTTACATTTAATTTCTGATGATTATGAATGTAAAGAACAGGGCAACGATATTTATGTAGGGAGCTTTTGACATCCATCGCTAGAAATAGGCTTGCTGGGATCAACTACTTATGATCGATCCCCGGAATCTAAGGTGGAGTTGGCTTAACATTTCTTATAATAAAAGCCATGTCTTCTCATAATTTTCTCAGCAAGCTGAAAATTGGATCTATTGGTGATTTTGCTGCTAGTTATGAGAGAGCGATTTTCATCTTTCCGGGTTCTTTCTCATTTAATTGCTCTGCCGCTTCGCAATATAAATATAAAGTATGAGTAAATACATATTTTTCATAGAATATTTACGGAGACTAGCCAGGGTAAATCTGTGTTAAACAAGTTTATAAGTAAGCAGGACACAGGAAACAGTGAACAGTCACAACTGGTTACTGATGTACTGGTAACTGATAACTGAATCACTGATAACTGCCCAATGTGAAGTGATATGACAGAACCACAATCTCGCAATCTACCACCAGTACCACCACCAATGCCTACGGCTGCTACACAGCGCCAAGCAACCCAAACATTAGATATGTCTACGCAACGGTCTGGTAGCGTTTCTGGCACACAGAACGCACCACCGCCACCACCAGCACCTGCGGCCAATCGTGTAGCTGCACCACCACCACCACCGACCCCCAAAACAACACCTACACCAACTACTCAACCATCCAGATTGACCTTAGCCCAGATTATTCAGGAAGCCTTTGATAACGGCTATTCTGACGTTCACCTGGGTATTGGTGAAACTCCCCGCTTCCGTAACCGCGGTGAAATTCAAATGACTGATTATCCAGTCACTGATAAAGAAACTTTTATGGGTTGGTTACGGGAGATTATGACCGATGGAGAAATTCAAAAATTCCAAGATAACTTAGAGTTTGACGGTGCAACACAATACGAATTTGCCCGTGTGCGGATTAACGTCTTTGATACTCTCAGAGGCTACGCAATGGTATTGCGGTTAATTCCCCTGAAAATTTTAACCATTGAGCAATTAAGATTACCCCCTGTATTCCGGGATATTTGTCATTACCACAAAGGGTTGATTTTGGTAACAGGCCCCACAGGTTCAGGTAAATCAACTACTATGGCGGCGATGATTGACTATATCAATCGGGAAATGCCTAAACATATTATTACTATTGAAGATCCCATTGAATTTGTTCACCAAAGTCGCAAGGCCTTGATTAAACAACGGGAAGTGGGTATGCACACCCGCAAGTTTGATAACGCCTTAAAAGCAGCTTTGCGGGAAGACCCAGACTTGATTCTGGTGGGGGAAATGCGGGATAAGGAAACGGTGAATACCGCCTTAAAAGCTGCCCAAACTGGTCACTTGGTGATGGGAACCTTGCACACCAATAGCGCGGTTAAGACTATTGAGCGGATTCTCAACTTGTACTCTGGGGAAGAACAGGACGCTATGCGTGTGGCTTTGGCTGAGTCCTTAGTTGCTGTTATTGCTCAAGGTTTATGTCGGACAACCGATGGTAAGCGGGCTGCTTTCCACGATATTCTAATTAACACCGATGCTGTGAAAGATTGGGTTAAAGATGGTAAGTATGATGAAATTGCGGAATTGATGAAGCAAGCCAGCTTTGACGGAATGGTGACAATGAATCAATCTTTACTGAATTTGTACCAAGAAGGACGTATTACAGAAGAAACAGCATTGGAAATGTCACCGACTCCGAACGAAATGGCCCAGTTCCTGAGAGGACGTGTTTAATCTGCCTACCCCTGTTTACACCTTAGCTCCCTGTAATCAAGTTGACGACAGATAAACTATCTAACCCACAGTTATTTAAAGGCATTGCTCTGTTTACGCCTGGAGGAGATTTAATTTATTGTCTCGACTTTAGTAAACAGGGACGATGGCATGTAAATTTGTGTGTGGCTTTGCAGGAAATCCTGGATTTACCAGAGCCACCACATTTTTTAATACCTTGTTACACTGCTACTATTGACCATTGGTTAGATCCGCGGACTCAAACGATACAAACTTTTGCTGAGGCTTATCCGGCAGTCATCCGTCATCAGGCATTTTTGAATGCGGTGTTTAATACGAGGGATTTAGTTTGGCAAACAGCACCTTGGCAAGAAGGTTTGTGCGATCGCATGGTGATGGCTAGTTATCGGTCGGCTTTTCCCCAATTGTGGGAAGACCATGATTTAGTTGTGCGTCTTGACCCAGGTAATAGCACACCACAATATCAGCCGCCGATTATCAATCAACCAGCCGCAGTTAATACCCAAGGCTATGTATTGCGCTTATTTGTAGCTGGTCATAGTAAGACCAATGAGCGCATGTTGAAGAACTTACACCAGTTGTTAGAGCGATCGCTTGGTTCTCCCTATACCCTGAAGGTGATCGATGTTCTCACCCACCCAGAACAAGCGGAAATAGACCAAGTTTCTGCCACTCCCACCTTAGTGAAAATTTGGCCCCATCCCATCCGTCGGATTGTGGGTGATTTAGATAATGTAGATAAAATGCTGCAAATGTTAGGGGCGAAAAAGCTGTAAAAGGGTTGCAGATAGTTTGCCTCACGCAGAGGCGCAAAGACGCAGAGAGTAAGGAAGAGTTTGGGCTAAGAAACTCAAAATTGATGTAATATAAATTCTGATATTGTTAGCAAGATAAAATAGGGTTATATATGTATTTGACTTGGTTGGATAACAACAGTTGGTTAATAGAAATTGGTGGACAAAGAATACTTCTTGACCCTTGGTTAATTGGTTCTTTAACTTTCAATAATTTAGATTGGTTATTTAAAGGTAATCGACTTAAAGACCAACCTATTCCTGACAATATAGATTTGATACTCCTATCTCAAGGATTGGAAGACCATGCTCATCCAGATACTCTCAAACAGTTAGATAAAAATATCCCTGTTGTTGCTTCTGTTAATGCCACTAAAGTTGTTGAAAAGTTAGGTTATCACCAAATTCATACTTTAGCTCATGGTGAGACATTTACTTTAAATAGTCAAGTGGAAATCAAAGCTTTACCGGGTTCTTCCCTTGGGCCAGGAGTAATTGAGAATGCTTATCTGCTTCAGGAATTAACTAGTAATTTCACTCTTTATTATGAACCTCATGGTTATCATTCACCTCAATTGCAACAACTGGCACCAATTGATGTGGTTGTGACACCAATTATTAACGTATGGTTACCATTATTAGGGTCAATTATTCAAGGTATGGATAGTACCTTAAAGATAGTCAAGTGGTTACAGCCCCAATACTTGTTACCAACAGCAGCAGGTGGAGATGTTGCTTTTGAAGGACTGCTCGTTAAATTGTTAAAACCTCAAGGTAGTGTAGAAGATTTTCAAGCTTTACTAGATAAGAATAATTTAAAAACTAAATTATTTACTCCCAAGCCTGGTGAGAAAATTTACCTACCAAAACAGTCAAATCAGGCAGTACAAATTTAAAATTAGTCTTGTTGCTGGGTTGATTTTAGTTAACAGCCAGGGGTTTTGTTGACATGAAAATGTATTATGTCACTTTAAATAATGCAGAAGAAGCAAGAACTATAGGTAGAAAATTACTTGCGGAAAAATTAGCCGTTTGTGTTAACTGGTATCCCATTACCTGTGCTTATATTTGGCAGGGGGAAATTAATGAAGAACCAGAAGTTGTTTTGATAATCAAAACTCAAGCTGGCTATGGTTCAGAAATTGAAAAGGTAATTCGTCAAAACATTAATTATACTAACTTTATTGCTGAAATTTCGCCTTCATCTATTAATCAGGGATTTCTCGATTGGTTAAATGCAGAAATTCCTGTAAAGAAATTGCAATCTACGATTTGATAATTTTTAGAAACTCTGTGGATGTGAAATATGGCAATTCTTAAATTAGAAAATGGTCAAACTTTAAGGAATGTGCATGACATTTCCCAAGAATTAGCGCCCCTAAATATTCAACTTAATCGCTGGAGTTTAGGAGACAATTTAGAGTTACATCATTTACTGGCACAAGATAGCCTAAATGAGGCAGAAAAAGAACAAGTTCTTCAAACTTTAGACCATTATTTTGAGGAACTACAACAAAGTGCAGGTTATCAATCTCGTGATTTAGTTGTTCTACATCCAGGAATACCTAATATTGATGAGTTAATGGCAAAGTTTGACCAAATTCACACCCATGCAGATGATGAAGTCCGCTATGTAATTGATGGGGAAGCAGTCTTTGGCTTTGTGCGTCCTGATGGTTCCCAAGTAGAACTGACCGTACAACCGGAAGAGTATATTAATGTTCCCGCAGGAACTGAACATTGGTTTTACCTGACTTCCGCAAAACGAATCAAAGCTGTGCGTTATTTCATCTCTACAGCAGGTTGGATACCTGAATATACGGGGAGAGAAATTCGCAGTCGTCAAACTTTATTAATATAGTAGGTGACAGGTGACAGTGCTAAAAGCCTTTGGTTATCTAAGTTTTAGTGTTAGTTAATTTCCTAACTGCTTTGCCCATTGCTATAAATTGATGATAGCCAATTACTAGAGAAAAAGTTTTGGTAAAAAAGAAGTGAAGAGAATTGTCTTTTGTGACTTTGATGGCACAATTACTATTGAAGAAACTTTTGTCGCTGTTTTAAAAAAGTTTGCACCAGAAATTTCCGCCAAGTTGCTGCCAGAAATGTATGCAAAAAGGCTGACATTGCGAGAGGGTGTTAAGGCAATTCTGCAATCAATTCCTTCTGCTAGCTATCCAGAAATATTAGAATTTACCAAACCGCAATTAATTCGTCCTGGTTTTCAAGAATTTATTGATTTTCTGCATACACAGCAAATTCCCTTAGTCATCATCTCTGGAGGACTGCGGGGCATGGTAGAAGTGGTTTTGGGTGAATTAGTACCAAAAATGGCGGGGATTTATGCTGTAGATGTAGATACAAGTGGTACTTATCTAAAAGTAAATTCTCAATATGAGGGAGGTACAGAATTACTAGCAAAGGTGCAGGTGATGGAGAAATACCATGCTGATGAAAAGATTGCTATTGGTGATTCTATTACTGATTTAAATATGGCGTTGCAAGCTGATTTAGTATTTGCGAAAAATCCTTTAGGCAAGTATTTAGCAGAATATCAAAAACCTTATATTTTTTGGGATAATTTTTTAGAAATACGTGACTATCTAGATAAATCATGGAATGATTAAAGGTGCGCTTACTCCGTGAGACAACACACCCTACATAAATAGTTTTCAAAAACTCTCTGAGATATTTAGCCTTGACTTACTGATTTACTTAATTGCTAGAGATATTGCCTGTAATCAATGTCATGACTTTTCCTCACATGATAGACCCACGAGACGAATTAATTGCAGCTGCTAGTTATTTTTACAGTCAACGTTGGATGGTAGGAACAGCAGGAAATCTTTCAGCTAGATTGCCTGATGGTAGTTTTTGGATTACGGCTAGTGGTAAATCTAAGGGTCAATTATCATGGGATGATTTTGTGCAGATATATCCAGATGGTAAGCTAGAGTCAGCAAATACAGATTTGAAACCTTCAGCGGAAACGGCAATTCATCAGCTAATTTATCGTCTTTTCCCTAAATCACAAGCCTGTTACCATGTTCATTCCATTGAAGCTAATTTGGTTTCTAACTTTGTCACAAATGAGGTTGTATTGTTACCACCTTTAGAAATGCTCAAAGGATTAGGAGTTTGGGAAGAAAATCCTATTTGTGAAATGCCAATTTTTCGTAATCATCTTGAAGTTTCCCGTATTGCTGACGATATTCAAGCGCGGTTTGAGTTAAATCCACCAAAAATACCTGCTTTATTGATTCGTAATCATGGTGTGACTGTGTGGGCTAATTCCCTGGAAATGGCTCGTAATTATATAGAGTTGGTAGAATATATCTTCTGCTACATGGTAAATACCCGTAGAATAGGGATATAAACTTAGGGAGTATTTACCAATGACTAATCAAAGGGTGCATGTTGTAGCTCGGATTGTGGCTTTACCCGATAAAGTAGAGGAATTGAAAGTATTGTTATTGAGTCTGATTGAACCGACTAGACAGGAAGTAGGGGCAATTAAATATCAACTTTTCCAAAATCAATCTGAATCCGACGGATTTTACATTTGTGGAAGAATGGTCATCAAATGAAGACCTTGATGTTCATTTAAGTTCACCCCATTTGCAAGCGGCAGCAGCCCAGCTAGAGGGATTAGTAGCTTTACCGCCAGATATTCGCCGTTATCAGATTTTGGCTTAGATATATGGATGTGAATATATTCAAATTCAAGTTTATTCTCGGCAAATTTGATTGACTATACTTCCATCTGCTGCCACTAATTCAATATGTAAAGGCATTTGTCCGGCTGCATGGGTCGAACAACTCAAACAAGGGTCAAAAGCCCTAATTCCTGCCTCGACCCGATTTAACATTCCTTCTTTAATTTCTGTGCCTTGGATAAAATGGCGGGCTATTTGGGCGACTGTGCGGTTCATGGCCAAGTTATTTTGACCAGTGGCAATGATTAAGTTGACTTTCTGCATTAAGCCGTCTTCATCAACTCGATAATGATGAAATAATGTTCCCCGTGGTGCTTCACTGACACCCACAGCTTCTAGTTGGTTAATTCCCGCTTCGGCACGAAGGCGAGTTGATAATATATCTGGGTCATCTAAAAGAATTTCTATGTGTTCAATGGATGCCAGAATTTCAATTAAGCGGGCGTAGTGATAGAAGAAGGATGATTTGACTGTGCCGCTACCGTAGCTGCGGAATTCTTTTAATTCTTGGTCAGCTAGAGGTGTGCCTATGCGATGACAAATGTTGAGTCTGGCTAAGGGGCCGACGCGATACATCCCGCTATCTAAGCGACAATGGTCGCTGGAGTCAGGATAGCCAAGGGGACGATAGTAGGGTGATTTTAAGTAAGAATCTGCCTGGACTGCCTCACCGAGAAAGTCGTGATAGTTAGCGGGGTCAAGATTATCAGCTACTATGTTGCCGGCACTATCCACAAATCGCAAATGTCCGTCGTAGGTTTCCCATAAACCGTCTGGTGTGACTAAACCCATAAATAAGCTGGGAAAGTTACCAAAGGTTTGGGCTTCTTTTTCGTAGTCTTTGAGTAAACCTTTAAATAAGGCGATCGCATTAATAACGGTTGTGCGGGCTTCTGGAATCCTGTTTTGGATATGGGTGCGGTTTTGTTCAGTTAATGGGTCACTAACTCCACCGGGAACGGCCCAGGAGGGATGAATTTTCTTTCCTCCCAGTAATTCAATGATTTCTTGTCCAAATTGACGCAGACGTATTCCACCTCTAGCTAATTCTGGGTCAGATGCAATGAGACCGAAAACGTTGCGTTTAGTTGGGTCGCTATCCATACCTAATAATAGGTCTGGGGCACTGAGGTGAAAGAAACTCAGGGCGTGGGATTGGACGATTTGCCCTAAATTCATCAAGCGGCGGAGTTTGGTGGCTGCTTTAGGGATGGTGACAGCGAGAATGCGATCGCCTGTTTTCGCTGATGCTAATAGGTGGCTGACTGGGCAAATACCACAAATTCTCGCTGTAATTCCTGGCATTTCTGGGAAAGGACGACCAACACAGAATTTCTCAAATCCGCGAAATTCTGTGACATGAAATCTAGCATCATGAACTTGACCGTCATCATCAAGATAAATACTAATTTTTGCGTGTCCTTCGATGCGGGTAACAGGATCAATAATGATTTTTTTCATATTTATTAATTAGTAATTGGTATTAGTTATTGGGAATAGGGAGATAGGAAATTTAGGTGGGTGTTGCTAGATGAATTTTGTTTCGCGCCAAGACGCAAAGGCGCAAAGGCAAGAAGATAAGTTTATTACGAACAAATTCATCTTTTCCCTATTCCCTATTTTTGGAAATTAAACTTCATAGAGTCTAGCTTCTACTGCTTCTGGATACTCGTTACAGTATTCTTCAAAAGCAGTTTTTATCGGTTTGGCTGCCCGTTGATGGGATATTTCTGCTTGAATTTCTTCGACTACATCCCAAGCGGCTGCACATTCGGCGGAATTTATCCCTTTTTCTGAACACACAATTCGCGCTTTTTTGATTTCGTCTTGTAGTTCTTGTTCTAACAGTATTGAGCGTGGTTTTTCTAGTGAATGGCTGCGCGCTAAGATATCACTGAGAGAAATTATTCCTAATAGTTCACCACTAATTACAGGGGCACGGCGTAAATGGTGAGCGGCAAATAATCTCGCTACATATTCTAAACCTAGTTCGGGATTAACGACGATACAAGGTTTAGTCATAATTTCATACACACGGACTTTATTGGGGTCTTTGCCATGGGCAATGACTTTATAAACAATATCGCTTTCTGTAACTATTCCATAGGCATCTTGTTGGTAACGACGATCAACAACTAAGGCCCGCCAGTCTCTTGCTCGCATTAATTCTACTGCTTCGGCAACTGTAGCAGAACTACGAATCATTGCTACATCTTTGGTCATTACATCTGCTGCTGTTAACATAAATTTACCTCTAGGAAATAAGTTCAGGAGTTGAGAATCAAGAATTGTTTTTTGTAAAAATCATTAATCACCTATTTGACATAATTAACCAAATTTGATTAATTCCCTTCCTTCTAAGTGGGGCATTTCACCTCGTAATAAAGGTTCTAATGCGGCGCGAATCCGGGGGGCAGAAGGGGGACAACCTGGTAAATAAATATCAACTGGTACTACTTGATGAACTGGCACTACTGTGTCAATTAAGGGCGGAACTATTCCCGGTGCATGGGGGATTTGTTGATTAATATCAGCACCTTCTATATAGGCTAGTTGTAAGGTAGCTTCTGCCCCTCCTAATGGGTTACGTAGGGCAGTTACATTACCGGTAACGGCACAATCACCAAAGGAAATAATGGTTTTCGTGCGTTGTCTAATTTTGTGAATTAATTCTAAATGTTCTTCATTGGCTATTGCCCCTTCTACTAAGACGATATCTACATTTTCTGGATATTCCTTAATATCAGCAATGGGACTATAAACTACATCAACTTGTGCAGCTAAATCTATTAACCATTCATCTAAATCGAGAAATGACATATGACAGCCAGAACAACCGCCTAACCATACTGTCGCTAATTTCAAACGAGTCATGTTTTTCTCCGTTATGTGCTTGTTCAGTAATTAGTGTTGATGATTGATTGCCATTCTGTCACTACTGATAAAGGAACGGAAATCTTGATAGGTTCTTTATTGACTAGGGGAATTTCTAAGGTTAATTTTTCCTGGGGTAATTGGGGCAAAATTTCTCTAAAATCATATTGACCAATTGTTGGTGCTGGGGCTTCATCTAAAAACACATCAGCAGCATTCCAAATTTGACCAGTAGGAGAAATAATTTTTAATGCTTGGGGGTGAATTAATTCCGCAGAACCAGGAAAGCCAACTAAGCGAAGATTAATAGTTGCTGTTTGGGGAGATTTGCCAACATTTTTAAATAACACCACCTGCCAAACATGACCAAATTGGTCATCTAATTTTAGCTGTGAGCGATAAAGTATTTCTCCTGGGGTTGGTTCTAACCGCGCGACAGCAGCAATGGCTGTTGTAAAAGGGAGGTTTCCTAAACCCAGGAACATAGATAAAGTCAACATTCCTAAGGATATTAGCCATAAGATTTTGCCAAGATGGCGTAACATGAAATTCACCTCCTGGTACTGGTACAAACACAAGGGCTAGAAATTCCACTGTTTTTTCTCCCTCGCTGTCACCAAGAAATCGATTTTGGTGCGATCGCGTTTCATTTCTCCCACGCTGGAACCTTGGTCAAATAGTGCTCCTGTAGGACAAGCATTTACGCATTTACCACAAGAAGTACAGGTTTGGGAAGTTCCCCAAGGTTGATTTAAGTCGGTAATAACATGGGATTTTGCCCCTCTCCCTGCCATATCCCAAGTATGTGCGCCTTCGATTTCATCACAGACACGAATACATCTGGTACAAAGTACACAGCGGTTATGGTCAATGCCAAATCGGTCATGAGAAGTATCTACGCTACGATTAGGGAATTGATATGCTAGCCGCACGTGATCCATACCCATCTCAATGGCTAAATCTTGCAATTCGCAATTACCATTAGCCACACAGACAGAACAAATGTGATTACCTTCGGCAAACAACATTTCAATAATTGTGCGACGATATTTTTGTAGGCGATCGCTATTCGTACTCACCTCCATTCCTTCCGCTACCTTCGTCACACAAGCAGGTAACAATTTATTGCTGCCAGCAATTTCCACCAAACATAACCGACAAGCACCTACATCACCTACCCCCTCTAAATGACACAGGGTAGGAATATGTACACCAGCCTCCTGGGCAGCCTCTAGTAAGGTTTCATCCTCACGGGCGCTCACCATTTGCCCATCAATTGTTAAAGTTTTTACAGCCATAATAATTTGCTAATTGGTGATTGGTTCTGAGTCCCTTGTTCATAACCTCTATCTGTGTCACCTGCCTTCTTCCTGTTCCCTGTCACCTGTTCCCTGTCCCCTGTCACCTGTCACCTGTTCCCTATCATCTAATCAAAGCCAAATACTCCTCCCGGAAATACCGCAAAGTGCTAAACACAGGATTAGGTGCAGACTGACCCAAACCACACAAGCTGGTGTTTTTCACCATGTCGCACAACTCCTCCAACAATTGCAAATCAGTCATTGACGCTTTACCTTCCCGAATCTTTGTCAACAACTGATGTAACTGCACC
The DNA here is from genome assembly GCF_014698825.1 of Richelia sinica FACHB-800. Classification (GTDB taxonomy): domain Bacteria; phylum Cyanobacteriota; class Cyanobacteriia; order Cyanobacteriales; family Nostocaceae; genus FACHB-800. The sequence goes on from NZ_JACJTT010000034.1 coordinate 29,612, forward strand.
GTTCCCACACGACAAGGAATACATTTACCGCAAGATTCATCCATACAGAACTCCATGAAGAATCTCGCCACATCTACCATATTGGTGCTTTCGTCCATGACAATCATCCCTCCAGACCCCATCATGGAACCTAAAGCCGTCAAGGACTCATAATCTACAGGTGTATCAAAGGCTGAGGCGGGAATACATCCCCCAGAAGGGCCGCCTGTTTGTATCGCTTTAGCAATACCGCCATCAGGAACACCACCGCCCATTTCCTCAACGATTTGCTGTAAGGTTGTTCCCATGGGAACTTCAATTAAGCCTGTGTTGAGGATTTTCCCCGCCAAAGCAAATACCTTTGTCCCTTTGCTTTTCTCTGTGCCAATACTCGCAAACCAGTCAGCACCGTTACGAATAATCGGCGCTATATTGGCAAATGTTTCGACGTTGTTAATTAAAGTGGGATAGCCCCATAATCCAGATTCTGCTGGATAGGGTGGACGGGGATGGGGAACACCGCGTTTACCTTCAATGGAAGCCATTAACGCCGTTTCTTCACCGCATACATAAGCCCCAGCACCAATGCGGATTTCCACTTTAAAATCAAAGGGTGATTCAAAGACTTGGGAACCTAATAAACCCAACCGTTGGGCTTGCTGGATAGCAGTTTGCAACCGTTTAATGGCAATGGGATATTCTGCCCTAACATAAATGTAACCTTGGGTAGCACCAATGGCATAGGCAGCGATCGCCATTCCTTCCAAAACTCGATGGGGGTCACTCTCCAGTACACTCCTATCCATGAATGCACCGGGATCACCTTCATCAGCATTACAAATGACAAACTTTTTCTCACCTGCGGATTTTGCCACCGTCGCCCATTTTAAGCCAGTGGGATAACCAGCACCACCCCTACCCCGTAACCCGCTTTTGGTAATCGCTTCAATTACCTGACTAGGTTTCATTTCCCGCAGAACTTGATACAGTCCTTGATAGCCATCGGCAGCAATATAAGATTGAATCCGTTCGGGGTCAACTTTGCCGCTATTTTCTAAGACAATGGGCTTTTGATAGGTGAAAAAGGGATGATTTAAATCATATTCTCTTAAATTAGTTGGTTCTCCACGCACCGCAGCAATAATTTGCGGCACTTCCTCTGGAGTCACTTGTTCATAAAGTTTTGTCCCCTCTGGCTGTACTTGGTTATCCACCTGTACCAATGGACCTTGACAGCAAAGCCGCATACAACCCACACCAGAAACTTGGACTTTATCTTCCAAACCCGCAGCTTTCACCGCTTTATCTAAATTGTCTTTGACTGCTTGGGAGTTAGAAGACAGACAACCCGCCGCCGTACAACAGCGAATTTGCACTGGTTTCGCCTGGGAACGTTCTTTTTGGCCTATTTCTAGTAATTCATTTAGTTCCATGTTGCAGCCATCCTTGAACTTTCTCACACACCATTTCTGGGGTCTGATTTCCGGCAACATTGCCATCAAATACCACCGCTGGGGCAATTCCACATGCACCAAGACATCTAGCTGTTAGTAAGGAAACCTGTCCATCACTGGTGGTATCTCCAGCGTGAATATGAGTAGCTGTTTCTAAACTGGCTAAAATTGTTTGCGCCCCTTTTACATAACAAGCCGTACCTGTACACACCACACAGTTATGTACACCCTTGGGGGCCAGGGAAAATAAATGATAAAAAGTCGCTACTCCATACACCCGACTGGGCGGTAATTTCAACTGATGGGCAATGTAAAGTAACAAATCTAATTCTAAATAACCAAATAATTCCGAAGCCCGGTGCAAAATTTCAATTAAGGCATCTTGTTGATATTGATGACGCTTGATAGTTGCATCCAACATCTTGAGACGCTTATCTCCACTAGGATGGGTTGTAGCCGATGACATAGAAGTTTTCATGATTATTTGAGGGAGTTCAACAGTTCAGTTGTCTCAGGAGTTGCTTGGGTAGCAGAGTCAACGGACAAATGTACAATGTGTACTGAGCAAGAAGCGTGGTGTAAAACATAGTTACTCACACTACCTAGCAAAATTTCTGACAACCCAGAACGCCCTCTCCGTCCCATGACAATTAAATCAGCTTGCCAAACTCTAGCTAGTTCACAAATCATTCGTCCTGGACTACCAGAGTTTTGAGTAAATTCTGTATTCACATTTTCAGTATTGGCTTGGGCACTAAAAGTCTGTAACAGAGCCAAGCCTTCTTGTTGAAAATGCTCCCATTGCTGTTGATAAAGTCTAAAACTTTGTTCGCTCCAACCAGGATAATAGTCAATATTCGGAAATATCAGGACATCAGGACTACCTTCTTCTTCTGGAGACAGGACATGTAAGAGCATTAATTTGGCTGATGTCAACTTTGCCAATGCTAATCCTTGTTTAAAAACGTCTTGTCTCATATCTGACCGATCTAAAGCAATCAAAATTTTCTTAAACATCTCCCCCCTCTCTTTAGCTTCAATAATTGGTAATAAAGATTTCTAGTTACGAAGTAGTGGTTAAGTAGAAATTAATTATGTATTAACTATTAGTGAATAAATTCAGAGAATCACCCTCTTAAATCTACTCAACTACAGTTTATAGAGAAACAATTTGAGGAACTTGTGAGGATGAATGGTTATCCCCTGGGTAAAAATTATGATTAGTCCTCTAGCGGGAGTTTTTACTTTTTCTTTATTTTTTAACTTGTGGAGTAATACTAGGCCAGTTGACAAAAATATTCAAAATATCCGTTTTTCTTTGCCAAAACCAACCTACATCCTTTTACCATCTGTCTCTAACTACATAGACAGATTCTTCTCTGCAATTTTTTGCACTTGTTAACTATATGTAACATTTATTTGCTAATGCAGTAGTAGGTATTGACAACTAGATGCTACAATAATTAAAATCACGTCTTTTAATCAAGATTTAGTAATATTGTCTCGGCAGTTGTCAATCAATTTTAAAAACTCTTAAATTCAATATTTACTCTATAGTCGATAAGACATTTAAATTGGTGGTAATGCCAAACTGTAATCATAAAATAAATTTCTAAAAATTAGTCCTTTAGGTGTATTTTAAACGACTAAAAAGTTGCATAACATTAATTAAGTCTTGGATGATCAGGCTCAATGATTAAAAATATTTTGCGAAGAATATTAGGGGGAAATTTTGACACAATAATTATTCAATGGTTATATAAAGATATATCAATTATGTATGATATCAGTGTCTATCCTGGAGTCTCACTCATGGTCAAACATCAGAGCTAGATTGATTTTTCTGACTGAATTGTTATATTTCTTGACAATGAACTTTTATTTAATTTTTTATTACTTCCGCACTATATCTTACGACCATTAAATCAGGACAGCTTTTAAAATGAAGATTTTAATTGTTGAGGATGATGAATTAAATGCCTATGCACTCACCGCAGTTCTCGCTGAACAAAATTATGCGGTGGAAGTAGCAAATGATGGGAATGTAGCCTGGGATTTAATTACAACTTATGATTATGATTTAATTCTTTTAGATGTTTTATTACCTAAATTAGATGGTATTAGCTTATGTCGAAAAATTCGTGCTAGTGGAAGAACATTACCAATTTTATTATTAACTGGTTGTGATAGTAGCCATGAAAAAGCCATTGGTTTAGATGCTGGTGCAGATGATTATGTAGTTAAACCATTTGATCAAGAGGAATTAGTTGCACGGGTTAGGGCATTATTGCGTCGTGGTGGTATTGCTGCTCAACCAATCTTGGAGTGGGGAAATTTACGATTAGATCCTAGTAGTTGTGAAGTCTCTTATGGGGCAAAAAATCTATCTTTAACACCAAAGGAATATGCTTTATTAGAACTTTTCATGCGAAATAATCGGCGGGTTTTTAGCTGTGGCATGATTTTAGAACACCTTTGGTCTTATGAAGATACACCAGGAGAAGAGGCAGTTCGCACTCATATTAAGGGTTTGCGAATGAAACTGAGAAGCGCAGGTGCATCCAGTGATTTAATTGAAACGGTATATGGTATTGGTTATCGTCTCAAACCTTTGGAAGAAGAAGGTGTTAAAAAAACTAAGGAATATAAGAAGAAAAATCATCAAAAAATAGACCAAGCTATTACAGATATTTGGCAAAAATTTCGTGGTCGTGTGGCAGAACAATTGCAAATTATTGAACAGGCAACTGTAGCCAGTCAAAACAAAAATTTAACCCCAGAACTGCGGCAGATGGCTGTGAAAGAAGCCCATACCTTAGCTGGGTCATTAGGAACTTTTGGTTTACCTTTGGGTTCAGAGGTAGCCCATAAAATTGAGAAGTTACTGAAATCAAATTCTTCTTTAAAGTCAACGGATATCAGTAATTTAGAAAAGTGGTTTAATTTATTGAAACAAGAAGTAGAAAATAAGGAAGAAACAACCATACCAGAAGTTCTACAACTACCAGAAAATACACCCCATCAAGAAGCCAAAATTTTAGTAGTCGATGATGACCCGCAAATTTTAGCATTATTACAAACTTTACTCCATCCTTGGGGACTAAGAGCGATCGCCCTCAGTGACCCCCGACAGTTTTGGCCGACCTTGGCCAATGTCCAACCGGATATGCTGGTTCTAGATGTGGAAATGCCTTACACCAACGGTATTCAACTCTGTCAAGAAGTTCGCAATGACCCCCAATGGAGTGAGTTACCAATTCTTTTTCTCACTGTTCACAACGATGGGGAAATAGTCAATCAAGTTTTTAGTGTAGGTGCAGATGATTTTGTCAGTAAACCCATCATTGGCCCAGAACTAGTAACCCGCATTATTAACCGTTTAGAACGTGTCAAGCTATTAAAACGCATGGCACAAGCTCAAAATAGCCAAACAACAGAAACAAAAAATAAAACTGCAAATTCAGCTAATTTAGAATTAAAATCAGTTCATCTTATTAGTCAAGAAATTGCCAGAATAAATAGGACATTACAAACTTTAAGTGCTTGTAACCAAGCTTTAGTTCGGGCTGAAAATGAAGATAATTTACTTCACCAAATTTGTCAAATTATTGTGGAAGTTGGTGGCTATCGTTTTGCTTGGGTGGGTTTTGCTGAAAATAATCTGGAAAAAAGTATTCGCCCTGTTGCTTATGCAGGTTATGATGCAGGATATTTACAATCTCTTAACTTGACTTGGGCTGATACAGAATATGGAAGAGGCCCCACTGGTAGAGCAATTCGCACAGGTAAAACATGTATTGTTCAAAATATTGCTGGAGATGCTAACTATCTCAGCTGGCAAGCACAAGCTAGTCAAAGGGGTTACGCGGCTTCCATTGCTTTACCGTTAGTTCTTGACCATCTTCAACCTTTAGGTGCATTAAATATTTATTCCACTACAACTGATACTTTTGATACCGAAGAAGTCAATATGCTACAAGAATTAGCAGATGATTTAGCCTATGGTATCGTGGCTTTGAGAAATCGGCACAAACGTCGATTAGCAGAAATAGAACTGCAACAAAGTAAGGAAAGTTATCAACAATTAGTAGAACTGTGTCCAGAAGCAATTTTTATTATTGATCATCAAGAAAATTTTATTTTTTTAAATAGTGCCGCAGTACAGTTATTAGGTAATAGTAATCCACAGGCAATATTAGGAAAAAATTTATTAGATATTGTCCATCCCCAGTCCCAAGAAATTATTGCCCATAATATCCAAATTTTAAAAACATTGAAAAATTCTGTACCTTTACAAGAAGTTCAGTTTCTTAAACTTGATGGCACAGTTATTTATTTAGAAATAGTAGCAGCAGCTTTTATTTACCAAGGTCAAACGGCAGCACAAATAGTGGCCCGTGATATTACTCTCAGGAAACAAACAGAATTAGCTCTGCATCAGGCAAATAACGAATTAGAATTAAGGGTAGCAGAACGCACAGCTGAGTTAATTACTGTTAATCACCAATTGCAATCCGAACTAGATGAAAGGAAGCGTACCCAAGAAGAATTAAGAATTTCCCAAACTAGATTTGAGCGAATTTTGAGTATTGCAGATGATGCGATTATTTCCATTGATGGTCAACAGCAGATCACTTTATTTAACCAAGGTGCGGAAAAAATATTTGGTTATTCAAGTGCAGAAATTATGGGTAAAAAGTTAGATGTACTTTTACCGATGCGCTTTGCAGAAGTCCACCGTCAATATGTCAAAGATTTTGGGCAAGGAACGAATTTAGCAAGACGGATGGGAGAAAGGCGAGAAATATTTGGTATTCGTCGAGATGGAAGTGAATTTCCCGCGGAAGCTTCTATTTCTAAGTTAGATATTGGGGAAGAATTTGTCTATACAGTCATTTTGCGAGACATTACTGAACGTAAGCAAATCGAAAAAATGAAAGATGAATTTGTGTCAGTAGTAAGTCATGAACTCCGCACCCCTCTGACATCAATTCATGGTTCATTGGGAATGTTAGCTAGTGGTTTATTATCCACAGATTCAGAACAAGGAAAAAGATTATTACAAATTGCTACAGATAGTACAGAACGTTTAGTCAGACTAATTAATGATATTCTCGACATTGAGCGCATCGAATCTGGCAAAGTCAAAATGGAGAAAGAAATTTGCCATTTAGATGATTTAATTGATTCAGCCTTAGATGTGATGCAATCTTTAGCCGCAAAAGCTAATGTACAGTTATCTATTAATAGTATTTCTGCGCAAATATGGGCTGACCCAGACCGCATTGTCCAAACTTTAACTAATCTATTAAGTAATGCAATTAAATTTTCTCATCCTGGTTCTACAGTTTGGCTAACAGCCTCAAAAGAAGCGGATAACCTACTATTTATGGTAAAGGATACTGGTCGGGGAATACCTGCTGATAAATTAGATAGTATTTTTGAGCGATTTCAACAAGTGGATTCTTCCGACTCCCGCAACCATGATGGAACTGGTTTAGGTTTAGCTATTTGTCAAAGCATCGTTCAACAACATAGTGGACGTATTTGGGTAGAAAGTGAATTGGGAGTTGGTAGTAGTTTTTACTTTACTTTACCCATGATGGAGAGTTATCCAGAACCATCCATCAACCTTACAGAAATGGATGCTGTCAACCTACAACAGCCCTTTAATCAACCGATTAATTCCCAGTATTCTCCCTTAGTTTTGGTGTGTGATGATGATTCAGTAATTCGCAATGAATTAAGACATTTACTAGAAAAGGGAGGATATCAAGTAATGACAGTCGCTACAGGGGAGGAAGCGATCGCTACTTCTGTAGCTCACCATCCTGATGTTATTTTACTCGATTTGCTCATGCCGGGAATGAATGGTTGGGAAACAATGGCCGTCTTGAAAGAACAACCAGATACCCAGGATATACCCATCGTTATTTGTAGCGTTTATAAACCGAATAAAACTAATCCAGCTAATGCGGAATTTGTAGACTGGTTGAGTAAACCAGTGGAAGAAATTTCCCTGCTGCATTCCTTACGAGAAGTAGTAGTAGAACCTTCCCGAAAAATGCGAATTTTAATTGTGGAAGACGACCATGATTTAGCAGATTTATTAGCTACTGTATTTGAACGCCACGATATTGAAACTTTTCTCGCGAAAACAGGTAGAGAAGCTATTCACTTGAGTCAAAAAATTAATCCTGATTTACTAATTTTAGATTTAATTTTACCGGAAGCAGATGGTTTTGCCGTAGTTGATTGGTTAAGGCAGCATAATCAACTTTATAGCATTCCTATGGTTGTTTATTCAGCTAAAGATTTAGATGAATCAGAACGCCATAGACTCAAATTAGGATATACAGAGTTTTTAACCAAAGGTAGAGTGACAACACAAGAATTTGAACATCGAGTCATGGAACTGCTACAAAGGATTACACACCAGATATGAATTAAAAATTAATCAATGATTTTTCATAAATTCTATTAACCAGGGGGCAAATAATGAATAAAAAGCGGATTCTTGTCGTTGATAATGAGCAATATATTCAAGAAGTAGCAAAAATTTGTTTAGAAACAGTAGCTGGATGGGAAGTAATTACAGCTAGTTCAGGAAAAGAGGGTATAGTCCAAGCAGAAACTCATCAACCAGATGCGATTTTACTCGATGTGATGATGCCGGATATGGATGGAATCACAGCATTTGAACATTTACAGGCTAACCCCGCAACTAAAGAAATTCCAGTGATTTTATTAACAGCAAAAATCCAAGCTACAGACCGTCGTCGTTATGCTCAATTAGGTATGAAAAAAGCCATCGCTAAACCTTTTCAACCATTAGAATTAGCAGGTCAAGTGGCATCAGCATTAGGCTGGACATTTGAGAATTAGCTCATCAATCTTTAATAGCAACAGACAAAACAGTTAAGACACAAATACAATAGACATCTTGCAAAAACCATTCTTTTCTTTACTTTTCTCTGCGACTCTGTGTGAAACAAAAACAATATTTATGTGAGATGTCTATTGATGCCTAGCAGTTATTAGTGTCATCGTGCTAAAACGGGTATTTCTAAGTTAGAGTCAACAGAAGCTAACCAAGCTCGCCAGAATTTAATAGCTTGCGTTTCTAACTTAGGCGCATAATTAGCAGTATCTTGACGTAACTGTTTGACGCTAATACCTGGAGTGGCATTGATTTCGCAAGCATGACCAATAAACCAACGTTCCAAACCAGAAACAGTTACCTCAGGATGAAACTGTAAACCCAAACCGTATTTACCCCAGGAGAATGCCTGGTTGTCATATTTAGCACTTTTAGCTAACAGAGTAGCACCATCAGGCAAGTCAAAAGTATCTCCATGCCAGTGCAACACAGATGTATGCTCTGCATTTAAATGACCAACCGCAGAATTTACGCCAGCATTAGTTAAAGTTAATGGAGACCAACCAATTTCCTTTTCTCCCCCAGGAAAAACCCTCGCACCCAGAACGCGAGCCATCAATTGAGCACCCAAACATATTCCCAGAGTTGGTAAATCTGCTGCTAGACGATGCTCCAGTAAATGTAATTCATGAACGATAAAAGGATAATCCTGTTCATCGTAAGCACCAATAGGGCCACCCAAGATGACGAGCAAATCTGCATTTAGAGGAGCGATATCAGCCAAATTATCACGTCCGGCTTCAAAATATGTAACTGCATAGTTTTGCTGTTTCAAAACTCCAGCTAAAGTCCCTAAATCTTCAAAGGCTACGTGTCTAATTACTGTTGCTCTTTTCATTGTTATCACCAATTAAATCAAGTTAATTATTGTTTGGGTTGCCAAAAACGGTACATTCGCAGCAAAGACTTGGGAATAACTAGGATATTCATATTTCCTTGTGCACAAAATCTTTGCTCAAGCAGGTTATCGAAAATTGAATTAGCTTATTTTTATTTTCGATAACTTATTTACTAACATTACCTCAACAGGTATAGTATATATTTCGATATTTTCACAACTTTACAGTCAAAAACGTGTAATTTCATGAGTTTTAACGTTGAATTTTTAGGCTAAATCAGCAAATTAGCTTGTGGGTAAAGGTGACTGCTTATTGAAGAGGGAAAACAGTTATGACCTTTAACTGAGTTTATGTGTAATAGTCTCTCAAAAATCCCGTGTAGATATATCCGCTACCTGAAACTAATTTCACACTTGATCACGGTAAACCGATTTAAGAAATTAGTTTACTTGACTAATAAACTGTGCGAGACAAGACTATACTAATTCACAATCAGCGAAAGCTTGTTGAACAGAAAATAATGAAAATACACCAGCAGAGTCAAACATTTTTATGGTTGGGGCTGCTGCTTGTTTAACTCCTGCTGCCACTTCTGATGACACATAAACTTCTTGGAGAATTCCTTCTGCTTCTTCCCGATTAAATCCTAAATGTCTGAGAAGGTTGTACTCATACTGACGGTCTGGTCCCAAAAATGCCCAAACTAGTTGTGGTAACAACTGCCCCATTTCTTCTTGTTCGTAAGGTGACAGGTTATGCCATAACAAGGGGAATAAATTGCGGAAATAAGCACTGTGTAAAGCTTCATCTGCGGCATGGTCTCCAATCACGTCACGTACTACTGATGCTACACGTGGGTCAGATGGAACATCGTGTAGAACTTTCGTGACCAATGTTTCCGAAATGGTGACGAAAAACAGCTTAATCAGCTGAGGAGAAATACGCGATTGATATTCAGAAATCAACCGTTCCAAAGTCCGTTCAAATTGGGGTCTACCGATGACGGAATAGTCAAGATTGAAGGTAGTTTCTACTTTGGTCGATAACATTTCTACAAATAAAGCATGTCCTCCTTCATCACAATAAATGCGGAGAGCATCATTTTGCTGTTCATTGGTTAAGGAAACAGGTGCTCTGCCTTGTGCTAAGGAACTGCATACAGGATTAACATGATTTAGTTCGAGTAAAGTTGTAAATTGCAAGTGAGCAAGTAGGCGATAAGCCAAAACTTTCAACCAATAATTTTCATTTGTAGCGATTGTTTGATGTGCGGCTAGTGGAACTAATTCTGGAGAAAAAGGTAGTCCAGAAATTTCACCGTTTCTAATGGGCTTAGTGCGTATCCAACTAATTTCATTCCAACGTTTAAAGGGGCTGCGATAGTTTTTAATTAAAGTTTTCTTAGAATTTAAATCTTGAGTTAATGTCAACATGTTTCTTTTTTCTGGGTGATTTGTTAATTAGTTCTACAAAATCATTGGAACTATTCCTGAAATCTCCGCAAGATTTTTTTGTTATTTAGTTAGGAAAAATCCGCAGGATTTATGCATAATTTTTGTCGGCGATTTGTGCTCAATTTCTTAGTGATTTATGTTAACTAATTGATGTGATGCAAATCACTAATGAAAAATTTGTTTAAGGTTAGAGAGTGTTGGAAAAGTTGTTAGCAGTCAAAATTTAAGCGAGTCGCTCATGGGTAAACCCCCAAGACCATGCCGGCTCACCTGTTCCCCGCAACCTGCTTACCTGTTTTTAGCCTACAGGTTTTTTATTTAATACTTTTGTTACAATTAGTGAAATTTTTATCTAAAAAATCCCATTATGGCCTTATATGCTGAATTACATAGACACCTGGGGGGTTCAGTCGTCCCCCGTGTGTTGTGGCGGTACTTTGAGCGCCATGCTACAGATTTAATTTCTCGGTTTAGCGAATATTCAGAGTTTGAAGATTTTTACACCCGTCCTCGCAATACTTTAGATGAATATCTAGAACTGCACACCTTAGTAGAAAGTGTACAAACCGTCGAAACCTTACCCTACTTTATTTATCGGTTGCTGCGCGGTGCCTATATCTTTGAAAATTTAGCTTATCTAGAACTGCGTTACACTCCCTATTTACGCACCCCTGAACATCTGAGTCAAAACGAACGCATTGACAAAATGGCGGAAATTGTGGAAGTGGTGGGAAAAGCTAGCCATTTACCAGAATATCCCATTGTTACTAGCCAAATTCTTTGTATGCACTCCCGTTTACCCTTTGAGGTAAATCGGGCAATTATTGATTTAGCCGCACAAAATCGACAATATGTGTGTGCAGTGGATGTAGCGGGGGGCGATCGCTATTATGCTGAAAGAATGGATGAATGGATTAGTTTATATAACTATGCCCGTTCTTTAGGCGTAAAGACCACCGGACATGTTTACGAAACCACCGATGGTTGCTATCCTCAACTGTTACCCTATTTGATGCGTATTGGTCACGGTATCCAAATTCCCCTGTTATATCCCGAACTGCTGCCAGAGGTAGCGAGAAGAAAACAGTGTTTAGAAGTATGTCCCACTACATATTTAAAAACAGGAACCTTACAAGATATCCGTCAATTAAAGTTGGTATTTGACCGCTGTTTTGCCGCAGGGGTAGATATTGCTATCTGTACAGATAACGCTGGTTTACATAATGTCCGTTTACCCTTTGAATATGAAACCCTACTGACCTACGACATTATTAACTTCCAACAACTACAAGCCTGTCAAGAAGCAGCATTTCGTCATGCCTTTGCTTGGCCCCATCAACAACATCCAGTATCTTTATTAAATGGATTACTTAATGTTGAATCAGAACAATTTTTAGCAGTTCAAGCGTGAACCTGGGTAATTAGACATCTGGTGGTAAAGACTGTAGAGACGTTACATGTAACGTCTCTACAAGGGTGATGAGAAAGGCATATTGAATTGCACCAGATGTCCCTTGGTAATTGATGATTGTTGATAAATCAAAAAATATTTTGCTCTTATCCACAACCCAGTTGCCAACACCCAGTTCATTGTATGTTAAGTTACTGCTTAGGCAGCAATACCCTCAACTGCACCACCAATGGTTTTCCAAGCCTGTAAACCGCCATTTAGGACTGCGACAGCTTTAAAACCGAGAAGTTGTAAAGACCTCACAGCTTGAGTAGACTGCGCTTGATTATCACCGTAGATATAGATGCGTCGTTCGCGGTGCAGAGTAGAGAGAACACAATCTTCTAATTGATCTAAAGGGATAGAAATTGCCCCTATAATATGACCTTGATTGTAAGCCAAGCGATCGCGTGTATCAATCACCGTAAAAGCAGGCCGTCCCCATTCGAGACGTGACTTTAAATCACGGACATCAGCAACTAGACTATTACTCATAAGCCGTTTTTGCTTATAACCTCACCAGCAATTTAGCAAATATCTTTTTGAATAGGAGTTACAGAAGTTGCAGAAGTTGCAGGAGTTACAGAATTTGTAGGAAATCAGATCGTTTCACACCACCATATATCAAAATATCAAACTCATCCTTTTCCTTGCGTCTTGGCGCGAAACCTAATTCAAAAACCAAACCACAAATCCTTTATGGCATCTACTATTCAAGCCTTACCCACAGAAGTGGTATATCTCATCACTGCTGGAGAAGTCATCGACTCTCTCGCTTCCGTGGTGCGGGAATTAGTAGAAAATTCCTTAGATGCTGGTGCAACACGCATCGTTATTTCTTTATGGCCGCAACAATGGCGAATTCGTGTAGCTGATAACGGTTGTGGACTCAGTTTAGAAGATTTACAAAAAGCAGCAACCGCCCATAGTACCAGTAAGATTCATTCTAGCGAAGATTTGTGGAAAATAAAAAGTTTAGGATTTCGTGGTGAAGCACTGCACAGTTTAACTACTCTCGCAGATTTAGAAATCTTCAGCCGTTCCACACATAGTACAGAGGGATGGCGAGTTATGTATGGCAACAATGGCGAAGTAACACAAGTAGATGTAGCTGCTATTGCACCGGGAACAGTGGTCACAGTTGCTAATTTATTCGCTAACTGTCCTGGTCGTCGTCAGGGTTTACCCCCCACAGCGCAGCAACTGAAGTCCGTCCAAGGGATAATTCAGCAAATTGCCTTATGTCACCCCCATGTCACTTACCAAGTGTGGCAAAACGACCGAGAATGGTTTACTATTTACCCTGCACCAACCGTCGGAAAACTCATCCCGCAAATTCTTACCCAGGTGCGACAAGGTGATTTAGAAGAAATCAATTTACCAGTACCTCACCCGCAGTCATCTACAATTACTAACTCTTCCTTAAAAGTAGTTATTGGCTTACCAGATAGATGTCACCGTCATCGTCCTGACTGGGTGAAGGTGGCAATTAATGGCAGAATCATTAACTCCCCAGAGTTAGAGCAAACTATACTATCAGCATTTCACAGAACCTTACCACGCGATCGCTATCCTGTTTGCTTCTTACATCTTCTCATTTCCCCTGACCAAATTAACTGGAACCGCAACCCCGCGAAAACAGAAATTTATCTCCACGAACTCACCTATTGGCAAGAACAAATAACCCAAGCCATCAACCAAGCACTGCGTCTCTCCGAAACCAATCTTAAAGAATCTGTCCACACCACCAGAGTTAGCCAATTACTCAAAGCCGCAGAAGAAAAAGGTACCTACAAATTTAATTCTCAAAAACCTGATAGTCAAACTCAGCACTATGTCACAGCAGTGGCCCAAGTCAGCAATACTTACATAGTAGCGGAACATCCAGGGGGAATGTGGCTAGTCGAACAACACATAGCCCATGAACGAGTTTTGTTTGAACAATTGTGTGATAGTTGGCAACTTATCCCCGTTGAACCACCAATCATCCTCTATCAATTATCTAACAACCAAGTTGAACAACTACAACGCATTGGTTTAGATATTGAACCCTTTGGAGAACAACTTTGGGCCATACGCAAAATTCCTGCCATGCTACAACAGCGAGAAGACTGTGCTGATGCCATTCTCGAACTAAGTCGTGGTGGAGACTTGCAAACAGCACAAGTAGCCGTAGCTTGTCGTAGTGCTATTCGCAATGGTACACCCATGACTTTACCAGAAATGCAGAAATTACTAGACGATTGGCAACGCACCCGTAACCCCCGCACTTGTCCACACGGCAGACCTATTTATTTATCCTTAGAAGAATCTGCTTTATCTCGGTTTTTCCGTCGTCACTGGGTGATAGGCAAAAGTCATGGCATTTAAATGTTACGAAATATTTCTTTGACAAATCTGCTTGTCACTTAAACAACAGCTAGTTTGTGATTATTACAGGATTGGTATCAATGAATTTAGTTACTAAAAATCCTGAAAAAGCTTGCAGCACAACGCTTTGACGGTATTTACCAGTAAATCACTAGCTTATTGCCAAAAGTGACATGATCACTATCCTGAAATCGAGTTGTTTTCGTTCACAATGTCATGTAAGCATAACATTATTATCAATAACTCGAACAATAACTATTTATTTCACACAAGAAAAATTAAAACTCCAGCAGTTTTTTCATGCGGAGGTCATTCAAAAATATTGACTTTACCATACAAGTAATAAAGCAGTTGAGTTATCAAAAATAGCAACTCAACTATGGCTTTTTGAGTTTTATTTTAGGAGGAACACAAATGTTTAATCTCGATAGAATTTCAGAATATGATTTGCTCAGTGAAATTAGTCCAGAAGTTGCTGCTAACATTAACGGTGGACAAAGCACTGGACAACCTGGTGGACAAGGTGAAACTGCTGGTGGAGGTAGTAACGGCAGTACAGGTCAAGGTAAGTTTAATAAAGAAAAATATCAGCAAGCTTTAGGTCTTGCCTATCTCAGTCCACCAGCAATTGGAAGAGTCACAGATGATGAAGCTTTATTAGCTCAATTCGTAGCTTGGGAAGATTAGTTATTCCCAATTTCGACAGTGACGTAATTACAAAATTCCAGCAGCAAAGCTGTTAAAATCATCAGTATAAGAAACCTAGTTTTAGATTAGCTGGGTTTCTTATTTTTCAATTTATTAGCAATTAAATTGGTTTTTGAGTTGGTACACCCACAGCACGGGGAAATTTGCTTGGGGTATTTTCTACTTTGCGTAGATATAGACAATGACGAATACTATGAGCTAAGGGAGTAGTAAATTCTTCAATCAGTTCTACTACTCCTCCCAACTGTTTAACTGCATTCTCTAGACTTTTTTCTTCTTCTCTTGTCCAACTACCCCGATAAATCACTGCTAAACCATCTTTTTTCAGTAAAGGTAGAGTATATTCAGCACAAGCAGAAACTGTACCTACAGCACGAATCGTCGCTAAATCATATTGTTGACGATGTTGATTTTGTTGACCTATTTCTTCTACTCTTCCAACTAAAGTTTTGCCATTATTTAAAGATAGATTAGTTAAAACCTGATCAATAAAATTAATTTTTTTGCGAGTGGAATCCAACAAGGTAACTTGACAGTTCGGAAAAACAATAGCAATTGGTAAACCAGGAAACCCAGCACCTGTACCAATATCAATCAGTTTTGTTTTATCTTGCAGAGTAGAAATAAATTGCTGCTGTGGTGCCATACCTCGTAAAGAATCCCAGAGATGTTTTTCCCAAAATTCTTCAGGCTCAGTGATGCGAGTTAAATTTAGCTGAAGATTACCTGCTAAAATTAATTGATAAAGTCGCTGTAGCTGGCTTTGTTCTTCTTGGCTCGGTTGCCAATTGATTGTTTGTTGCCAAGTTTCTGCCATTTCTGGCAAATTACTGATAGGTAAAGATTCTAAATCCATTGAACAAAACAAGACTGTATTCATCAAGAATTGGTTTAGAGAAAACTTCCCTCAACCTTAAATTTTGGTATTGTTAATTAACCGCTACTTCTTGCTCTTTATGTGCCAATGTTGCAGGGTCAACTGCTTGTAAAATACCATGTTTTAGCGTCCAGCATTTATCTGCAATGGGTAACATGTCCCCAGCGTCATGGGTGACGACCAATAATGTCCAATCTTGTTTGATTTGTCCTAATAAATTTACCAGTTGTCGTCGCATTGACCAGTCAAGACCAGCCGTAGGTTCATCTAGTAATAATAAATTCGGTTGACGAATTAATTGCACTGCTAAAGCTAAACGTCTTTGTTGTCCACCACTTAAAGCATGGGGAGGTGTAGAAAGAGATAAATGATCTAATCCTACTGCGCTTAATGCTTGTTTAACTCTTTCTGACCCTAGTTCAGGATGTCCTAAGCGCAATTCTTCTAAAATTGTTGCTCCGCAAAAATGCCGTTCAGGAAATTGAAATACTATTCCTGCTAATTGTTGTAGCTGTTCAGCGATTAATTCTTGTTCCCGCCATAGAACTGTACCAGAAGTTGGGTCAGCAAGTCCAGAGAGAATTTCTAATAAGGTACTTTTACCTGAGCCACTAGGGCCAATAATCAGCCCAAGTTGTTTAGATGGTAATTCTAGATTAACAGATTTGAGAATTGCGGTTGGGCAAGCTGTGGGATGATAAGTTAAATTTCTAAGATAGAGCATTTGTGCAGATCAGCAAAAAGTGAATAAATCTGAGAGACAAGGGAGAGCTGCTAGCTGGAATTGTTATTTTTTATCTATTGTGGCAGAGTTACTAGATAAAACTGCTAATAATGCCAATGGAACATTAAAAATTAAACCCAGTCTACTCATTTAGATAGTTATTTTATATATAATATGTTTTTCAAAAATGACTCTCAAGAAGATTTTAAGTTATATATAAAACTATTTAAACCGTAATAGTCCTGAGTTTTTGCTTGTTTAAATTATCCTCATTTTCTCACATCATTATGTTTGCTAGATTCCTGAATTTATCCAAGGTGACTTTTACCACTATTATATTTTTTAATTTATTGGTCACTCCTTTAATGGCTGGTGATCCCTTTCGGAGTCGAGACACCCATAAAATTGGTGAGCAAACGGAAGCTGCGTTTAAGGCAATTTTTCAAAAAGGAGACTATCTAGCGGCAGAACGTTATCTACAAAAGGCTCTGGCTACGGAAGTAGATGAACCTTTGGCTTATGCGATGAAGGCTTCATTAGCTTACGGAAATAAAGATTGGGCTACTTTAGATAACTATAGTCAAAAAACTTTAGAAACAGGAAAAAAGCTGGTTGCTAGTAATCCATTGCGTGGAAACTTATACACGGCGGTGGGATATTTTCTAGAGGGAGCGGTGATTCTTACCCGTGAGGGGACAGTAAATGGCGCTTCTCAAGCTTTAAGTAGGTTGCGAAAGGTATTTGAATATTTAGATAGAGCAGAGGCGATTTCTGCCAGAGACCCAGAGTTAAATTTAATTCGGGGTTATATGGATTTGATGTTAGCGGTAAATTTGCCGTTTACTAGCCCAGATGAGGCTATTGACAAGCTGGAAAGAAATGCTGCTCCCGATTATTTGGTAGACCGGGGGATTGCCTTAGCCTATCGAGATTTGAAACAATATCCTCAAGCTCTAGAGTATGCGAACCGGGCATTGAAAGCTACTGCGGATAATCCAGAAATTTATTATCTCAAGGCACAAATTCTGCATGAGCAAGGGAAAAAGGATTATAATCAATCGCTGATTAGGGATGCGATCGCTAATTTTGATCAAGCTTTAGCTAAAAAATTCCAACTTCCGACTCATTTAGTTAAACAAATCGAGTCAGAACGCAATCAGGCTATTAATCGGTTGAAGAATCCATGATAATGAGGGGGAGGAGTTCAGAAGTATGCCTACGACACGCTGCGCGAACAGAAGTCAGTAGGGGCGGGTTTACAGATATCATCAACTATGAACGAGAATTTTGGTAAACCCGCCCGTACAGGAGTATGCCTAGGGCACGCTGCGCGAACAGAAGTTCAAAAGTAGGTTTTCTTCTCTTATCTCTCATCTATCCCCCCTCTGTCCGTTTATCCCCATTGACAAAATGCACATTCAGTTTCGCGAGTTTAATCCTTTTGATATCTGGTTTTGGGTCAAGTTCTCTACCATTCCCTCGGAACGAGAAAAGGAATATGTAGAAGAAGTCTTTAACTCTTGGTTTTATTTGGGTAAGTTGGGTGCATTTAACGCGGAAAATCTCCAGGTACAAGAAACTGGTTTAGATATCAGTTACATGGATTATGACGCTAGTGGCTATGATAAAAGCTTATTGGCACTCATGCACAACATGGGTGAGTTTGAATATTTGGAACAATGGGGCCGGTGTTGGTTTGATTTGGGAACCAGTGATGCGATCGCTATTGACATTCTCATCAATGCCTTAACCCAGTTAAGTGAAGAATACGTCACTATTGAAGCTTTGTACATAGGCGGCGAAAATGAAGATTGGCCGGTCGAAGATAGTGAATCTCGCGCTTACTCTATTTACGATAATTAATCATCACAATGAATAAACCAGGTGAAATTCGCGTTATTGTCTTAGCATTAATTCGGGATGGAGACAGAATCTTTGTTTCTGAAGGTTATGACCCAGCCAAACAATCTACATTTTATCGTGCTCTTGGTGGTGGGGTAGAATTTGGGGAGCATAGTTATGATGCTTTACAAAGAGAATTTCAAGAAGAAATTCAAGCTGAATTAACTAACATTCGCTATTTAACTTGTATTGAAAACCTGTTCATTTTTAATGGTAAACAAGGTCACGAAATCATTCAGCTTTATCAATGCGATTTTGCGGATTCTAAGTTTTACCAAATTGACAGCATTACTTTCTCAGAAACTCCTGAGCGTAAACATCGCGCTCTTTGGGTAGAAATTTCTAAATTCGCATCTGGGGAATTAAGATTAGTACCAGAGGTATTTTTTCAATATTTGTAGTTGTGTATAGAGGCAAAATTCCACTTTCCCAATTGATTCTTGTCTAGCATTGGTATATCTGAATCTAGGATTGCTAGATTCAACCTAGTACATAAACAACTGGTGAATTATGTCTATTCCATTAGTGACCAGACGTTTTAAAGTTAAAGAATACCATCACATGAATCAAGCTGGTCTTCTCTCTGAAGATGACAGAGTGGAATTGATCAATGGGGAAATATTGGAAATGTCACCAATTGGTACTAAACACGCTACCTGCATGAGGAGATTAATTAACTTAGCGGTCAAACTTTATCTATTCCATCTTTTCCAGATATCAATATCAAAATTGAGCAAATTTTAGGATAGAACTTCATTAATCATATCTATCCTTTTTAGATTTAATTACTTCAATTACATTGTCATGTTTTTGCCCACCAATAATATCTTTTAAATGGATTTTGCCTTCAATATACTGTAAATGAATCCGCCAACCAGAAATTTTATCAATATCTGCACGGTAAATAGCCTGTTTAATGCCCATGACTTTATGTAATCTTGTTTTCGGAAAAGTTCTGGTGCGGTGACATTCATTGTCTTCTAATTCAGCTAAAGCTTCTAAAAAATTTAATTTCAATTCTTCTGGTAAAATTTTCATCGCTTCATGAATCACACCATATTCATCCAGAAGAGGTTTAATCGACGGCATTAGCAGCAGTGCACCTCTGTTTCTTGATTTTCTTCTACCGTAAAATCCTGATAAATTATTTCTGCAACAGCGTTATATGCTTTGTGTGCCTCTGCCGTATTCACTAATCGAAATAAAGTAACTAATATACAGCCGAAAATGGGATCATCATCAATGGTAAGAATGACTCTTTGTTCATCATTGATTTTGAGAGAATATATTGTTGAATCATAAAAATGATTGAGTTTAATATTTCGGAATTGTTCGCTATTTTCGTAAAATGATTCTTTATCTTCTGATGATAAAATTTGAAAATAGCGATTCATCTCTTTAATAAGTTTAAATTTCTCCGTATCTGTAAACTTTTCTAAATCCTTTTCAAAATCCTTTGTCGATTCAATGAGTATTTCCATTTCCATAACTCCTGAGTCGAAAATCCAAGGTTATTCTCAATTTAACTTATAACTATAGATAATTACGAGCTAATCAGCACATAGCAGTAAATTTTTAGCAATTCTCAGACTCCAATCGGAAATTAGCAGACACAGTTCTGTAATTATCACTATTCATTCTGCATTTGTAACCACATAGAAATTCATGAAAATAAAATTTCGTCAACCCAAAGTCCCAACACCCTTATTTATACTTTTATCTGGACTGGCTATTATTCCTATTGTTAGTTATACCCATAGTAATTTAAATGCTCAAGTTACACCCAAACCAGCACCCCAAGAAATTGTTCAATCCGGAGAAGTTCGCCCTTTACCAGGTCAGTTAGACTCTATTCCCGTCTTTAATAGTAATAGCCCAGAATGGATTAAAACGGAAGGCATTTTACTTTCTACTTTTGCACCTGAGGGGAAAAAAGTTCCCGCAGCCCATCTCAATTTTCCTTTTCAAGGACGGTTTGATTTATTTGCTCATCACTATACCCACACTCCCAAGGATTTGCAAACTTTGTATTTGGGAGTAATGTTACATAACCCTGGCAAGAAAACTGTGCGGGTAGATGTATTACAAGGTGCAAGTTATTTGATGCAGGATGCACCCTTTGTGACTCTACCACCCTACGTCGAAAATAATGATGGTAAGGCATTTGCAGGCCCCGGAAATAGGGCAGTTAGTGATGTGTTACGTGGAGTTCGTCAAAGAGAGTTTCCCGCTAGGTTAGTCATTCCACCGGGAGCAAGTAGGATGTTGCTCAATCATCCCATCCCAGTCAGGAATTTGGAAAAGCCTGTAAATGGTCGGTCGAGTTTTTTCCGGTTGCGAAGTAGCGGTAAAGTGTATGTTGCCAGTTTAGCGATGTTTGCGAAGAAAAATGCTGATGGTTCTGACCGGGGGCCGACTTTACAAGAATGGCAAACTTTACTAACAACGGGTAATTTTGCTGGGCCAAGAGATAAGACACCTACTCCACCAGATGCAACTGGCGGTAAATTAATTTATGGGCGTGTGGCTGGTGTATCTGGGGGTTCTCAATGGAAAGCCGATTTAGTAGATAATCTCAAAGACCAAACTCTAACTATTCCTCAGCCTGGTAAAGCCATTTCCTATGGTCTAGCAACTTTACGGGGGGGAAGATTAGGGACTGGTCAAAATCAAACGGCAAAAATGCTGGTACGTTATCCAGATACAGCCTATGAAGCCCATGGTAATTATGGGGTAGAATATAAGCTGAGTTTACCTTTAAGTAATAATACTCAAGAAACCCAAACAGTAACTGTAACTTTAGAAACGCCTTTGAAGGAAGATAAGTTAGCTCAAGGTGGGTTACGCTTCCGCAAACCATCTTTAGATTTTCCCTTTTTCCGGGGGACAGTGAAGCTTTCTTACATAGATGAAACAGGAAAACCACAAACCCGTTATGTACATTTATGGCATCGTGTGGGTCAAGTTTTGGAACCTTTATTGAAGTTGCCGTTAAAGCCAGGAAGTCAAAGTATGGTCAAGGTAGATGTGATTTATCCCCCTGATTCTACTCCTCCCCAGGTGTTGACAGTGCGAACTTTAGAAAAATAGCTTTGGGTTAAGCACCCTGTAGAGACGTTGTATACAACGTCTCTACAAAGATTTCAAATCACACGTATTTAATTTTCACCAGATGTCTGATATTTATTTACCACCGTAGAAAAAGGCAATTTCTTTTTCTTTGAGAGGTGCAAAACCAGCATCAACTAACTTTTGGTCTAATTCTGCTTGGGGGATGTGCTTGGCACCAATTCGCACAATTCGAGAACGCATGGTGTTAGATACACCGCTACGCTGTCTGTTTGCCTCTAGACCCATGACTGTGTGATAAAGTTCTAATTTAGCGGCTGGAATAGGGGAACCATCAAAATCTATTCCCCGTGCGATCGCTTCATCAATCGCGTCCGCACCTTTAGTTGTTTGAGTCCCTGGATTAATTTCTGTAGTCATGGTGATTTCTGCTCAAGGATATAGGTAGATTTTACCAGCCTTGTTACCCCATCTGGCTGGACTCCTTGAGGAGTGAGCTATTGGCGTATGGACTTGCCACTTTTCCAAATTTTGGTTTAACCTCGAACCAATGGTATAGCGATTAGGTGATGCTATGTCTGATGCCCAAACTCCTCGCAACCAAGACCGCAGCTTTGAGCAAGCCCTGACTAACCGAATTATCGATGATTATTTTGAGAATTCTGAAAGTTGGCTCAGAGCAATTTTACGGATGTGTTTTTTCTCTTTGGCCAATATCAATGGTGAAACGGTGTTTATCGTTGAATGTCCAAACCAGGCTGTGGCAAAACGCTTGAGTCGGAAAACCTATCCTTTTCGGGGCATCGTTTGTTTTATCACAGATAACTATAACAGTGGCGATCGCACTTTATTCTGTTATAAGGAACAAGCTAAGGGAACTTGGCGTTGTTTCGATACCACCACTCACACTTGGCAAGTTTTGAGTCGGTTACAATCCTCTCCAACTTCTACTGATAATTAGGGTTTAATTTTGTTTGGGTGACAGTTGACGGGTGAAAGGCGAAAGAATAGAACTTCTTTGTCCCTAACGCCCAGGATTTGCCATATTTTGTAGTTTTGCAACTAAAAAGAGAAAAAAATGTTTTTATAGTTTTTTCCCTGGCTGTGCCATCACCAATTACCAATGACTAGATTTTTTCGTGACCAAACCACCCACAAACGCCCCTAATACTGTACCTGTCCAAATTCCGCCTGTACTTCCTTGCCAGGTTGCACCTGGGGTAATTAAGGCATGACACATTTCCTTAAAACCCCAAGATTGGTTTTGACACTTTTGACTATGGAGTAGGACTGTGATTTGTCCTCCCATAACAGCACCACCTAAACCCGAAGTAAGTGCCAAAAAAGTGCAGATAAGGATGCGTTTGTATGTGTTGGTCATTGGTCATTGGCAATTGGTCTTGGTAATAGATCACAAATTTAACTGTTTTCTATTGCCATTACTCATCAACCAGTATTTCTCATTCCTGCCGCAATACCGTTAATGGTTAACAAGGCACCCCGTAACAATTCGCCCTTACTGTAACGGGAATGAATCACACCGGAAGTAGTGGCGCTCTTGTACTGGCGTAGGCGTTTGAGGAGAGAAACTTGGATAAATCCTAAAGGTACAATAGTTCCGTTGCGTAACTGGACTGAACGCTGCAAAATTGGATCTCCATCCAATAATTTTTGGTGTCCAGTGATTTTCAGGACTAAATCTCTAGTTAGATAGAATTCCTTAGCGATTTGGTCGAAGACTTTCTCAAATCGAGGTTTGTCTTCTGGGTTAGATAATTCTTGGACGTAGTGACGACCCATTTGAATATCTACTTTCGCTAAGGTCATTTCGACTTTAGAAACTACCATTTTGAAAAATGGCCACTTGAGATAAAAGTAGCGCAGTAGTTTCAAATGTTCTTCTGGTTTCTCATCGAGAAACTCCTGTAAGGCTGTACCCACACCATACCAGGAGGGAAGTAAGAATCTGGTTTGCGTCCAGCTAAACACCCAAGGAATAGCCCGTAAACTGCTTAAGTCTTTTTTACCAGAGGGACGACGGGCAGGACGGGAGCTAATTTGTAGCTGACTGATTTCTTCAATAGGGGTGACTTGGTGGAAGAAATCAATAAAGTCTGGTTGTTCGTAAATTAAAGAGCGATAATGTTGACGCGATCGCGCTGATAATTCTTCCATTATCTCATTCCAAGGCTCAATATCATCAAAGCCTGTTCTGAGTAAGCTGGCTTGTATAACCGCTGTGGTAATTGTTTCCATATGGTACAAAGCCAAATCTAACAAGGAATATTTAGAAGCTAAAACTTCCCCTTGTTCTGTAATTTTGATGCGTCCATTAATACTGTTACCTGGTTGGGCCAAAATCGCTTCGTAAGCTGGGCCACCACCTCTACCCACCGAACCACCACGACCGTGGAAGATTCGCAAATTCACGTTGTATTCTTCGGCAATTTTTTGCAGAGATTTTTGGGCTTTGTGAATTTCCCAGTTACTACTTAAAAATCCAGAATCTTTATTACTGTCTGAATAACCCAACATCACTTCTTGTAAGTTGGGAGTGAGGCTAGCGGAGGGTAGGGGGAGAGGTAAAGAGGGGCTGGAAGCATCAATAGTTTCTACTTTTGTTTTTGCGTACCCACCAGCTAATAAAGCCCGGTAAAGGGGCAATTCAAACAGTTGTCGCATCACGCTGCGGGAGCGTTGTAAGTCTTCTACCGTCTCAAATAAAGGTACGATTTGAATTGTCCCTACTGCTATTAAGGGGTCAAATAATCGCGCTTCTTTAGCTAATAACAATACTTCCAAAACATCACTCACATCTCGGCACATGCTGATGATGTAGGTTTGGCAAATATTAATGCCAAATTCTTGTTGGAGGGAACGTACCACCCGGAAAGTTTCAATCACATCATTGGTTTTTTCCGAAAATGGCAATTCGGCGGGAATTAAGGGGCGACGGGTTTGTAGTTCAGTAGTTAACCAAGCTACCCTTTCTTCCTCTGTTAAATCGTTGTAGGACTGGGGTAATACTTGGAGATATTCTAATATCTCATTCAGCGCATCCGCATGACGAGATGATTCTTGGCGAATGTCCAGTTGGGTCAAGTTAAAATCAAAAATTTCCACTTGACAAATTA
This sequence comes from Richelia sinica FACHB-800, assembly GCF_014698825.1. Lineage (GTDB taxonomy): Bacteria > Cyanobacteriota > Cyanobacteriia > Cyanobacteriales > Nostocaceae > FACHB-800. Next base: position 54,512 of record NZ_JACJTT010000034.1, read on the forward strand.
AGTTCTCTAGTTCCTGACAACTTAATCCTGTTTCCGTCAAGTTGCGTTGAATTAGTCGCAATTCCGCTAAGAAATCCGCCCCAGAACGATACATTGGTGCATCTTCGTTGGAGGGGGTTTCGCGATTATACAAGGACAAATTGCGATCGCGTGTATTTTCCAGTCGGGTGAGAATATAGGATAGTTTGAGGCGATAGGGTTCTTGGCGATAACGCAACGCTAAAGCATCATACACTTCACTTAACTGGGATTGGTCTAACTCCAGTGACTCCAGTAAGTCTGGTAAAACGTCACTCCAGTGCATGGAAATACTCAACAACTCAATCAGCTTTTTCACTGACTGAATATATCTATCTAAGAGCATTTTCCGTTGGTAGCAAGCTGTTTTCCAAGTGACTTCTGGTGTTACCGAGGGGTTACCATCTCTGTCTGAACCGACCCAAGAACCAAAGGAACAGAAATTTGTGCTGGGTGGTTCTAGCCAAGGAAAAGTTTGACTCAGATTGTATTTGAACCGTTTATACAACTGAGGTATGCCATCAAATAACACTTCTTGGAAATAGTGTAGGGCATAATCTACTTCATCTAAGACCGTCGGTTTGAACTGGTGAAGTTCGTCTGTGCGCCACCATAGACGAATTTCCTCCAGTAATCTTTCCCTGACTTCTGCTGCTTCCCAAGGATAGGCGCTGGCCCGATGTTCAGAAGCGTCTAGTTGCTGTAACAGATTGACTACTTGACGTTGTTTGTCCCTAATGGTGTGACGGACAATTTCTGTCGGGTGAGCAGTAAATACTAGACGCACATCCAGTTGGGAAATTAAGCGTTGAATTTGCTGGGGCGGTACATTCAGTTGAAATAATAAGGGAAATAAGGCGGCAAATGTACCTTTTTGTTTAACTTGTGTGGTGAGGATATCAGAACCAAAACCCTTGGTAATGGGCAGGTCATCTTCTCTTTGGTTAGTAGAATAAATAATACTAGGAAAGTCGTCTACTTCTGAGGAGTCAGCATCTGCATCGGTGTAGCGGTTCAGTTGCTGCTTTTGCTCGTATTCCTGCTCAATAATATTAATCAATTGAAAATACAAAGCAAAGGCACGGGCAGCACGAATGGCTTCATTAATATTCAATTGTTCAATCAATTCTACGGCTGAGGAGGCTTGGCCGTTGGTAGTTTGTCCTTCTGGTGAACACAAGTCACGCAACTGCCGCAATAAATCTACCATTTTTTGACCACATTCTTGCCGAAGAACTGACTCCCACAATTCTTCTACTACTTGTAGGCGATGGCGCAAGAATAATTCAGACGAATACAGTACAACATCAATAGTGTCAGCGCTCATTACTCTTAAGATACTCACGGAATACTCTCTTTACCTTATTTACTTTACTTGAGTATCTAATATCAGGCTATTTGCTGCTGATTCTCAATACTCAGACAGTCCTCATGTTTAGTACAAAAATATTGCTCACTCCTAAACATATGCACTTCAATTTTATCCTATAACTCTGCTAACCAATATAGACCCCTTGCTACATAAGCATTCTGGCGATTAGACTTAGCAAAGTTACTATTTTACTGTTTAGGGGTAAAACTAACTTTAAGGAATGGGTATATAGGAACTGGGGCTGTTCAACAATATCAAAACTTACACCCCTAGTGTTAATAATCTTTCCCAGGGATGTTTTGTGCTATGGATTGTTCTTGACTACCCATAGGGCTGAAGTAAATACATTAATTATGTATAATCTTTAGCTGTGATTTGCTGTGTTGTCCTCTGGAAAATCAAGGATAGGCAAGCGATCGCCCCGAAATAACTCTTCACTAGCAGCACCCAGGGACGCTAAAGCTTGACTGGTAGCTTTTTCAGCTAAAAGTAAAGAAATGACAGCAGCTGTACCTAACTGAATGAGACAAGATTGGGGGATACTAAACAAAATTAAATTTAATTGCGAGTTAGGAGAGGACGTTGGAGTAATAGGTGCCATGGCTGAATTTTGGGTGACTGACAGATGAGTAAAATAGACGCAAAACTCGATCTTAATCGAATGTCCAACTTTACAAGACTATCTTGGCCCATTTTGCAAGCTATAAAGGTAACAAAATTGTTAAAAAAAAACTGCAAAATGTGATAATTCTATGTTGTTTTAGTTTACAAGTACAGGCAAAATCCCCAATCCTCCCTTCCTGTTAACGTTTACTTCCCATGAAAACAGTATCAATTGATAGCCAGCGATCCTTAGTGCAGTGGGTAAGCCAAGCAACAGGGATAAACACCTTCGGGGTGAAAGTGCGGTTGCTGGGAAATGACCTGCACATTTTATGTGAAGGTATAGAATGTCCCCAACGGTGGCACACTTTATCGGAATTGCTGCACGCACTACAGCATACAGATTTAGATGAACTAACCAGCGAAGAACAACCCTCAATATACCAAGTATTTGTTTACGGCAGAAAGAAAGGGGAATATCGCCCTCAATGGTGCCATAAGGTGTACTTGAATCAACTAGACAGACATCTGGAGCAAGTAGAACAATTGTTATTAGCGGACGCAGAACAATCTAAACAACCTGGTGGTGCACTGATTGTTTCCAATGAAAGTTTGGCACGACAAGGTAATCCAGATGCCATTGCTCGCTACCTGAGTGAAAATTTAAGTAATTTGGGTGTGGCAGTGAAAGTCCAGATTAAACCTCATAAATCTAAAGCCAACTCGGAATCTACCAGTAATCGCCTGTGGATATTATGTCAGGCTAGCTATAGTCCTGACCCATCCTTGTTAGCGGAACCAGTCGCCCAACATTTACGCCACCTCAAACTCAAAGGTTATGAAGATGCGGTGATTGTAGCGCAGGTGAGGGGGGAAAATGAGCCGGATTGGCGCTTGAGAATAGATTTAACTCCTCCAGAAGCAATGTTGAAAGAATGGGCAAGGTGGGGAGATGTGCAAGCGATCGCTCGCCTCTTAAATGAATTATTATCAGATTTAAAGATTGCTGTTCAAGCGTCCCTGAAGGAATCAACTTTACATCTTTTTTGTTCACCAGCATTTGACCCCTTAGAAACAGCTGAAGCCCCAGCCAAAGATGTATGTCTAGAGGCGATTTTACCCCAGTTAGAAGCGATCGCTCCCCAAGGTATCCTGGCTGCAACTATCTATGGGCAAAAAACTTCTGATAAACAACCACATTGGGTTGATTGGCAGTCTTTACCAGCCTCTCAGCATCCGGCACTAGCTACCCCAGCATTAGAATTAGCTACCGCTGGAGATGAACCAGCAATCATATTTTTATTAGAACGTTTACTTAACCATGACCTAGACTGGCGACTAAAAACCGGTGGTCTGCGGGTACTATTGCTACGCAAGGGTGACTTATTGCATATCATGTGTGATGCACCCAACTGTCCGGCCCGTCACCAGGTCGCTCATAAAGTTATTCAATTTATTCGTCAACTGAAAATTCCTAATTTGCATGGTGTCCGTGTTTATGGTCGTCGTGCTGGTAATAAGGAACCTCTATGGAATCAAGGTGCGGATTTTGCTCAACGTCCTCGATTAGTCCCAGAACCAGCCCCAGAATTTGCTGTTGCTTCCGAATATATCAGTGCTATCCTCAACAATGAAACAGAGGAACCTGTCCTGCGTCCTGATTTGACTGGTGAAGATGTCAAAAATGTGGTGACAGAATTTGCTGACAATAGTCTCAATACCCTCAGAAATTGGCTATTCAGCAGCCAAATCTTTACAGAAGTTAATCAATCCACAGACCAAACTCCTGATGAACAAGGGATTAAAGGTGGCTTAATTTGGATAGCTTTAGGCTTGTTGTTGACACTGCAAAGTGATTGGATGATGGGGTTTGTGATTACTCGTACCTTACCTCATAGTTCCCCAGCCGGAAGCGTGTCTGCAAAATCTAATTCTTCCCCTAACAATCAATCTGCCCAAACACCATTAATTAACCATACTAGTGCTAATGATACTACGGCTTTTAACGCCTCTGGGTTTATCCAAGATGATAAATCAGATAAATCGCCATTACAGCAAAAAGCTACAGCCACAGCCATTCTCTTAGCAGCGCGATCGCAAATTCCTAGCTTTAACGCTCGACAATTAGATGAGCAATTAGCTCTGTATAAACAACGTTTAGCTAAAACTGGCAAACCACCAGATGTCTTAATTATCGGTTCTTCCCGTGCCTTGAGAGGTGTTGACCCAGTGGCATTAAACCAAGCCTTAGCTACTCAAGGTTATAGCAACGTTGAAATATTCAACTTTGGCATAAATGGGGCCACAGCCCAAGTTGTCGATTTTATTATTCGTTACGTTTTGGAATCGACGGAATTACCAAAACTCATTTTATTTGCTGATGGTTCGCGGGCTTTTAACAGTGGACGAGAAGATATCACCTTTAATGCGATCGCTGTATCTAAAGGTTATAAACAAGTATTAGCAAAAGCTAATCAAGCGGCAACTGATAACCAACCATCTACACCAAAAACTGAACCCGATACATCAGCCACAACTCAACCCATAAAACCAGAATTAAATATTTATCAAATTGCTAACGAAACCATCAATCAAGGTCTGACTTCATTATCTACAACATACCAAAACCGCAATTACTTAAAAGGCATTCTACAAAAGCAATTACAAAATTTACCCTTTGCTACAAATCAATCCATAGCGAATCTTCAACAAGCCACTGACGCAGAAACAGATTCTGGACAATTAGCAGTAGATTTTGATGGCTTCTTACCCATATCAATTCGCTTTAATCCCACCACTTATTATCAAAAACATCCACGAGTTGCTGGTAGTTACGATAACGACTACAAAGATTTTTCTTTATCTGGTAAACAAGACGCAGCCATTAAATCGCTTTTACAATTTACTCAAAGTCGGAAAATTCCCTTAGTATTTGTCAACATGCCTTTGACATCAGATTATTTAGATCCAGCGCGTAGAAAATATGAACAAGAGTTTCAACAATACATGTTGCAGTTAGCTAATCAGCCCAACTTCATTTATCGAGATTTAAGTTTACTCTGGCCTACTGCTAATGAAAATTTTTCTGATCCCAGCCATCTGAATCGTTACGGTGCTTACGAAGTTTCCAAGAAATTGGCTACAGATTCCCTCATTCCTTGGCCTGTTAAGTAAATTAATTTAATTACTCATCATTACTCATCAATTATCATAAAAAATGAATTTTATTTCACCTTTATACGGGGTCTTTTTAGTCAGCGTTCTGGGAATTTATTGGAATGTTCCTGATAGGCAATTAAAGCTATGGACACTTTTATTAGCTAGTCTAGTATTTTACTCATCTTTAAATATTCAATATTTACCATTACTCCTCGTTCTCACATTTCTGAATTATCGTTTGGGCTTAGAATTAGGACAAAGTAAATATTTAGAAAAAATCTCCCAAAATGCCAACAATTCTAGCGAAGAATGGCAACTAGCTCAATCTGATTGGAATCAAAGGAAATTAAAAATATTATGTTTGGGAACAGAAATGTTGAATCCTAATACAAAACTTTACATATCTAGTTATACTAGCTCTAAAAAGGTTAAATATGTCAACAAAACATAATCTCCTCAAACCAATGAACATAACTGATTTTCTGACACATACAAGATTGTAAATAGCGAAGTTTATCTAATAGCT
>NZ_JACJTT010000035.1 GCF_014698825.1 Richelia sinica FACHB-800
CAATCTTTAGTCACCCAATTAATGAGACTTCATCCCAATAAGCGCAAGTATTATCAACAGGGTCAAAGGGCTATGCGCCTTGTACAATCTGTCTTTTAGACTGTTTTGTCCCCCCTTCAGCATTGCTGATATATAATTGTGGTGGATAGTTCATCAACTATTCACATCGAACAATTGAGAAGTTTGTAAACGGTCTAGCCACTTTTCTAAATAAACTCGGTTAGCTTTTTCTTCTGAAGGTTCTTCAGTATCCAATGGATAGGGCATTAGTCCTAAAATAGCCGCAGTAGTAACGCAAAACATAGATTTTTGGAAAGTCATACAAATTTGCACCCGCAAATCATCTTCACCGCGACGACTGCGACGATAAATTTCATGCAAATATTCTGGTAGATAATGACGCATATCTTGCATTAATAAAGTGGGAGGAATACCAGCACCACCTATCGGCAAGGGGTCTGCATATAATGCACCATATTGAAATCGAGTTTGGTCTGGGGGAATTTGATATGCTTGAGCATTGTAAGAAACTGTTCCCAAAAAGGGTGTACCACGAAAAAAGACTGCTTCTACATAGGGAACTGCCGTATCTCCTAAAAAAGTCAGTCCAACTGATTTAGGAATGAGGTCATAAACTTTATCACCTACTTTGACTGCATAGGTGATAGGTTTAACTGCGGCTTCAACCAATCCTTGTTTAATATGGTCTACAATTTGGGGAATGGATGTGATTTCTCTTTGGTCATAGCGGTCAGATAAACTCAGGAAAATATCAGCCATGACACGCCAAAATTGACCTAAACCACTGTAATAAGCAGAGGTACGTAACTGTTCAATTAAAAATTCCGGAAACAGTTGATTGATACCCAGAATAAACGGATTATTTTTAAATTTAGCATTGATGACAGCTTGCGCTCTCTGGCTAAATTCTGGTGTATCTAAATAGGCATCCAGTCCCCCACCACCGTGCCACATCATGGCTTTCATGCAATATTCCGCATATTCAAAATTAATGCGATCATGCCACCAGTGACGAAACAATTTTGCTAAAGAAATGTCACCATTAAAGTATTTAAAAAATGGAAAAAATACTAGAAATTGATTATCAGCAATGTAAATCAAATTGTTGGAGTAGGCATCTATAACTATGCCATAAGCTTTCAAAATTCCCACCACTTCCAAAACATTTTCTGGAGTATTTTTGAGTAGTGCTTCTCCAGTTAATAGTCTTTGAATATATTCCGCTAAGGAATGATTAGTGGGTTTATTTTGCATAGTTACCATTGCCAAATCTCCTGCAAATCGATGAACAATGAAAAATTACAGATTAAAATCTGAAGATGGAGCATTTTCTATCTTTAATTCACTAGATGTTGCTACCACTAGGTTTTGTGTTTTTACCATGGCTGTAATTGTTGCTTCTGTCCAATGAATTAACCAATTCGGTTGAACACCAAAAATGACGATGGTTATGGCTAAAATCAAGGCAGGGGCGCGATCGCTCCAATATACACGGGGTAAGTTCAACACTTGTGCAGATAAGCGACCAAAGAATGCTTTGTTGACAAGAATCAGGAAGTAAACCGCAGTTAATCCTGTTCCTAACATGGAAATCAAGGTTTGTAAGGGAAAAATGGGGAATGAGCCTCTAAAAACGATAAATTCAGAAATAAATCCCACCATACCAGGTATACCCGCACTGGCCATTACTCCTACTACCATCAATGTGCCAATCACTGGTAAACCTCGTTCTGGGTTCAGCAGTCCGTGTAATACATCTAAGTCACGGCTACCAGCTTTTTGATAAACAACTCCCACCAATAAAAACAGCATGGCAGAAATCAAGCCATGACTAATCATTTGCATGACCGCACCCAAGACACTTAAGGGGGTTGATGCGGCAGCTGCGAGGAGAACATAGCCCATGTGACCTACTGAACTGTAGGCTACCATTTTTTTCATATCTGTTTGGGCGATCGCACAGGATGCACCATACAAGACACTGATTACTGCCCAAGTTGCTAACCAAGGGGCTACATAGGCCCAAGCTTCTGGCAACAAGTTCATGCCAAAGCGCAATAAACCATAGGTACCTAACTTCAACAATACCCCAGCTAGAAGAACGGATATCGGTGTGGAGGCTTCAACATGGGCATCTGGTAGCCAAGTATGTAAGGGCACCAAGGGCATTTTAATGCCGAAACCAATCGTAATTCCTGCTAATAATATGAGTTGGGTAGTTAATGGTAAGGCAGTTAATTGTAGGCTTTGTAAACCAAAATTATCAGCACCACTTAGCCACACCATCCCTAAGAAACTAGCCAACAGCAAAATCCCAGAAAAGGCTGTATAAATCAGAAACTTTGTAGCGGCATAACCTCTTTTTGCACCGCCCCAAATGGCAATTAACAAATAAAGAGGAATCAATTCTATTTCATAGAAGAGGAAAAACAGCAGTAAATCCTGGGCTAAAAATGCCCCTGAAACCCCAGCATTTAATAACAAAATTAAAGAATAATAAAAGCGAGGACGTTGAAGAGATGGATCACTACTGTAGATGGCAATGGCAGTTAATAAACCATTCAATACCAATAAAGGTAAAGATAAACCATCTATCCCTAAGCTGTAGTTAAAACCGATGACGTCAATCCAAGGTAGAGATTCAGCAAATTGTTGTCCTATATCTGTTGGGTTAAACTGAATTACCAAAAATATAGTCCACAAAAAAGTCAGAATAGCTACCGTTAAAGCTATGCCACGGGACAGTTTCCCACTCATACTAGCAGGATAGAAACCTATTAAGGCTGCACCAATTAAGGGCAGCAAAATCAAAGCACTCAGCATCATAAGCAGAACCAGTGAAGGGAGAAATAGTTTGATGAGGTAGAGTAGCTTGAAGGGAAGCACAATTGCTACTCAACACTCTATGATTCCAGATGATTAAAAGGGTAAATGATTAAATAAACCCAATGACCAGCTAATGAAGAAACCCAAAACGCTCACTACTGCCAGAATGGTCAGCATATAGCCTTGGGATTGACCAGAAATGCTGTACTTTAAACTTTGTCCGCCAAAAATAGCTGCAAAGCCTACCAAATTCACTAAACCATCGACCAAATAGCGATCGCTCCAAGCCGAAATCTTCGATAATAGTGCCACTGCACTCACGATTGTGAGGCGATAAATGCGGTCGATGTAAAAATCATAACCCAACAAGTCTTGCAGCAACCGCCATACAAAAATTCTTGACCTTGACCAAGCCTTATGCAGGTAAATAGTTGAACCCACAACCACACCAAACACTGTAGAAGCGATTAGGGAAAGCAGTACATACCAATCAATACTTTCCCAGGTAGGTAGCAAATACCATTGTTGTAACATCAGCGGTAAGAGCAAAGTCACAATCGTCAAAGTCACCATTGGGAAAGCCATTTGCCAACTTACTTCTGGTGCACGGCGGGTCTTTTGCTGCGGTTTCCCCCAGAAGACTAAGCGAAACACCCTCGTTAAATTCAAGGCTGTCAACCCATTAACTAAAACTAAAACGATGATTACCCAAGGACTAACTCGGACCAAGCCATCAGCCCATCCCAGCATTGCCCAAAAACTACCTAAGGGTAACAATGTCACCATCCCCGCTGAACCCACCACAAAAGCAGTAGTCGTAGCAGGCATTCTTGACCACAAGCCTCCCATTTCCGTTAAATCCTGGCTATGGGTGGTGTAGATAATTGACCCAGAACTCATAAATAACAAAGCTTTCGCTATGGCATGGGTCAACAGCAACATCAAAGCCACCCCACCTTGCTCTAATCCTACCGCTAAAAATACCAAACCCATGTAGGCACTGGTGGAATGGGATAAGGCGCGTTTGATATCTATTTGTGCTAAAGATACTAATGTCGCACCAACTGCCGTGACCGTACCCATGACAACCAAAGCATTTAAGGCAACTGGTGACAGGGCTAATAGGGGCTGAATTTTGTAGAGAACATAGGCCCCTCCGGCAACCACCAATGAGTTTCGCATCACAGAAGCTGGGTTGGGGCCTTCCATTGCCTCATCTAGCCACATATGCAGAGGAAATTGAGCGCACTTACCTGCTGGCCCAGCTATTAAACCCAAACCTAAAAAAGTGGCAGTGAGGGGTTCTAAATGAGCAGTTTGCACCCATTCGTATAAATCAGAAAAATTCAAACTACCCGCTAAAGTCGAGAGAGTGACTACTGCCATTAACAGTAATAAGTCTCCTACCCTTTTCGTAAAAAAGGCATCCCGCGCTGCTGTCACTACCAATGGTTGAGCATACCAAAATCCCACTAGCAAGTAAGTTGACAAGGTGAGGACTTCTAATAGGGCATAACTCAAAAACAGAGAGTCACTAATAGCTAACCCACTCAAAGCTGCTTCAAAAAATCCCAGTAGTCCAAAAAACCTGGCCAATGACCAGTCTTTTTCCATGTAGCCTAAGGCATAAATTTGGGCTAACAGACTTAAAACTGTAATTAAAACAATAGTGCCAATGCTAACTGGAGAGAGTTCCAAGGCTACATTTAGTTTAAAATCTGCCGCTTGAAACCAGGTGAGAACTAAAATTTCTGGCTCTCTATTCCAGATATCTTTAAATACAAATAAGCTATGAATCAAACCTATGAGCGTCGTCAACAAGTTGAAGTATGCCGCTGGTCTTGGACCTGTCCGTTGTACAATTCCCATTGCCCAAGGCAAGGTTAAAATTGCACCTGTTAAGCTATAAAAAGGAACAAACCAAGTTGTGAAAAAGAGAACTTCATTCATTTATATTGCCCTTGACGACCTAGCCTCAATTTTCTTAAGTAGCCTTAAAATAATGATTTGCTAAAAAAAAATTAATTTTGCGAAAATCTATGATTTCTTAACTATTTTTAAATTACAGTTTTTTTAAGCACTTTTACTTTACCTAATTCTATAGATGGGAAAATTCTATATTATTTGCTTACACCATCATGCTATAAATCATCTTACCTAGCTATGGCTTTGAAATTAGTATTAATACTTCTCCCAAACTAATTTATATGATTTATTAGGAAAATTTATAGTTTGGTTTTACTGGGAATTGGTCAAAATACACAAAACAGGCGAAAGAATTAGTCAGTAAGGATTTTAGCTTCTGACTCTCCTTCCCCAGATGGGACTAACCCTGGTTATGAAGATAGCGATTCTCAATGTGATAAAAAAATTATAAAGCATAACTGTCCACTCTAGGGATCAGAGAAATTTGATGCAGTAAAAATGGTTTATGAAGTTTTATTAAGTTTTTTTAAACTATTTTATTACAAACTATTATAGTAATTTATGTTGCCAGGGGTGCCAACCTTTTCTATGCTTAATTTGTAAGTGTTATTTAGCTCAAGATGAGCATCCCCGTCAAAAATTTCAACCGATAGTACTGATTGAATTAATTTTGTAGGAGTTTCTGCGATGCCAATTGCAGTTGGAATGATTGAAACAAAGGGCTTTCCCGCAGTAGTAGAAGCTGCTGACGCAATGGTAAAAGCCGCTCGTGTGACTTTGGTAGGCTATGAAAAAATTGGTAGCGCTCGTGTAACTGTAATTGTTCGCGGTGATGTATCTGAAGTTCAAGCTTCCGTAGCAGCTGGGATTGAAGCAGCTAGAAGAGTTAACGGTGGTGAAGTAGTATCAACTCACATCATTGCCCGTCCTCACGAAAACCTAGAATATGTCTTGCCAATTCGTTATACAGAAGCAGTAGAACAGTTCCGTACTTAAAAACTGTTTAGACGAAAATTCATTCACGGGGTTGCTTACTTGAGTATAAATTCGTCTGTGCGTAATAATTTAATTTAAGGATCACAAGAATGTCAATTGCGGTAGGAATGGTTGAAACCCTTGGTTTTCCAGCAGTAGTAGAAGCTGCTGACGCGATGGTAAAAGCTGCGCGTGTAACCTTGGTAGGCTATGAAAAAATTGGTAGTGGTCGGGTAACTGTCATTGTTCGCGGTGATGTATCTGAAGTTCAAGCTTCTGTTGCCGCAGGTGTGGAATCAGTGAAAAGAGTGAATGGTGGACAAGTGCTGTCTACTCACATCATTGCCCGTCCCCATGAAAACTTAGAGTATGTACTACCAATTCGTTACACCGAAGATGTAGAACAATTCCGGGAAAACGTTAACGCTATTCGTCCTTTTGGTAGAAGACCATAATTTAAATAATGCAAGTTGCCAAAGTGCGTGGCACGGTAGTTAGCACACAGAAAGAGCCGAGTCTCAGGGGTGTGAAACTGCTGTTGTTGCAATTAGTTGATGAAAATGGAACCCTATTACCACAATATGAAGTAGCGGCGGATAGTGTGGGAGCAGGAGTGGATGAGTGGGTGCTTGTGAGTCGTGGTAGTGCGGCTCGGCAAGTACCTGGCAATGAACAACGTCCGCTAGATGCAGCAGTAGTGGCGATAATAGATACTATTCACGTTGAAGATCGTCTTATTTACAGCAAAAAAGACCAGTATAGATAGTCAGGGAACAGGTGCCAGATAGGCAGTAGAGTAAACATAAATTCTCACTGACCACTGACAACTGACCAAAAGCTTAATTTCAGGAGGAATCTCGCGATGGCAGTCCGCAGCACGGCGGCACCCCCAACCCCGTGGTCAAGGAATTTGGCTGAACCCAATGTCCATGAAAGCTCATTTGTACATTCATTTTCTAACTTAATAGGTGATGTACAAATTGGTGCTAACGTAATCGTTGCTCCGGGGACTTCGATTAGAGCAGATGAAGGCACACCTTTTTATATTGGTGAAAAAACTAATATTCAAGATGGTGTGGTTATTCACGGGTTGGAGCAAGGCCGAGTCATTGGTGATGATGGCAAAGATTACTCGGTATGGATTGGGAAACATGCTTCCATTACCCACATGGCGCTGATTCATGGGCCAGCTTATGTTGGGGATAATTGCTTCATTGGTTTTCGCTCAACGGTATTTAATGCCAGGGTGGGAGCAGGTTGCATCGTCATGATGCACGCTTTAATTCAAGATGTAGAAATTCCCCCAGGTAAATATGTACCTTCGGGAGCAATCATTACTACTCAGCAACAAGCAGATCGCTTGCCGGATGTACAAGCTCAGGATCAGCAATTTGCCCATCATGTGGTTGGAATTAATCAGGCGTTGCGGGCTGGTTATCGCTGTGCTGAGGATCTTAAGTGTATTGCACCTATTCGGGATGAATTAGCTAAATCTTATACAGAGATTGTTGTTGAAGAATTGGAAAGGAGTAGTGACGTGGCAGGCAGTAGCTTGGGTGCAGAAACCATAGAACAATTGCGTTATTTACTAGAGCAAGGCTATAAAATTGGTAGCGAACACGTAGACCAAAGACGTTTCCGCACAGGGTCTTGGCAAAGCTGTAAACCAATTGAAACTCGGTCTTTAGGTGAAGCGATCGCTGCGTTGGAAGCTTGTCTGGTTGAGCATAGCGGTGAATATGTCCGCCTGTTTGGCATTGACCCCAATGGCAAACGCCGGGTGTTGGAAACAATTATCCAGCGCCCAGATGGTGTAGTGGCAGGAACCACCAGCTTTAAGACACCTACTACAAAATCTTACAGTAGCTACAACGGTAATGGCAATGGTGCGGCTAGTGGTAATCTCAGCGCAGAAACCGTAGACCAAATCCGCCAACTTTTGGCTAATGGTTACAAAATTGGTACAGAACATGTAGATGAGCGCCGCTTCCGCACAGGTTCTTGGCAAAGTTGCAAGCCTATTGAAGCTAGCTCTACCAATGAAGTCATTGCCGCATTAGAAGATTGCATCGTTAGTCACCAAGGTGAGTATGTGCGTTTGATTGGGATTGACCCCAAAGCCAAACGTCGTGTATTGGAAAGCATTATCCAACGCCCCAATGGTGTAGTGAAACCTGCTGCTAGCAACGGAGCTAAATCAGCTTACACCAGCAGTTCTGCCACAGCTACAGCTACCGCTACTAGCACCAAATTAAGTGCAGAAGTAGTAGACCAACTGCGCCAGTTATTGACAGGTGGTTTTAAAATCAGTGTTGAACATGTAGACCAACGCCGTTTCCGCACAGGCACTTGGGCCAGTGCTGGTCAAATTCAAGCCACCACAGAAAGAGAAGCGATCGCTGCATTGGAAGCTTATCTATCTGAATATCCTGGGGAATATGTCCGTTTAATTGGTATCGACCCCGCAGCCAAGCGTCGTGTGTTGGAAGCAATTATCCAACGTCCATAGGAACAAAAGACAGGTAAAGTCAGCATAGTCTGACAACCCCCCTTCTTGTCAGGAGAAGTGACAGGTGGCGATCGCCTGCCCTTCCCAGACTCCTTCTCAACTAGATTCTGCTCAATACTCATTTTTTTGGCTTCCGAGGTGACTAATTCCATGTCTGTGCCGCTGCTGCGCCTCAGCGACAACTTTAGTTCCTATATTAGTGGCGAGGTAAATATTCATCCCAGCGCGGTGCTGGCACCAGGAGTGATACTCCAAGCGGCTGCCAACAGTAGGATTATTATCGGGGCTGGGGTATGTATTGGCATGGGTTCAATTCTCCAAGTCAATGAGGGTACCCTAGAGATAGAAGCAGGAGCAAACCTGGGAGCAGGTTTTTTAATGGTTGGTCAAGGCAAAATTGGAGCTAGTGCTTGTATTGGTGCTGCCACAACAGTATTTAATTGTTCAGTTGCACCGGGACAAGTGGTACCACCAGGTTCAATTTTGGGAGATGTCAGTCGGCAAATGGGAGAAGCTGAACCCCAGTCCCCATCACCATCTACATCTACATCAACAAATACCCCAGAGGCGACAACAGAAGAAACTGTGGTCTCTTCTACACAAATCTCCGCTGCATTTGTTGAATTAAAGCACCAATCGACCACCAACTCTATCTCCGTGCCATCTCCTCCTACTCCTAAAAGTCAGTCTCCCCCTCCTGAGGAAACACCCCTTGCAGATGCGTCACCATCCCCAGAATCTCCGGAACCAGAACCAAGTGCAGCTGATACCCAATCTCCTAACAGTTTTGGCACACAAATCTATGGACAAGGAAGTATCCAGCGGTTGTTAACCACTTTGTTTCCCCATCGACAAGCGTTGAATGATCAAGGATCTGACAATTCGTCGGAGTAAGTGTTAATTCTGAAGTATGAAGATTGAAATTTAAGTTGTCAGAGCAATTGATAAAGCTGCTGGTTTTGAGATATTTGGTTTCATTCTTCAGTCTTTATCCTTCTTCCTTGTCTTGAGAGTATTCTGGAGAATTTCAGATGGAAACGAAAAATCAACTGTCTCGTAGTAGCATCCAGGGATCGCGTCGCCGAGATAGCTTCAAGGATAGCGCCTTGGGTTTAGTATCTACCTTGAGTTTCCCGGCAATCGTGGGTACAGCTGACATGATGTTAAAGTCTGCTGGTGTACACTTGGTAGGCTATGAAAAAATTGGTAGTGGTCACTGTACAGCTATTGTGCGCGGAGGTATCGCTGATGTACGTCTGGCTGTAGAATCTGGTGTGCAAACGGCAGAACAGTTTGGTCAGTTAGTTTCCAGTTTAGTGATTCCTCGTCCCTTTCCCAATTTGGATGTGGTACTGCCCATTACCAACCGCTTGACTCAAGTGATGGCAGATGGTAACTACAGTCGTTTGAGTAATCAAGCCATTGGTTTGGTAGAAACAAGGGGTTTCCCGGCTATGGTAGGTGCTTGTGATGCCATGCTCAAAGCGGCTGATGTCCACTTGGCATCCTATGAAAAAATCGGTGCGGGTTTATGCACAGCAATTATAAGGGGTTCTGTTGCTAACGTGGCAGTGGCTGTAGAAGCAGGGATGTATGAAGCAGAAAGGATTGGTGAGTTAAACGCAGTCATGGTGATTCCTCGTCCCTTGGATGAGTTGGAACAAACCTTACCTGTAGCTAGTTGCTGGGTAGAAGAACGTCAACCGTTGAATATACCCTTGAATCTCAAGGAGCAAATTGTTGAAGCAGAAGCAGTAGAGTTACCAGATTTAGCAAAATTGCCTGTCAGGGTGAAAGAGGAATTATGGAATGATGAATGATGAATGGTGAATAGTAAATACTGATTCAGGATTCAGCATTCATCTTCTGTATGGAAGGCATCTTACGCTTTGCTTGTTTTTTGATGATAACTTTTCATCTCCATAAGTCCAATACTTCTCTTCTGATAGCGAACATAGATTTTCGTCTATACTAAAACTCATAACTTTGTATGAGTAACACTACATCAATGGCGAGTGTTCAGTGATACTAAATTTATATCTACCGAATTGCTATTAGAGGAGAATCACCTTGAACCAAGCGACGCTGCACCAGTTGAAGGTGTTTGAGGCGGCGGCAAGGCACGGCAGCTTTACTCGTGCTGCTGAGGAATTATTTCTGACCCAACCTACCGTATCGATGCAGATCAAGCAACTTACGAAATCGGTGGGACTGCCATTATTTGAGCAAGTTGGCAAACGCTTGTATTTGACTGAGGCGGGTAGGGAATTATTTGCTACTTGTCGTCAGATTTTCGACACGATCGCTCAATTTGAAATGAAGGTAGCCGATTTAAAAGGGCTAAAACAAGGGCAATTACGGTTAGCGGTCATTACTACTGCCAAATATATTATTCCGCGTTTATTGGGGCCATTTTGCCAACTGTACCCCGGAATTGATATTTCCCTTCAAGTCACCAACCACGAACGGATTCTCGAACGGATGGTGAATAACATGGATGACTTGTATATTATGAGTCAAGTTCCTGACCATCTAGATGTCAATTTTGAGGCATTTTTAGAAAATCCTTTGGTGGTGTTTGCACCTTTAAATCATCCTCTGTCCCATGAAAAAAATATTCCCATTGAAAGATTGGGAGAAGAGCCATTTATCATGCGTGAGCCTGGTTCTGGCACCCGTCGTGCTGTACAGACTCTGTTGGATGAGCATGGGGTAAAAGTGAATGTGAAGCTAGAATTGGGCAGTAACGAAGCAATTAAACAAGCGATCGCTGGTGGCTTAGGTATTTCTGTTTTATCTCGCCATACTTTACTGACAGATGCGGCGGAATTCAGCATTTTAGATGTCCAACACTTCCCGATTAAACGCACTTGGTATATGGTTTACCCAGCAGGTAAACAATTATCCATTGTGGCTCGTACCTACTATGAGTATCTGCTCAATGCCGCAAAGGAAATCGTAGAACAGGGAAATCTTCTTTCCATTCCTTCTGCGGAAACAATTTCCAGATGAAATATTTGTGAAGTTACTCTTATCCCTTGACTGGGGGATGAGGAAACCTTCAAAATTAACCAACAGAACCATTCAATATGGGGGAAAACTGGCAGTGGTTCACCTGACGGAAACACCTTCTTGGCGCAAAATAGTCAACAGTCAAATTGTGGCGGTCACAGTTTATGGCGACAAAGCCCTAGTGACAAGACGAGGTGTGGTCTCCTTGACGGGAGAAGAACGGGAATTAGTTGTGACACCATTGCCAGCCACTCTAGAATCGGAATCTGTGCGGGTGAATGGTGCGGGTACAGTAGGGGTGCGGTTGTTGGGAGTAACCAGCGATCGTCTGTATACGACGGAAAGCTTTGGAGAGCGAGTAGCCCAGCTAACTAGACAAATTGAACAATTAGAAGCAGAAAAACGCAATCTGCAAGCCCAAATTGATGCTTTAGCTTTACAGTCTAGTTTTATTGCCGGTTTACGGGACAAAACTGAGGAAACATTTGCCCAAAGTTTAGCGAGAAAAAATCTCAGCTTGAGTGAAACCCTAGATTTTCTCAACTTTATCGGCAGTCAGTATAGCGAATATGCGATCGCCTCTGGAGAATGTAAACACCAACAGCAAGAAGTAGATCGGCAATTACAAACTCTCCGTTCTAATTTACAAAAAGTCCAAACACCCCATCCCAAAGAAACATGGAGTGTCACCGTTGATGTGGAAGTTAATGGTACAGGAGACTTTGAGCTAGAGATATCCTATTTAGTCAATTGCGCTAGCTGGCAGCCACTGTATGACCTGAGAGTTGAGAATGCTAGCAAAATTCTCCATTTAACCTATCTTGCCGAAATTACCCAAACTACAGGTGAAGATTGGTTAGGTGTTAATCTTACCCTGTCCACAGCTAAACCAGGATTAGGCACAATTCCGCCCCATCCTAAACCTTGGTACATTGATATTCAAGCTCTTCGTGCTGAAGAATCTATCACCTTCAGAACTGGTCGCACATTACCACCAGCATTACCGATTCCTCTACCGATTCCCAGTAGTGCTATGAGGAAAGAGATAGAAGAGGAAGAAGAAAATTTTATTACAGCAGCCAGTGTTGTGGCCGAAGTATCTCACGAAGGCAGCGTTGTCTCATTTAAACTGGATAGTGGTAGTAACATTCCCAGTGATGGTGCACCCCACAAAACTACTATTTTCCAAGATGATTTTCCCTGTAGTTTTGAATATGTAGCTTTACCAAGATTGGTGAGTTTTGCCTATTTACAAACTAAGGTTAAAAATAAAGCTGATGGTGCTACCTTGCTGCCCGGTACAGCGAATGTTTTCCGCGAACATACCTTTATTGGCACAACCAAATTAAATAATATTGCCCCTGGACAGGAGTTTAAATTAAATCTGGGTATAGATGAGACTTTAAAAATAGAACGAGATTTAGTAGAACGGCAAGTAGATAAAAAACTCATTAGTAATCAACGTCGCATTACTTACGCCTATCGGATTTTAGTCACAAATTTAGGCAACCAAGAAATTAATTTGAATTTAATAGAACAATTACCAGTCAGTCGCAACGAACAAATTAAGGTACGGCTCACTCGTAGTCAACCACAAATTCAATTAGCTGAAATGGGAATTCTTGAATGGTCAATCAATCTCGATTCTCAAGAGACGCAGGAAATATATTATCAATTTACGGTTGAACATCCACCGGAATTAATGGTTGTAGGTTTAGATATTTAAGGTTTACTGTTCACGTAACTTGCTGTTAGGCGTAAAATACTTATTATGAAGACAGGGAATGGGCAACTATTGCAACTGTAAAGCGTAATAGTAAAACTCTTCATTCTTAATGTAATTCCGCGCCTCATAAAGTTTTTGCGCGGTCATATTAGAAGTTTGCGTAGATAAAATTACTCGAATTGCTCCACTTTCTTTTGCATATTCTTCCGCAGCATTCATCAATAACTTTGCAATTCCCCTGCGACGATATGACTCTTCCACATACAAATCGTTTAATATCCATACTCGTTTCATCGACACTGAAGAAAAGCTAGGATAAAGCTGAGTAAATCCAACTAATTGCCCATTGTCGTTAGCTGCAAACACTACGGAGTCATTATTCTTAAATCTGTCTTTGAGAAATTCCTGAGCAGCGTCAAGGTTTGATACTTGATTATAAAAAATACGATACTGATCAAATAATACAGAAAGGCTTTCAAGATGATTAATATTGGCTAATAAAACTTCCATTAATTATCCTCATTAACTACAAATGGTAAAGGGCGTGTTTCTGTATTATGAATCGCCAAAATTTTCCATTGAGAATCTATATACTGAGACACACAAGTTAAAACACCTTTTTTTGGTGTTTCATTACTATTAATTTTTTCCAACTGCCAATAACTGTGGGAAATTGCTAAATCAGGTTGAATAAATTTAATGTCCGTTGCCAGAAATTGCAATTGCGTATTTTGCAGGTTATTTGCAAATGCTAAAGCATGTCCCGTTTCAATTTCGGCTTTTCCTGCTAACCTTTGTCCAAAGACATTTACAAAATCAGCATCTTCCACAAATAAAGATGCTAATTTGTGAGCATCATACTCTCTCCAGGCATCAGCAAATGTTTGCATATTTGCCTTAATTGCTTGTTCAGCTTGATTCATAAAATGTTGTATTTTTAGGTAAAAATTGTGGAATATATGCTGAAATCTTAACTATTAACCAAATCAATTGCTCTTATTCAAGCTTGGAAATCACGGAAAGTGTGGAGTAAGGTAAACAATTTATCAAAATCAAAACTCTTGGGATCTGCCCTTTGTCCAGAACGGTCTACAGCCTTGTGAGTAGTGATGCGCTCATCTGGTACTTGACTTTGAGCAATTAACCAAGCTAGAGATTTATATTGTGAATCTGTATAACCACTATGACTAATAATCATATTGTCACCCCGACCATCTGGGGGAGTTTCCAGAGATACATGATAGGCAAAATTATTCACCGATGGCGGTAAATTAGGATTAGTTTGTACAGTTTCTATACCATATGCTCCCTCAAACACCGAATTAGCTGCGCCAAAAGCTCTTTTTTCTGGGGCAACAAGATAAATCACCGTCCCATCCAACTTAATCAAAGTATGGTAACTAGCCTGGACATTTTCATCTTCATGGGGTGTTTGAAAAAAATTAATGGCACTAGTAGCTGAATTACTAGTTTCATGAATAACTATGATGGGTTGATTGGTTACTACTAAACCATTTACATCTGTAGTATATCTTTCACCGTAGTTTGTAGGATCTACTGCTGCCACTTCTAAATTAGGTCGATATTGGGAAAAAGCTGTGGTGGTTAAATATTTATTACGAGATTTTTGTTTTAATGGTGGTAATGCAGGTTTGTTAACATTTTTAGGTAAATTTTCTTGCTTTCTTTCTGACTGAAATAGAACTTGGGGATAGAAATTTTCAGATATAACTTCAGGTGGTGATACATTTACTTGACTGGGCCTTTGTTTTGCTCCACCAATAAACAATGCCACAATCAAAGTTGCCAACATCAGAAAAATTAGCACTATTCTAGTTATCCAATCCCTGAATCTCATATATTTAATACATGTAATCTGGCTAACACTAATATTAATATATTTTTACTAGTAAAAATAGGATACTGGTATACCAAAGTATAATAGATATTTTACTGACACTACTCCTCCATCTGGGGATTTATTTGCCCAGAGAAGTCTCTCATCCATTAGCGTTTCCGGATAGAAAATCAACTTTCTTGGTTTTAACTGACCCCAGCACTAGTTTTATTTAAAACTTATCTCTATTAGAAGAATGTTAGAAAATAGTAAGTTAAGTCGTATCTCACAATACACATTTCCATTTTTTTGCATATCATATGACTCATCCTTTCCTGGAAAGACTACATAGTCCCGAATTTCCCGTCATTGTTTTTGATGGTGCTATGGGAACCAATCTGCAAACCCAAAACCTGACTGCGGAAGACTTTGGTGGCCCACAATATGAAGGGTGTAACGAATATCTCGTCCACACCAAACCAGAAGCTGTAGCAAAAGTTCACCGTGACTTTCTGGCTGCCGGTGCAGATGTGATAGAAACAGATACTTTTGGTGGTACTTCTATTGTATTGGCAGAATATGACCTACAAGACCAAACCTATTATCTAAATAAAGCTGCGGCAGAATTGGCAAAGCAGGTAGCAACTGAGTTTTCTACCCCAGAAAAGCCCCGGTTTGTGGCTGGGTCGATTGGCCCCACGACTAAACTTCCCACCTTGGGACATATTGATTTTGACACCATGAAAACGGCTTTTGCTGAACAAGCAGAGGCTTTATTTGATGGTGGGGTGGATTTATTTATTGTGGAGACATGCCAAGATGTGCTGCAAATTAAAGCGGCATTAAATGGGATTGAGGAAACTTTTGCCAAAAAAGGCGAAAGAAGACCATTGATGGTGTCTGTCACCATGGAAAGTATGGGGACAATGTTGGTAGGTACAGAAATTGCTGCTGTACTGACGATTTTGGCACCCTATCCGATTGATATTCTTGGTTTAAACTGTGCCACTGGGCCAGACTTGATGAAACCACATATCAAGTATTTAGCTGAACATTCTCCTTTTGTGGTTTCTTGTATTCCCAACGCTGGTTTACCAGAAAACGTTGGTGGTCAAGCCCATTATCGCCTCACGCCGTTAGAGTTACGCATGGCTTTGATGCACTTTGTTGAAGATTTGGGTGTCCAAGTGATTGGGGGTTGCTGTGGGACACGTCCAGCACACATTCAACAATTAGCGGAAATAGCCAAAGATTTAAAACCCAAGGTGCGACAACCAAGTTTAGAACCAGCAGCAGCGTCAATTTATTCCACCCAACCTTACGAACAAGATAACTCTTTCTTGATTGTGGGAGAACGCCTGAATGCTAGTGGTTCCAAGAAATGCCGGGAATTACTGAATGCAGAAGATTGGGATGGTTTGGTGTCAATGGCGCGATCGCAAGTTAAAGAAGGCGCACATATTCTAGATGTTAACGTAGACTATGTAGGACGTGACGGTGTGCGGGATATGCACGAGTTAGTTTCTCGCATCGTCAATAACGTCACCCTACCCCTGATGCTAGACTCCACTGAATGGGAGAAAATGGAGGCAGGTTTAAAGGTAGCTGGAGGTAAATGTTTACTTAACTCCACCAACTACGAAGATGGGGAACCTCGGTTCTTAAAAGTGTTGGAGTTGGCGAAAAATTACGGTGCTGGTGTCGTCATTGGTACAATTGATGAAGATGGCATGGCCCGAACAGCAGACAAAAAATTTGAAATTGCTCAACGTGCTTACCGCCAAGCTGTGGAGTATGGCATACCCCCAACAGAAATATTTTTTGATACTTTAGCTCTACCAATATCTACGGGGATTGAAGAAGACCGAGAAAATGGCAAAGCTACTATCGAGTCCATTCGCAGGATTCGCCAACAATTGCCAGGCAGTCATATCATTCTGGGTGTATCTAATATATCCTTTGGCTTAAACCCAGCCGCCCGTATTGTCTTGAACTCCATGTTTTTGCATGAAGCAATGGCTGCGGGAATGGATGCAGCTATTGTCAGCGCCAGTAAAATTTTACCATTGGCGAAAATTGAACCACATCATCAAGAAGTTTGCCGAAAATTAATCTATGATGAACGCAAATTTGAAGGGGATGTTTGCATTTATGATCCCTTGGGAGAATTAACGAAACTCTTTGAAGGAGTCAAAGCTAAACGTAACACTGGCATTGATGAAAACCTCCCCATTGAAGAAAGGCTGAAGCGTCATATTATTGATGGAGAACGTATTGGTTTAGAAGCGCAATTAGCTAAGGCTTTAGAACAATATCCACCCTTAGAAATCATCAATACCTTCCTATTAGATGGCATGAAAGTTGTGGGTGAATTGTTCGGTTCAGGACAAATGCAACTACCTTTCGTATTACAATCAGCAGAAACTATGAAAGCGGCTGTGGCTTATTTAGAGCCGTTCATGGAAAAATCAGAAGCAGGAGACAATGCCAAAGGTAAGGTAATCATTGCCACTGTTAAAGGCGACGTTCATGACATTGGTAAAAACCTAGTAGATATCATCTTATCTAACAATGGTTACAAAGTATTTAACTTAGGCATCAAACAACCAGTAGAAAAT
This sequence comes from Richelia sinica FACHB-800, assembly GCF_014698825.1. Lineage (GTDB taxonomy): Bacteria > Cyanobacteriota > Cyanobacteriia > Cyanobacteriales > Nostocaceae > FACHB-800. Next base: position 17,451 of record NZ_JACJTT010000035.1, read on the forward strand.
ATCATTCAAGCTTACGAGCAGTATAAACCTGATTGTATTGCTATGAGTGGGTTGTTGGTTAAATCTACCGCTTTCATGAAAGAAAATTTGCAGGTCTTCAACGAAAAAGGTATTACTGTTCCGGTAATTTTAGGTGGTGCAGCGTTAACGCCTAAGTTTGTCCATGAAGACTGCCAAAACACTTACAAAGGCAAAGTGGTTTATGGTAAAGATGCCTTTTCTGATTTGCATTTCATGGATAAATTGATGCCCGCTAAAGCTGCGGATAAATGGGATGATTTGCAAGGATTTTTAGATGAATTGGAAGATGCTGAAACATCAACAAATGGTCAAAAACAATCCGCAGATAAGATTGTTAAAGAGAAAGCTGCTGCTGAACCAAGAGAAATAGATACCCGTCGTTCCGAGGCTGTAGATATCAATATTGAACGTCCCCAACCTCCTTTCTGGGGAACAAAGTTATTACAGCCCTGCGATATTCCCATTGAAGAGATACTGTGGCATTTAGACTTGCAAGCTTTGATTGCTGGACAATGGCAATTCCGCAAACCCAAGGAACAATCTAAGGAAGAATATCAAGAGTTTTTGGCTGAGAAGGTTTATCCAATTTTAGATAATTGGAAACAGCGGATTATTGCAGAAAATTTGTTGCATCCTCAAGTGATTTATGGATATTTCCCTTGCCAGTCTGAGGGGAATACTTTATTGATTTATTCACACGACAATGTAGAGACGTTCCATGGAACGTCTCTACAACCCGTAACAACTTTTGAATTTCCCCGTCAACGTTCAGGCAGAAGATATTGTATTTCTGATTTCTTTGCACCCAAGGAATCAGGAATAATTGATGTTTTTCCAATGCAAGCAGTAACTGTAGGGGAAGTAGCAACAGAATTTGCACAAAAGTTATTCGCTGATAATCAATACACCGATTATCTGTATTTTCATGGGATAGCTGTGCAGGTAGCAGAAGCTTTAGCAGAATGGACACATGCCAGAATTCGTCGAGAATTAGGTTTTAGTGATGCGGAACCTGATAATATTCGCGATATTTTGGCCCAGCGTTATCAAGGTTCTCGGTATAGTTTCGGCTATCCTGCTTGTCCAAATATCCAAGATCAGTTGAAGCAGTTGGAGTTGTTAGGCACTGACAGAATTAAGATGTACATGGATGAAAGTGAACAACTTTATCCTGAACAGTCTACAACAGCGATTATTGCTTATCATCCTGTAGCCAAGTATTTCACCGCTTAATAGAATAGCCCTCAGACTAGAAGTCTGAGGCTAGAAAAAAGTAACAACAAGTAGGTTGGGTTAAGCGACAGCGCAACCCAACAAAAGCATTGAAATTGATAATGTTGGGTTTCCTTCCGTCAACCCAACCTACTCTACGGAAAGTTTTTGACTCTAACTGAATTGTAGCTCCGTAAGCACCAATTTTTTCCATGAAAACTGATTCAATTTTTTATCGAATTTTTCAAACTCTACCTGCATCTTTTTTTGAACTGATTAATTTACCCGCTACAGAAGCAGATGTTTATGATTTTGCTTCTGTAGAACTGAAACAAACAGCATTTAGAATTGATGGTTTATTTCTCCCAATAAATAATCAACCACAAAGACCAATTTATTTTGTCGAGGTACAATTTCAGAAAGATGTAGATTTTTATGCTCGCTTTTTTTCGGAAATCTTTCTTTATCTACGTCTATATGCTTCTACACAACCTTGGCAAGCGGTAGTTTTATTTGCTAAACGTAGTATAGAACCAACAGAAATAGAACCCTATCGCTATTTGCTAGAAAGTCCTTTGGTAACTCGGTTATATCTGGATGAACCAGTTGATATTCAAGCATCTTTAGGATTAGGTATCATTAAGCTAGTGGTGGAGAATGAGAAAGAAGTCCCTACATTAGCAAGAAACTTGTTATCACAAGCCAGGTCAGATTTACCGGATGCAAGATTACAAAAGAATTTGCTAGATTTAATCCAGACTATTGTTTCCTACAAATTACCCCGTCTCAGTCCCCAGGAGTTAGCAAGAATGTTTAGTATTAGTGATTTACGCAATACCAGATATTATCAAGAAGTCCGCTATGAAGAGGCTTTAAATTACACTACACGTCTACTTGAACGGCGCATAGGTGGAATTAGTCAGGATTTACAAGTGCAAATTAATAAACTTTCCGTGGAAGATTTAGAGAATTTAGGTTTAGCGTTGTTAGATTTTACAAGCGCTGCTGATTTGGTTACTTGGTTAAATAATCAAGGTAGTTCCGATGCTTAAATGTTAGTGGAATGGTGGGTTAGCAAGAGTGTAACCAGCCCTTACTTGTGTTTTATTAAGAAGTAGGGTGTACTAGAGAAAGTTTAACGCACCGTTATACTTTTAATTTTCATGTCTGAATTCAGACAAGCCTTTTTAGCCTATTCTGAAGCTTATATATCCATAATTGCTTTTTCTGGCGGGATTATGCCAAAATATACAGAAATGTTTCTGTATCATTATGATTGGGGAAATACTGCAACGACGTTACAAAATTATCAAAGAGTTAGGAAATGGGGGATTTGGCAAAACATATTTAGCGGAATACCCCTGTGATTTACCTGTTACTCCCCAATATAACTGTGTAATTAAAGAACTTGTCAAACCTCCAACACCAGACCTAGATACAGAACAAAGGTTTAAAAAAGAAGCCGCAGTATTATTCAAATTGGGAAAAAGCCATTCCCAAATTCCTGAACTATACGACTTTTTTGAGGAAAATAGAAAATTTTATCTTGTTCAAGAATACATTGATGGGCAAGATTTAAGTTATGAAATAAATTCAGGTCAAAAATGGAGTGAAGCTGATGTAATTCAACTTTTGCAAGATATTTTGGAAGTGCTAGCTTTTGTCCATGAACAAAATGTTATTCATCGTGATCTCAAGCCATTAAATTTAATGCGCCGTTATTCTGATAATAAACTTGTCTTGATTGATTTTGGAGTAGTCAAGGAAATCAGCACTTTAGAAGTAAATGCAAAAGGGAAAATAAGCAGCACTATTCCCATTGGTACTCGTGGTTACATGCCAAATGAGCAGTTTCATGGACATCCTAAATTATGCAGTGATATTTATGCGCTGGGGATAACTGCAATTCAAGCCGTAACGGGAAAATCACCGCAAGAATTACCAATAGACCCGAATACGCTAGAGGTTATTTGGAGAGAAAAAGCCGAAATAAGCGAATCATTGGCAGATATTTTAACCAAGATGGTTAGATATCACTACAAAGAGAGATATACAGATGCTCATGAAGCATTGCAAGCTTTAAAACAGGCTGGGTTACCTTCAGAATCTCCTATTATCTCGCTACACCCAATTAAAATTGGCGACAAGTATGGCTATATAGACCAGACAGGAAGAGTAGTCATTCAACCCCAGTTTGATGAGGCTTGGAATTTTTATGAAGGTATGGCAATAGTTAAAATAGATAATAAATATGGTTTTTTTGATAAAAAAGGTGACTTAATAATACCACCTCAATTCGATGAGGCTTGGAATTTTTATGAAGGTATGGCAAAGGTTAAGATTGGTGATAAATATGGTTTTTTTGATAAAAAAGGTGACTTAATAATACTACCTCAATTCGATGAGGCTTGGAATTTTTATGAAGGTATGGCAATAGTTAAAATAGATAATAAATATGGCTATATTAGCAAGAGTGGTAATTTAATTATACAACCTCATTTTGAGGAAGCTGATAACTTTTCTGAAGGTCTAGCAAGTGTGAAGATAGACGAAAAATGGGGCTATATTGGCAAAAGTGGTAGGTTTGTTATCCCACCTCAATTTGATTGTGCTTGGGACTTGTGCGAAGGTCTAGCAAGTGTGAAGATAGACGAAAAATGGGGCTATATTGGCAAAAGTGGACAGTTCGTTATATCACCTCAGTTTGAGGAATCTTGGGATTTTTGCGAAGGTTTAGCAAGAGTACAGATAAATAATAAATATGGTTATATTGATAAAACTGGGCGGCTTATTATACTACCTCAATTTTATTTTGCTACTGATTTTTCCAAAGGTTTGGCAAGAGTAAAGATAGATAATAAATATGGTTATTTTGATAAAAATGGAAAGTTTATTATACCACCTCAATTTGAGGATTCCGATAATTTTTCCGAAGGTTTGGCAAGAGTAAAGATAGATAATAAATATGGTTATATTGATAAAAATGGAAAGTTTATCATACCACCTCAATTTGAGGATTCCGATAACTTTTCTGGAGGTTTGGCAAGAGTAAAAATAGATAATAAATATGGTTATATTGATAAAAATGGAAAGTTTATCATACCACCTCAATTTGATAATGTTTGCAAATTTTATAAAGGTTTAGCACGAGTCAAAATTGGTGAACAAGAACGATATATTGATAAGAAGGGAAGATTTATTTATTAGTTAATAAATTAAAAATATTCTAGATTTTTGGCAGCATAATTTCAGGTTACTTTTTCCTTTGCAACCAACAAAACACTTCCTCAATTGTCAAAATTAAATTCATACCTGCTAACACCGTTAATCTATCTGTTTCAGTTAACAACTCAGGTAAATTATTCGGCTGATAAACTAAAATTGAATGCTCACTGGGGTCTATCAACCATCCAAGTTGAGTCCCATGTTTAATACAATGTAAAATATTACCAGTTACCTTAGTTTGGCTTTGGTTATGTGAAAGAATTTCAATTACCCAAGCTGGTGCAAAATTAATCCCACTGCTAATAATATCACCACTTTCATCTAATGGAATTTGTGCGGTGGCAATTACCCCAACGTCAGGAACGATGGAACGATTTCCACAAGTACAGCGCAGTTCTGGAAATGCTTCATAATCACTTACTGGTGCGTCAATAGCTGCAACTAACCGTTTTTGTAATAAACTGTGTTTACCACCACCCATCGGTTTTTGAATTGCTTCTCGGTTAATATATTCCCAAGCTGGTGACTCATCGATGTAGCCGAGTTTTAAGAACTCATTTAGGGAAGAGATGTTTGCAACTGTGGCTGTCATTTACTTGAAATTAGCAGTTAGCCTAGATTCTAGCATTATATGTTTTCTCAATTAGTGAGAAGTTGTGATAGTTAAAAATCTTCAATATCAATGCTTTTGCATGGTTGTTTTGTCGCTTAACCCAACCTACTTTTTTACTAATTAATAAACAACATAACGATTTTTATCAACTCAGAAGTAAAAATTTTTTGTCTGTATAATTATAAACGATTATTTTTTTACGGGCTGTAAATATTGCTGAATATTAAACAGCAATATTTTTACGCTGGCTTTTTGAAAATAGTTGATTCTGTACTAAAAAATCCAAGAATTGAGCAAAATATATGGCTAACAATCTGATTTCCACCCATATCCCATCTGTTCACCAAATATTAAAAAATTACGCCAATTCTGATGAATTTTGGAACATTTTGGAAACAGCTTTCGGTTTTGGTTTCAATCATGAAACAGCTGAATATATACGTTATCAGTGGCAATCGAATAACTTTAACGATTTACCAAGCATTAAAGTTATCAGTAGTAATGTACTAGGTACAGCCAAAGGTGGCTATGCCACAATTAGCAATACGATTTATCTCTCTGATGCCTTTATTAAAAATGCCAATGCCAATGAAATTAAGGCTGTTCTCTTAGAAGAAATTGGTCATTATATAGATGCCAAAATCAATCGCAAAGATGCTAAAGGTGATGAAGGAGAATATTTTTCTGCTTTAGTGCGGGGAGTGAATTTAAGCCCCAGCGATATAAACCGCATCCAGAAAGAAAATGACCATGCCACTATTAATCTTAATGGACAGAATATCGAAATAGAAGAGTCTGGAACGACACTCTATGAATTCACTCGCTTAGGGCCTATTTCCTTTGTCTCTCCTAACTCCTTCTCTTCTTACTCTTCCTTCGTTGATTTTTCAGAGGTTGACTACTACAGCTATCAAAATTCTGGCAGCAATCTTGTTTGGGTATATCAAAAAGGATCTAATTCTGTAGTTTATTCTTATAACGGCACAACTACAACTCCTATAGCTAATAGTGCCTACTCACCTATTCAAGGCTACGACATTTCTGGCAGTACCATAGTTTATGCGAGGAAAGAAGGTAGTGATTATGAAATTTATCGTTATAGTGGTGGCACAACAACTAAGGTCACTAATAACACTATTAATGACTACGCACCTCAAATTTCTGGCAGTAATGTGGTTTGGTATGGATATGATGGTACAGATGTAGAAATTTTCCGCAATAATGGTACAACCACAACCCAACTGACAAGCAATACGACTGACGAATATGATCTAAAATTATCAGGTAGTTATGCTGTTTGGGCTGGTTGGGATGGGAATGATTACGAAATTTATCTCAACAATGGTACGACCACAACTAAACTAACAAACAACACAACTGACGATTACAGTCCGGTTATTGATAACAATAAAATAGCCTGGTTTAACTGGACTGGTACAGCAGAAAATTTGTGGTTTTACAATGGGACAAACAATACTCAAATCACAACTAATCTTGAGGTATATAATCCACAAGTATCTGGAGATAAAGTTGCCTATGCCAGATATGACGGCACAAATTACTTTCTCAGACTTTACAACCGCGTCACCAATACTACAACTAATCTCGGCAGTTCGTTAATTTCTGCCGATACATTTCAAATGAGTGGTAATTGGGTTGTTTGGGCTGAGAAGTTGGGAGAATTTTCAAGTTTTGGGGTGTTAAAACTCTACAATGGAACCTCAACAATTACTTTAAGCAATCGGATATCTAGTAGTGCTAGTTATAATCAGGACTTTGCAGTTGTAAATAATAAAGTTGTATGGGTTGCAGATGCCTCCAACGACGATGATTTTTACAATGATGCAGAATTATTTTTTTACGATGGCACAACAACTACACAAATTACCACAGATGCTCCTTTTCTTACACAGATAGGCATCACTGGTAATAATTTTGTTGGGGTAAGTAACAATGTTTTATATGTCGCTAAACCTTCGACAAAGCTAGGTTTGAGTATCAACAATGTTACAGCGATAGAAGGTCAAACATCCCCTCAAAATGCGGTTTTAAGTGTGACTCTTTCTGCTGCTAGCACAACCACTGTTACTGTCCAATATGCAACAGAAAGTTCGTTTTCCTTTGGAGCCGCAACAGAAGATGTTGACTACACCGCCACATCTGGTACGCTCACTTTTAACCCAGGAGAAACTACAAAGATTATCACAGTTCCTATTTTAAATGATTTTTTTGCCGACCCTGATGAAATCTTTACTGTTAAACTTTCTAATCCTACGAATGCTCTTTTAGTACCTGGACAAAACTTAGGAACTGTCAAAATAATCGATTCATCGCAATCTAATTTCACTCTGACAGGTACTGCTAACGATAATGGTACTGGTAACGAAGCCAACAATGTGATTACAGGTAATAGTGGCAGGAATGCTATTTATGGAAATGGTGGCAATGATACATTGAATGGTGGTACCGGCAATGATTTATTAAATGGTGGGGTAGGTAATGATATCCTCATTGGTGGGGCTGGTAAAGATACCCTCATTGGCGGATCAGGAAATGACAGATTGAATTATAAAACTCTCACTGATTCACTCCTGAGTAACTTTGACATCATTACAGACTTCAATGCTAATACAGGCAATGACCTACTCCTGGTCAGCACTGCTAGAGCAGGATTTTCCAATGTGGGAACTGTTGCCACTCTCGATACTGCGGGAATTAGCACTAAATTAACCACTACAGCTTTTGCTGCTAATTTCGCTGCTCAATTTACCTTTGGTACTCGGACTTTCATCGCTATTAATGATGCTACAGCCGGATTTAATAGTGCTGCTGATGCGATTATGGAGGTAACAGGATTTACTGGTACTTTTAACACAAGTGATTTTGTAGTTTAAGGAAGTTAGCAAAAATCAATTACTAGAAAAAACTTTACGGTGGGTTAGCAATGGTTTGACCCACCTTTATTTTATGTGAATCTATTACTCTCATGACTTACGCATAGCCTACAAAAAATATGGGTTGGAGATTGCTTATCTGCGGTCGCAATGACGAAAACACGTTAATTTTGCTCTAATTGAATTTTCATCATCAGATGCTGGATAAAGACTTGCCCCGTCATCATACAATTATCAAAACTGGATACCTTTGTCCCGCAAATTGAGTAAACTTGTATTGGCAGAGTGTTTGATACAGATTTACTGGGACTGCCAAGTCTAGATTTCGCTCCGGCTCTATAAGACTCAAATATTTTAGCTGACAGATATTTTTTAAATTTTTAATTTTAATTATGACTATCGTCAAACCAACTCAAAAACACTATCCCAAGGCAGAAATTAGCCGCAGAGGTATGGCCTTGGGTATTGATTTCTTGGGAGTATGGTTAGTTAGTTCTCTATTAGGTAGCGGCAATATCGGGATTCAATTTGCTCAAATTTTGGTTTTTATCGTTGCTTGGCTGATTTTGCGCGTCCTGGTGGTGTACAACAATCAAGGGCAAAGCTTGGGACGCTGGGCTGTTGATTTAAAGATTTTAGAAGTGGAATCAGGGCAAATAGTTGGGAGAATTCCGGAATTACAGGCTTTATTGAAACGAGAATCCCTGATTTGTCTTGGCACTTTACTTTTTTCTATTTTTCTCGGCAATATAATTGCTAATCCCACTGCTATACTGCTAGTAATTCCTCTGGCAATTGACTGTGGAGCCGCCTTATCAGATACTCAGATGCGGCAGGCTTGGCACGATCGCCTGGCAAGGACTATCATAGTTTCGTCGCGACGTGGCTATTCGTTGGATTTAAAAGTTAAGCGAATAGTTGAAAAAATGTGGCGTGATATGAGAAAATAGGCATTTGTGTTAATTCTCTCCAGGCTTTACTGTTTGTAAGATTATGGCTAAGAGTAAAGGTGCCCGCATAATTGTGACACTAGAATGCACCGAGTGTCGCACTAATCCAGACAAGCGTTCCCCTGGTGTGTCTCGTTACACCAGCACCAAGAACCGTCGAAACACCACCAATCGTTTAGAACTGAAAAAGTTCTGCCCCCACTGCAATAAGCACACTGTTCACAAGGAAATCAAGTAAAAGATGAGCTATTACCGTCGTCGCCTGTCTCCTATTAAGCCCGGAGAACCTATAGATTATAAAGATGTAGATTTGCTGCGTAAGTTTATTACAGAACGTGGTAAAATTTTACCTCGCAGAATCACTGGGTTAACTGCCAAACAACAACGGGATTTAACATTAGCGATTAAACGCGCTCGGATTGTGGCTCTATTGCCATTTATTAATGCAGAAGGCTAAAAAGATTTTGGATTTTGGATCTTGGGTTTTAGGTAGCCCAAGAAAAGTAGCGTTTGTGTAGAATTAAACGTTTACTTTGATTCCAAAATCTCAACCTTGGCAGAGGGTGAAAGAGAGTGAAAAACATTCAATCAATGTTACCCTTGAACGCGGTAAAATATTACTAGTATCGCCAAGAGCCTATGAGCATCAACCCAAGTATTTATGCAAGAGGCAAAAACGTCATAACGAACGTTTCTGCCTGCATAAATTAGGCTTTTGATAAATAGATAGATTAATATATCTATTGCACATCAAGTGTAAAAATCAAAACGGTGGTTGATGGCAGGTGATTGTAATTGAGGCTCAATTAAAAATTTAGTCCCAAAATCTCCCAAAATATAGGATGAGGGATAATAGGCGTGCAGTTCGCCTCTGAGAATCAGGTCTCAAAATTAAAAATCCAATATTCATCTTTGGGAATGGAATTGCGAACTGTCATAAGATTGTCGATAAATCAAGAGATTAAGGATTAGATACCAGTTATTTAATCCAAAATCTTAAATCCAAAAATATAAAATTATTGAAGTGCGAGAGTTGTGGAGAAGGGGACGCTAGTTGAATTTAGGGTTCAAGGCGATCGCCGTCTGGGGATAGTAGATCGTCCAGACGGAAAGACCCGTTGGTTTGTGGTAGATGAACGAGGTCAATCCCACAGCCTCGCGCCGCGACAAATTACCTATACAGTTAACGGACAAACTTACAAATCTACTGACATACCCCACTTTGTGAGTCAAGTCCAACCATACCTTGACCCATCAAGCTTGGAAGTAGCCTGGGAATTATTGGTAGAAGATGGGGAAACAGTCACCCCCAGTGAAATGGCTAATCTGCTGTTTTCCGAAGCCAATCCATCCCAATGTTACGCGGCTCATTGCTTGTTATCAGACGACAAACTTTATTTCAAGCAGAAAGGTGATGCTTACGAACCACGCAGCGCTACCCAGGTAGCAGAACGAAAGCATCAAATTGAAGTGGAAGCCCAAAAAGCCAAGGGACAACAGGAATTTTTGGCACGTGTCGAACAGGCCCTTAAAGGTGAAATAGTAGAATGGCAACGACCTGACCGTCAGCGTTTAGAAGCACTGGAAAAATACGCGGCGCTACTGGCAGACATTGTGCGGATGGGAGTCAACTATGATTCCTTAGCCCGTGCCTATCCTCCCCCTGCCCCAGTGTTAGAAACCATGAATATGTTGGGACGTTCCGCCACACCACAAGCAGCCTTTCAGCTGTTGATAGATTTGGGTTGGTGGACTAACCATGAAAACCTGTTCTTGCGCCGTTCATCAATTCCCGTTCAGTTTCCCAATAAGGTATTAGAAGTGGCGCAACAACGTTTAGATTTTCCCCCTCATGACTTAGATGCTAATCGTCTAGATTTAACTAATCTCAAGGTCTATACCATTGACGATGAAAGCACTACAGAAATAGACGATGGTCTGAGTTGGGAATCTTTAGGGGAGGGAAGGGAAAGACTGTGGGTGCATATTGCCGACCCAACCCGGTGGTTAATACCAGAAGATGAATTAGATTTAGAAGCCAGAAAACGGGGGAGTACAGTTTATTTGCCCACAGGGATGATTCCCATGTTTCCCGAAGTGTTGGCGACTGGACCCATGAGTTTGGTACAGGGAAGAGTGTGCTGTGCCTTGAGTTTTGGTGTGGTGTTAGATACCAACGGGGCTGTAGCGGATTATTGTATTCATCCCAGCATTATTAAGCCCACCTATCGTCTCACCTATGAAGATGTGGATGAGATGTTGGAATTAGGGGTACAGGCAGAACCAGAAATTGCAGCGATCGCTAATTGGGCGACTAAACGTAAAACTTGGCGCTATGCCCAAGGAGCCATCAGCATTAATATGCCAGAGGCGATGATTAAAGTCAAAGGTGATGACATCAACATTGACATTCTTGATGATTCTTCCTCTCGGCAATTAGTAGCAGAAATGATGATTTTAGCTGGAGAGGTGGCCGCACGTTATGGGCAAACCCATAACATCCCTCTGCCTTTCCGGGGACAACCCCAACCAGAATTACCCCCAGAAGAAGAATTACTCCAACTACCAGCAGGGTTTGTTCGTGCTTGTGCCATGCGTCGCTGTATGCCCAAGAGTGAAATGAGCATTACACCTGTACGTCATGCTGGTTTAGGTTTAGATACTTACACTCAAGCCACATCCCCCATTCGTCGTTACAGCGATTTACTTACCCATTTTCAACTCAAAGCCCATTTAAGAGGTGAAGTTTTACCCTTTTCAGCAGAACAACTCAAAGAGGTGATGATGACCGTCACCACCATTACCCAAGAAGTGACAATGGTGGAAAGACAAACAAACCGCTATTGGGCTTTAGAATATTTGCGTCGTCACCCTGATAAAGCGTGGGAAGTGACATTGTTAATGTGGTTGCGAGAAGATAGTAATTTAGGGCTAATTCTTTTAGAAGATTTAGGCTTACAATTGCCGATGTCTTTCCGTCGAACTGTGAAGTTAGGTGAGCAATTATTGGTGAAAGTAAGTATTGCTGACCCGCAGAAAGACATTATCCAGTTCCAGGAAATCATTTATCAAGAAGCAATTTGACAATGGCATCTATTCAGGCATTCTAGGTGAGAAATTTCCTCTCACCTGTTTGTGCTGGAAATGATAATATTGTCCAGTAACTAGGAATTGGCAATCATCAAAAAATGTAAACAGATGTAGATAATTGATAAATATTCTCGAAATTTTGGGTAATTTGACTGATATGGACTGAATTATTCCAAAATGATATTACCAGGGGTGTAGGGTATGAACAAGTTGAGTTTTTATATCATTTTGTTGTCGAGTTTATTATTGGGGATAGAAACCGCTAAGGCTAAATCATTACCATCCCCACACCCCACAGGATTAGATAATAGACAAGCTAATTCTCATTTACCCCTATCATCATCGCAAATTTGGGTATTGAATCAAGGTCAGCAGTTAGAGCGAAAACCTTATATTTGGGTGGTGGAAAATCAGAAAAAAATAGGGATGCAACCATTCCTGCTCACAAAAAATCCTGGGAAAAAACCAGAACCTACACCTAGTAAACCAGACAGAAGTGATGATTTAGAAGCCTTTGCAGATGTTGTTAAAGATGCCGAGAAACATGAAGGATTATTTACAATCTATCGGCAAAAAAGTAAGAATAAAATATATTTAGAAATTAAACCAGAGCAATTAGAAAAGAATTTTATCGCTACAGCTACATTAGAATCGGGAATTGGAGAAAAGGGCATTTATAGTGGTGTTCCCTTGCAGGATTTCTTGTTTTATTTCCAACGAGTAGATAATAATCTACAGTTTATTATCCGTAATGTTAACTTTCGCACACGGGAGGGAGATCCCCAGGTGCGATCGCTTGCTCGTTCTTTTAGCGATTCTGTACTGTATAATCTCCCTATTAAAAGCATTCATCCTGAACGAAAAACCTATTTGATTGATTTGGGTGACTTACTAATTAGCGATTTGGCAGGTTTAGCTAGTAGTTTAGAACTTGCTCCCAACCCAGAGCAATCTTACTTTGGTAATGCTCAAGTTTTTCCGGAAAATTTAGAAGTACAGACAATTTTCAATTTTTCTGGTGCAGGTGGTGGGGGTGGTGAAAACCAAAGTCCAGGTTTTGAGTCTTTAGCTGATGGTCGTGGGTTTACTTTACGTGTGCACTACAGTTTGTCCCAATTACCTAATCATGATTATCGTCCCCGGTTAGCTGATGAAAGGGTTGGTTATTTTGTCACTGCATATCAAGATTTATCCAATGATAACCGCAGTGACTCATTTATTAGGTATATTAATCGTTGGCATTTAGAGAAAAAAGACCCCAACGCGGCTATTTCTCCTCCTAAAAAACCGATTGTTTTCTGGATTGATAATGCAGTTCCCTGGGAATATCGGGATGCAATCAAAGAAGGTGTTCTGATGTGGAATAAAGCTTTTTTGAAAGCAGGGTTTCAGGATGCCATTGAAGTGCGGCAAATGCCAGACAATGCAGATTGGGAAGCAGCAGATATTCGTTACAATACTATTCGCTGGATTAACACCGTAGATGGTTTTTTTGCTATGGGGCCATCCCGTGTCAATCCTTTAACTGGGGAAATTTTGGATGCAGATATTCTGGTCGATGCTAGTTTTGTCAGGGTATTAAAAAATGAGTATCGGCAAATTGTGCAACCAAGTCAAGCAAAGAGGCACACAGCTTTATCTACACTTATGGAAAACCACGGCTTGTGTGGCCAGGGTGGGAAAAATCGGCAGGGGTTTTTAAGTAGGTTGTCTAAATTGGCTGGGGAGTATGATTTATGCTACGGCATGGAAAGTGCCAATCAATTTGCCTATGGTTCTTTGGCCATGTCGCTCCTGCCCAATGGTAGCCCGACCAAGGAGCAAATACAAGATTATATTCACCAATATTTACGGTTGATTATTGCCCATGAAGTTGGTCATACCTTAGGTTTGCGTCACAATTTTCGTGGTAGTACCCTCTTAGCACCGGAGGAGATGAACAACACGAATATTACCCGGACGAAGGGCTTAACTACCTCTGTGATGGATTATATTCCCCCCAATATTGCCCCCCAAGGCACGAAACAGGGAGATTATTTTCCCAGTATGGTGGGGGTATATGATGAATGGGCTATTGAGTATGGTTATAAACCTACTCCAGGGAAAACTCCTGTAGCAGAAAAGCCGTTTTTAGAGCAAATTGCCAATCAGTCAGAAAATCCAGAGTTGAGTTATTCCCCAGACGAAGATATGTCGGATATTGACCCCACAGCAGCGGCTTGGGATAATAGTGCTAATGTGCTGGTTTATTCTCAGTGGCAGTTGAATAATTCACGGGTTATGTGGGAGAGATTACAACAGACTTATCCCACGGCTGGAGAAAGTTATAGCGATTGGCGGGAAAGATTTACAACTATTTTAACGAATTATTTGCAGCAGTTATTTTATACAACTAAATACATTGGTGGGCAGTCTTTTTACCGGGTTCAGCCGAGTTCCAAACAGCGTCGTTTACCATTTGCATCTGTACCTGTGGAAAAACAACGGGAAGCTTTAGCGACGCTACAAAAGTATGTATTTGCTGAGGATGCGTTGAACTTTTCACCAGAACTACTAAATAAGTTAGCACCTTCTCGTTGGCGACATTGGGGTAGTATTCCTCCGACGGGACGTTTGGATTATCCTGTCCATGATTTGGTATTGTTGGTGCAAAGTGCGGTGCTGCGAGAGTTGTTGTCAGGCGATCGCCTTTCTCGCCTCAAGGATATAGAATTGAAAACAAAATCAGATCATGCCCTGAGTTTGCCAGAATTATTTGACACGCTGCAAAATGGCATTTGGACAGAAGTATTGCAACCAAAGGGCAAATTGAAAATTTCTAGTCTCCGTCGGGGTTTGCAACGGGAATATTTAGATGTTTTGATGGGGATGGTGTTGCGGAAAGAAACTGTGCCAGAGGATGCTAGAACCTTGGCTTGGTATAAGCTGAAGCAATTAAATCAGCGATTGCGGCGAGTAGGTTCTGAGGATGAGTATACCAAAGCCCATTTGTTGGAAACAAGCGATCGCATTGATAAAGTCTTGAATGCACCATTGGTGGGAAATTAAGCAATCAACTATATTGCGAAATGTTGCACAATTTCCGACTTTAGTGCTAACTTTAAGTTTGTGGGTAAAATCTCTTCGTTTTTTGTCAAACCTACAAATAAATGGGCAATTGATTTTCCGGCTGTAATCAGTTATTCAGCCATTAGTTTCTCTACATTGCTGATGAGAATCATACCAAATTGACAGAGGGATTATGATTGGTACCTGTTGAAAAATTCTAGACAGTAGGGTTTTTCATGCCTGATGCAAAATCTCCAATCTAAAATTTAGTATCATACCGGATTTATCAATCAGGTGTGAGTATTCAGATGCAGATTCATGGTTGCTAATTAGTCTGATTCAACTCTTCAGAATGAGGCTAATACTGGGTTGTGGTCAAGCTTTCTCTGTGTTCATATTTGTTGTGCTGGAGACGTTGAGAGAATCAAAAAAGTTCCCCAATTTTTACCGCAATTACCCGACAAAAACTACGGATTTCCGCAAAACGGTAGACACGAGGGGTATTACCCCTGATATGTTAATTATACAAACCGCAACAAGTAATTTTGACTTAGGTACATGATTATGTTTAGGCGAAACCTTCGCAAAAAATCCATCTATCGTACTCAATGGGAAAAGAATAATCCCAAAGGCATTGCTTATCTCTCATCTAAAATCCAAAATCCTACCTGGTATTATCCATTAATAGCGGCATTCCTGGTGGCTTTATTGGGACATTCAGCGATTGAGCAAAATGCTAATAAACGTACAAACATGACTTTTGCATCTACTCAACCCCTGGACAAATCGAATAAAGCGACAGCAATGAAAGTTGTTGCGACTGAGAACAATCTAGATGAGAAAAAAGCTTTAGATGCTGTCTGGAAGCTACCCCAAGTTAGACGCAAAGCACGAGAAATTGAAAGACTCTCCAGAGGTACTATTAGAGTTGCTGCTGCGGTGGATAGTTCTCCGACTGAAGATGCACCATATTATGTGGTGAAGGTGTTTGAAAATCACCCCGACAAGTCTACACATACAATTTATTGGTTTCGGGTATTGAATCCTAGTGGTGTGATTCTCGCTTTAGATATTGTCCAAAATCAATATATATCTTTGGAACAATGGAAGCCTGATGCTAGGTAAAGTGTGGGGATGTTATGCTGCTTGTTTGGTAGGGTTGAGAATGTTGTTGTTGACTCACGCAAAGAGTTAAAGGTGCTGTAAACTGATGTCAGAAGTGAAATCTATCAGTCCTTGGCAATATAAACCTTGGTGGTGTCAGCCTTGGTCTATCCTGCTGACAGGTGTAGTCTTGATTAGTGGTAGCTGGTTATTATTTAGGGTCATTTGGTTGACTGTTTTGGTAGCTATACCTGTGTTAGGTTGGATGGGTTTTTTCTTGTTGGTTTGGCCAAAATTGATGATGCGTAGTGGTTTATTGGAAAAGGATGATAGTTGAGGTAATGGAAAGTATCTGTCCATTACCCTGGTTGGAGTTTAATTGACTACTTGGCTACCATGAAGGCGTGGGTCATCTTTGCTGCTTTGCTTGATTACTGGTGCAGAAAATTCGGAAGTTTTACCAGAAGCTTGTGCATAAGGTAATTGAGTACCTGTGACCAAAGCTTCTAGGTTACTGGCCATGACGTTGCGGGGAATATCACCAATGGCTTCAGCAATGCTTTCTCCACGCTGATTTAAAAAGATGAAATGGGGAATGCCATCGACACGATATTTGAGAATTTCTGGCAACCATTTTGTATTATCTACGTTGAGCATGACAAAGTTGAGTTTTTCACCATACTCTTGTTTCAGTTGGGCCATGTCTGGGGCCATTTTTTGGCAGACCGTACACCAGTCAGCGTAAAATTCCACTAAACTCGGCTTTTGATTTGTTACGGCTGTTTCTAAGGGTGTAGATTCTTGGTCTAGTTGGGTAAGAGAAACGGAATTTGATTGTGTTTTTAATCCTAAAAATAAAGCTACGCTGAGGATGATAGCTACTACTGCAATGAGGAAGTTTCTCACTCTTCTGCCAGATGTAGACTCGGTTTGCTCAGGAGTGTTCACAGGTGTATCTGTACTCATGATAAATTTATTAAGACTTATTAAGCAATATCTTGATCTAGTTTACCCAAGAACTGTAGAGGCTGTTCTGTCATATCAATCATTAATTTTGGCAAAGAGAGCGATCGCTTGAGGTGAGGGTTGGGTTATTTTGGAGATAGGATGCTATGATGGTGCATCCTTGTGACAATAAGCTATCTAAGTCGAAATTCCACACCATTACCCCCGCTTCTTTCCCACCTACGACCAAGGTTTGACCATCAGTTGTGAAACTCAGGCTAGTGATGGGATGAGGATAGCCTGATAAGGTTTTTAATAATTCACCGGTGCTAACAGTCCACAGCTTGATAGTCTGGTCAGCACTTCCAGAAGCGAGAATTTGACTGTCAGAGGTGAAACTGAGGCTCGTGACACCATCTGTATGTCCTGTGAGGCTATGAATTAACTTTCCTGTGGTTGGGTTCCAAAGTTTGATGGTGTTGTCCCAACTACTAGCAGCGATAACTTGACCATTGGGGCTGAAGATTACGGAAGCGATCGCTAAACCATTTTCGGTAAAATTTTTGACTAAAGTGCCATCTCTGCGCCAAATTTTCACGGTCTGGTCAAAACTTCCTGAAGCTATGGTTTGACCATCGGGACTAAAGTTAATACTGGTTATTTCGTCACTATGTCCCGTGAATGTTTTTAATAGTTTACCATCAGCTAAACGCCATAATTTAATCGTTTTATCAGCACTACCAGAAGCGAGAATTTGATTATCGGGACTAAAACTTAAACTGGTAACTCTATCTTTGTGTCCTGTGAAATTTTTGATTAATTTATTTTTTTGCCAAATTTTAATAGTTTTATCAGCGCTGCCTGAAGCTAAAATTTTACCATCATGGCTAAAACTGATAGCATTAATTATATTTTGATGAGCTTGAAAGTGAGTTAGTTTACTTTTTTCATTAATATAAATATTGCCATTCCAACCAGCCGCAGCGAAGGTATGACCATACACAGCAATACTATAAATATCACCTGATATATATTGGTGATTTTTAACTTGCCAAAATCTCACTGTCTTATCATCACTAGCAGAAGCAATAATTTTTCCATCAGGACTAAAAGCAATATCTCTAATTGGTTGATTATGTCCAGTAATATTAGCTAATAATTTGCCATCGATATCCCACAGTTTAATTGTGTTATCGGCAGATGCTGAAGCAAGAGTTTGATTATCTGGACTAAAACTCATGCTGTTGATTTGTTGAGTGTACCCAGTTAAATTGTGGAGTAACTTTCCCGTTTGATTCCACATTTTAATCGTTTTATCTGCACTAGCAGTCGCGATTAATTTACCATCATTGCTGAACACAACTTTAGTAATGCGTCCTTGATGTCCTGGCAATATTTTAATTAATTGACCATTCTTACGCCAAATTTTGACTAAATTATCTTCCCCACCAGTAACAATCATTTGGTCATCGGGACTAAAACTCACCGTGTTTATCCAACCATTGGCAGCATTCCAGCTATTTACTAAACTATCATTAATATCCCATACCTTAATACTTTTATCTAAGCTGCTAGAAACAAGTAGTTTACCGTCATGACTAAAGTTAACTTCAGTCACTATATCTTGATGCCCTGTGAATGTTTTTATAAACTTTCCATTGCGATGATAAAGTTGAATATTATTACCTACACTAGCGGCAATCAATTGACCATCGGGACTAAAAGCAATAGATTTAACTCGTTGAGAAAATCCTGTGATGGTAAAAACTAACTTTCCTTGGTCAGTCCAAAGTTTTACTGTTTGATCATCACTAGCAGAAGCAATCATTTTTCCATCAGGACTAAACTTGACTGCATTGATTTGTTGACTATGACCAGAAAGACGATTAATTTCTTCGCTTTCATTCAGTGCTTGTTGTAGAGTTGCTACAGTGGATATTTTTAGATCAACCGCAGGTGCAAAAACTTGTTTAAATTCTCGTCCAGCTTTGATGCTAGCAATTACAGCTTCTAATTGCTGATGAGATAATAAAAAAGCCTGAGAAGAAGCATTTAATGCGGCAATTTCGCGCATTTGGGCAGCTTGTTTTTGCCAATAAGCTAACCCACCAAAAATACTAGATATAATTCCTAAACAACTAATCACAACTACTGCTATTTGCGCTTGTCTTAGACGCTTTTTTTGAGCTAATTGTTGTTGTTGTCTAGCCTCTAAACAAGCAATAATAAAATCTTGAACATCTGACGATAATTCATCAGTATATTTAACATAAATTTCTTCCGCTTCTGCTAACCGCACACCCTGTAACAAAAAATCAGCCTGTTCTCCGTGATTTTTCCATAAAGTAGCTGCTTGTACAATTTGACGTTGCGATCGCAATCTAATTCTATTTTCCTCCAACCACCAGCGCAAGCTTGACCAATGACGAATTAAAATTTCGTGTGCGACCTCAATGGTCACTAAGTCGCTACCAGTGATAGCTGTAAATTCTTCACCCTTTCCAGTTCCTAACACCTCCCCCTCTAAACTCACCACCACCAACTTAGCTGTAGTTAAAGCTTGGAGAGTTCTTTCCACCAACTCTTGGGGATACTTTTTCACCACCAAATCAGACTTTAACACCCGACGACGAGTATCTTCCGTACCTTCTCCCAGTTGGGTGAGGGAAAGAAAAATCCATCGAGTACAGTCTTGGGCTAAATTATCTAAATTATCGTACACTCCTTGGGCTTTCCTCTCCAATGCAGCCTTAATTCCCCCTACCTGCTGCTGATAAGCCTTTAAAGTTAACTCTCCTCCTTCCCGACACTCCCACAACTGTTCCAAGACAAATTCCAACAACGGTAAGTCTCCCGCAGAGTGGTTTAACTCCTGTAACAAAACTTCCACTAAACCAGGTTCCACTTTTAAACCTACCTGTTCCGCAGGGTTCACAATAACGCGACGATAGTCATCATCATTGAGGTGGGGTGGAACTAACACACTTGATTTTTGTAATAATTGCGCGAGAGGGAGAACTTCTAAACTAGATGAGATAAAATCAGCCCTTAATGTAATTACTAACTTAAACCTATCTGGTGCATATTCTACCGCACCAAATACCAACTCTAAAAACCGTCTTCTATCTTCATCAGATGCGAGAGTAAATAACTCTTCAAATTGGTCAACTACCAAAACAACCATTGGTTCTGGTCGGTTGCGTATCCAATAAACGAAACCTTCCACACCTTGATAAAGCATTCCTTCTAAAACAAGATGATTTTTTTCATCTTTTTTATCTGTCAGTCTTTGGGATAAAGCTGTTAATGGATGTATACCAGGACGTAAAACTTTAATCCACCAAGACTCACTGCCTGGTAATTGTTTACCTTGCTTTAATTGGGCAATTAGCCCCGCTTGAACAACAGAAGATTTACCACTTCCAGATGCACCTACCACAGCTAAGAATGATTTTTTCGCTAATTCATTAATTAACTGCTGAGTTAAAGATTCTCTTCCATAAAAATATTGATAATCTTCAGCTTGAAAAGCACGTAAACCTCGATAAGGACAAATTTTTAAATCTAATCCTGTTGTACCATGACGATTATGAGTATTAGCAGGAACAATTTCTATCACTCCTTGCGTACCAGATAACCAAATCTGTAAATCCACATTTCCTGCTAAAGAAACTTGTAATTGACTAATCCAACCAGCTATTGATAAACCAGTAGATTGGGAAGCAGAGTTTAAAGTTGAAATCAGTGCTTGGGTGAATAGTTCTGAGTTATGTTTAGGAGAATTGGCAGCGATAATGCATTGACTTTTTTCTGCTGCTAATTGTAAATCTTCTACCCATGCTTGTAGAGCAGCAGAATTTCCCAAACAATCTAAAATTATAATTTGTTGATTAGCTTGACAATGGCGTAACTGCTGACGTAGCCAAGCACGGCTTAAGCAAATATTTTCTAACAACACTAATACAGCTTCTCCATCTGCATTCTCTTCCAATTGTCCCCGGAGATATAACAATGTTGTGGTTTCTTGTGATGGAGTAGATACATGCAAATACTCTTGAATGACTATGCGAATATCTTGACTAGTTATAGCTTCTCCACGAGGGAAATATTGTAAATCAAATCCACCAGTAGTAGCTAAAATTTTACTCAACTCCAGGGCAATTTGTGAATTGATCAATCCGTCAATTACCAATGCTACTCTTGCAGCATGTAAATCGGGAATAACTGGAATTTTTCCTAAAATTAGTTCTCCCACACCTTCAACAATGCGCTTCGGTGTTTGCAAAGGATATTCACTAAAAAGTTGTGTTTCTCCCTTACCACGCTTTTGCTGATTAATTAAGCGTAATTGTTGATTAATTTTATCTATATATAATAGGGTTTGATGATAAACATAACGGTACAGTCCATCCGCCGAAATTACTCCTTGATTATCTGCTGCTTCCCCTTGCAAACCCCGAATGAGATAATAAGTAAAGACACCATGACCTAATTCGTTAAACTCCCATGATTGTTGATTGACATCACAAGATAGCAAAGCATAAAATCCTTTGGTTTTCGCAGCCTTTCTTTGCAATAATTCAACTAGCTGGGGCGTGGGATTTACTCCTCTCAGTGTCATTCCTCCACTGTGACAGGCATCTAGCCAAATTAATTGATGTTGTGCCTGACTATCACCAATGGTTTGTAATAATTCTTGAACTGATAAGCCAGTATTTTCTATATCATTTTTTTCTGTATCTGCTAAACAAAGAAATGCTTGCTGTGTGGATGGATGAAGAATACCATGACCAGAAAAATAAACTAATATTGTGTCTAATGCTTGAGCAGATTTGGCTATTTCCTGTAAGCCAACACGCACATTATTTAATAAAGGGAGTTGAGAAGTAAAATCATGGTAAATTTTCACTTCAATTTGTGAATAATACTGATTAGTTGCAGTTTTTAATGCTGCTGCTAGTCCTTGACAATCAACTGCGGAATACCGTAAAGATGGAAGCTGTGGATCTTGATATTGATTTACTCCTACCAATAATAGCCAAATTTTGGTAATGAGGGTTGTTTGATTGTTTGTTGATTGATTGGTGGCAACACCACGAGGACACATGAGTTTAATTACAAATTTAATAATAGAAAAAAGCAAGAGTATCGATTATAGCTATTTTTAGGTTAATTAAATAATTAATATTGCATACAGAGGCGCTTTAGAGACGAAAAAAACAGGACTTACCCATAGGCTAAGAAAAATATGGGTTTGAGATTTCTTCCCTGCGGTCGCAATGATGAAAATAAGTTAATCTTGTGTAAGTCATAAAAAATTTGTAAATATTCATAGAGACGTTAAATGTAACGTCTTTACATCGTTGGTATGATTTAATTATGACGCAAATGGGAAGCATTAATTAAGCTATAAATTTCAGTAAAAAAATCGGTTGTTATTTGATTAAAAATTGGCATTAGACATCTCCAGAAATTAAACATATATTGTCTATGTTCCTGTAGAGAAGTTCCGGGGGAGCTTCTCTACACTTTTTAGAAGATGCCTATAATCGATAATAATTGAATCACCTAAACCTGTGACATAATGCAATCTTGATGTTTGTAATTTCGCATTTGTTTCTATTTAGCGATTTGGTCTAATGGGAAAAGAGCGAATATCAACTGGAAATTTGATTTTGGTTGATTTTTGAAAATAGTCACGGGAGTAATAGTTTTGCCGTCCACTATTATCTAAAAACTGGGTAAAGCTTTGCAACATCACTTGTTGACCTCCTAAATTTATGGTTAAGATATTATTAGAAAAACCTTGGTTATAATTGGCTGTTCCGTAGGTATGATCATTATCTTGGACATTAAGTCCATAGGTGACTAATGATGTGCTTCCCCAGTCACAGTCCGTGGGATGACATTTGCCAAAAACTTGAATATTTAATGTATTTCCTCCCCCAGACGTAATAACTAAACGAGTAATTCCGCGAGTATTAGTATCTTTGTTCACCCATGTCCCCACAAAATCACTGGGTGCAGCTACAGCAGGACTAACTAAAGCGGTAGCTAAGGCTAAACTAGAAGCGGCAAGGGTCAATGAACGTTTTAACATTTTACTTATCCTTGTAGTAAAGTTTGTGAAAGCGTTGTTTGTTTACGCCTTCACTATTTCTATAGGTAGGCTGATCATTTTTTATGCAACCTCGACAAAACATCATTGAAAGTTTTTCAACATTTGTGCAGTTTGCGGGCGATCGCTTTGGTCATTGGGCGGTAGAATCAAAGTTGCGTCGGAGTATGCAAAATTGTCTCCACCGCACACCACAGGAAACTTCAGAGTATTTTTGGTCGCTTTATTGGTATAAGTTTTGGCAAGTCCCGGAAACTCAATCTCTAGCTAGGGAACATCTCAGTGCTTATTTACAGGAAGCTTGTTATTGGGTAGCACAAAAAACCGTCACTAGTTTTGCCAGTACCCAGTACCAATTATCAGATTGTTTTCAAATTGCTATTGCTCAAGTTGAGAAAATTCTTAAAGGGTTTAACGCGAATCACAACTTTACCCTGAAAAACTACGCTAGCACGGTTTTTGGTAATGCTATTCGGGAAACCTTACGCCAACGCCATGAGGTTGATATCTGCACAGATTGGGGATTGTTAAGAAAAACTACGAAAAAGCGATTATCAGAAGCATTAGACGCTGCTGGTTTATCTGCAAAAGAAATCAATGCCTACCTATTAGCTTGGGACTGTTTGAAAATTCATTATGTTCCCACACCCACAGGTACTTCTCGCCAACTTCCGCCCCCAGATGCTATAACTTGGCAAGCGATCGCACAATCCTATTATTCCCAAAGTCAGGAACAAATCAACCCCCAAACTTTGGAAAAATGGTTGTTAAATGCGGCAAAAGCTATTCGTAAGTATCTTTATCCCAACCTAGACTCTCTGAACACGCCCAAAGGTGGGGATGATTCCCTAGAATGGTTAGATAATCTGCCAGGTTTACAACAAGAATCTTTAGTTAACGAAATTATTGCCCAAGAAGAACAGCAAGCGCGAAATCATCAACAAACAGAAGTCAAGCAGGTTTTAATTACAGCCATATCCCGACTAGAACAACAATTACAACAGATTTTACAACTGTATTACGGTCAGGCACTCACTCAAGACAAAATAGCTAAAAAATTAGAAATACAACAATACACCGTTTCCCGTCGGCTAAAAAAAGCCCAAGAAACCCTATTAAAGTCCCTCGCTACCTGGAGTCGCGATAATTTGCATATTACCCTCACACCAGACCTACTCAAAAGTATGAGTGTGGTTGTTGAAGAATGGCTACAAACATATTATTCCTGAACTTCTGTACGGGCGGGTTTACCAAAATTCTCGTTCATAGTTGATGATATCTGTAAACCCGCCCCTACTGACTTCTGAACTCCTTCCCTCCCCCAAAACATATGCTTACCTTTACCAACCCCACAGACCTAATTTTAGAAATACCCAAAACCACCCCACAACAGGTGAGTCTCCAGGGTCAAACTTTTTCTAACTCCTATTCACAGTACCAAGGTTATATTAATGAACTTTGCTTGAGTGCTGTCTTGCAATGGTTACAAGAGGATGTAACACCACAAGCAAAGGTTTGGCCAACTATCACTGTTTTATCCAGTTTTTGGGAACTGGTCACTGGAACTGCTTTAACTGTTGATACAACTCGACTGATTTTAATTCCTAACGACAATATAGATTTAAGTGAATTTCGTGTTCCCCAAGAATGGGTGGATATTCCTGGTTGGGTGGGAGACTATTATTTAGCTGTCCAGGTGGAACCGGAAGATGGTTATGTGAAAATTTGGGGTTATTGCACTCATGCCGCATTGAAAGAAAATGGTACTTATGATGCAAGCGATCGCACTTATTCCTTAGATGCTAGTGATATGATTGCGGATATTAATGTCCTCACCCTAACTTTAGAACTTTGTCCCACCGCAACTACCCGCGCAGTTATTTCACCTCTACCATCCTTACCCCAAACACAAGCAGAAAACTTAATTACTCGGTTAGCTAACCCAGAAATCATTACACCTCGTCTAGCTATCCCTTTTACATTATGGGCAGGATTAATAGCTCATGGGGGGTGGCGACAAAAATTATCTCAACAACGCTTAGGACTACCAGAACAATGGTCAGTTTTACAATGGTTGCAAAGGGGAGTTTCTCAAGTTGCAGAAACTGCGGGTTGGGGAAAGTTAAACTTAGAATTTGGTGCTGCTGGTGCCAGAAGCGTCATCGAAAATCAACCACAGCAAAGTATATCTCGCCAACTAGCGATCGCTGGCCAATTATATGAATTATCCATCATCCCGCAAAGGGAAACCTGGCGGTTTGAATTGCGACATCTCACTGTTGGTGTAAATATCCCCGGTGGCTTTAAACTGCGACTCCTCACCGAAGATTTACAACCCTTCCCCAATAATGAAGCTGTAGCCACAACTGCGGTAGAATCATTATTTATTGAGGTGGCTTTAGATGCCGGAGAAGGTATTGTCTGGGAAATTGAACCTTTACCCGATAACTACGACCAAGAAATCCTCAGATTTTAATTTCAATTGCAAAATAGGTAAATACTATTATCCTGCCAGTCAGGGATAATTATTGCCATAACTTGGTGTTGTAACTCATCTAGCTCTCGTTATAATTACCATGTTATGAATTTTCACATTTAGAACAATTAATTTTGAATAGCTTATGATAGGTGTTGCAGTTGTCGGTACTGGATTTGGTCAAAAGGTTCATATTCCTGCATTTCAGGCACATCACAACACCGAAATAGCCGCAGTCTACCATCGAGACATCAACAAAGCCAAAGCGATCGCTACCACCCATCATATCCCCTACGCTAGCGATAATCTAGAGGAAATTCTCGCTTTACCCACAGTCCAAGCAGTTAGCATTTCTACACCGCCATTTTTACATTACGAAATGGCAAAGGCTGTTTTACAAGCTAAAAAACATCTCTTACTAGAAAAACCCACAACTTTAAACGCCATTGAAGCCAAAGAACTATATCAATTAGCGCAACAACAAAATGTCATTGCTACCTTAGATTTTGAGTTTAGATTTGTACCTGGATGGCAATACTTTTCTCAACTTTTATCATCAGGTTATGTCGGTAAATTCCGTCTCATTAAAATTGACTGGTTAGGTTCATCCCGTGCAGATACATCTCGTCCTTGGAATTGGTATTCTAATCAAGCGCAAGGTGGTGGTGCCTTAGGTTCTCTCGGTTCCCATGCCTTTGATTATATTTATTGGTTATTTGGGCCAGTTCGCAAATTAAACGCTTATTTAAGTACAGCTATTCCCGCAAGAATTGACCCCACTAGCGGAGAATTAAAATCAGTAAATACGGATGATACCTGCTTATTATCTCTAGAATTAGCTGATGGTACACCTTGCCAAATTTCCATTAGTGCCGTAGTTCATGCACCTCGACCCCATTGGCTAGAAGTGTATGGAGATCAAGGCACATTAGTATTAGGAAGTGAACATCAAAAAGATTATATTCACGGTTTCCGTGTTTGGGGTTCCCAAAGTGGTCAGCCTTTAACAGAACTAGAAATCCCCAAACAATTATTATTTCCCCAACATTACGATGATGGTCGCATTTGTGCTTTTATTCGTGTGGTCAATCAATGGGTAGAAGCAATAGAAAATAATCAACAAACCACCCCATCTTTGCGAGAAGGAGTTTACTCACAATTATTAATGGATTTATCTCATCAATCCCATGAATCAGGAAGATGGGTAGATGTACCAAATTTAGACGCTTTTTTAGCTTAAGGAACAGAGAGTAAAGCTGTAAATTCTTGTAGTTTCTTAGCGTATTTTTCCCCTGCTACCAGCATGACATCATTATGTGTGGCATTTTCCACCCAAAAATACAATTTTGGAGAAGCCGCAGCAGCATATAACTTCTGTCCATGTGCGAAAGGAATTACTTCGTCTTTTGTCCCATGTACTACTAATACTGGAGATTTAACCTTACTAATTTTATCCAGGTTATTAAACTTATCAAAGGGTAAAATTGGCACAGGTAATACCACCCTAAAAGCTGAAGTAAAAGCACTCTCAACAATTAAACCACCTACTGGCTTTTTCACAGCTAAATCTACTGCGGAACCACCACCTACAGAACGTCCAAAAACTATTATTTGCTCTGGTGCAATCTTTAAATTATTTGTTAAATAATTATAGACAGTTTCAATATCTTGATAAGCGTGCTTTTCTGTGGGTGAACCTCCGCTAGTACCATAACCACGATAATCATAACTAAATACACTAAAACCCCAACTGTGTAGTTTTGCTAATACAGGCTGAATATCACCTAAATCTTCCGCATTACCATGGGCATAAAGAATCGTATATTTGGCTTTGGGGTTAGGTAAATAAATAGCAGAAATCTTTTGATTATCTGTAGTTTTTAATTTAAAAATATTCTGATTATCTTGATAACTAGATGGTTGGGGCAAAAAAATCATGCTATCTGCGCGAAAATAAACATAAATAGCAAAAAATAGGTAGATAAAAATTAGAGATTTTATCATTCTTTTCCAACTTAAATCACCAATGATGAGTTTTTGCAGATTTATTTTATTCATATTTGATTACTTAATGTAGTATTGTTTTGATACAAATAAATATTGGATTATTAATTTTATTAATCACAAAGCCGAATAAATACATAATTACAGGTAAAAAATGATATTTTAACATTATCGATTCGCTTTAACCAAGACAAAAAACAAGTATTTTATAATACTAATAAGTATTAATTCCTTCACAAAACGCAATGTTTCGGTAGAATTAGGGGAAGTAACTGTTTCACATAATTTACAAAACTTCACAGCCAACCGATGCAACTGCAACTGAGAGGATCTAAATCTCCCTTAGCGTCTTTACTACTAATTGCTCCTTTTTTCCTCTGGGGTACGGCAATGGTGGCGATGAAAGGCGTGATTCCCCATACCACACCCCTATTCATGGCGGGGTTTAGATTACTACCGGCTGGGGTGCTAATTCTACTGACTGGAGGATTTATGGCCAGACCCCAACCCCAGGGATGGAAAGCTTGGTCATGGATCATTTTATTTGCCTTAATCGATGGTTCTCTGTTCCAAGGTTTTTTAGCAGAAGGTTTGGTGAGAACCAGTGCGGGTTTAGGTTCAGTGATGATTGATTCCCAACCTTTAGCTGTAGCATTGCTGTCTCTGTGGTTATTTCAAGAGCATATAGGCTTTTGGGGATGGTTGGGTTTAGGCTTGGGTGTTGCGGGTATTAGTTTAATTGGCTTGCCTGATGAGTTAATTATTCATTTGTTGGACTCAGGGGTAAATATCCCTGCATTCAACTGGGAAAACTTGTTGGCTAGCGGTGAATGGTTGATGTTGCTAGCAGCTTTATCCATGGCTGTGGGAACTGTGCTGATTCGTTTTGTCTGTAAGTATGCTGACCCAGTGACAGCGACAGGATGGCATATGATTTTAGGTGGTTTGCCTTTGTGGGGTATTTCTTCGGCGTGGGAAAGCCAACAGTGGCAAAATTTGGCATTAACTGAGTGGCTATCTTTAAGTTATGCCACAGTTTTTGGGAGTGCGATCGCTTACGGGTTCTTTTTCTATTTTGCCTCCAGTGGTAATCTCACTAGCCTCAGTTCCCTCACCTTCCTCACACCAGTCTTTGCTTTGCTTTTTGGTCATCTCATTCTGTCTGAAGTCCTTTCTCCTATTCAATGGGGAGGCGTTCTCTTGACTTTAGTCAGTATTTATTTAATCAATCAACGGGAAAAACTGGGAGGAAACAAGAATATGACTTCTGTTCCAGAAATAACTCCATCAATTTCTCAAAGTATTTTAGAAGCATCTGGAACTAAAAAAGTTAATTCTATCTCTGTAGCCGTCAGAGAATCTGAACCAGAGGTACTACCTTAAAATTTAGAAATCAATTTTCATATCTGGATAATTCACACATCATTAGACATCGTGATAAAGTCCTTCTTTGTGTTCTCTTCTGTAGTGACTATGCGTGAAAAAAATATTTATCCCAGATGCCTAATTTAATATCAAAAAACATAATCACAGGCAATTTTATATAGTGCTAGCTGAAAAATATGAAATAGATATTACTTAACTCCCACCTTCTGCTTACCACTGATTTCTAATGGTAAGAAAATCGTCAAAACTTCCTCATTTTGATGGCGTTGCCTAACAATTAATTTCCCACCAATGGCTTGAAACAAATGTTTAGTAGCAGCCATATTTAAACTGATTGTCCCGGTTTCCGGCTGAAACATCAGCAATTGTCCAAGAGATTTACGAATTGGTGGATTAATTGTCTGATTATTGTTTTGGCAGTCGATTTGTGGCGATAGTTGCAATTTCAGTTGGTCACCAGCAGGAATGACTTGCACTTGAATGCAACTACCAGGAGGTAAACTGCGGGTAAAATTTTCCATCAACCCAGTCAGTACCCGGTCTAACATAGCAGGGTTACTCACCACCATTGGTAACTGCTGGGGTAAAACTACATCTATAGTTAAATTGCGGCGATTTGCTGCCTGTTGCCAGCGGGGAATACTTTGCTGTAAAACTTGATCCAGAGATGTGGGAGTTAACTGTGTATTAACAGGTTTTGTGGTAGCAGTAGTTTCTAATTCCGCAGCTTTAAACAGCAACTCCATTCTGTCGATTTGTTCAGTACATTCATGGTCAATAATTTCCAGGCGATTAATGACAGTATCTGGCAAATCTCGCCGTTTGAGTAACAAGCGCGTCATTGTCCGAATGGTAGTTAGCGGTGTGCGGACTTCATGAGCAAAAGCTTGCAGTAACTCCACATCTGGACGGGGAGATGGTTTAGCAGGTGGAGTGATGGGAGGATGGGGGGAAGTAGATATGGGAGATGGAGATGCGACCTTATCTGCTTCTGGCTCGCCGACTTCCTGAAGTATACAACGTGTGAAGTGAATAATACTGTGATAGTCCAGGGTAGCGGGAGCGTAATCCTGCACAAGTACATCTAAATCTGCAAATAATTCGGGATTATTTAAGATAATCCTAGCGCCAATGGCTCGCCATGCTTGCTGTACTACATCTGGTTCAAAAGAAAAAGCAAATTCTTTTTGACCATTACTGCGTTCTGCTAACACTAACACTAACCGGAATCTTTCTGTGAATACTAGACAGAACTGCTCCATACCCAAAGGGTCAGCAGGTAGTAAAGGTAAGATAGACTCTTGGGGTGTAATTTCCTCCTCTATTGCTACTGGAATCTGAAACGGCATCAGCGCTAGAGGATTAAAGGGTTTAGCCGTGAAAGTGACGGTTTGTAAACTCTGGGTGAGTTGGGGTTGACTAAATAGAGGTGCTGGTGCGGTGATAACCAAACCATGGGTAGTTTCAGATGAAGTTGTGGCTAAAGTTTTGAGCAACAGGTTTTCTGTTGCGGCTAGACTTACACGCCATTGTTGCTCTGCTTGAGCAGATGAACATTCAGTTATGCTGGGTTGGCTACCAGTTAACACTTCTCTCAAACTTGGTAAGATCCATTCGTACACAGGTTTTCACCCCTTGATTGAAGAGCATCTAAAAGCGGCTAGGGTAGATTTTGCACTCTATACATAAAGAGGTTATATTCTTTGCTGGAGTAATGGAAGTCGTAGAACCGAACAATTTAGGGGCAATTCCCTCTCTTTAGTCTGAGGTTGGCAATATTTTCAGGTGATGTCACCAAACTTTAAGTAAACATCGCCAAAATCTTATATATCTGATAATATTTATTGACTCTATATCAATCTGCTCTATTCTGTAGCCGTAAAAAGTCAGATTGATGTTGTTGACAACAGAGAGCTAGATTTCAGGATCTAGGTTGGTGCTAAATTGGGTTTTCAGCAACTTTAAAGCTAATTTAAGCATTATTGTTGTTGAACAATTAATGATTTTTTAATATTTCGCTCCTCAGAAACACACCTCATAAATCGCTTCAATTACTCACTAGGAGATGAATATGAAGAAACTTGTTACCTTGGTGGTTAGCAGTATTTTGGTAGCTAGTCTATTTGGTTGTCAGGAATCGTCTCAAACTGGCACAGAAACATCCAGTAATAACGGAACTTCGGCATCAGTCAAATCAGCATCTAATACAACCCAAACTACTGATAAAACCACTAAAACAGACAAAATTGGTAAGGAAAAATCAGTTGATAAAAACAATAAATCGAAGACAGAGGCAACTGATAAAACCACAGGCAAGACAACTACAGGTGACTTGAAAACAGAAGTGACTAAAAAATTGAAGGAAGGTTTACCTGGTAACAAATTAGAAGTTGAAGATAAAGGTGGAGAGGTAATTCTCAAAGGTACAGTTGGGTCAGAAGCAGACTTAAAAAAAGCAGAAACTTTAGTTAAGGCTGTCAAAGGTGTCAAAACTGTGAAGGTGGAAGCGAAGGTAGAACCTGCAAAAAAACCATAGATAATCCCTGAATTAGCGGCAAAACAACAATTTTATAGGACTTACTAACCCTGTGAGTCCTTTTTTCTGATGTTTATTATTTAGACATTTCCGAAACCCTTGTAGAGACGTTCCGTCGGAACGTCTCTACAAGGGTTTCAAACCACGCATATTTAATCACCACCAGATTTCCATTGTGTAAACAGGCAAAATAGTTAAGAATCTCCACATTGGAAGTAAGAGAGTGTAAAACTTTGATTAGCTAAATTTAAGCTGATGGAAGTCAAAACCGATGGCACATCTGTTTGAAGCGTTAAAAATTCGGGAAGTTACATTTCGCAACCGCATTGCTGTTTCTCCCATGTGTCAATATTCCTCTAATTCAGAGGGATACGCCAATGATTGGCATTTGGTACATTTAGCATCCCGTGCGGTTGGTGGTGCAGGGTTAGTTTTCACGGAAGCAGCTGCGGTAGAACCTCGCGGTAGAATTACCCCCCAGGATTTAGGGATTTGGTCTGATACACATATAGAGTCGTTAGCTAAGATTGTGACGCTCATCCAGAGTTTTGGTGCTGTGCCGGGTATTCAATTGGCTCATGCGGGAAGAAAGGCCAGTGTAGCGAAACCAAGTAAGGGGGGAAAGGCTTTAGATGAATCACAAGAGGGTTGGCGACCTGTATTTTCTAGTAGTGCGATCGCTTTTAATAAAGATAGTCCAGTGCCCACACCTTTGACTAGAGAAGGGATTCAAGAGGTAATTAATGCCTTTACTCAAGCCGCACAACGCTCTCTCCAAGCTGGTTTTAAGGTAGTTGAAATCCATGCTGCTCACGGCTATCTCTTACACCAGTTTCTCTCTCCACTAGCTAATCAACGTCAAGATGATTATGGTGGCAGCTATGCTAACCGGACTCGTCTGTTGAAGGAGATTGTGGAAAAAGTCCGCGCTGTTTGGCCAGAAAAATATCCTCTTTGGGTACGGATTTCTGCTACTGATTGGATAGATAAAGGCTGGGACATTGAGCAAAGTGTCACTTTAAGTAAGGAACTCAAAGCTTTAGGTGTGGATGTGATTGACTGTTCTTCTGGTGGCATTATTCCCGGTATTAATGTTCCTGTCAAACCAGGCTATCAAAGTCAGTTTGCAGAACGAATTCGTCGAGAAGTTGATATTCTCACTGGTGCAGTGGGGTTAATTACATCTCCAGAACATGCTGATCAAATAATTCGCTCTGGGGTAGCAGATATAGTGCTATTAGGTAGGGAACTATTACGAAATCCTTACTGGCCCCATGTGGCTGCCAAAAAACTGGGACAGGAAAAGGTTTGGCCTGTGCAGTATGACCGCGCTTGGTTGTGAAGAGTGAAAGTCTCCATGCACCGCTATAGGTAAGTTTTCATTGTGATTACAGAGGACATCCGTTATGATGCAAGCGGTTTAACCTTTTACTATAGTGGTTGCAGTGCAGGAGAGAAAAGGATGAAAGTTTGGCTAGCTTGCTTTTTGCTACTTTTTGCTTTAGCAGAATTATTTGACTGGATGCAAGGATTTTCTTTCCCCCTACCTATCTATATTTTAGGGGGAGCATTTTTAGCTGTGGCTTCTAACTACGAGAAAATTGTTGGTTCTTATTTCAGTGATGTATCTGGGACTACGACCGCTAAACCAGCGCAACTGGACTCAACCACCCCAGGCAGTCCCATAGTTTTTGATATAGCTCAAACCGCGGATAAAGTAGAAAAAACAGTGATTGAGTAAATTGCTACATCAATCTTGAATGAGTTAAACTGTATTTCCAGTTCTGCAATCTCCCATATATCCAGGGTGCTGCCGCAAAGCCGTGATTAATCTGCTTTTGGCTAAATTTCGGTCATCTACTGTCAAAAAACCGAATTATCCTCAGACTTTGACTACTGTGAATTGGTTGTCAACCATTTTGCTGACTAGTATGGGGGTGACAGCTTTAGTCTGGGGAATGCGTGAATTGAAGTGGCTGCAAAGTTGGGAGTTAAGCGCCTATGATATGATGTTGCGATCGCGCCCTCTCGAACCAGCAGATAGCAGAATTTTACTTGTCACCATTACCCAAGCAGATTTAGCACAGGAACCATGGCCTCTATCGGATGCCACTGTTAATAAATTACTTAGTAAATTATCTGCTTATCGTCCTCGTGTGATTGGTTTGAATATTTACCGGGACAAACAAGCCAGTTTAGGCAATAATTTACCTACTATAGATAATCTTGTAACTACTTGTTTATTCAGTAATATTGGTAGGGCAGAAATCGCTCCTCCTCCCAATTTTCCCCTTGATAATGTTGGCTTTAATGATGTTGTTACAGATAGTGAAAATGAAGCCATTCTCCGTCGTGGCTTAATGTTTGCTAATCCCACAACTACAGATAAAAAATGTCATACTCAAATTTCTTTTGCTACTCTATTAGCTATTCTTTATTTAGAAAAACAAGGTATTCACCCTACTTTCACGCAACAGCAAGAAATTCTAATAGGTAACAAAGTTTTTCCCCGTCTCCACTCCCATAGTGGCAGTTATCAAAGCACAGATGATCATGGCTATCAAATTTTAATTAATTATCGTCACTCAGAACATCTAGCTCAACAAGTAACTTTAACACAGGTTTTGCGGGACGAAGTAAAACCTCAATGGGTAGAAGATAAGTTAGTGATTATTGGCACTACTGCCACTAGTATTCATCCTGGTTTTTATACGCCATTTAATAGTTTGGCTAATCAACCTGCTAGAACTCATGGCATGTTTATTCATGCCCAAATTGCCAGTCAAATTATCAGTACAGTTTTAGATGGTAGACCTTTAATTTCCTACTGGACAGATTGGACAGAATTATTATGGATTTGGGTATGGTCGCTGGTAGGTGCTGTTTTAGCATGGCAATGGCGACATCCTTTATTATTATTAACAGTCACAGGTTTTATTCTCATTGGCTTGGTGGGAATTGCTGCGGGTTTGTATCTTCAATCACTTTGGATACCGTTAATTCCCTCTGGTTTAACATTATTGATTAGTGGTGTATTTGTCATAGTTTATGCTGGTTATGAAAGTCAGCGACAGCATCAGCTAATTTTGCAACAAGTAAATGCCCAAAAAGATGCTATTTCTGAATTAAATGTACTTTTCAATCAGACCACTATCTTTCAATCTCTAGGTTCTCATAGCCAAGAATTAACAGATACGGTCTGTTTGAGAACTGGTGGTTTAATTTTCAGTGGAAGATACAAAATTCATCAAACCTTGGGTGCTGGTGGGTTCGGTAAGACTTATTTAGCAGAAGATACCCATTTACCTGGCCATCCAATTTGTGTAGTGAAGCAATTAATGCCAGCACGTCGAGATCCCCAATTTTTGGAAGTTGCTAGAAGATTATTTAATACGGAAGCAGACATTTTAGCGATTTTGGGTAAACATCCGCAAATTCCTGAATTATTTGCCTATTCTGAAGAAAACCAAAATTTTTATCTGGTACAGCAGTATATTGAAGGACATACTTTAAGTACAGAGTTGCCACCTGAACAAGGTGTGAAAAGTGAGTTATTTGTGATTAATATGCTGATGGAAATTTTAGAAATCCTGGCTTTTATTCATAAACATGACGTAATTCATCGGGATATTAAACCTAGCAATATTATTAGATCCAAGAACGATTCCAGATTGGTATTAATTGATTTTGGTGCAGTTAAATTAATTCAAAACAAAAATGATGAAGAAACGGAATTAGCTACTGTTGCTATTGGTACAAAAGGATATACACCACCAGAGCAATTTGCCGGGCATCCACAATTATCTAGTGATATATACGCTTTAGGAATTATAGCTATTCAAGCTTTAACTGGTGTGTTACCCCAGGATTTTCACCAACATTCCCGCACCGGTAATATTATCTGGACAGAACAGGCAGATATAAATCCGCAGTTAGCTGTCATAGTGAATAAAATGGTTTGTTACCATTTTAGCGATCGCTATCAGTCTGCGGTAGATGTGTTGCAAGATTTACAACAATTAGTTGTAGATTCTTAATCACGATTGTATTCATTGTCATCACAATTCTTAGGATAGTGATGGACAATATCATGTCTCTTCTGACGCTTATTGACTAGCAAGGTGCCGCAAGTCTGAGAACATCCCATACAGAAAATTATTAATTTTTTTGTATAGCAATTGACAGAAAGCTTAGGACATTAATTAACACTAAAACTGAGACAGTTCAAGACTTTTAGCACTGTCACCTGTCACCTGTTAACTCTCACCTGCTATAGTTTCTCAGGAGATTGATTATTGTTAACATTCTCTCGGCAATTTTTGGCAAAGATAACAATTTTCTGACAAAAAGAAATTGATACAAAAATTGCATCAACAGCTTATGATTTTTAAAATCATCTACTGTCCCAATAATGATTTTTTTGTTAAAACTTGCCGCAACACAAAAGATGAGTAACTTTTAAAACAGAAAAAGTATCAAATTTTACGGAGTCTGTTGAATTAAGACAAACATTGTCGGTGCAGAGGAAATAAAACAAGTGCTGAAAAAATTTTTGACGGTTGGGGGTTTAACCCTATTGTTGGTGTTAGGACTACTCACGGGTAATGCTTTAGCTCAAACATCTACCGCACCACCAGCAGCGGACACTGGGGATACAGCATTTATGCTGGCTTGTTCAGGTCTGGTATTGCTAATGACACCAGGATTAGCATTTTTCTATGGTGGGTTTGTGCGATCGCGCAACGTCCTCAACACCTTGATGATGAGCTTTGTATTGATGGCGATTGTTGGGGTGACATGGGTTCTCTGGGGTTACAGTCTTTCCTTTGCACCAGGTCTACCCTTCATCGGTGGCTTACAGTGGCTAGGTTTAAATGGTGTAGGTTTAGAGACAACTGGTTATCTGGATGGATCTAATCCATCAGAAGTGGTTTCCTATGCGGGAACTATTCCTCACCAAGCATTCATGATTTATCAAGCCATGTTTGCAATCATCACTCCAGCACTAATTTCTGGAGCGATCGCTGAACGCATGAGCTTTAGAGCCTATTCTTTATTTGTACTTCTGTGGTCAACCTTTATCTATACGCCCCTAGCTCACATGGTTTGGGCTAAAGGAGGTTTTTTAGGTTT
Organism: Richelia sinica FACHB-800; assembly: GCF_014698825.1. Lineage (GTDB taxonomy): Bacteria > Cyanobacteriota > Cyanobacteriia > Cyanobacteriales > Nostocaceae > FACHB-800. The sequence continues at coordinate 54,206 of NZ_JACJTT010000035.1, forward strand.
ATATGGTGGTTTAGGCGCTCTAGACTTTGCTGGTGGCACCGTGGTACATATCAGTTCTGGGGTATCAGCCTTAGTCGCAGCGATCGTCCTTGGCCCCAGAAAAAACCATCCAGACCGTCTGAGTCCTCCCCACAACGTACCCTTTATTTTGCTGGGTGCTGGCTTATTATGGTTTGGCTGGTTCGGCTTTAACGCTGGTAGCGCCTTATCTGTAGCTAGCGGTACTTCTGGTAACTTAGCCACCAACGTTGCTACTACAGCCTTTGTCGCTACTAATACTTCCGCTGCTGCTGGTGCCTTGATGTGGTTGATTTTAGAGGGAGTATTGAGAGGTAAACCCACAGCGGTAGGTGCTGCTACCGGTGCTGTAGCTGGGTTAGTTGGTATCACTCCCGCAGCTGGATTTGTCACCCCTCTAGCATCAATTCTCATTGGTTTTATTACTGCCGTTGTCTGCTTCTATGCAGTCAGCTTTAAGCACAAGCTACAAGTAGATGATGCCTTAGATACCTATCCTGTTCACGGTGTGGGTGGAACAGTAGGGGCAATTTTAACCGCCATTTTTGCCACCACAGAAGTCAACGCTGCTGGTAAAGATGGACTACTGCGCGGTAACTTCTCCGAGTTGCTAGTAGAATTAGGAGCGATCGCGATCGCTTATATTATTGCCGCTGTTGGTACTTGGATCATTCTCAAAGTTATTGATGCAACCATTGGTCTGCGAGTGAAAGAAGAAGCTGAACACCAAGGTTTAGATATCAATGAACATGGTGAAGAAGGCTATAACTCCGAGTTTGGGGAAAGAATTAATATGTCCTAGCTATTCTTTAACCACTGAAAACTTAATCAAAAACCACAGCGGGACAGCTTGTATCTGATAAACAAGCTACATTCCCGCTCTTTTTTTGAAAATTGGTATGATGTAGCAGGTGATAGGTGACAGGTTACAGTGCTAAGTAATACCAATTTGTACAGATAATGCGGTAAATTAAAGCTGAAAACCCTGATGAAATAATATCTTTCCCATTTTTAATTTTTAATTTTTATTTGGTATTTATATATCAAAGGGTCATACCCCCATATACCAAGACTTCTACACCCCTTTCACCTACTCAGTGCTACGGTTTTACAGTCAAATTCAACATTGGTGAAGTTTTCTAGTCGTGTCCACTCGTGTCAAGCCTTTTCCGATCTGGGGATTATTTGCACTACTCACTAACGCCATCCTGATGTTAGTGGTCATCTTACTAATTTGGCGACAGCAAAAGTTAAGTCCTGTCTTCGGGACAACCACATCATCATCACCACCAGTTAACCTCAACTGGACTAATCAATATGTTTCACCAGAGTTAGGCCCCCGTCATAAACTCAGTTATCAACAGTGGTTGGAAATTCTCAAACAAGAAGCCATTGTAGCGGCGGAAAAACAGCCCCCCCGCTTGACTGTATTAGCCGGAGATTCTCTGAGTTTATGGTTTCCACCGGAATTATTACCGGAAAACAAAGCTTGGCTAAATCAGGGGATATCTGGAGAAACTACCGAAGGACTATTAAATCGATTAGAGTTATTTGACCACACCCAGCCCGAAACGGTGCTAGTGATGATTGGAATTAATGATTTGATTCGGGGCATCTCCGATGAGGAAATTTTAGACAATCAGCGTCGTATTATTCGTTATTTACGGGAAAAACACCCCCAAGCCCAAATTTTTGTCCAATCTATTTTGCCTCATGGGGACAAAGAAGCTACTTGGGAACAAAAGGAAAAACTGTTAGCCATTCCTAACAATCGCATTCGCCAATTAAATGAAAGATTAAAACAGATAGCTAGCGACCAAGGTGCTAAATATCTTGACTTACATTCCCTATTCATCAACAAGGAAGGTAATATGCGTCAGGAATTTTCTACCGATGGTTTACATTTAAGTCCTCAAGGTTATCTCGTGTGGCGGACTGCTTTGCAGATTTATACTCCGTCCCAGTCACAGTAAAATGACTTTATCCACAGCTTAAGAGATTTTTCCCTCTTGAATCGCCTCTTGGCACGAGAGAATGAACAATAGTGATATGAGTGGCAAAACCCAAATGGATACAAAAGCTTTTAAACGTAGCCTCCAGCATTCTGAAAACTACAATCGCAAAGGGTTTGGTCACCAAGCAGAAGTAGCCAGCCAGTTGCAGTCTGAGTACCAGAGTAACTTGATTCAACAAATACGCGATCGCAACTACACTATTACCAAAGGAGATGTGACCATCCGTCTGGCCCAAGCCTTTGGTTTTTGCTGGGGTGTAGAACGTGCGGTGGCTATGGCCTATGAAACCCGTCAGCACTTCCCTACAGAACGCATTTGGATTACCAACGAAATTATTCACAACCCCTCAGTCAACCAAAGAATGCAGGAGATGGAAGTTAAATTCATCCCTGTGGAAAACAATCAAAAGGATTTTTCTGTAGTTGATAGTGGTGATGTAGTCATTTTACCTGCCTTCGGTGCTAGCGTTCAAGAAATGCAGATTCTCCACAACAAAGGCTGCAAAATTGTTGACACTACCTGCCCTTGGGTTTCTAAAGTTTGGAACACAGTTGAGAAGCACAAAAAAGGCGATTACACTTCTATTATTCACGGTAAATACAAACATGAAGAAACAGTTGCCACCAGTTCCTTCGCTGGTAAATATTTAATTGTTTTCAACTTACAAGAAGCCGAATACGTTGCTAACTACATTCTCCATGGTGGCAACCGCGAAGAATTTTTAGTTAAATTTGCTAAAGCCTGTTCAGCAGAATTTGACCCAGACCAAGATTTAGAAAGAGTGGGAATTGCTAATCAAACCACCATGCTTAAAGGTGAAACCGAGCAAATCGGCAAGCTATTTGAGCGGACGATGATGCAGAAATATGGACCCGTTGAATTAAATCAACATTTCCAAAGTTTCAACACCATCTGTGATGCTACCCAAGAACGCCAAGATGCCATGTTGGAATTAGTCCAAGATAACCTCGATTTAATGGTAGTAATTGGTGGGTTTAACTCATCAAATACTACTCAACTACAACAAATTGCTATCGAGCGGAAAATTCCTTCCTATCACATCGACAGTGTTGAAAGAATTCACTCAGAAGATGCTATTCAGCATCGACAATTATCTGGAGAATTAGTAATTAGTGAAAACTGGTTACCTCAAGGTAAAATCACCGTAGGTATAACCTCTGGTGCTTCTACTCCCGATAAAGTTGTGGAAGATGTAATCGAGAAAATTTTTCTGTTGAAAGCGACTGTTGCTGTAGTTTAAATTGATTAATTCAGCTATCAGTTGTGCGGCTACATAGGGGTTGCTGATAGCTGAATTGAAATGATACAATTTTAATTGTAAATAGCTTAAGGGGGGACAAAGAAGGCTGAAAAAGAGACAGAGTAAAGAATGTGAAGGTGTATGGTAAAAAAAGATAGGTCTTATATTCTCAACAAGACCAATCTATTGAAAATGATACCGACATTCTATCA